>NZ_ABVL01000062.1 GCF_000173075.1 Chthoniobacter flavus Ellin428
CAACAATGCTGCTTAGTGGCATGAGCGTGGAAAGTGGCCTAACGCCCCCAAGCTCAGCGACGGGCCCGTAGGCGCGCCGAACGCAGGAGCGAGTTCCCGGCCCGTTCGCTGCAGCGCTTGGTTAGGCGATTTGATTTCGTGAGCGGAATCGCGCATGGAAAAGAGAGAAGCTTAGTCGCTGAGCTCAGCGAGAATAGTCAGGTGCTTTCGGTTCCGCGAACAGAAAACGCCTGGATGAACCTTGTGCTTGTTCGCCTCTTCGTGAGTAAGGGCGATGATAAGCGGAGAGTGGCACCAACGGCAGAGCAGTTCCTCGCCTCGCTTGTGCAACTCAATGATGCTCACAATGCTGTGTTGCTTCGAATCGTAGATGACAGTTTTGCGCTCACGCATGGCAGTCGCCTAACGCCCCCAAGCTCAGCGACCGCGGAGCACGGCGCGGCGGCTGCACCGTGGGGGAAAGGCGGAGGCCGGAAGCAGCCGCCGTGACGTGCGGAGCGGTTCGCTGCAGCGCATGGTTAGGCATTGCGGTCATTGCGGAAAATGCGTTGAAAAAAGCGGACCAAAAAGTTTGGACGGCGCTTGCAACACGAGCCGTTCTTGAAGTCGAGGAAGCGTTCGTGTGCGGCGCGTCCTTCGGGCGTGAGGTAGTAAGGTGTGTCTGCGGGAATCGCTTGCCAGTCGAACGTGTCGCCGTCGCCGTGGATGGTAGAAACGCAGCAACCCTCGACACACTCGCGCACCAATGACTCCTCCTTGGCCGTCTCCGGTTGCTTGCGGACATAGGAATAGCCGCCGGGCGCATGGCGGGCGAAGACCGTGGGTGCCGTCTCGCGGCAGAGGTCGCAGTCCATGCACTGGTCAGACACATAATACTTGCCGGGGACGTTCTCAGGTGCTCGGTGCTGGAAGTCATCGCGTGGCATTCAAAGTGTTTGTTGGACTATCGTTCAAACGAGACGGTAGCGACGCCTAACGCCCCCAAGCTCAGCGACCGCCTCCGGGAGCCCACACCCGCTGACACGGAAAGGGAGCGAGCAGGAGCCGTGCATGGCGCGCGGCCTGCCGGGGCGCAGGTGGTTGCAGGCGGCGTGACAGGCGCGACTCCTGCGGCGGTCGAATTACCAAAGACCTCCACTCCCGGATGGGAGGCGGTTCGCTGCAGCGCATTGTTAGGCGACTGGTTCATCTGCAATTTCGTCGTAGTCGCTCTTCCCTTGGCTCCAGGCGTCGAGTGGAGTTTTGCCGACGACCTCGTATTCTTTTCCCCATCGGGCGTCCCATAAAATGACGGTGTCCGGCGTCTCAAGCTTTACGGCCCACATTGGACCGACACCACCGTCTCCGAAAAAGACGCAGGATGATACAAACTCATGTGGTAATTCCTCGCGGCTACGGAGGACCTGGTTGGAACGAACAAGTCCCTCTGGTCCGAAAAGTGGCCAGAAAAAGCGGGCATTTGTCGGGCCACAAAATCCGTTAAAGCTGAGATAAAGGTCACGCAGTGTGGGACTGAGTGACTCGCCGAGATCCTGCTCCGCGCGCTGTATCTCCTCGAGCGTTGCCGGTGCCCCAAACGGGAAGCCGCGGAAAAGTTCTAGCACTTGTTCAGCGAGGCTCATGCGAAGGACGTGGAGTCGCCTAACGACCCCAAGCTCAGCGACTGCGGAGGGACGGCGTGACTGCTGCGCGGCGGGTTCCTTGAGGAGCAGCAGGCATGACGGCCCGGAGCAGTTCGCTGCAGCGCATGGTTAGGCCACTTGGGTTTTTTGGTCATGGCTTACGAGTTTCTTCGTCCAGTGCGGCGCACCGATCAGCGAAACAAGTCCGGCAACGAACGTTAAACATGGACGAGTAAGCTGGTAGAGGTTCTCAACGTGCGGATCACGTGCAGGATCATTGTGGGAAACCGTGACGAAATAGTGAATCCAGTTAATGACATCCGCGAACGAGGACAGGATAAAATAGAGTCCCAGGAACACGAATGCGAAGCTATACAGATCGGTGCGAGTGAGGCCGCCGATGCTCACGCTCGTATCTGCTCCACGGCTGACAAGGCGACCGATGGCGCGCGCAAGAATCCAGAGCCCGGTTGCGAAGATGACCAAGAGCACAGCGGGAGCATAGGGTGCCAGAACAATGGACAGTGAACGCTCGTGGCCCAGCGGAGTCATTGCGGCAGAAGCGAACAGTGGGAGAGCCCAAAAAAGCCCATACAGGGCGAATAGGCGAAGGATGATGACAACAATGCTGCTTAGTGGCATGAGCGTGGAAAGTGGCCTAACGCCCCCAAGCTCAGCGACGGGCCCGTAGGCGCGCCGAACGCAGGAGCGAGTTCCCGGCCCGTTCGCTGCAGCGCTTGGTTAGGCGATTTGATTTCGTGAGCGGAATCGCGCATGGAAAAGAGAGAAGCTTAGTCGCTGAGCTCAGCGAGAATAGTCAGGTGCTTTCGGTTCCGCGAACAGAAAACGCCTGGATGAACCTTGTGCTTGTTCGCCTCTTCGTGAGTAAGGGCGATGATAAGCGGAGAGTGGCACCAACGGCAGAGCAGTTCCTCGCCTCGCTTGTGCAACTCAATGATGCTCACAATGCTGTGTTGCTTCGAATCGTAGATGACAGTTTTGCGCTCACGCATGGCAGTCGCCTAACGCCCCCAAGCTCAGCGACCGCGGAGCACGGCGCGGCGGCTGCACCGTGGGGGAAAGGCGGAGGCCGGAAGCAGCCGCCGTGACGTGCGGAGCGGTTCGCTGCAGCGCATGGTTAGGCATTGCGGTCATTGCGGAAAATGCGTTGAAAAAAGCGGACCAAAAAGTTTGGACGGCGCTTGCAACACGAGCCGTTCTTGAAGTCGAGGAAGCGTTCGTGTGCGGCGCGTCCTTCGGGCGTGAGGTAGTAAGGTGTGTCTGCGGGAATCGCTTGCCAGTCGAACGTGTCGCCGTCGCCGTGGATGGTA
>NZ_ABVL01000061.1 GCF_000173075.1 Chthoniobacter flavus Ellin428
CGCACTAAGCGCGGCTCGTAGATCGGCGTGAGCACTTGCAAAAGCAGTTGCTGCACGAAACGATCCAGCACCGTGGGGATGCCCAGATCGCGTTCTCCGCCTCCAGGCTTGGGGATCTTCGTCCGGAGGACCGGACTCGGAGTATACCGACCCGCCAGCAGTTTGGCCCGAATGGCCTCCCCGTGGCGTTGCAGGTGTTCCACGAGCTCGCTGCAGCGCATCCCGTCAATGCCGGGCGCACCGCCGTTGCTCACCACTGCTTTCCATGCCGTGTGCCAATTTTCCGGGCTCACGGCTTCCTCCATCAGTTGCTCGATCATGGCTTTCTGTCGCCGGCGCTCAACCAGCTCGACTCGACCCCGCCCGACGCCGCCCGCCCCGGCTCCACCGGTTCTGCCGCGCCGTGCCCGTCCGCAGTAGTTGGCCGCAGTTGCCACGCCGCGCGTTCCAGAGGTCTCTCGCCTCGCTGGTTGGCTCCTGGTTGAGCCATGTTCGTTGGTGCTTCCGCCCTTCGCTCCTCCCGACTTTCCCCGGCCTCTTCGCTACTACGGCTTCGGCTGACTACTCCGCGGCTCTCACCGCAGAGTTCTCCCCGGGTAAGAACCTGAACTCTCCCTCCGCGCCGCCTGGCTCTACCTGACGTGTCTGGATGGACTTCGGACTTCGCGGTTGCTCGCACGCTCGTCGCCCACGCCCGGCCTCGCTGCCAGTTCGTTTTCCTGCGGTCGGAGTTTTGCCTGCGACTTCTTTCAGCCACGACCTCGCGGTCGCTGCCTTGTCGTTCGGCTACGATTACTTCCATCAGTTTCGATCAGTTCGTTTCATCTGATTAGTTCAGGCCCATGCCGGGCACACGAGCGGCGACTTCCCAGTCGCCGACCGGCCCAACGCGCGCAGCGCCATCCTCATGGGCGTCGCTCCGCGACGCAGGGCGATCTGGAGATCGCCCCTCCCAGGGGTGCCGCACGTTTTGCCATCTTTGCGCCCCCATCGTGAACTCAGCCTGGCGGCCGGTCGCCCAATTTCCTTCCCCGCCTTGGCTTCCCCCGCCACCCTGGAGTGAGCCCAAAAACGGAATGGTTAGCCACAAAGAGGCACAAAAGGCGCAAAAAGAACGATTTCCATCCATCGTCCTCCTCACAGCCATGGTGATCAGGTCAGTAGCGTCCTTTCGCGTCGCCCTCCATCTGTTTTGTGCTTTTTGTGCCTTTTTGTGGCCATTCCCATCTTCCCATTTAGGGTATGTTACCGTTATGAATCGAGCCCCCAGTATCGGCGAGTATCTCATCCAACGGTTGCAAGCTCACGGTGTGCGTCATGTCTTCGGTATCCCGGGCGATTACGTCCTCGGCTTTTACGATCAACTTCAGAAGAGTCCCATCCAGACCGTCGTGACCTGCGACGAACAAGGCGCCGGCTTCGCCGCCGATGGCTATGCGCGCGTCAATGGCCTCGGCGTCGTCTGCGTGACCTACTGCGTCGGCGGCTTGAAAGTGGTCAATCCCATTGCCGGCGCGTTCGCGGAAAAATCGCCCGTCGTCGTCATCAGCGGCGCGCCGGGGCTCTACGAACGCGAGAAGAATCCCCTGCTCCACCACAAGGTGCGCGACTTCAATACCCAGTTGCGCGTCTTCGAGCAGATCACCGTGGCCAGCGCCGCGCTGGAGGATCCCGACACCGCCTTTGCCGAGATCGATCGCGTATTGCACACCGCCGTGCGTTATAAGCGCCCCGTCTATCTCGAGCTGCCGCGCGACATGGCCACCCTGCCCGGACGGCCGGACCATCGCATCCGCGACCTGCATGAAGCCAGCGACCCGCATGCCCTCGCCGAGGCGCTGAATGAAGCCACCATGCTCCTGAACCGCGCGCGGCGCCCGGTCATTCTCGCCGATGTCGAACTGCACCGCTTCGGCATGCAGGATGACTTGATCAAGATCGTCGAAAAGACCGGCATTCCCGTGGCCGCGACCATCCTCGGCAAATCCGTGGTCGCCGAACAACACCCGCAATATCTCGGCGTGTATGAGGGCGCGATGGGCCGCGACGACGTCCGCGAGTACGTCGAGTCGAGCGATTGCGTGCTCCTGCTCGGCGCCTTCATGACCGACATCAATCTCGGCGTCTTCACCGCCAAGCTCGACCCGGCGAAATCCATCTCCGCGACCAGCGAGCGCCTCGCCATTCGCTATCACACCTTCGAGAATGTGCGGTTCCAGGATTTCGTCCGCGGCCTGCTTTCCTCCGATCTCCGCCGGCACGAACCGGCGCCGCATCCGCACCCGCCGCAGCCCGCGGAATTCCAGCCCGGACGCGGCGGCGAGAAAGTCACGATCACCCGCCTGTTCGAGCGCGTGAACCGGTTTCTCGACGACGGCAACATCGTCGTCGCCGACGTCGGCAACGCCCTCTTCGGGGCCAGCGATCTGCTCATCCGTCATCGCACGGAATTCCTCGGCCCGGCCTACTATGCGAGCATGGGCTTCGCCGTGCCGGCCGCGCTCGGCGCGCAAATGGCCCGGCCCGATCTGCGCCCGGTGGTCCTGGTCGGCGATGGCGCCTTCCAGATGACCGGGATGGAAATCTCCACCATCGTCCGCGCCGGACTCAACCCGGTGATCATCGTGCTCAACAATTTCGGCTACGGCACCGAGCGCCACATCCACGACGGCCCCTTCAACGACGTGCTCCACTGGAACTACCACAAGCTGCCCGAGTTCCTCGGCCGAGGCCGCGGTTTCCTGGTGGAAACGGAGGAACAACTCGATGCCGCCCTCGACGACGCGGCCAAGCACACCGAAAGCTACTGCCTGCTCGACGTGCACCTCGCCCCGATGGACAAGAGCGCCGCCCTCGGCCGCCTCGCCGAGCGCCTGGCGGAACGCCTGGGCCGAAAGCGGTAGAGATCCCCAACGCGCCCCCCACAGCGTATGAAAATAGCGTGCGTCTTCCTTGCGCTTTCAATGTGCACTTGGCCCGTGTGCGCGGAACGGATGTCATCGGCCATCTGGAGTCAGGGGATTTTTTCCAACCGATTGGCGGACGACAAGACGACCGAGCTTTGGATTTACTCATTCATCTACACGGGGACCTTGGGCGACGACGCCAGCATTCGGTTCGAGCAGAAGATCAAGGTTCCGATTTCGGGCAAACCTTTCACCGTTGTATCGCCAGTTTATCAAAGAAAAGACGAGCCTCAGGGGGCAAAATACAAGGAAACGCTGACCGTCACATTGCGGAAAACGAATAATCCGGACGAGCTCCGCGCAGAGTACGAGCATATCGTTTATCGAAACAAAAAGATCTTTCTCCGCTTCGCCGGCACACTGGTCGACAATCGCTGGAGCGGGTCGTAAGCATCCGTCTTTTTCTCGTGTCCAAACTCCATTTGGGCACACCCATGCGGGCACAAATCATCACCATCACACAGTAAAGCACTCCAAAGTCGGTCACTCACCCCTCCAGCGAGAGATCACATCCTTGAACGTCACGTCACGCCAAAGTTCTTTCCATTCCGCATGGACCCGTACGCTTCGTGAATGCGGCTCAGGCTCCGGTAGCGGCATGTGAACTACCGCCGGCAGCAAAACAGCATCTCCGACCACGATGCAATCGCCCGGACTTAAGTTCGGAAGCACGTCGGTGATTCCGTTCGCGTTATCGGGGAAAAGACGACGGACATATGTTTGGTCCGCGTCATTCGTAAGTCGAAGAGCGACGAAGTTATTGCATTGTGCAAAAATTGTTTCCGACACCTCGGAAGGCCGTAAGCGTCCGCTGGAGCACCTCTAGCGGAGATGGCCAACGATGTCAGACCATCGGCGTCGATGACATCTACGACCGGGACAGACAAAGTGCTCAAGCAGGATCGACGCGGACGGGTGCGGGTGCCGAAGGAGCGGCGGGAGGCGCTGCTGGCAGAGTTTGCCGGCAGCGGGCTGAGCGCGTCGGCGTTTGCGGCCATGGCCGGGATCAAGTATCCGACGTTTGCCAACTGGCTGCAAAAGCGGCGCAAAGCCGGAAGCCATTTGGCTGGAGCACCGGTGGAGGCTGGGAATGGCGGCGGCCCGATCCGGCTTTGGGAAGCAGTCGTGGAGGAGGCGGCCACGCGCACTGGCGGGAACGGCGCGGGTCTATCGATTGAACTGCCGGGCGCCGCGCGGTTGATGGTGCATTCGCCGGCGCAGTTGGCGATGGCCGCCGAGTTACTGGCACTGATCGCGCAACGGAGCCGCGGATGCTGAGCTTTACCGGAGGATTGAAGGTGTTCGTGGCGCTGGAGCCAGTGGACTTGCGCAAGAGCTTCAGCGGATTGGAAGGGCTGGTCAGCGAGCGACTGGGCGAAGACTTGCGCCAGGGAGCGCTCTTTGTCTTCACCAATCGGCGGCACACCCGGTTGAAGATCCTTTATTGGGATGGCAGCGGACTGTGGCTGCTCATCAAGCGGCT
>NZ_ABVL01000060.1:0-170 GCF_000173075.1 Chthoniobacter flavus Ellin428
GGAAAACGAACTGGCAGCGAGGCCGGGCGTGGGCGACGAGCGTGCGAGCAACCGCGAAGTCCGAAGTCCATCCAGACACGTCAGGTAGAGCCAGGCGGCGCGGAGGGAGAGTTCAGGTTCTTACCCGGGGAGAACTCTGCGGTGAGAGCCGCGGAGTAGTCAGCCGAAGC
>NZ_ABVL01000060.1:190-4836 GCF_000173075.1 Chthoniobacter flavus Ellin428
GCGAAAGTCGGGAGGAGCGAAGGGCGGAAGCACCAACGAACATGGCTCAACCAGGAGCCAACCAGCGAGGCGAGAGACCTCTGGAACGCGCGGCGTGGCAACTGCGGCCACTACTGCGGACGGGCACGGCGCGGCAGAACCGGTGGAGCCGGGGCGGGCGGCGTCGGGCGGGGTCGAGTCGAGCTGGTTGAGCGCCGGCGACAGAAAGCCATGATCGAGCAACTGATGGAGGAAGCCGTGAGCCCGGAAAATTGGCACACGGCATGGAAAGCAGTGGTGAGCAACGACGGTGCGCCCGGCATTGACGGGATGCGCTGCAGCGAGCTCGTGGAACACCTGCAACGCCACGGGGAGGCCATCCGGGCCAAACTGCTGGCGGGTCGGTATACTCCGAGTCCGGTCCTCCGGACGAAGATCCCCAAGCCTGGAGGCGGAGAACGTGATCTGGGCATCCCCACGGTGATGGATCGCTTCGTGCAGCAACTGCTTTTGCAAGTGCTCACGCCGATCTACGAGCCGCGCTTTAGTGCACGCAGCTATGGGTTTCGACCCGGACGCAGCACGCACGACGCGGTGCGGCAGGCGCAAGCCTACGTGAAGGAGGGCAAAAGCTACGTGATCGACCTGGACATCGAAAAGTTCTTCGACCGGGTCAACCACAACCTTTTGATGCACCGGCTGCGGGAGACGGTCAGCGACGTGAGAGTCAGAACCCTGATCGGTCGGTATCTGAAGGCCGGGGTGATGGTCAACGGAGTGGTGCAGGACAACGAGGAAGGCACGCCGCAAGGCGGGCCGCTCTCGCCCCTGCTGGCGAACATCTACCTCGACCCTTTGGACTGGGAACTGGAAGGGCGCGGCCTGGCCTATGTGCGCTACGCGGACGACTGCAACATCTATGTAGGCAGTGCCGCCGCCGCGCAACGGGTCCTCGCCAGCATCATCGGCTGGATCGAAAAGAAGCTGCGCTTGAAGGTCAACCAGACCAAGAGCGGAACGGGACCGACGACAGGACGCCGGTTGTTGGGGTTCAGCATCAACGCCCGAGGGGTGATTGCAATCGCCCAAAAGAGCATGGCCCGCTTCCAAGAGAAGGTGCGTGCTCTCTGGCGGCCCCAGCGACATCGCGGCAACGAGGAGATGCGGGAAGAGTGGAACCAATATGTGCGCGGCTGGTGCAGCCACTTTGCTCTGGCGGAAGAAGTCCGCTGGGTGAAGCGGGCGGATGGATGGATCCGCCGCCACATTCGCAAATACTACTGGCAGCGGTGGCACTGCGCCCAGGGACGACTCCATGCGTTCCAGCGCCTGGGTATCTCCCGCCACCACTGGGTCAGCGCCCGCAGTAGTCGAGGCGCTTGGTGCATGGCGGGCAGTCCCGCCCTGCAAGCGGCCATCAGCGTGGCAAGTCTGCGTCGTTATGGATACCTCATGCCATCAGTCCTGCTGGCGCGTTAAAACGCCGCGGTGAAACCGCCGGATGCGGAAAACCGCACGTCCGGTGGTGTGGGAGCCCTGACGGGCGCAATCCCGTCAGGGCGACCCGATCCAGGGTTTCCTGCTTGGCGACCTCTTGTTTACTTCGTTTGCGGCTACGACTGAACAGATGACGGGGTTTGTTTTTCGGCGCTGTCGCTCCATTCCGAGCGATAACTCACTTCGAAAATGCTCTACCGCTCGACCCACAATGGCCCACCCGAGACGGGCTGATTGGGCAGCAGGCGCACGGTCACGCGGCCGTGGGGATGATGGGTGACGAGCAGGCGGGCGGTGGGCAGCAAGTCGATGCTATGGCCGATGAGGTCCGCGTGCAGCACGGCGACGGGGATGGCTGGGTTTCCTGGAACGGAAAACGTATTGGTTCTGGCATCGAATTTCACGCCGGGCAGGGGGAAGTTGAACGTCTCATCGTGGCGCGGTTCCACGCGGGAGATGTAGTCGGTATTGCTGAAGGTGAGGGTGGCGACGAGTTCGCGGGAATTGGGCAGCCAGCGGAGTTGGTGCCAGAGGAGCGAATTGTCGGCGTAGGTATCGGCGATTTCCGGGCTTCGCAGGGAGAGAGGAGTCGCGACGGCGGACGGGGCGGCGTGCATCACCAACGCAGCGGTGACTGCCAGCGGTAGATAATGGACTTTCATGACAAATGGTACCGATGCTTCGCGTCTGTGCAACGAAGAGGGGCGGAGTTTAATGGGATTCTAATGGTGTTTTTCTCGGTGTCATCCTTGAGCGGAGCGCTCCCCAAGAAACCGGTTTCGAACTGGAACTCGCTCCCTTGGGAGCGGCGACTTTCCAGTCGCCGACCGGAACAAACGCGCGGAGCGCCATTCTTTGGGGCGTCGCTCCGCGACGCAGGGCGACTGGAAAGTCGCCCCTCCCAGTGAGCCGCAGCCGATTTTCCCCGCTGTCCCTAAACCTCAAAAAGATGTGGGTAATGCTCAGAGCGGCCAATGTGGATAGGAGGGATAGGACTCCTATCATTCCCATCCTTCCTATTCCTCCTATTCGACCGCAGTGAGGGCGCTCCGCGCCGTCGGTTTTTGGGTCGGCGACTGGGAAGTGGCCGCTCCCAGTGAGCGAAACCTGCCGCAGCCTCGCTGTTGCCGGGCCGCATGGTCCCGGCTACAAGGGCGGCATGAATTCCGGGTTTCTCGACAAGCTCATCGAACGCCTCGGGCGCGTGCGCCCGGAGGATGTACAGGGCTATCTGCTCCGCCTGGCCGATGAGAAAGGGTTTTTGGAGACGATCTTCAATGCCATCCACGAAGGCGTCATCGTGACGGATGTGGCCGGGCGAATTTCCTACCTGAACACTTCGGCCTGCACCCTCTTCGGCCTGGAACGCGAGGAGTGCATGGGCGAGCCGCTGGCGGAACGGCTGCGCGGGCTCGATTGGGAGAAACTCATGGAGGCGGGTGAGGTGGTGTCGCGCGACATGGAGGTGTTTTATCCGCAACACCGCTTCCTGAATTTCTACATCGTGCCGCTGAGCCTCGATCCCGTGCCGGGGAAACGCCCGCGCACGGATGGGCCGGACCGCGTGGGTTACGCGGTCATCCTGCGGGACATCACCGAGACGCGGCGCTCGACGGAAGAGACGATCCAATCGGAAAAGCTCACCGCGTTGACCTTGCTCGCGGCGGGCGTGGCGCACGAGATCGGCAATCCGCTCAACTCCCTGCACATCCATCTGCAGCTCATGGAGCGCAAGCTGCGCAAGGTGCCGGCGGCGGCGCGGGCGGATTTGCAAAAGTCGCTCGACGTGGCCAAGGAAGAGATCACGCGGCTGGATTCCATCGTGCAGCAATTCCTCGGCGCGATCCGCCCCGCGCGGCTCGAGGCGCGGCTGGAAAATGTGAATGCGCTGGTCCAGGAGGCGGTGGCCTTTCTGCAACCGGAAATCGAGGATCGCAATGTCCTCGTGGAGCATGAGCTGCGCAGCGACCTGCCGCTGGTCGAAGTGGATCGCAACCAGCTCAAGCAGGCGTTCTACAACGTCCTCAAGAATTCCTTTCAGGCGATGAAATCCGGCGGCTTGCTGCGGATTCGCACGGACATGGACGACGCGTTCGTCAAAATCCGCTTTGCCGACACGGGCGGGGGAATTTCCCCGGAGAACATGAGCAAGATCTTCGAGCCGTATTTCACGACCAAAGCCAGTGGCAGCGGCCTCGGGTTGCTCATCGTGCGCCGCATCGTGCGCGAGCATGGCGGCGAGATCGACCTGGCGAGCGATGAAGGGCACGGCCTGACCCTGACCATTCGCCTGCCGTTCCGGAATCAAGTGGCCCGGATGCTGGAGGCGGGCGAGAGGACGTAGGGGCGGGGTAAGAGATTGTTAAAAACCGTGTTTTCTGTTCGTTGTTTATACTCGACAAAAACACTCGGTCGGTCATTGTGCGACGCGATTCGACCTCTTGTCCCCCTAACAATCGCCCCCTCCAGTCCGATGAAACAATTCCTCTCCCTTCCGATCACTCTGCTTGGTCTCGTTTTTAGCGCGGCCAGTGCAGTCGCTCAGGATTCGACCACGGAAATCCACACCGCCGAAAGTTCACCGCTGTCGGGTGTGATCATTTTGGTTCTTGCTGTCTTGATGATCGCTGGCTTGTGGAAGATGTTCACCAAGGCGGGCGAGCCCGGATGGGCGGCGATCATTCCCATCTACAATCTGATCGTCATGCTCAAGATCGCCGGGAAGCCGCTCTGGTGGATTATTTTGCTGATCATTCCCATCGTCAGCCTCGTCGTTGGGATTATGGTTGCTGTCTCGTTGGCCAGGGCTTTTGGCAAAGGGGGCGGTTTTGCGGTCGGGATGATTTTCCTGCCGTTCATTTTCTATCCGATCCTCGGCTTTGGCAGCGCCACCTACGTCGGTCCGAAGACGGTCTAAGGACACGGACCTGCCAGCGCGGCTCTTTTCTTTGGGAAGTGGTGGCGGATTTGTTCCGCATCCGCTCAGGCGCGTGATGTTTCTGGGAGCGGCGATCTCCAGGTCGCCGACCGAATCCAATGGGCGTAGCGCCATCCTTTTGGGCTGATCTTTACCCACATCTTTTTGTCGGTTTAGGGACGGCGGGAATTCGGCTGCGGCTCACTGGGAGGGGCGATCTCCAGGTCGCCCTGCGTCGCGGAGCGACGCCCAG
>NZ_ABVL01000059.1 GCF_000173075.1 Chthoniobacter flavus Ellin428
TCGTCCACGTTGAGCGCGGTCGCTGTCCCCACCGCCGTAATGCTCGGGCCATCGTCATGAATGCTCACATGCGAGCCCAGATCGATGCTCGCCGCCTGATGATCCCCGTCCGCATCGGTGATCGTCGCCGTCAAGGTCACCAAACCGGAGGTCAGCGAAACCGCTTCGTTACTGTCCACCGGCGAGTCCGCCGAACCTTGATGCACCGAACGGTCCAGGGTCGCGGTCACGTTGCCCGATCCATCCACCGACAAGGTGAACTCGATCGGTCCCGTCGCCGCGGTCGCCGAGGTCGTGCCTTCGCGCGCCACCACCGCACCACTCTCCAGGAACAGGAACACATGATTGCCCGTGAGCGAGTCGATCAACCCGCTGTCCACTCCACTCGAACTGACTGACAGCCCATAGCTGACGCTCGCTCCGTCCGCTCCGTTCACATGGGTGAACGCTCCGGCAAATGCCTCCGTGTCCACGGTCGAGCCCGCAGGACCGGTCCCCGATCCCGTTGGCAGGAAGCTTTCGTCCACATTGAGCGCCGTCGCTGTCCCCACCGCCGTGATGCTCGGACCATCGTCATGGATGCTCACATGCGAGCCCAGATCGATGCTCGCCGCTTGATGATCACCGTCCCCATCCGTAATCGTTGCCGTCAACGTGACGAGACCGGAGGTCAGCGAGACCGCTTCGTTGCTGTCCACCGGCGCGTCCGCCGAACCTTGATGCACCGAGCGATCCAGCGTCGCGGTCACGTTGCCCGATCCATCCACCGACAAGGTAAACTCAATCGGTCCGGTCGCCGCGGTTACCGAGGTCGTCCCTTCGCGCGCCACCACCGCGCCACTCTCCAGGAACAGGAAGACATGATTGCCGGTCAGCGAGTCAATCAACCCGCTGTCTACTCCGCTCGCACTCACTGACAGCCCGTAGCTGACGCTCGCTCCGTCGGCTCCGTTCACATGGGTGAACGCTCCAGCAAACGCTTCCGTATCGGTCGTCGAGCCGGCAGGACCGGTCCCCGATCCCGTCGGCAGGAAACTCTCGTCCACGTTCAGCGCCGTCGCTGTGCCCACCGCCGTGATGCTCGGGCCATCGTCATGAATGCTCACATGCGAACCGAGATCGATGCTCGCAGCCTGATGATCCCCATCCCCATCGGTGATCGTCGCCGTCAAGGTGACCAAACCGGAAGTCAGCGAAACGGCTTCGTTGCTATCCACCGGCGAGTCTGCAGAACTCTGGTGTACCGAGCGGTCGAGGGTCGCGGTCACGTTACCCGATCCATCCACCGAAAAGGTAAACTCAACCGG
The DNA here is from genome assembly GCF_000173075.1 of Chthoniobacter flavus Ellin428. Lineage (GTDB taxonomy): Bacteria > Verrucomicrobiota > Verrucomicrobiia > Chthoniobacterales > Chthoniobacteraceae > Chthoniobacter > Chthoniobacter flavus. The sequence goes on from NZ_ABVL01000059.1 coordinate 1,308, forward strand.
CCCGGTCGCCGCGGTTACCGAGGTCGTGCCCTCGCGGGCTACGACCGCACCGCTCTCCAGGAACAGGAACACGTGGTTGCCCGTCAGCGAGTCGATCAACCCGCTGTCCACTCCACTCGCACTGACCGACAGCCCATAGCTGACGCTTGCTCCATCCGCTCCGTTCACATGGGTGAATGCCCCGGCAAATGCCTCCGTGTCCACCGTCGAGCCCGCAGGACCGGTCCCCGACCCCGTCGGCAGGAAGCTCTCGTCCACATTGAGCGCCGTCGCCGTCCCCACCGCCGTGATGCTCGGACCGTCGTCATGGATGCTCACATGCGAGCCCAAGTCGATGCTCGCCGCCTGATGATCACCGTCCGCATCGGTGATCGTTGCCGTCAAGGTGACCAAACCGGAGGTCAGCGAGACGGCTTCGTTGCTATCGACCGGCGCGTCCGCCGAACTTTGATGCACCGAGCGGTCGAGCGTCGCCGTCACGTTACCCGATCCATCCACCGACAAGGTGAACTCAATCGGTCCGGTCGCCGCGGTTGCCGAGGTCGTGCCTTCGCGCGCCACCACCGTACCGCTCTCCAGGAACAGGAAGACATGATTGCCCGTCAGCGAGTCGATCAACCCGCTGTCCACTCCACTCGCGCTGACCGACAGTCCGTAGCTGATACTCGCACCATCCGCTCCGTTCACGTGGGTGAACGCTCCGGCAAACGCTTCCGTATCGGTCGTCGAGCCGGCAGGACCGGTCCCCGATCCCGTCGGCAGGAAGCTTTCGTCCACATTGAGTGCCGTCGCGGTGCCCACCGCCGTGATGCTCGGACCATCGTCATGAATGCTCACATGCGAGCCCAGATCGATGCTCGCCGCCTGATGATCACCGTCCGCATCCGTGATCGTCGCTGTCAAGGTGACGAGCCCGGAGGTCAGCGAGACCGCTTCGCTGCTGTCGACCGGCGAGTCCGCCGAACTCTGGTGTACCGAGCGGTCCAACGTCGCGGTCACGTTGCCCGATCCATCCACCGACAAGGTGAACTCAACCGGTCCCGTCGCCGCGCTCGCCGAAGTCGTTCCTTCACGGGCCACGACCGAACCGCTCTCCAGGAACAGGAAGACATGATTGCCCGTCAGCGAGTCGATCAACCCGCTGTCTACTCCACTCGCACTCACCGATAACCCATAGCTAATGCTCGCTCCGTCGGCCCCGTTCACATGGGTGAACGCCCCGGCAAACGCCTCCGTGTCCACCGTAGAACCCGCCGGGCCCGTCCCCGATCCCGTCGGCAGAAAGCTTTCGTCCACGTTCAGCGCCGTCGCCGTCCCCACGGCCGTGATGCTCGGGCCATCGTCATGAATGCTCACATGCGAGCCCAAATCGATGCTCGCCGCCTGATGATCACCGTCCGCATCGGTGATCGTTGCCGTCAAGGTGACCAACCCGGAGGTCAGCGAGACCGCCTCGTTGCTGTCCACCGGCGAGTCTGCAGAACTCTGGTGTACCGAGCGGTCGAGGGTCGCGGTCACGTTGCCGGTTCCATCCACCGACAAGGTGAACTCGATCGGCCCCGTCGCCGCGGTTACCGAGGTCGTGCCCTCGCGCGCCACCACCGCACCACTCTCCAGGAACAGAAACACGTGGTTACCCGTCAACGAGTCGATCAATCCGCTGTCTACTCCGCTCGCACTCACCGATAACCCGTAGCTGACGCTCGCTCCGTCCGCTCCGTTCACATGGGTGAACGCCCCGGCAAACGCTTCCGTGTCCACCGTCGAGCCCGCAGGACCGGTCCCCGATCCCGTCGGCAGGAAGCTCTCGTCCACGTTCAGTGCCGTCGCTGTACCCACCGCCGTAATGCTCGGTCCATCGTCATGGATGCTCACATGCGAGCCCAGATCGATGCTGGCCGCCTGATGATCCCCATCCGCATCCGTGACCGTTGCCGTCAAGGTGACCAACCCGGAGGTCAGCGAGACCGCTTCGTTGCTATCCACCGGCGAATCCGCCGAACCTTGATGCACCGAGCGATCCAGCGTCGCGGTCACGTTGCCCGATCCATCCACCGACAGCGTGAACTCAACCGGCCCCGTTGCCGCCGTCGACGAAGTCGTCCCTTCGCGCGCCACCACCGCACCACTCTCCAGGAACAGGAACACATGATTGCCGGTCAACGAGTCAATCAACCCGCTGTCCACTCCACTCGAACTCACCGAAAGCCCATAGCTGACGCTCGCTCCGTCCGCTCCGTTCACATGGGTGAACGCTCCGGCAAATGCCTCCGTGTCCACGGTCGAGCCCGCAGGACCGGTCCCCGATCCCGTTGGCAGGAAGCTTTCGTCCACATTGAGTGCGGTCGCTGTACCCACGGCCGTGATCGTCGGGCCATCGTCATGAATGCTCACATGCGAACCCAGGTCGATGCTCGCCGCTTGATGATCCCCGTCTGCATCGGTGATTGTCGCCGTCAAGGTGACCAATCCGGAAGTCAGCGAGACCGCTTCGTTGTTGTCCACCGGCGAGTCCGCCGAACCTTGATGCACCGAGCGGTCGAGGGTCGCGGTCACATTGCCTGATCCATCCACCGACAAGGTGAACTCGATCGGTCCCGTCGCCGCGGTCACCGAAGTCGTGCCTTCTCGCGCTACGACCGCACCGCTCTCCAGGAACAGGAATACATGGTTGCCACTCAGCGAGTCGATCAATCCGCTGTCCACTCCACTCGAACTCACCGACAGTCCATAGCTGACGCTCGCACCATCCGCTCCGTTCACGTGGGTGAACGCGCCGGCGAATGCCTCCGTGTCCACCGTCGAACCCGCAGGGCCCGTCCCCGATCCCGTCGGCAGGAAGCTCTCGTCCACGTTGAGTGCGGTCGCTGTACCCACGGCCGTGATGCTCGGACCATCGTCATGGATGCTCACATGCGAGCCGAGATCGATGCTCGCTGCTTGATGATCACCGTCCGCATCGGTAATCGTTGCCGTCAAGGTGACCAATCCGGAAGTCAGCGAGACCGCTTCGTTGCTATCGACCGGCGAGTCCGCCGAACCTTGATGTACCGAGCGATCCAGCGTCGCCGTCACGTTGCCCGATCCATCCACCGACAAGGTAAACTCAACCGGTCCCGTCGTCGCCGTCGCCGAGGTCGTCCCTTCGCGCGCCACCACTGCACCGCTCTCCAGGAACAGGAACACATGATTGCCGGTCAACGAGTCAATCAACCCGCTGTCCACTCCACTCGCACTGACCGACAGCCCATAGCTGACGCTTGCTCCATCCGCTCCGTTCACGTGGGTGAACGCCCCGGCAAACGCTTCCGTGTCCACCGTCGAGCCAGCAGGGCCCGTCCCTGATCCGGTCGGCAGGAAACTTTCGTCCACGTTGAGCGCGGTCGCCGTCCCCACCGCCGTGATACTCGGACCGTCGTCATGGATGCTCACATGCGAGCCCAGATCGATGCTGGCCGCTTGATGATCACCATCCGCATCCGTGATCGTCGCCGTCAGCGTGACCAAACCGGAGGTCAGCGAGACCGCTTCGTTGCTGTCCACCGGCGAATCCGCAGAACTTTGATGCACCGAACGGTCGAGGGTCGCGGTCACATTGCCTGATCCATCCACCGACAAGGTGAACTCAACCGGCCCGGTTGCCGCGGTTACCGACGTCGTCCCTTCGCGCGCCACCACCGCACCGCTCTCCAGGAACAGGAACACGTGGTTGCCCGTGAGCGAGTCAATCAACCCGCTATCTACTCCACTCGCACTCACCGACAGCCCGTAGCTGACGCTTGCTCCATCGGCTCCGTTCACATGCGTGAACGCCCCGGCAAAAGCTTCCGTATCGGTCGTCGAGCCGGCAGGACCGGTCCCCGATCCCGTCGGCAGGAAGCTTTCGTCCACGTTGAGCGCGGTCGCTGTCCCCACCGCCGTAATGCTCGGGCCATCGTCATGAATGCTCACATGCGAGCCCAGATCGATGCTCGCCGCCTGATGATCCCCGTCCGCATCGGTGATCGTCGCCGTCAAGGTCACCAAACCGGAGGTCAGCGAAACCGCTTCGTTACTGTCCACCGGCGAGTCCGCCGAACCTTGATGCACCGAACGGTCCAGGGTCGCGGTCACGTTGCCCGATCCATCCACCGACAAGGGAACTCGATCGGTCCCGTCGCCGCGGTCGCCGAGGTCGTGCACTTCGCGCGCCACCACCGCACCACTCTCCAGGAACAGGAACACATGATTGCCCGTGAGCGAGTCGATCAACCCGCTGTCCA
>NZ_ABVL01000058.1 GCF_000173075.1 Chthoniobacter flavus Ellin428
ACTCCCAAGGGAGCGAGTTCAGTTCGAAACAGGTTCTTTGGGAGCCTGCGAAGGACCTCTGATTTCTCTCTTCTTCACCATCACGGTCAAAGGTTGCGCGGATTTCACGGCCGCGAAATCCGTGAAATTCGCGAAATCCGTGGTCAATTTTCTCCTCGAAATGGCCTCGGCGCCCTCTGAAAATCGCGCTACTCCGCCGGCTTGGAGCGGTCTTCGAGGGACGAATCCCGGATGCTGAAGTCCTTCGGCTTGTTTTTGTTGGGCTCGGCGGGTTTGGCGCGCTCGGGCTGGAAGGGGTGCAAAGGGACGGCGATGGGCGTCGGGCCGGCGGCGGGTGTGCTTCTATCCGAAGGCGGATCGGTGGGGAGCGGCAATTCCCGGGAAGGTGGTATTCCCTGCGCCGGCGGTTTTTCCACGGGAACGGGCTGTGCCTGCGGCGGCGATAGCGGCGGCGGAGTGGAAGCGGATTTCTCCACCGGAATGGCGCGGGGCGGTATCGCAACGGGCGCGGCCGGCGTCGCCGCGGTGTTAGGTTTCTTCTCCTCCGGCCAGAAAAACAGGATCGGCGTGACGACCAGCAAAAGGAACGCCCCGCTGAGCAAGGTGATCTTCTGCTTACGATCCAACGCGGCGCGGGTGGGCGCGGCTTTGACCGGCATGACGGTCGCTGCAGCCATGGCCGCCGCGGCACGCGCCGGAAGGGCGATGCGCGCAGGCAGCGCCACCGCCACGGTTACGTTGTCACCTTTCGGTCCGTTGCGACCCACGGCCCGCTCTACGGCATCGGCGAGCAGCCCCTTCGCCTCGGCGGCTTCGGCGAAGACCAGCGCGGCCATTTCCTCGGGTTTGGTGCGTTCCCAAAAGCCATCGGTGCAGAGCAGAAAACCATCATCGGGCGTGATCTCGGCCGAACCGGAAGACGGCGCGACGAATTCCTCTCCGCCCAAGGACTGCAGCAGCGTGTTCTGGTCGGGGTGGCTGCCCATGTCCTCCTCCTTCACCGCACCGCGCTGGACCATGATCTCCAGCAACGAATGATCCTCGGTGCGCTCCACGAGTTTACCCTCGCGAAAATGGTAGAGCCGGCTGTCGCCCGAATGCACCCAGAAGGCCTGCTTCGGCGTGAGGTAAAGCGCGACGATGGTGGTGCGCGGCGAGATGCCGAGCTTCGAGCCTTCGCTATTGATGTGCTCGTGGGCGACCTGGCAGAGCATGGCGAGATCTTCCGCGGGCTTGGCCAGGCTGCCTTTGCGCTCTTCCCACAGCTCGGTGGCAAGCTGCGTGAGCTTTTGCGAAGCGAGACGTCCGCCACTGCGCCCGCCGACGCCATCGCCCACCACGAGCAGCGCGGTGCCCTGGACATCGTTGGACAGGCAAATCCCCGAATCCTGCTGCTCAGGGCGTGGACCTTGGGAACTGCTAATCAGGAACCGGAAACCGTCTTTTGCATCGGACTGACTCATGAGGCTGCGCAGCGGAAAGACTGGAGAAAGTGGAAACGGAAGTTTCGCCAATATGAGCCGGGAAACGGCCTTTGGTCGAGTGCTGGCTTTATTCTTTTTTAAAATGGTTGAGTAGCCACAAAGAGGCGCAAAAGCCACAAAAGGCGGCCCGGACTTAAACGCAGAGGGCACAGCGCGGCGGAGCCGCAACCAAAGGCCTACCCATTTAAACGCAGAGGACGCCGAGAACGCAGAGGGCCGCAGAGGAAGAAAAGGATGAAGGCGGAAGGATGAAAAAGCGCGTTACCCGATAGCGAGTGCCGATCTCCAAAAAAACGCGCAGTGCACTTCACTTCATCCCTCATCCCTCATCCCTCATCCTTTTTTCCCCCCTCTGCGGCCCTCTGCGTTCTCCGCGCTCTCTGCGTTCAAGTCCGGCTGGCGCCGGTTTGGTTCGCCCGCCACGCTCTTATCTTCTGAGTCGCAATATACTAATACGCAGGCGTTTATCTCTTTGATTTTCGATCGGCTGGGTTCTTCGGCGGAAAATTTTCCGCCCGCTTCGGTCACACTCGCGGCGGTTTTCTTAACAGCCATGGGACGAACAAAAATCCATTCACGCCCATGAACCTTCTCCACCCCACCTCGATCTCCCGGACCAGCGCGGACCTCTCTTCCCGCCGGAATGAGCGGCCGCGCGCCACTGACACCGACAGCGAAGCCGCCCGGCTCCGCGAACTTGGCAGCCAGGTGGCCCGCATGGCCCACGACCTCAACAACCTCCTCTCTCCCATTCTGATGTCCCTCGAAGTCTTCCGCCCCCATCTCACCAAAACCAATCACCAGGCGCTCCTCGACATCGCGAAAAAGAGCACCGTGCGCGCGGCGGAACTAGTCCGGCACGTGCTGGCCTTTTCCCGCGGGGCGGAGGAAGAGGGCGGCGAGATCGATCCGCGCGCCATCGTCGAGGAAATCGGTGCGGTTGCGCAGTCGACTTTCCCAGGTTCCATCGGCGTGCGGGTGGATGCGCCGAAGCACATGCCGCGCATCCTCGGCAACGCCACGCAGATTCATCGAGCGCTGCTCAATCTCTGCACCAACGCTCGCGACGCCATGCCCGAGGGCGGCACGCTGACTCTGCGCGCGAGCAATGTGAGCTTCGACCACACCGATCCGCGCGATCCTAACACCACCACGACGCGGCGTTATGTGCTCTTCGAAGTGCGCGACACCGGCGATGGCATTCCGGAGCACATCCGCGAGAAAATCTGCACGTCCTTTTTCACCACGAAGGCGCCGGGCAAAGGCACGGGGCTGGGCCTGGCCTCGGTGCGCTCGATCGTCGAGAAACACGATGGCGTGCTCAGCCTGCAAACGCAGGTGGGCCGCGGGACGACTTTCTATGTGCTCATTCCGGCCGTGGAATCCGCCGCATTCACCACACCGCGCGATGCCGAGTTACGTATTGTCGCGGCGTGGAAGTAGTGGCAACCTAACATTCTACCGACCGCAGCGCCATGATCGCTTCTGAACATCGCCTCGCCCTGCCCGCGGGCTACCAGCTCGGTAAGTATCGTTTTAAAGGCGTCCTCGGCGCCGGCGGCTTCGGCATCACTTATCTCGCCGAAGATCATTCGCTCGGCCGCCGCGTGGCCATCAAGGAATTGCTCCCGAACGACATCGCCACCCGCCTCGATGGCACGACGGTGATCGCCAAGACGAAGGGTGAGGAGGGCAATCTGATGTGGGCCCGCGAACGCTTTCTGGATGAAGGCCGCGCGCTCGCTGCGTGCGAGCATCCGAATGTCGTGCACGTCTACGAGATGGTCGAGGCCAACGGCACGGCCTACATGGTGACCAAATATGAGGACGGGCGCAGCCTCGCCGAGTGGCTGACCACGCTCGGGCGCAAGCCGACGGAAGGGGAATTACGCGGGCTGCTCGATCCGTTGCTCTCGGGGCTGGAGAAGGTGCATCGCGCGGGGTTTCTGCATCGCGACATCAAGCCGGAGAACATTTACATCACCGAGGATGGCCGGCCGATTCTGCTCGATTTCGGCAGCGCGCGCCAGGCGGTGAATGAACGTTCCGCGTTGCTGACCAGCATCGTCACCATCGGCTACGCGCCGTTTGAACAATACTACGAAGACGGCAAGCAGGGGGCGTGGTCGGACATCTACGCACTGGGTGGCGTGATGTATCGCGCCATTCACGGCGACAAGCCGCCGGAGGCCACGCGGCGTCTGAAGACTGACACGTGCGCGCGTCTCGCGAAGCAGTATGCCAGCAGCTACAGCGGGCAATTTCTCAGCGCGATCGATAAGGCGCTGGCCGTGGAATACAAGGACCGCCCGCAGAGCGTGGCCGCGTGGCGCACGCTGCTGGGCAACGCCGAGGGTGCGAAGTCGAAGCGGCTCAGCGGTCCGCCGCTGCCGATACCACAGGGGACGTTGCTCGATCGCGTGCGTCGAGCGGCGGGGATGGTGTTCGATTATCCGCGCATGGCCGCGAGTGCGGCGGCGGTGGGCGTGTTGTTTTGTGCGTGGGTGATCATGAAAATGATCTCGCCGACGCCGCATCCGCAGCCGGATCCGAAACCTGCGCCCGCGCCGTTCAGCGTCGTCACCCCGCCGCCGGTCTTCAAAGGCGCCCCTTCGCCCGCGCCGGGGCCGATCGCTTACACGACGCCGGTGCCCGCTCCCGTGGCCACGCCATCGCCCGAGGCCGCGCCCCAAGGGTCGATCATCGATCCCGGCCTCGTGGGCACGTGGACGACAAAGGTGAAAATGGGCGGAACGAACTACATGATCCTGCATTGGGAGCAGTTTGCCGATGGCCACTATTCCTCGAGCGTCGCTGGTGGACCGATCATCGATGCTGGCATGGTCACCGCCCAAGGGGGCGTAATTCATCGGGAATCGAGCGTGACTCACATCAACGCGGACTTTGGTTACGAGATCCGAAACAAAGACGAGATCGTGACCAACGATCCGAATGATCCCAATGGTCCCGCGACCTGGAAACGCCTGAGCTCCGGCACTGCCAGCAAGGAAAAGTCCGGTGGCTCGACTCATTCGCGGAGTAGCAGCAACAACAATAGCGGCGATTCCTCGTCGCACCCCGGCTCGACCAACTGGCAACAGTACATCCCGCGGAACATCCCCTTCCACGGGCCGCGGCCGTTCTGAGTGGCGAGCGACAGGAGGCAAGATCGGTGTATATGTCCTGTATGTCCGACGAATCGATTTTCCGTCGTCCCGGCCGCGCGGCATTTGAGAGAGTCGGTGATGATTGCTGAATCGAAACATGAGACTCAGAACCTCCGTTCTCTTCGTACTCTTCCTCGCCGCCGGCGCAGCCCTCTTTTCTGGGCTCCACTCCACGACATACACGACAAACTGCGGCGGAAACTCCGCAGCGCTTGCTCGCGTGCGGAACATCGCCACGCTCGCGCGGGCGGCCGCGATGGAGGCCCCGGACCATTCGTTTCAGTTCACCGCGGTCAGAGCTGAACAGCGGGAACTATTCTCCGACCTCAGGCAAAATCATTGGCTTCCGAACGCACATTTTCTGGTCTGCACGGTTCCGCTCTCCGCCGACGGAGCGCAATCGCATCGGGTCATCGTGGTTTGCGACACGGCTTATAACAATGTTCCGCGTCGGTGGATCGGCACCGCACCGTCGACCCACGCTGCCGCCTTTGCTGACGGGAGTTCTGGACTCATCTCGGCTCAGGAATTTGCGGCTCTCGATCGCTCGCAATTCACCCCATTCGATGAACTTTTTCCCGCCACGGCTCGCTGAATCGGTAGAACAAATCCGATGACATCTCGAAAGAAGCGCATCCTGGGCCGAGTCGGTATCGTGATCCTGATAGCCCTTGCGGCGGCTAACCATTACCCACATCTTTTTTGAAGGTCCCGCGGAGAGAAGAAGTGCCTGCGAATCACGCAAATCACGCGAATAAAATCCTCCTCATTCGCGTTATCTGCGTGATTCGCGGGCCCCATCCGCAGTCTTTTTGAGATGTGGGTAATGCTTAGCCCAAGTTCGACAGTCGTTAGGGATAAAAAGCTTTTTCCGTGAGGGGATGTTGGGTTGGCTTCTGGAGAGGCGGTTGGTTGTCAGGGATTGGATGTTGTAGTGGAGACCGCCGCCTTGCTGGAGCAGAGAGGAAAGGGGCAAGCTGGGGCATGTTTTTGCGGCGCAATCGCAGACAGAAGAACGGTCAACAATA
>NZ_ABVL01000057.1 GCF_000173075.1 Chthoniobacter flavus Ellin428
CCGACCTTGACTTCGACGTCGCCGAGAAGATCGATACCCTCGTCGACGAATAAGCGACGAGCGCGTGATGTCCGAACCCACGCCCCTCCGCAAGATCGTCAGCGCGCTGGTCGCGCTCGCGCTTGCCGAGGCTGTGTTGTGGTTTGTGGAGTGGCGTAGTGCACCGCCTTCACCGCCCCAGGTGGAGATCCCGGGCAAATTGAGGAGGACCCCTCCCAGTGAGCCGCAGCCGAATTCACCGGTGTCTCTACTGACCAAAGATGTGGGTAATGCTTAGGGTGCTCCGCCGCTTTTCGATAGTCGGCTCCCAAAGCGGCGGAGCTGCGCCGCACTCGAAAACGCTGCCGCGATGGGCCTCGTCTAGCGGAATGCGTGAGCACACCGACGGTTCGCATCGTCCTCTATTTGCCCGGAATCTCCACCTGGGGCGGTGGAGGCGGTGCACTACGCCACTCCACAAACCACCACACCGCCCCGGCAAGCGCGAGCGCGACCAGCGCGCTGACGATCTTGCGGAGGGGCGTGGGTTCGGACATCACGCGCTCGTCGCTTATTCGTCGACGAGGGTATCGATCTTCTCGGCCACCTCGAAGTCGAGGTCGGTCAGACCGCCTTCGCTGTGGGTCGAAAGCCGCAGCGTCACTTTGCTGTAGCGGATGTCGATTTCCGGATGATGATCGTCTTCCTCGGCGATTTCGGCCACGCCATTCACAAACTCGATGGCTTGCGAAAAGTCATCGAACTCGAAGGCACGTTCGATGTGCTTTTTGTCGTGGTCCCAGTTGGGCAATTTTTTGAGCCACGATTTGATGTCTTGAGCGTTGAGCAGGTCGGCCATAAGTCGGTTGGGTTGGGTTCGAGGGAGAGGTAGCACTCGGCCTTCGCAATTCAAAAAGAAAATGCGTTTCTTTCGGTCCGAGCCGGTAAAAAATATAAGCATCTTGCCTTATCCCCACTAGGGGAGTAGGAAAACCACCCCTTCACTGACGAACCTTCAGCCAACAAATTCTTATGGGTAAACTCTACAACAACATCATTGAGACCGTCGGCCGCACCCCCCTGGTGAAACTGAACAAGATTCCCGCCAGCCTCGGCGTGGATCCCAGCACGACCGTCGCGCTCAAGCTCGAATACTTCAATCCGCTCGGCAGCGTGAAGGACCGTATCGGCATGGCCATGATCGAGGACGCCGAAAAGCGCGGCGTGATCAATAAGGACACCGTCATCATCGAACCGACCAGCGGGCAACACCGGCATTCCGCGCTGGCCTTCGTCGCCGCCGCCGAAAGGCTACAAGCTCATCCTCTGCATGCCCGGAGACGGCTTTCGCTCGAGCGCCCGCACGCTGCTCGCCATGCTCGGGCGGCCAAGCTGGGTGCTCACCCCCGGGCGCAGAAGGCATGAAAGGGGGCCATCGCCCGCGCCGAGGAGCTGGCCAAGAACACGCCGCACTCCTGGATTCCCCAGCAGTTCGACAACCCGGCCAACCCGGAGATTCACAAACGGACCACGGCCGAGGAACTGTGGGAAGATACCGACGGCAAGATCGACATCCTCGTTTCAGCGGTCGGCACCGGCGGCACCATCACCGGTGTCACCGAAGCCCTCAAGCCCCGCAAAGCGTCTTTCGTCGCCATTGCCGCGGAACCCAAGGATTCAGCGGTCATCTCGCAGACCCTCGCCGGCCAGCCGCTCAAGCCCGGCCCGCACAAGATCCAAGGTCTCGGCGCCGGCTTCATTCCGAAGAACCTGCACCTCAAGGACAGCGCGGGGAACCCGCAGATCGTCGAGTGCATCCAGGTGACCAACGATGACTCCTTCGCCATCGCCCGCAGTCTGGCCAAGGAAGAGGGCATCCTCTGCGGTATCAGCACCGGGGCCAACGTCTGGGCCGCCTGCCAGGTGGCCAAGCGCCCGGAAAACAAGGGCAAGCTGATCGTGACGATCGCCTGCTCCACCGGCGAACGCTACCTCTCCACCGCCCTGGCGGCTGACGCGAAGGCGGAAGTCGGCGGCTAAGGACCACCCTTTCCAGAGTAAACTTCAGAAAAGCGCGCATTGGGAAACCGATGCGCGCTTTTTCTTGCACTCATCGGGCAGGGTTTCTCAAAATTGAGCGGCTCGCCCTCCAAGCAGGTTCCGCATCGACGGAACTCGTATTCGTATTTATACGAATTCAGGAGCTCCACTCACTCGGTTTTGCACCGCAGAATCGATCCTGCGCACATCCGCTTCTATCTGATTTTCAATCCCTTACATCCATTTCACAGCACCCCGAAGAGCGTTCCTCCAAAAGCCCCGTCACAACCTCCTCCATTTTCTCAATAGCAGGGCATATGACTCCTTGGCATCAACCCTGCTTTACAGAAATTGTGAAATTTCTTACGCGTCTTCTGGTTCTCGCTCTTGCGCCGCTGGCCGTTCACGCCAGCGATTTATCGGAACAGGTTCTTGCCGAAATCAATCTCGCCCGGACCGCGCCGCAGCAATACGCCCAGATCGTCGCCAGCCAGGCAGGCAACTCTCACGGTGGAGAAGGAGACCGCGCCGTCGCCGAAGCCGTCCACTTTCTCCAAAAGGCCCGCCCGCTGCCGCCCCTCACCCCCTCGACCGGCATGTCCCGCGGCGCGCTGAGCTACGTTCTCGAATCCGGCCCCACCGGCGGCCGAGGCCACCGCGGCGCCGATGGCAGTCTCCCGTGGGATCGCATGGCCCGCTTCGGCCGCCAGATCGGCCAGGCCGGCGAGAACATCGACTACGGCGTGCATGACGCCCGCGCGATCGTCATCCGCCTCATCGTCGACGACGGCGTCCGCGACCGCGGTCACCGCAAGAACATCTTCAGCAGCAGCTACCACGTCGCCGGAGCGGCCACGGGCTACCACGCTACCTACGGCGCCATGTGCGTCATCGATTTCGCCGGCGGCTACGTCGAAGGCGAACACGGCCGGGTCGCGGCGCGTTCCATGCCGTTCAGCATGCTCTAAGAACAAAGACCAAGCTTCATAACCTGGAGCCAAGTGGCGCCACACTCGTCCCGCCTCGTCGGGGCGGTGGCCACTTGGCTCTTGTTCTTTTTCCAGCACTCTCCGTGGCGCTTTTCCCTTCCCAAGTCCCGCGCGCTTCGTGTTTGATCTGCGCGCGATGCCCAAGCCGACCGCCCGTTCCAAAAACGCCAAAAGTCTCAAGCCCAAATACAAGCGCATCGTCCTCAAGCTGAGTGGCGAAGCGCTCAAGGCGCGCGGCAGCATGGACAATATCTCGCCGGAGATCGTCCATCAGGTCTGCACCCAGATCAAGGAAGTGCACGAACTCGGTGTCGAAGTCGCCGTCGTCATCGGCGGCGGCAACATCTGGCGCGGCCTCTCCGCCCACCACCGCGGTATGGAACGCGCCACCGCGGATTACATGGGCATGCTGGCCACCGTCATCAATGGCCTCGCCCTGCAGAGCGCCCTCGAGCAAATGGGCATGACCACTCGCGTCCACACCGCCATCCGCATGGACAACGTCGCCGAGCCCTTTATCCGCCGGCGCGCCATTGATCAGCTCAACGAACGCAAAATCGTCATCTTCGTCGCCGGCACCGGCAACCCCTTCTTCTCCACCGACACCACCGCCGCCCTGCGCGCCAATGAAATCGGCGCCGAGGTCATCTTGAAAGCGACCAAGGTCGATGGCATTTACACTGCGGATCCCTTTAAAGATCCCAAGGCGACCAAGTACGACCGGATCACCTATAGTGAAGCGCTCGGCAAGCGGCTTTCCGTGATGGATTCCACCGCCTTCAGCCTTTGCATGGACAACAAAATGCCGATTATCGTTTTCGACATGATGAAGTCCGACAACATCAAGCGCGTCGTCCTCGGCAAGGCCGTGGGTACGCTCGTCACCTCTGAATAATTTTTCGCCATGGATCCCGATGAAACTCTCCTCGAAACCGAAGCCTCTATGGAAAAGGGCTTTGAATACATGCAGCACGAATTTGCCGCCGTCCGCACCGGCAAGGCATCACCTGCGCTCGTCGAAAATATCGACGTCGAAGCCTACGGCTCGCAGATGAAGCTGAAGCAGCTCGCACTCATCACGACGCCTGAGCCGCGCCTCCTCGTCATCCAGCCCTTCGACGGCAGCACCACCAAGGATATCGAAAGAGCGATCAAGGAATCGAAGATCGGCATCAATCCCGCCGTCGACGGCAAGATCATCCGCCTGCCCATTCCCGCGCTCTCCGAAGAGCGCCGCAAGGACCTCGTCAAAGGCATCAAGCAAATGGCCGAGGAAGCGCGTGTGCGCATCCGCTCGGCCCGCCGCGACGGCATCGACGGCCTGAAGAAAGCGCAGAAGGACGGCAAGATCACCGAGGACGATCTCGAGAGCTACGAAAAGGAAATCCAGAAACTGACCGACGGCTTCACCAAGAAGATCGACGACGCCGTCAACGCCAAGGAAGCCGATATCCTCAAAGTCTGATGCCCGCCATGCGTTCCGTCCTGCCCGCTTTACTGCTCATCGCCAGCCTCGCCACGGCGGGGGCTGTCGTCACCAATACCACCAAGGCCCCGAACGCTACGGTTCCGACGCCGACCAACGGCATCGTTCGCCTCGCCCCGGACTTCACCTTCCCGAGCATCGGCAAAAACCAGTCGTTGCGCGGCGTGCGCGGTCAGCCGGGTCGTGCTCATCATCGCGAAGTCGCCGAAGAGCCCGCGAATTCAAGGCCCAGTTGAAAGTCCTCAAGACGATCTACCAGCAGTTCGCCAACAAGCAGGTCATCTTCGTCGCCGCTTTCACCGGCGAACCCGGCCCCATCATGTCGGACATTCCGTTTGTCATCGCCAACAACGGCCCCGGGCGTCGCCGCGGCCTACGGAGTGCCCGACAAGCAGAAGATCACCATCGCCATCATCGGCAAGGATGGGAACCTGGATTACCAGACGAACCAGGTGCTCAACGCCAACCGCGTGCGCGACGTGGTGCAGAATTCCTACGCCGTGCAGGCGACCACGGGGCGGTTGTAGGGGAGTAAGCAGTGGTCAGTATTCAGTATTCAGTGAAGAATGACTGATTACTAATTACTAATTACTGATCACTTTTTGCCACTCCCATGCGGATCGCCGTCATCTCCGACACGCATGATCGCCTGCCGGGACACGTCTCCGCCGCCATCGCCGATGCCGATGAGATCTGGCACCTCGGCGACGTGTGCATGCCGTCGATCCTCGATACGCTGCAAGTGCTCGGCCCGAAATTGCGAGTCGTGCGCGGCAATTGCGACGAGTGCGCCGCCTGGCCACTCACCCTCGATTTCGAACTCGCCGGGCATCGCTTTCACCTCGAGCACATCCCCTCGCGCGTCGCGCCCAAGGGCAGCGATTTTTTCCTGCACGGCCACACCCATGTCCCGCGTGATGAGACCATCCATGGCGTGCGCTTCCTGAATCCCGGTTGCATCACCCGACCCAACCGCGGCGCACCAGCGAGCTATGCGTGGCTGAGATTGAAAGAGAAGCTGGCCGTCGAGTGGGAGCTGGTGCGGGTGTAAGCGCATCCCTCCGCAGGGCCGACGCTCACGAGATGTGATCGCAGCGGATGCGCGAAGCGTCCAAAAAAAACGCGTCATTCTGAGCGGAGCGGGGAAGCATGGGCGGAGTCGAAGAACCTCTGACTTCCGGGGGTTTTCGCGCGGAGCTCCTCCCATTCCAACACCATCACGCGCCCGTTCTTCGCTCGACTTTCCATTTCATGCGCTCGGGGGCGTTCCTTGGGAGTGTCGTTCAGGAACATGGCAATGGCCGCGCCCACGCTTTCGTCCACATAGATGACGAATACCTTTTCCTCGTTGCCGATAAAAACCGCCCGGCCCGAGTTGAACGGGAGTACGGTGCGAATTTCGACCGGAATCACAGGCTTATTCATGCTGCGGAAATGTCGGGCGTAGGGTGGCCGGTGTCGAGGGCGAAGAGAAGGGGAGATGGGAACATCCAACATCCAACACCCAACGCCCAACATCCAATGAAGGGACCGCCGCGATTGCTCTTTTTTTGTGGAAAATCGTTCGCCGACGCTACCATCGAAGAAGCACACGTGAGGCTGCGCCCATTGGATGTTGGGCGTTGGGTGTTCGATGT
>NZ_ABVL01000056.1 GCF_000173075.1 Chthoniobacter flavus Ellin428
CGGGTTTTGGGGCGGAGCTTCCACGCCCTGCGCGTGACCACGCGCCTATTGAAAAAGCTCCGCACGAAAACCCGTAGAGATCAGAGGTCCTTCGACTCCGCCCATGCTTCCCCGCTCCGCTCAGGATGACGGGCTTTTTTTTCGTGCGCTTCGCGCTCACCGCCATAATTTCACCGAGGGCACACGCCAGGCAGCGCTGAACGCCCGCCCAGCGGTTACGACACCGCCTCAGCCGGCTTGTGCGCGGGAGTCGCGTTCTTGCCGGTGAGATGGCCGTCGCCGGCGGTCACGCCGTTGAAAGCCTCAATTTCCGCATTCGGCGAGCCCACCGGCTTCGCACCGAAGTTGAACTTGATCGTCTTCCACGTGTCGCCGGGCTTGCCCTCGAGGCCCAGCGCCGCCGTCGGCTCGTAGCCGCAGTTCATCATGCAATTCTCGCAACGCGGATCGCGCGCCACGCCATTGACCACGCCCACCTTGTCCCAATTGGTCTTCTCCAGCATCTCGCGATAGCTGGTGTAGTGACCATCGGTCATGAGATAGCACGGGCCCTTCCAGCCGCGCACGTTGCGCGTCGGGATCGCCCAGGCCGAGCAGGTCAGATCGCGCTTGCCGGCCAGGAATTCCAGATACACCGGCGTGCCGAAGATCGGATATTTGGCGCCCCACTCCTCCACCTTGGCGAACTTCTCGATGGTCAGCTTGCGAGTCAGGAAAAAGCTCTCCGGCGCAATGCCCAGGCGCTTCACCATGTCGGCCTTGGCCGCGTCGTATTCGTAGCCCGGCGCGATGGTGTGCCCATCCAGTTTGAGCGTCGAAAGATACGCGAAAAGATCCTCGATCTCCTTCACCTCGGTCTCCTTGTACACCGTGGTATTCGTCGCCACCTGGTAGCCGAGAATCTTCGCCATGCGCATGGCCAGCACCGCTTCCTGGAAGACGCCTTCACGCTCCACGATGAGGTCATGGGTGCGCTCCAGGCCGTCGAGGTGCACGTTCCAATACATCCACTGCGTCGGCGCGATCACCGGCGCCGCGGCATCCTTCGGCCCCTTGCGCACTTCCTCCGCGTCCTTGGCGGAAATGAGTTCCTCGCTGAGCAACACCTGCAGCTTCTCCTCCGCCAGTGGCGGATTCTTGACGAAGAGCGACGCCAGGTAGCCGCGCATCTTCTTCCGCATGAACATGGCGTTCGTGCAGACATAGACGATGCGCTTCTGGGCGAGCAGGCCCGTGACCAGCGCTTCGATCTCCGGGTAAATCAGCGGTTCACCACCGCAGATCGAGACCATCGGCGCCTCGCACTCCTGCGCGGCTCCGAGGCAATCCTGCAGCGGCATCACGTTCTTGAGCGAAGTCGAGTACTCGCGGATACGGCCACAACCGGTGCAAGTGAGATTGCACGTGTGGAGCGGTTCCAACTGAAGGACCGTGGCGAACTTCTTCTCGCCCTTGAGTTTTTTGCCGATGATGTACGCGGCAATTTTAGCCGTCAACGCGAGCGGAAATCTCATGAATGGGGCGAGTGGTATACGACGAACGAGGGACTTGGCAACCGTGGATGACGGGATTTTGTGAAAATGAATTTACAGTCAGGAAACGGTTCGGAGTCAAAAAGCGGTCGCATCTTGCTGTGCGAAGTAGCACATCTCTAGGTTCGACCCAGTGTGAATACAAACCATGGAGCGGAGGGAGTAATATTTATATCACCTCTCTCGCAGCCCTCAATTTCCACTGCCTCGCGCCGCTCCCATTTCCAGTCCCCGCTTTCACAATGTCGGGAAGGTAAGGTGCGCTTGCAGCCTGAGTGGCCGCAGTCGTATCGCTGCCCTCGTCTGCGCTTGCGTAAGTTCTGACAAAACCTGTACATCGGTGAGCATGTGGAGACCTCTGCTCCGAGAATTTGAATTCGACTACGCGGACGGCTATCTTTTTTGGGATAAGTCCGGTCGCGTCGCTCGTCGTCTCCTACAAACCTTTCCGGACATGCTGCACAAGGAGTCCGCCGTTGACCAAAAAACCTTCGCGTCGCGAAACGGAACCGAAGATTTTTTTTACGGAGTTCGAGTCGCGCACCTTCGCGTGTTCAGCGGTGACGCGGGCGCGTTTCGTCAGAAAGCAGCCGCCTTTGCCCAGGCGATTTTCGAGGAATTTGATGTCGAAGTTTTGACGGGCTTTCGGTTCCGGCTCGTTCTGGGTTGGCCTTGCGAAACCTATGATGAGGCACAACGTCTCATGCACAAACTGGTGCCGCTCGAGTCCGTCGAAAAACTCACAACCGGCTTGCAGGGGTTTGATGCACAAGGGATTCAGGTGGAACTTAAGAAGGCTCCGTGGTTCATTACCGCGAGATTCTCGGTCATTGAGTATCCCGAGCAGACACCCGAAATTCCTGGCGTTCCCAGCCTTCCAGTTCGCAATATTCCTCACGTCGCCGCTTCGGTCCAATCCGATGGGACGCAGCCCCTGAAAAGCAAGGATCTGGACGTGGTGGCTCTTTTGGATAATCTTGAGAGCGGCGTAGCAGCGGAATTACTACAAAAACTCAGTCCCGAAATCCATGCCGACCCAAGCTGAAATTCCGACCGGCCTCCGTTTGGAAAAGATGCTGGATGCGCGTCAGCGCAATCCGCTGACGGAATTCTTGTCGACGCAGGCCCAACGGAGTGTGCCTGCCGAGGCCCTCCGAACGTCGAAGTTCGACCATTATCTTGTCCAGAAGCGGGCCGACGGGACGAACGACGCTTTTCGGCTCGATTCCTACAGCGAGGAAGAGCTTTACGGGATCGCGGGATCGCCAGCCCTTCGTTTTCGCCGGGATGTGGAGCGACTAAAACTGCAGGTTGCTGCGATCAAGGAACTGGAGGGCAACGAGATTGAGGTCGAGCATCTCGCCACCTTGCTTTGGGCGGACATCGGGCGGCTGACCGGACATCTTGGAGCCTCGCCCCAGATCGACGAGATAGTTGCCAATCTCCGCGTTGCCCGCGCGCAGTTCGTCGCCCAGCCAACTCCTTTGGCGATCGTCGAAGCCCTCGGTGAGGTTTTTGAGATTGTTGTCCGCAATGCACAGTTTTCAACGGACGCAGTGGATGAGGCCCTTGACCGCATGGAAGCGGCTGGCGTCGACTTGAACTTCCCGCTCCAGTTCGCCAAAGACAGCGTTTGATCGGATGGCTGAGGCATTCCTCGATTCGACGGCCCTGATTGAGATCATCTTCCGCAGCAAACGTACCGGCGCACAGGTGGTGGCGGCCATTCCACCGGGGGCCGCTAAGGTGACGTCCCAGTATGTGATTTTCGAGATCGCGCGTGGCTTCTTCCGATCGCTCCTTGTCCTCTACAACAAATCCCTGGCCATGGAGCAATTTTCGCAACTCCACGAATTCGCCCACAGCGGGCAGCAGATCTTCAAAAAATATCGTCGTGAGGTCATGCTCGGCGCCTTCGATGATTATTTCTCACTTCTTGAAGGGATCGATGCGAAGGTCACCACCGGCCAACAACTCGCAGAATTCAAGGGCTGGCTTGGGCCTCATATTCGGCGGGGCTGGAGAAAGCTGGAAAGGGAGGCAAAACTCATCAACGCGATCGGATGCAGGACGGATCTGCCTGCGCCGAAAACACGAGGCGATGGGTGTTACGACCAAAAACTTCCAACGCAAGAATGTGGCACCCCGAAAGCGTGCGGGCTTGATCAATACCTGGGCAACCAAGCCACCTCGCTCGGCGTGCTTTTGGACGAACTTTGCCAGATCGACGATGCGGATTCCGAAACCAAACGCCGAATCAAATCCCTGCGTCGACTGCTGGAAGGGCCACGTGGAGCCAAATTCAAGGGGACAGATTGCTTCGCATGCGGGGACGCCCTCATTTGTCATGAATCGCCGTCCGACAGCACGGTCATTTCAAAGAACAAAAAGCACTTCGAACCACTGTGCGAAATCTTGGGGCGAACCTTTCAGGGATATCCGGTGAGGGAGACCGCCGGATAGGCTGCCGCCGGCCAGCAGATCCGCCGCGATCGACGGCAGCCGCCAACCTGCCAAAACAATTGCGGCAACGCGTTCGACAGTCCCAAAATGCCGCCTCCCCCGCCTCCTTATTTCATGAAAAGATTGTCCCTGCGTATCGCCGGTGCCCTCTGCGTCATGGTGGGCGCGGTTGCCTGCACGCCTGCGGCGAGCGACAAAGTGGTCATTTTCCCAGACGGACCAGACCCCGCGAAATTCTTTCTGCAGTGTGACGATGTTCCTGGTTACGATGTCCTGGTTGCTATCGCCAAATACCGAAAATATGAAATTCGTTTCGATCCGCGGGCGGAGGCGCTATGCCGGCAAACGAAAGTGGGTGGTTTGTTCTACCAGCCGTGGGAGGGCGGAGGTACGGATGTCGAGCAGGCAGCGCAAATGGTTGTCACCGTCGTTTATGATAAGGCCAATCTCCCACCAGGCGATCGGCTGGTCTTCGTCGAACCAACGAAGAGCGATCCGGTGGCGAAGGTGACGGTCGTCAGCAAAAGTGCCTCTCGCTAGTCCCGCCCGGTAGGGATAGAGGTCATTCAACAAAGCTGCCTCACCGTCGTTTTGAGTGGGTGGGCTTCCATGGGAGAGTGTATCGCGGAGCGATGCTAGCCGGTAGCCGTGGACTTTAGTCCACGGAAGCCTTCCCAGCGGGCCTCGTCGCGTAGCGACGTCTGCCTTTCCTCTCCAATCCTTGCGGCAAACGTCGCTACGCGACGGGCGCCTCGGGGGGCCGTTTCCGTGGACTAAAGTCCACGGCTACCAGCAGGTATCGCTCCGCGATAGGAGATACCAAGGCCGCCACCTCATTTTGCAAACATCGCGCGGCGAGGGTTTGGGCAAAAGAGGTTTTTGCCGGCGGGGCCGGCGGATTTGCGGGCTCTCGAGATTTGACTGCCTACTTCCCCATTTTCACTCTCTTCTATCTACCTGAAAAGTCGTTCGCCACCTCTCTAATTTCAGGGTTATTCGAGGCAGCCCCGATGGCACAGTATTGCTCCAGGAGCGGGGAACCGACTCCGTCAAGCACTTCCAAAAATCTCCTATATTCCCAATCATCGGAGAAATTGACTGCGCGGTCGACGAATTCAGGAAGATGTTCGTTTATCCAATTCTGAGGCATCCGCACAAACGCACGCCGCCCCGCGGTGATTACCCCTACATTTTGGGCCTGACAACAAGTGGCCAAGATTTCCACAGCCAACTGCGCCGCAATCTGAATCTCTAATTCGGCGATTGTTTCCAATCGCGTCTTTGCTCCTGGGAGAATTGCTTCCAGGCGAGAGTAAAGGCGATCGTCATATAAGTCTTTCATCCCTTTTTTTCTAAAATCTTAAATCGGCAGTTGGGGTACTCTCTTGCCACCCGCCAAGGCTCCCTCCAGTTCGCTTTCCAAACCACTCACCCGGGCGGCCACCGCTTTATTTCCCATGATAGATTGTGGCAATCGCTGGAGTATTTGGATGATCGCACCGGCGTCGCTGTAACCTCCTGTGTAGAGTAGGCGGGAGGAGACGGAGTGAGAGGCTTGAAAGCCCATGACCGCATCCTCCCGCCCCTCATCAAACCGGACAGGCGGTTTTCCCGCATCCGGCTTTCCGAGTTCCTTTGTCCTCGAGCGTCATGAGGCCATGCGGATCGGCATTTCGTAGAGTCCGTAGGTGTCGAAGAGAGTGCGGTTGGTCCAGTGCTTAAATTTGCCAGAGCGATTGCCGTGTTTGCGCCACAGCCATTGCCGAAGCCGATGGGCAACGAAGTCATTCAATTGTCGAAAGCTCCGGTGGTAGTGGGCGAGGGCAAAGTAATTGCCCCAGCCACGGGTCACTTGGTTGATCTCATGCACAGTTTGCCCGGTTACTCTCCAGGTGGTGGATCGTCGTGTTAGTTCACGCACACGGTTCCGGAGAGACTGCTTTGCGGCAGGGCTCGGTTCCGTGTGCACATACGGCGTCCCCTTTTTCGATTGTTGCCAGCGGAAGGTAAAGCCCAGGAACTCAAAGCCACTCTCGCAGCTCTGCACCACCCGGGTCTTGGTTTCGTTCAGGGCTAGCCCTCGACTTTGCAGCCAGCGGGCCAGCCGCTCCTTCATACCCCGACCTTCTCCGGGCCGACAGAGGATCACCAGATCATCCGCATA
>NZ_ABVL01000055.1 GCF_000173075.1 Chthoniobacter flavus Ellin428
ATCCCGATCAAGAAGGTGGCGAACGCTATGGCCTCTGCCGCAGCCGCGCCCGGAAGTGAAAAGGAAAAGGCCATGCTGCGCGGGCAACAAGAGCGGCTGCGCAAGAAGCTCGCGCAGATCGATGCCGCGTTGCGCAAAAAGCCGGGCCAAGTCACCCCGGGTGATCGAACGGCGCATCGGCAAATGGCTTGGGCGCAATACCGCCGCCGAAAAGCTCTTCGCAGTCGAAGTGCTCGTGGGAAAAGGCCGCGCGGTCGGACTGCGCGTCAGCGAAGACCCGAGCAAAACCGAATGGGCGCAAGCCGCCCATGGCGCCTATCTGCTGCGCACCAACTGCACCGAAGAAGACCCCTGCCAGCTTTGGCGCTGGTATATCCAACTGACGGAAGTCGAAGACGCCTTTCGGACCAGCAAGAGCGACTTGGGACTGCGCCCAGTCTTTCATCAAAAAGAAGATCGGGTGCAGGCCCACATCCTGGTCTGCTTCCTGGCGCTGGTCATGTGGCGCACCTTGGAACTCTGGCTCAAAGCCAAGGCCATGGGAGACACCGCTCGGCAAGTGGTGCAGGAACTCGGCACCATTCATTCCATGGACCTCTTGTTCAACGTCCGTGACCGCGGCGAAACCCGGCTGCGCCTGGTCAGCAAACCCGAACCGCTAGCCGCCGATCTGCTGGCTCATTTGGGCCTGAAACTGCCCACGCGTCCGAAAATCATCGAAAATGTAGTGGAGAAAAACCACCTTTAATCAACGTAAGCCCTTCAAAATCAACCCAACTAACTTCGTAACTGTCGAACTTGGGCTAAAATGCCCGCAGTCTGCGTAGATTTTTAACCGCAAATGGACGCCAATGAGCGCGAATAGAGGAGGACGATGAATGGGTTTCCGATTCGCGTCCATTGGCGTCCATTCGCGGTTTTTTACTCCACCAGCCCCTCGACACTTCTTCTCTGCGCCTCTGCGGCCTCTGCGTTTAAAAATTCTTTGGTTGCGGCTCCGTCGCGCTGCGTCTCTGCATTTTCCCCTTCCTTTCGCCACAGAATTATTACGCAGGTTCCCGAGAACAGCGCTTGCTTTCCGCGCCCGCTGGGCGATGCTCCACACCCTTCACCGGCAAATGCCGACCTGGAGTGCTTCTCCGAAAGCTGTTCGTAAACCCTTGGAGCCGCGTTGTCCGCTCCCTTTGCGCCACCCCCATACGGCGCCCGCAGTGTCTCTCGATATGGCTGTTGACGATGTAATTGAAACCGAAGGCAAAATCACTTCCGTGCTCGCAGGCACGATGTTCCGCGTCGAGCTCAGTAACAAACACAGCGTGCTCGCCCACATCTCGGGCAAGATGCGCAAACGCTTTATCCGCCTCACCAATGGCGACCGCGTGAAGCTCGAAATGTCGCCGTACGACCTCAATAAGGCGCGCATCGTCTACCGTCTCGGGTAGACTCAAAATTTCATATATTTACTTGCTTTGCCCGCCTTTTTCGTCTCTACTGCGCGGCAACATACACAAGTTCGGAACCTCATTGAGGTTTGGTAGATTGCTAGTTGTTTCGTGATGCGGATTCCCTCCGCGGACTTTCAGTGGCAGTTTTGAAATCCGATAATCGGAAACAGCCACCGAGGTCCGCACTTGCGAAAAAGAAACCAATACCCATCATGTCAAACAAACTCTACGTCGGAAATCTTTCCTTCGATACCACCGAAGTCGATCTGCAGGATGCCTTTGCCGAAGCCGGCACCGTGCAGGAAGTCGCGCTCATGCAGGATAAATTCACTGGCCGCAGCCGCGGCTTTGCCTTCGTGACCATGGCCACGCCGGACGAAGCGCAGAAAGCGATCAGCATCTTCCATGGCAAGACCCTGCAGGGCCGTCCCCTCACCGTTAACGAAGCTCGCCCGCGTGAAGAACGCAGCGGCGGCGGCGGTGGCGGCGGCGGACGTCGTTCCTTCGGCGGTGGCGGCGGCGGCGGCGGCGGTGGCCGTGGCGATCGCGGCGGCGACCGTGGTGACCGCGGTGGCTACCAGCGCCGGTACTAAGCAGAGAGGTTGTAGCGGCGCTCGATGAGCGTCGGACGCTTTCTCAAGAAAGACGGCCAATCCCGCCTAAACGGGACCGATACAACATTACTTTTAAACGCCCCGGCCTCACGGCCGGGGCGTTTTTCTTTTTGGCAGCTCCGTCGGCGGATAGGAAGAATAGGAAGCCTAGGAGTGATAGGAGAAATGGGATTCCCATCACTCCTATTCTTCCTATTCTTCCTATTCTTCCTATTCCTCCTAATCCTCCCAAGTCATTCCGCGATCGCCTCTCCGTGCGCTACGCGCTGATCTCCGCGCTCACCGCCGCCCAGTCGATACCCGAGGCGGCGCAGAATTCGTGGAGGGCGGTCGCGTGTCGCCTCAAGACGACTTCGCAGACCAACGCATCATCGGTGTAACCTACTTCGGGGAAGACATCCGGCACGAGATCGACCTCGGCTATCGCGTAAAGGAGCGCGAAGAGGATTTCACTCCGCGTCTTCTCCGGCAACCGGCCCGTATCCCAGACGAGGAGCTTGTCGAAGAACTCCAATTGCCGCGCCAGCCGCGGGTGCGCCTCGCGCAGGCTCTCGATCTTCGTCCGCAGCTCGGGCTCGGTCGCACCCAGGTCGCGCCGGCCTTCCAGCGCGATGAGGCGGCCGCCCTCCTCGACGAATCTTTCAAAGTTGATGCCTTCCTCGGGGACAAATTGCAGGCAACTGCCGAGGACGGCGGCGCCGGTTCCACTTTCAATGATAGTCGTATGATTCATGCGAAAGAGACGTTGCTTCCGTGGTTGGCTGCCTGGTGCTGAGGCAGCAGGCGTTGGGCGCCCGACCGCCGGCGGGCCTGGCGTTTAGCCGCGCGGTTGCGGATCTCTTCGGTCACGCGTTTGATGACCTTGCCCAGGGCGGCCGCAAAGGTGTGATCGCGCGCCTCGGCGGAAATATCCGGCCCTGGCGTGACGAGATGCACACGCACCCGGAAGGGCGGGCTTGCATGGGGCTCCCGCGCGATCTGCACGTTCGCTTCGTCGATCTGTCGCAGTGGGCTCAAGGCGAGCATCTGCTTCTTCACCGTGGAATCCATCCACTTACGGGCAGCAATTCCTGACTGTCGGACGATTACTTTCATCATGGGATTATCGATTGGTTCAAATGAGCAGCTTGCTGGCTGCTTCCTGAGTTTCCCTCGGGTGCGGCATTTCCACTAATACAAAATATCGCTGCAACTCTTCGCTTTTTTGGAATAGTCTTCCACCAGCTCCTCATCCCCTTCCCATGGACTGGCTGAACTACCATCACCTCTTCTATTTCTGGACCGTGGCCAGGGAAGGCAGCCTGCGGAAGGCTTCCGAGAAGCTGCACGTCTCCCAGCCCTCGATCTCCGCGCAGATCAGCGCGCTGGAAAATGCCCTCGGGGAAAAGCTCTTCCGCCCCAGCGGCCGCACCAAAGTGCTCACCGAGACCGGTCATGTGGCCATGGGCTACGCGGAGGAAATCTTTTCGCTCGGGCGGGAGATGATGGGCGCGCTGCACTATCGTCCCGGCACACGCCCGGCGCGCTTCAGCATTGGGGTGACCGACTCGGTACCCAAGTCCATCGCCTACGAAATCATTCGTCCTGTGCTGCACCTGCACCCCGTGGTCCAGGCCATCTGCCGCGAGGAAAAGATCGATACCTTGCTCGGCCAACTGGCGGCGCACCGGCTCGACATTGTCCTCGCCGATGAACCCGCGCCCAGCGGCTTGAAGTTCAAGACATTCCATCACCCCCTCGGCGCCAGTGACGTGACCTTCTGCGCACCCCCAGCCCTGGCCGCCCGACTGCGCCGCAACTTTCCCCAATCGCTGGATGGCGCGCCCGCGCTGTTGCCCACCGAGAATACCGCCTTTCGCATGGCCCTGGAGAGCTGGTTCGAGTCACAACGCATCCGGCCCCAGATCGTCGCGGAATTTGAAGACACCGCGCTGATGCACCGCGCGGCGGAGGATGGGCTGGGATTCATCCCCGTCTACACGGTCATCGTCGCCCCCTCGGTGAAGCATTATGGCTGGAAAAAGATCGGTCGCGCGACGGATTGCACCGGGCATTTCTATGCGATCACCGCGGAGCGTAAGTTGAAGCATCCCGCGGTGCTGGCCATTACCGAGCACGCGCAGTTCCGGCTGTTTGCTTAACGGAGGGACGCGCTCCTGCGTGTTCCCTGATTTCCCCCCTTCTTTAAATTAGGGAACGCGCAAGAGCGCGTCCCTCCGTTGCTCATCACTTGTCGGCTCTGGACAGACACCGTAACTTCCCCTCGTGACCTCCACTCTCCTCGACCAATTGCAACGCCCGTTGCGCGATCTGCGCATTTCGGTGACGGACCGCTGCAATTTTCGCTGCACCTACTGCATGCCCAAGGAGGTCTTCGGCCACGGATACGACTTTCTCCCGAAGGAGGAAGTGCTGACCTTCGAAGAGATCGCCCGCCTGGCGCGGATCTTCGTGGAACTGGGCGCCGAGAAACTCCGGCTCACCGGCGGCGAGCCCACCCTGCGGCGTGAATTGCATCGCCTCGTCTCGGAATTGGCGGCGATTCGCGGGGTGCATGATCTCACGCTGACGACCAATGGCTCGCGATTGGTCGAGGAAGCGCGAAACCTGCGCAACGCCGGCCTGCAACGGCTCACCGTGAGCGTCGATGCGCTCGACGACGTGACTTTCCGCGCGATGAACGACGTTAGCTTTCCGGTGCATCGCGTATTGCGCGGGATCGAGGCCGCACGCGAGGCCGGCTTCGCGCCGATCAAGATCAACATGGTGGTGAAGCGCGGCGTGAACGAGGCCCAGATCGTCCCCATGGCCCGGCATTTCCGTGGACCGGATTCCATTCTGCGCTTCATCGAATACATGGACGTAGGCAACACCAACGGCTGGCACATGGCGGACGTGGTACCCGCGGCAGAAATCGTCGCGCGGATCAGCGCGGCCCTTCCGCTGGAACCTATGACCGCGAACTATCGCGGCGAAGTCGCCCGCCGGTATCGCTATCGCGACGGCGACGGGGAGATCGGTGTGATTTCATCGGTAACCCAGCCTTTCTGCGGCGATTGCACCCGGGCACGTCTATCGGCCGATGGTCGGCTTTTCACCTGTCTGTTCGCCAGCACGGGCGTCGACTTGCGGACACCGTTGCGCACCGGCGCGGGCGACAAGGAGATCGCTGCGTTGATCAGTTCAGTCTGGCGTCAGCGCAAGGATCGTTATTCGGAAATCCGCTCGAGCGAGACCGCCACGCAGCCGAAGGCTGAGATGTCGTTGCTCGGGGGGTAGAGTGCCCTCTCCCCGATGTCACCTCAGGATGACACCGATAAGTAAGGCGTCTCCCGCCACCCTACGCGTGCTTTTTGTTGAAGCGCGCCACCTCGCGATCGGTCTCCCGTTTGGTCGCCTTGGCCTTGAGATCCTGGCGCTTGTCCCCAGCCTCCTTGCCTTTGCCCACGGCGATCTCGATCTTCACCCGCGCATCTTTCCAATAAAGCCGCAGGGCAACGAGCGTGTGGCCCTTGATCTGCGTCTGGCCGAACAGCCGGTCGATCTCCTGCTTGTGCAGCAGCAACCGTCGAATGCGCTTCGACTCATGCTGCTCGAAGCTCGCACGGACGTACGGCTGGATATCGATATCGTAGACATACGCCTGCCCGTTTTCGACCCGCGCGAAAGCGTTGTTGATATTGGCCAGGCCCAGGCGAATCGATTTCACCTCGGTGCCCTTGAGCTCGAGGCCCGCCTCGAATCGCTCGAGGATATGATAGTCCCGCAATGCCTTGCGGTTGACGGAAATTTCCGCGCTCATGGGTGGCGCGTCCCGCTGACGCGGGGCTTAATTTTTGCCGTCCTCAGACTCCGCCGTGGCAGCCTCGAACTTGAGCTTGCCTTCGATGATTTCCTTGAGCGCGATATCCGAGAAGCCCATGCGCGGGCCCGTCTCGACCATCGGGCGATGCCCGGCCGTAAGTTGCCGTACGCGCTTGGAAACCACATTGACGAGCAACTGCTGGCTGGGAATCACTTTAAAGGCTTCTTCAAGAAGGGAGCTGGTCATAGAAAATCGGTGCGACACGGTTCGCGAGAAAAGGGAGCAGAGATTGCCATCGAACCGCGATTTGTCAACGGGAAGATTTAGAAAATCTTATATCGGGGTGTGATTGAAAGTGGTGCCGGTGATCAGGGAGCTTTGCGGTCCTGCCAGAAGGATTCCCATAGTTGGTTGGCGCGGATGATGCGCAGTTGGGCGAGAGCATGCGCGTTGTGGGACAACCAAGCGCTGCCCGGCTTTTTGAGGCGAGCTTGCAGGACGTGTTTGTGTCCGGACTCGATCAAGCCTGAGCCGATCGGTAGTTCGCGAGCCAGCGCTTTCGGGTAATCGAGGTATGGCCGGCGCCTGGAGAGATAGCCATGAGCGCTCCGCACCGGAGCTTCCTCGTCTGGGACGGTGGCCGGCTCGAGGTCGGCGGCCAAAGACGCGAGCACCTTGTCCGCCGCACCCCGGCGCAACCGCTGCTGCTGGGTATGCAGCCACCTCCGCGGGGCCTGGGGGCGGCAGGATTCGGCGGCCGCGGCCAGATATTCACTGACGTGAAAGAAGTCGATGAGCAGCTCGGCTTGATCACCAAACGCCTCCTGGCATTGCCGACGGATCCAGTCCGCACCATCGGCCACCACATGCAGCCGGGCATTCAGCGACCAGCCGGCGTCACGCGCACAATGTCCCCAGCGCCGTCCGGTTTCCTCCACCGTCAGGAATCCCGCCGCATACGTCGTGTCGACACGACCATGGGCTCGCGCTGCGCTCAGGCGCATTTCCTTCCATTCACGCGGACGTGCTTGGGTGCGTTTGCGTCCCTCAGCACCGTGCAGATCATGGTCCCATCAGCCTGCGCTACGATATACTCCGGCCCCGTCTTGGGCAGCACACGGAAGTTCTCGCGATAGTGA
>NZ_ABVL01000054.1 GCF_000173075.1 Chthoniobacter flavus Ellin428
CTGATCAATGCCTTTGCCCTGTTGGCGATCATCGGCGACGTGCGTCGCTTTAGCGGCCCGGAAAAGCTGGTGGCGTACGTGGGGCTCAACCCTGGTCAGCGCGACAGCGGCAAGGACAAGCGCATCAAGCTGGGGGTGGGCCGGCGAGGGCGCGGCGATCTGCGCCACCTGCTCATCCAAGGAGCGCAGGCGGTGCTGCGCGCCGGAGCTCAGACCACGCTGGGCCAATGGGGCTGGAAGCTCTTTGCCCGCAAAGGACATCGCCACATTGCCGTGGCCGCGGTGGCTCGCAAGCTGTTGGTTCAGGTCTGGCACGTCCTCTCGGACCATCCACCGCAAGCTCTGGAAACGAGCAAAAGCGTGACCCTTAAGCTGCACAAACTGGCCGTCACTCTGGGCAAGAGCCTGCGCGTGCAACTCGGACTGCCAGCCCAATTGAAGCCCTGCTTACTCGAACTGCAAAAGCGCTTCCTGCAACCCTCCGCCACTTAGCGCGCCCGGGCTGATGGGGGCTGCGCGCCCCCAAACCCCGCGCCGCTCGCCGCGGCGGCGTTTGGGGGGAACTTCCAGGCGTCGCCTTCGGCGACAGAAAGGAGAAACGAAAAACTTCCCAACAAAAAACTTGAATGACTACATGCCCGTAATCCGTGGTCACTCTTCATCCCGAATTAGTTTCGGAACAAGCTCTTAGGCGCCGGGACTCGGCGCTTTTCGCCTACTCGCCCGCCCAGTGCTTGGTGAGGAATTGCAGGATGAGCGTGAGCTTTTCCTGGGTGACGAATTGCGGGCCGCCATGGCCGGCGCCTTCGATGATGTCGAGCGTCACGTCCGCGCCGGCGGCTTTCAGTTTGTCCGCGAGACGCTGGCTCTGGTCGAGCGGCACGAGCGGGTCCTTGGTGCCTTGCATGATGAGCAGCGGAGCGGCGTCCTTCGTCACCCAGGTCACCGGACTGGCGCGCCTGGCCAGCTCGAGCTTTTGCGAGACCGGCCCGCCGAAGAGCTGCGCGATCACCGATTCCGGATTCTCGCGCTGCACCATGGCCGTCGGGAGATTCGGGTCGTAGGCCGGGAAGTCGGACGGGCCGAACCAATCGATACCACATTGAATGGCGCTGGATTGATCGAGATTCGCCCCGACGTCGAAATCACGGACCTTGCCCGTCACCGCCAGCAACGCCACGAGATGTCCGCCGGCACTGGCGCCCCACGCGGCCACCAGGTCGTCGCGATAGCCGTATTCCTTTGCATGCGCGCGCAGCCAGCGGATGGCCGCTTTGCAATCCTCGATCTGCGCTGGGAAAACGGCATCCTGGCTAAAACGATATTCGACGCTGGCCACCGCCACACCGTTCTTCACTGTAGCGAGCCCGGGTGGATGGTCCTTCGAGCCCGCACGCCAGCCGCCACCGTGGATCCACACGAGCAGCGGGCCTTTCGGCTGCGCCGGAAGATAAAGATCCAGTTTCTGCCGTGCGTGCCCGTTCTCCACGTAAGGAAGGTCGAGGAGGACCTTCGCATCCGCCGGCAATTCCTTCGGCCGTTCGGGAGCGGTGGCCGTTTGCTGCGCGAGCGCCGCGGATGGCAGGGCAACGGCGAACGCCACGGTCGCGGCGATGACGGCAGGCAGAAACAGGAAGCGGGAACGGAGCAGTTTCATGAGTGGAGGGAACGGAGCAGTGCGGTAGTTGTGTGCCGAAGAGACGTGCGACGGAAGCTGGAAGTTACATCGCGCACCACCGTGGAAAAACGCTCCCTCAACGCTACGATACACAACCAAGCACGCTATCTGCTGCGTAAGGATACCTCAAGATGCCTACACTCAAGATCAACCGTCGCCACCGCTCCCGCGTTCGGGTGCAACTGACCGTGTTCGGCTACGAAGTGCAAGTCTATGGCCAGACTGTGTTCCGCTCATCCACGCAGGACGAAGCCGAACGACTGGCGCGCGACCTCTGCCGCGCGCTGGGCTAAGCCCACTACTTTTCGCTTCCACTTCTGAAAACCTGCGTCGCATCGCGACACAGGCTTTCCCCCTGCCATCGCCTTCCTCAAAGGTGTCTTCCTCCGTCGACGCAAGTGGCTTGGGTCTTGCTGGATAAAACGGCGCACATGAATTCTCTTTGGTTGAAGGCGACGTTGTTTGGGTTCGATCGGATGGCGTTGCCGAAACACCGCGCTCGGAAAAGGGATTGGGTGTTGGAAAATTCTCTTTTCTCGGTCGACTGCCTGCAGCTTCGCCAGGCTCGATGGTTCATCATCGCCTCGCGATTTTCGTTTTGGTGGAATTAACGCCTTTTTTATGAATGCATCCTGGTTAAGCCTCGCGGTGTTGGGCATTGGTCTTCTGCTTGGTGTCATCTGCACCATCCTGCTCGTGGTAGTGGCCTTTCAAAAAAAATTCCTGTGGGGAATCGCCGTTCTCTTCGTCCCCTTCGCGAGCCTCATTTTCACCTGCCTGAATTGGAAGGAGGCGAAATTTCCCTTCCTGGGCATCATGCTGGGCGGAGCCTTGATCGGCGGAGCCATCGCCATGACTCCCGCAGCCAGCGAGGCTTTTTGGAAACAATACAACGCCCAATTAGCGCTCCAGCACGGCCAACCGCCGCCGCCAGCAGCCACCGATCTCAATGCGCAGATCCAGGAACATCGCCAGCGGCTGGAGACCCTGCAGGCCACCTTTGCCCAGGATGGCGCGGAAATGACCAAACAGTACCAGGACCTCGACGCGCAGCGCAAAGCGCTCAAGCCCGGCGATACTGCGGCCATCACGAAATTCAACGAAACGGCCGCTGCCTACCAGACGCGGAACACCGCGCGAAAACTCATGGTCCAACAGATCGCCACGACGCAGCACGAACTCGATGAACTGCTCGATAAGCGCAGCCGGGCCAACGCCGCGGCACCATCCGCCCACCCGTAGCACTTCATCCGTTCACGCCGACCGTCGCCCGGTCTCGCCGCCGCTCAAAGCTCCGATGGAATCGGCGGCGGCAATTGCTTTTTGTCTCTCACAAACAGGACGATGCACGGGACAAGCAACACGAGACCGATGGGGCACGCGATGACACCCAGCACGGTCGCCAGCAATGTATTTCCGATATGCGCGGACAAAGCTCGCGGATCACTGATTCCGCTACCCGACAAATCCTGGAACGCTCCCATCATGTTG
Source organism: Chthoniobacter flavus Ellin428 (assembly GCF_000173075.1). Taxonomy (GTDB): domain Bacteria; phylum Verrucomicrobiota; class Verrucomicrobiia; order Chthoniobacterales; family Chthoniobacteraceae; genus Chthoniobacter; species Chthoniobacter flavus. Next base: position 3,170 of record NZ_ABVL01000054.1, read on the forward strand.
AAGAGCGTTCCCAGATACCCAAAGACTGGCCCCAGGAAGAGCAAGCCTCCCACGACAATTCCGGTGATGAGGAGTTTGCGGCGCATCGGTAAGCCCGATCGATACACGATTGGCCACCGCGTGGCAAACCTGGTGGTGGGTTGGTAGTGCTCTAATTTCAATTGGCCCTACGAGTGAATCATGGCAGGTTTTTGCTCGGAAAAACTTGAGAACCAATGCCTTAATTTTTCACTTGGAAGCTGCGAAAAGCACGTTTGTAGATGACCCTCGGACGGGCAGAAGTCATCTTTCATCTGCGCGAAAGGCATTGGTCGAGGTGAGCGTGGATAAATCTGAGAGGGCGATGAACCGGGAGGATTGGGTTCATGTTGTAGATATCTGCATTTCTCTCGAACCTACGGTGGCGGTCTTTGGAGACGGTTCCGCCCTAACGGATTTGGATCACATTCACTATCAGGCGACCCAATGGCGCGACCGATGAATGAGAGCACCCCAAAACTCAAATTAGAGCGCTACAAATGGGTGGCCCGTTTGAAGAGATCGTCGAAAGTAATGCTCAAGCCGCGGCCACGTGGCGCGAGGTGTTTCGCGGGGAAGCGCCGAGTTGCTGCACCAGGAGGATCAAGTCTTTGACCTGGTAAGGCTTCGGCAGCACGGCATCGAATCCGTAATCCATGCACTGGGCCATGACAGGGTCGTTGGAATAGCCGCTGGAGACGATCGCGCGGATGGTTTGATCGCGTTCCCGCAGCCGGCGAATGGCTTCCTTGCCGCCCATGCCACCGGGAATGGTGAGATCGAGGATGGCCACGTCGAACGGACGTCCCGCGGCTTGCGCGGCGGCGTGTGCCGCCAGGAAAGCGTCTCCATCCGGCGTGGCCACCACTTCGTGACGCAACATGCCGAGGGTCATCTCGATCAATTCGCGGATCGGCTCCTCGTCGTCCATGACGATGATGCGCAGCCCATTCGAAGCCGCTTCCACCGCCGCCGCAGGCGTCACATTAACCGGTTGGACCGAGACCGTTCGCGAAGCCGGGAAATGAATGATCACCGTCGTGCCGACTCCGAGCGTGGATTGCACGCCAATGTATCCACCATGCCGTTGCATGATCGAATACGCCGCCGCGAGACCAAGACCGCGCGCCTGGTTTTTGGTCGTGAAGAAAGGATCAAAGATGCGCGGCTGCCGATCCGGTGCGATGCCCACGCCGAAGTCGCGGATGCGGATCGCCACATAGTCGCCATCCGGCAGGTGCGGCGCGGAAGTCACATTCTCCGCGCTCACCTGAATGCCGCCACCGCCGGGCGTGGCTTCCATGGCGTTGAGGACGACGTTGCTGATGACCTGCGCGAGCTGATTCGGGTCGGCATGCAATTCCCACAAGTCCGGCTCGAGCTCGAATTCGCACTGCACATTCGAACCGCGGAGCACGAACGCGCTCGTGTCGCGGAGCAGCGGCTCGAGCGGGACGGATTCGCGAATCGGCGCGCCGCCCTCGGCGAAGGTCAGCAGATAGCGCGTGAGTTCCTGCGCGCGGATGGCGCCACGCTCGGCCTCCAGCACGCTCGGCATGGCATCGGGCGGCACGCAGCCGCGATAGCGGAGCAGCGAGAGATTCCCGAGCACCGCGGTGAGCATGTTGTTGAAATCGTGAGCGAGGCCACCGGCGAGAGCGCCGATGGATTGCAGCTTGCTGGTCCGCAGGAGTTCCTCGGCCTGGGCCTGCTCATGATCGCGGAAGCGTTTCTTTTCCAGGCAGGCCCCGAGGCGTGCGCGCAGGAGCACGGCGTTGACCGGCTTCGGCAGATAGTCCTCCGCACCGAGTTCGATGCACCGCGCCACGCGGTCCACATCGGTAAGCGCGGAAAGCATGATGACCGGCAGGTGCCGCAGTTGTGGGTCCTGCTTGAGCGCGTGCAGGACATCGATGCCATTCATTCCGGGCATCTGGATATCGAGCATCACCACGTCGAACTTCTCGCGGCGCAATAAATCCAAGGCCTCCGGTCCCGAACGCACACCCACCGGCCGGCAGGCTTCGCGCTGCAAGCGGCGGATGAGGATTTCGCGATTCAGGCTTTCGTCATCGACGATGAGCATCTTGCCGCCGGCGATCGACGGTCCCCCATTCGGTCGCGTCCCGGTGACGGTGTGGTCCCAATGCTTCGCGGTGTGCAACCGGATGAAGATGCCACTCCCGCGTGCGGCGCTGATGAAATGCCGCGCGGCATTGCAGATCAAAACGATGTCCTCGAGATACTCCCCGATCCGGGAATTCTCGGGCTCGGCGAGGAGCAGTTCACAAAAGCCAAGCACGCGGCCGATGCTCGAACGCGAGGCATCCGGCAGGGACCAAAATTCCCCGCCCGCCTGCTCGCCCAAGGCGATGATCGTCCGGTCCTGCAACATCGCCGCCAGGTCGAGACCGCCTTCCCGTACAGCGCCCAGGCCCACCGTGAGATCCGCGTGACCTTTTTCCTCCGCGATCTCGAGGAGCATTTCGCTCAGCCCGATGATCTGGTTGAGCGGAGTGCGCAGGTCATGCAGCAGCTCGGAGAGCCGCTTTTCGGATTCGGCGGAATGGACTTTGTCGATGCTCACGCGGGCAATAGGCTTTCAATCTTCCCCAACAACCGGACGAAGTCGACCGGCTTGGTGTCATAGTCGCTGCAACCCGCGGCCAGCGCCTTGTCGCGTTCCCCGGCCATCGCATGGGCGGTCAGCGCCAGCACCGGGATCGCTTGTGTGTCAGGCTCCTGCTTGAGCCGGCGGGTCGATTCCCAGCCGTCGAGCACGGGCAGGCTCATATCCATCAAAATCAGATCCGGGCGATGCTCCTTCGCGGCGGTGATGCCCTGTTCGCCATCCACGGCGATAACTACCTGGTAGCCCCGGCGCTCCAAACGGCGCGAGAGCATGTCCCGGTTCATTTCATTGTCTTCGACGAGCAACAGTTTTTTCATGGGCAGATCAAGCGGCGGCAACGGTTTCGACCGGACGCGCGGTGCGCGTCAGTCGCTGGCTGATTTCGGCGAGCAGCTCCTCGCGAGCGCAGGCGCCTTTCTGGAGGATGCGGCTCACCTGGCCATCGAGCAGCGCGCGATCCTCGGCACCGATGTCCTTGGCGGTCATGACGAGGATGGGGATGTCACGCCACTCCGGACGGGCACGCACTTCGCGGGTGAATTGGAAACCGTCCATCTCGGGCATCATCAGGTCGAGCAGGATGAGCGCGGGCCGGGTGATCGCAAGCTTCTCCAGTCCTTCGAGGCCATTGCCCGCTTCGACCACGGTGAACTCTTCCTTTTCGAGCGACGCCCGCAACATGTCGCGGGTGACGAGGTCATCCTCCACCACGAGCACGAGCGGCTTGTCCTGCCGGTTGCAGTATTTCCGCAGGGTCGACACGAAATCGCTCCGATCGATCGGCTTGAGCATGTAGTCGTCCACGCCGAGGGAGAAACCCATCTCGCGATTATTCACCATGGTGAGCATCACCACGGGAATGTCGGAGAGTTCGGTGTCGCCCTTCAGCTTGGTGAGGACCGACCAGCCATCCATCGTCGGCATCATCACATCGAGTACGATCATCGAGGGGCGAAGCTGGCGCGCCAGTTCCAGGCCTTCCGCCCCGGTGTACGCGTCGACGACCTGGATGCCTTCCTTTTGCAGGAAACGTCGCACGAGGTCGTGGACCGTCGGGTCATCATCGATGAGCAGGACCTGCGGTGCGCCGGGCGGAAACTCGCCGGCTACCGCTTCGGCGCTGGTGGCGCCGCTGGCGACGATGCTTTCCTCGATCGGCGCCGAGGACAATTCCACAGGCACGCGCAAGGTGAAGACCGAGCCCTGGCCGAGTGCGCTCTTGACTGTGACGTCGCCACCGATGAGGCGGCTGAATTCGCGGGTGATCGCCAACCCGAGCCCAGTGCCGCCAAACTTCCGCGTGGTGGAGGCGTCGGCCTGGGTGAAGGCTTCAAAAATTTTCCGCGCCTGGTCGGGCGTCATGCCCACGCCAGTATCGCGCACATGGAAGACCAGCCAATCGCGGCCGCCGTCCGTGATGCGTTCGGCCTCGAGCTGCACCCGGCCTTCGCGGGTGAATTTGCCGGCATTGCCGAGGAGATTGAAAAGGCTCTGCCGCACTTTGGTGAGGTCGGTATGCATGTTACCGAGATTCGGCGCGGCTTTGATCTCGAAGTAGTTGCCGTTCTTCTCCACGACAGGCGCGACGGTCGCGCTCACTTCCTCGATCATCTTCGCGACGTCGAACGTCTCCGCATGCAGGTCCATCTTGCCGGCCTCGATCTTGGCAATGTCGAGCACGCCGTTGATCAGCCCCAGCAGATGCTTGCCAGCGGATTCGATCTTCGCGAGGTCGCGGGACGAAACTAGGAAGGTCGATATCCTCCGCCTCTTCGCGCATGAGTTCGCTGTAACCGATGATCGCGTTGAGCGGCGTGCGCAATTCGTGGCTCATGTTCGCGAGGAACTGGCTCTTCGAGCGGCTCGCTTCCTCGGCGGCCTCCTTGGCGCGACGGAGTTCCTCCTCCGCCCGCTTGCGCGCGGTGATGTCCTCGACCGTGCCCTCGTAGTAGCGGACCTCGCCATTCGCTCCACGAATGACGCGCACGTTTTCCGAGATCCAGATGACCGAGCCATCCTTGCGATAAATCTGCGATTCGAAACCCCACACGCAGTCGTTCTCATTCATGAGACGGATGAACTCCGGACGCCGGACGGGGTCGACGTAAAGCTGGCGGGCGATTTCCTGAACGTTGCCCTTCAGCTCATCCGTCGAGTCGTAGCCGTAGATCTCCGCGAGGGCCGGGTTGGCCAGCAGGTACTGGCCGTCCGGCGTCGTCTGGAAGATACCTTCGATGGCATGCTCGACGATGCTTTGGTAGGTTGCTTCGGTCGCGCCTCCGAATTCAGGGGAAGTAGCTGTAGCGTGCACAGGTTTTGGAAATGGAATGTCCGCTGACGGGAGTCTGCGGAGTTGTCAGCCCTGCGATAGCAGGAACGCTGCCAATCGCCCTTTTCTGGGAATTATACGTGCCATTGCGCATTTATGTACAGCCAAGCAAACAATCAACCCGGGCAAACTTACGTAAGGCCGCTAAAGTGTCTCTTTTTTTACAGCGCGCCTCCTCGACTCCCGGCGATTCCCAGCGCGCTGGTTCGCAGACTTGACTTGCAGTCCTGCACCTTCGCCAATGGAACCCCTATGAAATTCCTCCTCCCCGCCGCCCTCGCGGCGCTCCTGACAGTGACCGGCGCGATGGCCGGTGACTTCCCAGACGATCTGAAGCAAGGCGGTTTCGCCATCGGCTGCCAAGCGTGGTCCTTCCACAACTTCTCGGTTTTCGAAGCGATCGACAAGACGGCTGAAACCGGCGCCAAGACGATCGAGTTCTTCCCCGGCCAAAAACTTTCGCAAGAAGAGCCGACGGTGAAGTTCAGCCACGATGCGCCCAAGGAAGTATGGGACAAAGTGAAGGCCAAGCTGGCCGAGAAACACATCACCCCCGTGGCCTACGGCGTGGTGGGCATTCCGAAGGACGCCGCCGGCGCCCGCAAAGTGTTCGAGTTCGCGAAATACTTCGGGCTCAAGGTCATCAACACCGAGAGCGTCGACGCCATCGATACCTTCGAACCGCTGGTCAAGGAATTTAACATCAAGGTCGGCTTCCACGATCACCCGAAGCGGCCCGATCATCCCGACTACAAGATGTGGGACCCGAATTACATCCTGAGCGTAGTCAAAGATCGCGACCCACGCATCGGCTCGTGCGCCGATACCGGTCACTGGGTCCGCAGCGGTCTCAAGCCGGTGGAGTGCATCCAGATCCTCAAAGGTCATATCGTGGCCAGCCACCTCAAGGACCTCAATGCTCCCCTCCCCAGCGCCCACGACGTGCCCTACGGCAGCGGCGTGAGCGACGTGAAGGGCATCCTCGACGAGTACAAGCAACAGGGCTTCGATGGCCCGATCTCGGTCGAATACGAATACGACTGGAACGACAACGTCGGCGAGATCAAGCAGTGCATCGACTTCGTCCGCGCCTACGGCGGGAAGAAGTAAGCGCCGCGTAGTTCAGCGCAAATTCCACAACGGCGGGCGTCGCAAGGCGCCCGCCGTTTTTGTTTTGTTGTGCACGCGTCGTGGCGCGCCCACGGAGAGACGCGCTCCCGCGCATTCCCCAATCAAGCACCACGACAACGGCCAGTCTTTTCGAGGATGCTTCGAATCGGAACTGGAGGGCACCGCGCCGTCGGTGCTGGAGCGGGCGGTTTCTCCCAGGCACCGACGGCGCGGTGCCCTCCATGGCGCCTCCTGCCGTGAAAGTCGCAGGTAAAACGTGGCGCACGGCGGCCAGTGCGCCCAGTGGCGCCCTACCGTCCACAAAGCGGACGATAAGCGTGGGAACGCGCAGGAGCGCATCCCTCCGTATAAGAAGCGCGATGGCGCCCGTTACTTCGCCGGGATGATCTCAATGTCCTCCGGCAGCGGTTGCCCCTTGGTTTCCGGCAGGAAGAGCAGCACGACCAAGCCGAGCAGAAAGACCACGCTCATGTAAGACGCGGCGTTGCGGAAGGCGTGGATCGCCTGATCCGGCGAAGCCGCTCCCTCCTTGAGGGAGTGCTGCAAACGCCCGATGGTCAGCGGCCCGGTAAGAGCGAGGAAGCGGCCGACATTGTAGCAGAAGCTCGTGCCGGTGCTCCGCAGGCGCAGCGGGAAAAGTTCCGGCAGGTAGATCGCAAAACCGGCGAAGAGCGAAAGCTGGCAGGCGCCCATGATGGGGGTCATCCAGAAGACGTCGGTGTGGCCATTGAAGAACTGGAAGTAGCCGATCGTGGCGAACATCGCCGCGATAAAGCCGATGGAAAAGGACTTCTTCCGGCCCAAGGTCTGCATCATGCGGGCCATGACGAGCATGCCGATGAAGGCGCCGATGTTTTGGAAGATGGCGTTCATGCCGATCCAGGTACTCTGCGCCCCGGCGATCTTCTCCGCGGGCAAATTCAGGGACTGCAGAGAGCGTCCGATCACGGGGCCAACCAACTCAGGCGCGAAGAACCCGATGCCCCACAGGCCAATCACCCCGACGACACACAGCAACATGCCGAAGATGGCGTTGTGCCGCCAGCGCTTCTCCCCGAAGAGCGAAGCGTAGGAACCAAAAGCCACACCCGTGCGCCGGCCCTCCGCGCGCGCCACCACCCATTTCTCCGGTTCCTTCATCTTGAGCTGCACGAGCACGCAAATGAAGGCCGGGGCTGCGCCGACGAGAAACATCGCCTTCCACAACATGTCGGGGGATATCGCTTTGCTCGCGGTGAGCGAGCCGCCCCAAATACTGATCAATCCCGCGGTCACATTGCCCACGGCAGAGAGAGCTTGAAAAGCGCCGAGCGCGCCGACGCGGGAGCGGTCCGGCAAGGTATCCGCGATCAGCGCCACGGCGAGACCCACGACACCGCCGACGCCCAGACCGGTGATGAAGCGATAGATCGCAAAATCGATCCAGCCCTTTGAAAGCGCGGAGAGACCGGTGAAAACAGAATACATGAGCACCGTGCCGGTCAGCGTGCGGGCGCGTCCGATCCGATCGCCGATCACCCCGAAAATCAATCCACCCGTAGCCCATCCCGCGATGAAAATCGAGGTGGCATAACCGCCGTAGAGATTGAGATCGGCGCCATCGGGCAGGAGGCTTTTCATGGCCCCGTGGCGGGCCAGGGTGAAGATCTGCTGATCGAGGCAGTCGAAAACCCAGGCCATGCTGGCCATGATGAAAACAAACCAGTGGTAACCGGTAAGGTTCTTCCACCAGGGGAGATCAGAGGATTCGGAGGGGGCGTGCATGTGAGAGGGTCGAGGCTGAAGGTGAAGGCCGATGCGGCCAAGAAAAAAACCCGGCGGCCCGTGGATTGTTGGAAATCTTTCCACAGGGGCGGCACGCGTGGAAGCTTCGGCGGCGGCTGTAGCGGTGAGCTGATCTTTAGACACATCGTAGTTCGGCAATGGGACGCCGGCAGAGATGGCGCGCCTTGGGAGGGGCGATATCTCCCGGCCTGGTCGCGGTATCGGCCACTGCCACCGGCGCGTCACTGAGCAGATGCACATGCACAGCAAACCCATGCTGGGTCGTGACGCGCACGGACGTGCTCGTCGCCGTCGCCGCGACAATGCTCATGTTCGTATCTGACGAGTCGAGAAT
>NZ_ABVL01000053.1 GCF_000173075.1 Chthoniobacter flavus Ellin428
ATAGCGATGCCCACGCCGCGCACTGGTCTCATCGATCAGCAGCGGGCGCACTTGGGTCCAACTGCGCCGCGCCTGCGCCCGCTTCCACATAGTGCGCCACTAAACGCCACAGGCGCGTGTCCTCTTCGCCCAAAAGTGCGCCCACTTCCAAGACCGGCATCTGGGTGCACAGCAGCATCGCCCAAGCTTCGAACATCAAGGTAAACCCACTGCCAGGTCGCGCCCAAGGCACCTCCACCTGCACTACCTTACCCTCCGGCGTCTTCACCCGCGGCACTCGGGCTACCAATTCGGTCTGGTATTGGAAAAAATTCAGATGCCGCCAGCTCTTCTCCACCGTGTCGTGCACCGGGCAAAGCAACTGATGCTCCGCTCCAGGTGCGCAAAATTTGCTCCCAGCCACAAAGTCCAGTTTGAGCGTTAAGCGGTGTGCTTCTTGGTCCAATTGGCAGTCGCTGACTTTCCATTCCGGGGTCAGTTGCAGCGCGAGCGTGAAGAGTTCCTTGGCATCCATTTCCCCCTATTGCCCCTCAATCCCAGCCCCTCGTCAATCTCCCGGTTCCTCACCAGCCGACCTCTGTTCCCCCTAGAGGAGGGGTTCGGGGAACCGTGGTTCCCTGATCCTCTTCCAACCCGCAACGCCGCCATCTTCCCACTCAAAATAGCGAGGAGCCGATTTTTGGCACCGAGCGAGGCAAGGACAAACTCATTGTTACGGGGGATGTTTGCGATTCACCCGACCAATTCTGGTTCGTGTTATACAAGCAGACTCCGAAGGGTTCCGCAGCGGAGCACGATTGGGAATCTCCACCGCGTGCTCAGATGATTGAGGAAATCGCAAAACTCGGGTTGCCCGTGATCATAGACGATTTCCATTACATTGAGCATGAGGTTCAGCGCAGACTGTGCCAGCAAATGAAGAACGCCGCTGCACAAGGCGTAAGATTCATCGTGCTGAACACACCGCAGAGGGGAGACGATCCAATCAGAAATAATCAGGATTTGGCAGGCCGATTTTTTGCGGTCAATGTCAATTTTTGGGAGACTGGAGGCCTCAAGGAAATCGGCACAAAAGGATTTCAAACGCTGGAAGTCAAGGTGGACGAAGAGATTTTAAATGTGCTCTCTAAAGAGTGCTTGGGATCCCCGCAGTTGATGCAAACTTTGTGTCTGGAACTGGGCCGAGAATACATCAGCCTGGACCGACCATATTCTCATCAAGCGATTAAGGCAGACGGTTTTGACTGGGCGCGGGTTCGGCAACGCGCAGTGCGCTCCTATGACCATACTGCGCTTTACGACAAACTAAAGAATGGGCCGCCTAGACGCGGCCAAGCGCGAAATTCGTATAAACTCAGGAACGGTTCCGATGGGGACGTTTACGATGTAATCGCGTATACGCTTGCCTCGGACCCTCCCTTCCTAAGTATTGATCTCGACCATATAAGAAAAAGAGCCGAAACGGTATTGTCCGATGGTGGAAATCAACCGAATTTCAGTGCCGCTCTGGATCAACTCAATGGGCTCTTTGAGACTGGGCACAAACCCGTCGAATACGACGAAGAAAAACGGACAATCAATATCATTGATCCGCATTTCTACTTTTATCTAAGGACCAAGGCCGCTGAGACTTTAGGCTGATGCGTAGGATTCTCTCGTGCCCAAATTGCTGAGTTTGGGCACGACGGCAAAGATATGAGAACGTTTAGAGGTATGAGTGAGACCTATAGTGATCGCTTGACGGTTGCAGATTTCAAAAAACACGCTGTTTGGGAGTACACGTCTAAAGATGAAAGTGTCGGACCCGATGCAGAACTCGCCGTAAAGCCGGTTATCGAACTTCCAGTTACCACCATGGAAGGGCGCTTTATCGGCACGGAACTGGTGCTTGGTAATGGGCGGCCCGTTTTTGGTGTGTTGCTCGGTATTAAACTCAACAACGCGAGACTGACCAGGCTCATTCTGAGCGTCATCGTCTATTCCGGCGAAAGAAAGTTTTTGTTTCGTCGCTCCTCATCCACGGAATCGGCCATTCAGGGACTGGCTGGCTTTCTGGGACTCTCGCAGGCCGAGGTATTTCCGATTCGTTACGATATCTCGGCATATGCCTTGAGTGCGCCGGACGTAGTGGTTGGCGAGATTCCGTTGACCCTGAGTGAAAGGCTGCCCAAAGCGGAATTGTTTAAGCTCATCTTGGAGGAGCAGGTACGTGCCCGACGCCAGAGTGAATGGCCGGGGTAGTCAAGAGCAACCATTGACGGTTGACACATTTCCCTCGATTAGCCGCCCCGCCTCGGGGCACACACCGGCGGCCTGCTCCGAAACGGTAGAAATGCAATTGACTCCGCCAGGCAAATCTTCCTCCAGTTCCCCAATCCAGCCATGAAACCGATCATTCGCTTGCTCCTTTGCCTTGTGCTCAGCGTCTCCTCTGCGCTGCGTGAGGCTCATGCCGCCGAGGGCGCCAGGCCGAACATCGTCTATATCCTCTGCGACGATCTCGGCTATGGGGATGTGCATTGCCTGAATCCAGAGCGCGGCAAAATCGCCACGCCGCGGATCGACCGCCTGGCGGCGCAGGGAATGACTTTCACCGACGCGCATTCGAGTTCGTCCGTCTGCACTCCGTCGCGGTACGGCATCCTGACGGGGCGCTACAACTGGCGCTCGCGGCTGCAAGCCGGCGTGCTCGAGCCCTACGGCAAATCGCTGATCGCCAGGGATCGGCTGACGGTTCCGGCGCTGCTCAAGAAAAACGGCTATGCGACGGCCTGCATCGGGAAGTGGCATCTGGGCTGGGAGTGGCCGCGCGACGGGAAGATGCTGGATTTCACGCGCCCGATCCTCGAAGGGCCGACGACCCGCGGCTTCGACACTTATTTCGGGACGGATGTTCCGAACTATCCACCGTATTGCTTCATCGAGAACGATCACACGGTCGGCATTCCGACCGAGCCGCTACCGGCGAAGCTGCTGGGGCACAACCTGGCGAGTAAAGGCGGCCCCGCGCTGCCGGGATGGAAACTGGAGGCGATTCTGCCGGCGATCACGGACAAGGCCTGTGACTTCATCCGCCAGCAGGCGAAGTCCGGCACGGCGTTCTTCCTCTATCTTCCGCTGACCTCGCCGCACACGCCGCTGGCGGTGACGGAGGAGTGGCTCGGCAAAAGCGGGCTGAACCGCTACGCCGATTACGTGATGGAAACCGACGCGATGATCGGGCGCGTGCTCGACGCCGTGGAGCAAAGTGGCGCGGCCGGCAACACGCTCGTCATCCTCACGAGCGACAACGGATGCGCGCCGTATATCGGCGTGAAGGATCTGGAAGCGAAGGGACATTTTCCGAGTGCCGGCCTGCGCGGTTACAAGGCGGATATCTTCGATGGCGGTCACCGCATCCCGTTCATCGTGCGCTGGCCGGAGCGCGTGAAAGCGGGCGGCCACAGCGGCCAGACGATCTGCCTGACCGACCTGATGGCGACCTGCGCGGAGATCCTCGGCGCGAAGCTGCCCGACAATGCGGGTGAAGACAGCGTCAGCATCCTGCCCGCGCTCCTCGGCACGGATCAAGCGCCGCTGCGGGAATCCGTGGTGCATCATTCCATCAACGGCTCCTTCGCCATTCGGCAGGGCCACTGGAAGCTCGAACTCTGCGCGGACTCCGGCGGCTGGAGCGATCCCAAGCCCGGAAGCAAGGAAGCCAAAGGTCTGCCGGACACTCAACTCTATGACCTCACCGCCGACCTCGCCGAATCCAGGAATGTCTATGGTGAACATCCCGACGTGGTCGCGCGGATGACCAAGGCGCTGGAGCAAATCATCGCCGATGGCCGCAGCACGCCAGGCGCGAAACAGTCCAACGACGTCGCGATTCAGCTGCGGAAACCAGTTACTCGCGCGGCGGGGGAATAGATTCAATGTTTGACGCCGGCGCGGGACTTTTTCGGCCTCGTCCGACGCGTCAAGAAAGCAAAAGCGCTGGCCACCACTAACGAAAACGCGCCCGGCTCGGGGACGATGGAAGCGAGGGCCGATTGGGAACTGATCCAGGCGGAGTAGGCGGAGATCTCCGTGTAGATGGCATGGTCGCCGTAATTCGACGAGTCGAAACCGACCACGTTGACACCAGCCAATTTCCACACCCCGTTGTCGAGCACCATCAACCCGCCACCGTCGTCGCCTAGCGAAAGATTGCCGCCGAAGTATTCGTAGTTGCCAGATAGGTTGTCCCCCACGAATTCCGTCATGACCATGCCCGGTGCTAGATCGGGGAAGAGAGACTGAAAGTCGGCCTGGCTGCCGAGCTGGTTCACCATTCCGCGTTCGATCCCGTCGTAGGGGAGAAAACCGGTCGCCGGGGAACCCGGTTGTCCGTGACCGATCGCCGTGACCTCCTGCCCGGCCGACAGCGTACCCGTGTAGAGGCCCACGGGCGTGATCCCGGTAACAGGGGTGGCTAACTTCAAGAACGCGAGATCGCTGTCGTAGTTGAGCGGCGAATAGCCGGCAGGGCGTATCACCTGCGTCACCGCGTACGTTGTCGAATCCGTGAGTGCGTCCGCCCCGAAACCAATCTTCATGCGAGAGAGCGGAAGCTGAGTAGAACCATCTGGCGAGAGAACGTTGTGCGCGGCCGTGACTACCCAGTCCGGGGTGACGAGCGTGGCCGAGCCCCAATTCGTCTCGCCGGTTCCAGAGTTCGTGAAACTGAACCAACCGCCGGCCTGAAACTCCGGCTGCGCGGCCAGCGCGATGTGCTCGGCATCCGTCGCCCCGTCGCCCGGGCTCTGAATCTCGATGCCGAACGCGTTCGACGGCCCGAATCCAAAGAAGGCGCCAAACGCCAAGGCTGACCAGATCATGATTTTTCGCATGGCGCTAAAAGCCGGTGTGCGCCGGAAAAAGCAATGCTCGAAGAAGATCCAACCCTGAAAGAGTTGCATCCGGGCCTTGGCGACAATCGCCAAATGCATTACAGACTCCAAGCTAAACGCAGTGGCCGAAGAACTCTTTCCGATGAAACGAAAGCTCCCCCTTTTCCTCACCGCCGCCGTTGCCGTCACGGCTTTGGCGCTCTCGGCACTACCCGATCCCTCGATCGACCAAAGCCCATTTCAGACCCACTTTTATCACACCATAAAAGCGGCCGGCCTCCAGGATCTGACGCCCAAAAAACTCGATGGCCCGGACGGCCCGTTCAATCCCGAGGAAGTATCCGTCCCGTGGCGCATCCGATGGAACCCACGCCGATGGTATCTCCATACCTCGGCCACCGCCCCGGTAGGCTTCCCCGACGGCGGAGGCGAATTCCAATGGGCTCACAAATTCGGCGATGGAAGTTCTTCACCATTCGTCTGCACGGTTGTCTACCTCGACGGACGGGCCAGTTTCATTGACATCCAGGCGCAGGCCAATTCCGCCACGCCCGCCGAATCCCTACGCTCCGCACTCCACCGCGAATTCCCCGGTCTCCCCATCAAAGTCGAGGTGCACCGCGAGAAGACTTAAGGGTGGAACCCTGCAGCCCCCTGCGGCTTCCGGACCAGCACTCTCGTTCCCAAACTCGAGCGGAAGCGAGAGGCCAGACGCTTTGCTTCTGTGCGAAATATTCCCGAGGAAGAGTTTCGCCAGCTTGAATTGTATGGCGATGTTATGTCGTTTGATGACTCTGGCTCAATTACGAAAGGCGTTTCGATTGAAATAGCGCCTGGCGGAAGTCCTAAAGTTGTAGAAACCTACTGATGTGGATAACGTGCGCACCTTTGCGTTTGTATTATTCGCCGCTGTCGGGATTGCCGTGGTTTCCGGTTGTCGGCGAGAGTCGCATCATGTCCTGAATTGGGAGGAGCGTTACCAGAAAGGGCGATTAACTATTTTGAATGGAAAGTGGGAAGATGCCGAAAACAGTTGGTCGGAACTCAGTAAAGAAGGGCGTCAGGACGGGCATTTGCGGCAGTGGATCCAGATGCAGATCGACATTTTGGAAAATACCGAAGCGGATCCGTTGAAAAGTGAATTGCGAGGGGTAGCCATGCAAGAGATGGATTGGAGACCGGACGCCTCACTGCCTCACCTTGCGTGGTTGAAAAAAAGTAGTGAGGCGGGGGTATTTAAGGACAAAAGAGTTCGGCGACAGGCCGAAAAATTAATCGAAAAATTGGAAACTATGCAGAAGCGGAAGTAGCTCTTCCCCTCGTTCCCAAACTTTTCGCTCCGCTCGAGTTTGGGAACGAGAGAATGTCAAAACGGGGTTGGAGTGACGCAGAGCAGGTGGTAGTGTCGACTCAATTGCTTGCGCCTATGCGAATAATGGAGCGTCTTCCCCAGGACAGCCTGAAGCGATATTTCCTCGCGTTGGGTACCGTGCTTCTGCTGGTCTATCCGCTTTCGCTCGGGCCCATTCTTCGGATCCAGATCAAGTGCAACGTGCCACTGGCGAGAAACTTTCATACGGGGCGCATCTTCTTTCCCAGGTTTTACGAGCCATTAGGTGAGCTGTGCGACTCCGGGCCTTTTGTTCAGCGAGTGATGGAGTGGTATTTGGACCTGTGGGTGGGAGATTATCCGCGGGACCAAACCATGATACTGTAAATGAGCGTCCGCGAATGCCTCAACCATGAACAGTAAGCGAATGGCTTCGATCGTGCTGGGCGCGCTGCTGCTGGCCTACCCATTATCCTTTGGTCCCGTATGTGAGTTTGCCGTTTTATGAAAAAATGGGCGGTCAGCATTAACCCCAAGTGTAGCGCACATCCATTGTGCGCGGGTTTATCAGGACATTAAAGCGATGCTCGCCGAATAGCCAATCGCCCGAGTAATCGTCACATCGCTTCCAATCGTCAACGCTATAGCTCGGCTCCTTGAGCATCAACAATAGTTCGTATCCGTTCTGCAATAAATTGCGCAATTCATCACGGTCAGGACCATGGATAAATGGAGCTCCGCCAATTTTGTGGCCCAGCCACTGTCCGTGAAAGTCCCAGGCCGGGTCGGACTTGTCGTACGGGCCCGTGGGATCCGGTATCGGCTCGAAGATTTCAAAGCCATATTTAGCCGGGATACCCGGGGCAGGTAGCTCCGTATGGAATGTGGTGGTCAGATACCCTGCGCCTTCGTCGTGAATGGCATAAGACAAAGCTCCGGCTTCATTCCGAGCGCCATACTCGTCTACGAGAGTGGTCGTGATTTTACATAAACCGGTTCTCAGTCGGCAAGCGAAAGCAGCAATACTCCCAATGCGAAGGACCAATCTCCGGCCCGTCGATCCACGGCGTGGGGAAAAGCCATGAATCCCGACTTTTCGGAAGTTCTACGATTCTTAAAGGAAAACATTGCCTACGGCGATCTTCGAACCAGGTTGCCATCAATTGCTGCTTTGACTGTTTCATAATGCGCAGGGGAATCTTCGCTCATTGGGTCGACGACTTCATCACTACCATCTCCCGTTCCAGTGCTCCTATTTCTCGTTATTCGATGATGGCCTGACGATCCTTGGTTCTGCGAAAATAGTAACCATCTTCTGTATACACGAGAGCCGCCGCGACCTTCTTATCCGGCGGATACCATGTGAAATCGAGTTCGCCTGCTTCGTATGGGTTTGGTAGGCGATTTCCGGCGTGCAACATATCATAAAACATGCGCCAGCCCTTCGCCTTCCATTGGCGGTGGTCAATGCTGTAAGTCCCACTGGCCTTAAAAGCAGGCGGTGTGCGATTGGTGTAGTCCACCCGGGTGTTGTAAAACTCGTGAACGAATGTCTTATCGCGATTGATTTGGATCACTTCCACCTCGCCCGTCTTGTATTGGTAGGCGTACTCTCCGGCTACTGCATTCGGATCGAGATGTCCCGTGCAACTGGACACGCCAATCGATGCACATAAGAGCAAGGCAGCTTTGGCGGCGCGTGTGACTGCACGATTGTGGGACATGAACATCATCGTTTACCACAATGGTTCTCTCGTGCTCAAACTCCATTTGGGCCGATGATCCGCTTCGTCAAAGCGCGGAGCCCGGCTCCTTCTCCGGGCTGCTTTCTGCAGCTCTCTTAATCTTAATCATAATCCTAAACTTAATCCCGATCCTTCAATCCCGATCGCTGGGGGAGGATTAAGATTAAGAAACGGAAGAGCGTTGGCCCTGCTTCCCCTACTCAAGCCTGAGGGGGAATGTCTTTGACCTCGACTTCGACGCCGCCCAGCCAATTGGCCAGGGCATTGTAAAGGGCGGCGAAGATGACGAAGAAGATGAAACCGAAGATACCGGCAAAGACAGGCCCGAAGAGATAGATCATACCGATGATATGCAACGACTTGCCGCCGAAGATGAGCATCGGAATTCCCATGAGGGTGTAGAGAAAGCCCATGACGACATAGAGCGCCGTCATGATCTTGCTGGATTGGAGGACGGAGATACGGATCAGTTGTTTTTTCATGGTTCGAGTGGGATCGAGGGGTGGGGGAACGATGGACCGGGGGGGATGTTGGAACTGCGCAGGGAGAAAGGCAATCCAATCCCGGGTGGGATTGTGCCGTGGACGAATCTCTCTTGCCCCACTCTCGTGCCCAAACTCAAGGAGTTTGGGCACGAGGGGAAGAAAGGCGCTACGCGCATCGGTTTTTTCGGTCAGCGACTAGGAAGTCGCCGCTCCCAGTGGAGCCATCCCCTTCGATATCTAAACACCGCGCAAAGATGTGGGTCATGCTTAGGCAGCAGGGCCGCACTCCAAAACGCCAGCGTGACACGTTGCTCAATTCGATTCGGAAACACAATCTCGCGTGCCCATGGAGGCTGAGTAGGCGGACAAAATGGAGTCTGAGCACGAGAGCAAATTCAATGTGAGCGGAGGAGGGACCACGGATTGCGCGGATTGCGCGGATTACAGAAATCCGCGTCGGCTTGAGCTGATACGGCAAGAAAAGGATGAAGGATGAAGTGAAGTGCGCTACGCGGCTTTGGGATGTTGGTCCTCTTTTCGGGGGGCGCCTTTCTTCATCCTTCCGCCTTCATCCTTCTCTTCATCCGTGCAATCCGCGAAATCCGTGGTCAAAAACTCCTTTTGTCCGATTTTCGGTACGCTCTCTAAAACGCTCTTGTTTGACCGGGGAACCATTTTGACCCAGCCTGGCGGGAAGATGATTGGCGAGCCGCACGTTTCCGTATATCCGATTCACATTGACGATTGGCAGATCGAAGTGGCCGTGGGGGTGATGGTGGCGGTGGCGATGGTGGCCATCGTCATCTGGCTGATCAGGCGAAAGAAGCGGTGAGCACGCCGCAAAATGGGCCCGCGCCAGAAATCCAAATGAGGACGCTACGGAGACTTGCCTCGACGCGGGGGAGACGGATATAACTAACTCGATCGGGCGGAGCTATTGAATCGACATCGCATGGCAACTATCAACCCACATTCCACAGGAGGGACGGCGGCGGGGCGGGCTGCCGTGGACCCGCATTCCACCCCCGGCCAATCGGAGGGCCCCAAAGGGGGGCTGGCATTGGGCATCGCACTGATCATTGGGGGGTTGGTGGTCCAGCAGAGCGTTTTCGGCGGGAACATCTGGTCTTTCTTGGGGAGCGCCGTGGTCATCGTGCCGGGTGGACTTCTGTTTGGCCGCCGCTTTGCCCGGCAGATAGACGCCGCCCGAAGAACCCGCGCCGGCGGAGCCCAGCCGCCGCCTCTCCCGGCGTCGCTTCCACCGCCGCTGCCTCCCGCTGCGGCGCGTTTTGTTGCGTCGTTTCCTGCTGTGTCTTTTCAGCCGCCGTCGCCTCCGCTTCCTGCACCCGTGCGATTTGTGGGGGGCGTTATTTGGAGGGGCGTCAGGATCATTGCCGCCGTTTGCTTCTGCATCCTGCTCGTGATCGGCGTGCTGGCCATTCTCCCGCTCTTTTCGAGCTTCCATTCGGGCCGCGATGCGAGCCAGCCGGCGGCGCCATCGGCCGCCAATGGCAATGCCAATGCCAACGCCACCGGCCCCGGAGCCGCCCGCCAGGAAGCGCCACCGGCGATCAATGACGCCATCGCCCGAGCCCGGCGCGAAAGCACGGAGGCGGTGAAAGAGAAACAAGCGCGCGAAGCGGAGAAAGCGCGGGCCGCGGCCGCGCAGGCCGAGAAAGTGAGACTCGCCGACCAGGCGAGGCTGGCCGCGGCCATCCAGGCGGCCGAAGCCAAACGTCTCGCCGCCGCCAAGGAAACCGAAGCCAAACGGGCCGCGGTGCAAAGAGAGGCCGACTATGAAGCCTGGAAGACCCGACGCAAAGCGACGATGGAAGAATCCGCCAGCCATCTTCGCCCGGACCAGGTGGCCACTTGGAATCGCGCCATGGCCGCCTGGAATAAGCTAACACCGGCGCAACGCGAGGCCGCTTACCGGAAGGAATATCAGCAGACGCTGGCCAACTCGAAGGAAAGCCTGTGGGGAGCCTGGGCGCAGTCGTCGACACAGCCCGTCGCGACGTCGCCCGTCATTCCGCCCATTCCCGGTCTGGATACCCCGTACGCGACGTCGCAGCCGGCGCCTTCCCCAGCCGCCGCCAGTGCCTCTTCGCCGCCGCCGTCCTCCGCGGCGAATGATGACGCGGCGGGAGTGCCGATGGTCCGCGAACAGGGGCTGCTGAAATTGCCGGTGAAAATCAATGACGCGATCGAGCTGAAGTTTGTCGTCGATTCGGGGGCGTCGGAGGTGCAGATCCCCGAGGACGTTTTTCTTACGCTGACGCGGGCCGAAACGGTAATGAAACGGGATATCCTGCCCGAGGCGATTTATTCGGATGCCACTGGCAGACAAACCAAGAGGCCGCGGTTTACCTTACGCTCGTTGCGGGTCGGAAATGTCACGCTCACCGACGTGCCGGCCATGGTCGGCGAGGCCAATTCGCCGTTGCTTTTGGGGCAGAGTTTTCTTTCCCGGTTCAAGGAATGGAAGATCGATAACCGGAGTGGGACGATTTTGCTGGAACGGTGAGGGGGGCCGGGGGCGGGGAAGTTGAGAGTTGAGAGTTGAGATTCGAGGCTTGGCGAGAGCCGAGCTTGCGAGACGCCTGCGGAAACATGGGGCAACTCCGTGGTGCCGTGGGGACAATTGAGAGCCGTCGCTGGGGTGCGGGAGGTGGCTATCTACGCGGTGCGCTCGAGGGGGCTATTTCTTAATCTTAATCTTAATCATCCCCCAGCAATCGGGATTAAAGGATCGGGATTGAGATTAAGATTAAGATTAAGATTAAGGCCTCTTCGCCGTTTCAAGTGGGTGGCTTACGAACTGCCTATGCTCGCGGTGAAATCATCGCAGCGCGCGCGAAGCGCCCGAAAAAAACGTGTCATCCTGAGCGGAGCAGGGAAACATGGGCGGAGTCGAAGGACCTCTGATCTCCGTGGGTTTTCGCGCGGAGCCATGTAACCGAGCGACGGGATTGCGAGACAAACGTTACTGTTATTCGCTATACCG
>NZ_ABVL01000052.1 GCF_000173075.1 Chthoniobacter flavus Ellin428
GCAATCAGGGGCAGATATCGCAACGGCCGCCATTCACCCGCCGGGCAGGGAAACTGTCGTTGAAAACCCATGGATATTGGAGGTCCTTCGACTTCGTTCAGTCGCTTAGGCTCCCTCTCTGCGCTCAGGATGACAAAGATGGTTGTTGGGGCGCTTCGCGCTCACTGCGGTGATTTCACCGCTGGCATCGGCAGTTCGTCAGCCACCCACTCCAAACAGCGAAGAGATATTTCCAATGTACATCCATTTTCCGGGAGGGGTGTTATAACGGCGGCCGTTCTTGCGACGATCGAGGCGAACATTCCGACGGATGCGATTCCGGGATTCCTGACCTACGAGTTTCTCTTGTGCCTTTTGTGCTTTTTTGTGGCCATCCTCTTCGGCTTTGGTCTTTCAACCCGCGCTGTCGTGAGTGAAAGTTGAACGCACTGGCATCACTGGGATGCTGGCCAAATTTTCATGAGCGATCCGGCTCCCACACCACCGCAGAAGTCCAATGTCTGGATATTTTCAGGCATCGGGATTTTCGTCGCGGCGATTGCCGGGTTGGTGATTTGGGCAGGCTTGCACGAGGGGAATAAACCCACGCCGCAGGTGGTGGCCACGACTGCTCCAGCTGCTCCGGCGACTCCTCATCCACCGCCTGCTCCGCATCCACGGGCGAAGTTTCGCGTCGGGCCGCTGGAGGGATCGATCCCCGCACTCAACGAACTGCCGCCGAAGTCGACGCTGAGTTTGGGGGCGATCACGAGCGAAGACCTGCCGGATGAAAACCTGGCCAGGCACGTGCGCCTGCACATTCCGATCAAGGCGCAGCAAGGCTTGCCGATCGATTTGCACGACTTGGTGATTCACGTGCTCTTTTATGATCAGCTCGATGGCAAGGACGTGGTCGAGACCGCGGCGAAGGTGAATACGCATTGGGCAAAGCCACCGGTGAATTGGGCGGATTCGGACACCGAGGAATTGGTCGTGGACTATGAGCTGCCGAAGCCCGACCGCGCGGAGGCTGAGCAGCACGATCGCAAATACTACGGCTACATCGTGCGGGTTTACTATCAGCGGCAACTCCAGGCAGCGACGGCCCAACCGCAGTTGCTCGCGCAAAGCCATCCCGCGGAACCCAAGCTGCCGGATGAATCGCTGCGCATTTCGCCACGACGTCCTTCGCCGACGCTGCCGCCGCCGGAGCCGGTCGATCTTTCCGAGGCGTTGCCGGATATCGCTGCAGGTTCGGCGATGGGCATTCTGGCGATCACCAAAGACGATGTGGCGGACCCGAAGGCGGTGCAGCATTTCCTGCTGCACATTCCGATCAAGGTGCGTCCCAAGGTGCGCGTCGATGTGAAGGAGTTGATGGTGCAGGTGCTCTTCTACGACCTGAGCAACGGCACCTCGGTGGAGCAGACTTGCGCGAATGTGAAGTCGCACTGGGATTCACCGCCGGCGGATTGGACGCACGGGGATGTCGAGGATCTGAATGTCGAGTATCAGCTCATGCGGCCGGAGAATCGGACCACGGCGCTGAATGAGAACCGGCAGTTCTACGGCTACATCGTGCGCGTTTACTACCGGAGGCGGCTGCAAGCGACGGTCGCGCAGCCGTCATCACTCACCCAGAAATATCCGGCGCCGCCGATCCTGGAGGAGCCGGACTCTTCGGCGGAGTAGAAGCCGCGGAAGGTGCTTCACGCTGGTCGCGTGATGGCCCATCGGTTGTCCGCCTGGTGCCTGTGATGCACTTTTGGAGCTTCGGAATACTACGCCAACGGCGTTCCATCTATCAGCCCGGGGTTTGATGCGAGGAAGGAGCAACTCGGTGCCAGGGAGCCGCACTCGGAAACGCCTAATGGAATGGCTCGGATTTGATCCAGAGGCATTCCGACAAAGGGGCACGGCCTGAGGAATTGTCCCCAACCTAAACAAAAAAATTTGACGAAAGCCGCGGGAGTAGTGTATATGCACAACATGATGTCTAAAACGCTCGACTTCTCCGCTCCGGAAAACTGCGTGTGCTTCAACCTCCGCTGGGTTGCACGCAAGGTGACGCAGTTCTTTGATGCTGAACTGCGGCGACATGGAATCCGTCCCACTCAGGAGTCAATCCTGGTGTCCCTGGACGCCAAAGAAAAATGGACAATGGCGGAGTTGAGCGACTGGCTTGGGATGGAGCGAACCACTCTCGTGCGGAATCTCCGGCCATTGCAACGAGACGGTTTGGTGAAGGTGATGGGTGGCGGTCGCGGAAATCTCGTGGAATTGACCATAACTCCGAAAGGCCGAGAACAACTGGAGAAGCTCATGCCGGCGTGGCGTGCCGCTCAAAGTGCCGTTGTCAAAACCTTGGGCGAACAGCGTTGGTCCGCTGTGCTCTCGGATCTCGAGACTGCAGCGCTCGCCTTAAATAAATAGCGAAGAATGATATGGAAACCGCAACTTCGACAAAGCCGGACAAAGATGTGTATATACACTCAAACCTGCAAAAGAAAGAGTGGGTCCTCGTCACGGGGGCCTCGGGCGGCTTTGGCGAGGAATTCGCCCGCCAATATGCGGAAAAAGGACATCCGCTCGTTTTGGTCGCACGCCGGCTGGAGCGACTGCAAACACTTGCTGCGACAATACGCCAGCAGCACCGGGTCGAGGTGATCGTCGAGCAGGTCGACCTGTCAGATACTGCAGCGGTTGTTCAATTACATCACCGCCTCCGGGAGCGGGAAATCTCGATCGGCATCTTGATCAATAATGCAGGCCACGGACTCCAAGGGTCCTTCCTCGATGCGCCGTTGGACGCGGCGCTGGCAATGGTCCAACTGGACGTAGCCAGCCTCACGGCGACCACCCACGTTTTTGCGCAGGATATGCGGATACGAGGAGGCGGCAAAATTCTGCTGGTCGCCAGCCTCCTGGCGTATCAGGGCGTGCAGAACTTTGCCGTCTATTCAGCCGCGAAAGCTTACGTCTTGCGCTTCGGGGAGGCCTTGCATCGCGAACTTCGGCGCGACGGCATCACGGTGACAACGCTTTGTCCCGGCATGTCGGACACCGGATTCGCCAGCGTGGCGAAGCAGAAAATTACACCGGCTTTAAAGCGATTGATGATGCAACCAGCGCCCGTGGTGCGCGCCGGAATCAGCGCATTGGACGCCGGGCGCCGGAGTGTCGTGCCGGGTTTGGCCAACAAAGCGTTGGTGATTTTTACGTGGGCGACGCCGCGGTGGCTGCACCAGGCAGCACTCTCCTATGCCATGAATGCGTGAGCTTCTGGAACTTGCCATGATTACACCACTTCAGGAACATCTCACAGGTAAGGCGCAGCAACAATTCCCAGCATCGATCGATGAGGGCAGCCCCGCAGGCGCGGTATTGGCAATACCATTTCGCCTCGAAGGGGCCGCGGCCGAAGCCGGCCAGGTGGAAACTAACCGTCGATCTTGGGTGGCCCTCGGTCTGCTGACTGGATGCTTGACGATCGCCGCCTTGACCGGTGGGTGTTCGAAGCCTTCGGCAAAAGACCCGCGCTTGCAGGTTCCACGGGTGGAGGTTTGCAAGGCGGAGGCTGCGCCCTCGGGTCGCACGTCGTTCACAGGAATCGTAGAAGCCCGTGTGCAAAGTGACTTGGGATTCCGAGTCGCAGGAAAAATCCTGGAGCGTTCCGTGGATGTGGGACAGCGGGTTCAGAAAGGTCAGATGCTGATGCGGCTTGATCCCGAAGACCTCCAACTTTCAGCCGCCGCGCAACAAGCAAATGTCGAGGCGGCCCGGGCTAAATACATCCAAGCCAAGGCGGACGAAGCGCGCTCAGCCGCAATGGTCAAGTCCGGCGTCATATCGCACCGGGAATATGATCAATACCGAGCCGCTCTGGACAGCGCCAAAGCCCTATTGGAAGCGGTAGAGGCTCAGGCGAGAGTAACGAGAAATTCCAGCGAGTATGCCGTGCTGTTTGCTGGTGCGGACGGAGTGATTGTGCGGACGCTGAGCGAACCAGGTCAGGTCGTAGCGGCTGGGCAAACAGTGATCCAGTTGGCGCACGATGGCCCTCGTGAAGCCTCGATCAACTTGCCGGAAGGCGTGCGACCGGATTTGGGAGCAACCGCCGCAGCGCAATTGTATGGGCGCGGTCCAACGTATCCGGCACGGCTGCGCCAGCTATCAGATGCGGCAGACCCGGCGAGCCGAACCTTTGAAGCCCGCTACGCCCTGGAGGGAGAGGCGGCTTCCGCACCTTTGGGCTCGACCGTTACCGTCGCCATCACCAGCGAAAAAACCGTCGCCGCCCACTCCGTTCTTCTGCCAGTCGGAGCTGTATGTGATCGCGGCAGCGGGCCGGGCGTCTGGGTTGTGAACAATAAGCCGGAAGTGAAGTTCCGTCCGGTGACGATTGCGTCCATCGGCAAGGAAGAAGTCGTCCTGTCCGACGGAGTCGACCGCGGTGAGACGGTCGTGGCGCTCGGTGCGCATCTTCTGCATGAAGGGCAGATCGTTAACCCGACAAACTTGGAGAAGATATCCGATGCAAAGTTTTAATCTCTCCGCGCTGGCGGTGCGGGAACGCGCCATCACGCTCTTTTTCATCTTCGCGTCGGCATGTGCCGGCATCTACGCCTATATCCATCTGGGGCGGGCGGAAGATCCATCCTTCACGATCAAAGTGCTCACTGTGACCGCCGTGTGGCCCGGAGCCACCGCGCAAGAAATGCAGGATCTCGTGGCTGAGCCGCTCGAAAAACGGCTTCAGGAGTTGCGTTGGTATGACAGGGTGGAAACCGTCACGCGACCAGGCCTCGCGTTGATGACCCTGCAACTCATCGACAAAACTCCGCCTCAGGAAGTCGCCGAGCAATTCTACCAAGCCCGAAAGAAGCTTGCGGATGAGGCGCCTAAATTGCCGCAGGGTGCGATGGGGCCTTTCGTCAACGACGAGTATTCGGACGTTTCGTTCGCGCTCTACTCGGTAGAGGCTCCCGGGTTTCCACTTCGAAAATTAACCCGAGTCGCCGAAGAGCTCCGCCAGAGGTTTCTCCATGTGCCGGGGGTCAAGAAAGTGGATATTGTCGGCGAACAGGACGAGAGGATCTTTGTCGATTTTTCGTATCCACGACTAACAGCGTTGGGCATTTCGCCAGCGGACATCTTTTCCGCGCTCTCGCGAGAGAATGCGGTGACTCCAGCCGGTTCAGTGGATACCGACGGCGCTCAGGTTTTTGTCCGCCTGGATGGGGCCTACACGGACATCGACAAAATCCGCGATACTCCCATCGTCGCTGGCAAACAGAGCTTCAGGCTTTCAGATATCGCGGAGGTGAAAAGAGGCTATGAAGATCCGGCGACCTTTGTCATTCGGCACGATGGAGAACCATCCCTGTTGCTGAGTGTCGTTATGAAAGAGGGTTGGAATGGGCTCGATTTAGGCAACGCTCTGCGCGCGGAAAGCGATAAGATCTCTTCGAGCCTGCCGTTGGGAGTCAGCTTGAAAAAGGTCACCGATCAAGCGGTCAATATCAGTTCTGCGGTCAATGAATTCATGATCAAGTTCGCCATGGCGGTCTGCGTGGTAATGCTGGTCAGCCTGCTGAGTTTGGGGTGGCGGGTCGGCATCGTCGTGGTTGCGGCCATTCCGCTTACCTTGGGAACGGTATTTGTCATCATGATGATGACGGATCGCGTTTTCGATCGCATTACCCTTGGAGCTCTCATCATCTCTCTCGGACTTTTGGTCGACGATGCCATCATTGCCATCGAATCGATGGTGGTGAAGATGGAAGAGGGAATGGATCGCGTCCAGGCCGCAGCCTATGCGTGGAGTCACACCGCAGCGCCCATGCTCGCGGGCACCCTGGTAACAATCATCGGATTTCTGCCGGTCGGTTTTGCGCGTTCGAGCGCGGGCGAATACGCCGGTAACATCTTCTGGATCGTCGGATTTTCTTTGATCGCCTCGTGGGTGGTGGCGGTGGTTTTCACACCCTATTTAGGGGTCAAACTTCTGCCGCAGATCGAAAAGGTAAACGGAAGCCATGAAGGGATTTATTCCACACCGGGATACCAGCGGTTTCGGCAGCTTGTCACTTGGTGCGTAACAAAAAAATACACGGTAGCTGGCATGGTTGCCGGAGCATTTCTGATGGCTGGCGGAGGGATGGCCATCGTTAAGAAACAGTTTTTCCCGAACTCTGACCGGCCTGAGTTGTTAGTTGAAGTCCAGCTTCCGTTGGGCACCAGCATTGAGACGACCAGCGGGGCGGTTAAAAAGGTCGAACGGTGGCTGTCGGAACAATCCGAATCGAAAATCGTCACTTCGTATATCGGCGCCGGTGCTCCGCGGTTTTTCTTTTCCTATAATCCCGAACTGCCTGATCCTTCCTTCGCGAAGATCGTGGTCTTGACGCCGAATGCCGAGGCAAGAGATCATCTGAAATTGCGCCTGCGCCAGGCGGCGGCGGATGGCCTGGCGCCGGAAGCGCGGATTCGCGCAACCCAATTGGTATTTGGCCCCTACTCGCCTTTCCCCGTCGCTTTTCGAGTCATGGGCCCCGATCCAGCGCAGGTTCGAGAAATAGCCTGCAGCGTCGAGGATGTCATGCGCCACGATCCAGATATGCGCACCGTGAATGTGGATTGGGGAGAACGTGTTCCCAAGTTGCACTTTGTTTTGGATCAGGAGCGATTGCAACTCATCGGGCTTTCACCCGTCGAGGCGGCGCAGCAGCTGCAATTTCTCCTAAACGGTCAACCTATCACGCAGGTTCGTGAAAACATCCGAGCGGTAAATGTCGTCGCGAGAAGCGCAGGCTCCGAACGACTGGATCCAACCGAGCTGGAAAACTTCACCCTGACCAGCCGAAACGGAAAACCCATCCCCCTCAGCCAGATCGGACGAGTGGAGGTCCAATCAGAAGATCCAATCATCAAGCGGCGGGATCGTGTCCCCACCATTACTGTCCGAGGGGACAATTATGAAGCGACCCAACCACCGGATGTGTCTTCCCGGATTTGGGCCAAACTTGCTCCCATTCGAAAGGCATTGCCCGAGAATTATCGTGTCGAGATGGCGGGCTCAATCGAGGAAGCAACGAAAGCCAACTCCGCACTGGCTCCGCTATTTCCCATTATGATCTTGCTCACCCTGGCGGTGATCATCATTCAGGTGCGCTCCTTTTCCGCCATGTGGATGGTCATGCTCACCGGCCCGCTCGGGCTGATTGGTGCGGTGCCGGCTCTTCTCCTCTTTCACCAACCCTTTGGATTCAATGCCATTCTTGGTCTGATCGGGCTGTCGGGTATCTTGATGCGAAACACGCTCATATTGATAGGTCAGATTCATACGAATCAGGCAGATGGCCTCGATCCGTATCATGCGATTATCGAAGCTACTGTCCAACGGTCGCGGCCGGTCATCTTGACTGCGCTGGCCGCGGTACTGGCCTTCATTCCGCTGACGCATTCGGTGTTCTGGGGCTCCATGGCCTATGTCCTCATTGGAGGCACTGCCATTGGCACAGTGTTGACCCTGGCCTTCCTCCCGGCGCTTTACGCCATCTGGTTTCGCGTGGCTCGACAATAGTGACAGGCTACTCGGTTTTGCCCTGAGTGACAGTCGGCGCAATGTGCTTTACGCCTGGAAAGACCACGTATATAACCGCGCCATGTCTATGGAGGAAACATTGGTCTCACGGCGTCGATGGCTTCTGGCTGCGGGATATGGCACTTTGTCCTGCGCGCTGATTTCGGGTCGAATGGCGGTCGCCGCGGAACCGCCGGCGAATTTTACCGAATATATTTCCCAGCTCACGATTGGCCGCGAGGGCTCGCCGTTGAAATTGAAGAGGGGTGAGGCGGCTACGACCAAGGTGAATTTCAAACCGCCGGTGGAAATCCTCATTGAGGCGAAGACGCACACGACCAATTTGCGCATTGGTTACGCGGCGAAGCAGGTGATCTTCAATTGGGAACACATCGGGGATGAATTGCGGGTCGATGGCGGTCCGGCCGGTGGCAAACACAAGAGCGGCGCGGGTGCGATTCCGCGCGATAAGTATGTCCTCATCCGCTGGGTCGTGACTCCGAAGAAGCAATCGATCTATGTCGATGGGCAATTGCGCTACGAGCACGAGGGCGACTACTCGCAGATCGACAACCCGGTGAGTGTCTTCGGCGCGGAAGGCTCGGAGGTTACGGTGAAGTCGATCAAGGTTCGGCCGCTCCCGCCGGGGACGGAATAGCAGTTTAATTTAAACTGTGGCCGTGCATCGTCCCGAGAAACTGGGGCAGATTAAACGCAGCGCGGCAAAGCCGCAACCAAAAGGGGAGCCACGAACATGCGAAAAGACAGGGAAGGGAAAGTGACCCGCGAATCACCCGAATGACGCGAATGATCTGCCCTCATTCGTGTTATTTGCGTGATTCGCGGGCCAAAAATTCTACGCGTCGTGCGGACATTTTCATGGTTAGCACTGCAGAGGGCCGCAGAGGAGGAAACAAAAGGATGAAGGATGAAGGATGAAGTAGAGTGCGCTACGCGGTTTTTGGAGATCGACACTCGCTATCGTTAACGCGTTTCTTCATCCTTCCGCCTTCATCCTTCTTCCTTTTCCCTCCGCGGCTCGCCCGTTGCCGACCACCACTATTCCCCTCCTCCTCCTCGGCCCTCTGCGTTCTCGGTGCCCTCTGCGTTTAAGTCAGCCGCGGCCACAGATGCATTGCGGGATGGGGCGCGAATTTGGCACAGTGCGGTAACACATCCTGTGAACCGCGAATATCACAAATGGCACAGCCCGGCGCTCTGCCGCGAAATGGAGTTACTCGTATTCGGGAGTGGCGGCCAGCGGTTGCTCGTCTTTCCCTCCCGCAAGGCGCGCTTTTACGAATACGAGGACCACGGGATGGTGCATTCCTTGTGCAAGCCGCTGGAGGAGGGGAAGCTCCAGCTCATTTGCGTGGATGGGATCGATGAGGAGAGCCTCTATTGCTTCGACACCACCCCGGATCAACGCATCGAGCGGCATCTGCAATACGAGCGTTACATCCTCGAGGAGGTCCTCCCATTTTCGGCGAAGATGAATCCGCACACCCCACTGACCGCGCACGGGTGCAGCCTCGGAGCGTATCATGCCGTGGCCATGGCCATGCGGCATCCGCAACATTTTCAGCGAGCGCTGGCCTTCAGCGGACGTTACGACCTGACCCTGCACACGGCGCATTACCATTCCCTTTTCCATGGCTTTTACAGTGATACGCTGCGGGATCTGGTCCCGAATCACTTCGTGCCGCTGATCACCGACCGGAAGCGGCTGAAGGCCCTCCGCGACATGCGATTCACCTTCGTCATCGGGGATGAGGACCCCTTTTACGAAAATAACCTCGATCTCTCGCGGGCGCTGGCGGCGAAGAAGATCCGCCACGAGCTGCACGCCTGGTGCGGAAACGCCCACCGCTTCCGTTACTGGCGCCAGATGATCCGTATTTACCTCTAAGCGGGGGATTTGCTCCGAATTTCCCCGAGGAAATCATCAGGGCGAATTCCGGATTTGCGTTCTGCCCGGCGATAGCCGCAAACTGGATACGTGATATTTACCGATACCCCGACGGGGTCGACGCAGAACCGATTGGACGTGGCGATCCGCCGCGCGCAGCAGAACCTGCTGCGATTGCAGCATAACGAGGGCTACTGGTGCGGGGAACTTTTTGTCGATAGCACCCTGTGCTCCGACTACGTGCTTTTCATGCATTGGGCCGACGAGATCGACCCGGTCATGGAGGAAAAATGCGTGGCGCACATCCGGCGCCGCCAACTCGAAGACGGCGGCTGGAACATCTACGAAGGCGGCCCGAGCGACGTCAACGCCACGGTGAAAGCTTATTTCGCCCTGAAGCTGGCCGGCCACGCGCCCACGCAGCCGTGGATGCAGGAAGCGCGCGCGTGCATTTTGCGCCTCGGAGGCATTCCGAAGATGAACACCTACGCGAAGCTGTATCTCGCGTTGCTCGGGCAATTTCCGTGGCGCTACCTGCCCACGGTGCCGGTGGAGATCATGTTCATGCCGCGCTGGTTCTTCTTCGACATCTACGAGGTGTCCTCATGGA
This sequence comes from Chthoniobacter flavus Ellin428, assembly GCF_000173075.1. GTDB lineage: Bacteria > Verrucomicrobiota > Verrucomicrobiia > Chthoniobacterales > Chthoniobacteraceae > Chthoniobacter > Chthoniobacter flavus. The sequence goes on from NZ_ABVL01000052.1 coordinate 10,084, forward strand.
GCCGCGCCATGCTCATGCCGCTGGCCATTCTCAATCACTACAAACCGACGAAGCATCTGCCGGCGGACAAACAGTTGCACGAGCTGTATCCCATCGGTTCGGAGGAAAGCGATCTCGGCCTGGGCATGCAGAAACCGCGTTTCTCGTGGCCGAATTTTTTCCTGTTCTGCGATCGCCTGATCAAGATCATGCACAGCCTGCCGTGGAAGCCGTGGAAGCGTGCGGCGCTGGCTCGTGCGGAAGCATGGATGACGCAGCGCATGGGCGAGGGGAGCGATGGTCTGGCGGCCATTTTCCCGGCGATGCTCAATTCCATGATCGCGCTACGCACGCTGCGCTATTCGCGCGAGCATCCGCTCTATGTGAAGGCGAAGAACGATTTCGCCGGGCTGTTTGTCGACGACCCACAGGATTTCCGCATCCAGCCGTGCCTTTCGCCGGTCTGGGATACGGCGATCAATCTCGTCGCCCTGCTGGAAAGCGGCCTCGATCCGCATGATCCGAAGATCGAAGCCGCGGTGAACTGGCTCAAGGAGAAGGAGGTGCGGATTAACGGCGATTGGTACGTGAAGAATCATCACGTGCCGCCGAGTGGCTGGGCGTTTGAGTTCAACAACGTCTATTATCCCGATACCGATGACACCATGATGGTGCTGGCCGCGCTGGCGCGTGCGGGTGCGCATGAGGAATCGGCGCCGGTGGAAACGAAGGCGATGTTCGAGCGCGCGCTGAAGTGGCTCCTCAGCTTCCAGTGCAGGGATGGCGGCTGGGCGGCTTTCGACAAGGACGTGACGCAAGGCTGGCTGGAGGACGTGCCTTTTGCCGACCACAACGCCATTCTCGATCCGACCTGCAGCGATCTCACCGGCCGCGTGCTCGAGTTGCTCGGCCTCATCGATTACGATCGCAATTGCACGCCGGTGCGGCGCGCGCTGAAATTCCTCCGCGATACCCAGGAGGACGATGGTTCCTGGTATGGCCGTTGGGGTGTCAATTACATCTACGGCACGTGGCAGGTGTTGCGTGGCTTGCGTTCGATCGGCGAAGACATGCGCCAGCAGTGGATCGTGCGCGCGCGCGATTGGCTGGAGAGCTGCCAGAACGAAGACGGCGGCTGGGGCGAGACCTGCGCCAGTTACGATGACCCGACGCTCAAGGGCAAAGGCCCGAGCACCGCGTCGCAAACGGCCTGGGCGCTCATGGGGCTCATCGCCGCGGCCGATCCCACGGAACCCGGGGCGTTTGATCGCAAGTCGATCCGCCAGGGCGTGGACTATCTGCTCTCCACGCAGGTGGCCGACGGCAGCTGGGTCGAGCCGGAAGTGACCGGCACCGGCTTCCCGCGTGTGTTCTATCTCCGCTACGACATGTATCGGAACAATTTCCCGCTCATGGCGCTGGCGACCTATCGCAAGGCGCGGGAGGGAAAGCTTCCGGTGCGGCAGCGCGAATAGCTGCGCGCTGTAGCCCGCCGCGCTCCGAAAACTGGGCAGATTAAACGCAGAGAACGCAGCGCGACAAAGCCGCAACCAAAAAGGAGCCGCGAACCGCGGAAAGCCCGGTAGAGAGAAGT
>NZ_ABVL01000051.1 GCF_000173075.1 Chthoniobacter flavus Ellin428
TTAGAGATGGCGCGACGAGCGGGCAAGGCGGAGGAAAAAGTGGCGCGTAGTCACGCTCAATTGGAGGAAGCTCCGCGCGAAAACCCACTGAAATTGGAGGTCCTTCGACTCCGCCCATGCTTCCCCGCTCCGCTCAGGAATGACGGGTTTTTTTTGGAGCCGCTTCGCGGCCGCCTCCACCCGCACCTCGAGTACCCCGCTTTCGGGGATACCCACGCATTTTCGCAGAGGCTACATTCCCCCCGCATCATCCCCACCGCCATGTCCGTCAAGACCTCCCTTCTCCCCCGCGCCTTCTTTGGTTTCCTCTGCGCCCTCATTTACCTGGTGAGCGGCCCACTCGCGATCGCCGCGCAAAACAACGCGGCGCCCGCGCAAACTGGCAAGAACGCCAGGGCGATCCCGGTGCTCGTGATTGGCGGACAGAACAATCACGACTGGAAGATCGGCAACGAATTTCTGCTCGCGCTGCTCAACGGTCAGCCAGGTTTTATCGCCGAGGAATCCAACACGCCGCCAAAGGGCGCGCCAGCCGCGGACTGGGCGGCGTGGCATCCGCAGTTCGACAAGTATCAGTGCATCGTCCTCGACTACAACGGCGAGGCCTGGCCGCCCGCGGTGCAGACGGCGTTTGAGAAGTATGTCGCTGGCGGCGGTTCGGTCGTGCTCATCCACGCGGCGAACAACAGTTTCACCGGGTGGAAGGAATTCGAAAAGATGGCCGGCCTGCTTTGGCGTCACTCCGACTATGGCGCCAGCCTCTATCTCGATGATCAAGGCAAGCTGGTGCGCGAGGAACCGGGCAAAGGACGTGAGTGCGGGCACGGCAAGCAATGGGACTGGCAGTTGACCGTCCGTGATCACAGCAATCCCATCACGGCCGGGATGCCGGAAAAATGGATGCACGTGAAGGATGAGCTCTACCACGGCCAGCGTGGACCGGCGGAGAACGTGCACATTCTGCTCACTGCCTACGACGACACGAAATACGGCGGCTTCGGCAAGAATGAGCCGATCGTGTGGTGGATACCCTATGGCAAAGGCAAAGTGCTCACCAATGTAATGGGACACATCGGCGACAATACCGCGCCCATGTCCTGCGTGGGATTCCAAACGGTCGTGCTGCGCTCCATCGAGTGGCTGGCCACCGGCCGCTGCACCACGCCGATTCCCGCGGACTTCCCGACGGCCGAGCTGACCAGCCGGCGTTTTCCGGGCGGCGTGCCGCGCCTTCCGCTGGCCGACCTGAGCGCCAAAGAAGCCATGGCCCGCATTAAGGTGCCGCCGGGCTATCATCTGGAACTCGTCGCCGCCGAGCCGACGATCGTACATCCGGTGATGTGCACCTGGGACGGCGACGGCCGCATGTATGTCGCGGAGATGCGCACTTACATGCGCGATGCGGACGGCACCGGAGAGAACGAACCGCTTTCGCGCGTCACGCGACTGACCAGCACGAAAGGCAATGGCGTCCTCGACAAGGCCACGGTCTTTGCCGATCACCTCGTGTTGCCGCGCATGGTGTTGCCCCTGGATGATCGCGTGATCATCGCCGAGACTTACACCGGCAAGTTTGTCAGTTACCGGGATACCAATGGCGACGGCGTCGCCGACCAGAAGGTGGAGCTCTACAACGGCGAGCCGACGAAATCGAATCTCGAGCACCAGGACACCGCGCTCGAATGGGGCATCGATAACTATCTCTACACCGGTACTCTTTCCCGCCGTTTCCGCCTGACGAGCAAAGGTATGGAGCCGAACCAGATCTTTGGACGCACTTCGCAGTGGGGCCTGGCCATGGACGATCAGGGCCGCTTCTTCTGCTCGGCAGCCGGTGGCGAAAATCCGGCCTTCGGTTTTCAGCAATACCCGGTCTACGGCAGTCTCGTCCTTCCCGATGAAACGGAGCCGGGTTTTGCCGAGACTTTCCCGGGCGTCCAGACGCTCGACACGCAAGGCGGTCTGGGCCGAATCCACAATATCAAGGGCACGCTCAACCACTTCACCGGTTGCGGCGGCCAATCCATCTTCCGCGGCGACCGCCTGCCGAAGGATCTCGTCGGCGATTACATCCTGCCAGAGCCCGTGGGGCGGCTGATTCGTCGCGCCAAGGTCAATAACGTCGACGGCACGCGTATTCTTTCGAATGCGACACCCGGCACGGAGTTCATCACCTCCACCGATCTCGCCTTCCGTCCCGTCTGGACGGCGACCGGTCCCGATGGCTGCCTCTACATCGTGGATATGCACCACGGCATCATCCAGGAAAGCGCCTGGGTTCCGGCCGGTGGTTATCTTCGCAATACCGTGGTGCGCGAAGGCTACGACAAATATACCGGCCACGGCCGCATCTATCGGCTCGTGCACGATGGCTTCAAACCCGGCCCACAGCCGCACATGCTCGAGGAAACTCCCGCGCAACTCGTCCAGCATCTCTCGAATCCGAATGGTTGGTGGCGCGACACCGCGCAGAAGCTTCTCGTCCTCAAGGGCGATAAGAGCGTGGTCCCCGCTCTCGTCACCCTCGCTCGCACCGGCGCCGCGCCGCTCGGCCGCATGCACGCGCTCTGGACCCTCGATGGTCTCGGCGCGACCGATCGCCAGTTGATCCTCGACGCTTTTCACGATACCGACGAGCGCGTTCGCTCCGCGGCCATTCGGATCAGCGAAGTCTACTTGAAGAACAACGACCAGGAGGTCATCGCCAAGCTGGAACCGCTGCTCAAGGACCGTTCCCCGGATGTCATCGTGCAAGCGGTCGACTCGCTCCGCTACGTGCCCAAGAAGGGCGCGCAGGCTTTGATCCAGGCAACGGCCGCGTCTCATCCCGGCAACGAGATCATCGTCGCCTCGGCCACGCAGAGTTTGAAATTTGATCCCGCCAATCCGAGCGGCATTTCGGTCAAGATCGACCCGGTCGGCATGGCGCTGATGCGCAAGGGCAGCGAACACTACGCGCAGATCTGCTTCGCCTGCCACGGCATCGACGGCAAGGGCGTGATCTCCTCCGATGGAATGCATCTCGCACCTCCGCTGGCCGGTTCTCCGCGCGTCAACGGCAGCCCGGAAGCGATCGTGCGTATCGTGCTGCACGGCCTTTCCGGGGAGGTGGACGGCAAGACTTATCCGGGCCAGATGGTCCCGCAAAAGGCAAATGACGACCAATGGATCGCCGAGGTCCTGACCTTCGTGCGCAATAGTTTCGGCAATTCCGCCCCGACCATCACGCCGCAGCAAGTCGCGACCATCCGCGCGGCCTCGGGCGATCACGCGCCCTTCAGCCTCACCGAGCTCGCTCCATTCCTGCCGGTGCCGCAAGCCATCATGAGCCAATGGGCGTTCAGCGCCTCGGACAATGACAAGGACACGAAGCGCGCCTGGGACGGCGATCCGAAGACCCGCTGGTCCACGGGCAAAACCCAGCGCGCGGGACAATGGTTCCAGTTCGACATGCGCAGTCCCCAGCTTCTCACTCGCGTGACTCTCGACGCCCTGGCCTCCAAGGACGACTACCCGCGCAAGTACGAGGTGCGCCTGAGCGACGACGGCGAAACCTGGTCCAATCCCGTGGCGTCAGGCACCGGCACGGCCATGACCACGATCGACTTTCCACCCAAGACCGTCACCCGCTTTGTCCGCATCATCCAGACCGGGTCGGACAAAGGATGCTTCTGGTCCTTCCACGAACTGGCCGTCTACGGCACGGTGGAAAATTCCGCGAAATAGGCGCTGCGCACCCCACCCACTCACCGACCAAAGAATTTTAAACGCAGAGGACGCAGAGACGCAGAGAAGAAGTGTTGAGGGGCTGGGAGACTAAAAACCGCGAATGGACGCGAATAAACGCGGATAGGAAAACGCATTCATCGCTCTCCGCTATTCGTGTTTCTGCGCGCTCTGCGCGCTCGGTCCCAAGTTGCACTTGGGACCGCACTTAGGAGCGAAGTTTCACTTCGCATGGCGGGGGTGTCTGCGGGTAGGCAAGATCAACCCCGTCCGAAGGCGCTTCCTCCGCAGGCACTACAACTGTCCCGCAGGTGCGGCCCCAAGGTGCAACTTGGGACCGAGCGCGCAAATCCATTCGTCCCACCCGAAGACACCCCCACCACGCGAAGCGAGAGTTCGCTCCTAAGGGCATTACCAAGTGCAACTTGGTAACGAGCGCGAAAAAAATTTCCGCAAGCTGCGTCCACTTACGTGCTCGGTCCCAAGTTGCACTTGGGACCGCACTTTGGAGCGAACTCAAGCGGAGCGGAGAGGCCAACCGCAGGTTGCCCCGAAGGGGCAGCGACGGCGGTCGCTGGCAATTTTACTTCGCATGGCGGGGGTGTCTGCGGGCAAGCGAACGCACTTGAGTGCAAAGTTGCATTTCGCTCATACTCCCCTCCGATGCGCAGCCGGTACTACGTTCGGGAACCTCACCATGCGCACTTCGTCACCGCAACCATCGTCGCCTGGCTGCCCGTCTTCACCAAGACGGAGCGTTGCGACATCATCGTGCATGCGCTCGAATACTGTCGCCAGCACAAGGGGCTGCAAGTGCACGCCTGGGTCGTTCTCGACAACCACTTCCATGCGATTCTATCGGCGCCGGATCTCTCACGAGTCCTGGCTGACTTCAAGCGGCACACGGCGAAGCGTTTGATCGAGCAACTTCAGTCCGAAAGATGTGACTGGTTGCTCAAGCAGTTCGCCCACCTTCGCCTACGGCATAAAATAGAAAGCGAGCGACAGATCTGGCAGGAGGGGTCGCATCCCGAGGCTTTGATCAGCGACGATATGCTGATGCAGAAGCTGGAGTATCTGCACAACAATCCGGTGCAGCGAGGCTTGGTCGCGGCACCGGAACATTGGCGATACTCTTCGGCGCATGAGTTTTGCGAAGGTGCTGTCCCGCTGCTGAAGTGCGATCCTTGGAGGTGAGGAGAGAGGCGCGGGGCGAAGGTGGATATTGTTTCTCTGTGCACGGAGGGTTCGTTCGACGCGCTTCACACGCTCATTCCTTGAGTTGCACTCGAGAACGTTCTTGCGGGGCAATTGCACGGCCAATGGACGGCGTATCTTCGGCGGGGATCATTTTCCCTCCCGCAGACACCCCCGCCATGCGAAGTGAAATTGCCAGCGACCGCCGTCGCTGCCCCTTCGGGGCAACCTGCGGTTGGCCTCTCCGCTCCGCTTGAGTTCGCTCCTAAGTGCGTTACCAAGTGCAACTTGGTAACGAGCGCAAACCGCGAATGGACGCGAATTGGAAACCGCCTTCATCGTCCTCCCCTATTCGTGTTCATTCGCGTCCATTCGCGGTCAAAAAAATCTTTGCCCGCTGCGGAAACTTTTCGGGTCAGCACTGCACGAATTTCGTCGGCGTAAGCGCCCACACCCACAAGCCTGAGCGGAGCGAGCGCCGAATCCCGAGGCGTCTCTGGAAGAGTTCCCTTGATTGCGTCCGCAAAAACGCGAGGATGCCCGCCGAATTTTCCCCTGCTTTCAGTCCGCGTCCCACCTCCCGTTCTACTCGGCCCCCCAAGAAACGAAGAATCCCCGATGAAGTTCCGAGGCATGTTGTTCCTGATTGCCCTGGCGGGCATCGGACTCTCGGCCAGTCGGGCAGACGATTCGATTCTGCATAGCTTCAGTACCGCCGACGGCGCTCCGGCGGTCTACGGCTCGCTGGTTTTGGGACAGGGCGTCCTCTACGGCATGACGGGCAATGGAGGCGGCGAGTCCGTGGGGACGATCTTTCGGGTGAATGCCGACGGCAGCGGGTATGCCGTGTTGCACAGCTTTACCAACGACGGCATCAGTTCCGACGGCGCCTCCCCGCTCTCGTCGCTCACCCTCGTGGGTTCCGTGCTGTATGGCATGACGCCCGTCGGTGGGATCGTCCCACCAGTGGGGCCGCCCCCCAATGGCGGGACCGTATTTCGGATCAATACCGACGGCACTGGATTCCAAGTCTTGCACGGCTTCACCGGCAGCCAATTGTCCGCGAGCAACGACGGCGGCACGCCCTACGGAGCCGTCACGGTCTCGGGATCGAAGATCTACGGCATGACGCGCTTTGGCGGCACGAGCACGCGCGGCACGATCTTCAGCCTGAACACCGACGGCACCGGCTTTCAGGTTTTGCACAGCTTCACCGAGACGGCGAACGATGGCGCTGTTCCCGAAGGTTCCCTCACCCTCATCGGTTCCAAGCTGTATGGCCTGACCAATGCCGGTGGTGACAACGATGAGGGAACCGTCTTCAGCATCAATACGGACGGCAGCGATTTCGCCGTGCTCCACAGCTTCGGCACCTTTGACAGCGGCGAGGCGGTGGAACCCATCGGTGGCAACGGTCTAACGCTGGTGGGTTCGACGCTCTACGGCGTTTCGTTCAATGGCGGCGCGGCACAGAACGGCGCGATCTTCAGCCTCAATCCTGACGGCAGCAATTTTCAGATGTTGCATAGCTTCGACGGCAGCGACGGCTCCGGGCCGTATGGATCGTTGGCCCTCTCCGGCTCGCAACTCTATGGCACCACCAGTGGATTTGGCGTCACGGTCAGCAGTGGCACCGGCACCGTCTTTGGCATGAGCCTGGATGGATCGGCCTTCACTTTGCTCCAGACTTTTGCCGGCGGGCCGAACGATGGTTTGCTCGGACTCGGCACACCGGCCGTCTCTCCGGACGGCAGCCTGCTCTACGGCCTGACCCAATATGGCGGCACGGCAGAAAATGGAACCATTTTCTCGATGACCGCATCGGGTTCATTGACCAACGCAAACCTCTTCAACCTCGCGCCCAGCGCCGGCGTATTGGATACCGCGTTCAACAGCTCGAACACACGTTACACGGTTTACGTCGTCGAAGGCGTCTCGGCGATCACCATCACTCCCACCCCGGCAGATGCCGGTGCGACGATCACCGTCAATGGATCTCCGGTGGCCGCGGGCGCACCGAGTACGCCGATCAATCTGACCACGGGCGCCAATGTCATCGACACGATCGTGACCGCGCGCGACGGGGTGACGACCAATCTTTACACCCTCACGGTCATTCGACTGACGCCTCTCCAAACTTGGCGCTGGAATCTCCTCGGCACTCCGACCGACGTGGGCAATGCCCGCCAACCGCGCCGACTTCAACGGCAACGGCATTCCGAACCTGGTGAAATACGCCTTCGGGCTGGACCCGACTTCGCCCGCGGCCAATCAAGTCCCACAACCGATCCTCAACGCCGGCAATCTCGGGCTGAACTTCAACCCACCGGCAGGCCTCAGCGACATCGTCTACGGCGCGGAATGGACGCCCTCGCTGAATCCGCCGAACTGGACTCCGCTACCCGATACCGGTTCGGGCTCGATGCACAGTTTCCAAGCCTTCGTCGGCAATCTCCCTTCGGCATTCATGCGCGTGAAGATCACGGTGTCGCTCTCGCCGATCGAGCAGTTGGGCAAGGATATCTTTTTCGACAGCTCGCTTTCCAATCCCACCGGACTTTCCTGCGCGGGATGCCATTCTCCTTCCGCCGGTTTCACCGGACCGAATTCCGCGATCAATTTCTCCGCCGGACCTGTGCCCGGCGCCGTCGCCGGTCGGTCCGGTTTTCGCAAGCCACAAGCGGTCGCCTACTCGACGTTTAGTCCGAGTGGACCGTATTTCGACAATGGCCAGCAACTATGGTCCGGCGGCAATTTTTGGGATGGCCATGCGCCCACCAATGCCGCGCAGGCGGCGTTTCCATTCATCGGTCCCAATGAAATGGCCAATAACCCGGTGGGGCCGCTGCCCCCCGTGCACGGCGGCTATTCGACGGATGTGGCCCACGCCTTGAACCAGGCCTCCTATGCGCCGTTGTTCCAGCAAGTCTTTGGCGCCAACGTTTTTCAAACAGGCAACGAGGCCAACGTTGATGCGCTGGCGGGGCAGGCCATCGCGGCCTACGAAGCTTCTGAGGAGGTCAATCCGTTCACTTCCAAATACGATGCCTCGGCGAACGCCAGACCGCCCGCGAATCTCTATCCATTCACCGCATCGGAGGAAAATGGCCGCCAGCTTTTCTTTGGCAAGGCGCAGTGCTTCGCCTGCCATTCGTCCGCGCCGCTCGATTCCGTGTCGAGTGTGACGGCAGGCCGCGAGGTGTTCACGATGTACTGTTACGCCAACATCGGCACCCCCCGGAATCCGAACAACCCCTTCTACCAGGAAACCGATCCGACGAATAACCCGAACGGATACAATCCGCAGGGTACGGCCTTCATCGATTACGGCCTCGGCTCCAATCCCAATCCCTCACCGGGCGGCGTTCACTTTATGACGAACACGCCGGGCGACATCGCGGATTTTCGTGGCCTCTTCAAGGCGCCCAGCCTGCGCAACGTGGACAAACGCCCCTCGGCGGATTTCGTGAAAAGCTATATGCACAATGGCGTCTTCAAGAGCCTCGAGGAGGTCGTGCATTTTTATAACAAGCGCAACATCGCGGTGAATACGGCCGGCGAGGAAGTGGCCTTCGACCTGCGCGTCGGCCCGCCCGCAGGGTATACCCCGCTTTTCCCGGCACCGGAGGTCCTCGACAATGTCCAGAACGTCGCCGGCCTCACCCCCTCCGAATCCCGTCAGGGTGAAGCGGACGTGGCCACCAATGGACAAATCGGTCATCTCGAACTCACGCCCGATGAGGAAACCGATCTGGTCCATTTTCTCGAGACGTTGACCGATGGGTTCATCGGCTCCGGTCCGGAGCAGTAAACCTCGGTCCCGCTTGGAAAATATACCGAAAGCGGATGGACGGTAATTTGACCACGGATTGTGCGGATTCCACGGATTTCCAATCTCCTTCGGTTCCTAAAAATCCGTGGAATCCGCGTAATCCGTGGTCATTCCTCCGCTCACAGCGAATTTCGGGATATCCTCTTAAAGACTGTGAAACAGTGCCCGCGAATCACGCGAATGACACAGATGGAATATTTCTCATTCGCGTCATCTGCGTGATTCGCGGGCACTGTTTCACTTTCTCTTAAAAATGCGAAACCTCACCGCTATGGGAGCGGTGAGGCTTCGGAAGGTTTGTCTTACGAAACGGACGATGATCTCAACGGACCTTCGCTTACGCGACGCTCACGCGGCGGCGACGGAGGAAGCCGAGGAGGCCAATTCCGCCCGCCAGAGCGGTCAGAGCCGAGGGTTCCGGAACCGAAGCGGCAGAACCGGTGAAGCTGAGCTGACCGTCCGACGTGAGTGTGATGGTGCCGAGGTCGGTCCGCGTGCTCGGGCCGTAGTTATACAATTCCATCGACATATTCCCGGCGGAAGAGACATGGGATTCCGTCGAGGTGGTGAAGAAACCGAAGTCGTTGCTGGTATTGCTACCGTTTTTCAACGCAAACGTATATTCCGACACGGTGGCCGGTGAGATCGGCACCGCCCAGGCCTCTGGGCTGGTGACGGCCACCGACGAGGCAACGCCATCGAAACCGTTCGACAAGTTCTGCAAGCGGCTGCCCGCGCTCGTCAAATTGCTGCCGGGAGCAGCAGCGGTGATCGTGCCAGTGGTGGGTTGCGTCGCAAACAGGTGGGTGTTCGTCCCCGTCGTGCCGATGTGGCCGGAGACGTCCCATACCAGGTTCGACAGGGTGTTCCAAGCGCCGCCGCTCGTGCCGAAAACGGCATCGAGGTCCGACGAAGCAAGGCCGCCGAGATTGGAACCGGCGTAGTAGTTGGCACCGTAGGTCAGGTTCAGGACCGAAGTGGTCGTGAAGTTAGTCTGCTGACCGAGATCGATTTCGATGTCGTTGACGTTCGTGTTATCGGAGAAGCGGAAGCTCAGGATCAAGTCTCCCGTGGTGGCGGCCGCCTTGGCGACCGGGGCTGTCAACGCCACGCCTGCCAGAGCAAGCGCCGCGGTAGCCATCGTAGAGCGAAGTTTCATGGATATATTTAGTAGTTGGTCTGTTGCTCCCTTTCAGGAACCGGTGCGGATTTGCGCCCGCACCGGTCCCGAAGGTGAAGCAGGGTTGATTAGTAGTTGGTGCTGATGATGCCGCCTTCTTCCGAGTTGAAGCGGGTCACGTTGGCAGCGCCCGAGAGGATGCCGGACTGCAGCACCGTGCCGCTGGTGCCGTGCACGGAGATCGAACCGGCGCCGTTGTTGCCGTTGACGTCGGCGTCGGTGGTGAAGAGCTGGTCGGCAATCGCGTCGCAGGTCTGCTGGGCCACGCCCGTGAGCGAGCTCAGGTAATACATGTGCTCATAACCCCACAGCGAGTAGCTGCCGTTCAGCACGTTGGGCGCGCTGAAAGGCACGCCGTTGTAGTTCAGCTGGATGGCATTGCCACCGACCGCGGCGTCGGACGTGCCGAGGTAGCCGATGAAGTAAACGTTCGTGGCCGCAGCCGGAACGTTTCCGCTCGTGTCGGTCAAGGAGCCGCCCGAGGTGTGACCCTGCGTGCTGGCCAGGAGCGAAGGATTCTGCGAGATGAGCGTGTTCTTCACGTCGCCACCGCCGATGTAGCCGGAGTGACCCGCCGTCTGCCAGTTGATGCCGGGCGCCGTATTGAGCGCCGCGTCGGACGGCCACACGTCGAAGCTCGCCACCGTCGAGCCGCTGCCACCGGTCTGGCGGCCATCCGCCTGGCTGGTGTTGTTCGTATTGAAGGCGAGGGCAAACTGCACCACGCCGTTGCCGAAGCCGTTCTGGGCTTCCGCGTGCGCGTTGATCCGGCTGCCGGAGTCTTCGTTACGGCCGATCTGCAGGAGATACTTGTTCTTGTCCGCCGTGCTGCCCGACAGGAACATGACCGGAATTTCGCCGCCGTTGACGAGGGCGAGCGCCTGCTGCTCGGTGATGTTGGTCACCGCCGCCTGCGTGGCCGAGGTTTGGCCAATGACCCACTGGAAGGCCACCAACCCGAGGATGCCCGCGCCGCCCGCCTTGGGAGCAGTCCCCGCCGTGGTGAGGCTGGCATTGGTGATCGCGTCCGCCGCGGCCGCACCACCGATGGTGGCGGTGCTGATCGAAGCAGCGCAGCTGTTTTGGAACGCGTCCGTCAGCACGCAGGTCGGAGCGTGGTTTTCCGTCGCGTAACCAGCCGTCAACGTCGCCGTGGAGGCGCCGAAGGTCGTCTGCCCCTGCGCACCGAAACCAGTCGAAGTGACCACCGCCACGCTATCAGCCGGATAGCGGGCCGTGATCACGTTCTGATTCGAAAGGTCATAGACACCGGCGAGCGAACCCGTCCAGTAGGTCTTGATGATCACCTGCGGATCGGTGGCGGGGTTGCCCTGGTTGAGCTTGCCGATATAGATCGCTTCGTTCTGCTTGTAAGGGTTGCTGTTGTCGCAGCCAAACGTGAAGCCCGAATCGAGCATCTCGCAGATCGCCTGGTGAACGCACGCGCGATAAGTCGTCGCGCCGGAGATGTAAATCTTGGTTTGCGCGGAGGCGGTTCCGGCAAGTGCCATGGCGACGCCAAGGAGCGCAGCCGTCTTGAGCATGAATTTCATTTGTATTTTAGGGTTTGGTTCGGTTGATTTCGGCCTTGGAGCGAGCGTGATTGCCGGACCTTGGCCAACTTCGAAGGGGGTTTTACGGACCCCGGGTCACAATCGAGTGGCCTAGCTGTTACATTTACGTGACATTCCGGACCCGAAGGCGAATTACCGCCATTTCTGCTCGGGAGGAGCCGTCCTGGGAGAGTTGCGCGCCACCACCGGGTCCGTATCTGGAACCACTCCCCTATGTCATCGCCGCGGTAAAATTCGCCAAGAGACTGTGAAAAGAAAAGTGCCCGCGAATCACGCGAATGACACGGATGGAATAGCTTCCATTCGAGTCATCTGCGTGATTCGCGGGCAAAACCATCTCCCGGCCGACCTATTTCAATGTCGGGGGTCGGGATGTTACAAACAGGTAACAAACCCATCCTTCCCACGCTCACCCTCTTTATTTCAGTACGACAGGGGGCGGCACTTTGGCGGCCGGTGCCATGTCCGTCCGAATTTGATTACAGAGTCCCTCCGCCTCGATGACCTTGGAATCATCCGGTTTCAACGCGCTCCGCAATCCCGCCTCCGCGCGATTGGCGAAGGTCATTGCTTCATCAAACCTTTTGGCGCCACCGAGAACGCGTCCCAGCTGAAAACAAGTCATCAGGACACTCAAGTCGTTGGGACCGTTGAGACGTTCGCGGATGGTCAGAATGGCCTTCAACCCCTTTTCCGCGGCGTCAAATTCCCGATTTTCCGCCTGAACCAGCGCGAGGTTCGAACGATTGAGCAACGTCTCGAAATTCTCCTCACCCAGAACCCGGTCGAAAACATCCTGCGCCTGACGGAACTGTTCGATCGCTTCACCGTATTTACCGGTCATGCCCAAGGCGTCACCCAAGCCATGCCGAGTCCGCGCGACCTCGATATTGTCAGTCCCAAGCACACGCACCTCGCTGTCGAGAACCCGCCGATACTCCTCCCCTGCTTCGGTCGGACGGCTCGCGTCATAGAGCAACCGGGCCAATGCCGTCCGGCAACGCAATGTCTCTTTGTGGTCGGGTCCCAGCCGCCGGTTGTAAATGGCCAGCAAATCGCGGAGATCGCTTTCGGCTTTGATGTAATCGCCGGCTTTGCCGCAAGCGAGGGCGAGTTCGACGCGATCGGACAGCGTCTTCGCATCCTGCGCTCCCCGCGCCTGCTGGTCGGCATGCACCATCTCCTCGAACGCTTTCCTGGCTTCTTCAAACTGGCCGTGCGCGATCAATTCACGCGCGTGCTTGAGCGCGGCATCTTCTGTCACCTCCCCAGACGCCGCAGCGACCTGATCTTCCGCGGCGAAGAGCATGGAACCCGCCATCAAGCCGGCAAGGGATACAACGACGCAACGAGATTGAATAGAGCCCATACGAGATGGGCTGGGTAACTCGAAAGACAAAATCGGGCAAGTGACGATTGTGTGACTACGCCCCAAGACGCTCTCCAATCACTCCGCCATTCGCCATGAGCCATCTAAGCATTACCCACATCTTTGCTCGC
>NZ_ABVL01000050.1 GCF_000173075.1 Chthoniobacter flavus Ellin428
TCATCGAGATCATTCACAAAGGGTCACGCCTCCTTCCTCGGTTTCTGCTCGGGTATCGTAAGCGGGCTTGGTCGTCATCACGCCGGCTTGCGGTTTCGTGAGCCCAGAATGGTGCGATGATCGTAGGCCTGGTTGCGGCAGTCATTCCTTACATCTTTCGTGGTGTTCGTGAAGGGCGCCATCGGTTACGACGACGCGCTGGATACCTTCGGCGTGCACGCCGTGGGCGGCACGACGGGAGCGATCATCACCGGCATCCTCGCGGTGCCCGCCAAGCTCGCGGACGGCAAGGTGAACCCGGACGCGGTCAACCCCAACCTCGCAGCGAACGTCGACAAGTTTATCCATAGCGGCACGCTCGTCGTGCAGCAGGTGGCAGCGGTGGCGATCAGCCTCGTCGAGGATCGTGCCTTCTCTTCGGTTGCGGCTTTGCCGCGCTGCGTTCTCTGCGTTTAAATTCAGCCGTGGCTACAGCTTAAGTTACTCCGAACCCCGGTATCCCCAGCTCCTCCGCCATGCGTTTTCCGCGGCGAACGGCTTCTTCCATGCGGGCGGCTTCATCCGCGCCGCGGAGATCCCGGCAGGCAGGATGCGTTTCCGGTGAGGCAATGATTCCGAGGGAGTGCAGAATGTGCGCGGTGCTGTGCTTGTAAGGCGAAGCGCTCATCCGTGCATCGAGGCGGAAGACTTGATCCTCGAGCGACTGGAAAGCCTCGAAGAGCTTGTAGACGCGCGTATCGAAACGCCCGGTGCCAGTCGTGAACTTCTTGGCGGGTGCGCCATCCTGCAGCCACATATCCTTCGCGGCGCAGATCAACGGCGCGCCGCTCACCGCCGCACCGATGAGCAGTGGCAGCCCCAGCTTGATCGCTGTGGCGATGCCGAAATCATCCCCGCTGTGGGGAGCGAAATCGAGACGCAGGTCCTTGCACATCGCCGCCCAGTAAAGGAAGTGCGGCTCATCGAGGGTGGAGATTTTCCCGCCGACGAATTTCGGATGCTGCGCGAGTTGCCAGAGCAACCACGGCTCATACGGCGTGGCCCACGGGACAAAGGCGGGCTCGAGCGCGTGCACGATTCCCGGCCGGATGAGCCACTCGGCGATCTCGTAATAGGCGTCGCGCCGCCGCTCGGGAGCGAGGGCATTGAGCCAGCGCGAGGTCATGAGCATCACCTCGCAGTTGTCGTGTTCCTGCACGATGTCGATGAGGGTCCGATAGCGCTCGGCCTGGAATGCGGTATCGCTCTCCGTGCCGCGCGCCGTCACCCCGGCGATGAATTTTGCTTTCGGAAATTCCGCACGAAAACGGCGCAACACTTCGGCGTAAAGCGCGTCATCGAGGTCGAAGATGTAACCCGTATCGGCATTGAGCACGACGACCAGTTCGACGCCATAATGATCCGCCGCCGCTTGCATCCAGCGGATGCTCGCCGCGAAACCGGCCCAATCCGGCTTCTGGTCGCGGAAGGGCAGCAGCGCCGCCGCACACAGCCGCGCCTTGGTGGTGTGATCGACGATCTCCTCTTCGCCCACCCAGGCCCATTTCGTCTGCTGCCAGGTGGTTTGCGGCGTGAGATCGCGCGGATCGGAGATGAGTTCTTGCATGGAAAGAGTTACTGGCGTTCGGCGACGTAGAGCTGGGTCCACTGGCCGCTGCTCACGTTGAAATAGATGCGTTTGCCGTCCGGGCTGAAGACCGGATGGGGATGCGATACGCGCCACGATTTCGCGCCGTGGGAGTTGTCGAATTGATCGAGGGTGAGGTAGTCGTTGCCCTGCGCGTTGGCGACGATGATGCCCCAGTCCGTGGCCTTGCCGCCGAACTTGTCCATCGTGGAGTCGGTGATGAGCAGCTTGCCGTCGGGGCTCGAAGACGGGTGATCGCCGCGGCACACCGGCAGGCCGGGGACGCGATGCTCCTTGCCGGTATTGCTGTCGGTGAGGCTGAAGGCGGTGTTGACGATGGTCGTGCCGTCCGGGCACCACGCGGGATGTCCCCAACTCGGCCGCAGGAAGAGAAAACGTTTCTCGGCGATGCTGTAACAGATCAGCCCTTCGCGCGCGCTCGCGCCTTTGCTCCGCGGGTTGCCGTTGGTGTGGCCGTTGCTGGCCAGCTTGAAGAAGACCTTCGAGGCGTCGGGGCTCAGGATGGGGAAGAAAATCGAGATCGGCTGGTCGCCATATTGCTTGGCAAACCATTCGGGATACGCCGCTCGCGCGGCGTCCGCAGTGACGACCGTTTGGATGTCCCCGGTGGCCACATTGAGCAACTCCAGGTCGCGATGCGGGCCGGGATTCCAGTGCGGGCCATAAAGCGGCACGAGATCGCCGTCGGGTCGTCCCCAGCAGGAAAGGCGGCCGGGAATGTGCAGGAGCTCCTTGCCCGTGGCGACATCGACTACGCCGACAAACCATTCGCCGTCCCGCTCTCCATGATAGACCACGCGTTTGCCATTGGAGACCCACTGCTGGCAGGCGGCGCGATGGGCGTCTTCCACGTCGAGGTTTTCGACGAGCACCCGTTCCTCGCCCGTGGCTCGATTGCGGATGCGCACTTCGCCGTGCTGGCCATCGGGAGCAGTGGAGGTGAAGAAGAGCACCCACTTGCCGTCGGGGCTCTCCGGGCAGGTGTTGAAATACGAATGGATCGAGTGGCGCTGCTGATCCGGCGCGACCGGATGAATCGAGACGCCGCTCCGCCACGGGGCGAGAGGATCATCTTCCGCGCGCAGAGGGAGTACCGCGCAGAGCAGCGCGAGGAGGGAAAGGAATGTTCTGGGAATCATGGCTTATTTGGGGATGGATTATGGAGGTGGCTTTGATGCATCGAACAGATCAACCGCTTTTCTCGCGGGTCATCCTGAGACCCAAAAGCCGCTGGGCGGATTGTTTGCTGGCGCAAGAACCAGCTGTGGTGGCTGTGGAGGTCGTCTTGAATGTGGCGTGCGGCAACTGCTTGCCTGGGAGGGGCGACTTTCTAGAAAAGACCCTGCGTCGCGGAGCGACGCCCCGGGAATGGCGCTCCGCGCGTTTGTTCGGTCGGCGACTGGAAAGTCGCCGCTCCCAGGGGAGCGAATAAGTGGTTAAGTCCCGATGGTCTTTTTGATCTCCTTCAATTTCTGAAACTCCGGTTTCTGCGTGTAGTATTTGTCGAGCGGGTAGCAGCCGCTGATCATCCCGTTGCGCGGGGCGGTGGTGCACTCGCTGAAGGTGCGGCAGATGAACTTCTTTTCCACCGGACGGCCCTGGATCGCATCGGCGAGCATCGCGGGATAGGAGAGCACCGCGCGGCCGAGACCGATGGCATCCGCCCAACCGCCGCGCACGATGGCTTGGGCGACATTGGGCAGGAACTCCTGCAAATAAGTGTAGCCGGAGCCGATGATGTAGAGATCCTTCGGCGCGCGGGCCTTGATCTCGCGCACCACTTGCATCTGCCGCTCGACATCGATCAGCGGATCATATGCAGGCTGATAGCCGTCGCTCGGCGGAAAGGCCGCGGGACGCTGCAGGTGAGGTGTGTAGTAAGGCGAGCCAGCGGTGGTGTTGAGCACCTTGACGCCGAGTTCGCCGCAGAGCGCGACGAAGGCGTGGGTCTCGGTGAGGTCGATCTGCGTGGGATCGTTTTGATCGACGCCGAAGCCGTAGCGATAAGGCAGGCAGTCCGAAAAGTCCTCCGGGATACCGGGGCCAAGTTTGCCCGGTTGCGAGAGCGCGGGGTCGGGTCGATGCGGCACTTTGTCGAAGCAACTCAGGCGCACGCCGATGTCGATCGGGTTGCCGTCCGCGCGAATGCCGGCGATGATCTCGCGCAGGATGCGGGTGCGGTTCTCGAAGCTGCCGCCGTATTTGCCGGGCCGGGTGTGCGCGCCGAGGAATTCATGGAGCAGATAGCCGTGGCAATGCTTGATGTCGACGAAGTCGGCGCCAATCTCGTGCGCGAGGCGGGCCGCGCGGATGTAATCGCGGATGAGTTCTTCGATCTGTGCATCGGTGAAGACCTGGTCGTCGCTGGTCACGTTGAACTTGCGATCGAGGATGGGATGACGGAAGGCGATGCGCGATTCCCAGCGCTTGTCGTGTGGGCGGCAGAAACGGCCGGAGTGCGTGAGTTGAAAGCCGATGACGAGATCATCCGTTGTGCCGTAGCGTTCCTGATGGGCGCCTTTCAGAATGCCTAGTAGCTCGGCGATGCCGGCTTTGTTTTCTTCGATGAGGATGAGCTGGTTGGGGTTGGCACGGCCGTCGGGGCGGATCGCCATGGCCTCGGCGCCGCAGATCATCTTCGCGCCGCTCTCGCCGAAGCGATGCCAGCGCCGGCGCATCTCTTCGGTGACGCCGCCGGTGGTGGTGCCGTCCCAGCCTTCCATCGGGTGAATGACGATGCGGTTGCCGGGGCGCTTGCCATTGACGACCACGTCGGCCGGCCGCGCGAGCGGTGAGTCGGCGGTGATCACTTCGTCATCGCAGGGAATATCGATGCCGAGCGTCGCACACTGGGTGCGGAAATCGGCAGGCGACTTGAGGGTGGCGAGACGGGTGAGCTTGAAGGCGGGCGTGGTACTCATCTGGGAAACCTCATTGAACCTTTTAGGCTGTCATTGGTAAAACAGTGCTTTCCGATCAAAACGAAAGGTTTTTCCGATGGAACTCTATCAGCTCCAATATTTCCTCGAAGTCGCCCGGCAGCGAAACTTCACCCGGGCGGCGGCGCGCCTGCACCTCGCGCAGGCGGCCTTGAGTGAACAGATCCGCAAGCTGGAGGATGAGCTGGCCACGCCGCTTTTCCAGCGCGGGCGACGGGAGAGCACGCTGACGGCCGCGGGAGAGACCTTGCGCGGGCATGCCGAGGCTTTGCTCGAACGCGCCGCCGCGGCGCGCCATGCGGTGCAGGAGTTGGTGGGGCTGCGCAGCGGGAAGCTCGTCATCGGCGCCATTCCGTCGGTCAGTGCGGGATTGTTGCCGGCCGCGGTCACCGCCTTCCGCAAACGGCATCCGCAGGTGGAGTTGGTGATTGCGGAAGGCACTTCCGAGGCCGTGGCTGAAGGCGTGGAGAGTGGTCGCGTGGAGATGGGAGTCATCCAGCATCCGACCCCGGCCGGACCTTTCGATGAACGCACTCTGCTCACGGAGCCCTTCGTCATTCTCGCGGGACCGCATCACGCCATTGCGCGGCATCGGCGAGTGAGCCTTGCATCGCTGGCGGGCGAACCGTTTGTTTTCTTCAAGGGGCGGGCGCGGGAGAGCGCGCTGGCGGCCTGCCGTGCGGCGGGTTTTGAGCCGCGGTTGGCCTGCGAGAGTGGGGAACTGGAAACGGTGCGGGCGCTCGTGGCGGCGGGTCTGGGCGTGGCGATTTTGCCGGAACTCGCGGCGCAACGAGCGAGGCCGGCGTGTGCGCTGGTTCGGCTCAGCGAGCCGAAAGTCGAGCGGAAGCTGGTGATCGTTACGCGCCGGGGGCATGCGCCGTCGCCCGCCGCGGCGGAGTTTGAAACTCTGCTGCGAGGAGCGCGGGGAAGAAGAGCAAAACAGCCAAAGCCATGAGCACGACGATCAACCCGCCCAAGGCAACCCAAAGCGTCGCGGTCAGCCAATGCGGCCAGTAGATAAACTCGACGCGGAACTTGCCCGGCCCCGGCAGGGCGATCGCTTTGAATAGGTGGTTTACGCGAAAGCAGGGGACACGTTCCCCATTAAGATAGGCGCGGAAGTTTTGCGAAACGAAAGACTCGTTGAGCACGGCGATCCCGGCGGCCGGCGCGTCGATGGTAAATGCGGTGGTGTTGCTTGTCAGGTGGTAGTCGCGGGCGGGGACGATCTGCCGTGAGTTTTGATCGGGGGAGAGCGACGGCACGATGGAATCTCCGGCCAAGGCAGCGGCGAAAGGCCGGCCATCCCCGGCTTTGATCCAATGCAGCAACGCGCGCACGTCGTTGTAGCGAACGAGCCGGTCGGTGAAAAACGCGCGTGGCCAGGCGGACTTGCTTTCGAAGACATCGAGATCGGCGGCGGCGACTTTTTCCAGGCCGGGCGCTGGCGTGTTGCTATCGGCAGCCGCGCCGAAGTAGTAGCGCACGTTCATGGCGTCGTAGACGTGCTGGCTGGCGGCGATATTGGCTTTGGTTACCGTGGGCCACCACATCGACAGCGCACCGAGGCCGGCCGCTTCGTACCATTCCGGGAGAGCCCGGACGATAATCGGATCCGAGCTGGTCGTGCTCTCGAGCCGGTAGAGGAAATGGAAGCCGGGCCGCAGGATTTGCCCGAAGCCCATGACCCGCCCGGGCTCGCCTTGATGTTCCTGGGCAAATCGAATCGCAGGTGAGGGCGCCTGCAGGTCGACCCGCTGTTGTGGGGTAACGACGTAGTAATCGAATTTGGTCTGCAGCCATTGGCTGTGACGGAAGTGCAGCACTCCGAGGCAAACGACTGCCGCCACCACCTGTGCGGCGAGGGCGCCGCGTTTCCACAACACCCGGCTCACCAGCCACGGCAACAAGGCGATCGCCGCAAAAAGCGCGAGCGCGTAGCCGATAAAGAAGGGACTGAACACCGCGGGATGCGTCAACTGCAGCGCGAAGTTGTTGTCCGAGGGAATGGCTTGGGTCGTGCCGAAGTACAACGCCGCGAGGCCGGCGATGATCAGGAGGGTCCGTCTCCATGCCTGGTGCCACTCCGCTGGCGTCGCGAGTTGTTGCAAAAAGGAACGCAGCCCGAATCCGGCGATCAGGAAGAGCGGAACGATGAGCACGCAGATGAACGTGTCGTCGACGTGGATGATATTTTTCAGAAACGGCAGCCGATCGATCAAGGACGGCGGGACGATGGTAAAGACCATCGCGAGCGCCACCCCGGCGACGAGGAGCGTCGCCTTACCAACGGGATTTCTGATCCACGCGCGCCAATCCACGAGCGCCCAGCACACGCCGAGCAGTGCGAGAAAATTGAGGGCCGGATCCACATGCAGCTCCTTGTCCATGAGCTGACGATAGAAGAGATCGTCGAACAGCCCGATGAGCAGCCCCGGGGAGAGTTGATCGGCCTCGGGCTTGCCGTAGAGCGTGTAACCGGTCTTGAGCGCGTCGAGAAACGTGACCCAGAGCGGAGCTGCGATGGCAAAAAACGCGAGGCAGGAAAGACCGGCCACGGCCAGCCTTTGTAGACGCGCTTTCCATGATTCGGCCTGGAAAAGAATCGCCAGAGCGCCGATGCCATTCATGCCGAGCATCAGCATCACGGCTTCCTTGGCGGTGCCGGTGTTGAACTCGGCCCAGTTGGTCACGATCAGCGCCAGCGCTCCCCCAGCGGCGCCGCGCAGGGTCCGGGCCTCGGCGATCGACAGCCAGCAAAGCAGCATCCACGGCGAATAGGAGACGCTGAAAAACGCCGGGTGGTTGAACCGGAACGAGAAGAAACCAATGAAGGCGCAGGAAAAGGCCAGCAACGCGGCTACGCCGAGATGACGCACGCAGCGCCAGATGAGGAGACTGACGCCGAAGCAAAAGAGCAGCTTGGAAAACAGGAAGCGAAGATCCCACGCCCACGATGCGCCATCGGTGAGGACGGTCATCCAGTAGAGCGGATCGCCGATCATGGACATGCCCTGGCCGAGCAGGGTCTGGCCGCACATACTGTAGCGATTCCACAAGGGCAGTTCGTGATCGCGGAAGATGGCGTTGTGCGCGACGACCGAATACGGCAGATGCGCCCACATCGTTGCGTTGATGTCGCTACCGCTCCACGCATCGACCGGTCCGGCAGGCGCGCCGGGCAGGGTAGGGTGGACATCGTAGAGGCAGAGGACGCCATTGTTTGGCGAGACGAAGCTCTTGCCGAAGAACACCACGGGGTGACAGCTCACCGCCACGGCCAGCGCGGCTACGGCGAAGAGCGTCAGCCGCGGATGAGCGGTCGTCCAATCTGCTGAGGTTTTTGCAACTCCACGCAGGCGGTCAGACAAACTGGCCGCTCGGCCGCGCTGCCGAAAGAGCGTGGCCAACAGAAACACCAAGCCCGCGCACACCACGAAATCCATCGCGCTGCCCGCCCAACTCTTCGCATCCGGGGCGAGCAATTCGAGCGGTTTCGCCACCCGGATGACGATGTTGTTGCTTCCCGCCGGAGGGCGTTGCGTCGGAATCTGAGCGACCGGAGTGCCATCCGGAGCGAGGATCCGCGCCGCCGCCAGAACCTGATGGACATTGGCCGGAGGAATGATGGAGAAGGCGTGAAACACGCCCGACGGCAGCGCTACGCGATAGATTCTCGGTTGCGCACTTTCCTGCACCCAAACGGTTTGATGCTGGCGATAATTCCAGCCGGTGCCGAGGTCGTATTGAAACGCGGTCGGGCCGTTCCCCGTCGAGACGAGAGCCATCTCGAAGCGGTAACCGCTCTCATCTGCCGAGAACGGCTGGAAGCGCAGCCCGAGCATCGCCAGCAGGCCCAGCAACACCGCGAACACCAGCCTGTGGGTGCGGCAGGTCATCGATTCGCGACTGGACGGGGACTAGCGAGCTGTGGCTATTCCCACTCGATCGTCGCCGGCGGCTTGCTGCTGATGTCGTAGCAGACGCGGTTGACGCCTTTGACCTCGTTGATGATGCGCGAGGAAATCTTCGCGAGCACGTCGTAGGGCAGGCGGACCCAATCGGCGGTCATCCCATCCTGGCTTTCCACGATGCGCACGGCGATGGTCTGCGCGTAAGTGCGTTCGTCGCCCATCACGCCCACGCTGCGCACGGGGAGCAACGCGGCGAAGCTCTGCCACACGCGATAGTACCAGTCGCTGGCCTTCATCTCGGCCACGACGATGGCATCGGCCTCGCGCAGAATGCGGAGGCGTTCCTTGGTGATCTCACCCAGAATGCGGACCGCGAGGCCCGGACCGGGGAAGGGCTGGCGCTGGACGATTTCCTTGGGCAGGCCGAGTTGCGCGCCGACTTCACGGACTTCGTCCTTGAAGAGTTGGCGCAGCGGCTCGACGAGCTTGAACTTCATGTTCTTCGGCAGTCCGCCCACGTTGTGGTGCGACTTGATCAGCGAAGCGGGATTGCCCCCGATGGCCACGCTCTCGATGACATCGGGATACAGCGTGCCCTGGGCGAGAAACTTGAACTTCGATTTCTTCCCGCGGGTGAGCTGCTTGGTCGCATCCTCGAAGACGCGGACGAATTCGTTGCCGATGATCTTCCGCTTCCGCTCCGGATCGGTCACGCCCTTGAGCTTTTTCAGGAAGCGCGTGGAAGCGTCGACGTACTTCAGCTTCACGTGGAAGTTATCGCCGAAGACGCGCTGCACGGTCTCGGCTTCATTCGAGCGCAGGAGACCGTTGTTGACGAAGACGCAGGTCAGTTGATCGCCGATCGCCTTGTGCAACAACGCCGCCGCGACGCTGGAATCCACGCCGCCGGAGAGACCGAGAATGACGTGATCATCGCCAACCTGCTGGCGCACTTCTTCACACGTCTGGTCGATGAACGAACCCATCGTCCAATCCATTTTGCAGCCGCAGATCTGGTAGACGAAATTGGCGAGGATGTCCTTGCCGCGCGGCGTGTGGACGACCTCGGGATGGAACTGCAGCCCGTAGAAGCGCTTCTTCGGCTGCTCCACCACGGCGTAGGGTGAGTTGTCCGTCTTGCCGATCGCGCGGAAACCCTTGGGCAGCTTGGTGATTTTGTCGCCGTGGCTGTTCCAGATATCGAGCACCTCGGGCAGGTTGTGGAAAAGGGGAGACTTGGTGGTGAGATGCAGCATCCCCGGCCCGTATTCGCGATGCGTGCTGTGCTCGACCTTGCCGCCCAGGTGGTGCGCCATGAGTTGCACGCCGTAGCAGATGCCGAGGATCGGAATGCCGAGCTCGAAGATGGCTTTGTCCGGATGCGGCGCGCCCTTGCCATACACGCTCGCCGGGCCACCACTGAAGATGATGCCCTGCGGCTTGAGCGCGGCGATTTTCTTCGCCGGCGCGTTGTGCGGCAGAATCTGTGAGAAGACCTGGCATTCCCGGATGCGCCGGGCAATGACCTGTGTGTACTGCGAACCGAAGTCGAGGATGACGATGCGCGAGGCGGAAGAGTCGGCCATGCTAATAACCAGCGCGCGTGTTTTCCTTGATGATCGGGTCGTCCGATTTGTCGGGCTGCGTCAAGGTGCCTTGCCCGGAAATGCCGCGCTCGAACTTGGTTACGCCGGTATTGTTGTTGGTGGCCGGTGGGACGTCGCTTTCGCAGCCGCCCAGGGCGAGGCAGGCGCCAACAAGGAAAATCGAAGCAAGAATAGCTCTCATGAAAGGGGTTTTGATAACGTGTGTCAGAACAAAAGGGAAAGAGAAAGTATAGAGAAGACGAGAGGTTGCGTCGAGAGGCGGCATACGGCATAAGACGCCCCCGAAAACCCCAGCGCATGATCCCGGTCGAATTGTTGCTCCACGCCTACCGCCACGCGGTCTTTCCCATGGCGATGGAAAATGGCGAGATCGCCTGGTTCTCTCCCGACCCGCGAGCGATCATCCCGCTGGATACCTTTCACGTGCCCCACGGACTGAAGCGCACCCTGAAGAAGACGAAATTCGAGATTCGGATCGATACGGCCTTTGAGGCGGTGATGCGCGCCTGCGCGCAAAGGGATGAGACCTGGATCAATGACGTCATCGTAGCGAGCTACGTGAATCTGCATCGCGAGGGGCATGCCCACTCCGTGGAGGCGTGGCTGGGTGAAAAGCTCGTCGGCGGCCTGTATGGGGTGTCGATTGGAGGGGCGTTCTTTGGGGAATCGATGTTCCATGAAGCGACCGACGCCTCGAAGGTCGCCCTGCATGCCCTCGTCGAGCGCCTCCGCGCGCGGGGATTCGCCTTGCTGGATACTCAATGGCTCACCCCGCATCTGGTGACCTTCGGGGCGATCGAGATTCCGCGCCTGGAATATCAGCGACGATTGGGTGAGGCAGTGGAGAAGGAATGCTGCTTTGCCGACGCGAGACAGGTCGGTGAGGATTCTCAATTTCTCAAATAAGTCATCGCTAATCTGAGAAACCGTATCGTTTACGATGTAAAGACTACGTGATCTAAGAGGCAACGCCCTACGTGGAGTGGAACCGTGATAGTGCGGCACGCGGAGTGATAATAGAGATGGCAAGGCTGTCACGCGTTGCGAGACGGCATTCCCAAGATGAAATCATCCCGTCGTTTCTGCATTGCTGGTATCGCCATGGCTGAGCTGATGGTGGCTATTGGCTTATTCGGAATCACCTCGGCCGCGGCCGTCGCGGCGCTGCTTCGGATTAATACCAATGCCGCCCTTTGCCGTCTGCAGACTGGAGCCTGCACGGTGGCGCAAAACCAAATCGACCTCATTCTTTCGGATGGGCCGTTCAATCCACAACCGGCTCTCAACCAGGTTCCTCCGGAATTGACGCTCGGAGAAACCGACCAGGGGAGCGCCGCTGCCCCCACGATCGCTGTCTACACCGACCCCAGCACGGGCCAGAAGGTTCTCGGTTGGATGCAGACTGTTGTTAAAGACGCGGGAGCGAGTTCCGGTGGGACTGCCCTGTATGTCTACCAGGTGACGGTCACGGTTTCCTACTACTATAAGGGACGCCTCTACAGCGTCTCGCTGAATACCATGCGGGCTTCCGATACATGAGATACCGACACTCATCCACATCCTCCGCGCGGGGGTTTACGTTGATCGAGATGGTGGTCGCTACCATGATCATGGCGATCACCGGAACGATTATCTATAACATCCTCTACACCGGCATGGTGTTGTTCGCCAAGAATTCGGCGGTGAACGTTGCCCACCAGGAGGCGCGCGTTGCGGTGATGCAGATGGAGCAGGATATCCATGCGGCGGTTTCCATCCCGCAGCTGACGGATAATGCGAATCCTCCCAACGCAGTTGCCGGGAATGGCCCGGCGGCCGGCATTTCCTTCCAGCTCTACGCCGGCGGGCCCTTCCAGATTACCCCTTACTCGGGCACCATGACCAACACCACCGTGGGTTATGGCTCCAACCAGAGCGTTGTGTATGTCCGGACCCCGGCCACCTTTAACTCCC
This sequence comes from Chthoniobacter flavus Ellin428, assembly GCF_000173075.1. Lineage (GTDB taxonomy): Bacteria > Verrucomicrobiota > Verrucomicrobiia > Chthoniobacterales > Chthoniobacteraceae > Chthoniobacter > Chthoniobacter flavus. The sequence goes on from NZ_ABVL01000050.1 coordinate 12,062, forward strand.
AAGAACAATCAGCGCCTGATCGTTCCCATGTATCAGGTGGAAATGGATATTGTTAAGGCTCCGACGGTGTTAGTCAGTAATCCGGCTTCGGGTTCGACGCCGGCCACCACCGACTGGGTACTGACCTTGGGTTCCAATAGTAGCCCAGCCAATATCGGGACGAATATCACGCCCACGATCACCACCGCCTCTGGAGGCTCGGCGGCCGTCAATATTGTCTGCTTCATCACGGATCGGGTGAGTTACGTCGTCCAAGGGAATCAACTGGTGTATTACGGGCGGCAGAAGACCGGCGGTATCGGCAAGGTGATGGCCAACGATCTCACCACCACCACGCCCTTTAGCATTCCTTCCACGCCTCTGGGCGCTCCTTACTACCGTTTCGTCGCGGCCATCAATCTGTCCACGGCTGACACGAGTTCATCGAATCGAAAATTTCGCGCAGCTAACATGTTTCTTAACGCGATGGAGCCCTACCGGGCGCGGCTAACCACCTACCAATAGAGAAGTTCATCCGATGAAGAAAAATACAGGATCCACCATGCTCGCCATTCTGGCGATGCTCTTCTTCCTCTCCGCATGCGTCATCGCCGCGCTGAATTTCACCGCCGTGATGAGCCGCAACGTTGTTTCCAGTAACTCGTATCGCCGCGGCACCGAAGTCGGCGATGGCTGCATGGAGTACATGTACTCCCAGTGGCGGCAGATTAGCAAAAAGCTGAACAACGCACCGGCGACCGCCGACCTTTCGGGGATTGCCTTGCCAACGGCGGATCAATTCCCGTCCGTGCCCAATTTCTCCGCGACCACGACGGTTTACCTGCCAAACACGAAACCGCCGAAGACCGTCTCCGCTTACGGAATTGTGGCCACGGATCCGCAGGGCAATCCTTTGAGCAATACCTCCCTGTCTCCCACCACGGTGGATAGCACGGGCGTCTCGCCCAATCTGGCCTACGGGACCGACCCCAGCACGAGCAGCGCTTACTACCTCGCGACTGCCGACATCACCGTCCCGGCCTTCGCCGGCCGTACGTTCAGCGTGCGGATGTGCCGCGTTTTCGAGCGGCAGGTTCAGTCGATGTGGAAATACGCAATCTTCTACAACGACATGTTGGAGATCAATCCGGGCGCCAACCAGACGATTACCGGCTGGGTGCATACCAACGACAGTCTCTATACGGCCTACGCGGATTTGACCTTCAATAACAAGGTCGACTACGTCAACGATTGGGGAAGCAAAAATTTCGCCCCGGGTGACAAAGACCACACTTCGGTGACGCCGGCCTCTCCCACCTGGCCGAGTAATTTGCCGCCGGCGCGTGGCGAATATCAATATCCCCTGGGGGTGGACCCGAGCCAGACGTTTTTGAATACAACGCCGAACGACATCGGTTTCCGGGAATTCATCATGCCCCCGACCAGCGGCTATGCCGACCCGATCGCGGATACTCGCTATTACGACCAGGCAGCGATTCGCATCATGGTGGATGCGAGCGGCGCCGTCACCATCTCTAAAGGCGACGGCACCGTGCTGACCAGTAGCAGCAAAGGCACGGATGCCAATCTGTATACGGCCTATTCCAGCGCGGTGAAGACCGGCGACAGTTTTACCGATAATCGTGAGGGCGCGGTGATGGGTGTGACGACACTGGATGTCGGCAAAATTTACAGCGCAACCACGGCGGCGACCAATCCGATTCCCAATCCGCAGATTATTTATATCTCCGATACCAGTAATAGCTCCTCCTCGCGGAAGGCGATCCGTCTGAAGAATGGTTCGTTTATCCCCAGCGGCGGATTGACCATTGCCAGCCAAAATGCGGTTTATATTCAGGGCGACTACAACACGGGGCAAACCAGCAGCCACCAAACACCGGCAAACACCAATAACAATGGAACGGGTGGTAATTTGGCGACGAAGAGTATGCCCGATGGCTCTAACTACACGGAGCAACCCAGTGCCGTGCTGGCCGATGCGGTCAACATCCTTTCCATGCCTGGAAGGATGCGAATTCCACGCAGGACGTGAGTAGCGGCAACCGCAAGGCCACTCCGACAACGGTGAACGCCGCCTTTGTCTCCGGCAACGTGCCGACGGGCTCTGGCGGCACGGGGGCGAATAGCTATAGCGGAGGCGCAGAGAATTTTCCGCGGTTCCTCGAGGATTGGGGCAGCCAGACGTTCACCTACTACGGCTCGATGGTGGAGTTGTTCAAGAGCGCCCAGAGCACCGGCTATTGGGGTAACGGGAATGTCTACAGCCCGCCGAAGCGGAACTGGAACTTCGACACGCTTTTCTATACTCACCCGCCTCCCGGTTCGTTCTTCACTGTGACTTACAACAAGCAAAGATGGTACACCCGCTAGTTCTGACTGTCGCCAGCCTTTTGGTCGTGGCGAGTGCCTCCGCCGAAATCGACTTCACTCCAACGAACTCCTTTTACGTTGCCGAAGCGACCAAGGTTCCCTGCGTGGCCTTCCACAATGGGGATAAGGTGATGCAGTATTCTCCGCCGGAGGGTTGGAAGTTGGGCGGTGGGGGCAACAAGATCACCTTAACTCCGACGAATACCCCGCAGGCCGAGGCCACCATGGCGACGCGGCCGAGCAAGCCGTCGATCCCCGCGACGAATGAAAATGTGAAGGCCTACAGCGAGCTCGCCGTCCGCATGCTCCCCCGTGGGGCCGCGAAAGTGACCGTGGTGGACGCCGCCGTCAGCTCAATGCAGAAGGCGGGGCGGCCAATGATCGAGGTGAACCTGACTTATGTGCTGTTTGCCCAGCAATTCAGCATGAACATCCTGTTCCTGCCGCATGACGACGAACTGGTCACTTTCCAAATGGTCGCTCGGACGCCGGATTTCGGGTCGTTGGAAAACACCTTCCGCCGCAGCCTTTTCTCGCTTCAGGGGCTGTAAGCGGTGCGCTGGTAAGGTATCTCTCCGGACTGTGAAATAAATCCCCCCCCTCCTCGCGTGTCATTCTGAGCGGAGTGCCCCGGTGGCGAGATGGCGGGGCACGGAGTCGAAGAACCCCGCCGCTTTACCAGAGATCATGGCTGGTTGTTCCGCCGGGTTTGCCCCGCAGTCCCATAGGCGTCTCGCAGACTCGGCTTTCGACTGCGTTCCAGTCGTTAAACTCCCTCCACTCCGCTCAGAATGACACGCGAGGAGGGCGGTTTATCTATTTCAGACTACCCTCTAAAAAAAGGACGGCGCGGTGGCGCCGTCCTTTTAGCAAAGCGTATGTCGTCGGAACTCGCCGATTATTGTCCCGGGTTCGGATGGCCCATCGGCTGCCACTCGTTGACGCCATCGACACCGCCCGAGGCGCTGTTGTCGGCGCTGGTCTGGAAGTCCTTCAGCTAGATGCTCCCCACGTGCATGTCCGCGTAGAGCACGTCGATCCACTTGCCGTTCTGATGGGTCCCAAGGGTCTGGTCTTTGCCGTTGGCGGTCACGCTGATCGGCGTGGTTTCGACGCCGGTCCAAGAGGTCGCGTTGGTGGGGTCACCTTTGTATTCCGGGCAATAGAGGATCAACTGGCTCGCGGCGGCGAGCTTGGTGAAGTTGCTGTCCCACTGCGGGGTCGCGCTCGTCGGGTCCAGAAGGTTGTTGTTCACCCCGTAGCTGATCGGGTTCGGGTTGCCGCCGACCGGGCGCTTGTCGAAGGGCGAGTGGAAGACCTTCGGGCTGGGGACGTAGTTGACCTGCAGCAGACCCGGTGCAGCGAGCTGGCTGTTACTGGAGCCGCCCTGGATGGTGGTGGTCTTACTGAAAAGCGTATCGCTGTTGTCGTTGAGGTAGGCGACAGTGCCGATGCCGAGCTGGCGCATATTGCTGCAGTCTTCGGTGACGTGACCCTTTTCCAGAACCTTCTGGAAGACGGGGAGGGCGATGCCGGCCAGAATCGCGATAATGGCGATCACGACCAGGAGCTCGATAAGAGTAAAAGCAGAGGTTTTCTTCATGGTGGGAAACAATGGAAGCTGTGAACAATAAAGCTGTTATCTGTTCGTGTCGAGGGCGGCAAATGAGAAAGTAACGATTCTTAGAAGATTTTTGCCGGTGAGGTGATCTTCAGGGTGTCGCACGATTGTCACTTGCCTTCCCTCCTTCGGACGGCTTCCACTCCGCGGATGCCGAAAGTTTTGCTGCTTACTGCCGGTTATGGCGAGGGACACAATGCCGCTGCCCGCGGTCTCCACGCGGCCCTCGTCGAAGCAGGCGCCGACGCGGAAATCGTGGATCTCTTTGCCCTGACGGGGGGCGCCTTCTATGAGAAGACCCGGCGTGGTTACCTCGATCTCATCAATCGCGCCCCCAAAGTGTGGGCCACGGCTTATGCGCTGATCCATAGGGTACCGATGGGCGCGCTCTCCACGCCTTTCCTCGGGGCGATGCGCCGGGCGCTGGCCGCGATCGTCGCGGAGAAGCGACCGGACGTGATCGTGTCGGTGTATCCCATCTATGGTTATCTCGTGGAGCGCCTGTGGCCGAATACCGCGAAGCGCCCCTTTGCCTTTCACACCGTCGTTACCGATTCGATCACCATCAACAGCATCTGGTATCGGTGCCGCAGCGACAGCTTTCTGGTGCCGAATGAAGAGACGGCCCGCGTCATGTTCCATGCGGGAGTGCCGGAGAAGCGCCTGCGCGTCTTGGGTTTCCCGGTGCCGCCGCGTTTTGCCCGGGAGCGTCCCACGCGGCCAGCCTGTCCGCCGCCTCGCGTGCTTTACATGATCAACGCCGGCAAGGCTCAGGCGCCGGGGATCGTCGAGCGCCTGCTCAAGGTGGAACCGCTGCACCTCACCGTCACGGTCGGCAAAGACGAAGCTTTGCGTGCGCGCCTCGAGGAAGTCGCCTCTCGTGCCGGGAAGTCGGTGGAGATCCACGGCTGGACGCCGCAGATGCCCGAACTGCTGATGACGCACCATATCCTCATCGGCAAGGCGGGCGGCGCCACGGTGCAGGAGTGCATCGCCGCTTGCACGCCGATGCTCATGACCCAGGTCGTGCCCGGTCAGGAGGAGGGAAACGCCGAACTGCTTTTCCAAAACCGTTGCGGCGACCTGTGCCGCACACCGGACGCGCTGGCGGAAAAGATCGAGCACCTCTTTGCCGATGGCGCTGCCGAGTGGCACGCGTGGGAGCAGAACATCACCCGCTTGAGCAAACCCGACGCGGCCCTGCAGATCGCGAAGTTCCTGCTCTCGGCGGAAGCGCAGCAGCGGTAGGGGTCGTGCAGACCGGTATGGTAGCGCGGTCACAGAGCTGACCTTTACACACATCTTTCGACTGGCTTCTCGGTAGACACACACTAGCGGTTCCCTGGGAGCGGTACTTTCAAGTCGCCCACTGGATCTAGCGTCGCGGATCGTGGTTCTTTGGGGGTGTATTTTTGGATATTTCATGTTAGGAAAAAAAAAAAC
>NZ_ABVL01000049.1 GCF_000173075.1 Chthoniobacter flavus Ellin428
CGCCCCAAGGCCAGCAGACGATGGTGGATGGCAAAGCTGTTGGAGCCGGCTTCCAAAAGGAAGAGATCCTCCCGGCGTAAACTCCGCTTCCACCCAAGCCAGCAATTGCTCCAGGCTGAGGCGATCGCGGGCCCCTACCTTGCGGGCGTCATGCGGTGTCTGCCCCACAAAGACCGCCGCCGTGTAGGTATCCGGGTGGCAGTCCAGGCCGATGATCCGCCCCTGCTTGGGCGGCTTCGGTGCCGTATAAAGTTCGACCTCCGGAGGTGGCGTCGGCTCCGGCGGCTTTGGTTTCTTCGTTGTCGAGGGTGTGTTCTTTTTCAGTGGTCGCTCTCCAGTTTCTTGGTTAAGAGTCAGGGCAACCGGCGCTGGCAGCCAATCTGGATTGGTCCACGGACGGAAGTTGGCATTCAGGCATTCGGGGTCTTGTCGCCCCACGAGGGTGCCTTCCGCCTCGGTTCAATCACGGATAGGAGCAGTTAGCTCAGCGCAATCATCGAACCTTGGGACCTTCGGCCACCAGTGCGTGTTGCAAGCACTCACGGGTTCCGCCAGGGACGTTGCACCAAACCTTTCGGTCTGCACAGCGCCGGTTGCTGAATGACTTCATGCCATCACAGATTTCACGGATTAGAGGTCGCCGCGGATTCTTTAATCCGTGAAATCCGAGTAATCCGTGGTTGATCTCCTCCTCAGTCGAAAACCGTTTGGTTGCGGCTCGCCGCGCTGGGGCCCTCTGCGTTTAAGTGCATGGGCGTTCGGTCGCGGCTCGGCTGCACTTCCCGTCTCTGCGTTTTCCAAAATACCGGTGGCAAAATCCCGAGGCCTGTTAGAAAATAGGGGTTGGCTGGATTGGCAGTTGCTATCGGCGCGACAAGTTGGCTAGCGTGCGCGTTTATGAAACGACGCATTTTCTTCTCCGTGGTGGGCGCGATGGCGCTGGGGTTTGCTGGCTGCCAGAAAACGGCTTCCAATGAAATCCCGGTGGGTGAATTCGCTTCACTGACGGGCAAGGAGGCGACGTTTGGCCAGTCGTCGCACGAAGGCACGGTGCTGGCGGTGGAGCAGATCAATGAAGCGGGTGGGGTGCTCGGGAAGAAGATCAAGCTTCTGACCGAAGACAATGCGTCGAAGCCGGGTGAATCTGCTAACGCGGTGAACAAGCTCATCGCCAAGGACGGCGTCGTGGCGATCCTCGGTGAAGTGGCGTCGTCGCGCTCGCTGGAGGCCGCGCCGATTTGCCAGAGCGCCAAGATCCCGATGGTCTCGCCGGCGTCGACGAATCCGAAGCTGACCGAGACGGGGGATTACATTTTCCGCGTGTGTTTCATCGATCCCTTCCAGGGCACGGTGATGGCGAATTTTGCCAAGAACACGCTCAAGGAACAGAATGTGGCGGTCTTTACCGACGTGAAGAGCGACTACTCGAAGGGCTTGGCGAAGTTCTTTAAGGAAGGTTTCACCAAGGCGGGCGGCAAAATCGCAGCCGAGCTCGACTACAACGGCGGCGACAAGGATTTCAAAGGGCAGCTTACCGCGATCAAGGCGGCGAATCCGGACGGCGTGTTCGTGCCGGGCTATTACACCGACGTCGCGCTGATCTGCATCCAGGCCAAGGAAGTCGGGCTTAACGTTCCGTTCTATGGCGGTGACGGCTGGGAGAGCTCGAAGCTCACGGAAATCGGCAAGGACGCGGTCGAGGGTGAATATTTCAGCACGCACTATTCGCCGGACGCGGGTGGGGAAAAGGCCAAGGCTTTCGTCGAAGCTTACAAGAAGCGCTATAACGGCAAGGCGCCTGATGCGATGGCGGCGCTGGGTTATGACTCCGCGCTGATTCTCGCCGATGCGATCAAGCGCGCGGGCGGCACGGAGGGCGACAAGATTCGCGACGCGCTGGCCGCGACGAAGGATTTCGACGCGGTCACCGGCAAGATTTCGATCAACAAGCAGCACGATGCCGACAAAGCGGCGGTGATCGTGCAGGTGAAGAACGGGAAGTTTGAGTACAAGGAGACGGTCAAGCCCTGAACCGCCGGGCTGCCCCTGACGCTCCTCACCCCGGATGGATTGGTTTCTCCAGCAACTCATCAATGGCCTCGCCCTGGGCGCGATCTACGCGCTCATCGCCCTCGGTTACACGATGGTGTATGGTGTGCTGCGCTTCATCAATTTCGCCCACGCGGATGTGCTGATGCTCGGCGCCTTCGCGGCGTATTACCTCGCGCCGAGCGTGGCGAAAGTCTTCGGCCCGTCGACCGTCCCGACCGCGCTGACCGTGATGGTACTCTCCGCGGTGATCTGTGCGGTGATTGGCATGCTCATCGAGTTTCTGGCCTATCGGCCGCTGCGCCATCGGCCCCGGCTCACGGTGTTGATCACGGCCATCGGTGTGTCGCTCTTCATCGAGTACACGGGACAGCACGAAAAGGTGTTCGGCGCGGCGACCAAGGCGTTTCCGACGCTGCTGCCGCAGAAGGAAATCATCGTCGGTGCGCTGCGTTGCTCGAGTAATGACCTCGTCGTTGTCGGGTTCACCGCGGTGTTGCTGGCGGCGATGTGGTACATCGTGCAGCGCACGAAAGTGGGCATGGCGATGCGCGCGGTGTCGTTCAACGAACAGGCCGCTTCGCTCATGGGCGTGAATGTGAACGCGATCATTTCGTTCACCTTCGCGATCGGTTCGGCGCTGGCGGCGATCGGCGGGATTTTCTTTGCGATGCGCGCACCGGGCATCGAGCCGCTCATGGGCGTGCAACCGGGGTTGCGTGCGTTCATCGCGGCGGTGTTGGGCGGCATCGGCAACCTGCCGGGCGCGGCGCTCGGCGGGGTGGTGCTCGGGTTGATCGAGACATTTTTTGGCGGCATGCCGGGGTTGTCGGATTATCGCGACGCCATCGCCTTTGCCCTGCTCATCCTCATCCTGCTGTTCCGGCCCGCCGGTCTGCTCGGCAAAATGCAAACGGAGAAAGTCTAAATGCGCGGCAAGGAGAAGATCTTCCTATTACTCGCCATCGTCGCGGCGATCGGTGTGTCGTTGGCCTCGACGGCGTTCAATCGCTATTACCTGGGTATCGCGATCGATGTCGGCATCAACATCATCCTCGCGGTCTCGCTCAATCTCATCAACGGACACACCGGCCAGTTCAGCCTGGGGTCACGCGGGATTCATGGCGGTCGGCGGTTACTTCGCGGCGAAGCTCACGCTCGTTTTCGGGCCGATGGTGCCGACGTCGGCGCAACCGTTCTTGTTTGCCGGCACGCTGCTCGCGGGTGGACTCGGTGCGGCGCTGGCGGGCCTTGCCGTGGGCGTGCCGTCGTTGCGGTTGAAGGGGGATTACCTGGCGATCGTGACGCTTGGCTTCGGGGAAATCATCCGCGTTATTTTCCAGACGAGCGACACCTTCGGCGCAGCGACGGGGTTGACGGGCATTCCGACGCTGACCAGCTTCGCCTGGGCGTGGGGTCTGGCCGCGGTGACGGTGTATGTCGTGGCGAGCCTCGTGAATTCGACCTACGGGCGCGGCTTCATCGCCGTGCACGACGACGAAATTGCGGCCAGCGCCATGGGCATCAATCCCGTGCGTTACAAGGTCACGGCGTTTGTCGTCGGGGCGTTTTTCGCGGGCATCGCGGGTGGGTTGTATTCGCACCACAAGGCGGTCATCTCGCCGGGCGGCTTTGATTTTCTGAAGAGCATCGAAATCGTCGTGATGGTCATTCTCGGCGGCATGGGCCGCACGGTGGGCGTGATCCTCGCGGCGGTGCTGCTGACCATCCTGCCGGAGTTGCTGCGCGGCGTGTCGGAGTATCGCATGATCATCTACTCGCTGCTCATCATCGCGATCATGCTCACGCGGCCGCAGGGCCTCTTCACCCTCAGCAAGAAAAAGACGGCCTGATCGAATGAGCGCGCCTTTGCTGGAGTTGGAAAAAGTGACGATCAAATTCGGCGGTATCACCGCCGTGTGCGATCTCGATATGCGCGTCGGGGAGCGGGAATTGATCGGCCTCATCGGGCCGAATGGCGCGGGCAAGACCACGGCCTTCAATATGATCACCGGCGTGTATCAGCCCACGTCCGGGAGCATTCAGTTTGCGGGCAAGTCGACGAAGGGTGTGAAGCCGCACGTCCTTTCACTGCGCGGCATCTCGCGGACTTTTCAAAACATCCGGCTCTTCTCGCAAATGACCGTGCTGGACAACGTGCGTACGGCCATGCAGGGCAATCGCGCGCAGCGAGTGCGCGATGCGTTGATCCGCGGCAAAGTCTTCCGTGAAGTCGAGTCGCGCGTGGAGCAGGAGGCGATGGATTTGCTGAAGATTTTCCACCTCGATCGGTTTCACGACTCGATGGGCAAGTCGCTACCCTATGGCGACCAGCGGCGCCTGGAAATCGTCCGCGCACTGGCCACCAAGCCGAAGCTGCTGCTGCTCGATGAACCGGCCGCCGGCATGAACCCGACGGAGAAGCAGCAACTCATGGAGCTCATCCGTTTCGTGCAGGATAAATTCCAGATCGCGGTGTTGCTCGTGGAGCACGACATGAAAGTCGTCATGGGCATTTGCCAGCGGATCAATGTGCTCGAGTACGGCCGCAAAATCGCCGAAGGCACCCCGGACGAAATCCGCGCCAACCCGAAAGTCATTGCCGCTTATCTCGGCGAGGAGGTCGACCACGATGCTTGAGATTCGCGACCTCCATGTGAATTACGGCGCGATCAGCGCGCTGCACGGCATTTCGCTCAGGGTGCCGCAAGGCCAGATCGTGACGCTCATTGGCGCCAACGGCGCGGGCAAGTCGACCACTTTGCGGGCCGTTTCGGGCCTCGTGAAGCCGCGCAGTGGGTTGATCAATCTCGAAGGAGAGGAGATCGCCGGGATGGCGCCGCACACCATTGTCGGCCGCGGTCTGGCGCAGAGCCCTGAGGGGCGCATGGTCTTTGCCAATCTCACCGTGATGGAGAACCTTCGCATGGGCGCCTACCTGCGGAAGGACAAGGCCAATTTCGCCAAGGATCTCGACTATGTCTTTTGCATCTTTCCGCGCTTGAAGGAGCGCGAGTGGCAGGCGGCGGGGACCTTGAGCGGCGGCGAGCAGCAGATGCTGGCTATCGGGCGCGCGCTCATGTCGAAGCCGAAGTTGCTCATGCTCGATGAGCCGTCACTCGGCATCGCGCCGTTGCTGGTGAAGACGATTTTCGAGAAGATTGTGGAGATCAACAAGGAGCTCGGCCTGACGATTCTCCTGGTGGAGCAAAACGCCAACCTCGCGTTGGAAGTCTCGCATTACGGCTATGTGCTCGAGACCGGGAAGATCATTCTCGAGAACACCTCCGCGGAACTGCGCGTGAATGAAAAGGTGCGGGCCGCTTACCTGGGCGGGTAGGGAGGTCCTATAATTTCGTCGCTTTTCAGGAAAAGCTGGACTCTCTCCGTATTTTCGCCCACGAATTAGTGAACCTGTTCCCTGCTATGAAACGATTCGCGCTCCTTTTCGCCGTTGCCACCCTCGGTCTGTCCTACGTTGCCAGTGCGCAAAACCCCGATTTGGGCCAAGGTCCTGAGAGGAGTGCGACTGTCCCGCGGCATTGGCAAGGCGGCCAGTTCGATATTCCGACCGTGGGTTCGCTCGGCCTGCTGCCGCTCTATTACAAGCCGACGATGCGCTATTACGGCAACGGCTACACGGTAAGCTATCGCTACGTGCCCGTCTACCGGCAGGACAGCATCTACTTTGGCGGCATGCGTGCTTCCTCGAATTTCCGCACGGAAGGCTTTGAGCTTCCGACGTCCGAAATCCCGACCTGGGGCGCCAACGCGCCGCGGGTGACGGTGAAGGATCTCAGTTCCTCCGCGCCTCGCTCGGCGGTAACCACGATCATTCGCAAGAAGACCACGCGCACCTCGGTCAAGACGGAGAGCGACACGGACGCACCGGTGATTGCGCCTTCGAAGCGGTAAGACCGATTTTCGAAACCGCCGGAATTACTTTCCGGTGATCTGCCGCGCGTATCCGTACCTCACGCCTTCCTCGCGTTTCGTGTGCAGGCTGGCGAGTTCGGGGCCGCGCTGAATGCCGGCCAGCGTTTCGGAATCCTGCACTCGCAGGCCGAAGTGATTTAAATACTCTGCCCCGGCAGGCGGGTGCACCATGCGGCCAGGGCGGTGAGGCAGACGATCACCGAAAGGGCGTAGAGCGCCGGAGTGAAAGAGCCGGCGGCTTTTTGCACCTCGGCGAAGAGCAGCGGACCCACGGCGGAGGCGAAGACGGTCACCATCTGCGCGGCGCCTTGAATGCGGCCAAGATGGGCCTGGCCGAAGGCTCTGCCCCACACGGCGAAAAAGATGACCGTCACGAAACCCACCGCGAGGCCGAAGGCGCCGGCGAAGATCCAGAGCTCGGTGCGGTTTTGTAATTGCGGGAGCGCGGCCAGCCCGAGGCCGAGGAGAAGCAACGCCGCGGCCAGCAGGCGGGGCATGGGTTTGTGGAGCGAAAGCCAGCCGCAAAGCATCTGGCCGGTGAGCGCCCACAGTGCGCTTACCGCGGCGAAGTGGTGATACGTCGTCGCATCGAAACCGTGCTCTGCGAAGATCGCCTGGTTGAAGAGACCGATGCCGGCGTAGACGAGCGCGAAGAGCGCCGTGGCGCCGCCGAAGATCCAGAACACTGGCGTGCGCAGCGCCTCGCCGAGGGTCAAGCCGATGGTCGGGGCCGTGCCGTTACCCGGCGGCGATTTTTCCGCCGGTTGCGCCGGCTCGCGCAGGTAGAAGCGAGTGAGGAGCGCGACGAGCAGCAGGCTGACCGCCACGTAAAACCAGGCGAAGCGCCAGCTATGGGTATCGGTCGCCCAACCAATGGCGATAAAAGCCAGCGCGTAGAGGACGCTGAAAAGCGCCGAATAAACTCCCATGGCCCAGCCTTCTCCCCGGCCGACAGTTTTTCCGACCGCGGTAATGCTGGTCACGGAAAGCGCGCTCTGGCCGAGCCCCCGGGAGAGCAACACGAGGGCGAAAAGCAGGGCCACGCTGCTATGAGACATGCTCAAGACAAACACGACGGCGGCCAACGGCAGCAGGATGCCGAGCGCCGTCGTGCGCAGGCCGCAGCGATCGATGAACCAGCCGGCCGGCAAACAAAACAGCGAGCCGATCAAGGTCGCCCATAGATTGATGTCGGCGATGCCCACATGATCGAGGCCGAAGTCGCGCAAGAGGTATTCGGTGATGAGTCCCAGCCCTTGGGTGCGGCCAGGCAGCGTGGCGAGCATGAGGATTGCGGCAAGCACGACATTGCCCCATGGCGAAGGTGCGGTGGAACTGGAAGGCTCGTTCACGGAGTGAGGCGGAGACACCGCGGGAGAGGAATCGACCGGCATGTTCTTTGGCTGTTTAGCGAAAGAACGTATTCACTTTTCCGTATTCCGCATAGCGCTCTTGGAGTCAGGATTTAAACTCCGCGTAGGGCGCGGCGCATTGGTCGTTGCATTGGTCGCCGCATTCGGCCGCTGCATTGGTTTGGAAAGGAAGTGGCAGGCCTTCTATTTCCCCGGAACTTCGAAAAGGTGTGGGCAATGCGCGGGTCTCCGGGGCGCCAATTTCGCTGGCAAAACAACCGCCGTCCGGACGCCGCCGCTACCGGTGGGCGGAAGCGAAGAAACCAGCTTGCTGGAACCTCAGAAACCGCTTCTCTGTAGAAAGCGTTGCAAAAAGGTGAGAATTCTCTTGTCAGGGTAGGGAGGGCGTGGCAGTCTCCCGCTCCTTTTTTCCAGAAAAACCAGATATGGCTTACGCAATTTTCAAGACCGGCGGCAAACAATACCGCGTTACTGCAGGCGACGTTATCGAAGTCGAGAAGCTCGACGGCGAGGCGGGCGCTGAAATCAAGTTTTCCGAAGTGATTTTCTCCGGCGAAGGCTCGAGCATCAAGACGGGCGCGGACCTCAAAGGCGCGGCTGTCGTGGCGGAAGTCGTCGAGCAGATCAAGGGCCCGAAGCTCATCAACTTCAAGTATCGCCGCCGGAAGGGCTATCATCGCACGGTGGGTCATCGCCAGAAGCTGACCCGCGTGAAGATCAAGAGCATCTAAGCGCCCGATTTCGGAGCTCTCAACTCTCAACTACTCACTCTCAACTTTCTCCAATATGGCTCATAAAAAAGGTCAAGGATCCGTCAAGAACGGGCGCGATAGCGTCAGCAAGCGCCTCGGCGTTAAAGTTTACGGCAGCCAGTCGGTCATCGCCGGCAACATCATCATCCGTCAGCGCGGCACGAAGTTTGTGCCGGGCAAGAACGTCGGCCTCGGCCGCGACTACACCATCTTCGCCCTCGTGGACGGCACCGTCCGTTTCGACCGCGAAGGTCGCCGGGTGAATGTCGATCCCGCGGCGGTGGCTGCGGCGAATTAAGTTCGTCGATCGTCCCAATTCGGTTTTTAACCAGCGCTTCGCTCGCAAGGGCGAAGCGCTTTTCTTTTAGTGAGGCGTGCTCCTGCGCGTCCCACTTTTTGCAGGCGAGGTGGAGAGAATGATTAGCGGACGTGTATGAGTAAATCTTCCGAAAGGACCCGCGAATCACGCAGATGACGCGAATGAAAGGTTTTCCTATTCGTGCCATTCGCGTGATTCGCGGGCCAATTCCTTTTTCCCTCCACCTTCGCCCGGAAAAAATGGGAACGCGCAGGAGCGCATCCCTCCGGGTTTCGACTAATTTTTGCCGGGGACAACGGTTGCTCTTACGCTAGAATTTCCTTCGACATGTCCCACCACACCCCGCACATCCAAGATTTCCTGTTCACTCGTCGCGATTTCCTGAACCGCTGTGGTATGGGCATGGGTGGGCTGGCGCTGAGCAGTATTTTGGGCAGTGCCTTCGGGGTGCGGGCTGCGGAGACGGCGGATCTGCATCCGCTGGCGCCGAAAGCGTCGCCGCTTCCGGCCAAGGCCAAGCGGGTCATTCACCTCTTCATGAACGGCGGGCCGTCGCACGTCGATACCTTTGACCCGAAGCCGGAGCTGACGAAATATCACGGCAAGGAAATTCCGATTCACCTCAATACCGAGCGCAAGACCGGCGCGGCTTTCGGTTCGCCGTTCGCCTTCAAGAAATACGGCAAGAGCGGCATCGAGGTGAGCGAGATTTTCTCGAAGACCGCGGAGTGCGTGGATGACATGTGCATCATTCGCTCGATGCAGGCCGACGTGCCGAATCATGAGCCATCGCTCATGCTGATGAATTGCGGCGAGGCGCGGCAGGTGCGCCCGAGCATGGGCTCGTGGGTCACCTACGGCCTCGGCAGCGAGAACCAGAACATGCCGGGCTTCATTACCATGTGCCCGGGCGGTTACCCCATTCAGGAATCGCAGAACTGGCAATCCGCTTTTCTCCCCGGTGTCTACCAAGGCACCTACATCGACACGAAGAACACGGATATCGAGAAGCTCATCGAGAACATTCGCAATAACTCAGTGTCGACGAAGACGCAGCGCGAACAGCTTGACCTGCTCAAGCAGTTGAACGCCGAGCATCAGCGCCAGCGGCAAAACGATGCGCAGCTCGAGGCGCGTGTGCAGTCGTTCGAACTCGCCTATCGCATGCAGATGGATGCGGCGGATGCCTTTGACGTCACCAAGGAACCCGCGCACATCCGCGAGCTTTACGGCGAGGGCGTGCAGGGCCGGCAGATGCTCATCGCGCGGCGCTTGATCGAACGCGGGGTGCGCTTCGTGCAGGTATGGCACGGGCAGGGTCAGCCGTGGGACAGCCACGAGGAGGTCGAGAAGAATCATCGCCGACTCGCCGGCGAATGCGACCAGGCGATCGCCGGACTTTTGAAGGATCTCAAGCAGCGTGGCATGCTCGATGATACGCTCGTCATCTGGGGCGGCGAATTTGGCCGCACGCCGACCATGGAGATTCCGACGCCGGGTTCGAACAACGCGAACGTCAAGAACGGCCGCGACCACAACAATCACGGCTTTACCATGTGGATGGCGGGTGGGGGAGCGAAAGGCGGCTACGTCCATGGGGCGACCGATCCCTTCGGCTTTGCCGCTGCGGAGAGCCCGGTGCACGTCCACGACCTGCACGCGACCATCCTGCGGCTCCTCGGGTTCGACCACGAGAAGCTCACCTATCGCTACGCGGGACGTGATTTCCGCCTCACCGACGTGCACGGCAACTTGGTGAAGGAACTGATGGCTTAAGGCGACAATCGGCGCTTGGGGATATTCTGGGGTGAATCGACATTCACCTTTGATCTTCGAAGCAGCTTCTGTAGCGGCGGTCTGCGACCGCCGATTCTACATGGCAACTTCGACGGTCACAGACCCCCGCTACAGTGAGCCGTTCTGAGGCTTTCTGTAATTCGGAAATTCGCGGGTGGCTGGATATTTCTTCCCTCCACCGCCGAAAACCCCTCGGTTACGGCTCGGCGCGGCGGCGTGAAGCACTGGCATTGTGTAGCGAAGAACGCCTCTGGACCCTTGGCAACCGTGCCTGCGTGTGGCAAAACTCTCGACTGCCGGGCTAATAAAAATTAAATTTTTTTTATTGTCAAAAGCGCACCGGGGGGTATGAATCCGTAATCACAAAGTAAATTCATTGCGCTTGTGCTTCCTCCAAACCCCTCCAATCCCCGTAAATTCATAGCACGACTGCGGCAGTCCGGTTTTTCGCTGGTCGAGGTAGTGCTCGCGGTCGGTGTCATTTCGTTCGCGTTCGTGGCCATTTTGGGCCTTCTCCCCGCGGGACTCCACCAGTTTCGCCAGGCGATGGACAATTCGGTCGCGGCGCAGATATCCCAGCGCATCATCCAGGATGCCCAGCAGTCGGACTTCGATATTCTCACCGACGTAGCGCATGTGGACCCGACTGTGCAACTGCCCTTCACCTCCATGGTGTATCCGGTTTCGGGAGCGCCGCGATCGGTGCGTTATTTCGATGAGCAGGGCAACGAGGTGGTGACCCAATCCAGCACGCCGAGCCAGACGGAGGCGGCGGACATCGTTTACACGGTAAATACGCGGATTGTGCCCTGGCCGACTCTTCCCGGGATTCAGCAACCTGATACCACCACTGCTGCCAATGCGTATGGCAGAAGCATGGTCACGTTGACGGTGCAGGTAGTTTACAATCCCGCCTTAATTCCTTTCAAGCTTGGTAATAACCAAGGCGCCTCGAACTATTTGTTGGTCGATACGACGGATGCCAAGATGAAGCAACTTTCGGTGCGCAGCTTTTCGGCCCAGATCGGACGCAACGATTAAGTCCCTCCTATGAAAACTTCCTCCCGTTTCCCGGCCGGCTTTACGCTGGTGGAACTCATGGTGTCCACGGCGATCATCGGACTCATCATGATCGTGCTGGTGGGCATGACCAACCAGACCGGCCAGACCTGGCGCCATGCCACGGAAAAAATCGAGAAATTCCAATCGGCTCGCGATGGGTTTGAATCCATGACGCGCAAGCTGGCCCAGGCGACGCTGAATACGAACTGGGACTACCTCGACAAAAACGGCAACGTCCGTGACAAAAACGTCGGCAGCACGGCCTTCAATAATTTCGTACCCATCTACTACGGGCGGGTGGCGGATCTGCGTTTCGCTTCCGGTCCGATGTATTCGTCCATCACCTATACGCTGCAGACGAACCCGCCCCAGCCATTCACGGGGCTGTCTTCGTCCCCGGATATCGTCCGGCCGGGGCACGGGGTGTTTTTTCAGGCGCCGTTTGGCGTGGTGACGGATGCGGCCGACCTCGGGACCATGGATAACCTGCTCAATACGTGGGGTTATTTCGTGGAAGCCGGGGGCGATCCCAACCGCCCGGCATTCGTTGACAATGCCAATGTGCCGCAACGCTGGCGCACCCGTCTCATGGAGTTCATGCAGCCGTCGGAAAAGATGTCGCTCTATGATCCGACGGACAAGACCTACAAATGGTTCACTGTCGGCCTGACGAGCACGAATCGTCCCGTCCGTGTCCTCGCGGAGAATATCCTGACCCTCATCATCCTTCCGAAGCTGTCCAAGGCGGAGCAGGATGCGCGGGCGACGAAGCTCGGGGTGGTGCCCTCGATGCTGTCGCCGGATTACATCTACGATTCGCAGTCGACCCTCAATCCCGGTGCCAACGGTGGATCGGACCCCGGGGCGATCAATCCGAAGAACCAGCTGCCGCCCGTGCTCTTGGTCACGATGGTGGCGCTCGACGAGCGGTCCATGCAAAAGCTGGCGGATCGTTACTGCTCCGGTGCCCAAAAGCAGTTACAGGGAGCTCACGGCGCGCAGGTCGTCGGTTCGTCCTCGGAAATGGTGATGGGAATGGATGTGGTGTGCAATGGGACCTATAACAACCTGTTCACCGACGCCACCAAACTCGAAGACGATCCCAATACTCCCCAGCCGGGTGATGGTGATCTTTACAAGCTCGAGCAATATCTCACCCAGGCCGGCTGCACCTATCGCATTTTCACCAGCAACGTCAGCATCCGTGGTTCCAAGTGGAGCCGTGTCCAGACCAAGTAACCTCCCCCTTACAAATGAAACATCCCAAGAATTCCATTTCCGGTGTTGCCCTGGTTATTGTCCTGGGCTTTTTGGTCATCATTTCCGGCCTCGCGGTGGCATTTTTCAGTAGCATCAATACGGAAATGAAAGCGTCCCGCAACTTTGCCGCGGGCATCACCACGCGGCAGTTGGCGGACTCGGCCGTGCAGATCGTCATGGGGCAGATTTCTTCCGCCACCACCCGGGGCATCGATTCGCAAGGCATGGGGCATGAAGTTTGGGCCTCCCAGCCGGGGATGATCCGCGTCTATGGCGTCAATGCCGGCGGCACCTATATCGAGTCCGCCGCGGCCGACGCCTTCTTCAAGCTCTACTCTTCGGACCAGATGCTCGTCACCACCACGTCGAACGGCGGTCCAAGTCTGGCGCAATTCAACCCGGAAACCGATTACTTGACTACGTGGGACGCCGCTCCGGCGCTTTGGACGGATCTCAATGCTCCGGTCATCGTGCGGGATACGACTGGCCAGCCGACGCCGCGGTTTCCGATCATTGATCCCCGAGCTTACGCTTTCACTTACAATGCCGGCGGCTCGGATCCCTGGGCCAATGACATCGAGGGTTTTTCTTACGATGCGAGCGGCGGAATCGATGGCGTTGTCGGCCCGAAGAACACCATGGGCGGCGATAACACCCAGCGGCTGCCAATGCCGGTAAAATGGATTTACGTGTTGCAGGATGGCACCCTGACCACTCCCGGCGCCAACGGAACTACCATCGCGGATTTCGCTTCCGCCCTCCCGAACAAGCAACCCACCGCGCAAAACCCGATTGTCGGCCGCATCGCTTTCTGGACCGACGATGAAACGTGCAAGCTGAACTTGAACACGGCTGCCGGTTACAGCGATCGAAATATCAGCCAGCTCAATCAAGCTTATAAGCAGAATCCCTCCGCGTATGCGGGTTCCTACTGGGATACGCCGCGGTTTTACACGCAGTTCGACTACGGCATCCCGACATCCACTGGCACCCCGGCGCCGAATCAAGCAAGCGGCGGTCTGGCGATCTGCCAGTTGCTGCAATTCGAATTCCAGCGTTATCCCGGCCATCCGGCGACGACCTCGCTGGCGCCGATTCTCGATACGCTGGTCAATTCAGAACAGATCTACGATCTCGTTCCCCGTTACACCACCAAGAATCTGCAGGGCGTCCCGGGCTCAACCCAGGGCGGTACTCAGCGGGTGATTGTGGATCCCTACGCGGGCATCGGCGCCGCTCCTCCCACCACGCCGCCCAATCCGAATGTCAACAATACCCTGGAGCTTCAACCCAAGCAGGATCGGCTTTACGCCACGCCGGATGAATTCCTTTTCGGCGCTCACGTCACCGGCATTCCTTCGACCAGCCCGTCCTATGTCCGGGAGACGAACAACCTTTACGCGCAACTTTCGGGGAGTACCTATTCCCCGATCTCGCCCCAGGTGATCGATCGACTGCGCTTTTTCATGACGACTCAGGGCCGGTCTCCCGAATTGAATGCCTACGGTCAGCCCCGGATTACGGCCTGGCCGGTGCGTGCGGAAAACAGCAGCGAACCCAGCGGTTTGAACGTTTACGACAACCTCATTTTGTTCTGCTCCACGATCGGTGCGGCGAATGCGACTGGGGCGCGTCCGGATTCCATTAACGATTCGCAGGCGATGCAGAACGGGGCCTATCGCTATATCTTTACCCGGCGTGAAGTGGGAGCCGGGATGGTGACGAATCAGCCCGTGTCGGATGTCTATGGTTCGCATCCGCGGGCGCAATTTTTTGGCGCCACTTACACTCCCGATTGGAAACGGGTCCGCAATAGTTACCTCCTCCAGAACTATCTCTATGGAAGCGCCGGCGACTCTTCGCAACCCGGTTTGACGAACCGCAAAATTCCGGGGAACGGCAGTAGTTTCAGCGATAAGTATTCGAGTTCCGACCGGCAGGGAATCCTGACCGAGATCTTCGATTACATTCTCCTGGCGAATTCGCAGGACACGACCACGTCGATTGGTACCGGCCAGACGATCAAGTTCGCGCCCCTCGGCTATGTGCCACCTTCGATGCCGGACTTCTTTAAGGCGAATGGAGTGCAGGCCAAGGGATTTGGCCGCATGTCCACCATTTGTGAGGCCTCTTTGGTCTTCTACTATGCCGGTCCGCAGATGGATAACATCAATACGAGCACCGATACCACCAACCCTTTGATTCCCAAGGGATCGGCCCCGAATACCGGTTGGTCGCATTGGGATCCTGCCAATAGGAGTGCGCGTTATGTGAAGGTCGGCAAAGACAAAGCAAATGACCCAACGCATTACGGTCGAGTTCTCGGCGGCTATATGCGGGCGTTTATGCTCTTCTCGATGTTCGACCCAATGCAGGGGTACGCGCCGAAATCCGCCCCCGGGGATAACGATCCGAAGATCTCGATCGAAGCGACGTGGCAGAACGATTTCAGCGTGGCTGTCAATCCTCAGGCACCCTCGGCATTTACGAACCTCGGTTTTCCTGTGGGCACCCCGGTTAGCACCACAATCCACGTCGCGCCGGGCACTGTTTGGGGAGGGCGCAACTATGGAGGATATGAGGGCTTTGCCCATACCTTGCAAGGAGCGGGAACGACTCTGCGGCCTTACAAAACGATGTGGGCTCCCGGGATTCCCTTGAACAATGCGTCACCTGCCTTGGGGGGGGACTATGGCGAAACCTATATGACGAGCGGCACTACGGGTGTCTATACCGATAAGAACTTCACCGCCTTCGCCGGTAACATTCAGGAATACTATCCCTTCCAGACGAACATCAATACCGGCGGCACGGTGTTTGTGGATAACGATCTTAAGGTCTTCGGTTTCCACGGAGGAAATGTGACGGTGAAATTGTACTATGGTGGCAGTCAGTCGAATCAAGTCGCCCCCGCCCTGCAGACGATTAACCTGACCTTCCCGAGCA
The DNA here is from genome assembly GCF_000173075.1 of Chthoniobacter flavus Ellin428. GTDB lineage: Bacteria > Verrucomicrobiota > Verrucomicrobiia > Chthoniobacterales > Chthoniobacteraceae > Chthoniobacter > Chthoniobacter flavus. The sequence continues at coordinate 15,495 of NZ_ABVL01000049.1, forward strand.
GCACTAATCCATGGCCAGTGCCCCAAGGCGCGCCTCAAGCCGAGTTGAATGCCGTGGTGAAGGATGCCACACCCAAGCCGGCTCAACCCGCGCCGACGCCGGACGTCTCGACCTGGCTGGCGATGCCGAGGGCGAACGCCAGCTTTGGCCCTGACCCGGTCGGGGTCAATCCGGCGCCTGGAGGTCTGGCCCAGGGAATGCGGTCCTTTTATTGGACCGGTAACGGCTGCTTCTTTGCCAACATGGCCGTGGGCGCGCGAGCCCCCATCCAGAGTGCTTATCGTGGCGCGGCGAATTTCGAAACCAGCCTGCAGGCATCGTGGTCATTCGCGACCCGGAATGCCTGGGTGAGTGTGGGCAACGGTGATAGTTACAACCCGCATACCAACGGGAGCGGCAGCCCGATCGACCCCGGCTGGTATGGAGATCGCTGGCGGAACATCGTTCAGCCGGGAGACACCATCCGCAGCCTGCTCTACTGGGATGGCCACAACGCCTCGCAAGGCCAGATGCGCGGTGCGGATTCGACGACGGGCGGAGATTTGCGCATCGCCGCGATTTCCTCGAACGTTCAGTCGGCGGAGTTCCAACCGCATCCGGATTACCTCATGGGATATTCCCGGGCCTGCGTCTTGCGCGGTGGAGACGGCAATCCCTATTTCCCGGTGGGGAGTATCGTTCCGCTGGTCAGCGGGTCGACTGGCCAGGGTGGTTCGCCGGCGGTGGTTTATGCCGTGCCTACCGACTCGACCAAGGAAGCCACTCTCGGCAACCACATCTTCCTGGGAAATGGGGGGGCTAAGATGCAGCCGACGCGTGCTTTCGGCAATTTGCCGTGGGGCGGGGGAGTGAACCTCAGCGCTACGGCGGGCGTGAATGGGGTCAAGCGGCGTGAACCTCAAGGCGGCGGAGTCAATTGGGGTGACTTCGATACCGGGCTGGGAGATTTTCCGGATGGCCCGTTCTGTAACAAGCAAGACGAAGGAAACGTGATCTACCGCTACTGGGACTCCAACATCCAGCAGTACGTTTATCCGATTCCTTACTTCACCGGGACCCAATCGTACCAGGCGCCGGGCAACGTCTTCACCTCGCCCTGCCGTCAGATGCCTTCGCCGGCCATGTTTGGCTCGCTGCCTTCCTATCCGTCCAACGGTGGCAAAGGCGGCCTGGACTGGACGACACTGGCCTTCAGTCCGAATACGGCGGGGCCCGATCACCCGGGCAATAAGACCGAGCCGAAAGACCACTATCTCCTCGATCTTTTCTCGACGCCGGTCGTCGAGCCTTATCCGATCAGCGAGCCCTTCTCGACGGCCGGAAAGGTGAATCTCAATTACCGCATCGTCCCGTTCGACTACATCCGTCGTTCCACGGCGCTGCGTGGTGCCCTGTATCCTCTGCGCATCACCGCGGTCAGCAGCGGGGCCCTGACGGGAGGGAACAACTATCTGAACTACAAGATCGGCCAGCCGGCGGGCCAGCCGTTGACACAGAACTTCCGTCTGCGTCTGGATCGCGACGAGACGATCAAGGCGTTTGATGGCTACTTCGATGCGCAACCTGGCAATCCGGATGTGGGCTTCTTCAAGGTCGCTTCACAAATCTGTGAACGCTGGCTCTATCCGAAGGACGGCACTACGGTGAAGTATGCAGGAAGCCCCAACGCCGAGACGACCACGATGCAAGACTGGTGGTCGAAATGGGGTGATCTCACCGGCGACAATGAGCGCGAGAAACCCTACGTGGATCTGTATCCGCGCATCACCACCAAATCGAACACCTTCACCGTGCACATGAAGGTGCAAACCCTGCGGCAAACGCCCGGCCATCCGCTGCAATGGTATGAAGGCAAGGATGCCGTTCTCGCCGAATACCGCGGGTCGGCCACCATCGAGCGCTACATTGATCCGGCCGATGCGCGGTTCAGTCCGGCGAACGTGCCGACCTTCAATCCGGACAAGCAGTCGGTGGAGCCGATGTATCGCTTCCGCACGGTAGTGTCCAAGAAGTTCACGCAGTAGGCGGTTTATCGCCTCCGCATCGATTCCATCCAGCCAGGGGAAGGTGCTGCTCCGCCAGCGTCGACCCCGGCCGGATTGGATGCGAGTCAGACCTTATCCTTTCGGACGACGCGCAGGGCGTAGTCGCTATTCGATAAGTGCTGGCCGAAAAAACCGCGTGCGATCGAACGCGATTCGACAAAAATCGGGTTCGTAAAAAAAGAAATGCGGACGATTTTGAAAAATCGCTTGCCAAGTGGGCGCGAGACGGGAAATGTGCTCGCCCTTTCAAACGGCTGGGTAGCTCAGTTGGCAGAGCAGAGGACTGAAAATCCTCGTGTCGGGAGTTCGATTCTCCCCCCAGCCACTCCTTCCAATTTCTCCGGAAGTGAATCGCTTCGGACGCACAATCTGGCGTCCGTGCGGAATGGAACAATAGCCATCACTGGCATCGGCGATTCGATATCACGGGACGGTTGCTTGTTCCGGTGAGCGGAATCGTTTAAAAGAGAGATCGATCGCCATGTTCCTGCACCTGTCCGTTCGTGTCGCCCTCGTCTTGTTTCTCGCACTTCGCGTTTCGGCTTGGGGTGATCCCGTTCCCAAAGGGTTCCTCGTGCCCGAGGACAGCCTGTCGCCGGACGGGCGCTATGGCGTGACGGTTCCCATTCTCGACGAAGCTCCTGACACGGATGCGACGCACAATAGTGTGATCGAGATGAAGACCGGAAAGATCCTGGGAGCAATCCGGGCGTCCACCGGCTGGAATCGCATGAACCATGGCGGAGTGCTGCCCGCGCAGTGGTCGCCGGATGGCTCGCTGCTTTTGTGGACGGTCGATGGAAAATGGTTTTTCCATTCGCTCGTCCTTTTGAAAATGGAGAAGGGTCGGATCGCCTGGCAGACCGATGTATTGAAGGCGGGTCAGCAGGCGATTCTCGCGCGGACCAAGAAGGCTGCGCCGGCGAAATATGCCGCGGCTAAAAAAGCCAACGCCGGCAACGGCTCGGCCTACCCGGAAGGTTTCAGCGTGGATGTGGTGACCAAGGGCGACCTCGCGTTTCCATTGCACGTCGACGTGTCGCTGACTTCCAATCCGAAGGACATTCCCGATGAGCCGACGCTGGAATCCAATCTGCAGGGCTTGGTGAATGAGCGCGGGGAATTCGTGGTCACCGCGTTTCATCTCGGGCGCGGACACACGGAGCGCTTTTAGTGCAGCTCCTGGAAGTAATTTCCGAATGACGGGAGACCACCATCTTCCGTTCGTAAATCCATTCTGAAAAACGTTCCAACGTAAGCGGTATCCGTGGCTCCATGCGGATTTGGTTGACGACGCAATCGATCGGCGGGCTCGCGTAGATTGCATAGCTTCACGCTATGCAACTTATGATGCGGCCTTGAGGTCGGGCGCTTGGCGCTGGGCCTTGGCCCAAGCCTGCGGGGTGATGCTGGGAACCTCGGTGATGAGCATCTTGGGCAGGCGGGTGAGCACGTCGCGTAGATAAGCCAGTGGATCGATCCCCCGGCGGCGGCAGCTCTCGACGATGGTGTAGAGGATGGCTCCTCGCTGGCCAGCTTCCGCGGCGCCGACGAACAACCAGTTCTTTTTTCCCACGGCCGTGGGCCGGATGGCGTTTTCGCAGAGGTTGTTGTCGATCTCGAGCCGGCCATCACCGAGGAAGCGTTCCAGAGCTGTCCATTGATCGAGAACGTAACTGATCCCACGCCCCAGGGCGCTTTGCGGCAAGTAACGCCTGCGGATGCGCCAGAGCGCAGTGTGGATGCGGCGCACGATCATCGCGCTTTGCGCCGCTCGTATGGATTGGCGCAAGGCCCCG
>NZ_ABVL01000048.1 GCF_000173075.1 Chthoniobacter flavus Ellin428
CAAAAGCGCTTCCTGCAACCCTCCGCCACTTAGCGCGCCCGGGCTGATGGGGGCTGCGCGCCCCCAAACCCCGCGCCGCTCGCCGCGGCGGCGTTTGGGGGGAACTTCCAGGCGTCGCCTTCGGCGACAGAAAGGAGAAACGAAAAACTTCCCAACAAAAAACTTGAATGACTACATGCCTGAAATCTGTGATCCGTGGCCAAAACTCTCTTCGCGCGATTTTCTGTATGCCCTTTTAGGGGAGTGTCTCTTCTTTTATTCCTCTTGTGCCTTTTCGTGGCGATTCCGATGGGTTCGGGGGCTGGCTTCGTCACGCAATTGTTGCATCTCCGGGCGTGAATTTGATCGGGGAAGCAGGAGAGTCGCGCCTCATCCCAAAAATAATTTCCCAGCGCCAGCAGCTGATCATACCTGATGAAAGTGAACGACGACCGCAAGGTCTCCGAGACGAGCCCGGCGAGCCGCTTCCTCAAAGCCACGGAAGACCTCGTTTTCCATCACGTCCATGGCGGACAACTCATTTACAATACCTCGTGGGAAGACCCGCGGATCGATCGTCAGTTGCTCGGACTGGATGAGTCGAGCCGCGTGGTGATGATCACGAGCGCGGGCTGTAACGTACTCGATTACCTGCTCGATGGCCCGGCGGAGATTCACGCCGTGGATGTGAACTACCGGCAGAACGCCCTGCTGGAACTCAAGCTGGCCATGATTCAGCGCGCGGAATTCGTCGATCTCTTCGAGATGTTTGGCATCGGGTCCCATCGCTCGTTTCGGCAGCTCTACCGTTCGGTGCGGAAGGAACTGTCGGAGCCGTCGCGAAAGTTTCTGGGAATCAGAAGGTGGACGTTTCTTTGATCTCGGGTGGGATGAAAGAAGTCCTTTTTACTATCACGGGCACGGCGGGCACAGCGGCGTGGGCTGCTGGGCCGTGGGCGCTTTTTCAAGGCGGCAGCCCAATGCGAAAAACTTCGCGCTGTGGTCTGCTCGATGCGGATTCGATCGAGCAGCAGCGGCAGGTTTATGCGTGGATCGAGCCGAAGATCTGGGGGAACCTGAGTAATTGGCTGATCCGCCAGCGCATGGTGATGACGCTGCTCGGCGTGCCGCGGCCGCAGGTGAAATTGATCGACGATTCCTACCCGGGCGGCCTGGGCAGTTATGTGAAGGACAAGCTGCGCCATGTGATGAGCGAATTGCCGGCGGCGGAAAACTATTTCTGGCGCGTGTATCTCACCGGCTCCTACACGATGTCGTGCTGCCCGAATTATCTCCGCGCGGAGAATCAGTCGACGCTGGCCAGCCGGGCCGATCGGGTTCGCACGCATACCCGGAGCATCAGCGATTTTCTCCGCGAGAATCCCGGCACTTATACTCACTATGTGCTCCTGGATCATCAGGATTGGCTGGCCTGGCACGATCCGGCGGCCTTGCGCGAGGAATGGGAATTGATCCTGGCAAACAGCCGCCCCGGCACGCGCATTCTCATGCGGTCCGCGGCGCTGGAGATGGATTTCATCCCGGGAGACATCACCGCGCGGCTGCGCTTTTTCCCAGAGCGGACGGAGCCGCTGCATCGGCTGGACCGTGTGGGGACCTACGGCAGCATGACCTTCGCCGAAGTGCTGTGAACGCCGACGCCTCGACCTCATCTGACGCGCGCGGGGAGACCTCCATCGAGGGCTACTACCGCTGGCATGCACGGATTTACGACGCGACGCGCTGGAGTTTCCTTTTCGGCCGGACCGGCATCCTGCACGAAGTGGCGAAGGTGCCGGCGCCGGCGCGCATCCTCGAAGTCGGCTGCGGCACCGGGAAGAATCTCGTGACGCTGGGCCGCCTTTTTCCGCAAGCAGAGATCACGGGAATCGATCTCTCGGAGACGATGCTGGACGTGGCGCGCCGCAAGGCTGTGCCTTTTGGATCGCGCATCCAGCTTTTGCATGGCGCCTATGGCGCGACGCAGACGGTCGATGCCGGTTACGATCTCATCCTCTTTTCCTATGCCCTCTCGATGTTCAACCCGGGCTTCGAAGCGGCGATTGAAACGGCGCACCGCGATCTCGTGCCCGGCGGCCATGTGGCCGTCGTCGATTTTCACGATACCCCGCTATCCGTCTTCGAGCGCTGGATGGGCGTGAACCACGTGCGGATGAGCGGCCAATTGCGCCCGCCCCTGCAGGCCCGCTTCGAAGCGCGAGAGGATCGGCTGGAAGCAGCTTTCGGGGGCGTGTGGCGTTATCTGGTTTTCGTGGGGCGCAAAGGTTGAGCGGACACTGGCCCGGAGGGCCATCCTGTTCCCAAAGTTAGGGGAGCGTTGCGGAGGCGCGGGAAACGTGAAGCCGGGAGCTTGTCGTTGATGATCGACAAATTGCGGCGAGTTGTTAGGATCTGCGTCTAGATTATGAAACGTCTTTTGGCTGGCTTGTCTTCACTGCGTTCGATCCGAAGCCTCCTAACCATGGGGCTCATGCTCGGCGGGCTGGCGCTCTCTGCGGAAGAACCGACGAAGAGCCTCCTGCCGGAGTTTGGAACGAAAGGCCGGCAGATCGATCCGAAGGCCAAGGCGGGCTATGACATCCGGGGATGGCTGCCGATCGATTGGGTCGATAACTCGAGTTGGGCCCCGGTGTCGGTGATGTACAGTGAACTCAAAGACGCTCCCGCGCCGGGAGTCGGCGCGGTGCGGATGGAAGTGATGAAGGTGGACAAGTATCAGGTCCAATTGACGACGAAGGGAGGCGCCCGGAATTACAAGCAAGGGAGCACCTATGTGGTTACGGGTTGGGTGCGCAGCCCCACGCTCACGGGCGTATGGATTGGCTTCCGTCAGGATGAAGAACCGCGTGAGTTTTTCCTCGGCCGGGATCTCGAGGTGGATACGGAATGGAAACGTTTCAGTGTCGAGTGGACGCCGGATCGGGACTGCGCCGCGTGGCTGCTGTTCAACGTGCCGAAAGCCGGGACGGTGGATCTTGCGGGGCTTGCCATGGAAGAGAAGCCGTAGAGACGCTTTTCCAGACGGCGCTCAAAGGAGCATCCCCTCTTTTTTTGCTCCACGGTCTTTTTCTTCGCCGTTGAAGGGAGGTTTGGAATCCGCGTGAGTCTGGATTATGAGTGGGGCCCATGTCCTCGGACGTTCCGGCTACCACCACCATCACTCCAGGCTCCCTCTCCGATCTTTCGGCGGAGGAACTGGCGCTGTGGATGGAAGGCGAAGGATTCAAGGGCGGACACGCCTGGCGGGTCTTGCGCGAGTGGTTGGGGGCGAATGGAGGCGGCGAGCGCGATAGTATGCGCCTGCCGGCCGGGCTGCGGGAGCGGTTGCGGGCGACCTTTCCGCAGGAAGCGGCGGTGCTGGCGCGGCGGCAGGTGTCGGAAGATGGCACTGCGAAGCTGCTCCTGCGGATGGGAGATGGACGCACGGTGGAGTCGGTGTTGATGCCGGACTATCATCCGGAGCGCGCCGCGGGATGTATTTCCAGCCAGGTGGGTTGCGCGATGGGGTGCGACTTTTGCGCGACGACGCAGACCGGCTTTGAGCGGAATCTCACCTCGGGGGAGATCGTGGAGCAGTTTCTCCAGCTTCGCCGCGAAGCGGTCGCGGCAGGGCGGGTGCTGCGCACGATCGTTTTCATGGGCATGGGCGAGCCGATGTTGAACCTGCGGAACGTTCTCGCGGCGGTGCGGCGCATTGGTGATCCGAAGTTGGGCGCGTTTGGCTGGCGGCAGATTACTATTTCGACGGTGGGGATTGTGCCGGGCATCGACGAGCTCCGCGCGGCGGACCTCGGTGTGCAATTGGCGATTTCGTTGCACGCGCCGGATGATGCAACGCGCGCGGATCTGCTACCGATGGGCCGGCGCTTCGCGGTGGAAGACGTGCTGGCCGCGGCGGATCGTTACCAGGCGAGCAGCGGCCGGGTGACGACGATCCAGTATTGCCTGCTCGATGGCGTGAACGATTCGCTGGCGCAAGCGCGCGATCTTTCCCGGCTGCTCGCGGGCCGGACCATGCACGTGAATCTCCTGCGCTACAATCCCACTGGGCTCAGTCTGCGCGGCCGCACTTATGCGCCGAGCAGCGTGGAGCAGACGGAGGCATTTCTCGCCGAGTTGCGCGCTCACGGCACGGTCGCTCATCTCCGCCGCGCCCGCGGACCGGACATCGATGCGGCCTGTGGCCAGCTCCGCAAACGCGAGGCGCAGCAGGCGGGCTGAACCGCGGTTGTGTAATAGAGCGCGGCAGCGTTCGGGGTTGTGTTTACGGAATTGAACTGAGCGAGGTGTTACTCACTGGGAGGGGCGACTTTCCAGTCGCCCTGCGTCGCGGAGCGACGCCCCAAGGAAGGCGCTCCGCGCGTTGGTTCCGGTCGGCGACCCCGCCATGGCGGGGTCGCCGCTCCCAAGGCGCTATCCGTATCGATGTCCAAACGCCGAGCAAAGATGTGGGTAATGCTTAGGCTGCTGCGCCGCTTTTGGAAATCGCGGAAGCGATGCGGGCGACGCGCTGCGCGAGGAGGACGAGTCGTTGAAGGACAGTGCTGAACGCCTGGCGCACTTTGCGCTTATCAAAAAGCGGCGCAGTAGCGCCGCACTCCAAAACGCAAGCGTCCATGGCTCGCCATTTCGAATTCGTAAGCGCACCGGCGCGAATGCGCGCGCCGGTCAGTTCTTCTGGTAGATCTTGACGTCGTCCACGACCGCATTGTGCGGCACGGCCAGGCGCAGCATGCGCTTGGTCGGATGGGCGATGCCGGGCGAATGAAGATCTCCGACGGCCTGGCCGTCGACGAGCACGCTGATGTCGTCGCCCTCGATCGTGACTTGCAGATCGTGCCATTTACCGACCTCGGTGGCGTGGGGGACGTTCTTGGTCTTGCCGACGAGGGCGCTCTTCTGCTCGTCGCTGAGCGGTTTCTTTTCCGTCCGGGCATCGTGAATATCGAGCCGCATGCCACCAGTCTTGTGGTCGATCAACTGAACCTGCTTCGGGCTGACCTTGGCGGCGCACAGGTGGCCGGCGTGGACTTCCTTGCATTGCGGGTCGGCGAAATCGAGGCCGAGGCTGTCCGTGTCGCTCTCCAGCATGAAGCGGAGGGTCACGCTGCCATTGGTGAATTCGGCCGGATGAGTGACCGAGACCGCATGGTCCGCCCGCGCGCTAATGTAGATGTGCATCGCGCCGTCTTTCAGGGCGACTTGCTTGTCACCTTGTGCGCGGGCCTTGCTGTTCGTGCCCCAGCCGTTGCCGATATCCTCGGCGTCGGGCTTGGACTCGGCGCGGTTGAAGTCATCCTGAAAGATGAGCTTTCCGAGGTCGGCGGCGAAGACGGACGCGGTCAGCGCGGGGAGAATGAAGATCAGGGGGAGAAGTTTCATACGCGGCGTATAGCACGCCGGTGAAGCGGGTGGGAAGGAGTTCGTTTGGGCGCTCGGGTTCGCCCGGAATCGCCCGGGATCGAGACTGGACCTCACTCCGCCGCGGGCGGACGGAAACGCTCGGCGACGCGCTCGACACCGCCGCGCGGACCTTCCACGGGTTTGAACGCGGAGGTCGTAGCGTCCCAGCCGGTTTTCAGCGGATAGGGTTGCAGCGGGAGTTCCCACTCGGTCTTGCCATTCGCTACGTGCCGGCCGGTGAGCGTGCCGGGGGCGGTGCCTTGCTCGCGCCAGGTGCGCACGGCTTCGAGCACGCTTGGTGACTGATTCACGCCGGGACCGCCGCCGTGCGCCATGCCGGGAACGAGATACAGCCGAAAGAACGACTGCACCTTTTCCAGGCTGCCGAAGTGCTCGATGACGCGCTCGTAGTAGTCGATGGTCGCGTGGCAGGGGACGACGGAATCCGCGGAGCCGGTGGTGGCGATGAGCTTTCCGCCGCGCTTTTCAAAAGCGGTTAGGTTGGGATTTTCGGCGTTGAGATATGGCGCGAGCGCGGCGGTGTAGATATCGATGTCCGCGCCGAAATTGATCTCCTCCAGCGGCTTGTTCGGTCCGAAGACCCACCTAAAGAGGTAGAGGTTGCCGCGGGCTGGGCCGAAGGTAGCGCCGAGCGGAATGCCGTTGAAGATGCGTTCACCGGTGACGGCGTGACGCGGGCCGTCGAAGAGCTTGTGCAACGCGGCGGCGTGCTCGTCGGTGAGCGTCGGGTCTTTTTTCCGCGCCAGCGCGATCACGGCTTCGATGTCTTTCGCCGTGCAGCGCGGGTCGGAGACGAATTTTCCGGCGGACAACGGGATCTCCCGCGAGGCCATGTATTCATTGGCCGCGGCGATGACGTTGGCTTCCTGCTCCTTGCTGAACGGGCATTTCTTCAGGATCTGGTCGTTCCAGAGGAAGTAGGCGTGCAGCGGGGTGCGGCAGTGCGCCGGGACGGCGGCGGTGATGCCGTCGTAATCCTCGGGATAACGTTGTGCTTCCTGCAGGGCCTGCTGGCCGCCGGTCGAGCCGCCGCTGAAATACGAGAACTCGGGCGCCTTGCCGTAATAGGTGCGCACGATCTGCTTGCCGACGACGGTCATGAGATGCGTGGCGCGGAAGCCGAAGTCCTTCCACACCTCGTGGTTGTCGATGCCGGAGTCGGAGTTCGGCGCGGTGCCCATGTCGGTCGTGACGGCGGCGTAACCCGCGGCGCTCTGGCCGGCGAGGCTGCCGGAATTGATCTTCCCGGCGGCGCCGCCGTTGCCAAGGCCGACGAAGCGTCCGTTCCATTTCTCCGCATCGGGCAACGCGACTTCGACGTTGATGTTCGAGCCTTTGGCCGGCCGGAGCACCAGCTTCACGACGGTCCGCGCCGGCGAGGCCTCGTGCTCGACGAGCGTGATCGTGGCGTCGTCGATCTTGAGCGCCTTGAGGGCGGCGAGACGGTCGTCGGTGACGGGCGCGGTTTGCTGGGCGAATGCGGAAACACAACCGAGCAGCGAGGCTGCGCAGAGGAATGGGAGCTTCGAGTTCATGGGGTGACAGGGGATGGCGTTGCGTCAGCCTTGCGAAAGCGGCTGCGCAACGCAATCACCCCGTCACCGCCAGGACTCTTTGGCGAAATCGATGCGATCTAGGGCTGATCGGGAATCTCGGGCTCGACGAGTTGCGCGAGCAGCGTCAGCGATTCCTGCCAGCCGAGGTAGCAGGCATGAACGGGGATGACCGCGGGGACGCCTTCCTGGGTGACGTGCAGCTCCGTGCCGCAGAAGACTTCCTTCAGCTCGATGGTCACCTGCATTTCGCCCGGCAGATTCGGATCGTCGAACCGGTCGGTGTAGCGGATGCGTTCGTGGGGTGTCAGCTCCACATAGGTGCCGCCGAAGGAGTGGCTTTTCCCCGTGGTGAAGTTGGTGAAGCTCATCTTGTAGGTGCCGCCGACCTTCGCTTCGAGATGATGAACCTTGCCGGTGAAGCCGTGGGGCGGAAGCCATTTGGCTTTCGCCTCGGGATCGAGAAAGGCGCGATAGACGCGCTCCGGTGTGGCACGGAGCACTCGGTGCAGGCGGATGGTGTTGGTTTGGCTGGGAGTGGTCATAGGATGGAGGTTGGTTGGTTCTATCTCTGCAACGATTGGCGCATTCGATTCAGGACATAATTGCCGAAAAAAAGAAACGCCGGAGACGAAATCGTCTCCGGCGTAAAAAAAGCCGCGGAGCGGCCAAGCCCGCGGAAAAGCGGCGGACTCTCAACTCTCAACTCTCAACTCTCAACTCTCAACCATCAACTTCCTCCCTTACTGCATCAGTTCCTTGACCTTCGGCGCGATGGCTTCGGCCCAGATCTCGTAGCCCTTGGCGTTCGGGTGCAACAGGTCAGGCATGATGTCCTTCGAGAGCGTGCCGTCGGACTGCAGGAACTTCGCGTTGATGTCCATGTAGAACACCTTCTTGTTGTCAGCGTAGCCCTTGATGATGGCGTTGGTCTCTTCGTTCTGTTGGCGAAACTTGTCGGCCGGCGTGGCGCCGCGCGGGAAGATGGCGAGCAACAGGATCTTCGCGCCGGGGCACTTGGCCTCGAGCTTGTCGATGATGGCTTTGACGCCTTCCGCGGTCTGCTGCGCGGTACATTGATAGACGGCACCGTCGAGTTTCCTTTTGCGGACGGCCCTGGTGTCCGGTGTTGTTCGTGCCGATCATGAGGACGATCTCCTTCGGCTTGAGCCCGTCGAAGTTCCCGTGGTCGAGACGCCAGAGCACATGCTCCGTGCGGTCGCCGCCGATGCCGAAGTTCGCGGCGTTGAGGGGCGCCCAGTATTTTTCCCACACGTCCTTGCCGCCTTTCTCCCAATTGTGGGTGATGGAATCGCCGAGGAAGACGAGCTGCGCCTCACCCTTCTTCGAGATGACGTTGAAGGACTCGTGACGCGCTTCCGTGCCGGGATGAAGCACCGGTTGCGTGGCGTAGTTCTTGGGTTCGTCGGCGTGCAGGTTGGCGACGGCGACGGTGAAGAGAAGGGTGGCGAGGAATTTGAGTTTCATGCGGAGGGTCTACGGTGAAGCGGGAATGCTTCACGGCGCGGCGCGTTTGCAAAGCACATTTCCATCGGCGCTTCGGGATTTCGTTCGCAAGGCCTCGCTCTCGCGGCGACTTTGGTGTTGGATGGGGATTACTTCATTTCCCCCGAATGCCATGAATCCTCTTCGTTGGTTCCTCCCGCTGCTGCTTCTTGCCGTTTCCGTCGTCGCTGCCGATGTGCCGGAAGGTTTTACTCCGTTGATTGCCGCTCACGATCTCAGTGGCTGGCAGAATGCCGCAACGGCGGCGGAGCACTGGAAAGTGGAGAACGGGGAATTAATCAACGACGGCCAGGGCGCGGATTTGGTCACGGCGAAGTCGTATCGGAATTTCGAGCTGCGGCTGGAATGGAAGATCCCGGTCCGGGGTGACAGCGGTGTCTACCTGCCCGGTGGTCAGCAGGTGCAAATCTGGGCGAAGGATAGCGGCTCGGGTGGGTTCGTTTACAATCACAAGTACACGGTCAGCCCCTCGGTTGTGGCCGACAAACCCCTCGGCGAATGGAATACGTTTGTCATCCGATTGGTCGACGGCAAAGTGACCGTGACGCTGAATGACAAAGTCGTAATGCAAGACGTGCCGGTGGAGAAGGGATTCGATCCGCCGATGCGCGGCCCTGAGGAAGGCGCGCTGCGTTTGCAGAAGTCGCCACACAATGTGATGACCACCTTCCGCAACATCTTCATCCGCGAGTTGTAGGGGTTCAGAATAGCTCGCCTTGCGCCGGCGGTGGTGGCGGCGGCGGATCGAGTGGTGAAATGATCGCGATGCTTCCGTCGGGTTTGAGATGGCCGAACAAAGCCGAGCGGTCGTGGCGAAAATGGGCTTGTTGCGCCTTGGTGGCGGCCGTGGTGACCATTCTCGCCAGGGAGTAGCCTTTGCCGCGTTCCGGTACAACAACGAAGAGCAGGCGGGTATTGGGCGGAGCGTCGCCCCAGATCATTTCACCATTGTCGTCCGCTCTGCTGGCGATAGCGGCCACGATCTCAGTTTGGGCGATCTGGCTGCCTGCTCTGGATCGCCATTTCTCATCCAGTGTTTCGTGTTTCGCGGAGCCGGCCCAATGTTCCTCCAGCGTCGTGCCGTCCGCGAGCCAGAGCGGGATGCGGGCATTGGCTTTCCAAATTTTTCCATCAGGGGTGCGAAAGAGATTGGGCATAAGAAACGGTAATCCATTCCGCGAGCAACGCCATCCCCGCGATGAATGCTGAGGACTCCGTTATGGGGCCGCGATTCGCCCGACCGCGCACCCAGTATGCCGCGAAGCAATTTAAGCCATGAATATGAAACTTGAATCATCGCGCATCCCGGAGAAGACGATGGAAAAGATTCGGGATGGGAGCGAACGTTTGGAATCCGTCGCGCCATCCATGTCGGAGGCCCGCGAGCAAATGGGTGGCCTGATGGGCTTTACGAAGTCGTGCATTCGTAATTTCCCGATGACGGCTGTCTGGACATCACTGGCTGGCGGCTTGCTCATTGGCGCCGCGCTGGCGCGCCGTCGCCACCACAGCCTGCAGGAACTATATGTGGAAGAACCGTTCCGACAGGGACGCAAACTGCTGTCGGAGGCTCTGTCCACCGCGGCTGATGCGGGCCGGGATCGCTGGGAGCATGCGCGTTCCGCCGTGCGACTGCCGGATCTCGATGCTTTGCGTCGTGAGATGGTCAAGATGACCCGGAAAATGCACTTCTGAGCAGACTCGCGAGGCTATCGCGGAAGACCCGAGAGGCGAACCAGTGTTCGCCCCGATGGGCTGCGACTTAGTTCGGGGTAGCGTTTAAAACCGGACGCGGCTACAGGTAGGAGGATGAAGGCGTCTCGCAGATCTCGAAAGAGGAGAACGCGGATTTTGCTCGTCGAGGATCACGAAAATACACTGCGCGTTCTCGCGACGGCGTTGAGGAATCGCGGGCATTTGGTGACCGCGGTGGGAACGATGCGGCTGGCTCTGGAAGCAATCCAGGATGGAGTGATGGATCTGATCGTATGTGACATCGGGTTGCCCGATGGAGACGGCTGGCAGTTGATGGAAATCGCGCAGACGCACCATCGCGTTGCGGGGATTGCGATGAGCGGCTTTGGTTCGCCCAGCGATTTGAAACGTAGCGCGGCCGCCGGTTTCTCCACGCATCTGGTTAAACCATTCGATCCCGACGAACTCTATACTGCCATCGGAAGCTTAATGCCGTCTGCGGACGGGACGGAGTAGGTCGCAATGCGGAGAGAAGGGCTTTCCTCGGTTGAAGCCTTGGCGTTTCGGTCGTAAGGGTTGGTGCTAGGAGTCAATGATGAGCGAACCGGTTTATATCATCGGAGTGGGGAGGACCGATTTTCGAAGAAACCTTCGCAAGAAAGGAAAAACGATTCGCAACCTGATTGTCGAAGCGGGCGCGGCGGCGATCGCGGATGCGGGAATCGAACCGAGTGCGATCGGAGCGGCGATGGTTGGCAATTTCGCGGCTGGTCTCTTCGCTCATCAACTTCACCTCGGTGCGTTCGCGGCGGAGATTGATCCAGCTCTGCGAGGACTTCCCACGATGCATGTGGAAGCCGCGTGCGCTTCCGGAGGCGTGGCAGTACTGAGTGGGGCGAGGCAGATCATGGGAGGACTCAGCGACGTGGTGCTGGTCATTGGCGTCGAACAGCAGAAGACGATGCCTCCACAGGAGGGTTCGGAAGTGCTGAGCGCGGCCGCCGATTACTCCGAGGAGCGGGCGACTTATGGCGACTTCCTATTTCCGAAACTGTTTGCCCGGATCGCTCAGGTGTACGCCGAGCGTTACGGGTTGAGCGAAGAGCAACTCGCCAAGGTGGCCGTGAAAAATATCGCCCATGCCCATCTCAATCCTTTGGCACAAATGCGAGAAGCGGATCTGACCTTGGAGCGGGCGCGGGTGGCGAGTGATGCAAATCCGATCATCGCGCCGCCTCTCAAAGTCAGCGATTGCTCGCAGATCACCGACGGCGCCGCAGCGCTCGTCCTTTGTTCCGAAAGCTTCTTCCGCAAGCTTCGCCCGCGTCACGCGTCGCGCCTGCGCGGCTTCGGCCACACCACGGATTATCTTTCGCTCGAAAGGAAAGAGATACCGTCCTTTCCCATCGCCGCGAAGGCCGCGGCTCAAGCGTATGCAATGGCGGGTATAGGACCGCAAGAGATCGACGGCGCGGAGGTGCACGACTGCTTTTCGATTTCGGAAATCGTCCAGTATGAGTTGCTCGGTTTCGCCGCCGCCGGTGGGGGTGTCGCGTTGCTGGAGAGTGGCGCCACGGCGCTGCCAAGTGGGCGATGCCCGGTCAATGCCGGAGGGGGACTCGTTGGCGATGGGCATCCCGTCGGAGCAACGGGTGTTCGGCAAGTAGTCGAGGCCCATCAACAACTCACCGGGCAGGCCGGAGCCCGGCAGATTGCGGGAGCAAAGCATTTCCTGACCTGCAACATTGGCGGCAGTTTCACCACCACCGTGGTGACGATCTGGGAGGGAGCGCAGGGAGTTACATGAAGAAACCGCCGTTCACGTTGAGAACCTGTCCGGTGATATAGCGGGCATCTTGGGAGCACAGGAACAACGCGGTATTCACGACATCCGCGATTTCACCGAAATGCCCGAGCGGTACGTCGGCGAGCGCTTTCTTGACGACTTCCTCGGGAAGGTCCCGGGTCATTTCCGTTTGAATGAATCCGGGGGCGATGGCATTGACCGTGATTCGCTGGCGCGCGAATTCGCGCGCGGTGACCTTGGTGAGCGCGATGATGCCGGCTTTGCTGGCGGCGTAATTGGCTTGCCCGAACAAGCCGAGTTGTCCGCTCACGGAGGCGAGGCTGACGATTCGGCCCTCGGGACGCAGAAAAGGCTGCGCTTGCTGGATGCAATGGAATGTTCCGGTCAAGTTGACGCGCAATACGCTCTCCCATTCCTCGGTAGTCATTTTCTTGATGGTGCGATCGCGCAGGATGCCGGCGTTGTTCACCAGGATGTCGAGTCCGCCGCATTCCTCCGCGATGCGGCGCATCATTGCCTCGACCTGCGACGCCTCGCCGACATTGCATTCGATCACGAGCGGGTCCTGTAGCGTTTCCGCGACCTTTCGGGCATCCTCTTCGTTGCGTCCCTGTGGATCGGCGACGAAATTGACGATGCACCGCGCTCCGCCCGCATTGAGCGCCTGAATGATTCCGGCACCGATTCCACGTGAACTGCCCGTGACCAATGCGACCTTACCCGAGAAATCGTAGGACATGGATTGAATCTAGTCGCGGATCCATTGCCCGCCAATCGATTGTGGACTAGGTTCATCCATGGCCGCGTCCGTTCGTTTGCTGACCGCCGTTCCCATCTGCGATGGACACGACAGCGCCATTAGCACGATCAATCTCGAATTCATCCATCATGGAATCGAGGTGGTCTATTTGGGATATCATCGCTCGGCGCGCGATATCGTCCGCGCGGCGATCCAGGAGGGAGTGGATGCGATTGGCATCTCCAGCTACAACGGCGGACACGTCGAGTTTTTCGCTGAGGTGGTTGCCCTATTGAAGAAGCAGAGGGCGGCGAAGATTGGCGTTTTTGGTGGTGGTGGCGGCACTATCACCAAAGCCGACGCGACGATCATGCAGCGCAAGGGAGTGGATCGCATCTTCTTCGCCGGGACACCCATGGAGGAAATGATCCGCTTCGCTCGCGAAGCGTATGGTGGACGGCGACGGAGGAGTGTGAAACTGCCGCGGTTTTCCGCGGGCAAGAGGAAGACGATGGCGCCGTGCATCGGCATTACCGGACCGGGGGGCGCCGGTAAGACGACGCTCATCGATGAACTCGTGCTGCGCTGGCTGAAGGTGCAACCCGACGCGCGGATCGCCATCCTTTCGCATGATCCAAGCATCGTCGGCAAAGGCGCATTGCTCGGCGATCGCGCGACAATGATCTATTCGCAGGATGATCGTGTCTTCATGCGGAGCCTCGCGACGCGTGGACGTGCAGGCGGTCTGTCGCCGGAGACGGCGCAGTGGGTTCGTACGATGAAACACGGCGGGTTCGATGTCGTTTTCGTTGAGACCGTGGGCATTGGGCAGGAGGCCATGCCGTTTCGTTCGAAGCTGGTGGATAAGTCGATTTTCGTGATGAGTGCCGATTACGGCAGCCAACTCCAGTTGCAAAAGATCGCCATGCTCGACGTGGCGGATATTGTCGTCGTCAACAAGGGCGACCTCGCGGGCGCTCCGACGGCGGTCGCGGAGGTGGGTCGGCGGATCGAAAGAGGTCGCAGCGGTCAGCGAGTCATCGCGACCGTCGCTAAACGTCATCGCGACCCGGGGGTGGACTGCTTATTCGAGGAGTTACGATCATGAGCGCGCTGGCCCGAATTTGCGAAAGCGTCGAAGCGCATGCGCGCTTCGTTCGGGAACAGATTCGCCGGGCCCGTGAAGACTCTAAATTCCGAGCGGCGCTGCTCAAGCGTTGGAGAGCGATCCGCGCAAGCATCGCTACGGTGCAAACTCCGACGGGCATCGAATTGCCCACCCTCGCGCTCCCGACCAGCAACGATCCTGGCGAGATCGCGCGTTATCTTTTCGGAGAGGGATTCCCGGGGGAGTTCCCCTTCGTGAATTCGATCTATCGCGAGATGTATCTACCCGGTTCCGGGGGGCGAATGCCGGAGGAGCCGACCCGCCTCTTCGCCGGCTTGGGACTAGCTGAGGATACCAACGAACGCTTCCACTATCTCACGCAGCACCAACGCAGCATCCGGCTGAGCACTGCTTTTGACGGACCGACGCTCTACGGCATGGACAGCGATGCCGATGGTGTCTTCGGCAAAATTGGAGAGGGTGGTGTCGCCATCGATACGGTGGAAGACATGGAGCGGCTCTACGACCGATTTGCGCTCGGGGACGAGCGGCTTTCGGTGTCGATGACGATCAATGGCCCGGCACCTATTATCCTGGCCATGTATGTGGCGGCGGCCCAGCGACGCTTTGGAGGGAAGGTCATCAGGAAACTGCGCGGCACCGTCCAAGCAGATATTCTCAAGGAAGTGCAGGCGCAAAATGAGATCATCTTTCCGCTGGAGGCCTCGCTCCGTTTCCTCGCGGATATGGTGGCGCACACCACCGAACATTTGCCGCGCTGGTATCCCATTTCGATCAGCGGATACCACATCGGCGAAGCCGGCGCGACACCCGTGCAGCAGGCCGCTTACACACTTTCCAATGGGTTTACTTACGTCGAACTCTTCCGCGGGCGTGGACTCGCCGTCGATCGCTTCGGACCGCGCCTCTCCTTCTTTCTGGATTGCGGCCTGGATGTCGAATACGTCGCGCTGGCCCGGGTCTGCCGCAAGCTGTGGGCGATCGGGATGCGCGACGTTTTCGGTGCTGGCGAAGCGGCGCAACGATTGAAGCTGCACACGCAGACCAGTGGCCGATCGCTGATTGCGCTGGGGTTCAAAAATAATCTCACGCGCACGGCCATCGAGTTGTTCCTCGCCTATCTCAACGCCACCAATTCCTGCCACAGCAACAGCGCCGACGAACCGTTCACGACGCCGGGCGAGGAATACGTGCGTCTCGCGGCTCACGCCCAATCCATCCTGCTGGAAGAGACCGGTCTCTTTCGGCACATGATGAATCTCTTCACCGGTTCGCCCGGGATGAGGATCCTGGAAGAAACGCTCGAGAAGGCGATCCTCGAGGAGTTCCGGACCATCGACCGCCTCGGCGGAGTCCTGGCCGCCACCGAGCAACGCTATCAGCGCAGCCAAATTCAGGAAGCCGCGCACCTTTACGAGCAACAAACGGGCGATGGCACCCGGCCGATTATCGGCCTGAACCGTTACCCCGCCTCGACCGAAAGCTTCGTGGAGCCCAAGGTCGTCCGCACGCCCCGATCCCGGAAGCAATTGCAGGTCGACCGTCTCCGCAAATTCAAGCACCGCCACCGTCACCAATCCGCTCGCGCCCTCGATGAACTCGCCGGCGTCGTCGAAAGCGGCGGTAACGTCTTTGCCGAGCTTTTGAAAACCGTCGAGTGTTGTTCCCTCGGGCAAATCACCGGGCGGCTTTTCGAGGTCGTGGGACGCTTCCGGCCAAGCGTCTGAGCTTTTCCCGACGGCGCTGCCCGCTGCGGCTGCGAGGACTGCGCGCTTTGACGCTTTTCCGGGCAGGCGCGGTGATTTCCTGCAAGCTGATCTTCCGCATCTGATATTTCTGAATTTTACCGGTCACCGTGGTTGGAAACTCGGTGACGAACTTCACCCGCCCCGGGGATTTTGTAGTCCATGATCTGGCCGCGACAAAAGGCGATGACCTCATCGCTGGTCATTGTCTCATGTTCCTTGAGTTTCACCCACGCCACGACCTGCTCGCCGTAGTACGGATCGGGCAGTCCTATCACGTAAGCCTCGGCGATTTTCGGATGGGTGAAGAGAAATTCTTCGACCTCGCGCGGGAAGATTTTCTCTCCTCCGCGACAGATCATGTCTTTGATCCGGCCGACGATCCGCACATAGTCGCGTGCGTCCATCACCGCGAGATCGCCGCCGTGGAGCCATCCCGCTTCGTCAATTGTCCGGTGAGTGGCTTCGAGATCACCGAAGTAACCGCGCATCACTTGATAGCCGCGATAGCAAAGTTCGCCCGGTTCCCCACGAGGTAAAATGCACCCGGTCGTAGGATCGATAATCTTCTGCTCCTGATGCGGCATCACTTTGCCGACCGTGCCAACACGCGTTTCGATCGGATCGTCGACCTCGGTCATATTGCAAACGGGCGAAGTTTCGGTCATGCCGCACGCGATGGTTATTTCGGCCATATGCATTTCCTCCATGACGCGTTTCATGACTTCGATGGGGCAGGGAGCACCGGCCATGATGCCGGTCCGGAGTGTCGAGAGATCAAACTCACCAAATCGCGGGTGCGCGAGTTCGGCGATGAACATCGTGGGCACACCGTGCAGCGCGGTGCAACGTTCCAGCGCGACGGCTTCCAGGGTTTGCAGAGGGGAAAAGTGGGGGGCGGGAAGAACCATCGTTGCGCCATGGGTCACGCATGCCAGGTTGGCGAGCACCATGCCGAAGCAATGATAGAAGGGCACCGGAATGCAGAGTCGGTCGCGGGAGGTAAGTCGCATACGCTCGCCGATCCAGAAGGCGTTGTTGAGAATGTTGTGATGGGTGAGCATCGCGCCCTTCGGGAAGCCGGTGGTTCCGGACGTGTATTGGATGTTGATGACATCGTCGAAGTCGAGTGTCGCCTCGCACCGGGTTAGTTCCGATGGCGTCACGTTCCCCGCTCTGGAAAGAAATGTTTTCCAATCCATCAACCCTTTTACCGGGACGAGGGAGACGATGCGGTGCAGATGCGGCAGGCGGCCGTTCAGCTTTTCCAGAATCTCGGCAAAGAGGACGTCTTTGAATCCCTCACCGATGATCAGGAAGTTCGTTTTGGATTGGTTCAGCGCATATTCGAGTTCCGAGAGCCGGTAGGCGGGATTGATGTTGACGAGGATCGCGCCCACTTTCGCCGTCGCGAACTGCACTACCACCCAGGCCACGCAATTGGTCGACCAGATACCGACCCGGTCGGCTTTTCTGATGCCTGCAGCCAATAGGGCGCGGGCACAGCGCGCCACTGCCTCTCCGAACGCGGTGTAAGTCAATCGCTGATGCTCCCACACGGAGACCAGTGCTTCATTGGTCTCAAATTTCGCGACGACCTCATCCAGCATGGCACCGATGGTTTTCCCGATGAGCGGGTTCTCCGCCACGCCATGCGCATAACTGACCGCCGCCGATTCTTCTGAGAGGAAGTCCGCCATGGGTCAGGAGCGTCTTGTTCGCTACGGTTCGTCTTTGTGCCGGAGAGCGGCTTCCGCAGCCGCCACGACGAAATCGTCGTCGTTCTCTCGCAGCTCGGCCAGCGCGCGGCCCACTCGGCGCGCCGATTCGTGCAGGAAAAGGGCCGCCGCGGCATCGTGCTGCATTACACCCGCCTGCAGGTCCGAATCCCAACGGCTCAGCACACAGGCGGAGGCAAAGAGCTCCATCGCGGCTTTGGCGATTCGCTCCTGCAGGAATTGCCGATCGAGGATTTCCTCGCGGTGCTGGATCAGCGTGCGGTCGACGGCGATATTGAAATACCAGACGAGCTTGCCGAGGCGATGGGCAGGGGAGTGCAGCGACTCGCTGCGGAAAGGAACTTCCGGGGCGTGCAGCGCGGCACCGGCCCGTTCCATGCCGGCGTTCCAAGCTTTGCGGAGATGGCCGGCAGGATGATGCAACGCATCCCAGATCTCCTTGAATTGCATGCCGGGTCCGCGCATGCCGACCAGGGCGATGAACGAGGTGAGCACTTCGTTGGCACCTTCGCCGATTTGATTGATGCGGGCGTCGCGCAACATGCGCTCGAGGGGAAGGTCAGTGAAGTAGGCCGAGCCACCGTAAATCTGGAAGGTATCGTTGACGATCTGCCACAGCGCCTCGGTGGTGAAGACCTTTAGCATCGCCGTCTCCAGCATGTAGTCCTCCAGCCCACGGTCGATGAGCGAGGCAGTCACGGTCGTCATCGCTTCCATGGCATAAGCATTCGCCGCCATCCGGGCGATTTTCCCTCTGACCAATTCAAACGCTCCCAGCGTCCGGCCAAACTGCCGGCGGCGATTTGCGTGATGAGTCGCCAGACGCAGACAGGTTTTCGCCGCACCCGTCGAGCAGGCGCCGAAGGTGGTGCGGCCGAAATCCAGGACGCTCAGGGCGACTTTCAATCCCTTACCGAGCGGGCCGAGGATATTCTCTCGCGGGACCCGCATATTGCGAAAGGCGAGGCGGCCCGTGGCGGTGCCGCGAATCCCGAGCTTCTCCATGCGCGGCTCGATCAGGGCAAATCCCGGCATGTCCGGCGTCACGAGGAATGCGGTCACGGCCGTTTCGTTGCCACCGGGGATTGGTGTCCGCGCCATGACGGTCAGGACTTGGGCGATGGCGGCATTGGTGATGTAGCGCTTCTCACCGTTTAAGACGTAATGAGTGCCATCGGCGCTCGGTTCAGCGCGGGTCTGCACGTTGGCCGCGTCGGAGCCGGCCTCCGGTTCGGTGAGGGCGAAGGCGGCAAGTTGTTTTCCACTGACGAGTGGCGGCAGCCAGCGGTGCTTTTGTTCCTCGGTGCCGAAAAGCAGCAGCGCCCGGATTCCGATCGAGTGATGCGCATTCACGAAGACGGACGTCGACGCACAGCGGGAACCGATCTCTTCGAGAATCCGTCCATAAGCCATTTGGGAAAAGCCACGCCCGCCAAATTCCGCGGGCGCGGTCATGCCGAGAACTCCGTGCCGGGCCAGCCCTTCGATGACTTCCGGTGGAATATCGGCATGTCGGTCGACCGCCACTGGATCGAGTGTTTCGTCGAGGAATTCACGCAGTCCGGGGAGGACCGCGTCGAGTTCGCTGCGTTGTTCGGCAGAGAGCGTCGGGTACGGCATCACCCAATCGGCGATGAAACGACCGAAGAACAGGCCCTTGGCCAGACCGAGTTGTTGCCGACCCGTGAAGAGCAGGCTTTCCGCATCGTCGATTTCTTTTTGGTGCCGGGAGAGGGTTGCTGCGCTCATTCTTTTTTTACGAAGTAGACATCGTTTACCGACCACGTTTTCTTCCGCCGAAAGCAGGCCCGGACGGGCATGCCGATTCGCGGCTGTTCGATGCCAACCAGTCGCGTCATGAAAAGCGTATCCACACGATCGAATTCGATGAGGCCGAGATGGAACGGGCATTCGGAAAGGTAGGGTTCCCCGCTGAAATGGCAGGTCGTCCAGCTATGCACGCGGCCTTCGAGTGGTAATTCAAACCAATCGGTGGGGCCGCCGCAATACATGCACACCGTGCGCGGCGTCGCATAGCGATAGCGGCACTTCTGGCATTCGCTGCCGAGGAGTTTGTTGTGCCCCAGGGCGTGAAAGAAAGGGGAGTCTTCCGCGTAACTGACGTTGTAAGTAACGGTATACGTCCATTGCCGGGTGAGGGGATCGAAGCTCGTCACCCAGGGACCTTCGGTTTTTTCGGGCAGTTTCATGGCTTCTCCAAAATGGAAATGGTGACATACGTCCCGGTCCCCGCGTGGCTGTAGCCGGCGGCGCGCCGGACGTTTTGGATCTGACAGAAGGGATCGCCGAAATGGCGCGCGATCGTCTGCTGACACTGCCAAAAGCAGAAGACCATCTGCATCAGCCCAGTGGCGCCGACCGGATGTCCGCAGGCCAGCAGGCCGCCACTGGGGTTGACGGGATTGCTGCCGTGAATGGTGGGATGGCCTTCCTCGATGAACCGTCCGCTCTCTCCATATTTGCACAGTCCGATATCCTCATACTGCTGCAATTCGGCCGAGGCGTAGGCATCGTGCAGTTCCCAAGCCTGGATGTCTTGGCGTGGATCGGTGATGCCGGCTTGCCGATAAGCTTCCATCGCGGCCATGCGTCCCGCGCGAAAGGAATGCACTCCGGGATATTTCAGATCGCGGTAGTCGCTTTCACTTTCGTGAGGCAGAAGAGGCACGCGGGCGTGCGGTCGGTCTGCCATGCGCATGGCGTCGGAGCCGCTGCCGATGCCCGCGACGCGAATGGGATTGGCGCAGAATTTTCGCGCGGCCTCTTCGCTCGCGAGGATGACGGCCGCGGCGCCGTCACTCATCACGCAAGTGGTCATTCTTCGGCAGGGATAGGCGATCATGGCCGAGTTCATCACCTCCTCCAACGTGGCGGGATGGCGATGTTGCGCGAAAGGATTGTGCACGGCGTTGCCATAGTTCTTCACCGCCACGCGTGCCATCTGTTCCTCGGTGGTGCCAAACTCGTGCATGTGGCGCACGGCCATCATTGCGTAGTAGCCGGTGTAAAAGCCGCCGAGCGGATAGTCGAAATGGGTATCGCTGGCCAGGGCGATGAAATCGTTGCCCTTCCATGTTTCGACGGTGCTCATCGTTTCGAAGCCCATGGCGGCACAGACATTGAAGCGGCCGGAGGCGACCGCCTGGACGGCAGATTGAAAGCAAAGCCCGCCGGTGGCGCCGCCACCTTCGATCCGCACGTGGGGCTTCGGACATAGGCCGACAAAATCCTGAACCATCGCGCCGGCCTTGAGTTGACAAGTGAAGTGATCGGAAAAGTAGGAGATGACGCTGCCCTCGATATCCGCCGGCGTGAGCCGCCCGTCGAGATCACCCAATGCGGCATCGAAGGCTTCCTTGACCATCAACCGGAAATCCTTGTCCGGATGCACCTTGGCAAACTTCGTGATCCCCCCTGCGAGCATATAGACGGGGCGCATAACTACTCATCCGACCATTTGCGCCGGAGCGCAAGTGCGCGGACCGAATTGCGCAGTGGTCCCTATTTTCCGCCGCGCTTGCGTTTGGCTTCTTCGAGCATGCGTTGTTCCAGCTCGTGGGGCATTTCGGCGTAGTGGCTGAACTCCTCGCTATGCAACCCGCGCCCGCCGGTGAGAGAACGCAACTGGCTGGAGTAGCGATAGAGCTCCTTGGCCGGGACTTGGGCACGGATGACTTGAAAGACGCCGTCCACATCGACACCGAGGATGTTGCCGCGACGACTGGATAGATCGCCCATGACCTTGCCGACGCATTCTTCCGGGATGCGGACCTCGATCTTGTGGATCGGCTCGAGCAGGCAGGGTTTCGCTTTGGCGAAGGCTTCCTTGAAAGCCCAATAGCCGGCGACCTGGAAGGAGATATCGTTGGAATCGACGGGATGCATTTTCCCGTCGTGAAAATCCACGGTCACATCCACGGCGCGGAAACCGGCGATGATGCCTTCGGTGCAGGCATGCTGCACGCCGCGCTCGACGGACGGAACATACACGCGATCGACGGCCTGTCCGGAAAGCGATTCGGTGAAGGTAATTCCCGAGTCCCTCGGGCCGGGCGCGATGCGCAGCGCCACCTCGGCGAATTGTCCCGCGCCACCGGTCTGTTTCTTGTGGCGATAGGTGGCCTCGGCGGGAACCTTGATCGTCTCGCGGAAAGCGACGCGCGGCTCGGCGAGATCGACGTGGACATTGAAGCGGCGACGAAGCCGCTCGACGACCACCTCCAAGTGTAACTCGCCCTGCGCGGAAACAACCGTCTGGTGCAACTCGGGATCGACGTGAAATTGGAAGGCGGGATCTTCGTCGTGCAATGTCGCCAGGCCCGCAGCAACGCGATCCTCTTCGCCTTTGGCTTTGGTTTTCAGCGCGGCGTGAATCACCGGTTTCGGATATTCGGTGGTCGGCAGTGTTACCGGGTGGGAGGCGGCGCAGAGGGTGTTGCCGGTGTGGGTGTCCTTGAGTTTCACCACGGCGCCGATGTCGCCCGCTTGCAAGCTGCCCACGGCGGCGCGGTCATGTCCGTTCAGCAGATAGATCTGGCCGATGCGTTCGGTGAGGTTGCGCTGGGAATTCCACAGCTCCATGCCGGTGGAGATGTTTCCCGAGTAGACACGAAAAAAAGACATCTCGCCGAAGTGTTCCTCGGCCATCGTCTTGAAGACCTGGACCACCGGATCCGGCCCATCGAGGGGAACTTCGATTGCTCCGTCGCTGCCATTGTGGGCGGCAACGACCCTCCGATCTCGAGGCGAGGATCCGTACTTCGCGATGAAATCGAGCAACCGGGCGACTCCGATGTCGGTCTCCGCAGAAATGCAGAAGAGCGGAATGAAGAGTTGCCGCTGAAACGCGGCGTGAATCCCGGCACGCAGTTCTTCTTCCGAAAGACCGCCTTCATCGAAGAATTTTGCGAGAAGAGTATCGTCCGATTCGGCGATCAATTCGATGAGCTCACGGTGCAATTGCGTGACGCGTTCCTTCCGTGGACCGACCGCGGGATCCTCGCGGAACTTGCCGCGCCCGGTGGCGTCGTAGGTCACGAGGTCGCTGCGCAGCACATCGAGGATTTGATTAAAGCCAGGGCCGGGATTGGCGGGGACGTTCAGTGGGAAAACGCGATGCCCGAAATGTTCGCGCGCCGCGGCGAGGACTTCGTCGAAGCGTGTGTTCGGTTTGTCCATCGCATTGACCACCAGGATTTTGGGAATCCCGCGATCCGTTGCGCATTTCCAGACCCGCTCGGTGCCGACCCCGATGCCGTGCTGCGCGTGCACCACGACCACGGCGAAAATCGAACTGCATTTAAACGCGGCCAGCGATTCGCTGAGGAAGTCGAGATAGCCGGGCGTGTCGATGATATTGAATTTTCTTCCCCTGCCACTCGGTGTGTAACAGCGAGGCCTGGGTGGAGATTTGGTGCTGCTTTCGCTGACGTGGTAGTCGGAAACAGTGGTGCCGTTGGCGACGGATCCCATGCGCCCGATCACGCCGCTGCACATGAGCATGGCCTCGGCGAGCATGGTTTTGCCGGCGGAGGCGTGACCGACAATAGCAAAGTTGCGGAGATCCGCGGTTCGTTGCGTATTCATAGTACGGCCGGAAGCCTCGTCTATTTTGGCGCGCGTCCTACGCGATGGCCAGCAGCAATCGCAAGGTGTTCGGATCGGCACCA
>NZ_ABVL01000047.1 GCF_000173075.1 Chthoniobacter flavus Ellin428
GTAAACTCCGCTTCCACCCAAGCCAGCAATTGCTCCAGGCTGAGGCGATCGCGGGCCCCTACCTTGCGGGCGTCATGCGGTGTCTGCCCCACAAAGACCGCCGCCGTGTAGGTATCCGGGTGGCAGTCCAGGCCGATGATCCGCCCCTGCTTGGGCGGCTTCGGTGCCGTATAAAGTTCGACCTCCGGAGGTGGCGTCGGCTCCGGCGGCTTTGGTTTCTTCGTTGTCGAGGGTGTGTTCTTTTTCAGTGGTCGCTCTCCAGTTTCTTGGTTAAGAGTCAGGGCAACCGGCGCTGGCAGCCAATCTGGATTGGTCCACGGACGGAAGTTGGCATTCAGGCATTCGGGGTCTTGTCGCCCCACGAGGGTGCCTTCCGCCTCGGTTCAATCACGGATAGGAGCAGTTAGCTCAGCGCAATCATCGAACCTTGGGACCTTCGGCCACCAGTGCGTGTTGCAAGCACTCACGGGTTCCGCCAGGGACGTTGCACCAAACCTTTCGGTCTGCACAGCGCCGGTTGCTGAATGACTTCATGCCATCACGGATTGGAGAATCCGCGTCGCTGCTTCCTCCTAATCCGTGGAATCCGTGAAATCCGTGGTCGTTCCTTCCTCCCCATGTGAGTTTCGGCACACCGTCTCAAAGCCGTGCGAAGACAGAGACGCCCAATCCGCACGCGGATCGCCGAACAGCCCCCGCCCCTTTTTGCGCCTTTTGCGCCTCTTTGTGGCTATCCTCCGCTCAGCGGAAACCAATCTTCCTGAGCCACTCCAACGCATCCTGCGGCCAGGCCTTGGCGTCGCGATCGCAATGCAGGCCGTAGCCGTGGCCGCCGGTGGGGTAGAGCTTGAATTCATGCGCCACCTTCGCCTCGGTCAGCGCGGCGTCGTAGATTTTGCTGCCGACCACGTGCGTCTTGTCGTCCTCGCTGTGGACGATCAGCGTCGGCGGGATCGCCGCCTTGAGATTGAGATCCGGCGAGACATGCGCCGCCTTGTCATCGAGATACGCCGGGTAAACCAGCACCGCGCAATCCGGCCGGCAGCTCTGCTGATCCACCGCATCGACGGCCGGGTAACTGCGCTCCTCCGGCGGCGCGCTCGATTTCGCGGCGAGATTGCCCCCCGCGGAAAAGCCGATCACCCCGACCCGCTTCGGGTCGATGTTCCATTCCGTCGCATGCGCCCGGGCGAGGCTCAAGGCGCGCTGGATATCCTGGAGCGCCCCCGCGCGATTGTTGGGCGTGCGATACTTCAGCACCAACGCGCTGATGCCATTCGAGTTCAGCCACGCGGCAATCTCGGTGCCCTCCTTGTCGATGACCGTATAGCTATATCCACCCCCAGGGCAGACAATCATCGCCGGCGTCGGACCGGCACCCGCCGCAGAACCCTGCCCGGAGCCAGTCGCAGGGCTCCCCGCTCCTCCCGTCCCCGCCATCAGATACAGCGCCAGCGTCGGCCGGCTGACATTGGTGATGCGATGAAAGCCATCATTCCGCGGCACCGCCGTCTCCGGTTCATGTGCCCCTTTCCCCGGCATCTTCCCCTCGGGCCAGACATCGACGGTGGACGTCGGCGCGATCGGCGGAGTGGGCGTTTGGGCAACGGCGGTGACGGTGAGGATTAGGAAGGCGAAAAGACGGGAGAACATGGGGGAAGTGTCGAAGTGAGGAACAGAGAGTATTCAGTAAAAGAGTCAGGCTGCGTTGACGAATCTGAAAGAGCAATCCACGGACGCTTGCGTTCTTGGAGAGTGCGGCAGTCCCCTCTAAGCATTACCCACATCTTTGCCCAGTGTTTGGACGTCGAAGGGGAGGGCGCCACTGGATCGGGTCGCCCTGAGGGGATTTGCACCCGTCAGGGCTCCCACACCACCGGACGTGCGGTTTTCCGCATCCGGCGGTTTCACCGTGGCGTTTTAACGCGCCAGCAGGACTGATGGCATGAGGTATCCGTAACGACGCAGACTTGCCACGCTGATGGCCGCTTGCAGGGCGGGGCTGCCCGCCATGCACCAAGCGCCTCGACTACTGCGGGCGCTGACCCAGTGGTGGCGGGAGATGCCCAGGCGTTGGAACGCCTGGAGTCGTCCCTGGGTGCAGTGCCACCGCTGCCAGTAGTATTTGCGGATGTGGCGGCGTATCCAGCCATCCACCCGCTTCACCCAGCGCACTTCTTGTGCGAGAGCAAAGTGGCTGCACCAGCCACGCACGTACTGGTTCCATTCATCACGCATTTCCTGGTTGCCGCGATGTCGCTGGGGCCGCCAAAAGGCACGCACCTTCTCTTGCAAGTGGGTCAGGCTCTTTTGGGCGATTTCAATCACCCCTTGGGCGTTGATGCTGAACCCCAGCAACCGGCGTCCTGTGGTCGGTCCCGTTCCGCTCTTGGTCTGGTTGACCTTCAAGCGCAGCTTCTTTTCGATCCAGCCGATGAGGCTGGAGAGGACCCGTTGCGCGGCGGCGGCACTGCTCACATAGATGTTGCAGTCGTCCGCATAGCGCACATAGGCCAGGCCGCGCCCTTCCAGTTCCCAATCCAATGGGTCGAGGTAGATGTTCGCCAGCAGGGGCGAGAGCGGCCCGCCTTGCGGCGTGCCTTCCTCGTTGTCCTGTACCACTCCGTTGACCATCACCCCGGCCTTCAGATACCGACCGATCAGGGTTCTGACTCTCACGTCGCTGACCGTCTCCCGCAGCCGGTGCATCAAAAGGTTGTGGTTGACCCGGTCGAAGAACTTTTCGATGTCCAGGTCGATCACGTAGCTTTTGCCCTCCTTCACGTAGGCTTGCGCCTGCCGCACCGCGTCGTGCGTGCTGCGTCCGGGTCGAAACCCATAGCTGCGCGCACTAAAGCGCGGCTCGTAGATCGGCGTGAGCACTTGCAAAAGCAGTTGCTGCACGAAACGATCCAGCACCGTGGGGATGCCCAGATCGCGTTCTCCGCCTCCAGGCTTGGGGATCTTCGTCCGGAGGACCGGACTCGGAGTATACCGACCCGCCAGCAGTTTGGCCCGAATGGCCTCCCCGTGGCGTTGCAGGTGTTCCACGAGCTCGCTGCAGCGCATCCCGTCAATGCCGGGCGCACCGCCGTTGCTCACCACTGCTTTCCATGCCGTGTGCCAATTTTCCGGGCTCACGGCTTCCTCCATCAGTTGCTCGATCATGGCTTTCTGTCGCCGGCGCTCAACCAGCTCGACTCGACCCCGCCCGACGCCGCCCGCCCCGGCTCCACCGGTTCTGCCGCGTCGTGCCCGTCCGCAGTAGTGGCCGCAGTTGCCACGCCGCGCGTTCCAGAGGTCTCTCGCCTCGCTGGTTGGCTCCTGGTTGAGCCCTGTTCGTTGGTGCTTCCGCCCTTCGCTCCTCCCGGCTTTCGCAGGGCCTCTTCGCTACTACGGCTTCGGCTGACTACTCCGCGGCTCTCACCGCAGAGTTCTCCCCGGGTAAGAACCTGAACTCTCCCTCCGCGCCGCCTGGCTCTACCTGACGTGTCTGGATGGACTTCGGACTTCGCGGTTCCTCGCACGCTCGTCGCCCACGCCCGGCCTCTCTGCCAGTTTGTCTTCCTGCGGTCGGAGTTTTGCCTGCGACTTCTTTCAGCCACGACCTCGCGGTCGCTGCCTTGTCGTTCGGCTACGATTACTTCCATCAGTTTCGATCAGTTCGTTTCATCTGATTAGTTCAGGCCCATGCCGGGCACACGAGCGGCGACTTTCCAGTCGCCGACCGAAACAAATGCGCGGAGCGCCACCTTTGGGCACGACATGATATTTGCTCTTCGCAAACGCCTCCCGATACGCGGCGCTGTCGAGATCGGCCTCGGCCGACTTCACGCCATTGAGCCAGTGCTCGATATGTTTCCCGCGCAGGACGATGCGGCTTTCGTTCCATTCACCCACCGGTTTTGGCGCCGCCTTGTCATTGGCATTCAAATCGTAAAGCGCTCCCGCGCGATGCGTCGGGCCGCGCTTGCCATCAGGATGGTTTTCGTTGTCCAGGACCTGATACTCGAAGCCCAATGGCGAGTGCCCCGTGTCGCCGCGATACATCGGCGGTCCGCCGGGCGCGCGACTTTCATCGAAAAGATAAAGCACACCCGAATTCCCCGCGGGTGAAATGCGCCATTCAAACGAAAACTCGAAATCGACGAACTTCGTATCCGTCACCAGGTCACCACCGCTGCCATTGGGCCGTCCGTTGGTCTTTGGACAGATGAGCACGCCCTGTTCGACATGCCAGCCCGTCTTGGGCTCGCCTTTTTGCTGATAGAGATGCCAGCCGCCGAGCGAACGCCCATCGAACAGGAGTTTCCAACCCGCGGTTTGTTCTTCGGCCGTGAGCGTATTCGGCTCCCGTAACACCCGGGCCGCCAGCAGCCAAGGCCACGCGCATCCGTTACTCTCGAGTTGCGCGGTGGTCAAAACGCCCACATGCGCCAGCAACCGCCGCAACCGCGCAATGCGCAACCGCGTGGCGCGGACGTGGCGCCGTTGACGGCGAAATTTGCGGCGTTCCGATGCCAGGCAATCGTCGGTGGGGAAAATCACTGTGCCGCAGCCGAGTAGTGCTGGCATCTGTCCACGAGTGATACTTAACACAGCCCAACCTATGGAACTGTGGCCAACGTCAAAAGCCAAACGCAAATCCGGGGATTCTTTCATTCGTTTTCTCCTTGCCTCAAGCGGTGTTTGTGTCGTAGAACCACGGTGGATTCAAGACAAAGTTAGATAACGCAAGCCGCTTCCCTCCGTGCCAGGCACGGACATCGTGCTAAAAAGCGTTTTCTTTTTAAAAGCGCCGCGATGACTCGCGGCGCTTTTGTTTCCCAGACGGGGCTTGTCTTTCGTCATGCGCGCCGCTGGCAGGAATGCCCACGCCGACCGAGTGCGTCGCGGCAACTGCCCGCCGTGAAAACACTCTTGCGAAGATGCGCTCCTGCGCGTTCCCCCATCTTTGGCAAAGCGGTAGAAAATATTTGGGAAACACGCAGGAGCATGTCCCTCCGTATCCCGTCTTTCGTGAAAACACGTTTTGCGTTGCGTTATGATAAAATGATGATGGAATTCGCCGCGGTTGGTTGTTTTCTCTTTTATGACGAATTCCGAGATGTCTTCTACTCTGGCGAAGGACGATGTACAGGCGATTGATCAGTTGCGGGAGGTTTACACCCGGCTGACGAAGGAACTGGGAAAAATCATCGTGGGCCAGGAGCAAGTGATCGAGCAGTTGATCATCTGCCTTTTTGCCCGCGGCCATGCGCTCCTCATGGGTGTGCCCGGCCTGGCCAAGACGCTGCTCATCAGCCGGCTGGCCGAGACGATGTCGCTGAGCTTCAGCCGCATCCAATTCACCCCCGATCTCATGCCGATGGACATCACCGGCACGGACATTTTGCAGGAACTCCCCGGCGGGAAACGCGCCTTCGAGTTCGCCCGCGGGCCGGTGTTTGCGAATATCGTCCTGGCGGATGAGATCAATCGCGCCCCGGCGAAGACGCAGGCCGCCATGCTGGAGGCGATGCAGGAGCATCGCGTGACCGTGGCTGGACGCACTTACAATCTGGATGCGCCTTTCTTCGTCCTCGCCACGCAGAACCCGATCGAACAGGAAGGCACCTATCCCCTGCCCGAGGCGCAGTTGGATCGTTTCATGTTCATGATCGGCGTGGATTATCCCTCGCGCGCCGAGGAAATCGCCATCGCGCGGAGCACCACCGGCATGTCCCTGCCGAAGCTCGACCATGTGTTGCACGGCGAAGAAGTCATCGCTTTTCAGGATCTCGTGCGCCGCGTGCCGGTGCCGGACCATCTTTATGAATTCGCCGTCGACCTGGCCCGCAAGACGCGGCCCGGCAGCAATGAGTCGCCCGCGTGGTTGAAGCCGCTCGTCTCGTGGGGCGCCGGTCCACGCGCCGCGCAATGCCTCATCCTCGGCGCCAAGACACGCGCCGCGCTGCAGGGTAGCTACGCCGTGCGCATGGAAGACATCGCCGCCGTCGCCGACCCGGTGTTGCGGCATCGCGTGATGACGACCTTTACCGCGGAGTCGGAAGGCGTCACCAGCCGCGAACTGACCAAGCGCCTCGTCGAGGAGCTGAGCAAGGCTGCCTGATCCGCAACCCCAACTCCAACCCGCGCGATAAATGGACGGCAAGCGGCCTTTCCTTGATCCCACCGTGCTGGCGCGGCTTTTGCCGCTCCAATTGCATGCGCGTCACGCGATGCTCGGCAGTGTCTCCGGGAAACACCGCAGCCCGGTGCGCGGGTCTTCGCTGGAGTTTGCCCAGTATCGCAAATACGTCCCGGGTGACGACACCCGCCGGCTGGATTGGCGCACGTGGGGACGCAGCGATCGCTTTTATATCAAGGAGTTCGAGGCCGATACCAATCTCCGGCTGTGCCTGTTGATCGATGGCAGCGGGTCGATGGATTTTGGTCCGAGTGGGGCCACGCGGCTCGACTATGCGCGGCGGCTGGCCTCGACGCTCGGCTATCTCGCGGCGCAACAGGGCGACGCCGTCGGCTTGTGGAGCATGGCGGAAAAAGAGATCGATATTCCCGCGCGGCGTGGCGCGGCGCATCTCGGCCTGGTGCTCGACCAGATGGAAGGCATCCGCCCGATCGGCGGCACGACGCTCCTCACCGCTTTGCACGAAGCCGCCGAGCAGATCCGGCAGCGCGCGCTGGTCATCATCTTCTCCGATCTCTTCGTGCCGCCCGCCGAGCTCAAGCAGGCCATCCAGCACCTGCGCTTCCGCAAGCACGACGTCGCGGCGTTTCATCTCCTCGACGAGAGCGAGATCACTTTCGAGTTCGACCAGCCGGCGCGCTTCATCGACATGGAAGGCGGCGATCCGGTGCTGGCCGATCCTTCGATCATCGCGCGGAATTATCGGCGCGCGGTGAAACAATATCTCACCGATCTCGATGAAATCGTCCGCACCACCGGCGTCGACTATCATCGAGTCAAATTGCACGAGCGCTACGACGACGTCCTCGTGCGCTTTCTTCTAGGCCGCGTGCCCAAACGCGGGGCGCGATGACTCTCCTTCAGCCCGCCATCCTCTTCGCGCTGCCGCTGGCGGCGTTGCCGGTGATCATTCACCTGATCCACTACTATCGGCGGCGGCAGGTGAAGTGGGCGGCGATGATGTTCCTCCATGCGGCGCAACGGATGAACAAGGGGCTCTCGCGGCTGCGGCAGATCCTCATTCTCTTGCTCCGCGTGCTCGCCGTGGCGGCGATCCTCTTCGTGGTGGGACGTCCGCTGGCCGGTGGCTGGCTGGGGCTCACGGGCGGCGCGCCGGATACGGTGATGATCCTCGTCGATCGCTCGGCCAGCATGGAGCAGATCAATCCCGCGACCGGCGTGAGCAAGCGCGCCGCGGGCCTGCGGAATATCGCCAAGGCGATCAACGACGCGGTCGGCTCGCGCTCGCGATTGGTGCTCATCGACAGCGCGCTCGGCAAACCTTTGCCGATCGAAAAGGCGAACACCTTGCTCGATCTGCCGCAAACCGAGGCCACGGACACCGCGGCGGACATTCCGGCCCTTTTCCAAAGTGCGCTCGATTACATCACCGCGAATAAAACCGGCCGCACCGACGTGTGGCTGCTCAGCGATTTACAGCAATCGGATTGGGATTCTTCCGGCGGCCGCTGGGAAGCGTTGCGCGCCGCCTTCACCGCGCTGCAGGGCGTGCGCTTCCATATTCTCTGCTATCCGCAGCCCGCGCGCGATGATCTGGCGGTGAACGTGGACCGCGTGGTGCGCCGCGAAAGTGGCGACAAGGCGGAGCTGCTCCTCGATCTGCGCATCTCGCGGCATGTGGAAAATCCGCAGCCGATCGAAGTGCCTTTGCGCTTCGCGGTGAATGGCGCGGTGACTTCGACGAAAGTCACGCTCAAGGAGAATCAACTCGCGCTGCAATCCTACGCCGTACCGATCGACAAGGAGACGAAGCGCGGCTGGGGCCGGGTCGATCTACCGGCCGACTCCTGGGCCGGAAACAATACTTACTACTTCGTCTTCGACGATCCCCCGCCGCTGCATTCCGTCATCGTCTCCGACGATCCCGCGCAAACCGAACCGCTCCGGGCCGCGCTCTCCGCGCCGCTCGACCCGTCGCGCAAATACACCACCACGGTGCTGCCGACCAGTCGCGCGGCGGAGATTCCGTGGGACACCGCCGCGCTGATCCTTTGGCAAGGCGCGCTGCCCAAAGCCGGCGACGTGCTCGCGCATCAATTGCAGGCTTACGCGGCGTCAGGCCGAAGCGTTTTCTTTCTCCCGCCGGAATCGCCGGATGCCAACGAACTCTTCGGGCTGCATTGGGGAAATTGGGAAAGCGCGCCCACGGAGAAAGCGGACACGGTGGAATGGTGGCGCAACGACGCCGGCTTGCTGGCCAACACCCGCGACGGCGCCTCGCTGCCCGTCGGCTCACTGGAGGTCACGCGTCATTGCACGATCGTCGGCAACGGCCTGCCTCTCGCCCGGGTTGCCGGGAATGCACCGCTCCTCGTACGTTCCGCGGCGGACCAATCGCGCGGCGTTTATTTTCTCGGCACCCTGCCGGGGCCCGGTGCGTCGAGCCTCGCCCGCGACGGCGTGGTGATGTACGCCATGCTGCATCGCGTGCTCCTCGACGGGGCGAAGAATCTCGGCAAAGCCCGGCAGGGATTTGCGGCGGCCAATGTCCTCGGCGCGGATCCTTCGAAATGGCATCCCGCCGACAAGACGGCGGCCGCGACCGACTCGACGAGCCTGCCACTGCGCGCCGGAGTCGATGCCTCGGGCGATCAACTCCTCGCGCTCAATCGTCCGCCGGGAGAAGACCAGCCGGCCACGATCTCGACCGGCATGCTCCACGATCTCCTCGCCGGACTCGATTTCCGCGTGTTGACCGACAACCTGGAGGACGAGCGCAGCCTGACGAATGAAGTCTGGCGCACCTTCCTCGTCGCCATGGCCGTGGCGCTTCTGCTCGAGGCGCTCATTTCCATGCCCCAGCGCCGGGAAGCTCCGGCCGTGAAACGCAACGGCGCGTCGCCGGACTCGAACGGCACCCCACCCTTTTCCTCGGCGAAACCGGAGCCGGAAACCACCAGCGCCACTTCGTGAAACCTTCCAGCCAATCCCTCGTCTTTGCGCAATCGCCGGCCGCGCTGGCGATTTCCGCGGCGTTCATCGTGGCGATCGCGATCGTCGGCTGGCTGGCGTGGAAACGCAGCGGCTGGCGGCGTTCCACCGGCTGGCTCGAACTCCTGCGTTTGCTCATCGCC
This sequence comes from Chthoniobacter flavus Ellin428, assembly GCF_000173075.1. Taxonomy (GTDB): domain Bacteria; phylum Verrucomicrobiota; class Verrucomicrobiia; order Chthoniobacterales; family Chthoniobacteraceae; genus Chthoniobacter; species Chthoniobacter flavus. The sequence continues at coordinate 9,286 of NZ_ABVL01000047.1, forward strand.
ATCGGCGTCGCCATCACCTTGAACCAGCCGGAGTGGCGCGAGATTTTCAAACCGGGAGAGCAAGCCGACGCTGGTCATCCTGCAGGACACCTCGCGCTCGATGATGACGAGCGATGTCATCGACGCGAAGCAACCGGCCAACGATCCGAAAACCCGCGCCGACGCCGCCAAGCCGCTGGTCGATCCCGCCACGTGGCGCGAGATCGCCAAGCGGATGGACGTGGTCGTCGAGCCCTTCTCCTCGGGCGAACAACCGCCGGAAGAAGGCACGGACATCGGCGCCGCGCTGGCCCAGGTCGCGGAAAAGCATCCGCGTCTGGAGGGCGTCGTGCTCATCACCGACGGCGATTGGAATACCGGCCAACCACCGGCCCAGGCCGCGCTGCGTTTGCGCATGCGGCAGACACCGGTTTTCGCCGTGCCAATGGGCGCGGAAACGCGTTTGCCGGATGTGGCGCTGACCAGTTTTGACGTGCCCACGTTTGCCGTCGCCGGGAAACCGTTGCGCGTGCCTTTCACCATCGAGAGTTCGCTGCCCCACGACGAAGCCGCGACCTTGGAAATGAAGTCGTCGAACGGCGAAATCGTCACCAAAGAGGTCGTCATTCCCGCCATGAGCCGGCTGCAGGATGTGATGACCTGGAAACCGGAAAAGCCCGGCGACATGAAGCTCACGCTCACCGTGCCGAAGACCGGCGGCGAGCGGAACCTGGACAACAACTCGATGGAGGCGCCGCTGTCCGTGCGCAAGGAGCAGTTGCACGTGCTCGTCGTCGAGTCGTTTCCGCGCTGGGAATACCGCTACCTGCGCAACGCCCTGGAGCGCGATCCGGGAGTCGAAGTGCATTGCGTGCTCTTTCATCCCGATCTCGGCAAAACCGGCGTGGGCCGCAGCTACCTGCCCGCGATGCCGAAGGAAGAGGAGCTGACGAAATACGACGTCGTCTTCCTCGGCGATGTCGGCACGGAGAAAGGCCAGCTCACCGCGGAGCAATGCACCGCCCTGCAAAAGCTGGTGCGCGACCAGGCCGGCGGACTCGTCTTTCTGCCCGGCTTCCGCGGCTTCGAAGAGTCGCTCGGCAGCACCGCGTTGGGCGATCTTTTGCCCATCATCTGGGATACGACGCAACCGCACGGCTGGGGCACCGCAACGCCAGGGAAATTCACGCTCACCGAATCCGGCGCGCACAGCCTGCTGACGAAGCTCGAAGACACCGATGAAGCCAGCGCGCGCGTCTGGCAGAACCTGCCGGGCTTTGAATGGTACGCGCCGGCCGAACGCGCCAAGGCGGGGGCCGAAGTCCTCGCCACCCACGGCACGGAAACCAACCGCTTTGGGCGCGTTCCGTTGATCGTGACCAAGACTTACGGCGCGGGGAAAATTCTCTTCATGGGAACCGATGGTGCGTGGCGTTGGCGCCGCGGCGTCGAAGACCTGTATCACTACCGGTTCTGGGGCCAGGTGGTGCGTTGGATGGCCTACCAACGCAACATGTCGCAGGGCGACAAGATGCGGCTCTTCTATGCGCCCGACCGCCCGCGCACCGGCTCGGTCCTCACGCTCAATGCGAATGTCATCTCGCTGAGCGGCGAACCGCTGCGCGATGGGGCGGTCATCGCGCAGATCACCGCGCCTTCCGGCAAGACGGCGACCGTGCGATTGAATCCCGCGGGCACGGATGCGTGGGGCTTGTTCACCGGCGTTTACACGCCCAACGAGCCGGGTGAATACAAGGTCCGCTTGAGCTGCGCGGATGCCGGTTCGGCGATGGATTCGTCGATCTCGGTGCAAGGCCTCGCACGGGAGCGGGTCGGTGAACCGGCGAAATTCGACGTGCTGCGCGAGATCGCCCAACTCACCCACGGACGGATGATCGACAATGCCGATCCGGCCGCGCTGACCTCCGCGGTCGCGGCGTTGCCCCTGCCGGAAATGAGCGAGCGCCGCGTGCAGATTTGGGCGCATCCCTTGTGGGCCGGCTTTCTCTGCCTGCTCATGGGTGTCTTCTGGGCAGGCCGCAAAGCTGCCGGACTTTTTTAACTGATGACTAACGCTTTTTTTAGCCGAGATTAGCTCTCATTCGTTCGCAGAAACCCACCTGCCAATTCCTCACCATGAATACGAAGCTGCCACTCGTCCTTGAAACCAAGCTGGCCGACTTCCGCCGCCGCGTGTGGGCGGTGAAATTGCTCGAAGGCCTCCTCGCCGCGGCGTTTGCCCTCGCCGTGTCCTATCTGCTCGTCTTCGGGCTCGACCGCCTCGGCGAAACGCCGGCGTGGTTGCGGCTGACCCTTTTCCTCGCCGGCCTCGCCGCGTTGCTCGTCGGGCTGCCGTTGAAATGGTATCGCTGGGTCTGGTGTCAGCGACGGCTCGAAGATGCCGCGCGGCTGCTCCGGGTCACCTTCCCGCGGCTGGGCGATCAACTCCTCGGCATCGTCGAACTGGCGCGCAACCATCATTTGCCCGAAGGGCGCAGCGAGCGCCTGGTCGAAGCGGCCATCGCGCAGGCCGCGGAAGCGGTGAAGGACCAGGACTTTTCGCACGCCGTGCCGCGCGCCCGCCACTGGATGTGGGGACGCGCCGCGGGAGCTGCGTTGGTGCTCGTGGGGGTGGCCTTCTTCCTGGCCAACGACGCCGCGCGCAATACCCTCGCCCGTTGGGGCACGGCCTGGCAGCCGATCGAGCGCTATACCTTCGCCAAGGTCGATCCGTTGCCCACGCATATTGTCGCGCCCTATGCGGAACCCTTCACCCTTCCGGTGAAACTCGCGGCCGCCACGCTCTGGTCGCCGGAGGAAGGAAAAGCGCGGATCGACAAGCAACCCGCGGTCGTCGCGCAGCTCGCTTCCGGGTCCTACGCGCTGCCGTTTCCGCCGCAGAAAAAGGACGCGCAGCTCTCTCTCCGGCTCGGCGACATTCGCAAGACGATCGTCATCGAACCGCGCACCCGGCCCGATCTCGCGGAGCTCTCCGTGCGTCTCCACCTGCCGGATTATCTCGGCTACAAATCCGACCAGCACATCGCCGTGCATAGTGGTTCGGTCTCGCTGCTCAAGGGCGCGCAGGCGGCCTTCGAAGCCGATGCCTCGCGCGATCTCGCCAGCGCGACGATGGATGGCGCGATCCAGGTGGTGAGCGGCCGGAAATTCTCCACGACGTTCTCCCCCGTCGCCGATAACATCGACCGGACGTTCTCCTGGCAGGATGTCGACGGTCTCGCCCCGCACGCCCCGCTGGTGCTCAAGGTGCGCGCGGTGGAGGACCAGGCGCCCTCGATCATTGTCCGCCGCGAATCGCAGGAGGAAGTCGTGCTCGATTCGGAAGTGGTCAGCGTCGACCTCAGTGCGAGCGACGATTTCGGCATCAAGCGCGTGGGGCTCGAGTGGACAGGATCGCTTACCCAGGCGGATGGGCAGACGCCGATTCGCGGGGAGAAGATCGCCGCCGCGGGCGATCACGAAAAACGCGAGATGCAAACGCGGGCGACCTTCTGCGCCACGCGCGAAGGCGTCGAACCGCAAACGATCGAGATCCGCGCGTGGGCGGATGACTATCTGCCGGGCCGCAAGCATGCGCACTCCGCGTCGTTCGTCCTCCACGTGCTGAACAAGGAAGACCACGCGCTTTGGCTGACCGAGCAATTCGGCAAGTGGCTCGACGCGGCCAAGGAAAGCTACGAGCACGAAGTGCAGCTCCACGAGTCCAACAAGGAACTGCGCGCGCTCAGCGCCGCCGATCTGGATCGTCCGGAAAATCGCCGCCGCGTTTCCCAGCAGGCCTCGGCCGAGGGGGCCAGCGCGGCGCGGGTGGACGCGCTCACCCAGGCCGGCCGGCGGCTGGTCGAACAAGGAACGAAAAACGACACCTTCGACGCCAAGCGTCTCGAGACGTGGGCGACGATGTTGAAATCGCTCAAGGACATCGCGGCCAACCGCATGCCGAGTGTGGCCGATCTTTTGAAACAAACCGCCAGCGCCGAGGGCGGGAAGAACAACGGCACCAATCAGACTCCCACCCAACCTGGCAAGAGCGGTGCGCAACCTTCGCAAATGGCGCGCGCTGATGCCGGCAAGACGGGACCGAGCGTCAGCCAGGGCACCACGCCACCGGGCGCGCCCAAGGCGAGCGCCCCGACCGATCCCAATGCGGCGCCGAAGCCACCGGTCCCGAGCATCTCGGATCGCGAACCCGGTTTCGCCACCGCCCAAAGCACGGTGAAGCCCGCCGAGGCCAATGCCGCGCCCAAGCCGCCGGGCAGCGGGAAGCTCCGTCTGCCGAACACGCTCCTCGGGGCAGCGCCGACGAAAGACAAAGACAACCCGGACGCCGCGAAGCCGCCGGAATCCCCCGCCCAGGAAAAGCTGGATAACGCCGTCACCGAACAGAAGGACCTGCTCGCGGAATTTGCCAAGGTGGCCGATCAACTCGCCGACGTGCTGGCCAGCCTCGAAGCCACGACGTTCGTCAAACGCTTCAAGGCCGCTTCCCGCCAGCAGATGAAGATCGCGACGAACTTGAACAAAGATACCCTCGACGCCTTCGGCATCGAGGAAAAGCCGGTGCAAGCCGCCGCGCCGATCGCCAAACATGCCAAAACGCAGAGCGAAGTCGTCTCGGTCATCCAGAGCGACCTCGAGGCCTACTACGATCGCAAGCAGGATCTGCGGTTCAAAAAGATCCTCGATGAAATGAAGTCCACGGAGATTGTCCGCGCACTCGATCGCGACGGCCTGAAGATCTCCACCAATCTGAGCGGCCAGGCGCTGGTCGGTTCGGAATACTGGGCGGATACGCTGGATCGTTGGGGCGAAGACCTGGTGGGCGCGTGCAACTGCAAATGCAACTCGTCCTGCAGCGGAGACAGCCTGCCCCCGGAGATCGTCCTCAAGGTCATGCAAGCTTTGCGCGACGAGATGAAACTGCGCGATCAAACGCGGGAGGCGGAGAACTCGAAGGGCGCGATCGAACCCGAGGAATACGAGCGCGATGCGAAGGCGCTGGCGAAAGACCAGAGCGACATCGGCACGCACACCCAGAGCGCTTTGGAAGACATTCTTGCGCTGCCCGAAGGCGCGACCAAGTTTCCCAAGGAGCTTCGCCTGCTCCAGGCCGTGGTGGCGGCGATGCAGGAAGCGCACAGCATTCTCGACAAACCGGAGACGGGCGCAACGGCGGTGGCGGCGGAAACCGAAGCCATCGAACTGCTCCTCCAGGCCAAGCGCATGAAACCCGGCGGCGGTGGCGGCGGGTCGGATCCAGGCGGTGGCAGCGGACCGGCGACGGCCTCGTCTGCCGCGCTGGCGGATCTCGGGCCCGGCTCGAATGCCGACAGCCTGGTCATGGCCCGTCCGGTCGGCCAGGCCACCGGCCATGCCGGCAAGGAATTCCCTGAGGAATTCAAGACCGGCCTCGACGCGTATTTCAACCTTCTGGAAAACCCCGGCGCGGCGAAATGACGAAGCGAAAGTTTTTCCACGGCGAGAGTCGATTTTCGGCAACGACACGGTGCCTGGCCATCTCGGCCCTAAGCCCCGGTTGGCTCGTGCTTTTTTCCCAGGCCCAACTCGCCGTCGCCGCGGAGAGCGGCGCCGAGACCACCTCCGAAGGGGACAAAAAGAAGGATCTGCCACCCAAGCCTGTTTTCGACGCCACGATCGAAAAGGAGCTCACCGATTTCATGGCCAAGGTGAAGGACGGCAAACGCAAGCTGTCGAACGAGAAGATGGACAAGATCATCGAGCGAGTGGCCAAGACCACCGGGCTCAATGAACAGGGACGCAAGACCCTGGAAACGAAATCCCGCGAAGTCACCGATATCTTCCTGGTCGACTGGGTCGACGCCTATGACCGGTTGATCCGCAGCCTGATGAAGGAGTCTCAGGAGCAAATCCTCGCATTCATCAAGGCCAGGTCGAATGAAACCGCGGAAAACCTGGCTCTCAATTTCCGTCACGACTTGAGCGCGGCAGAGGCCCAGGATTCCAAAGCTTGGGCCGCGGCCTTGAAAGATACCCTGACTCCCGAGCAGTACGCCACCTGGCAAAAGTCCGACACGGGCGAACGCGAAAAGCTGCATGCCGAAATCGGCGATCGCCTCAATGCCTGGCTGGACCCCAGTCGCGAGGCCATGAACGAAGAGGTTCTCACAAAAGTCGCGCAAATGAGCCGGTCGCTCAATCTTTCGAAAGAAAAGGCCGATCAACTCAAGTCCGTGGGCAAGAGTGCGGTGGACGAAAGCATCGGCAAAATGAGAGATCGCGAGGAGAAAATGATCGCGGCGATGGATGAAGATGCGCGCCGGCAAATGCTGAAAAATCGGAACATCTATTTCAGCCCGAGCCAGGAAGAATCGCCGGAAACTTCCAAGGCCTGGAAAACCGGACTGACCAAGCTGCTCTCCGCGGACGAACGGAAGCAACTCGATACCGAGGCGGCCGAACACCTCTCCCGGCGGGTGCAAGCTCTCGCTCGCTTGATGGTTGCGGAGATTGACGCCCGGGTCGCGCTCACCGCGGATCAGCGGAAGCGTCTGGAACCTATTTGCCAACGGATCGCGGAAAAAGATTCCAAGTCACTTTCCAATTCACTCGGCCAGGGATACTCCCAAATCGATGTCATGGCTACGCTCTCGACTGAGGTGAAGCCCGACGAAGCCGAAACCAAGGCCATCCTGGAACCGATCCAGCGGCAACATTGGCTCGCCGTCTGCAAGATCCAGACCGAGGAGCGCAACGCCCAATCGCGAACGCCAACCGTAAAACCCAAGGAAGAAAAGGCGGCCTTGCCGCCCGAACCCGAAGATGTCGAGCGTGCGATCTCCGACTACCTCGAAGGAAAAGAGCGGCTCCACCGACAGAAGGCGCTCGCGGAGGCCCTCCTCCGAGCCGAGGACGCCGGCAGAGCGGCCAACCTTCCCGCGGAAAAGATCGAGTTGCTCAAAACGGCCGCCCGCGGGTCCGCGGAAGAGTTGCTGGCCAGTTGGAAAACCAACGCCGACGAAACCGTTCGCTCGTCAATCGGAAACACCCCGGCGCGATTCGTCCGGAGCCGGCTGGAAAACCTGCAGGAATACAACTTTCAATGGAGACCCAACTCGCAGGAGTCCGACGCGCTTTGGACCAAGACCTTCAAAGCCACCCTGGACGCCGGAGAGCTCGCTGCCGCGGAGAAATCCGTCAACGAACGGGAGACTTTCCGGTCCGAATCCGTCGCCAATTTCATCGTGGCCATGTTCGACCAGGCTTGCCCCATCAATTCCGAGCAGCAGGCGAAACTGACTCCTGCCGTGGCGGCGGCGGTAAAGGAATATCAGGCAGACATTCAAAGCTATTTTTCCGGGAATAACTCCGTCAGTTGGTATCTCTCCGGTTTTAGCATGTTTATCCCGGTCGTCGCGGTACCGGAAGCGGATCTGAAATCCATCCTGGGAGCGGAATCCTTCGAACAATGGACGAAAAGCCGCCAGTGCGGTTACGTCATGAATTACTGGACCTGGATCAAGCAGAACCACGAGGCCCGGGCCAAGGCGGCCAAACAATGAACATGCGCACCCTCCTTTCTCAGCTACTCGCCGGTGCACTCGCTTGGGGCGTCGCCAACACGGCCTGGGATCTTCCCTGCCGCGCGCAAGATCCCACCCTGCGCTTCGGCGGACAGATTTCTCCCGAGGTCGATGCGATCTACGAGCATGGGTTGCGCTGGCTGGCGGCCAATCAAGCCGCGGATGGCAGCTGGCAGGCGAGTTATCAGGGCAACGGCGTGACGGGCATTTGTCTCATGGCCTTTCTCGCCAGCGGAGAAGATCCGAACTTCGGACGGTACGCGTCGAATGTGCAGCGCGCCATCCGTTCGCTCATCCAGGCGCAGGACGCGACGACCGGCTATTTGCCGAACAGTATGTATCATCATGGCTTCGCCATGCTCGCGCTTTCGGAAGCTTATGGCGTGGTCGACGAATCACGGCTCTGGCCGGGCGCGAAGCCGGTGCGAAGCATCGCCCAGACGCTCGATCTGGCGATCCGTTGCGCGGTGACGGCGCAGAAGAAAAATCGCTGGGGCGGCTGGCGCTACTCACCGGATGCCTACGACTCCGACACCTCCGTCACCGGCGCGGTCTTGATGGGCCTGCTCGCCGCGCGCAATGCGGGAATGGATGTGCCGGATGAAACGGTCAACGCCGCGCTGGAATACATCCGGCGCAGCACCGGGAAAGACGGCGGCGTCGCCTACTCGGGCGGCTTTGGCGGAATGGGCGGTTCGATGAACCTGACGGCGATCGGGGCGCTCGTCGGCGCTGTCTCGAAATCCAAGGAGACCGATCAATACAAGGCGTGCCTGCAGCGTCTGACCGAAGACCTCGAACATCAGGAGGCCGGGGCTTACGCGGAATACTATCGTTATTACATGGCGCAGGCGCTTTTTCAGGGAGACTACAAGTCCTGGCAAAAATGGAACGCCGCCCAGATCACGACGTTGAAGGAGTTGCAGAAGGATGACGGCTCTTTCAACGGAGGCGCTTATAACACCGGGATGTCGCTGCTCGCGCTGGCCCTGAACTACCGGTTCCTGCCGATTTACGAGCGATGAAAAGAACGGTCTTCATTGTTGCTGCCTTGTTGACGGCAGCCGTCCACGCGGCTCCGCCGACTCCGCCGGATCCTCCCCTCACGCTGTGGTGGAACAATGGCGAAACACTGGAGGGGGAAATCGGCGAGGCGACAGCGGCGAGTATCGCGTGGAGTTCGTCTTCATTCGAGAAGCCGCTGGAATTGAATCGCGCCGTCCTTTTCAAAGCCGATCGAACGCTGCCGCCAGTCGCGCCCGCGGGCCCATTCCGCTTCCGGATGCGCGATGGCAGCGAGCTTTTCGGCGATCTCGTTTCGATCACCCCGGACGCCATTACCCTCCGGAGCGAACGCTGCGGCGACGTGGTCTTGAAGCGCTCGGAAGTGTCAGGCATGTGGCGGTTGCACGGGAAGAATCTCATCCTGGCGGGGCCAACTGCAGATGTCGGCTGGGATCTCAAGACTCGCCAAACCGGCTCCAATTCCGGGAACGGGCCATCAGGATTCAATCCCGCCACCCTTCTGCTCACCGAACCCGGAGGCGTCCTCGAAATCCCCTCCTGGAATCGCGGCGCGTTTCTCAACGTATCGCTCCCCGAGAGCCTGGACTTTGAATTTCACGTCCAATCCTCCAGGCGCCCGGATTTCCGGGTCACTCTCGAAACCGCCTCCAAACAAGCGCTGACGATCGAGACTTGGGACGAAGATCTCGTGTTGCGGATGGGCAATGATTTCAAAGCCATCCGCAAGCTCACCGAAGCGGACCGTGGCGTAGCCCTGCGGATTTGCTGGGATACGAAAACCCGAAAGTGCGCCGTTTACTCGCCCGGCGGTGAATTGCTCGCCGAATGGACGACTCCGGAAACTCTGAAAGCATCGGGAGGAAAGGACTCGGGAAACGGCACCGTGCAATTGCAGAACAAGGGGCACGACATTTCGCTCGAGTTCATCCGCGTTCGCACGTGGGATGGTTCGGCGCCGCCGAAATTCGATGCCAGCCGGCCGCGTCTGGAACTCGCCGATGGGCGCATCCTCGAGGGCGAAGTCACGCAAGGCACACCGGATGGCATTTCCCTGCACGCGGGTGCGGAGGCCGAGGAGCAAAATCTCCCGCTCGACAATATCGATGCCGTGATCTTTTCGGCAGATCCGATCAAGGCATCGCAACCCAAGGCGTCCCTGTCCTTCAACGACGGGACGCTGCTGATGGGACACGTGGCCGGCGTGAAAAATGGCGCGGTGTCGATCGAGACTTCCTTCACGGATGCTCCAATCATGGCGCACTTCGATGGTTTGCGTCAGCTCCGTTTTCAAAACGGGCCAGCGGATAAAGCCGACTTCGGGCAACCGTTCGATCAATTGGACAAGCTGGTGGTCGGGTCGAAAACGCTCCACGGCAAATTCGTCGTCACGGGGGACAGCCAGTTTCGCTGGATGGCGATCGGCGGCCTGCAACCGGCTATTCCCTCGAGAAAGATCTCCAGCGAAATGACCCGGCACTTCCCGGCGAAGACCACCTTCCCCAAAGTTTCCGCCCTCTTCTACACGAAGGCCGGAGACGTGCTGCCCGGCACCCTGACCTCCGTCGACCAGTCCGGTGCGGAATTCGAATCTCCCATCGTCGAGGCGAAGAAACTGCCGGTGGGCAACCTCAATGCCGTCCAGTTCGATCCGCCGCTCGGCGCTGCCCTGGAAGGGTTCGACGACGCGGGATGGCGGGTGCTCAAGGGCGATGCGCAAACCGTGAAGCGAACCGGTGACGATCTCATTATGCAGCCGGGGACGGCGATCGGCCACCCCTTTTGCCCTCCAGGGCAATGAGATTCGGTTCAAGGTCAAAACCCAATGGCTGGTGCACGTTGCGTCTCCACCTGTTTTGCAATGGCACGGACAGCGCGAAGGCTCCGCGCGCCCTGCTCGTTTGCAGCGGCAATCAATTGTATTCCGGCATGGAAGGCACGGAAGGCCAAGTTCTCGACCGAAACCGAGACCTACATCGAACCAGGCGACTTCAACCGTCCGCCTCGTCGTCAATGCCCAAACGGTCGACCTTCCAAATCAATGGTGTGCCGGTCGACACTTTCAAAATCCAGCCGTCCGAACGACTCGGCGCGGGCTTGATCCTGGAGCCGGCCAGCGCCTGGGGGAACGTCATCAACCCCGCGCACCTGACCAATTTCTCCGCTCACTTTGCTCCGGGCCGAACCTGGCTGCCGGAAGTCGCGGTCGACGCCCGAAGCCAGGCACTGACCGTGCCGCGCTTCCGTCGCAATAATCCGCCCAAGCACGGTCTCATCGCCGCGAATGGCGATATCCTTCGTGGCGAGATCACCGCGGCCACGGCCAATTCCTTCCTCGTCCACTCGGGTCTCGATGAACTCCGCGTGAAACGCGACCGCGTCAAAGCCATCGTCTGGTTGGGAAAACCGCTCGAACCCGATGCGGCCAGCGCGTCCGACCAGACGGAACCGGCGGAATTGAACCAGCCCCTGCACGGTTACAGCCGCTACCAGAATCCGGATTTGAAGCTCTTGATCAGCGTCCTCCAAACCGAGGCGCCCGGGCTCAAGTTCAAGTTGCCCGAAACGACGGAGCACAAAGCCTCATTCCGCTTTAACGGCCAAACCGTTCGGCAGGCACTCGACTCGATCTGTGGGATCTACCATCTCGTTTGGCGGGTCGAGGCCAACAAGACGATCGTCCTGAGTCCAGCGCCCCCCCCGGGTAATGAACTCACGCAACGCACCTATTGGTTGAAGCCCGATGCCTTCGGTTCGGCGGGTTCCGTCAAGGCGGTGCTGGAAGCCAAAGGCGTGCCCTTTGCCGAAGGCGCCACCGTCTCCTGGAATCCGGATTCCCGCCAGTTCACGATGAAAAATGGGCCGGCCGGCCACACTAAATTCGCCGCGCTGATCAATACCGACTTTGGTGGAAACCTCGGTCCTGCGACGCATTGGCTGACGTTGACCAACGGTGGCAGTCTGGGATTGGTCGTGGACAAATTCGAGGACGACAAGGTGACCGGCCATCATCCCGTTTACGGGCGCTGCACCATCCCGCTTTCCGAAATTTCTTCCATCCGCAGCGGGGCGCCTCCTGCCTCACCGGCTTACAAAGCGCTCGACCATTGGCAGCTCGTCTATGCGCCGGACCCGACCTTGCCCGGCGCAGGAGAGGAAGCTTCGCCTCTGCTCGGCAAGGCGCCCAAGTCTTTCAAGCTGGCGCTCCTCGGTGGTGGCAACTTCGACCTCGATGAGCAGAAGGGAAAGATCGTCGTGCTCGACTTCTGGGCCACTTGGTGCGGCCCGTGCGTCAAGTCGCTACCCGCGCTGGTGCAATCCATGGCCGGGCTTCCTTCCGATAAAGTGACGTTCGTCGGAGTCGATCAAGGCGAGGATCCCGAGGCGGTGAAGCAGTTCCTCGAGCTTCGCGGCCTGAAGCTCACCGTGGCCCTGGATGCGCAACAGGAAGTGGCCCGCCAATTTGGCGTGGAAGGAATTCCTCACACCGTCGTCATCGGGACGGACGGGAAAGTCGCCTGGACCAAATCCGGCTACGATCCCGAGGACGAGACGGCCGCGGCGAAAAAGGTTCTGGAACTCCTCTCGCCGGCGGCGAGCAAGTGAGGCGTTCGCGAATTCGAAATCGGTTTCCGAATGCAGCGTGCGTTCGGCATTTGTTGTAGGGCGCCTTGAGACAGAATACGCCGAGTATCCGTTTAGCGTGCGCCGGTACCAGGTAAGCATTACCCACATCTTTGCACGGTATTTGCGCGTCGACACAGATGACGCTCCTGGGAGCGGCGACTTTCCAGTCTCCGACCGAACAAACGCGCCAAGCGCCATCTTTAGGGAGCTGCTCCGCAACATGGGGCGACTGCAAAGACTCCCCTCCCAGTGGGGCCGCGTCCGAATTCATCGCTGTCCCTAAAAACCGACAAAAAGATGTGGGTAATGCTTAGATCCATTTGGCGCGCGCCAATCTTAGCCCGGAGGGCTGAAATTTGGGGGCGCGACGCAGGTGCTATGCGGAGACATCAAGCTTTACGAAAGTGCATAACAGTCTCCAGGCCTTTGCGTATAGTCGGCTCGATTTCCATGAACGCGCAGAACAACATAGGACAGTGAAAGTTCCTTCACTGCTCTCACCTTATTGCGCCGTCAGCCGTTGGTTCGCGATGGCTTCGGCCTGTGGTGGAATTTTCCTGGGCATGCTCTCCAGCGCAGAACCGCCGCCGGGCGCTTCCCCGGCGAATGCAGAAATCCTCGTCGACGGCAAACCACTTGGGGCGACGGCGGAAGGCTTTCGTATTCCCGCTTCCCACAAGTCGGTCAGCTTTCGACTCGGACGATCTCCGGAAGACGAGACGGAAGGCAGCCGCCGCGTGCAGTTCAAGCTGGAGGGAGTGGACAATGGCTGGCGGCAACTCCGCAGCGAAATGAGTCTCATGGTTCGCTTCGGCGACGCCGCGGGCGATCAGGTGGCGCAACGCATCTTCGTCGTGGAAGGCATCAGCCAGGGATGGCGAGGCAGCGTCGAAAGCTCCGCCTTCACCGAGCGGCGCGAAACGGTGCGGGTTCCCCCGGACAGCACTTTTTTGACTGTGGCCATTTCCTCCTCCGGACCGCCGACCGCGATGGGCATCTATCTGGTTCGCGGAGTGAAGATCTTCCGGAATTCTCCCAGCGGTCCGGAACTTCTTTTCGCCGCCGCCACGGATCGGGAAGGCACCGACACGAACGGATGGAGGCGCAGCGGCACCCGTCCTTCCATGGCAAAGATGGTCCATACCAGTGCGGGCGAGGCCTTCTGCATCCTCGATGACGATCCCAATGCCCACGCGGAATGGAATCTGCCCCGCGCCGCCGCGCCGAAAGTGCAGCCCGGCGAATCGCTCACCGTGGAATGGTCCGAGATGTATGACATTGGAACGGGCAGCCGTTTCGAGGTGAATTACGGGCGGCTGAACGCCGGCCACTATCGCTTTCTCACCGATGTACTGGACAACCATCGGCAGCCCGCTGGCCGTCGAGCGGCGGCTCGACTTCGTGGTCCTGGAGCCCTTGTGGAAGCATCCTCTTTTTTGGATCAGCGGGTCCGTCGTCATCGCGATTCTTCTTTGGCTGGGCGGCCGGGCGATCATCCAGAAACGCATCCGGCAACATCTCGCGAGTGCCGAGCAGGAACACTTGATCGAGCGGGAACGCCTGCGCATCGCGCGCGATCTGCACGATGATCTCGGTGCGCGCCTCACGCATATTTCGCTGGTCAGCGGACTCGCGGAGAACGAGCCGCAGAGCGCAACGACCCGCGAAAACTTCCAGCAAATTTCCGGGATGGCTCGCGAACTGGTGGCCGCGCTGAACCAAACCGTTTGGACGGTGAACCCGGAACACGATCACCTCGAATCGCTGGTCGATTACGTCTGCCAGCTCACGCACAACCTTTGTGAGACGGCGCGGATTCGCGGCCGCATCCACTCCTGCGAAGTGCCCGACCAGCGCCGCGTGACCAGCGAGACCCGGCACAACGTGACCCTGGCGGTAAAGGAAGCGCTGCACAATGCGATCAAGCACGCGGGCGCGGCGGAGATCACCTTACGGGTCGAGTTCAACGATCCGCGTTTGCGCATCACCATCGCCGACGATGGCCGCGGTTTCGACTCCGCGGCGGTGGTGGCCGGCAATGGTTTGGGCAACATGCGTCGCCGAATGGCCTTGATCGGCGGCGTGATTTCTTTTGAGAGTTCGCCCGGAGCCGGAACCCAGGTTCATTTCGAAGTTCCCATCCCTCCCACATCTTAAGCCGATGAAAGAAAAGAAAACCGTCGTGATTGTGGAAGACGATCCCGGACTGCGCGATCAACTCGTCCGCGTCCTGAAAAGCGCGCGCGACATCGAGTGTCTCTACACCCTCGGCTCCGCTGAGGAGGCCGTGCAAAAAATCCCGGCGCGTCCGCCGGATGTCGTCCTGATGGATATCGAATTGCCCGGCATGTCCGGCATCGATTGCGTGGCCGTGTTGAAGAAGCAGTTGCCGGATTTGGAGTTCATCATGCTCACCGTTTACGAGGATGCGGATCGCATCTTTCGCGCGCTCAAGGCGGGTGCGAGCGGCTATCTCATCAAGTCCGGACCGCCGGAGAAACTTTTCGAAGCGATCCGCGATGTCCACTCGGGCGGCGCGCCATTCTCCGCGCACATCGCTCGCAAGGTCGTGCAGTATTTCCGCGGCACGACCAAGCCGGCTCGCGAGACGGAGAAGCTCTCTCCGCGGGAGTGCGAAGTCATCGAACTGCTCGCCTCGGGATATATCTACAAGGAGATCGGGGACAAGCTGGGCATCGGCGCGGAGACGGTCCGCAGTTACGTGAAGAACATCTGCATCAAACTCCAGGTAAAGAATCGGACGGAGGCCGTGGCCAAACATTTTTCGTAGGTTGAATCGAGATTCAACCTGGCGGGCAGACGCGTCGTTAGCAGTAAGCGTTCAGCACAGATACGCGAAGCGTTCCAAAAAAAAGCGAGTCATCCTGAGCGGAGCGGGGAAGCATGGGCGGAGTCGAAGGACCTCTGACTTCCGTGGGTTTTCGTGCGGAGCTGCATGACAAATTTGGAACACCCGCTCTATATGGGTAGAGATGGGCGCGACGAGCGGGCAAGGCGGAGGAAAAAGTGGCGCGTAGCCGCCCTCAATTGGGGGAAGCCCCCCGCCAAATCCCAGTAAAAAGAGAGGTCCTTTAGACTCCCGAACAATGCTAACCCAGCAGGGCCCTGGGGGGAGGGTTTTTTTTTTTCGGGCGGTGGGGGGAAACTTAAAAAAAAA
>NZ_ABVL01000046.1 GCF_000173075.1 Chthoniobacter flavus Ellin428
CGCCGCCAGCAGTGGCAGCGGCGGATCGCCCAGGAAGTGGCCAATGAGCCGCGGATGCTGCGTTGTTTGAAACTGCTGGGCATCGGTCTGATCAATGCCTTTGCCCTGTTGGCGATCATCGGCGACGTGCGTCGCTTTAGCGGCCCGGAAAAGCTGGTGGCCTACGTGGGGCTCAACCCTGGTCAGCGCGACAGCGGCAAGGACAAGCGCATCAAGCTGGGGGTGGGCCGGCGAGGGCGCGGCGATCTGCGCCACCTGCTCATCCAAGGAGCGCAGGCGGTGCTGCGCGCCGGAGCTCAGACCACGCTGGGCCAATGGGGCTGGAAGCTCTTTGCCCGCAAAGGACATCGCCACATTGCCGTGGCCGCGGTGGCTCGCAAGCTGTTGGTTCAGGTCTGGCACGTCCTCTCGGACCATCCACCGCAAGCTCTGGAAACGAGCAAAAGCGTGACCCTTAAGCTGCACAAACTGGCCGTCACTCTGGGCAAGAGCCTGCGCGTGCAACTCGGACTGCCAGCCCAATTGAAGCCCTGCTTACTCGAACTGCAAAAGCGCTTCCTGCAACCCTCCGCCACTTAGCGCGCCCGGGCTGATGGGGGCTGCGCGCCCCCAAACCCCGCGCCGCTCGCCGCGGCGGCGTTTGGGGGGAACTTCCAGGCGTCGCCTTCGGCGACAGAAAGGAGAAACGAAAAACTTCCCAACAAAAAACTTGAATGACTACATGCCTGAAATCCGTGGTCAAAAAAATTTCCGCAAGCTGCGTACACTTTTCGGGTTAGCACTGTAGAGAGGAACGGCAGAAGACAATGAGACAATCAGACTATGGGACAACGAGGGGGCGCCCGTTCCACTGTCTCATTGGCCGCTCTTTTTCCCCCTCTGCGGCCCTCTGCGCTCTCGGCGTCCTCTGCGTTTAAATGGGTGGGGCCTTTGGTTGCGGCTCGGCCGCGCTGCGTCCTCTGCGTTTTTTTAGCCGCGGCCTACTTCAGCGTCTTGATGTACAGGATGATCGACTGAATCTGCGACTCGCTCAGCACGCCCTGGTAAACCGGCATGCCCGCCTCGACTTTCTCATATCCCTTCACGATCTTGGCGCTGGGGACGAGAATTGACTCGCGGATGTAAGCATCGTCCGCCACCACATCCGGCCCTTTCGATATCTGGACTGTCTTGCCGTACAACCCTTTCCACGGCGGACCGATCTTCGGCTGGATGGTATCATCGATCGCATGGCAGGCCATGCAGCCCATGAGCTGATACAACCGCTTGCCTTCCTCCGCGCTCGCCGGCGCGCTGGCCTGCGCGACCGTCGCCTTGGCCGTGAGATCGACCGAGATATCGCCAAACCCTTCCGCGGTGGGATTGAACTTCACCAATTCATACGGCGTGAAGAACGCGTTGCTCTCCAGCTTCGTGCCATCCTTGGCTACGATGCCCCAGCCGATGCGCATCTGCTGCACCGGCTTCATCCCCGGCACGCCGACGAACACGCTCTTCCCGTCCTTCGAGACATATGCGCTGCTCGGCGTGATCCAATCCTGCCCCGGCGTTTCATCCGCCTTCAAGTGCGGTGAGCCGTATTTGTAAGTGCGCTTGTAGTGCCAGCTCTCCAGCGTGTAGCTCGCTGGGTCGGCCGCCTTCTGCGGATCCACCTCCGTGTCAAAACGCAACAGCACACCCTTGTCCATTGGAATGACTTCCTTGGGCACGGTGCAGGTCGCGCCGGTGTAACGCACGCGGCCAAACCCACTCACCCGAGTCGCCGTGGTCCCCCACCCGATCACCTGAAAGCCGGTCATGTAGACCCAGCCGTCGGCCGGGTTCACCTTGGCGTTGAGCACCGGGATGTCGAAGTCATGCACCACGCTGACCACCGCGGCCTGCGGCTTGGTGCCACGCTCATTGAGCAACACGCTGAAAAGCTCCGGCCGATTGAACGCCACGTGAATCAGCGAATCATTCAGCGGCCCCATGTTCGCCCCGATGAGCCACGTTTGTGTGGCCGCGGAAGGATTGACCGGATGCGGAATCCAGGTGAGCGGATCGGCAATGGGTGCGGGATATTTTTCCTTCGGGAGCAATTCGGAAAGGAACCCATGATACTCGTCGCCCTTCACAATATAGAGCGGCGTGGTGGGCACATAGTTGCCCTCCTGGTCGCTCGCCGTGACCAATCCCGTGCGCGGATTCACCCCGATGAACGGCTGGCGGAAACCCACGCCGAGAATCTCGTAGCTCTTTCCATCCGCCGCGATGCGCAGCACGCTACCGTTCAGCTTGCTGATCGTCGAAGCCTGCTGTCCGCCCTTGGAAATGACGAACGAACCGTCCGGTGCGAGGCGCATCGACATCGGGAACTCGCGGCTCTCCGCCGATTGCGGGAAGGCATTGCAGAAAAGCTCATGCACATCGGCCACGCCATCGTTGTTCGTATCACGCAGGCGCCAGATGCCGTTGCGATCGAAAACATAGATCTGCTCATCGCGAATCGCGATGCCCATCGGCTCATGCAGCCCCGAGGCAAAACGCTTCCAATGCACCTCACCAAGATCCTTTCCCAGCCCACGAATGAGCCAGACATCACCATCGACCGTTACCCCCGCCGCTGTGCCATCCTTGAAGAAGGCCACGTCCGCCATGCGCACATTGCGCTTCCATGGATTATTCAGCGGCAGCGGGATTTCATCCTCCACAAAAGCGTCTTTCGAGGTCGAGAGCGTCGCCTTGGTGACCACCTCCTGCGGCCAGCGGTTGATGCTGGGTGCCGGATGCGAAACGACAATAAAATCCTTGGGGATGAACTCTCCGCCTTCGGAAAGAAAGACGGTAAATTCCAACGGCTTTTCATGCGCCGGAATGTGGGCCACCCAAGTCCCATCTTGTTGCTCCATGGTCGCGCTGCCCTTTGGCTCCCAAACGAGCATGGCGTTCACCTTGGGAGCCGCATCGCCGCCCAGCGGATGTCCGAGCACCAACGACACCGCATGTGGACAGGGCGCCAAACGCAAAGCGCGAGTGACCAGATGAGCATCGCCCCGGCTGCCAGCCTGGAGTTGTTCCTCCACCTCGGCACCATCCACCGTGTAGTCGAGGACCGCGCTGTGACCGTTCAAGCGCACCGCCTTGAATTGCCCCACGGACGGCGGGATCGGCCCGCGTCCCGGCTCTTCCGGACTCGGCTGCGGTTCACGCGGATCGTCGAACGAAACTTTGTCTCCGAGCTGCCAGCCCGGATAAACTCCATTCATCAACCAGACCTTGCCATCCGGCTTGGGCAGCTTGCTTTGTCCGCCGACCGTCTTCAGCGGCTTGTTCTGATAGGAAAGCGGGGCCAGCGAATCCTCGGTCACGCCTTTGCCCGTCCAGATCGCCGAAACGCGCAGCAGATCGGTATCGAAGCATGCCCAGCAATCGTTGCCCAGATTGAGCACAATTCCTCGCGGTGTGATGTTCCACTCTTTTGCATCCTTCGGCGATTGCGGACGCAAGTCCAACCCCGAAGAGAAAAACGGGAAATCCGGCTCAATCCACGGCTTCCAGGGATCATCCGCGGCAAAGGCCGATCCGCCCATCGTAACGAGAGCAGCCAGCGCCGGCAAAAGAGCGCGCGAAAGGAAAGCAGGACGAACAGGGAGGAATTTCATGAGCGATGAGCGTAGGGATGCCCTTTTGGAAGGGTTTCTTAGAGACTGTGAAATAAAGCGGCAGCGAGATTATATGGCCCGCGAATCACACAGATGACGCCAATGAAAAATACGCCCATTTGTGTCATTTGCGTAATTCGCGGGCACTTTTTTCAAATCTCTTAGAGCGTGTACCGAAAAGCTGGACAATAAGAAATGGTGACCGCGGATGACACGGATTTTTCGATCCTTGCTGCACCCGAAATCCGGACAATCAGCGTAACCCGTGGTCGTTCCCTTCTGTCGAATCAGCCTGGCGCGCCAACGGCGCATCGGACGGTGATCTGCACAAGCCTTTACAAGACTTTGCCAACCTCGATTTTTCCGCGCGTTTCCCGTCGCCAAAACACCCCTCCGCGCGCTGTCAACGTTCCACTTCATTTCCACAAAACTTTTATTCCGCAGCGACGATTGACTCCCCGATTTCGCGTCGCATCATGCGCCCTCACGCTTTTCTCATGATCGAAAAACATCTCGCTCGCATCGTCTCGGAACTGAAGCTCCAACCCCGCCAGGTCGCCGCCACGGCGGTGCTGCTGGAGGAAGGCGCCACCGTGCCTTTCATTGCGCGATACCGAAAGGAAAAGACGGGCGAGCTGGACGAAGTGCAGATCACCTCGATTCGCGATCGCATCGAGCAACTCGAGGAACTCGACAAGCGCCGCGAGGCGATCGTGAAGTCGCTCGAAGAGCGCAAGCTCATGACCGAAGTGCTCGCCGCGAAGATCGAGGCTGCGGACTCCATGACCACGCTCGAGGACATCTATCTGCCTTTCCGTCCGAAGAAGACGACCAAGGCCACCATCGCCAAGGATCTCGGGCTGGAGCCGCTCGCGGAAATTCTCTGGGCGCAGGATCCCGCGACCGACCCGCAAGCCGCCGCCGCGCCCTTCGTTGGCCCGGAAATCGAGATCAACGCCAAGAAACACAGCGTGCCCGATGTGGCGGCGGCGCTGGCCGGTGCGCGCGACATCCTTGCCGAGCGGATCAACGACGACGCCAATGCCCGCGCCAAGCTGCGCGAACTCTATCTCAACAAGGGCGTGATCAAGTCGAAGGTCATCAGCGGCAAGGAAGAGGAAGGCGCCAAGTTCAAGGACTACTTCGACTGGACCGAGCCGGCCGAAAAAGCGCCCTCGCATCGCATTCTCGCCATTCGTCGTGGTGAATCCGAAGGCTTCCTCTTCTCGCGGCTCGTGCCGGATGAAATCGAGGCCGGCGCGCTGCTCGAACGTCTTTTCGTCAAGGGCAAGTCGCCCGCTTCCGAACAGGTGAAGCTCGCGGTGCAGGATTGCTATAAGCGCCTGCTCGGCTTCGCCATGGAGGGTGAAGCCCGCACGTTCTACAAGAAGAAGGCCGACGAAGAAGCCATCCGCGTTTTCGCCGACAACCTGCGCGAGTTGCTCCTCGCCTCCCCGCTCGGGCAGAAGGTCACCCTCGGCATCGACCCCGGCTTCCGCACCGGTTGCAAGGTGGTGTTGCTCGATCGCCAGGGCAAGCTGCTCGCCCACGATGTCGTCTATCCCGAGAAGGGCGCGCGCGATCAGATGGAAGCGGCGGAGATGATCAAGGCCGTGGTCACGAAATACAAAGTGGAAGCCATCGCCATCGGCAACGGCACCGCTTCGCGCGAGACGGAAACGTTCGTCCGCAAGCTCGGCCTGCCGTCGTCGATTCCGGTGGTGATGGTCAGCGAAAGCGGCGCGTCGATTTATTCGGCGAGCGAAGTGGCCCGCGAAGAATTTCCGGACAAGGACGTGACCGTGCGTGGCGCGGTCTCCATCGGTCGCCGGCTGATGGATCCCCTCGCCGAGCTGGTCAAGCTCGACCCGAAATCGATCGGCGTCGGGCAGTATCAGCACGACGTGGATCAAAACGCGCTGAAGCGTTCGCTCGATGACGTGGTCATCTCCTGCGTGAACAACGTCGGCGTGGAGATCAACACGGCCTCGAAGCATCTGCTTGCCTACATCTCCGGCCTGAACGCGCGGGTCGCGGCCAACATCGTCGCGCATCGCGATGAAAACGGCCCCTTCAAGTCGCGCAAGGAATTGCTCAAGGTCAGCGGCCTGGGGCCGAAGGCGTTCGAGCAGGCGGCGGGCTTCCTGCGCATTCGCGACGGCGAGCATCCGCTCGATGGCAGCGCCGTGCACCCGGAGCGCTATGAGCTCGTCGACAAGATGGCCGGCGATCTCGGCTGCACCGTGCTCGACCTGCTCAAGGACAGCGGGAAGCGCGGGAAGATCCATCTCGACAAATACGTCACGACCGAAGTCGGTCTGCCCACCCTGAAGGACATTCTCGCCGAGCTCTCCAAGCCGGGCCGCGACCCGCGCCAGAAGTTCGAGGCGTTCAGTTTCGCCGAGGGCGTGGAGAAAATGGAGGACCTCAAGGTCGGCCTCAAGCTGCCGGGCATTGTCACCAACGTCACGGCCTTTGGCGCGTTCGTGGATATCGGCGTCCACCAGGACGGCCTCGTGCATATCAGCCAGATGAGCGACGAATTTGTGAAGAATCCGGCCGACGTCCTCAAGGTCGGCCAGCGGGTGCAGGCCACCGTCATGGAAGTGGACATGGCTCGCAAGCGCATCGCGCTCTCGCTCAAGACGAAGGTCGATCTCACTCCGCGCGACCAACGTCCAAAAGGCAGCGGCAACGACCGCGACGTGCGCAAGTTCCAGGACCGCAACAGCGGCGGTGGTGGCGGCTCCCGCCCGTCGGCGCCCAGCGGACCGAGCTGGTTCGACATGGCGCAGCAGAAGCGGGGCTAACCCAAAAGCGGAGATCGGGATGGCCACAAAAAGGCACAGAAAGCACAAAAAGGAGAATTCCTCTTGGGCTGTCGGGCCTCGCCGCCCGATGTCCTCACGTGGGTTGAGCGGCCGTGCTTTGTCATGCCCTCCCTTTGCGCCTTTTGCGCCTTTTGCGCCTTTTGCGCCTTTTGCGCCTTTTGCGCCTTTTGCGCCTTTTGCGCCTTTTGCGCCTTTTGCGCCTTTTGCGCCTTTTGCGCCTTTTGCGCCTCTTTGCGGCCATTCGGTCTCCTATTTAGATTAGGCCCACCGGTTTACCTGTATGCGCGTCACACCTATCCTCTTCGCTCTTGCGGCTCTGGCGTTGGGTGTCGCGTGCAAACCCATCTCCGCGGAACCCGCCGCATCTGCCCAGGCAACTCCGGCGGAACACATCACCAATCTCACCGAAGCGCGGCGTGGCTACACCACGCACCTCACACGGCATGTGCACCTCGGTGAACCCGCGCCGACGCCGCCGGATTTCTTTCGCCTGGTGAAATACACTTCGTCCGCCGGCGAACTGCCGGCCTACGTCGGCGTCGCGCAGAAAGGTGGCGGCAAGCATCCGGCGATCATTTGGGTCGTCGGCGGCTTCAGCAACAGCATCAGCGACCTCGCCTGGACGCCCAACCCGCCGGACAACGACCAATCCGCCACCACTTTCCGCGAAGCGGGCCTCGTGATGATGTATCCCTGCCTGCGCGGTGGGAACGATGCGCCCGGTTGGATGGAAGGTTTCTACGGCGAAGTCGACGATGTGCTCGCCGCCGCGGATTACCTCAGCAAGCTCGACTACGTCGATCCCCAACGCATCTATCTCGGCGGACACAGCACCGGCGGCACGCTGGCCTTGCTCGCCGCGGAATCGGTGAATCACTTTCGCGCGGTGTTCTCCTTCGGCCCTGTCGAGGATGTCACCGGTTATGGAGCGAAGAATCTGCCTTTCGACCTGAGCATTCATCGGAAAGCAACATTGCGCGAACCGGGCCGTTACCTGCGGGCGATCCAGACACCGACCTTCGTCTTCGAAGGCGCGGAAGGCCGCTCGAATATCGCGAGCCTTCGCGCGATGGCGAAAATGCCGCACTCGCCTGCGGTCCATTTCTACCCAATCGCCGGCGCGGACCATTTCAGCACGCTCCAACCCACCGAACGCCTCATCGCCCGCAAGATTCTGGCCGACACCGGCGCCGAGGTGAACATCCAGTTCACCCCGCAGGAACTGACCATCCCCGCGAAGCGCTGACCTCGCGGTGAAACTTGCCTAAAACGACCAACAACAATATTCTTTGTCATGCCACAACGCCCCAGCAAAAAGGCCAAAGCAAAACCCAACTCCAAAACCGGGATCGTCAAGGGTCTCATGGGCGGCGATAAGGCGTCGCAGAAGCGATACGAAGACAAGGCCGCGAAGACCATCCTCGGAAAATACGAGGGTCGAAAATCGATCGATCGCGGCTAGTCTGCGAACGGCGGCCGTTCTTCTACCTCGGCGATACCGCGTGGGAGCTGTTTCACCGGGTCAATCGCCAGGACCTACTGGAATCGGCCTCCGCAGGTTACCCTATCACAGCTTTCACCATCCCCACCCCATGAACCGCATCATCCTTGCCATCGGCGTCAGCTCCCTTTGCCTTCCCCTGCTCGCCGCCGATCCCGCTCCGAAATCCGCGACTCCATCGTCGACCACTCCCGCGGCGACGCCGGCCGCCACGCCACGGCCACAAGTCCCCCCGCCCACGGTGGCCGATTTCCATTATGGCCCGCACCCGAAGCAGGTCCTCGATTTCTACAAAGCTCCGTCCGACAAACCGACGCCACTCGTGTTTTATATTCACGGCGGCGGTTGGGTCCATGGCGAGAAACAACCCGTCGCGGTGGCCAACTATCTCAAGAACGGTATCTCGGTCGTCTCGATCCAGTATCGCTTCACCACGGATGCAGTGGCCGAAGGCCAATGGCCGCCAGTCGAATGGCCGCTCCACGACGCCGCGCGCGCCCTGCAAACCGTCCGCAGCAAAGCGCGGGAATGGAACATCGACAAGACGCGCATCGGCGCGACCGGCGGTTCCGCCGGCGCCTGCTCCAGTCTGTGGCTCGACTTTCACGACGACATGGCCGACCCGAAGAGCAGCGATCCCATCGCGCACGAGTCGACGCGCCTGACCTGCGCCGCGGTCAATGTCCCGCAGACCACGCTCGATCCACAGCAGATGAAAGAATGGACGCCGAACAGCAAATACGGCGGCCATGCCTTTGGCTTCCCCAGTTTCGCCGAGTTCCTCGCCGGCCGCGACAAGGTCATGCCATGGATCAAGGAGTATTCGCCCTACGAGCACGTCTCCTCGGACGATCCGCCGATCTATATGTCCTTCCCCACCGCGCCCGCGCTCGGTCAGGACCAAAAGGATCCCACGCACACCGCGAACTTCGGTGTGAAGCTGCAGGAGCACTGCAAAGAAAAGGGAGTCTCGTGCGAGCTCGTCTACCCCGGCGCGCCCGATGTCAAACATCCGAAGATCGAGGATTTCCTCATCGAGATGCTGAAGAAGTAGACGTCATGGCGGAAACGAAGGTCATCGCATTTTCGATGGCGTTCACTGGGAGCGGCGACTTTCCAGTCGCTGACCCTATCCAACGCGCGCAGCGCCAATCCCGACAGGCATCGCTCCACGGCGCAGGGCGACTGGAAAGTCGCCCTTCCCAGTGAGGCCGTTCCCAACCGTGTCTAGTTCATCCCAAGCGACCGCAGCATGAAGGCGATCTCGTCCGCCCGCTCGGCGATAACCTTCGTCATCGGCTTGTTGCCGCCGTGACCGGCGCGGGTCTCGATGCGGATAAGCACCGGCGGGCCGTCCTTGGCCTGACACTCCTGCAGACGCGCGGCAAACTTGAAGCTGTGCGCGGGTACCACGCGATCGTCGTGATCGGCGGTGGCAACGAGCGTCGCCGGATACCGCACGCCGGGCTTGATCGCCTGCAGCGGTGAATAGGCATAGAGCGCGCGGAACTGCTCCGGATTCGACGCCGAGCCATACTCGCTGCGCCACGCCCAACCGATGGTAAACTTGTCGAAGCGCAGCATGTCCATGACGCCGACCGCCGGCAGTGCCGCTCCGAAGAGCTCCGGCCGCTGCGTCAGGCACGCGCCAATCAGCAGCCCACCATTGCTGCCGCCCTGGACCGCCAGCTTCTGCGAACAGGTGTATTTATTCTCGATGAGCCACTCGGCAGCGGCGATGAAGTCATCGAAGACGTTTTGCTTCTTCAAGATCATTCCCGCTTGATGCCATTCCTCACCGTATTCCCCGCCTCCGCGAAGGTTCGGCATGGCGAAGACACCGCCCCGCTCCATCCACACCAGATCGGCGACATTAAAGCGCGGCGTGAGGCTGATATCGAAACCACCGTAGGCGTAAAGCAGCGTCGGGTTGGCGCCATCGAGTTTCAATC
Organism: Chthoniobacter flavus Ellin428; assembly: GCF_000173075.1. GTDB lineage: Bacteria > Verrucomicrobiota > Verrucomicrobiia > Chthoniobacterales > Chthoniobacteraceae > Chthoniobacter > Chthoniobacter flavus. Next base: position 9,929 of record NZ_ABVL01000046.1, read on the forward strand.
CACGCTTGTAAGTAATGAACATCGGCACGCGCGTACCGTCCTTGCTCTTATAGAAGACCTGCTTCGTCTCGTAGTCGTTCGGGTTGAAATCAACATGCGGCTCACGAAATACAGCGCTCTCGCCGGCGGTGAGATCGAGTCGGTAGATGGTGCCCGGCACCGTAAAGCTGGTGAAGGAATAGAACGTTTCCGTGTCCTTGCGCTTCCCGCCGAAGCCGCCCGCCGAGCCCAGGCTGGGCAGCGCCAATTCACGAAGGAATTTGGCGGGACCGTCGGTCGCCTCCGCGTTGAAAAGTCGCACGACACTATGCGCATCGTGCAGATAGGTGCAGATGAATTGATCGTGAACGACCGACACGCCCTCCAGCGCATCGACCTTTTCCTGCGGAATGACCTCCACCCAGCGATTGCGCTGCGGATGCGCGGTGTCGATCGCGATGACCCGACCACGCGACGCATCGAGATCCGTCTTGAAATAAAAGACCGGCCCGATGTTATCGATGAAGTCGTAACTGGCATCGAAGTCGTTGAGCAACTCGACGACCGGGCTCTTTTCGTCCGCGAGGTCCTTGAAGAAGACGCGGTTCCGCGAATCCGTCCCTTGCGAGACGTGAATGATCAGATAGTGCCCGTCATCGGTAACGTTCCCGTTAAAACCCCAATCCGCATGGTCGTGCCGCTCGTAAACGAGCACGTCCTCACTCTGCTTCGAGCCGAGCCGGTGAAAGTAGAGCTTCTGAAACTCGTTGAGCCCCTTCTTTTCCTCGCCGGGCTTCGGCGCATCGTAGCGGCTGTAGTAGAAGCCGCTGCCGTCCTTCTTCCACGAGGCGCCGGAGAACTTCACCCATTCCACGAGATCTTCCCGATCTTCGCCGGTGGCGACGTCGCGCACGTGGTATTCCTCCCAGTCCGATCCTGCTTTGGACAAGCCGTAGGCGAGATACTTACCGTCCTCGCTCGGCGAGTAACCGCTCAACGCCACGGTGCCATCGGTGGAAAGCGTATTGGGATCGAGCAACACCCGTGGCGTGGCGTCGAGCTTCTCCGCCACATAAAGCACACGCTGATTCTGCAGACCGCTGTTGCGGGTGAAGAAGTAGCGCCCCCCCTCGTGAAAGGGCACTCCGAAACGCTCATAGTTCCACAGCTTGGTCAGCCGCTCCTTGATCGCGGCGCGTTCGGGAATCGTGTCAAGATAGGCAAAGGTCACCTTGTTCTCGGCCTCCACCCACGCCTTGGTCTCCGCGGAATTATCGTCCTCCAGCCAGCGATAAGGATCGGCAATCTTGACGCCATGGTAGTCATCGACCTGGTCGCTCTTGCGAGCCACCGGGTAAGGCAAATGAGTGTCGTCAGCCAGCAGCACGGCTGGGACGAGCAACAGGGCACCACACAGGGCAAAACGGGAGGGAAGCGTGGTCATGGATCAGAGCTTTTTGGCGAGAATGAAACTGCGGCCCACCGCCGTCGGTTGAAAGTCCGTCCATTCAAATCCGAGTTCACCAAGATAGGCGCGCATCTCCCCGACCGAGTAGCATTTCCCTTCGGTGATATTCATCAGCAACGCCGAATACTCCGCCGCGTGCAACGGCCCGGTCTTCTCCGCATTGATGTGCATATCATGCACGATGAGCGAGCCACCTTTCGGCAGCGCCGCGTACGACTTGGCGAGCAACTTGCGAACGGGTTCTTCGTCCCAGTCGTGCAGCACATTTGAGATGAGGTGGACGTCGAATCCGGTGGGCCAATCATCGGCAAACATATCGCCCGTCGTGACGCTCACCTTCTCGCTATAGCCCCGCTTGGCGATGCTTTCACGGGCGATGCGATCCACCGGTTTCTTTTCGAAGACCGAAGCGCGGAGGTGCGGGTGTTTCGCCACCATCGCGCAGGAGTAAATGCCCGATCCGCCCGCGACATCGAGCAGCGCCTTGTTTTCCGAGAGATCGAGCTTCTTCGCCATCGCCGGCCCGAGCACCACGCCGCGACAATCCATCGCCGCGGTGAATGGCCCGGCGAAATCCTCGCGCTCCATGGCCTGCGCCCAGGCTTGCGGATCGTAGCTCCCCCAATTGGCCGGCTTCCCTGTGCGCAGGACCTTCAACATATCCAGCGTCTGCGGCCGATCTTTCATCGACGTGTAGTAAGGCGTGAGATCCCACGGCGAGCCTTTCACCAGATGTTCGCGCGACCGCAGGGTGAGATGAAAGACGCCGCCCGATTGCGTGATGAGCCCCATGGCGTTGAGCAAGGTCATGAGTACATCCGTCGGCCTCGAATGAATCTCGAAATGCGCACAGATCGCGCCGAGGGTGGAGGGGTGCTCGCTCAGCCAGGTGAAGAAGTCCAGGTGCACCATCGCGGCGGCAAGCAGGTCCGTGGCGACGATGGCATCCCGCCCGCGATAGAGCGGCAGTGGATCGGTGGCGGGTTCGGAAAGGAGTGGATCGACAGGCATAAAGGGCTCTCACCTTTGCCTGATCCGTTGGCCTTTGGCCACGCGGAAAGCAACGCAGCGACGCGCGGCTTAGTCGTAGATGCGCTGACCGAAGACGCCGATGTGGTAGCGCCGGCCCAGCCAATCGTAGTAATCGACCACGCTGCGCCTCTGGTCATACGCTCCCTTGTCGAGCGGGTTCGTCAATGGAGTTGCGTGAAGCAACACCGCCATTTCGATGCGGTTGCGGCGACGCCTGCAAAGCGGACCTTAGTCAGAGGCCCGACTCAACGAGCGGGACCGACAGAGCCTCCACGCCGACGACACAAACCACCGCATACGGCCAACCCGCCGACCAGCAATGCTGCCGGGCCCGGCTCTGGGACGGTCTGCGCAATGAATTCCGAAAAAAGGCTGACCCGCGTGGCACCGTCGATATCGCCATAATGCCCGTCCGGATTTGCTGCATCCGGATTCGTCGAAGGCGCGGCGATGTACGAATTCACCCCCACCAGATAGAGCGTGCCGCCGATCATCGCGAACTCGCCGCCGCCACTATCCGCCGCTGCGAGGCTGCCTTCCAAGGAAAGCGCGGATGCGGAGGAATTGGCCTTTCCGCCGGTATTGAGGAGGCTCAGGGAATTGCTGGTGCCGGAAGGGTTGTCGAAATCGAACAGGTAGGACGTGGAAGGCAGTCCCGCACTGATGGTCGACGCATCGAGCACGTCGATGACGTTATTCATGCCCCGGCGCTGGCTGTCGGCAGTCACTCCTCCGGTGAGACCAGTGCCCGAAAAGCCGTAACCGATGGCAGTGACGGTCTTATTCAATTCCGCCGTTCCCGTGTAGTACTGCACGGGAGTAACACCGGTCACCGGCGCGCTCAGGCGTATGACGCTCAAATCGTTTTGCTGGGTGCTGGAGTTGTAACCAGGCGCACTGAAAATGGCCGAGACGCCATAGGCATTGCCGCCGATCGTAAAAGTGCTGCTGCCCGGCGACGATCCGGCCCCGCCTCGACGAGGATGGGTGGCCGTGACGACATACTCGTTTAGGCCAAATGGATCGGTGATGAGCGTGCCTCCAAAAGACCCGCCGGAAAAGAAGCCCGCGGCTTGGTAAGTCGGGTCCGCGCCCAGCGTAAGGTAAGAAGAATCTGGAGTATCGTCGCGGATGGTGATCGCCGAGGCCAGGGGCGCGAACGCGACGCCACAGAGTGCGGTCAAGAAAACGGATTGGGAGAAGGGAAAGCGCATCGAAAATGCAGCCGCCACGGGAGCGGCCGATGGGGCGTCATTTCGCATACCCAGCGAGCAGCGGCAAGGTTTCCTCGGTGAACAACGTGTAAAGTTTGGCCTGAAGGAGATCGGAAATTCCGTTGCCACGTCGCGCGCTTCCTTCGCACACTTCGGCCTCCCAATGAAAACCCTCGCCTCCCTCCTCCTCGCTATCGTCTTTCTTACCATGTCCTCCATCGCCGCCGACGGACCGGTCCGTCACATCGTTCACTTCAAGTTCAAATCCACCGCTACGCCGGAGCAGATCAAGCACATCACCGACGAATTTGCCGCGCTGAAGACCAAGATCAGCCAGGTCGAATCGCTCGAATGGGGCACGAATTCGAGCCCCGAAGGCTTGAGCAAGGATTTCAAGTACGTCTGGATCGTGAGCTTCAAGGACGCCAAGGATCGCGACGCCTATCTCGTGCACCCGGCGCACAAAGCCTTCGTGGACATCCTCAAGCCAATCCTCGATGACGTGATGGTCGTCGACTTCGTGCCAGAGAAGTAAGGCCCGGATTTAAAAACGCAAAGGTCGCGGAGACGCAGAGGAGAGGAAGCGCGAAGCGCCCCAAAAAGCCCGTCATCCTGAGCGAAGCGGGGAAGCATGGGCGGAGTCGAAGGACCTCACGCTTCCGAGGGTTTTCGCGCGGAGCTTCCACGCCCTACGCGCGAGCACGCGCTTACTATTTTTCCCTCCGCCTTCGCCCGTGATATTGGAGGTCCTTCGACTGCGCGCCCCGCCCACCTACGCCCCGGGGCACTTCGCTCAGGATGACAGGTTTTTTGGGGGCGCTTCGAGCTTTCCTCTGCGCCTCTGCCTCTGCGTTGAATCCCTACTTCCGCGTGGCGAGATACTCGACGAGGTCGCGCAGTTCCGACTTGGACAGGAAGTCCATGAGGTTCGGCGGCATGGGCGAAGGAGCGCGCTGGCGGTTCTTGATCTGCGACACTTCCACGGTCACGACCTGCGGTTTGCCCTTCTCGTCCATCGTCTCGATCTTCAATTCCTTGTCGCTGTGTGCGGCGAGGCGGCCAGCGACGACGCTGCCATTCTGAAGCGTCAGCACGGCGATCTCAAAGCCCTCGGCGATCTGTTTGTCCGGATAGACGATCGATTCGAGGATGTATTCGCGGTTCTTGCGCGAACCGACGTGCGTGAGGTCGGGGCCGACCACACTGTCACCGGTCTCGCACTTGTGGCAGCGCAGGCACTGCGTCGCTTCCTTCTCGCGGAAGATCTTGCGGCCGCGCTCGACGTTGCCGCCGACGAGGGCCACACGGAACTTGGCAAGGGCGTCAGCCGTCGGGAGCGCCGCTTCGTACTGGGCGAGTTTGTTCTTCAGCTCCGCGTTGTCGTGTGCGGTCGCGGCGTCGATCACGTCGAGCTGAATTTCGCCGGGAAGCTGATGCGCGATGAGCTTGTCGAGTTGCGTAGAAAGGAGCTTGATCGCCTCGGGATTTTGAATCTGCGTGAGCGCACCCAGTGCCCCTTGCTTCTCCTTGGTGCTGCCCTTCTCGAGCACTTCGGCAATCACTTTCACCGCGGCCACCGGATCCGCCACCGCGAGCGCCTTCAGGCCCTCACTGCGCACTTCCGTGTTGCCATCCTTGATTGCGTGGTGGGCGACTTCCGCGAGGTGTGAATCCTTGAGTTCGGTCAGCGCTTTGACCGCCTCGGCGCGCGCCGCGGCGCTGGACTTGTCATTCATCGCGAGCAGCGCGAGCGGCTCGCCGGTGTTCTTCAGCGAGAGCTTGCCGGCCAGCTTGGCCAGCGTTTCCTGGATCGCCGCCGGCGCGTCCTTGAAGAGCTGAGCCGCCGTCGCCTTCATGGCCACGGACGCGTCTTCATCGCCGCGATCGGGCAGCGGACGCCACTGGTTGAGCAAGCGGTCCTTCGCATCCGGGTGCGCCCAGTCCGACAGCGCGTTCAGCGCGTCTTTGCGAGCGCTTTCCGGCATCTGCGTATTGGCGGCGAGCTCGGCCAGTGCCTTCGCATTCTCCGCCTTGCCGAGACGATAGTTGGCATTCACCACGCGATTGAGAATATTCGGATTCTTGATCGCTGTATTTGTCGTCAGCGCCGCGAGCGCCGGCAGCGCGCCTTGGATCGGCACATCATGAATGGCGCGGGCGGCCTCGAGCACCACGGACTCATCCGCGTCCTTGAGGAATTGGGCCACCAGCGGGCTCTCCAACCGGCGCAACGCCACCACCGCATCGCCGCGCATGGCCACGGACGGATCGTGCGCCTTGGCCGCGATCTGCTCGGCCGTGCCGGTAGCAATCAAGCCCATCACGCCGCCGTGACGCACGATCGGGTCCTTGTCGTCGTTCTCCACAAGCATCGCGCAGAGCGGATCGAAAGCATTCTTGTCGGCGGTCTTGCTGATGCCCATCGCGGCGAAGAAACGCACGCGGTTTTCCTTGTCCTTCAACATCTCGACGAACTTGGCAGACACTGCGTTCACCTTGTGATCGCCGAGCACGTGAGCGGCTTGGGCGCGCACTTCCGGGTCGGCATCGGCGAGCAGCGCCGGCAGGGAATCCAGAGCGCCCGCATTTTTGGCGAGCTGGCCGAGGCCCCAGATGGCGTGCAGACGCGCCAACGGATTCGCGACTTTCGTGTCCGCCGCCACCGCGGCAAAGGTCTTGATGGAACCGGCGCCGCGATTCGCGAGCTCGAACTGCGCCGCCTGCCGCACGCGCATGTCGGCGTGCGCCAGCAGCCTGGCGAGTTCGTCGTCGGAACGCTTCGTCATGCCGTCGAAAATCAGCTTCTCCGTCTCCTTCTGCAGCGCCGTGTTGGCGTTCGCCGGATCGGTGAATTTATACATGCGGCCCTTGCCCACCCCGCCCCAGCTCGCCACCCAATCGAGCACATAGAGCGCGCCGTCATTGCCGAATTCCACGTCGGTGGTGAGCATGCCCTTCAGCCAGTCGCGATGCGTAGCGGTGAAGAACGCGCCCTTCGGCTCGGTGTGAATCTCGTGCACCACGCTGGCCGCCGCGCCGCCGCGGAAATCGCTGAGATAGAAATTCTTGTAGTACTTCGGCGAGAGCCCCGTGCCGGGATTGTAGGTCAGCCCGCTCGGGCCGTTACCGATATTCGCCACGCAGGGAATGATGTAGCGCACCGTCGGCGCGATCACTTCATCCCACGGACGCTCGCGCATCCACGGACCGCGATCCGGCAGATACTGAAAGGCCATGCGCCATCCGCAATCGCCGCCTTCCACGAGATAGGTGAAGCGCACCTTGTCGCCGGCGTCGGAGTTGTTGTCGCCGGTGAAAAGGTTGCCGTGCTCGTCAAACGCGAGTTCCTGCGGATTGCGCACGCCGGTGGTGAAAATCTCGAAGTCCGTGCCGTCCGGATTGCAGCGCATGATCGAGCCGCTCTCCGTCTGCGCGATGTCCTTGCCCTCCTTCGTCTTCACGTGCAGCGCACGATCGCCGATCGAGAAATACAGCTTTCCGTCCGGCCCGAAGCGCAGCCCGTGCATGTCGTGTCCGCGCAAGGCAAACTTGATGCCGAAGCCGGAGAGCAGTTTCTCCTTCACGTCGGCCGTGCCCGTGCCCTTCGTATCGCGGAAGTGCCAGAGATTCGGGATGCAGGTGTACCAGATCTCGTCGCCCCGCGCGATCAAGCCTGCGCCGGTGCCATCGAGCGCGTCGCGGAAGCCATCGGCAAAGATCGTCGATTTGTTGGCGATGCCGCTGCCCGTGGTATCCTCCAGCCGGCGGATGCGGTCTTCGTATTTGGCAAACTTCTGCTCGAAGAGGGTCGTGTCCGGCACGTGCTTGTGCATATAGGCCAGCCGGTCCGCGAGCGATTTCGAGGCAATGTCCTCATCGCGCCATTCCGCGTGCCCGCGGTCGTCCTCGATGCCCTTTTCCTGCCGGAACGTTTCCGCCACATACCAATGGCCCTTCTCGTCCTCCGTGAAGCAGACCGGATTCGCCAGCAGCGGCTCCGCGGCCCACAGATCGATTTTCAGGCCTTCGTCAAACTTGAACGACTTGATCGCATTCTGCCCTTCATCTGAAGCCGGCGCCACACCCTCCGAGGACGCGCCGCTGCCGTGACCTCCACCCTCTTCGGCGGCGATGAGCGACGCCAGTGGGAGAGTGGCAACGAGGACGGCGGGAAGAAGCAGTGGTGATTTCATGCGATCGGGGAAAATGGGAGCGAAAGACAAGCAGTGTTTTCCCTTCACCGCAAGCCGCAGACGCAACAGGTCCTCGTGACTGCAGCTTTCGCCTCCCCTCAAAGAGGCTGCGAAAAAAGTGCCCGCGAATCACGCCAATGACACGAATGATGTGTCTTTCATCCGTGTCATTCGCGTGATTCGCGGGCCTCTCTACCCTTGCATCGGTCCATTTTACAGTCTCCCAGCTTTAGGGGTCACACCCGAGCGGGAGGTCCGGTCAAGGAACCACCCCTCGCGCCGATTTCGATTCAGTCTTTGTTATGAAAACGACCAAATACTTCACATTGGCCCTCGCGGCCATGTGCGCTTTGGGCGCTTCGGCGCTGGCGGATCAGCAACCCAACCAGAAGGCGAAGATGTCCGGAACCAAGGTCCAAAAGACCGAGAAGACGAGCAAGACTTGGGATAGCCAATCGCAGCCCCTGCGCACGATCGGTTACCCGGTGGTCTTCCTCGAGCGCACCGGCCACTCGCTCATGCACTCGCCGCAGATCGTTTCCGATACTTTCAAAGGCAAACGTAATCTGGTGAGCAAGAAGGGCGTCATGACCGAACGCGACACCAAGAAGGGCACCCCGAAGATGTCCTCCACCAAGACGGAAAAATCGTCCACCGCGACCAAACGCGGTTAACGCAGCCCGGCGACCAAACGCCACTTTCCCCACCCGCGCCCCGCGCGCGGGTTGAGGAATGATTCCAAAACTCAACGTGCGTGCGCGCCGTACCACACTGACGGCGCGCACGTTTTTTGTGATGTATTCCCTATTGCTGTTCACCGGCAGTGCGTGTCTTGTGAATTTGTGCCCGACGAACTGGTTGGATCGACTCTCACCGCCCCGGCCAATGGCCACCCGGCAATGGCCTCCCGCGTCCTCGATCTTCCCGATGGCCGCCAACTGGCCATCGCCGAATACGGCGATCCCCACGGCACCCCTGTCCTCTTCTGCCACGGCTGGCCCGCGTCCCGCCTGCAAGGCGGCCTGCTCCACGAAGCCGCCTGCGCCCTCGGCGCCCGTATCATCGCGCCGGATCGCCCCGGCGTGGGCCTCTCTCCCATTCATCCCGGCCGCACCCTCACCGACTGGCCCAAACTGATCGGCGACATGGCCGACGTCCTCGGCCTCGAGCAATTCCGCGTCCTCGGCGTTTCCGGCGGTGGCCCTTATGCCCTCGCCGCCGCCTGGGGTCTTCCCGATCGCATCCCCGTCGTCTCCGTCGTCTGCAGCGCGCCCCCGCTGGCCGAGCGCAAAGACATTCGCTACCTGAATCCCGCCTACCGCTGGCTGCTCCGCACCCAACGCGTGCGCCCCAGCGTCCTGCGCTGGGTCTTCCGCGCCGCCCGTCCCGTCGCGCGCCTGCGCCCACCGCTCTGGATCCGCCCGTGGATACTCCGCAAGATGCCCCCTCCCGAGGCCGAGACCCTGGCCGACCACGCCATCTTCGAAAGCTGCTTCCGCAACTACCGCGAATCCTGGCGCGTCGGCGCCGATGGCCTCTACGGCGACGGCGTGATCTACACGCAACCCTGGGGCTTCCCGCTCAATGAAGTGCGCGTTCACGTCCGCCTCTGGCACGGCAAACAGGACGCCAATTTCGCCTGGCAACTCGCCGAGGAAATGGTCGCGCAACTCCCCAACTGCGAACCGCGCTTCCTCGAAGACGAAGCGCACTACTCCCTCGCCATCCGCCACCGCCGCGCGATCCTCGCCGACCTGCTGACCTACCAAAGCTAGGCGACGGTCGGTTTCGGAGGTCGTCATTCACGCGGCGCTTGCTTGCTCATAAAGTAGGCGACGCCTATTCCCATGACCGCCGGTGCGGCCACCATCGCCGCGCACATGCAGGCAATAGCCCACGCCATGGACTCGCTGCCGCTAACATGCGGGAACATCAGAAGAACTAAAAATGCTATGACCGTAGAGGCGCCGCCAGAACAGAGTGCGACGTAAACAAACTGTAATTGTGGTAGAGGCTTGGATTCCTGGCTCATAGGTGTGTTGGTTCAATGTGACGAGCGATAAGCCGCCACATTTTAATCCATTGGTATTCCAAAGACGATCATGCCGAGAAATGCCGACACGAAAAAATCTGCCGCGTATGCGGTGAGGGAGCCCGCGAGGAACACCCATTTCTGTCCCACTCGAAGCGTGGTAAAAAATGGCGCCGCTCCACAACAGATCAGACCAATCAAAGCGGCCGCCAGCTCGAAATAATCCAGGAACGGTCGCCATGAATACCCGTAGAACCGATGGATACCGTCAGCCGCGAATACGACAGGCCACATGAGCAAACCGATGGTGAGTAAAGATGCGGCGGAAAGCCCAATGCGTGGCCGCGAAAACGTCATACCGGTGCGAAGTTGCCCGACCAGAGTTCAGGCACGCGGGGGGTGGTAACACCGGTCCACCAGCAACTTCTCGATAAACCGAGAGCGCCATCCCGCGTGACCTGCAGCAATTTGTCAGGCCGCGTGCGATCGAGGAAACAGTGCATATAAATCAAACAGCGCGTGGGCAACGATCAACGGCCATAGCTGGCGCCACTTCCAATAAACAAATCCAAAAATCAAGCCAATCGGAAAGACCACCACGATGGCATTGGCACCTTGGTAGGCGTGCAGAAACGCGCGAAACAGCGCACTCGCTAATACTGCAGCCCACATGCCATACCGTTCCAACGATCGGACGAAGTAACCAATCTCAATGGTTTCTTCAAAAACAGGATTGATTGCCGAAGCGAGAATGAGCAAGGGCACAGACACATGGCTGGCCACCGGCAGGAATTGCGCCGACCCTGGGAAAATGGCATTGGCCAGCAAGACACTGACGCCTATCGCCGACCCTGCGGCTAAACACAGAAGAAAGCCTGCTCCGGTAGATCTCCAGGTAGGCTGCAAACCGAATGATTGGAACGACCAACCGCGGATGCGGCCACTCCAGAATGTGACGGCCAAGCCCGACAATTCGATGATGACCAAAGTCAGTGCCCCGCTGTCGGTGAACTCGACCGCCGAGCTGACTCTCCACGAATGGCTGGCAACGGCTACGATACTTCCGATAATACCCCACCAAAAACAAACGAATATCACGAGAAAGAACTCTACGGGCGCGGAAAGATTGCGGATGAACGACTTCATCGTGTCAAGCCGCCTAATGCCCCGCTCCCGCCATGGCGGCAGACTGCGAAGGGACCACAGAATTGCTGTGCGGTGGGTTCTTTGGGCAGCAGCAGGCATGACGGCCCGAAGCAGTCCGCGGTGCTTGGTTAGGCTTTGCCATGCTTGGAAATCTGTTCATAAATCCACTCCAAGAAAACTGCAAAATCCGCCCAGTCCATCACGACTGCATGGTCTGACCAGATAACAACGTGAAACTCCGGTCCATCGCTGCCGAGATCGAAGGCGTAGATGTCCGGCCATGATGGCTGCTCCTCTCGCATGAATGGTAGAAATGCGCCCGGGATATGGTCGCGCGCCGCTGTAATGTCGGGCGCCGACAAAAGCAGCCGTGTATCAGAAAATGCACGGCGAAAGCGTTTTGTCGCGAGAAGACGAGATAACTCTTCAACCTTGGCCGCGAAGGACGACGGATACCTGAAACCGATCGTCCGTTCGACTTCGTCAAGCTGCTCTCGAATGGCCATGAGGTGTGATGCCACCTATCGCTCCAAATCGCCAAGGTGGGTGAAGTTCTTTGGGGAGCAGCAGGCATGGCAGCCCGGAGCACTTCGCCTGCGGCGCTTGAGGAGGCGTCATTTGTGGATTGGAAAAAGCGCTTCAAGTCCCGGAGACTTTGTTCCGGGGTGGCCTATGATCCCAGTAAAGCGGAAATAGTTGTCTGGGTCAGTGTGCCAGCGATAGGTAGCCTCATACTCAACACCGTCCAAGACGAACCGAAACCGCAGGACGGGGATGCGATCCGAACCGGCAACCGTTTCGAAATGTGCGGTGCCTTGGGAGGTCTTGCCGGCAATGGTTCGAGTCACTCTCAGATTGGCACCGTCGACCCGAAGCGTGACCTTGCCTGAATACGTCGTTGTAGAGTCTGGCTTTCGACCGATCAGGTCATAGTCTCCGGCCATGACGTCGCTCAGCGACTCCTCCTCGGTTGATTTGGACACCGCGTCGGCTCTGCAAAGGGTGCTTCCCGGAACGAAAACCAAGAATACGAAAATCGCGAGAAACGCTGTCGTGACGCCAACGACCCCAATCCTGCCACGGCGGGAGACGGGCCTGGACACGGCGAACGCAGGAAAGCGTTCCCGGCCCGTTCGCCGCAGCGCCTGGCTAGACGATTCGTTCATTGCAAGTTGAGGATGAAGGTAGCGCCCGGCGGAAACTCCTGAAGGTAGAGAGCAAGCCGACCGGGAACGCAAGACACGACGGTGCCCCAGCCTGAAGCCAGCGCGCTCTCGATGGCGTCCTCCAGCGGTAACTCGCGTGCGTCGCTGCTGCTGTCGCCGATGACGTAGGCTAAACGACCCGCACCACGACGACGAAGCACTTGAGCCAACTCGGATGCTGAAGTGCGAGGAATCTGAGTCGCGCGCTCCGGGATGAAGTCGAAGAAGTGGTTCCAACGGCTAAGAATCTCGGCACGTCGCTTTGGGTTGGGTAGAAACTCCAAGTAGCGAGAGCGCTTGTCGGGAACGACAAACGTCTCAACGAAAGCCACCTCGTGCGTCGAGTTCGGCGTCGCTTCGATTGCGGTTTGTTTTGCTTTCATTCACACGAGACGCGCAGAAGCGCCCAAAGCTCTGCGCTTGGATTAGACATTTCCGGTTGCGTCGGAAATGGTGCGACGAAAGTGAATGAGTTGCCTGGCGATGTCGAATCCAAGCTGACGGTGGAAACGGATGCTGGCCTCGTTGTCGGCGTGGCAATCGGATGCCAACTCGACACAGCCGTGAGATGCTGCCCAGTTCTGGGTCGCAGTGACGAGCTGGCGACCGACTCCTTGGCGGCGGAAAGCGGGCCAAACGAAAATACCCTCGACGTAGCCTACAGGACGTGACGTGCAGCCCTCGGCTGAGGAACGCAGCGACACCTCGATGAAGCCGCAAAACTCGACACCGCTCTGGATGGCAACAAACGTGGCGAAGGAGCCGTTGCGGCTGGCGTAATCGCGCATCTCGGTAACGTGACGCTCCGGTGTGCAATGCGGCCAAAGAGCCGAACGCATGGCCAGCCAGGCATCATGGTCTGTCGGAAGCACTTCACGGACATTCATTCCTGTTTCTGGCTGCGTCTCCCCGTTTTCACGGCCGATGTAGGTTGGCCATGATCAACGCTCCGAATTTCCAGTTTCTGAGGAGGCGCTTCGGTTGAACGGGAAGCCATGCTCAAAGGCTTTCAGCTGCTCCAATCGACGTGACAATGCGGAAAACACGTAACAGCAAAGGCAGGCAAAAGAGAAATGCCACATGCTGAAGTAAAAACGGTGCCAGGCAACGCTGTGGATACGTAACGACCAAACGAATGGTAAGCAACGGCAAGAAGTAAGACCAACGGGCGAGATGAGCGTCGCAAGAGTAGCTCGCGAACAAGAGCCAAACTCCTGACAGCAAACCGAGCAAAAGTCCGACGACAAAGAAAGTCGGTGCGTGCGAGAACAGAAACACGGAAATCATGGAGTGCGCGTAGCGACGTCTGAGGAGGCGTTGGTGGCCCACAAAGGATAAAATCGTCGATATACAAATGCGAGGGCCAAGGGAGCAACGCGGACGAGAGACAGGGGCCAATCATCCTCGTTGGGCGGAAATGTCGGATAGGAAATCCAATAGTCGATGCTGGCATGGTTTCCGGAGCGGGAATATCCGCCGCCTGCATCTTGTATCTCGCCTTGGAAGTAGGGTGAGACGTAACGAAAGGGAACGAAGTAATCGTAGGCCATGAACGCCAGGCAACTAAAGAAGATGGTGGCATAAATGTAGAACACGATCGAGCTGCGCAGCAAGATGAACGGGACTAAGGCGAGTCCGCTCCAGACAAAGAGCACGATCGGAGCATAAAACAACTTCTGCAGTGGTGCGGTGTGGATGATGAACGTCTTCGCTCCGAGGTCATACAACGCGGCGAAGCCATACAGAGCTGCGCAAGATGGCAATAATCGTAAAAGAGGAATTCCGATCCTGACGACAGTTGCCTTCGTGAACTTGCTCATGGGCATGCGCCTACGCCTCCAAGCTCAGCAACACGCCGGAGTGGCGGGGAGACGTGTTCGCTGCAACGCTGGGTCAGGCGTTTCGTCGAACTCGGGATTGAAGCTCTTCATAGAAAGACTCCCACGAGGCAGCGTCGCTGAATGCGCGACGTGGAATGACGTGCGCGGCATACTGGGAAATGTAAGCGTAGATGTAGCGCCGAGTCCGAACAAGACGCGGAATGCCAGGCCACCTTTGTTCTGTGCGGTTGAACTCGGTCTCCTCGATCAGACCAGTGTCGGCAAGCGTAATCGTGTGCTGGGTGAGAAACGTTTTGTTGGCTTTGGAGATGAGGCTCAGCAGGACGATGACGCTAAAGAAAATGAAGAAAGCCAGCATGAAGAGTAAGACCATGATGGCGGTCGTCAGCAAACGAATTCCCAGTGCAGCCGACGCCGGTACAGCCGTGTATGAGGAGATGCAGGCGAAGCCAAAGAGCAGCGAGTAGAGAGCGAGCATCACAGGCGACCGCGAATAAGTGTATGCCGAGAAAGACAGGATGTCTGCAAAGGTATTGGTGTATTGGATGCTTGCCATGGGTCGGTTATAGAACACGGGTAGAAGCGCCTAACGCCCCCAATCCCGCAATGGCGGGAGACGGGTCTGTGAGCGGGTCGAACGCAGGAGGGAGTTCTCGGCTCACCTGCAGCGCTTGGAAGGCGTCATGGTGCATTGAGGACGGATCACTCGCCATAAAAAACCTCACCAGTGCCATCCATGTAATACAAATCCATGATCTTCAGGACTGCGGATCGAACCCGAAGACACGGAGTTCTTGTTTGCAGCGGCAGGCTTTTGCGATGCGCGCGGCCCACGCGACCGCCTGGTCGCGTGAGGGCAGTTCGAGCACGGTAAAGCCGCCGTTGAGCGGGGGAGCCCCAAGGGTAGCCGCCCTCGGCAACCGCGCCGTCGGCGGAAACGAGCACGGGTGGAACGGCTTCGTCGATGCCGCCGCCAAAGACGTAAACGTCAGCGGCTTTCGCTTCATCGATAACGGCGTGCGCGTCGCGCCCCACCGCCTCCCATTCACCGTCGGGCACGACCATTGCCGCGCTGGGAAAGGAAATCAGGTATTTGGCCATGTTGCTTTCAATTTGAGGATTGATGTTGGGAATAAAGCGGGTGAGTCGCCCCCAATCCCGCCATGGCGGGAGACGGACCCGTGAACGCGTCGAACGCAGAAGCGAATTCCCGGCCCGTTCGCCTGCAGCGCTTGGTTAGCATCCCAACCACGCTGCGCGCGGAGCAATGAGCGAAGGAACTGATCCTGTTTCTGGTTCTGTCTCCCCGCTTTCATGGCCGATGTAAGTTGTTCATAGTCAACGCTCCGAAATTCCAGTTTCTGAGGAGGTGTCATTGCGTGACCTCCACCTCTCCACGTGGTCGGGACATGAATCCGGGTATCTCGCCAGAAGCAACGCTCGACGTGAGGCCCGGGCAGCGGCTGAAACCGAATCGGGAATACCTGCTGCGGTGACTTGGTAAATGTCTGGTAGAAATCTCGCTCCGACTCCGACCGCCGGAACATCCCCTGCCAGAATCCGAACCTCCGACCAGATGGTGCGAAGATCTGCGGCTGGAGCGAGCCCATGCTGCGCAAGCCCTCATACGAACGGGCGGGCGTGACAAACCCGTCGAACTCTGTGCCATCCGCGAACGTAAGTCGGGCACTCACCAAGAACATCTCGTCTGCTCCAACTGGCGGCTTCTCGAGCCAAGGTCGAAATGTCTCCTCGTCGGTTTCCTCATACCACTCCGCGCCGTAGTCGAGCGTGTGGACGCTGACCCAAATAGGATGCTGCCTGAAATCTTCCGGCTTTAGATCGCCGAACTGTTTGAGTATTGGACGTGGCATACGATGACATCAACGCCCCCAGCATCGGAAAAATAGGCCGCTTCGCTGTTTTAAGTGGGTGAAAGGGAGGGGAGGTGAAGTTGGAGGCGGCCGGCTTTGAGCAGAGCCATGAGGCGGAAGTTGCGGAAAGAACGAAAGCCGCGAGCCATGCGTTTGGCCAGTTGGAGCAGACCGTTGATCGCCTCGATCACGCCGTTGGTGACACGGGTTTCCAGGAAAGCCACGATCCCGTCCCAATGTTCCATGACGCTGTCGGCCAGTTTGCGAAAGGGGACCAATCGAGATCGTCTGGCACGAGTCACCCACCAGCGCAGGGCCACCGCATCTTCGCCGGCCAGCACGTCCTGGAAGGTTTCGCGCAACATCATGGCCCGGCCCAGTTTGGGATATTGGGTGCAGAGTTGCTGGCGGTGCGCGAGTTGTTCCTCCGAGCGCGTCCAACTGTTGCCTCGGATCGCCCAAAGTTCACCGGCCAGTCCGGCCCCTTCACGGCGCAGTTGCTTGCGCACGTCATCGAGTGCTTTG
>NZ_ABVL01000045.1 GCF_000173075.1 Chthoniobacter flavus Ellin428
ATCGCCCAAGCTTCGAACATCAAGGTAAACCCACTGCCAGGTCGCGCCCAAGGCACCTCCACCTGCACTACCTTACCCTCCGGCGTCTTCACCCGCGGCACTCGGGCTACCAATTCGGTCTGGTATTGGAAAAAATTCAGATGCCGCCAGCTCTTCTCCACCGTGTCGTGCACCGGGCAAAGCAACTGATGCTCCGCTCCAGGTGCGCAAAATTTGCTCCCAGCCACAAAGTCCAGTTTGAGCGTTAAGCGGTGTGCTTCTTGGTCCAATTGGCAGTCGCTGACTTTCCATTCCGGGGTCAGTTGCAGCGCGAGCGTGAAGAGTTCCTTGGCATCCATTTCCCCCTATTGCCCCTCAATCCCAGCCCCTCGTCAATCTCCCGGTTCCTCACCAGCCGACCTCTGTTCCCCCTAGAGGAGGGGTTCGGGGAACCGTGGTTCCCTGATCCTCTTCCAACCCGCAACGCCGCCATCTTCCCACTCAAAATAGCGAGGAGCCTTAAAATGACTCCCGCGGGTGCGAGCACCATCCTGCATAACATCAACGATGGCAGTACCACGGCCATCGATCTGCCGACGAATGACTTTGTCAGCAGTGTCAGCGCCCTGCTTCAGACCTCCGATGGCACGCTGTACGGCACCATCTCGGACAGCGCGAACGCCGGCGTGGTTTACAAACTTACGCAAGTCGATGCGCTCAACTTCACCAACCCTGCCTCGGCCACTTTCACTGCGGGATATGCAGGCGCTTTCACTTTCACCTCGGCAGGCACTCCTCTTCCCACTTTCAGCGCCACGGGACTGCCGCCGTGGGCAACGTTAAATCCCACCACGGGAGTGCTCAGCGGCACCCCACCGGACACCAGCGGTTCGCCGTTTACCGTGACGGTGACGGCGAGCAATGGCTCTCTGCCGAACGCGACCCAGCAACTCACCTTGTCTGTTCAGCCGCCGACCACATCGGCGATTACGAGCACCGCCCTTTCCAAAACCTACGTCCTGGGAAGTCCCTACAGCTTTACCTTCCAGGCGACCGGATTTCCCGTCCCCACCTTTTCCGTGAGTTCGGGTGCCATTCCTCCGGGAATGACCCTGACGGCAAACGGCTATCTTTCCGGGGTCCCCTCAGCGGGCGGCCTCTACACTGGCACGATCAGCGCGAGCAACGGGGTAGGCTCCGCGGCCACGCAAAGCTTTTCGATTACCGTGCAGCAAAAGCCGCTATTCACCAGCGCTCCATTGAATGCCACGATGACTGTAGGAACTCCTTATAGCTCCACCTTCCAGGCCAGTGGTTATCCATCGCCGACGATTTCGACCATTAATGGTTTGCCGCAGGGCATCACCCTTTCGGCCAATGGCGTCCTCTCCGGGACACCGGCCGCCGGTAGTTACGGCCTCTATAGCGGAACTGTGACTGCCAGTAATATTTACGCCGGCCGCACCACGACGGACTCCCAGAGTTACACCATCACGGTCCAGCAGGCCCCAGCGATGTCTCCCATCCCGCCGACCACGGCGGCATTGAATACCGCTTACAATTATTCCTTCGCTCCCTACAAACCCGGTTACCCCGCCCCGACTTACACCCTCACCTCGGGCTCCTTTCCGCCGGGATGTACCATGACTTCCTCCGGTCTTCTTTCCGGCACGCCTTCGACACTGGGTAACTACTCCGGTGTCGTCACCGCGACCAACGGCGTCGGTTCGCCCGCGACGATGAATTTCACCATCTCGGTTCAACCCGCGACCGCTCCGACCTTCACCAGCGGAAATCCGCCGGCGGCCACGCTGAATGTCCCTTACAGCTTTACCTTCACCGCCAGCGGTGCTCCCACGGTCTTCTATTCCCTCGCTTCCGGCAGCCTGCCCCCGGGCATTGCCCTGGAATTGGTCCCGTCCCAATCCGGCATACTTATCTGGACAGGACGCATTCTAGGCACGCCCACTCAGACCGGCACCTTCACCTTTACGCCCCGAGCGGCCAACAGCGTGAATCCTCAAGCCACGCCCAGCTATACGATCACCGTTTACGCAAACGCGTTCACCTCCTGGTCCAGCCGATACTTCAACTCAACGCAACTCGCTGACCCGACGATCAGTGGCTTCACCGCCACACCGCAATACGATGGCATCTCCAACCTGTTGAAATACCTTTTCGACATCAACCCAGCGCAGTCCATGAGTGCAACCGACCACGCAGCGCTCCCTGTCGCGGGAATGACGACCATCGGCGGCACCCCCTATCTCACTCTCACCTACCGCCTGAATGCGACGGAAAGTGGCCTGACACTCGGAGTGCAAACCTCGCTGGACCTGCTCTCCTGGACGACGGTCGCCAACCCGACGATCCTCCAGGCCGGCACCGACGCAAACACCGGTGACCCGATCATGCAAGTACAGGTCCCTGCTACCGGCACGAGCAAATTCATTCGTCTGAACGTATCCTCGCCGTAGGGGCGATCTTGTTTCGTTTGCGATCCGGCAAAGAGAAGCGACTTTTCGCCAGATTTGTGAAACAAATGAGCGGCGTTCCTACGTCTATAGACTAAATCGTCCCATGACCGCCGCTCCTCCCTCCACTGCCAAACTGCGGAAACGGCGTCGCCGCAACCGGAGGATCATCGTTCTCTCGGTCCTCGCCGTGTTGGCGATCGCCGGTTGGTATAAATATGCGCACAAGCCTGAGGAGCTTATTTCCGTCGAAACGGCGAAGGTGACGCGGCGCGACCTGACCGAGACTGTACTGGCCAATGGGCGCATTCAGCCGATTCTCCAGGTGATGATCAATCCCGAGGTGGCGGGCGAGATTATCGAATTGCCGGTGAAGGAAGGTCAGTCGGTGAAAAAGGGCGACCTACTGGTCCAGATCCGCCCGGACAATTATCTGGCAGTGAAAAATTCCGCGGAGGCCAGCCACCTTTCGGCTATTGCCGGCCGCGATCAGGCGCAGGAAGAACTCGGCAAGGCCGAAGCCGATTTCAAGCGCAACGCAGAGCTCTTCAAAAGCAAGCTCATCGCCGAGAACGTCTACACCGACTTCAAGACTGCACTCGCCGTCGCGCGGTTGCACGTGCAGAGCGCCGAGCATCTCGCCAACCAGGCGCGTTTCGCTCTCGACCAGGCCAACGCCGATCTCACCAAAACGACGATCGTCGCTCCCGTGGACGGCACGGTGATCCGACTCAAATCGCAACTCGGTGAACGCGTCCTCGGAACCTCATTCAACATGGGTACCGAGATCATGACCATCGCCCAACTCGATGAGATGGAAGCCCGCGTGGATATCGGCGAAATGGATATTGTGCTGATCAAGGAAGGCCAAAACGTGCGGCTGGAGGTGGATCCCTTCAAGGATCGGAAGTTCAAAGGAACCGTCAGTGCGGTCGCCAATGCCTCGAAGAATTCGTCTTCCCAAAGCCCGGCTTCGACCAGTTCCTCGCAGCCTCAGGAAGCTCCGAAATTCGAAGTGCGGATTCGTGTTCTCGACAAGGAGACGTTTCGCCCGGGGATGTCCGTCACTGCGGAAATCGAGACGCGCTCGCGGCAAAATGCTATCACCGTCCCAATTCAAAGTGTCACCACGCGTCTGCCGAAACCCGGCGCGCCCCCCGCCAAGCCAGAGGGGAAATCGTCCGGTCCCGTCAAACCGATCGAGGTGGTTTTTGCCCGCGAGGGGGATCACGTGAAGATGGTGCCGGTGAAGACCGGCATCAGTGACAGCGATTATTTCGAAATCACCGAGGGACTGAGCGAGGGCCAGGAGATCGTGACCGGAGGGTACAAGGCGATCAGCAAAGATCTGGAGGATGGGAAGAAGGTGAAGTTTGGGGCAGACGCGAAAACCGGGAAATGAGGGATGAGAACATCCAACACCCAACACCCAATTGCCCCCACGGCACCACGGGCGTCTCGCAAAGCCTCGGCTCCCAACATCCAATGGCGCAAGCGCACGTGCGGTAGCGCCTTTTCGATTGGATGTTCGATGTTGGGTGTTGAGTGTTGGGTGTTGGCCGACAGGCTCCCATGAGCGTCATTCATCTCGACCAAATCTGTCGCTCCTACGTCATGGGCGTGGAGACGGTGCACGCGCTCCGCGGGGTCTCGCTGACGGTCGAGCGCGGCGAGTATGTCGCCATCATGGGGCCATCCGGTTCCGGAAAATCGACGCTCATGAATGTGCTCGGCTGCCTCGATACGCCCACTTCCGGCAGCTACGAGCTCAATGGCCACAACGTCGGCGAGATGGACGACGACGAACTCGCCGACATCCGCAATCGCGAAATCGGGTTTGTCTTTCAAACTTTCAACCTGCTCGCGCGGGCCACCGCCCTGCGCAACGTAGAACTTCCGCTCATCTATGCCGGCGCGGATATCGACGAGCGGCACGACGTCGCCCTCGCCGCGCTGCATTCCGTAGGGCTCGGCGATCGCGTTTACCATCGACCGAATGAAATGTCCGGCGGCCAGCGCCAGCGCGTGGCCATCGCGCGAGCGCTCGTCAATCAGCCCTCCATCCTTCTCGCGGATGAACCGACCGGCAATCTCGACACCCGCACTGGCGAAGAGATTCTCGAACTCTTCGATCAACTCCACGAAGCGGGTCACACCCTCATCGTCGTCACCCACGAGGAAGACGTCGCCCGCCAGGCACGACGCGTTATCCGCATCCGCGACGGCCTGGTTGCGAGCGACGAACCGGTCGTGCGCTGAATCAGCGTATGCATCTTCTCGCCGAGTTTCAGGAAGGTTTGCGCATCGCTTGGGAAGCGATCCGCACGAATAAACTGCGCTCAGGCCTCACCACTTTCGGCATCGTCATCGGCATCGTTACCGTGTCCCTCATGGCCACGGCCTTGCAGGAACTGAACCGCTCTTTTCACGACGCAATCTCCTTTCTCGGGACCGATGTGCTCTACATCGACCGGCGTGAATGGTTCGTCGAGTCGGATCAAAAATGGGACGAAGTGCAGCGACGCCCAAACATCACCCTCCCCCAGGCGCGTGCCCTGGAGCACGGGCTGGGCATGGTGCTCGGCGTCGCACCGACGGTCACCTACATGGTGGATTCCGTGCGCCACGGGGTGCGCAGCAGCACCGGCAGCATCACGATCATCGGCACCACCGAGCAATTTCTCGTCACCGGCGGCCACACTCTCGCGGCCGGCCGTTTCATGACCAAGGCCGAGGCCGAAGGCAATCGCGCGGTGTGCATCATCGGCTCCGAGGTCGCGGAACAGCTTTTCCCCGGCGAATCCCCGCTCGGCCAGATGCTGCGCCTCGGTGAGGAATCGCACACCATCATCGGCGTCTTTGCCAAGCGCGGCACGGCCTTTGGGCAGATGAGCCTCGACAACCAGGTGATCGTGCCGATCGGCAAACTGGTCCGCACCTTTGTGAGCGCGCCGAATTGCACGATCCAAATCAAGGTCGGTGACGATGCGCGCGTCGCGGCGGTGCGCGAGGAAGTGCGCGGCCTGATGCGAAAAATCCGCCGGGTTCCGCCGGGGCGCCCCGACGATTTCGCGATCAACCAGCAGGAGCAACTCCAGGGGGAAATCGGCCGGGTGTCCGCGGTCATTGCCACCAGCGGATTTTTCATCACCGGCTTGTCCCTCTTCGTCGGTGGCATCGGCATCATGAACATCATGTTCGTCTCCGTCGCAGAACGAACGCGTGAGATCGGCCTGCGCAAAGCGCTCGGCGCCCGGCGACGCACCATCCTGTTGCAATTCCTGCTCGAAGCCGCCGGCATCTGCCTCTTTGGCGGCGTGCTCGCGCTCGGTTGCACTGCGGCGGCGATCGCCTTCGCGCAAAGCTTTCTCCCCAAAGCGACGCTCTCGCTTTCCGTCGTGGTTCTGGCCCTGGGCGTGGCCGCGGTCACCGGAGTCGTTTCGGGATTCTTGCCTGCGTGGCGCGCCTCGCGCCTGAGCCCCGTGGAGGCCCTTCGTCAGGAGTAAGTCGATGAAACGCTTTCTCATCGAGTTTCGCGAAAGTGCCGCGCTGGCTCTCTCCTCCATCGCCGCACACAAGCTGCGCTCGGCACTCACCCTGCTCGGCGTGCTGGTCGGTGTCTTCTCGATCATCCTCGTAATGACCGCGATGCGCGCGATGCAGAATAATATCGAGAATCAACTAGGTGGACTCGGCGCCAAAACTTTCGTCGTCCAGAAAATGCCCGGTGCCTACTTTGGCGGCCGTGAAGGCTTGATGAAGTTCTGGCGCCGCCACGACGTGGATTATCCGCAGGCCCAGCGTTTCGAGCGCCAGGCGAACTTTGCTCCCCACATCGGCCTGCACACCAACTTTACGACCAGCGAAGTCACTTCCATCTATGGCAAAACTCCGCCCAACGTGATGGTGGGAGGCGTCACCCCCGGCGTCTTCGTCGTCAACCGCTGGGACATCGCCGAGGGCCGCGCCTTGCTGGAGTCTGATCTCGAGTCCAGCCGCGACGTCTGCGTTCTCAATGACGTCGTCGCCCGTGCGCTCTTTCCCCATGGGTCGGCAGTCGGGCAGCGGATCAAAATTGCGGCCATTCCCTACACCGTCGTCGGCGTTTTCGAAAACACCACTTCCGGCAACATGGAAGTCAACGGCCTCGTCCAGATTCCGCTCACTACGGGGCTCAACCGCTATGGACGCACGAGGGAAATTTCCATCCTCGTGACGGTCGATGATGCGGCGACCTTCGATGACACCGTCGAACAAGCGCGTGGCCTCGTCCGTTCCATTCGCAAAGTGCCACCTGGAAAGGAGGACGATTTTGAGATCCTGACCAGTGCGGCAATGATCGAACAGTTCCAAAAAGTGACGCGTGCCGTGCGACTGGGGCTTACCTTTGTCAGTTCGATTGCGCTGCTGGCGGCGGGTGTTGGCATCATGAACATCATGCTCGTCTCCGTCACCGAACGCACTCGCGAGATCGGTGTTCGCCGGGCGCTCGGCGCGCGGCGCAGCTCGATCCTCACGCAGTTTCTCATCGAGGCAGTCGTCCTCTGCCAGATCGGCGGAATCCT
Organism: Chthoniobacter flavus Ellin428; assembly: GCF_000173075.1. Taxonomy (GTDB): domain Bacteria; phylum Verrucomicrobiota; class Verrucomicrobiia; order Chthoniobacterales; family Chthoniobacteraceae; genus Chthoniobacter; species Chthoniobacter flavus. The sequence goes on from NZ_ABVL01000045.1 coordinate 7,019, forward strand.
CGGAATCGCCGCCGGCCTCACGGGAGCGCGACTGCTTGCTACTTACTTGCTGCATCTACCACCGGCCTATCCGCTCGATTGGACCGTCTTCGCGCTGGTCATTTGCTCGGTTGTCGGCCTCGTCTTCGGCAGCTATCCCGCCTGGAAAGCGTCGCATCTCGATCCGATCGACGCGCTACGCTACGAATGACCGGGTTTACGCCGAGCGCAGGGTGAGGTGGACGATTTCCGCCGGCGCCTGCACTCGTAGAGGGAACCAATTGCCTACGCCGTTGGAAACGACGAGCGAGCGATTGGCCCTTTGATACAGGCCCGACCAGTAGCGGAACATCGCGGGGCCGAATCCGACCTGCTTGGTCAGCATCAATTGTCCGCCGTGGGTGTGTCCCGCCAGTGTCAGAGGAATGTTCTCCGCGTAATCGAAGGCATGCGGATGATGCGCCAGCAGGATGGGAAAGGCATCGGGATTTCTCTGCTGCAGGAGTTCTTCCATCGAATTGGCGATCGCCTGGTCGCCGCGGCTGCTCATGGCCCGCGGGTCACCTTCTTTCGCGCCCCAGCGCAGGCCGAGCACCTGCAGGGGCGTATCCCGGACGGGAATGATGGCCGATTCGTTGACCAGCAAACGCAGCCCTGCTTCGCGCGTGAGCGACCGAAAGGCCTCCGGGTCTTCAAACAGATCGTGGTTCCCCTCGCAGAGAAAAACGCCGTGATTGCTCTCCAGCCGTTTCGCGACGTTGAGCGCGGCGGGGAGATCGGTCAGCGAGTAGTTGATCAAATCCCCCGGCAGCATCACGAGATCAGCCCGCAGACGATTGGTCGCCTCGACGATGCGATTGAGCACCGCGCCGTGAGTGAAGACACCCACGTGCAAATCGCAGACCTGGGCGATCGTCAACCCATCGAGCGCTTTGGGCAGACCGCGCACTTGCACCGTCAATTGCCGCACCCGAAATTGATCCCACTGCAAGGCCGCGATGCCGGTGCCACCCAAAGCCAGCACCGCCGGTGCCGCCCATGCACCCGCGGCCACGAATTCTCGGCGGGTCACGCATTGACCGCTCGGCTCCGCCGGCTTCGGCCGCTCCAATCTCGCCAGCATACGCCCCAGCCGCAAGACGCCCGCGGCGACACCACCCGCAAACCAGATCAGCAAAACCGGCAACAGCACCAGGCAGTGCCAGATGTAGATGAAGGCGATCAGGGGTTCGGGAAAGAGCGACTCGGTCAGCAAATCCAGACGGCGTCCAAAAAAGAGCACCAATAAACCGCAGGCCTGCACCACCGCGAACAACACCACGCAGACACTCCATACACGCCGCCACGGACGCTGAAAACGGCGGAGCCGTCGATGCATCTTCCAGCACCAAAAGAAATCCCCCAGAAACAAAGCGAGAAAAACGAGGCTGAAGAAGAGCATGCAGTGCTCTCAATAAAGCCGGGATTGGCGGGATGCCAAGCGAGGGAAGGCCCTGCCCGCGGTCTCGTTGCGTTAACGGAGTGCAATTTTTTCGCCAGCGCACAAAAATTACTGCAAAATTCCAGGATTGTTTCACACTCCGGCACCCTCACAAACAAAGTGCTGAAACTCGGTCATGGTTGCCTCTCCACGGAACGTCGGTTGTGAAATTCCACCTCATGCAGTTGCGGAACTGACCCGCCTCTACGACCTGGGACTTTACGTCCAGGCGTGCCGCTTCGCTGAACAATTCCCCTCGCCCTGGGAGTGGCACGGCACCACCGCCTGCACCATCGCGGGCCGCCTCGCCAGCAATGGCTTTGCGCCGCGACTGGCGCGCGCCTTGCACAATCGGGCCTGGCGCCACGACAAGCGCAGCCCGGAGGCCGCTTACTACTTTGGCTTTTCGCTCCTGAGCGAGCGTGGTCCCCTGGCCGCGTGGCGGTTTTTGCGCCGGCTGCCCGCGTTCCCGGAAATCACGCCGACGCAGCAGTCCGATCTGCTCATGCTCCGCGCGCACACCGTGGCGATGTTCCGCGACTTCAACACCGCGACGAAGCTGATGGACGAAGCCGCGGCCGCGAGCGCCGAGCATCCGTGGTTTTGGGTGGAAAAGGGTTCCTTGCACGAACACCAGGACGCTTACCCGGAAGCCCTTGCCTGCACCCAGCGGGCGCTGGAGATTCGTCCTCACTTTCGCCCGGCGGTCCAGGGCGCAGCGCATCAGTTGCAACTGCTCGGGCGCGATGAAGAAGCGCTCCACCTGCTGCAGACCACGCTCCAGCACATCGAGAGTCCGGCCGTCGCGGCACAACTCGCCATCCTGCAAACCGAGCTCGGCCACCATCAGGACGCACTGGAATCCTGGCACCGCGTGCGGACGCTCTCGCCGTGGATGGAAACGAAGATCATCGACTGGTGGGAAACGCGCATCTCCGACGGCAGCTATTTCGTCGGCGACCTCGCGACCGCCGCGGAGACCGCGGCGCGAAGCAAGAATCCCTTCCACGAAAGGATCGCCGAGCGTCTGCGCGCGCCTGCTCCCGATGCGCGCCGCGTGCTTCTTCCGGTCGGCTTCGTGCGCCAGCACCATTTCACCTGCGCGCCGGCCACGTTGAGCGCGTTAAGTCACTATTGGAAGATGCCGGTCGATCACCTCGCGCTGGCCGCCGCCATTTGCTACGACGGCACGCCCGATCACATCGAGCGCCATTGGGCCGAGGAAAATGGCTGGCATGCCCGCGAGTTCCGCGTGACTTGGGAAATCCTGGTCGCGCTTCTCGATCGCGGCATTCCCTTCACTCTCACGACCGTCGAGACACAAAGCGCGCATCTTCAGGCGGTCATCGGCTACGATAGCTTCCGCGGCACGCTGCTCATTCGCGATCCCTACGAACGCACGCACGGTGAATGGCTCGCCACGGAATTCCTGGAACGTTACGCGGCCAGCGGACCGCGCGGCATGCTGCTCCTGCCACCTGGGGAGATGCATCGTCTCGAAGGCCTCGAGCTCCCCGATGCGCCGCTTTACGATTGCTTCTATCGCCTGCGGCGCGCCCTGCACACTTACGATCGCAACGCGGCGCAGAATCACTTCGAGGAAATGGAACGGCTCGATGCCGGAGACCGCCTCACCCTCCGCGCACGCTGGGCGCTGGGCAGTTATGATGGCAGCCTGACCCGCCAGCTCGCCGCGGTCGAGGAACTGCTCGGGCGTTATCCGAAAAACGGATCCTACCTTTGGAGCAAACTGATCCTGCTGCGCGAACTCGCCCGCCGGACCGACTATCACCAACTCCTGCACGAACTGGCGGTCGAAAAGGAAATCGACACCGTCTTCTGGCGGGAATGGGCCGAGGAGCTCCGCAAGGACGCCCGGCGCTGGAACGAGTCGCGTCGCCTGATGCTGCGCGTGCTGCGCTTCCGCCCGGCAGACCCGGATAGTCTCCACTCGCTCGCCAACCTGTATTGGGATCGCCGCGAATTCGCCGAAGCCACGGAGCTGTATCGTTTTGCGGCAACGCTCCGCGACAAGGTGGAGCATTATTCACGTTCCTATTTCCTCGCGACGCGTCATCTTCGCCAGACCGACATCGCGCTGGAGATGCTCACCCGTCGGGTGGAAGCCTTTGGCCAAAAGTCGAGCCAGCCGGTCAAGCTGCTCTTTTGGGCGCTGACGATCCTCGATCGCCAGCCACAGGCTTTCGAGAAGCTGGAGGAAGCGCTCGTCGTGCACCCGGAAGATGGCGATCTCCTGCTCTTTTCCGCCGACGCCTACGCCCGCTACAGTCAACCCGAGCGTGGCCAGGATTTGCTCCGCGCCGCGGAAACTCGCACGACGCGCGCACAGTGGCTGCGGACCGCCGCGAACCTCGCGGACTATCGCTGCGATCTGCCGGGCTCGCTGGCTTCGTGGCGCGAGATTCTCGATGCCGAACCGCTCGATCTCTCCGCCCAGCGCGCCGTCACGCGACTCCTTGCCGAGACCCAGGGCCGCACCGTTGCCCTGGAGCATCTCCGCACGACCTGCGAAAGGTTCAACCACCACATCGGCCTGCACGAACTCTGGGTGGAATGGGCGCGCATTGAAAACAACGTCGAGGCCGAGCAGGTGCTGCGTCGGCTGCTGGCGCTCCACCCCGAACATGCCTGGGCTCATCGCGAGCTCGGTCTGGTGCTGAGCGAATTGCACCGCTCCGAGGAAGCCGCCGCCGCGCTCGATGTCGCCGCCGAGCTCGAGCCGCAATCGCCTTGCACCGACGGGGTCCGCGCTCACGTGGCGCTTCAAGCCGGACGCCTTCCGGAAGCGCAGGAATTTGCCCGTTCCGCACTACGCCTCTCCATCGATTATCAGATGTCGGTCCGTGATCTTCTGGCCGCCAGCGCGACCTTCGAGGAAAAGCGCGCCGCCATTGCTTTCCTCCGCGAAGAGTTGATTCGTCAGGTTGTCTTCGGCGAAGGCCTGCTCGCTTATCGCAGCGCGGCTTTCGAGGTTTCCGAACCGGCGGATTTGCTCGCTTCCCTCCGCCAGGCCCACGAGGCACGGCCCGATCTCTGGCACGCCTGGTCGGCGGTGGTGTTGCAACTCGTGGACATGCATCAACTCGACGAGGCGCTCACCCTTGCCCAACAGGCCACCGAGCGCTTCCCGCTGCTCCCACGCCTCTGGGTGGATCTCGCGCAAGTGCATCGCGCCCGCCGCGACCGCGAGAGCGAGATCGCCCCGCTGAAGCGCGCCCTGCAAATCTCCCCTGCCTGGGGACGCGCCAGCCAGTTGCTGGCCGACACTTACGAACGCATGGGCAACTACGCGGAAGCCGCGCGCATTCTCGAGCAGGCGATCGCCGCCACGCCCCTCGATGCCACCAATCACGGCACGCTGGCCAACGTGCTGCATCACCTCGGCCGCAAGGAAGAGGCGATCCAGCGGCTCGAACATGCGTTGAAACTCGAACCGAACTACAATTTCGCCTGGGACGCGCTGGAATCGTGGTCGCGAGGGAAAGCCGCGAACGGCAACCGCGCCGCGGTGCTCGCGCGGGAACTCACCACCCTGCGCCCCGGCGAAGCAAGTTCCTGGCTCGTCCTCGCGCGAGTCTCCGTCGGCGCCCCGCTGGCGGAGCGGCTGGACGCGCTCGATCGTGCGCTGGCCCTCGATCCACGACTCGCCGATGCCCATGATCTCCGCGTCACCCTGCTCACCGGAGCGCGGCGTTTCGACGAAGCCATCGCCGCCTGTTCGCCCACCGTCTTCGGCGGCGTGATCCCGACGCCGTTACGCGGCCGCGCGGCGTGGGTGGATGCCCAGCAGGGACGCACCCGGGCCGCCATCGCCCAGATGCGCCAGGTCGTCGAGGCATCGCCCAACTACTACTGGGGCTGGAACATGCTCGCGGAGTGGTATTGCGCCGACAACAATTTCACCGAAGCGCAGGAAGCCGCTCGCAAGATGGCCCGACTGGCGCCACGCAGCGCCATCCCACTCGGCTACCTGGCCGATATCCAGGCGCGCAGCAAGCAACTCGATGACGCTTACGTCACCCTGCAAAAAGCCTACGACATCGACCCCACTTATGCTTTTGCCGGGTTCTCGCTCTTTGACCGTCGCCTGCAGGAAAACAAGCTCGATGAGGCAGAGAAGACGCTCGTCCTCATCGAGACACACCTGCCCGGGCCTTCTGCTACTACCGCCCGGCTGCGTCTGGTCGCACAACGCGGAGAAGTCGTCGCCGCTTTCACCTCTTTCCGGACTCTACTGGCCGATCCAACAGTAGAGGCGCGCACCTTGCAACTCGCCGTCGACACCCTCGTCGCCGAAGGCTGGGCGCGTGAAACGGAGACTACGCTAGCTGAGGCCCTGACGCTGCCGGAGACGAACCCCGAAGTAGGCGCGCTCTGGGTACGGCGATTCATCGCGCGCAATGAATGGAATCGGCGCAAACGCCTCTTTGAGCTGGGAACCCAGACGGTGCTCGGTCACCGGGCGCACGTCGCTTACATCGAAGAACTCGGGCAGCGCAACCAGGTGACACTCCTCAACGACTTCATCAAAGCGAACCGCGCCTGGCTCCAGGAGAAACCCTCGGCATGGGGTGCACTGGGCTACGCTTATGTAAAAATGCGGCGGTGGCATGAGGCAATCAACTGGATGAAAGATTGGTCCCGGCGCGACGATATCGCCCCGTGGATGCTGATCAATCTCGCCACCGCCTACCGACATATCGCGGACGACAAGACTGCTCTCGCCGTCAACCAACGTGCACTCCACCTCTTACCGGATAACACGACCCCGCAGCATCGGCTCTGGATCATCCATGAGATCGCGCTGCGTGGCGATATGCCCGCTGTCGCCGGCCGCATGGAGGAGTTGCGTGAGCACGAATTGGATGGTTACGGACAAGCGCTGCTGGCGCTCATCAAGGCGTTGCGCGTCGTGCATCTCGCCCTGCCATCCGTCCGCAAGACCATCTATCAGGAACACCGCGAAGCGCTCGCCATCCGCTATCGCCAGGGCGCCTACAACGATCCCGCCCTTTGGCGCGCCCATAAGCGGACACTCGCCACATTGGCCAAAGTGAGCGGTGATCACTGGGCCTGGCTGCGCCCGATGCCGTCACCGCGTGTTTCGCACAGCCCGGTCCGCCGGAGTTCTCCTTCCTCATCCAGTGATGTCAGTCCCCGACTGATTTGGGTGGTCATCATGGTGTTGACGGCGATCGTGCGCGCCTGCTCGTCCTCGTTGTCTTCCCATGACAATTTCACGCTGCCTGACCGGGGCCTCGGTCCCGGCGAACGGTTTACTCCGGTCGAGACGCCGGTATATGTTCCATTCCGGCGATTTCCGACCGATACTCATCGAAACATTCAGCTCGCTCCTTCCATGCAGGAGCCCGTCCATTTGCTCCCGACGCCGGCACCGCTCCCTTTAAAATAAGGCCCCCGCTGGCACTTAAGCGAGGAAAACGATAATTTCCATTTGCCACCCGGGCAGTTCTCCGCTCACTTTGCGCGCCCTATGAGTCATACCCGTAGAGTTGTTGTCACCGGAATGGGCGTTATTACGCCCCTCGGCAACGATTTGGATACATTTTGGCAGAACCTCGTTGCCGGCAAAAGCGGCATCGGTCCGATCACGCATTTCGATGCCGGCGCCTACGATTGCCGCTTCGCCGGCGAGGTCCGCGGCTTCGATCCCGCCCTCTACTTCAAGAAAAAGAAGGACACGAACCGGACGGACCGTTTCACGCAGCTCGCGGTCGCGGCGGCCAAGAACGCTCTCGCCGACGCCGGCATTGTCGAACCGCTGGCCGACCCGGAGCGCTTCGGTTGCATGATCGGCTCCGGCATCGGCGGCCTGAAGACGACCGAAGATCAGCACACGGTGTTGATGAACAAAGGCCCGGGGCGTCTCTCGCCCTTCATGATTCCCATGCTTATCGGCAACATGGCCAGCGGCATTGTTTCCATGGAATTCGGCCTGCAAGGCCCGAACTTCGCCACCATGTCCGCCTGCGCTACCAGCGCGCATTCCATCGGCGAAGCCTGGCGCATGATCCGCGACAACGACGCCGACGCCTTTGTCGCCGGCGGCAGCGAAGCGGCCATCGTTCCTCTCGGAATGGGTGGCTTCGCCGCCATGAAAGCCCTCTCCACTCGCAACGAAGATCCGACCGCGGCTTCGCGTCCTTGGGACAAAGACCGCGATGGTTTCGTGATGGGCGAAGGCGCTGGCGTTATCGTGCTGGAAGAACTGGAGCACGCCAAAAAGCGCGGCGCACGCATCTACGGCGAGATCGTCGGCTACGGTCTGACCAGTGATGCCTATCACATGAGCGCTCCCCTGCCCAATCACGAGCAGGCCCAGCGTTCGATGCGCGTGGCCCTCGCCAAGGCCGGCCTCAATACGACCGATGTCGATTACATCAACGCCCACGGCACCAGCACGCCGGTCGGTGACATCGCGGAAGTGCGCGCCGTGAAGGCCGTGTTCGGCGATCACGCCCGCAACGGTCTCCTCGTCTCCTCCACCAAATCCATGACCGGCCACCTCCTCGGCGCCGCCGGCGCGGTGGAGACGGTGGTCTGTCTCAAGACCATCAATACCGGCCTGATTCCGCCGACGATCAACCTTCACACCCCCGGTGAAGAATGCGACCTCGACTTCGTGCCGCTCAAGGCGCGCGAAGCGAAAGTGAAGGTCGCTCTCAACAACAGCTTCGGCTTCGGGGGCCACAACGTCTCCCTCGTCGCCCGCGCCTTCGAAGGCTAGAGCGCCGTGCAGTCATCCCCGACCTTTACTCTCGACCTGCCCGCCGGCGAATTCGACGCCTACATCTTCGATTGCGACGGCACCCTGGCGGATACCATGCCCACGCACTACAAGGCGTGGCTCGCGGCACTCGGTGAGCACAGCCGCAATTTTCCCGAGGCGATGTTCTACGAACTCGGCGGCGTCCCCACGGCGCGCATCGTCGAGATCCTCAACGAACGCCACGGCCACAACCTGCCCGTCGAAGAGACCGTCAATCACAAGGAAGCGCTCTTTCTCGAGATGAGCCACGAGATCGCGGCCATTGAACCGGTGGTCGCGCTCGCCCGGCAATATCACGGCCAGAAGCCGCTCGCCGTCGCCTCCGGGGGGCATCGCCGTATCGTCATGAACACGCTGCGGGCGCTCGGCATCGTGGAGCTTTTCCAGGCGATTGTCTGCTCGGAGGATTACCAGCGCGGCAAGCCGTCGCCGGACCCATTCCTCGAGGCTGCCCTGCGGCTCGACGTGGCGCCGGAACGCTGCCTCGTCTTCGAGGACACCGCCACCGGCATCGCCGCCGCGGATGCGGCGGGGATGAAGTCGGTGCTGGTGCCGCCACCGAAACGGTAAGCTCCTATCGCTCCTATTCTTCCCATCCCTCCTATAGGACCGGATAGGAGGAATAGGAAATATAGGAGTCTGCTACCCGCGCGTCTCTTTCGTCTCCTTCTGCAGGCGCTTCAGCTTGCCGGAGATACCCGCCTTGGTCGCGGCGTTCATCCGGTCGATGAAAAGTACGCCGTGCAAGTGATCGGTCTCGTGCTGGAGTGCACGCGCGAGCAGGCCGGCGGCTTCAAATTCGATCTTCTTCCCATCGAGCAACGTCGCCGTGCATTGCACGCCGCTGCTCCGTGTGATCTCCGCGGTGATGTCCGGGAAACTCAGGCAACCTTCATTGCCCGACTCCTTTTCCTCGCTGAACTTGAGCACGGGATTCAGCAACACCAGCGGCATGTGCTCTTCGATCGGCACTTCCTTGTCGTTGATCCACATGGCGCTTGGGCGATCCTCGATGCCGGCGACATCGATCACCGTCATTTGAATCGGCACGCCGATCTGCTGCGCCGCGAGGCCCACGCCATTCGCCGCGCGCATCGTCTCCAGCATGTCGACCGAGAGTTGCTTGATCTTCTCGTCCACGTCTTTCACTTCCCGGCCTTTTTCACGGAGCACAGGGTTGCCGTATTTCACGATCTCCAGAATCATTGCTACTTTAAACTACTTCCTTTCGGTAAAGGCGGAAAGATTACCTTTGACGCCGGCCTCCTTGAGGGCGTCGAGGACTTGGATGAGAAAGCCGTAGGAGACCTTCTTGTCAGCTTTCATGGCAAGATTAGGACGGCCCTTTTCTGCGATGAGCTTCTGCACGGCGGCCGTCAATTCGTCGAGCGAGACTTTCTTGGCATCCAGGAAAATCTCCTCGTCGTCCGTGACCGAGAGCACCACCGGTTCCTCGCTCGAGTCCGCGGAAACCGCGCTCTTGGACTCCGGCAGCTTGATCGTCACCTCCGGCTGCATCTTCTTGAACGTCGTGGTGACGATCACGAAAATGAGCAGGATCGCGAAGATATCGATCAGCGAAACGATGATGACCTGCGGGGTGCGCCGCGGCCGGGCGTAAAACTTCATGCCTGCGGTTCCTCTTGCAGGGGCTCGGGCTGCGGTTCCGCTTCCGGCTCGGCCTCGGGCTCCGGCGGCGCGTAGCTTTCCATGCGGGACGCCGGTGGCAACACCTGTTGATGCGCCTGCTGGTAGTAGCACTTCGAAAGCAACTCGGCGACGAGCGACTCCATCTCCGCCGCCATCGTCTCGACCTTTTTCGTGAAATAGCTGTAAGCGATGAGGCTCGGGATGGCCACCGCCAGGCCGACGATGGTCGTGCTGAGCGCCTCGGAAATACCCTTCGCGATGCCATGCGGATCCTGCGTCGCGGAGTCCGCGCCGAAAGCGCCAAAGACCGAGATGAGGCCCGAGACCGCACCGAGCAGCCCGAGCAGCGGAGCGATACCTACGATGATCTCGAGCACGAAAATTCCACTCTCCAACCGCACGATCTCGTGCCGCGCCCGCGTCTGCACCGCCTCCATGTTTTCCGACTTGGGCCAGGTGAGATGCTCCAGGCCGACTTGAATGATGCGGGCCGCCGTGGAGCGATCGTGCCGCACCAGCTTGGCCAGCCGATTGGCCGCGTCTTCATCCCCGGGTTGAATCCCCTCCACTTCCCGCTCCAGCATCGGCGGAATCACCACATCCCGGCGCAAAGCCAGACCGCGCAGGACGATCACCGCGACCGAGACCCACGAGCAGAGCAACAGCGGCAGCATGAAAAAGCCGCCATTGTAAAAGAAGTGAAAGGCCGATTTCAGGGAAACGGCGGCGAGAATGGAACTCATTGGGAAAACGGATAGTAGGTAAAGGTCAGCGTCCACTCGAGGGGCGCCGTGCTGATCGGCGACCCGGGGTCGCTCGGCGGCGGCCCGATTTCGGCATCGTGGACGGCGCGCATCGACACGTCCGCGAGACTTTGGTTCGAGGTGTTGGCTTCCACCCGCGACCCTGAGATGTGTCCCTGGGCGTCGATGACAAAGCTGATACGCACCGAACCGAAGGCGATCAAATCCATTTTGTCGTGGATGTAATAATACCAGCGGGAGCCAATGGCATCGTTCACCGCCTTGCGATACTTCGCCATCGGCGTGGCGATGGCGTCCACCGCGCTCTTTCCGCGGTTCGAAATGCTGCTTTCGATGCGATTCTTTTCCTGTTCTGGCGTGTAACCCGAGGAATGCTGCGGCTGCGGACGGGGGGCGGGCGTGGTCAGCTTGGCCATCTGCTGTGGCTGATCTTCGATGGGCCGGAGCTTGGCTGCGTGGGCCACAGGCGAAGGCGTATTTGCCGGCGGCTCGATCTGCGTCACTGCCTTGGGCACCGTTTCGCGCTTGGTCACGGCGATCTCGTCATCGAGCAACTTCTCCACTTCCTTCAGCTTCTGGACCTTCTTCTGGACATTCTCCGCGGTCAGCGGCTTGTCCTTCTGCTCGGTCTTTTTCGCGTCGGGAGGTGGGGGCTTCGGAGATTGCGGGGCATTGTCCGCCGGCGTGGGAGTCGGTGGCGTCTTGTCCGGCTCCTGCTGCGCCACCTGCACATTCGGCGGAGGAGGCGCCGGCAATGGCTGGGCCGAAGGCGGCGTCGGCGCGAAAGGCTGGGCCATCGGGCCGAGCAGCGAACGCGTCGTCTGAAAAGCATTGAAGGGCAGGTTCTTCCCCATCTGCCCCGGCAACAGCGAATCGCCGGTCGCCGGAAGCTCGCTCGCCGCTTTCATGTTCTCATCGGATTCGATGAGCGAATGATCCGAGGGATCCTTCGCGATATCGAGACCGCGCGAATCGAGGAACAGGCGATCCGGAGGCGGCGGCGCGAGGGTGAACGGCTGGATGCGCTCTTCCTCCGGCGGGATGATTTGCAGCTCGATGTTCCGCGGCTTCAGCGAGGCCCTGGCGAAGTCCACGCTGCGGTCGCGGAAGAGCAGCGAGATCAGCGGGATCATCAGGAATGCCAGCAAGTGCAGGAGCAGCGAGACCACGACCCCGATGAGCACGAGCCGGCCCGTCGGAACTTCCGAGACGTCGGGAATCCGGGCCAGCAGCGGTGAAGTATAGCGTTGGACGAAAGTCATGCTGGCAACGGCCGGATCACAGCCGCCTCCATCAGGCCGACGACGTTAAACCGGGAAACCTGTGCGCACCACTCGACATCTCCTGCCCGGCCGGTGGCCGTAAGCGCCTGCCCGTTGCGCGCCGCGCGCAGCGCCTCGAGCGGCGTCGGGTAATGCGCGGCCATCGCCGCCACGGTCTGCGCCGCATCGCTGTGGGTCGCACCGGTGAATTCGGCGATCAACCGCCCCGCGGCATAGGCATCTTCCAAGGCAAAAGTCTCAAACGTCCCCGCGCAGACCAGCAGCAGGTTTTCCGGCACGCTCGTCCGGATCACTTTGGCCAGCGCGTCCAGATTCAGCAGCGCCCCAACCAGCACGCGTTGCGCCCGTTCGCAGGCCCGCAAGGCCACCGTGCCGTTCGTCGTGGTCGTCACAATCCGCCGTCCCTGCAGGTTCTGGTATTCGCTGGGCGAATTGCCGATGTCGAAGCCGGCAATGCGATCACCCTTCCGCTCGCCGCCGAGCACCACCTCGGGTAGCTTCGCCTTCATCGCCCGCGCCTCCTCAATCGTGCACACCGGATAAATCTCCGGCACCCCATGGGCCAGCGCCGTGACCATCGAAGAAGTCGCCCGCAGGATGTCGAAAACGACACAGGTCGTTTCAGTGAGATCGCGAGCGGAAAGCAGGGTGATCTCTGCAGGATTCAGGGCGACGTCAATATACATAAATGTTAACGCCCTGAATAACGCGACCAAAGGGCGAATCGTTCATAAAGCATCATTCGCCCTCCTCAACAACCACTTCCCTCCCAAAACCGGGTTAAAAGATGGGCTACCGGAAGCCCTCTGGCTCCCGAGTTCCCCACGATGCTCACCGCCACCACTTGCTGCGTCTTTTCGGAACTGAATAAAGGTGCTTCGTTAACGCACTCAGGGCTATCGCCGCAGAAGGAACAACCCGAGGATGGCCAGCACCACTCCGATGAGACGCTGCCATGAGGTAGGTTCATGGAAAAAGAGAATACCAGCTATGGCCATGATCGCGGCGCCACCCGCCAGGATTACGGGAACTGAGGAGAGTGGGCCCCCTTTTTGGAAAAGCAGGAAGAAAACGATAGTCCCTGCGCCGACACAGATGCCGGTCAATGCCGAAAACCAGAAACCTTCGCTGCTGAATTTCTGCTGCCAGCGCCCGCTGAAATAAAGAAAGCCAAGATAAACGAGGATGGTCAGGGCGGCGACAGCTTCAACCACAAAACCGCCCAATCCATCGCCAATGTGATCGGAGGCGATTCGCGTAAAGATTTGATGGGCGCCATAGAGAACAGCGGCGACAACGGCATACCAGAACCAGGCAGACATAATCGACTATAGCGCGAGCAACATCGCTGGTGAATGAAACACTTCGTTCATTGTTGGCGGAGGCGTTCCTCGGATTGTCGCGTCAGCGCTCTGGTCAGCGAGTTGCCGGCTTTTCCCAGTTTTCGCGATTCCTGAAGACCAGCCTCGATCACCGGCCGCGGCAGATCGCCCGGCAGACGCACAGCGAAGGCATTAGCTGCCCGGTCGACCCTCAAGAGCCTGCGCCATGTCTCCGTCGCCAGCGCTTCGTCCTGAATGGCTGGGAGGACATCGTTGGCCTTCACGATCGCCGCGTCCAGTTGGATCTCCGCCATGGCGACCAGTGCGTGGCAGCGGGTTTCGATTTTCTGATCGGGACGTGCCAGCACCGAGAAAAAGGCGAGGGCCGTCTTCCCTCCGATTTGCCGCAAGGCCTCAAAGGCAGCCTTGGTCTCCGGACCGGAACCGCCCGCGCTGGCGAGCGATACCAACTCTTGCCCGACATAGCCTTGTCTCCAGGCACCGGCGAGCCGCGCCGATGCGGCCCGAAGCTTCGCATCGGGTGAGTGAAGTAAGCGCAGGAGCATCTGATAGTCCGGATTGGCCAACGGCTCCGTCTCCTTGCCGGAAGGCGTCGGACGGGCCTGGCGGTTGAGGGCGGCGACGGCAAGTGCATCCACGGCGCGAATAGTCGCCTCGACATCAAACCGGCCCCGCGCAATTTGATCGCTCAGTTTTCTTAGCTCTTCCGGGCGGCCCGCCTGGGCGACGAGTTCGATCCAAGGCCCAGCACCGTTGCGAGGAAGCTCAGTGTGTTCTTGATAGTAGGCGGTCAACGCGTGCGCCTTGGCTTCTGGACCGGCATTGCTCTCCGCGGATTCGGAAGCGCCCAACGCGCCGAGTTCCACGGCACCGAGCAGGAAGAGCCAAAGGCAGAGCAACCGAATGCACGTCGCAATCACCGCTTAATCTAAGCCGTTTAATGATATGCAGCCAGCCCGTGCACTCCCTGCCACGCCATATATGTCGCGAGCGCGATCAAAAGAGCGCATGAAATATAGGGCGCTTTGCGCATCATTTCACCCAACCCAGTGAATCTCTTTTCCGCATGACGAAGGCTTAAAGCGGCCAGCGCCCCGACAGAGACCATGGTGAGCGCAAGGCCGAAGCTGAATGCGCCGACCAAGGCGAACCCAAGCGTAAACCGCTTCACTTGCAAGCACACCAGCAACACGGTGAATGCCGCCGGGCATGGAAGTAACCCGCCGGTCAGACCAAAAAGGATGATCTGCGGCGTGGTCACCTTGCGATTCATGAAGCGCTTTTGGATATCCATTGCATGCGCCAGTTCGTGGGCGTCCTGGAATCCCGGCCCTTGCGGCAGATCGGCGTGATCGTGATCACCGTGTGAATGTCCGTGGTCGTGGTCATGCCCATGATCGTGTGAATGCCCGTGCCCGTGCGCGTCTTCCCAGAATTGCACAGGGTAGGTGTGAGTATGCCCATCGTGCGCCAACGTGAGCGTCAGATCGAAGTCGTGAGGCTCTGGAATATCGTTCGTCGACTCCAGAAAGCCTTCCTTCCTTACGAAGGCGAACTTTTGCCGCGCACCGTTCGGGCGCACCGTCTCTATCGACACTTCAGAAGATTCAGGGAGATAAGCCTTGCCGCGTTCTTGAAAGGCCAGTCGAAAGACCGGAGGCACTCCAGTCTCAAAAACCGAGAGTTGAACCACTCCACTACCGGTCTTGATGATCTTCGTATCGTCGTGCGCATGGCCGTTGTTGTGCTCCCCATGACCGTGATGTTCGTGATCCGCCGCGGCCTTCAAGTCGCGGCGAGTGCGCCAAAACATCCAAAGAGCCAGGCCGGCAATGATCACTGCGGACGCGATTTGGAAATATGGTTCGGTTGTCTCCGCATTCCAGTGGCTTCCATACTTCAGTGCCACCGCCGCGAGGAGCCAAATGATCAGCGAATGCGAGATTGCCGCGGACAAGCCGAGCAATATCGCCTGCACGACCGTGCCCCGAATTGCAATGATGAAAGCGGCCATCATGGTCTTGGAGTGGCCTGGCTCCAGGCCGTGCATCGCACCCAGCAGAATGGCCGTCGGAATATAGAGCCAGGCGTGCGATGTTCCCTGGGCAAGCATTTGCGAAAGGTCAGTAATGGCGAGGAATGGCATCGGAGGATTATGCCCCCTACCCCCTTCATTTGCCAAGGCCATTTCCTGATGCCATTCATGGAAGAACCCCATTACATTTTCCTCCACTACCGGGGCAAGGGTGCAGCGTCTCACCTCGCCGAGAGCGTGAAGAAGGCTCTGGCCACAACGAAGTAAACGATCGTCGTTTAGTTCCCTTTGCGAAGCACCTCATACAGCGCATCGAAGCAGGCAAAACCTTTCTCCAGGATTTCTGCGTCGCTGTGGTTGAGTCGCGCCCAGCCCTTAAAAAGCAAATCCAGCCCCACGCATTCCGAGCGCTGGAATTTGCCGTCCTCCAGGTCAGTGTCGTGAATCATTTCCCCGATCCGCTGGACCGCCGGAAAGCGGATCGCAAAACGTTTGAGCAACGTCTCGAAGGTGCAGGCGTCGCCATGGTGTGTGAACTCGACACCGGTCATGTCGTAGGGGATCGCCTCCGGGTGCGCGGAGGGTTCGGTCGCAAACACGAATTTCGCGCGCGGATCGATGAACTTGCGAATGAGCCATGCTGAGCCGACTCGATCAATTTCGGGACGCGGACGGGTGAGCCACACCCGGCGCTGATATTGCTTCGCATCAAGCACCTTGCCCGCTTTGGCTGGCGGGGCATTCAATCCGGAAGCGCGCTGGAAAAGCATTTCCACATCGTGCGCCTTGGGAGAATCAAAAAAGTCGATCTTGCGCAATTCCTGAAAGCGTCGCCGCAGTTTCTCCAATTCTTCGGGAACATCGTCACCGGGCTTCTTGCGGTGGGCAGCGATGAGATCCCGGAGTTCCTCCGCCAGCGCAGAATAGTCTTCGGCCCGCGCATCGCCGAACTGCCGCATGATCTCTTCGCGACTCAGGCCCTCCACATCCGACACAGAAGCCAATGTGGCTTCACCACCGGCATCTCGCACCTGCTGCGCAAGCCATTGAAATCGCTCCAAAAGGTCAGGCCGGTTTGGCAACAGGTAGGCCGATGTCTTGAACGCCAGGGCGCCGCATTTCTTCAACTGCCTCCAGATTCCCACGCGTGCACTGCTCCGTCGCGTGGGCAGGCTATAAAGGAACAAAAGCCAGTCAGTCTTTTCCGTTGTCATTTCGATTACCAGCCATGTAATATCTATTTCATTATCACAATTCAACGAATGTCGCATATCGCTCCCATTCTGAGAACATTTTGCTGCGAGATCTCCTCGCGGTCAGTCAGACCGGCACTGCGGACACTGGAGGAATAGCTGCGATGCGCTGGATTACCCGATGCGCTCTACGCAGAATGCCAACGTCAGGCTCGGAAGTGAGGGGCACGATGAGCTCCTGGCGCCAAGTCACCCAGTTTCTCGCTCTGCAGCGCAATACTTCACTGCTTCTGGCCGTGCTCGTCCTGGCGGGGCTGGGTGAACGCTTTTGGCTGGGATTTGCGCCGAAGTATTTGGAGGCATTGGGTGCAGGCGTCCTGATCATCGGCCTATTTGACGCCCTCCAGACTCTTCTTGGCGCGCTCTATGCCTATCCCGGCGGCTGGCTCACCGACCGGTGGGGACAGCGCCGATCGTTGATGGCTTTCAGCGCACTTTCTCTCTGCGGGTATCTGCTGGTTTTATTTTGGCACCATTGGCTCGCTCTGCTTTTGGGCTCATTTTTGTTTCTCGCATGGAGCGGGTTTTCGCTGCCGGCAACTTTCACGTTGATTGCGACTTCATTGACGCAGCATCAGCATACGATGGGCGTTTTAAAGCCCCCCAACCTATGAGCAATCCAGATCAAGACAGTCCCTCCCATCGGTCTCCTTCATGCAAGCGGTGCTTTTTGTTTTGCGCACTTATCATCATCGTCCTGCTGGTGGTGGGAGGCGCATTTTTGTACCACTACATTGTCACGGGCGGCCTTCGTGCCCGTCAAAAACCCTCCGCACTGGAAGCTCGGGTTGCCGCGAGTTTGGTCAATTTCAGCATTCCCACGGAATTCAAGGCGATGAAGAACCCGCTCGATGCCACACCCAATGGAGGAGATGTCGCGGCGGGGCGGGAGCTCTATCAAAAGAATTGCGATGCGTGTCACGGTTTCGATGGCACTGGCAATACTCACGCCGGCAATGGAACGTATCCTCCGCCTTTTGACCTGAGCCACGCCGCGATCGCCAGGCGAAATCGAACGGACGGTGAACTGTTTTATTTCATTCGGAACGGCGTTCGAAACACCGCTATGCCCGGCTGGCAAATGCCGAATCTGCAGATCTGGCAGCTCGTCGCCTATATTCGCAATCTTCCCTTAACGGCCCCGGCGCCACGCGAGCAAACGGTTAATCCGGCGACACCCGCTCCTTCGGAAGCCGGCGCGCATTATGTCGGATCCGCAGCTTGCGAAAAGTGTCATGAAGACATTTACACCCGCTGGAAAAAGACCCCGATGGCGAACGTGGTGCGCAATCCCAAGGAACACCCCGATGCCATCATTCCGGATCTCAAAAGCGGCGATCCTTTGATTACGTTCACCGTCGATGACATTGCTTTCGTTTACGGCAGCAAATGGAAACAGCGATATTTCAAGAAGGTCGGCGATGATTACTACGTTCTTCCGGCGCAATGGGACGTCACCCACAAGCAATGGAAACCCTATTTCGTAAAGAAGGACTGGTGGGCGGAATTTTATCCGCCGGATAATTTTCAGCGACCCACAGGCGCTCTGTGCGATGGCTGCCATTCCGTGAATTACGACATCAAGACCAAGATTCCATCCGAATGGAATGTGGGTTGCGAAAAGTGCCACGGGCCGGGGAGCGAGCACGTGAAGCAGGCGACTGCAGCGAGCATTCTATGTCCTTCGCGAATGGATTACGTCGCCGCGAACGACACCTGCATTCAATGCCATTCGCAGGGGCGGACGCTCACCAACCCCATTGACGGCAAGTATTACGATTGGCCGGTCGGTTACGACGTATCGAAGAAGCTCAGCGATTACTGGAAACTCGAGGATCATAAGCTCGGCGAAACGACCTTCACCCATTTCCCTGACGGGACAGCGCACAAGAACCGGATGCAGGGCAACGATTTTACGACCAGCCTGATGTATACGCACGGCGTCACCTGCTTCACCTGCCACGATGTGCACGGCACGGAATATCCATCGCAACTTCGGAAGCCCGCCAGCTCACTGTGCCTCGATTGTCACGGCCCAAGTTCGCCCAATGGGCCGTTTGCTCCTTCGCTCGAAGCGCATACCCATCACAAGGCGGGTAGCGCAGGCAGTGAATGTATCGCCTGCCACATGCCGAAGATCGCGGAGACCCTCGGCGATGTGAACGTGCGCAGCCACACGTTCCATTTCGTGAGCCCATCGGAGACGGATTCGATGAAGATCCCGAATGCCTGCAACGTGTGCCACACGGATAAGACGACGGCGTGGGCGACGAGCGCGCTGAAGTCGTGGGGCGATCAATCGCCGTGGCGGGTGGCGCAGTGAGTCTTAAGTTTTAAGATTTAAGTTTTAAGTAAAGATCGAGAGCGGCGTGGCAGCAGACATCTTAATACTTAAAACTTAACCCAAGTTCGACAGTCGTTAGGGATAAAAAGCTTTTTCCGTGAGGGGATGTTGGGTTGGCTTCTGGAGAGGCGGTTGGTTGTCAGGGATTGGATGTTGTAGTGGAGACCGCCGCCTTGCTGGAGCAGAGAGGAAAGGGGCAAGCTGGGGCATGTTTTTGCGGCGCAATCGCAGACAGAAGAACGGTCAACAATACGAGTATTGGACTTTGGTGGAGAGTCACCGCACGGAGCGCGGGCCGCGGCAGCGGGTGGTGGCGACGCTAGGCAAACTGCCCGGACTCGACGAAGAGGAACGGGCCGGCTGGGAGGAGATAGCGCGTTTACTGGATGGGGATGGGGCGCCTGCGGAGCCCACGCCGCCGGGAGATCTTTTTGGATCGCCGGCCGCGCCACCGTCCCTACCGCCGCCGCAGTGGGCGCAGGTGGATCTTTCTCGCGTGCGCGTGGAACGGTTGCGGCAGTTTGGCCAGGTCTATTTAGCCTTGGCGCTTTGGCGGCGCTTGGGATTGCACGATTTTTTCTTCGCGCATCTACGGCGCGGGCGCGAGGAAATCGATTGGGCGACGGTGGCCGCCATTCTTTGTATCGGCCGGTTTTGCGCGCAGGCTTCCGAACTGGCGCTGAGCGAGCGATGGTATGGGCAGACCGCTCTCGACGACCTGCTGGGCGTTGGTGTCGAAGCGGTTTATGACAACCGGCTCTACCGCGCGCTCGATGCGCTTCTACCTTTGCGCCAGGCCCTCTTTGGT
>NZ_ABVL01000044.1 GCF_000173075.1 Chthoniobacter flavus Ellin428
TCATCGATCAGCAGCCGGCGCACTTGGGTCCAACTGCGCCGCGCGTGCGCCGCTTCCACATAGTGCGCCACTAAACGCCACAGGCGCGTGTCCTCTTCGCCCAAAAGTGCGCCCACTTCCAAGACCGGCATCTGGGTGCACAGCAGCATCGCCCAAGCTTCGAACATCAAGGTAAACCCACTGCCAGGTCGCGCCCAAGGCACCTCCACCTGCACTACCTTACCCTCCGGCGTCTTCACCCGCGGCACGCGGGCCACCAATTCGGTCTGGTATTGGAAAAAATTCAGATGCCGCCAGCTCTTCTCCACCGTGTCGTGCACCGGGCAAAGCAACTGATGCTCCGCTCCAGGTGCGCAAAATTTGCTCCCAGCCACAAAGTCCAGTTTGAGCGTTAAGCGGTGTGCTTCTTGGTCCAATTGGCAGTCGCTGACTTTCCATTCCGGGGTCAGTTGCAGCGCGAGCGTGAAGAGTTCCTTGGCATCCATTTCCCCCTATTGCCCCTCAATCCCAGCCCCTCGTCAATCTCCCGGTTCCTCACCAGCCGACCTCTGTTCCCCCTAGAGGAGGGGTTCGGGGAACCGTGGTTCCCTGATCCTCTTCCAACCCGCAACGCCGCCATCTTCCCACTCAAAATAGCGAGGAGCCAATTTTTTAAAGACACCGTGCATCACTGCGTGTTTGTAAGGCTCCTCGGATTTTGGCCGTCCGTTACGATACCATTCGCGTTGCACGCCATGCATTTTCTCGGGCAAGTCGTATATCTCCCGGAGGACCAAGACACCGTGATCGAACCGCTTTTTGCCGACCATTTTGGAGTCCTTGACATCGTTGGCCTCCATAAGGTTCGGGTTTCGCATGGAGTCCGGGCCAATTTTCTTGGCGTCTGCCGGAATCCCATGGTCCAGATAGTTCGCGTCTTGGGCGCGCGCCTCGACACATTACAGAAGCGCGCAAAGCAAGATAACAGGCCAGCGAAGGACGTTCATGAGGCCGGGCCACACGGTGCGGTAGGAGGCTTTCAGGGTTGCCGCGCCAGAATCGGCTTTCCATCGAGACCGAACTCCAGGGGAATTTTGACGCGCATTTCTTGATAGTGTTTGACCAGGGCTCGTACTTCGGGGCTGACCAACTCCTTATACTTGTCGGGTTCGTGATAGTAGGGAGGCAGCGTGGGATCGAGCGCGGCGGCTTGGGCGTATTCCGCTTCGGTCACCGTCTGCTGGCTTCCCCGCTGGACCAATAACCATTTCACGGTTTCTACAGCACCGCTTTTGTCGAAGTGGATGGCGGGGCCGACGTAGGAGCCCCTTTTCGCGGCAAAATTCATGCCGGATAGCGTGCCGTGCTCATAGAAACCATAGGCAATACCCACTCTTTCCCCGTTTTTATACCACACCAAGCTGATCCGGTGGTCATCGCTCCAGCGGTAATCTAAGCGCGAGACGAACAGCCCATTTTTTTGATTCCCCTGGTAGTTTATCTCCTTATTAAGCACGCCCTCCTCGTTGTAGACCTCCACTTTCCCCGTGCCTTCGACGATGGTGGACTGGCCGATGAGCGCGCCCTTCTCGCTCCACGTTTTGAAAACGCCGTGCATGACGCCGTTGCGGTAAGGCTCCTCGGATTTCAACTGCCCGTTGGGGTACCACTCGCGCTGGACCCCATGCTTTTTCTCGTAAATATCTCGGGGGTTCGGCAGAAACAATTCCCGGTGGATCAAGACGCCATTATCAAAGGTTTCCCTACCGACCAGCACGCGGGGGAAAAGGGGGTCTTTGCTGTTACTAGGGATGACATAGTTGATTCCCGTGAGATGTTGGCCCGCGAAGCCCCGCACGTCGTGGGGGCCAATCTTCTCGGCATTCGGGGGGATGGAGTAGTCCAAGTAGCTGGTGTCCTGGGCGCGTGCCGCGACACCGGACAGAAGCGCGCAAAGCAAGATAACAGGCCAGCGAAGGACGTTCATGATGCCGGGCCACACGGTGCGGTAGGAGGCTTTCAGGGTTGCCGCGCCAGAATCGGCTTGCCGTCGGGGCCAAACTCCAGGGGAATCTTGACCCGGGGCATTTCTTGATAGTCTTTGACCAAGGCGCGCACTTCAGGGGTGACAAACTCCTCCTTATACTTATCTGGATCGTGGTAGTAGGGAGGCATCTCGGGGCGGAGCGCGGCGGCCTTGGCGTATACCGCTTCGGGTATCTCCAGCTCGCCTCCATACCATTTGACGGATGCTATTGCGCCGTTTTTGTCGAAGTCGATGTTTGGACCGTAGACGTTACCGGAAGAGCCCATCGCAAAATTCATGCTAGATAGCGTACCGTCCTCATAGAAATCATAGGCCCAACCCTCTCTTACCCCGTCTTTGACCCACATGAAGGTCATCCGATGATCCGGGATGCGCGGGTTATGTAAGCGCGAGAAGAACAGCCCATTCTCTCTACTCCCCTTGTAGTTTGTCTCCTCGATTAACACTCCATCCTCGTCGTAGACCTGCAATTTCCCCGTGCCTTCGACGAAGGTAGCTTGGCCGGTGAGCGCGCCCTTCTCGCTCCACGTTTTGAAAACGCCGTGCATGACGCCGTTGCGGTAAGGCTCCTCGGATTTCAACTGACCGTTGGGATACCACTCGCGCTGAACCCCATGCTTTTTCTCGTTCAGGAACATTTCCCGGCTGACCAAGACGCCATTATCAAAGCGTTCCCTGCCGACCAGCTCGGGCTCAATATATCTGGTAAAAGGATCTACTTTGGTGCCGGGTAGGAGATAGACGGCCTCCGTGAGGTTGGGAGGCAGAAAGTCCGGGCCAACCTTCCTGGCATTCGCGGGAATGGAGTAATCCAAGTAGCTGGTCTCTTGGGCGCGGGCCGCGACACCGGACAGAAGCGCGCAAAGCAAGATAACAGGCCAGCGAAGGACGCTCATGATGCCGGGCCACACGATGCGGCAGGAGGCTTTCAGGGTTGCCGCGCCAGAATCGGTTTGCCATCCGGTCCAAATTCCAGGGGAATCTTGACTGGGGGCATTTTCTGATAGTGTTCCACCAAGGCCCGCACTTCGGGAGTGACAAACTCCTCCTTATACTTATCTGGCTCATGGTAGTAGGGAGGAAGCTTGGGGTCGAGCGCGGCGGCCTTGGCGTATTCCGCTTCCGTCACCTCCTGACCGGAACGATACCAATTGATGGATTCGATTCCGCCGCGCCTGTCGAAGTCGATGGATGGGCCGATGACAGAATGCCAGGGCGCTCGAAAATTCAGGCGAGAAAGCGTGCCGTCCTCATAGAAATCAAAAGCATTGCCCACACTTTCCCCGTTTTTGAACCACATCAGCGTCATCCGATGATCCGGGTTGCCCGGGTAATTTAATCTATCGACGAAAAGCCCGTTTTGTCTATTTCCCTTATAATTTCTTTCCTTGGTAAACACTCCGTCCACGTCGTAGACCTCCAATTTCCCCGTGCCTTCGACGATGCTGGACTGGCCGATGAGCGCGCCATTCTCGCTCCACGTTTTGAAAACGCCGTGCCTGACACCGTTCCGGTAAGGCTCCTCGGATTTCAACTGCCCGTTGGGATACCATTCGCGCTGGACGCCATGCTTTTCCCCATGCAGGAACATTTCCCGGCTGACCAAGATCCCCTGATCAGTATAACGTTCCTTGCCGATGAGAGTTTCGCTATTGGGTAGGAAATAGTTGATCCCCGTGAGATTGCGAGGCAGGTTGAGTTGGATTTTCTTGGCATCCGGGGGAATGGCGTAATCCAAGTAGCTCGCCTCCTGCGCCCGCGCTTCGACACAGAAGAGGAGCGCGCAAAGCGATAGGATAGCGGTGGTTTTCACTACTTGGCAGTGGGCGGCGGCGTGACCCCGATTGGTGTCGAAGGGTTGGGCACGGTGGCCGGCGCGACGGGCTGAACTGGAACGGCAATGGGACGGGCGGCGGAGGGGTTGGCCGGAAGGGTGGACGGACGGGCCGCGACGAGCGCGCCGTTGGGGAGACGTTGCTGCGTGGAGGATTGCTGGACCTGGTGCAACTGGGCCTGTTGCAGGATCATCTGCGCCTGTTGGAGGGACATCTGAGTTTGCGGCCTCTGCATTTGCGCGGTCAGCATCCCGGCACCGGAGGAGCAGCCTTTGCCCGAGCCGCAACCGCTGCTGCCACACGAGCCCGACGCGCCGCAGCCGCCAGACGAGCAGCCCGAGCCGCACCCGCCGCCCTTGATGGCAGCCACGTTTTGCACCAAGCTCACGGGGCGGGTCGCATTGACCGCCAGCGCCTTCTTGCCGGAGGCAGCCATTTGCTCGCCGCCGATGGCGACCAGGGCAAAGAGCCCGAGATAGAACGGCCAGATGGAAAGGGAGAGCGCGGCAAAGGTCGTTCGCACCACGCTAGCGCTGGCGGCCTCCGGCGCGAGCCCCGCATCCCCCTTGTTCGCTCGCAAAAGCTCGGCACAGCGCCGCTCCTGCGCGGCGTAGCCCGCTTCCACGAGTCCGATCAAGAGCAACGGAGCCGCCACCCAAAGCAGTTTGGTGGCGTTGAGACTGGCGAGGGCGGCGACGAGAAGGATGAGAACGCCGAGCCCGGCACTCCATTGTTTGCAGGCGGCGCGGTAGGCGGAGTAACGATTCGTGGTTTCTAGAGTCATAGGATTGGTGGTGAGGTTATTTTTTGGGCACAATGCGGGACTGGAAGGTGCCGCTATTCAAGTCGTAAGTTTCGACGATTTGGTTGCCGTCTTTATCGGTAGAGTACCGTTTCCAGCCGGTGGTCGTCCCCGGCAAATAGGGGTAGGGCAGGCTGGTCGGCCATTGGTTACTCACATCGATCTCTTGACGCGGTTCGTCCGGGATAAAGGCCCCGGTGTTATCAACGGTCCCCAAGATCAAGGTGTCATACTCGAATTTGTAGTACTTATGGCCGGGGATCGCGCCGGGCACGGACTTTGGTCGAAGGACGCCCAGAATGGTGTCGGTCTTGGGATCGTAAGTCTGGTCCTCCACATCGCCCGATGGATAGGTCTGGACATGCTTCCAGCCAGCGGGAGGCGGGGTCATGCCCAGCGCGCGCAAGGTAGGTCTTTTAATGCCTAACTTCTCCCATGTAGGAGGCCCGTGCGAACGGTAGCGCGATTCCTGATAGAAGGGAAAATGAAGACTGACCGCAAACCCATTCTTATTGTAATTCAGCGTTTTGCGCGGTTCGTCGGGAATAAATTCGCCGTGGTTCCCTACCTTCCCAACGATGAGCAACCCAGCGTCTTGGTCCCAGAAATAACACTTTTCTCCCGGTCGCGGATCGGGGGGATGGAGCGGCGGCGGTGTCCCCGGGACGCTGCGCACGATTTCCGGCGTCGCCGCAGCGGCCAAGGGAGTCGCCCCTGGGGTGGCCGGCGGCACGGCGGACGAGCTGACGGCCAGCGCGAGCACCGGAAGCAGGAGCCAATGTCGCAGGGTCATAAGGATTTCGCGGGCTTTATTTCCGGTAGGTCTGGAACGCGCCGGTTTTCGCGTCGTAACTTTGTTCGATTTTGTGTCCTTCTTTGTCGGTGTAGGACAGTTTCCAGTGCTCGAAGCCCGGCAAAATTGGGTAAGGCAGCTTCACACCCATTTTGGTTTTCACGTCGATGGGCGCTTGGGGTTCGTCGGGCACAAAGGTGCCGGAGTCATTGACGGTGCCGAGGATTAACGAATCTTCTTCGAGCTTGTAGTATTTGCGTCCCGGCACCGGACTGCCCTTTGGCCAGCCCAACTGTTTGCCCCGGAAGGTGTCCGTCTTCGGGTCGTAAAACAATTCCTGGAGGCTGCCCATTCTGCTATCATTAAAGGTGTGCTTCCAGTCGGCAGGAGGCGGTGTCATGTTCATCTCGCGCAAGGTGGGTGTGTGCCCGCCCAGCATCTCCGCTGTGACCTCGGAATCGGGGATGGTATAGTGGGAATCCTGGTAGAGCGGGTAATGCTGGGAGATAGGCCACCCGTGAGTTTTCAAGTCGATCACCTCGCGCGGCTTGGCGGCGATGAATTGCCCATCGCCACCTACCTGCCCGAGAATGAGTAACTGGTTCTGCTGGTCCCAGTAATAACACCGTTCTCCCGGCCCCGGATCAGCATGCTGCTTCCTGTGAATTTCCCGAATGTTAGAGAGTGGCGCGGTCGTGGAATCATTCGCCGTCACGTCGGACGGAGCGGCGGCAAAGCTCGTTACTGGCGCCAACGCTAACGAAAGGTGGCAAACCAGCGCGAGAACGGGAAGCAGAAGCCAACGTCGCGTGCTCATCGGGTTTCGGAGTGGGTTTATTTTTTCGGCCGGATGCGTGATTGGAAGGTGCCGGTTGCGAAGTCGTAAATTTCGTCGACTTGGTTGCCCTCTGGATCGGTATAGCTCCGTGTCCTTACGGTCGTCCCCGGCAAATAAGGGTAGGCCAGGCTGGCTGGGAATTGGTTGCCCACATCGATGGTCTGAAGCGGTTCGTCCGGGATAAAGGCACCGGAGTTGTCAATCGTCCCCAAGATCAAGAAATCAGACTGCAATTTGTAGTACTTATGGCCCGGGATCGCTCCGGGCACCGGTTCTGGCCGACGGCCAATTCTAAGGGTGTCGGTCTTCGCGTCGTAAGTTTGTTCAAACACGTTGCCTCGTGGATCAGTATAGACATTTTTCCAGCCGGCGGGAGGCGGGGTCATCCCCATCTCGCGCAAAGTCGGCCTTTTAAGGCCCAACTTCTCCAGGGTGGGAGGCCCCGAAACTCGATAGCGCGATTCCTCATAGAGGGGGTGATGCTGGGAGATAGGCCAACCATGCGCTTTTAAATCAATCCCCGTGCGCGGTTGGTCGGGAATGAATTGCCCTGCGCCCCCCACCGTCCCGAGGATGAGGAACTGAGCTTGTTTGTCCCAAAAATAACACCTTTCTCCCGGTCCCGGATCGGGATGGCGAAGCCGCGGCGGCGTCCCGGGGACGCTCCGCACGATTTCCGGCGTCACCGGAGCGGGCGGAGTGGCCGCGGATGAAGCCGTTGCGGGTGCAGGCGCGGGGTTTCCGGCGTGCTCCGGTTTGGGCCAAGCTGGCGGGGGCGTCGTGGCGTCGGCGGTCCGCGAGGAAGGGGCCGGGGTTTCTCCGGTGGCAGGAGAACTCTGGAAATGAAAAGCGAGGGTGGCCGCCAAAGCCGCGAAGGCTCCGGCGAGGATGAAATGACTGGTGTATTTTTTCATAGTTCATTGCTTCCAATGATAACCCTCATCGTTAGCCACGGGGCCATCCATTTTCGGAGGGCGCGGGGTATCGTTGCCGATGATGACCTGCCCCTGATGCGAGCCGGTGTCGCTATAGGGATTGAAGTCGGTGGGACTCGTGTTAAAGTGATCCCAGATGACATACCAATCCTCCTCGGCGATGGGTAGGACCGTCCCATCGTTGAACCGCCAGAGGTAATAGAGGCTGAAGTCCTCGCGCCCTTGCATGGTCGTGTAGAAGCTAGGGTCCGGCGGATAAGGGATGGCCGGTGAATCGTTCGTCGTCATATGGAACGAGGACGACGAATCGCCGGGGTTGGTAATCCGATATTCGTAGTACGGTTTGTCCGATGTAAGCGCGTCGAGCAGCGGCAGAGGATCGCCTTTTCCCGACAGCAATCCGGCGTTAAGGATGGGCGGATTATGGAACGGGTAGTTGGCGTTGCCGGACAAACTGCGGACGTTTTGCACCAACTGCAATCGTCCATTCCACGGGCCGCCGTAATAGATGTCGGCATCGACATCAGAGCGGGCGGTCAGGCCCCCGACCGTATCAACAGGTGCATATGGCCTGTTGATATTACTGATCACCGGCCCCACCGTGATGGTCGCCTGCGAGGAGAGCACGGTACCGTCGATGTTGACGCTGGCTTTCAAGGTAACATCGCCCGCGGTCGCGCTGAGATGCACGCCTTCGACAAAGAGGGGTTGAAGGCTATCGGCAGAGACATCATAGGGGAGTGGAATCGGGATATGTTTTTCGGGGTCGTTCCAGACCTTAATTTTGTCTCCGCCGGAGATTGCTTCCAAATGCACGGTGGCCCCTTCGGGTGGGATGCGGGTCAAGACCATGTTCAACGGAGCCAAGTCGCCGTCGCCCCCGGGAATGGGCGAGACATCGTAATCGCGCCTTTGCGGAAACCCGAACTGATCGACGGGGGAGCCGTTGTTGTTGTTCGCATTGATGAGGATGAAACTCCACACGTAGAGGTTGATACTATTGCAATTCGCCGGCTCGCCGCCGCATTGGCAGCAAGCGATGGTGCAGCCGCAGCCGTCGGTCTGGCATTGGTATGTCTGTTGGAAACCGCACTCGCAGAAATAGGTATCACACCCACAGTCGGTGGCGCAGGTGGGCTTGAAACAGGCCGCGCCCAAGAGGATGGGGTTACATTGCGTAACGTTGAGACAATAGCATCCGCTGCCCACCGCAGGGCAACTGCAAGGGATGCAGTCGTTGTTACAGCCGTGGCTGTCGGCGCAGACGCAGCCGGCGTTCTGCTCCTTTACGTCGCAGTCGCACTCGTGGCATAGCAGACCGCCGCTACAGACCTGATTGCTACCGTTGTATTTGCAGTTGCAATCCGGCTGATCGCAGGAGCATTGCGGTACGCAGTCGTTGCCACATTGTCCGGCGATTTTGCAAGGACAGCCTCGATTAACAAAGGTGCAATTGCAAGAAGGAGCGACGGTCGGAAGGCCCGCACCATCTCCATAAAACCCGCCGCCGACCTGGACTTGACTACCATCGAGCAACCAGAAGTAGTTAGCCCGGGTGGTCAGTGAACATTTGCCTTCGAGGAGGGCTTGCTTGATTTGGTCGTCGGTGGGTTTGGAGTAGGGGTCGCGTGGGTCGGTGTGGAAGACGAGCAACTCATCGATGTTGCTGATGCCGTTGCCGTCCCAATCCTGCTCCGCCACGCTCTTGCTGGGATCGACGAAGTAATCCACTAGGGGATGGCCGGTGATACTGGCATAATCCGCCGCCGAGACCACGGTGTCGATGGCCAAGCCATGCTGCGCTTTCTCGACGTTGAAAACCAAGTCGCCCATGGGCGCGTTGGCGGCATCCGCCGGATTGTTCGGGTCGAGCCCGTTGGCGATCTCGTAACTATCACTCATCCCGTCACCGTCGGTGTCCGGGCCGCTGTTGTCCGTAAGGGGATCGACGCACGCGCAATTGGCAGGGTCATTCACCCAGGAACAGGCCGCGCCGGGACAGGTGGCGTGACCGCAGGAACAGACCGGAGGCGGGACGTTGTTGCAGGTGCAGTTTTCCGGCGAACCGCTGGTGCCGCTGCATGCACTGCCCGGACAATTGCTATGGCCGCAACTGCAAGGGTTGTTGCTGATGACGGGGTTGTTGTTATTCGCATCGTCCGGGTAAGGGTCGGCGACGTCGGGGATACCATCGCCATCGCGATCGGACCACAGCCCGCCATAGGTGGCTGACGGAAAGGTCATCCAGCTTCCGTTGACGAGATAAGTACCGCCGTTCCAAGTAAAGTAGGTGTTGTTCCAAAGGTCGCTCGGATACGGATCGAGCACGTCGGGAATCCCATCGCCATCGCTGTCGGTGGTGGCCCCGTAGTAGTATTGGCCGGGATACCAGCTATACTGCCCATTGACCAAAAAGGTGCCACCGGCCCACCAGTTGGCCGTGCCGTTGTTGCCGGTACCATTGGTCGCGTCGTTCGGATACGGGTCGACGACATCGGGGATGCCATCGCCGTCGCTGTCCGTGCCGTTGCCGGCCAGCCATTGTGGCGGGAAAAAGAGCGAGCTGCCGTTGACCTGATACCAGCCGCCCGCCCACCAATAGCTGTTGTTGGTCGGATCGTTGGGGTAGGGGTCAAGATCATCGGGAATGCCGTCCGTATCGGCATCGCCCGAGTCGGCGCGGTGATACTGGCCCGCGAAGGTCGTCAGGTTGCCATCGACCATGAAATTGCCGCCCTGCCACCACGCGGTGTTGTTAGAGGCATCGTTCGGATACGGGTCGAGCACATCCGGGATGCCGTCGCCATCGCTGTCCGTGCCGGAGCCGTTGTAGGTGCCGCCGGAGAAGTGCTGAACCATACCATCGATCCAGAAATCGCCGCCGTTCCACGTGAACGTACCGCCGGTGTCGCCGCCGCCACCTGTGCCGTTGCCGTTGTTAGGATCGTTCGGATAAGGATCAACGCTATCGGGGATGCCGTCGCCGTCGCTGTCAGGCAGCATGCCCGCCTGGGCGTAAATCGGAGAAAAGGAGACGGCTACATTGTCGATCATGTAGACTCCGCCCGGCCAGTAGACGGTGTTGTTGTTCGCGTCGTTGGGGTAAGGGTCCAGATCGTCGGGGACGCCGTCGCCGTCGCTGTCACCGACGCCAGCGACATGATATTGCGGGAGCAAGGTGACCGATTGGCCGTCGATATACCACGTGCCGCCGCCCCACCACTCGATGAGGCCCGCCGAAAGCGCGTCCTGGAATTGCGTCTGCCAATCCCCATCCGGGCTCCCGCCGGGGGCGCCTTCGCTGGGCAACTGGAGCCAGTAGGGGTTACCGGCGTTATCCGGGACGTAGAGCGCACCCGAGCGGGAGAGCGGCTCCAGGAGGAGGAAAATGAGGGCGAGCAACTGGAGCCAGGCGCCACCTCGTCGCACGCCGTTTCGAGAGAAGATGCCTGTTTGTTTGGCGGGCCGCCGCGCCAAGCCTAACACCCGACGAAGAATGGGAGTCATCGTACCTTTTCTGGGGAGAAATCGCGGTGAATACAACCCAATCTAACATTCGAAGTCAACGTTCCTTTTTAGTTCAAGGCGATGTGGTGCCCCGTGATAGCACCAAGAGCAGCGGTTTCATAACGGGATTCTCCAGTTGATCCACACCCAGCAAACTAGCGGCGCGACCGCCGCATTCGGACAGGGCACCTGAGAGAGCCCAACGAAGAATGCCGCACGATCACGCCTATCGGCGCGTGGCGGTCTCCGTCAAAAATTCTCAGGTCTCTGTCGACCATTCGCTGACGCGCTCGCATACGGCTACGGTCTCCT
The DNA here is from genome assembly GCF_000173075.1 of Chthoniobacter flavus Ellin428. Classification (GTDB taxonomy): domain Bacteria; phylum Verrucomicrobiota; class Verrucomicrobiia; order Chthoniobacterales; family Chthoniobacteraceae; genus Chthoniobacter; species Chthoniobacter flavus. The sequence continues at coordinate 11,049 of NZ_ABVL01000044.1, forward strand.
CCGTTTGCTTGTCCGGCGAGGTGTCGACTATAATGAACATGCCAGGCGGTCCCCTCTTCTGCAGGCACTCATTAGGAAGTCGGGAATGGGAGAAATTGGAAATCGGCTCTCTCACATTCCTGCCGATCGTTCTTCCCGGGAGCGAAGCTACAAAGGCGCGCGCGTTGTATCACTTGCGATAGTTCAATGTGCGTATCGAAGACTATGCAATTATCGGGGATACCGAGACGGCAGCGGTGGTCGGGCGCAACGGCTCCATCGATTGGCTCTGCCTGCCGCGTTTCGATTCACCCGCTTGCTTCGCTGCCCTGCTCGGCAACGAAGAAAATGGTTGCTGGCAAATTTGCCCCACAGCGGAGATCGCGGCCACGCGTCGACGTTATCGGGAGGGAACCCTGGTGCTGGAAACCGAGTTCGACACCAGGGAAGGCAGCGTCCGCGTCGTCGATGCCATGCCACCACGCGAAAAGCATCCCGATTTGATCCGCATCGTCGAGGGACTGCGTGGCACGGTGAAAATGAAAATGAAACTCGTGGTCCGCTTCGATCACGGATCGACGCTGCCGTGGGTTCGCCGCATTGAAAATCACCTGGAGTTTCTCGGCGGTCCCGATGCGCTGAGTTTATGGCCGGGAGTCGAGACCCGGGGTGAAAATCTCACGACCGTGGCTGAATTTACGGTGCGTGAAGGAGAACGCATTCCGTTTGTCTTGCGGTGGCATCCTTCCTACGCGGCCGCACAAAACGAGGTGGATCCCCTCGCCCAGATCGAGGCCACGACGCGCTGGTGGAAGGAGTGGAGCGCGCGGGCGAATTACAAAGGGGAATGGAGCGAGGCAGTCGTCCGCTCGCTCATTACCCTCAAAGCGCTGACTTTTGCCCCCACGGGCGGAGTGGTCGCCGCCGTCACCACTTCACTGCCTGAACGGATCGGCGGAATCCGGAACTGGGACTATCGCTACTGCTGGCTGCGCGACGCGACCTTCACTCTCTTTGCCCTGCTCGACGCCGGCTATGTGGAGGAAGCCTCGGCGTGGCGCGACTGGCTGCTCCGAGCCGTCGCTGGGGACCCGGCGCGCTTGCAGATCATGTATAGCGTCAGTGGTGAGCGACGGATTCCGGAAACCGAACTTCCCTGGCTCCGAGGATACGAGGACTCGCGCCCGGTCCGAACCGGCAATTCGGCTCATCAGGAGTTCCAACTCGATGTTTATGGAGAGCTGATGGATGCCATGCATAAGGCCCGGTGCGCCGGCATTCCACCGGAGGAGCATGCCTGGAGCATTCAAAGGAAGTTGCTCGATCACTTGGAAACGGTTTGGTCAGAGCCCGACAATGGGATCTGGGAGGTGCGCCAGGAACGGCGGCAGTTCACGCATTCCAAGGTCATGGCTTGGGTGGCGTTCGATCGCGCCATCCGCACCGTGGAACGACTCCATCTCGAGGGACCGGTCGAGCGCTGGCGCCGGCTGCGTGATCAGATTCACGAAGAAGTTTGCCGGAAAGGCTTCAGTGCAAAACGTCAGGCCTTCGTCCAGGAATTCGGCGGTAAACGTCTGGACGCCAGCCTGCTGATGGTGCCGCTGGTGGGATTCCTGCCGCCCGATGACGAGCGTGTGCAGGGCACGGTTCGCGCCATCGAACGAGAGCTGATGCCCGATGGATTTGTGCTCCGCTATGATCCGGAAACTTCCTCCGAAGTCGACCACCTGCCTTCTGGAGAAGGCGCGTTTCTTTTGTGCAGTTTCTGGCTGGTGGATAACTATGCCCTCGCGGGCCGACTGGCCGAAGCACGCGAGTTATTCTCCCGTCTGCTCTCCGTTCGGAACGAAGTCGGCCTGCTGACCGAGGAGTATGACCCGCGCGCCCGGCGGCTTCTCGGGAATTTTCCGCAGGCCTTCTCGCATGTCGGTTTGATCAATTCCGCGCGCAACCTTTCCCACGGCGGCGGGCCGGCCCATCGCCGGCCACAAACGGAACAGAGCGCTCCCCTTTGAATTTCCGAGGGAGGCATCGGGGTTAATCGGATGTCTCCCTCAGGCTCATCCCTGAAGGGCGCGCAGGCGAACACTGTCGAAGCATCTCTTGTTATGGCTAACGTTGAAAAAGTCATCGAGGTAGTAGCGCAGTCCGAAAAGAGTTGGGAAGACGCGGCCCGGGAAGCCGTTCGCGTGGCGAGCACTTCTCTCCGAAATCTCAGTTCCATTTCGGTGAAAAACTTTGAGGCGACCATCCAGGGTGGGGAAATCACCGCCTACCGGGTGCGCGCAGAAATTTCCTTCGCTCTCGATTCCGTGGAGGGCGAAAAAGGCCAGCATTTGCCGAGAACCGGTTCCGGTTTGGGGTAAGCCGTTAAACCTCTGCTTCCCACAAGATCTCCACGGTCCGTTCACTCGAGTCCGGACGCCTTCGGCAGCGTGAAGTGGAAAGTCGCCCCTTTGTCCACCTCGGCTTCCGCCCAAATGCGGCCGCCGTGCCGATGGATGATGCGCTGGACGATGGAGAGTCCCACACCCGTGCCGGGAAATTGATCTTCGTGGTGCAGGCGTTGGAAGACGCCGAAAAGTTTTTCCGCGTATTGCATGTCAAAACCCGCGCCGTTGTCCTGGACAAAGAAATGCCATTGTTCTCCTGCATCCTCCACCGCGACCCGAATGACCGCGTGTTCCCGCTTCCGGGTAAATTTCAGCGCATTGGAGATCAAGTTGACGAACACCTGCTTCAACAGGGCGTGATCCCCCTGGATATCCGGCAGGGCATCGACCGCCACATCCACCTGCCGGCCCTCGCGTTCTCCCTGATGCTCGCGAAGGACTTCTTCCACGAGTCGGGAAAGGCTGACCTGCCGCTTTTGCAACGGCTGCCGGCCGAGGCGGGAGAAATTCAGAAGATCATCGATCAACTGCTGCGATCGCTGCGCCCCGGTGCAAACCTTCGCCAGCAACCTCTGGGCCGCCTCCGGCAGTTGATCCTCGTAGCGACTGGCCAGCATCTGCGCGAAGCCATCCACATGCCGCAGCGGCGTCCGCAAATCGTGCGATACGGAATAGGAAAATGCCTCCAGTTCTTTGTTCGCGTCTTCGAGCGCGCTGTTGGCGGTCTCGAGTTGTTTCGTGCGTTCCCGCACGCGCTGTTCCAGCACCGCGTTTTCCAGGCGCAATCGACGGACGGTCATGGCGCGCGAAAGCACAGGGATGACGGCGCTCAATTTGAAGGGCTTGAGAATGTAATCCAATGCACCGCTCTTCATCGCCTCCACCGCAGTCTCGACGGAGCCGTGCCCCGTCATGACGACACCGACGAGCGTCGGGTCCAGGGCCAGCGCCGCGCGCAGAAAAGTGATGCCGTCCATTTCCGGCATCATCAGATCGGTCAGCACCAAATCGAACTTCGTGCTGCGCAACGCCTCCAGCGCCGCCTGGCCGGCACTGAATCCCGTCGTTTCATAGCCTTGATCGCGCAGCGTATTGCACAACGCGGTCATCTGCCGCGCCTCATCATCGACGACGAGCAACTTCGGCATCGGCGGCTCGGCAGTCACGGCGGGCTCATTTTCATTTCCCTGGACCATATTCGAATCAATCAAGCATGCACTTCGGGACAAAGCTGCGACAACGCCTCGCGTAGCTCGCGCAATTTCGGGGGTTTATTCAAGACACGATCCACATGCGGCGGCACGTCCCCTTCGGTCATCAAACGCTGCCCCCAGCCGGTCAGCAATATCACCGGCGTGGCAGGAGAGGCTTCCTTCACGGCGGCGGAAACTTTGCGGCCATCCACATAGGGCATGCCCAAGTCGGTGAAAACCGCATCGAAGGTGGCGCCCGTACTCTGGGCTTCGAGGAAGGCGTCGATCCCGCGTTGGCCACCATCGGCCGCGGTGATGGAGTGGCCATCCCCTTCCAGGATGTCGCGCAACGCCATGATGAGCAACGGATCGTCGTCGATCACGAGCAGGCGCAGGCGTTGCACCGGTCGCCGCGGATGTTGGGAAATGACAACCGCCGCCGGCGAAACATCGGCCACCGGGAACATCAAGCGCACCGTCGTGCCGCGACCGCGTTCGCTGTCGATTTCGATTTCACCGGCATGCCGCTGGGCCATTCCGTAAACCATGGCAAGACCGAGACCAGTCCCGCGTTCGCCCTTGGTGGTGTAAAACGGCTCGAGACAGCGGCGGCGCGTTTCCTCGTCCATACCGATCCCGGTGTCGCTAATCTCGACGCAAACGCGGGGCGAAATCGGAGCGCCGTTTTCCGAGGCTGAACCGTTCACCTTACGGGTCCGGAGCGTGAGCGTCCCGCCTTCGGGCATGGCATCCGCGGCATTGATGATGAGATTCGTCAGCGCATCGCGGATTTCACTTTCCACGCCCATGAACTCCGGAAGCTTCTCCGCCAGTTCCGTCCGCATTTCGATCATCTTCCCACGTTGCTGCGGAATGTCGCTCCAGCGCGCGTGGGTGAGATTGAGGACCTGTTCGACCAAACGATTGATCTGCACCCGCGTGAGAGTCATCTGCGGTTCGCGTTCGCGGTAGAACTCACGCATCCGCGCCACCGTCTCCGCGACGTCTTCGATGGCGTGCTGAATGGTCTCGAGATAATTGCGGGCGCGGGTGCTGAGACTCGGATCGTTTTCGAGCAGCGATTCCGTGTACAGGGTGATGGGGGAGATGGCGTTGTTGATGTCGTGGGCAATGCCGCTGGCCATCTGGCCGAGCGCACGCAGGCGTTCCTGCTGCATGACGGCTTGCTGGGTGCGGCGCAGATCGTCGTAGGCCTGTTGCAGGGCCGCGTGCAATTGTGCCTGGTTGGCTGCGAGGGCGACGTGCTCGCTCAATTGCCGCAGGAATTCGCAGTCACCGCTGCTAAAGCTCCCGGCCTCCCGTCGCGCGGCGATCAAGACCCCGAAGACTTTGCTTTCGACCAGCAACGGTGCGGCGACGAAAGCCTTCAAGCCACCGCGCGCCAGCCGTTGCGGAAAGGGCGATACGGCAGCGGCGATATCCGGTTCGTAAACCAATTGTCCGCGCACGCATTGGGACAATCCATTTTGGTCGATCGCGATGCGGGCACTTTCGGTCATGGCCAGTTCCATGGCCGTTTCCGCGCTCCGCACACCCACACACTCGACGGTCAGCGCAGAGTTTTCCAGATCGGACAGGCACACGCAGCAGAAATCCACCGGCAGATGTTCCTCGAGACTGCGAACGACGACCTGAAAGATGCTGTGCAAATCCTGCCGTTCTCCGATGGCCCTCGTCGTGCGGCTAAGCAAATCGAGGCGGCTCAATTGCCCCTGGAGACGCTGCTGGGCGCGCTGGCGTTCGGCCACTTCTTCGCGCAGGGCTTCATTGGAAAGCGCCAGCTCACGAGTTCGCAAGGCGACCCGTCCTTCCAGCGCCGCGGTCAGTTCGTGCAATTGGGAATTCGCCTGCTGCAGATCGGTCTGGGTGCGGCTCAGTTCGCGATTGCGCTGGATGGCGGCGTCGTAAGTCGAGAGCAGGAGATTCAGAATCTGCAGCCGATCCGCCGCGATGAAGTGGCGCTGCCCATTGAAGAAAATCTCCAGCCCCATCCCCGGCTGTTCGCTCTGCCGCATCTCACGATTGACGATGACGAATTGCAGCCGGCTCACCAGGTAACTTTCATCGTACGGCTTGAGGATGAAGTTATCCGCCCGGCACTCCAGGCCGCGGATGACATCCTCGGGGTCCGACATCGTGGTCACGAGGATGACCGGCACATCGGCCAGGTCGGGGTCACTTTTAATCCTGCGACACAGCTCGTAACCGTCCATTTCAGGCATGACCACATCGCTAATGATCAAGGACGGGCGCGAGCGTCGGGCCGCGTCGAGAGCGATGCGACCGTTGCCAGCCACGGTCACCTTGTAACCCTGTTGCTCGAGGATGTGGCGCAGACGCTGGGCTTGGGTGGGACTGTCTTCCGCGACGAGGATTTCCAATACCCGTCCAGACATCTTCAGAGGTGTATTCATGGGGCAGCTTCTTGAGAAAGGGTGGGACGTCTGACCAGCGTGACGAGAGTTTCGGCAATTTTGTCCGCGGCCCGGACATAAGTCGCCCCTCCGAGCAGGATCGCCTCCCCCGGCATGCCGTGCACCACGGAGGTTTCACGATCCTGCGCAATGGTCGGCGCGCCTCGATCCTTCATCAGTTTCAATTCCGCGGCGCCGTCCTTGCCCATGCCGCTCAGCAGAACGCCGATGGCATTCGGGCCGAAGGCTCCGGCCAACGCGCGAAAGAGATAGGCCACCGCGGGTCGCAAACTGTTTTCCGGATCCTCGCGGGTCAGAAAGATACGCCCGCTGTGCGTCACGCCCATATGAAAGTCATCGGGCGCGAGATAGACTTGGCCCGGCAACGGGACGACGCCGTGGCCCGCGAGATGAATTTGCCGCCCGGTGGTCTGCCCCAGCCATTCGGCAAGGCCGGGCAGAAAACCGCGCGCGATGTGTTGCACCACGAGAATGGGCGCCGAAAAATCCTTGGGCAGGCTCCCGAGAATGGTCTGCAGCACCGGAGGCCCGCCAGTCGAGGCGCCGATGCCGACCAGTTGAATGCCCGTGGCTTTCTGCGGGTCTTCCCGCGTGGCCGAGGCTACCAGGGAAGCGTAGCGGGACCGCGGCCAGCGGCGCACCACCTTGACTTCCGACATGAGTTTGACCGTTTGCAGCAGATTCGCCACCTGGGCTTCGTGATCCGGACTCAGGGCCCCGGCGGGCTTTTCCACACAGGCCACGGCGCCTGCCTCCATGGTATGAAAAGTCGTGGCGACTTCCTGCGCGCTGGTCGTCGAGCAGATCACGATCGGCACGGCCCGCGTTTCCATGATGTGCCGCGTCGCCTCAAATCCATCCATCCCCGGCATGTAAATATCCATCAGAACCACATCCGGTGGATTGGCCTGCACGAATTCCACCGCCGCCTCTCCGCTGGAGACTGCGCCGACGACCCGGATCCGCGGGTCCGATTCCAGCACGTGAACCAGCAACTCGCGCGCAACGGAGGAATCGTCCACCACCAAGACATTGATATTCGTGTTGGTCATGAAAAGGATTCGCCCTAGGCCAGTTGTCGGACCGTCTCGAGAAGATTGCTTTGGTCGAAGCTGCTTTTGACCAGATAGGCGTTTGCGCCTACGTCGATGCCCCGTTCGCGATCCTCACGCGAGGCCAGCGCCGTGACCAGAATGACCGGCATTTCCGCCAGTTTGCGATCCGCACGAATTCGCGCCGTGAGGTCGAAGCCGTTGAGCCGCGGCATTTCCACATCCGAGATGACGAGATCGAAACGTTCCGCCCGGAGCAAGGTGAAGGCCTCCATCCCATCCACCGCCGTTTTCACGGAGTAACCGGCGCCTTCGAGAATGCCCTTCAACAACATGCGCGACGTAATCGAGTCTTCGGCGACCAGAATGGATTTCGCCGTCACCGCCGCTTGCGTCACTCGCCCACCCTTCACCGCAGGGCGGGCGACACCGGCCATCCGCCGCGCGGACTTCAGCAGGTCGGCGACATTCAAGACGGGGACGACCCGGCCGGAACCGAGGATCGTCGCCCCGGAGATATTGCGCACCCGGGAGAGAGGTTTGCCGAGTTGCTTGACGAGGACTTCCTGCTCCTCTCGCACGGCATCCACCGCAAAGGCGATCCGCTGATCGGCCGACCCCAGCAGCACCACCGGTCTCCACTCCGGTTCTTCCGGGGGGCGTTCCGGCGGCGGCAGCTCGAGTACCTCAGCCAGGCGAACCAGCGCCACGGGCCGTCCATTCAGCGACAGCGTCTCACGCCCCTCCACTGTGCGCACCTCCTCGGCCTGAAACCGTGTCACCCGTTCCACGCTCACCGTGGGGAAAATGAACAAACGATTGTCCGCCTCGACACAGGTCCCGCGAAAAGTCGCCAGGGTGACCGGCAGGGCAATCCGAAACGTCGTCCCCTCGCCCAACCGGCTCTGCACCACCACGCGCCCGCCCAATCGCTCGGTCTTCTCCCGCACAATCGCCAGTCCCAGTCCTCGACCGGAAAGATGGGTGATGATGGGGCTCGTGGAGATGTCCGATTTGAAAATCAACGCCTGGGCATCGGCTTCGCTCAACTGGTCGGCGCTTTCAAGCGAGATCAATCCGCGCCGGACCGCGGCATCGCGCACCTTCGCGGCGTCAATGCCCGCTCCATCGTCGGAGACGAGGAGTTCGATTTTATTCCCGTCGAGCGCTGAGACCGCGAGCGTGATCGTCGCCCGCGCGGGCTTGCCGCGCCGTTGGCGTTCCGCGGGTTGCTCGATGCCGTGATCGATGCAGTTGCGCAGGATGTGCACGAGCGGATCCTTCATCTCCTCGAGGATGCGTTTATCCATTTCCACTTCCTCACCGCGAATGACAAAATCTGCCTCCTTTTCCTGGTCCCGGCATAGATCGCGCACCATTTTGGAAAAGAACACGCTCTGCGTGGAGAGCGGGAGCATGAGCATCTTCTTCGAATCCTCCAAAAGGTCGTCCACGAGTTTTCCGACCATCGAGCGATCCTGCTCCGTCGCTTTCCAAAGTGCCGTCACTTTGCTTTCCAAGGTCCGCAAGTAGTCGTGGTTCCATTCCACGAATTCCAGGAGGCGTCGCGCGCCGGTCAACCCGGTGGAGTCGCCAGTGGGGCGCTCGAGTGCCTGCCGCACGGTGCGCACCTCCGGCTGGACGGCCGCCCATTCCTTGGTCCACGTCTCGAGGCGCACGACCAACTCCCGCAAATCGGCGGCCCGCTGGCTCACGGCGAGCTTGGCCATCAGCATCTCCTCGGCTTCGAGCAATCGCGCGTCCAATTTAGCCACGGAGATTCGCACGGTATCCGTGACCGCCGATTTTTCCCTCGTGGGCGACTCGGCGGGCGGCAGCGCCACGGAGACCTCCTGTGGCAACACCTCCGAGGCCGCCGAAGGAACCGGCACGACCGAGACCATGGGCGGCACGGGCCGCGCGGGCCGCGGCGACGCCTGTCCTGGCCCCATCATGAGCCCGGTGACCGTATCCAGCGTGTGGTGGACCGCGTCCAGCGTCTCGCGCGAAGGAACCTCGACACCCCGCTTCCACACCGCAAAGGTCTCCTCCAGAGATTGGCAGATCAGCTCGATGTCATGAAAATTCACCGCGCGGGCCGCACCCTTCAAACTATGAGCCGCGCGAAAGACCGTTTCGACCAGGCGCTTCCGATCCGCTTCCAGCGGCGACTTTTCCAGTTCCAGCAATCCCGTGGAAATCGCCTCGAGGTGCTCATGCGCCTCAACAGCAAATGTCTCTCGCAGTGACTGCAGGAACTCTTCGTCCTTGGCGCTCATGTCGGAATTCAAACGACGTAACGTTCGACCATCTGCTTGAGTCGATGGCCGAGTTCGCCGAGGCTCCGAGCGGCAGTTTCGAGTTGTTTGGCACTGGCCACATTTTGCGTGCTCGCCTGCTTGATGCTCTCCATGGCGGTCGCGACCTGATCCATGCCCACCAGTTGCTGCTGGCTGGACGCCGCGATTTGCGTGGCCGTCTGTGCCGCTTCCGTCACCGTGCTGGCCAGCGATTGAATGGTGGCGCCCGCCACTTCGCTTTGCTTGCCGCCGGCTTCCACCGCCTTGGTTCCCTGCTCCGTCGCCAGGACTGCCGAGGTGGTCGCTTTCTGGATGTCGCTCAGAATCGTCCGCACCTGGCCCGTGGCCTGACGGGATTGTTCCGCGAGGCTTTTGACTTCCTGGGCCACGACGCTGAATCCCCGGCCGTGTTCGCCGGCCTTGGCCGCTTCAATCGCGGCATTGACCGCCAGCAGGTTCGATTGCGCCGCGAGGTCTTCCACGGTGGCGATGATCTGGCCGATGGTCTGGCTTTGCTCGCTCAGGCGCACCATACTTTCGGCGATCGACTCCATCTGCTGGCGAATTCGGTTCACACCGGCAATGGCGTCGTCGGCAAATCTGCGTCCGCCTTGGGAAACTTCCGCCGCTTTCTGCGATACGTCGGCGACCGCCCTGGCTTTCTGGCTGGCCATCTGCGAAGTCTGGCGGACCTCCTCGACCGTCGTCGTCGTCTCGCTCACCGCCGTGGCAGACTCCGCGGCGCTCGCTGAAAGTTGCGAGGTCGACGCCACAATCTCGCTCGCCGAAGAGCCCAGCACATTCGCTCCTTCGACCAGGCTCTTGATCTGCTCGCGCAGGTTCTCCGTCATGCGGGCGAACGCATTGCCGAGAAGATCATCCGGAGAATGCGGTTTGACGTTCGTCCGCAGATCGCCGGCGGCAATCCTTTCCGCCGCTCCCGCCATCGCACGCAAGGACTGGGTCATCCGGTCAAACGTTTGCGCCAGCACCCCCACCTCGTCAGTTCGTCCGTTTTGCACAACTTCGACGTTGAGGTTACCCATGGTAATCCGCTCCGCCACGCCCGTGAGGTCTTGCAGCGGACCGGAAATATTCCGGGTGATGAGATATCCGGCGATGGCCGTGACGATAAAGGCCAGCGCCGTCCCAATGAGGATGGTCAACGTCGCGTTGCGCGCGCTGGCCTGGGCCTCTTCCGCCCGCGTCTTGAGCAAAGTGTTTTCTTCGCGTTCCATGTCCGCGACGACCTTCCGGATTTCATCCATCGCTGTCTTGCCTTTGTCGGTCAGGACTTCCTTGAGCGCGGCGTCGAAGCCCTGGACTTTATCCCGCCGCACGTCGATGATTTTCTGGAGCTCCGGAAATTTCCCCTGGTCGCCATCGAGCAATGGCCCCAGCAGATCCAGCCTTTGCTGCTGGTTGGGATTGTTGGCGGTCAACTCCCGCAGCGTTTTAATCCTCTGCGTCACTTCCGCGTGCGCTCCCGTATAGGGTTCGAGATAGCGTTCTTCTCCGGTAATCACAAAACCGCGCTGCCCCGTTTCGGCATCCTTCATCGCCGAAAGAAGACCCTCCAGATTCTGCAGAACCAGATGCGAGCGATCCACCAGGGTGGCCGTCTGTGTTTGCTTCACAGCGCTTTGATACGCGACGGCGCCGACGGCGAGGAGAATGAGCAGCGCAATGCTGAAGCCGGTTCCGATTTTGGTTCCTACATTCCATTTCATATTCAGTGTGGGGTTGAGTTTTCGCGTGGGGATTCGACTTCTTCGTGAACGATGAGTTTGGGGTCACTGAGAATGCGCCCGACGTCGAGGACGATGAGCCGTTCCGCGGTAACCCCTTTCAAATAGCGCTCGTGAATCCCGGTGAGCGTCGGCAACGACGGCTCCAGGGCATCCAGCGGCACGCTGCCGACCCGGCCAATCGCATCCGCCAGCAAGCCGAGCTCGAGGTCATGACCCCGCACGAAAATGATGCAATGCAGATCGGTGATTCCCTTGTCGGGCAGGTCGAGGAACCGCTTGAGGTCGAGCACCGGCAGGATGCGACCGCGGACATTGACGATCCCGCGGATGAAAGGCGGCGTGCAAGGCAGCGGGGTCAGATCTTTCAAGGGAGAGACTTCGCGCACGTAGCTGCCTTCGATTGCGTAACTCTCCTGGCCGAGGCTGAACTCGACCACTTCCAGCACCGCTTCGGCAGCCGCCGCCGGCGCCGGCACTCGGGCCAGGGCGCGGGCTCGCTCCCGCAAGATCGCGGCGGCTTTCTCGTTTTCGTCTCTCATGATGTGGCCTCCAGGGAAGAGATCGCTTCGATGAACTCGATGAGCCGGGCGGCGGTGAGTCCTTCAGATTCGGGCAGAATCTCTTCCGGCTGGCAGCGCTGCAGCAGGCGTAGCGCATTGGTGAAATGCTTGTCCGCCTCGGCCTGGCTGCTGTTTTCGCGGGCGAGGTTGCCCAGCGCGAAATGTCCGAGGACGAGCCCCGGATCCAGATAGACCGTGCGCTGGAGAGCACGACGCGCCTCTTCCCGCTCGCCGAGTTCCTGCAGGATCATGGCCCGAAGATAGTGGCCGGAGGTATCGAGCTTCTCGTCCTTCAGCCAGCGTTCGCACCAGGCCAGCGCCTCGCGCAAACGGCCTTGATTGGCAAATGCTCTGGCCAAAAGGGAGAAGTCCCGCGGTTCCGCGGAATCCCGCGAACCCATCCTGGCCAGCAACGCTTCCGTCGCCTCGGCGTAAAGTCCCTTCTCATAAAGTGCCTGTGCGTCCGCATACGACGGCATCGGAATTTTCGCGGGTTCCTTTTCCGGTTCCGCAACCGGCGCTTTCTCCGCAACCGCTTGCGCGAAGTCGACTGGCGAAAAATTGAGCGGCAGCGGTGGAATCCACTCGTCCCGCCACGACGCCGCGGTCGCGGGTAGCACTGGCGCCGGAGAGATGGCGGCTCCTTTGGCCTCTTCCTTCCGATACAACACCACGCCCGGAAAATTCACCGACGAGAATTGCCCGAATAACTCGTGCGAACACTCGCTGGGACTGACGACCAGCCACGCCCCCTTCCGCAAGGCACGGTGCAAGTTGGCCACGACTTTGCGCGCCTGAGACGGCGTGAAATACATCAAGACATTGCGGCAAAAGATCAGGTCCAGGCCGTTGGTGTCTGTCTCGATCGACGGAAAGACATCGTCCACGAGATTGAGGTGGGCGAATGTCACCCGCTTCCGGATTTCCGGGAGGAGGGCAAACCGGCCGGCGTCCACCGGACGAAAGTAACGCGCCTTGAACTCGGGCGGCGTCTCTCGAAACGACCAATTGCTATAAATCCCCGCGCGGGCTTTGCCGAGGAACTGATCGTTGATATCCGTGGCCAGAATCGTCACGTGCCATTCGGCAAGCTCAGGAAACTGGCTGAGCAGAATGGCCAGGGAATACGCTTCCTCTCCGGTGCAACACGCGGCACTCCAAATACGCAACCGCCGTTCGCTCCCTTGCCGCGTTTTGATGAGTTCCGGCAACACCCGTTCCGCCAGGATATCGAACGTCTTTTTCCCTCGGAAGAAATAGGTTTCTCCCACGGTGAGATGGCTGGCCAGCACTTCGATCTGCCGCTGGCTTAGATTCGCCGCGATCAGCCATTCCGCACAAGCCGCCGCGTCCGGCAGGCCAAATTCCCGGGCGGCGCGACTCAAGCCCTGTTCGAGGTCCGTCCAACGTTCGGGAGGAAAATGGAGTCCCATCTTCCCTGCGATCAAATCACTGATCTGCGCGCGCCAGGCAGGGGGCACGCCGCTAGCGGGCATCGGTCGCCTCCTCTTCTTCCAATGCACGATCCAGCGCGCATTCCTCTTCGAGCGAGAGAAACCGTTCCAGGTCATAGATCAAGACCAGGCCGTCGGCCAATTGGGCGACACCTCGCAGATGCTCCAATCCCGGGGCAACCTGGGCCGGCTCCACGATTCCCGTCTCCGGCATCTCCGCTACCTCCACGACCTCGTCGATCACCAGAACCACGGTCCGCCGCGCCGTTTGGGCGAGCACCAATTGCTGGATGGGCTCTATCGTCCGTTCCGGCAATCCGAGCCGCCGGCGCAAATTCAACACGGGCAGGACGCGCCCCTCCACGTCGATCGCCCCAAGGACGATTTCCGGCGCCTGGGGCAGCGGTGTGACCTCCACCGCTCGGAGAATTCGTTCGACGATTTCCAAGGGCAGGCCGTAACGCTGTCTTTCCACCAGAAAGACCACCATCCTGATGCGATCCTTTACCGGACTATTCATGCACGGCAGGTAGCTCGACTGCGAATTTCCACGCAGACAGAGAAAATCATCGGGAATGTCTCTGTGAAGACAAAAAGCTCAGCGGCAGGAGTTTTCGGAAGATTTCTTCTGTTCCATATACCGATAAGGTAGCGGAGTTAAAACACCCCGTTTACTCATTACTGCACTGATACCGGCGAGTAACATCGGAATGGGAATGGGCGATCTCCTGGCGATCAGGAAAAGAAGCCGCCAGCTTCAATGGCAGCCTCGAAATTCCGCACCCCGTGTTATCGATACATCGCGCGCGAGCTTCACCGTGGCCGTCTTGCCGCCGGAACGTACCGATTCGGCGTCTCCCGCGATATTGTGAATGGTGAGGGTGGTCCACTTTCCCTCCTGCCAACTTTCATCGACCTCAGATCGACCTGCTGTCTTGGAAATTAGATAGTGTCTCCTCACCGTGGGGGATGTGGCACAAAACGCCAGCGTCCGTCGCTCGCGTACCATCCTACTTCGCCGGCTCGTTGACTTCCACGTGCGCGCCCTCGGCCAGGGAGTCGGACGGATCGAGCACGATGACATCCTTCACCGTCAGTCCCGAGGTCACTTCGACCGTGCTCCCAAAATCGTGACCGATGGTGATCGGCGTCAGCGAGACCGTTCCATTCACTACCTTCGCCACCCGCAAGCCTTCACTGCGAAAGAGCAGCGCATTCGCCGGAATGGTCACGGAGTTCACGTTCCCGGCCAGCTTGAAATGCACGATGACATAAGAACCGGGCAGCAGGCGTCCGTCATCGTTATCGACGTCTACTTCGACATTCAAGGTGCGTGTGGTCTGATCGATGGCACTGGAATTCCGCCCAACCGTGCCGGTGAAAGTGCGCGCGGCGTTGGCGCTTTGGGTCAGCGTCACCTTGCTGCCGTCCAGCACGCTATCGGCATAGATTTCCGGTACGGCCACATAGACCCGCAACTTGTGCACCGCGGCGAGATGAAACAATTCGCGGCCTGCCCCCGTGCCGCTATCGACCAGCGCGCCGATATCCGTCCCCCGCGCGGTGATGATCCCATCGAACGGCGCGATCACCCGCTCGTACTTCTGCGTCTCCTGCAAGCGGCGCACATTCGCCTCGCTGGCGACATAGGTGGCCTGCTTCACGCCAAGGTCGCTCTTCACCTGGTCGGCTTCCTGCGAGGAGATGACGCGATGCACGAGCAGATCCTGCCAGCGGGTGTTCGTGAGCCTGGCCAGGTCGAGATTCGCCTGCGCGGTCTGGAGGTCCGCCTCCGCCTGGTGCAATTGCTGGTCGAGTTCAGGCACCTCGATCTCGGCGAGCAAATCCCCCGCTTTCACCCGCGCGCCGATATCGACAACCCATTTCTTCAGATAGCCGTTCGCCCGCGCATAGATCGGCGTGTCGTTGAATGCCTGGGTATTGCCGGGCAGCGCGATCTCCTCGGCGGCGGCCTCCGGTTTCGGAGAGGTCACATTCACGGTGGGAGTCGCGGCTTGTTCGGCTACTTCGGTAAGGCGCTGTTCGGCCTGTTGCCGGGAACGGATGCCGAGAAAAACCGCCAGCGCGAAGAGCACGACCGTGGCGCCGAGCCAGAGCGGCCAGCGACTATGCTTCGATTGGGGGAGCAGCGGCGACGGGTGATTGCTCGCCGTTCCGCGATGATTGGAGGTGTCGCGCGAATCACGCGCCCGCGTCACAGGTTCTTGGATCGTCGTCATAAGGCAGGGACTGTTTCCGGCAGAGGCCGGTCGGCTTCTACGGAGGGATTGGGGAAGGAAGGCGTCGCTCCCGTCTTGCGATGGAGCAGGCTGAAAACCGTGGGCACGAAGAGGAGCGTCGCGAAGGTGGCGAAGAAGAGACCACCGATGACCGCGCGCCCCAGCGGCGCATTTTGCTCACCGCCTTCGCCCCAGCCCATGGCCATCGGCGCCATGCCGATGATCATGGCCAGCGCGGTCATGATCACCGGACGGAAACGGGTGACCCCCGCCTCGATCGCCGCGGTGACGGAATCGCCGTGTTCATGCAGGCGTTCCTTGGCAAACGACACCACCAGGATGCTATTCGCCGTGGCCACGCCCACGCACATCAGCGCGCCCATGAGCGCGGGCACGCTGAGGGTGGTGTGCGTGAAGAAGAGCAGGACGATGATGCCCGCCAGCGCCGCCGGCAGCGCGGTGATGATGATGAAGGGATCGAGCCAGGACTGAAAATTGACGACCATGAGCATGTAGACCAGCACCACGGCGAACCCGAGGCCGGTGAGCAGTCCGGCGTAGGAGTCGTGCATCGTTTTCACCTGCCCGCGGATGGAAAGAAATGTGCCGCGCGGCAGTTGCGCCTGCGTCGCCTGGACCAATTGCTCGAGGTCACGATTGACCGCGCCGAGATCGCGATCCTGCACCGCGCCGTAAATATCGACCGTCCGCCGGATGTTATAGTGCGTGACCACGGCCATCTCGTGCGAGCGCTGGATCGAGGCGACGTCGCCGAGGATTTCCGGATTCGGCGTGGCCAGCGAAGCAATCGGGACGTTCTGCAGATCGGCGACCGATTGCATGCGGTACTGCGGCGTCTGCGCCACGAGGTTGTAATTCACGCCGTTGTTCCAATTGACGAAGAACATCGGCGACACCTGGAACGTGCCACTCAACGTATTCACCAAGGTCGAAGCCACGTCCTGTTCCGTGTAACCGCCCTGCGAGGCTTTCGTGCGGTCCACGTCCACTTGCAGGGTCGGATAATCCAGCGGTTGTTGAATGCGCAGATCGGCGAGTCCGCGGATGTGACGCATCTGGGCGAGCATCTTCTCGGCGATCTGATGGGACGCCTGGACGTTGCTGCCCTCGATCTGAATATCGATCGGTGACGGCAGGCCGAAGTTGAGGATTTGGGTGACCATGTCCGCCGGCAGGAAATAGAAGGTGGCGCCGGGAAATTCGCGCGGGAGCGACTTGCGCAGCTCGCGGATGTAATCCGCCGAGGGACGATGCTTTTCGCGCAACGAGATGAAGATATCGGCGTCGTTCGCGCCGATCACACCCGAGGTGGAGTGCATCGTATTCATCGGGCTGTACGGCAGGCCAATGTTATCCAGGATGTTGTCGAGTTCCCGCGCAGGGATCACGTGACGGATGGAATTTTCGACGAAGTCGCAGAGCCGCGCCGTTTCCTCGATGCGTGTGCCCGTCTTCGCGCGGACGTGCAGGACGATTTGTGGGCTATCGACCGCCGGGAAGAAGTCCTGCCCAAGCCACGGCACCAGCAGTGCCGCGCTGAGACAGAGCACGAGGAACACCGGGATGAAGACCGCGCGATGCTCGACGACGCCCTGCAGGATCCGTTCGTAACGTTGCCGCACGCCTTCGAAGCCGCGCTCGAAGAGCGACTGCACGTGCCCGAAAAAGCCCTTTATCTCGTGATGCTGCTCGTGGTGGCGGAGCAGATACATCGCCAGCGTCGGCACGAGTGTGCGCGAAAGAAGATAGGAAGCCAGCATGGCAAACACCACCGCCTCCGCGAGTGGCACGAAGAGATGCCGGGCCACGCCGCCGAGCAGGAAGACCGGGAGAAAGACGATGCAGATACAAAGCGTGGAGACGAAGGCCGGCGCCGCGATCTGCTGCGCGCCGTCGAGGATCGCCTGGCGGATTTCTTTACCCATCCGCAGGTTGCGCTCGATGTTTTCGATCTCCACCGTGGCGTCGTCGACGAGGATGCCGACCGCCAGCGCCAACCCGCCGAGCGTCATGATATTGATCGTCTCGTGCAGGAAGCTGAGGACGAGGATCGAAGAGAGCACCGAGAGCGGAATCGAGAGCGCGATGATCAGCGTGCCGCGCCAGTTGCTCAGGAAGAGCAGGATCATCAAGCCGGTCAGCGCGGCGGCGATGGTGCCTTCGCGGACCACGCTATTGATCGACGCGCGAACGAAAGTGGATTGATCACCGACGAAGGTCATTTTCACCTCCGGCGGAATGATCGCGGCGATGCGCGGCAGCAGATTGCGGACACCCTGCACCACATCCAGCGTGGAAGCGGTCCCGGCTTTCAGGATGCTGAGCAGCACGCCGCGATGGCCATCCTGCCGCACGACATTGGTCTGCAACGCGGAACCGTCGCTCACCGTGGCGACGTCCCGCAGGTAGAGTGTGGTGGCGCCGGTTTGTTTGATCGGGATCTGGCCTAGCTCCGGCAGGCTGCGCGGTGCGCTGTTCAAGCGCACGTCGAGTTCGCTGTTGCCGATCTTCGCTGTGCCGCTGGGCAGGATCAGGTTTTGCGCATTCACCGCCTTGAGCACGTCATTGGAAGTGATGTGCTTCGACTGCATGAGGTTTTGATCGAGATTGATCATCATCTGGCGCTGCTTGCCGCCATAGGGCAGCGGCACCACGGCGCCGGGCACGGTGATGATCTGCGTGCGGACGAACTGCATACCCACATCGTTCAACTGCTGCTCCGACAGGCCCTTGCCCGACAGGCCCATCTGCACGATCGGCACACTCGACGCGCTGAAGTTGATGACCTCCGGCGGCAGACTCGCCGGCGGCAGGAAGCGCAGCATGAACTGCGAGGCCGCCACCACCTGGGCATTCGCCGTATCCACGCTCGCGCCCGGTTGGAGGAAGACCTTCACCACCGAGACGCCGTTGTAGGTCGTCGATTCGATATGCTCGATGTTATCCACCAGCGTGGTCAGCGCCTTTTCGAAAGGCGTGGTGATGCGCGCCTCCATGTCTTCCGGGTTGAGGCCGGTGTAGGACCACGCGATCGAAACGACGGGGATATTGATGCTCGGGAAAATGTCCGTCGGTGTCCGGCGAATGACCACCGGGCTGAGGAACAGAATGAGCAACGCCAGGACGATGAAGGTGTAGGGGCGGCTGAGGGCGATTTTGACGATCCACATGGCGGACGAGGGTTATGGGATGATTCGTGCGATACATACCAACCGGATGGTATGTTTTGCTGGCAAAAAATGGGCGTTCATATTCCTGATCTCGAGATGGCAGCCGTTAGCTACCAGTGCCGATGCTGGCCTTGCGCTTCTGTCCAGCGCGGCTCCCGGTGCCCACGCCCAGCAGACAGGACAGATAGGTGCGAAAATGCTCGATGTTGGCCAGGCGCACTTCGTTGTTCCCAAAAGATTTGGCGAGGATTTGCGATCCCTGGCCGATTCCTAGATAGAACAGCGCTACGGCTCGGGGATCGAAGCTGGCTTGCGGAGCGTAAAACGCCTTCGCGGCGGCGAGATCTTTCGCCCAATCATCCGCGACGCGGTCAAAGTACTCGCGGCAAGCCGTGCGAAACTCGCTGCGGCTGAGCGCCAATTCCTGGGCCAGCATCCCCGCCATGCAACCTTTCGTCTTCGCCGAGGAATCGATCAGCGACTTCTCAAAATCCAACCGGGCGAAAATACGTTCCAACGGGTCGGCGATCTCACGGAACGGCGCCGTGCGAAAGAGTTCCGTCCGCGCTTCGCCAAAAGCCGTGAAGGCTTCCTCCGCCACGGCTTCCTTGCTCTCGAAATAGTGAAAGAAACCGCCCTTGGTCACGCCTGCCGCCGTGCAAATATCGTCGACCGTGGTGCCATTGTAGCCCCGAGCGCGAATGAGCTCCACCCCGGCATCGAGCAATTTGCTCCGGGTAGAGACAGCGGAAGAGGATGAGCGTTTCGACATACTAACTGGTTGGTATGTGCCATGAATCGGGTCGGGCGGCAAGGAATTTTTTCGGAATCGACCCGAGGGACCATGCGTGTGTCATTTTGAGCGGAGTGCCCGGTGGCGACTAAGCATTACCCACATCTTTGCGCGGTGTTTGCACGTTGATACAGATGGCGCTC
>NZ_ABVL01000043.1 GCF_000173075.1 Chthoniobacter flavus Ellin428
GCATCGACTGGCTCAATCCCGCGGGCCTCAGCACTTGGGGGAGACGGCCGCGCCTTCATCCTCGGCACCGAAGGCTACATCGAGCTGCGCAAATACGTCGACGTGGCGCGCGAGCAGACGAGCGATCATCTCTATCTCGTCGATGGCAAGGGCGAGCATCACATCCGCTGCCATGGCGAAGTGGGCTACCCGTTCTTCGGCCAGCTCATCCTCGACTGCCTGAACCGCACCGAGAATGCCATGACCCAGGAGCATGCCTTCCTCGCCGCGGATCTGTGCCTGCAAGCGCAGGTCATGGCCACGCGGATCGAGTGATCCTGCAGCGGCGGTCTATGACCTGATTTTACCCAATCTCAATTGGCGTCGATCGAGTTGAGTTGGCGAAGCAGCAGACTGTCCCGGAGGGACAATGGAACTTAGCCGGTGCGCAAGCCTGTGAGCTTCAGGCGAACAGGCGCGGCCACCGGATTCGTGTCCCTCCACGAGGCCGCCCTGAAGGGGCGTAGGAAACTCCCGCGACGAAGGATTCCGGCGCCGCCTCCGGGGCGCAAGCGTGTTAGGGGCGTGTTCCGGGGGTGTCGCTCGCAAGCTCGCTTTACCCCCGGCTAAATTCCTTTGTCCCTCCGGGACAGCCTGCCTCTTCACCGCAACGACTCGGACCCGTCCGGCAACTCGTGGGTAAAAACCAGGTCTATGACCGTCGAGACAACAACTACGCGCTCTTCCAGTAGGCGATTGCCGTCCCGGCAATGCGCCGAAGATCGCGGCCCATGGCCCGCCATTCGTTGACGAATTGCATCACGCCGGGATGCCCGTCGTCGCAGTCGTGCCAGAGGAAGACGCCGCGCCCATTGCACAGGGCGAAGCACTTCTCCGAGTCGCTCTTGCAATACTCGTAGGTGTGCGAGCCATCGATGAAGAAAAAGGTCGACTGCCCCGCTTGCGAAAAATCCCAGCTCGCGGAATCCCCAAGGTGCTGCCGCACGCGACTGGCGCACGGGCTATTCTTGTATTCCCGTCCCACTGTGCGGTTCTGAATGAGGTGAAAGTCATCCTTCGGCAACGTCCGGTTCGGGTCGCTCTCGGACGCAAAGTCCTCCGGCAAGTCCACGGTGTGCACCACGCCGTTGGGCAGGTTTTCCGCCATCTGCCGCGTGGTGTGACCCATGTAGGTCCCGATCTCGAGCACCTCTTTCGGTGATTCCGCGACGAGGATGGAGAGCAGCGCGAGCAGTTCGTGATTCGGCAGCATGCCATTTTCGTATTGGGTAACCGGCATCTGGATCACCGGCCGTCGCGCACCGACGATCTCCCCAACGCTGATCTCTGGAATCCGCGCCAGTGCATCCGAGGGCGTATCCCGCGACGCCTGCCAGGACCGGGTGCAGGCCCGGCCGAAGCGACGTGGCCCGGAGCGCAGCAGCGCGCCAAGGGAAGCGAGGTTCACGCCGAGCAGGACGCGCGTGGGTAGACTGGGAAGTTGATACATGATGGCTCTGGCTTCTTGAGGTCGAGGTTGCCGGTGGTTGATAATCGGCAGCGCCGTTGCCAGCAAGCTTCGCTCTACCAATTTCCTGCGCCGCCGGCCATCTTCTCAGAGACCGCGAAAAAGCGCCCGCGAATTACACGAATGGAGTATTTTCATTCGTGTCATCTGGGTGATTCGCGGGCTAAACAATCTTCCGCCAGTCTATTTCGCGTTCTCTAAGATATCCGATCCCCTCGCGATCAGTGGTTGAACAGGAACTCGCGCGAGCTCATCACACTCCAGAAAACGTCCTCCACGATGGGACGTTTTTCCGCGGGCGTGGTCGCTGCGGCGAGGGCTTTGTCCAGGCCCGCGCGTTCCGGCGCTGTGGGCTTCCGGCTGAGCGCGAGCATGTAGATCTCATCGACCAGCGCGTCGTTCGACTTTTCACTGGCCAGCAATTGATCCACACGGTTGTCCTTGGCCTCGAGCTTCTGGTTGAGCGTGTCGCCATTGGCGATGTGCAGGGCCTGCGCCATACTCGGCTCGTTGGTGCGCTCGCATTCGCAAGTGGATACACGGTTCGGCCGGCCAAAGCTGTTGAGGAAATACGAGACCGTATGCGTGTCGGGCAACTGCAGCGCGCGATACCCCATCGGGTAGGACTGACCTACACCCTTGTTGGCATTGCGCTTGTCCATACGGAAATCCGTCGGCTCCGCGGTCACCTGCGAAATGGCATCAAGCATCACCTCAGCCATGAGACGTTTCGGATAATAGCGCGCGTAGAAGCGGGTATCGTCCTTGTTCTCCGCACGCGGGACGCTGCTCCGCTGGTACGTCTCGCTGGTGAGGATCTCCCGCATGAGCGCCTTGAGATTGAAGTTGTTCTTCACCAGGTAAGCCGCGGCTTCGCTGAGCAGCTTCTCGTTGCTCGCCGGATTGGTCATGCGCAGGTCATCCACGCTCTCCACGAGTCCCACGCCGAGGAAGTTCTTCCACACACGGTTGGTGATCGAGCGCGCGAAGTACGGATTCTCCGGCGCGGTCAGCCACTTCGCCATCGGGATGCGCCGATCGATCGTCGACGTCAGCGAGATCGACTGGCCATCGAGCGGCGTAGGCGGCTGCGGTTTGCCCCGCAACGGCTGCACCAGGTCGCCCGTGGTGTCCGCGTAAATCACCCGCTCATTCGGCTGCGAACCATTCTTTTGCCGGACCCGCGAGAAGAGATTGGCGAACGCGAAATACTGGTCGTTCGTCCACTTCTCCATCGGGTGATTGTGGCACTTCGCGCAATTGACCGACATGCCGAGAAAGGCCACGGACACGGTCTCCGCGAGCTTCGTCGGTTCATCGTGCAGGACGAAGAAATTGCAGGCGCCGTTCTGCTCCGTGCTGCCCGTAGCGGTGAGCAGGCTGCGCACGAATTCATCCCACGGCGTGTTCATTTCCACCTGCCGGCGAATCCACTGGTAGTAAGTCCACATCGGCACCTCGGGCAGCTTGTCGCTGTTCACCAGCAACAGGTCGCTCCACTTGTAGGACCAGTAATCGACATACTCCGTCCGCGCGAGCAGCGCATCCACCAGATGGTCGCGCTTGTCCGGCGTGGTCTCCGTGAGGAAGGTCCGCGTCTCCTCAGCGGTGGGCAGCACGCCGATGGTATCGAGATACGCGCGGCGAATGAATTCCGCATCGGTGCAGCGCTCCGATGGCGGCAGATTGAGCTCGTGCAGTTTTTCCAACACGCGCTCGTCGATGAAATTGCGCGGCTTGAAATCCGCGAAAGCACTCGGCACGGGCGCCTGCGTGTAGGGCACCGTCACGGTGGCGACAGCCAGCTTGCTGAGATACCACGCGGTCACTGTGCCCTCGCCGTTCCCGATCACTTTCACCGCACCGTCGTCGTTCACCGTCGCCACGGAGCTATTGCCCGCGGTGTATTTCGCCCAGCGCGTGACGTCTTCCCGATGGCCGTCGTTGAACACCGCCGTGACCTTGACCGGCAAGGTCTGCCCCGCCTGCCCCACGGTATGCGGCGGCGAGATCTCGATACCCGTGATGCGCGGATCCTTCTCCTGCGGACCCGGCGCTCCGGCGGCGAGCCAGTCGGCGATAATCTGGTATTCCGGCGAGCCTGCCTTGAAACGTTCGCCGCCTTTGTGCGGAATCGCCTTGGTCGGCTTGAGGAGGATCAGGCTGCGCGCCGGGTCGTCGAGATTCACCCGGCGCCCCTGGGCCGACTTGGTGATCGTGAGGTAATCGCCTTCGTCATCGTAACCGCGCAACGAGAGTTTGAAGCCCCCCTGCCCGGCCGCCGCGCCCGTGACACGCACCCGCGGAACAACCGTAGCGCGCGAAGATCGGCTGGATTTGATTGCGAAAGGAAGGCGCCTCCGCCGCGGAAAGCGACGCCGCCGTAATGAGAAGTAAAAGACCGCTGCGCAACATGGCTTAGAACAGCTCCTTAATCGGGTCGAAACCGCGGTCGATGATAGGATACGGACGACCTTGCGGGCCGGGCAGCTCGGTCTCCAGATCCACGCCGAGCGACTTGTAAATCGTCGCCACGATACTGGCCGGCGCGATGGGGCGCTCGGCCGGATAAGCTCCGATCTCATCGCTCTTGCCGACCACACGGCCACCCTTTACACCGCCACCGGCGAAGCCGCAGGTCCATACCCCCGGCCAGTGATCGCGTCCGCCGGCCGGATTCACCTTCGGCGTGCGGCCAAATTCGGCGAGGTTGCAGACCATCGTATTGTCGAGCATGCCGCGCTGGGCGAGGTCCTCGAGGAGCGCGCTATAAGCCTGGTCATACATCGGCGCGACCTGATCGCGCATGCCTTCGATGCTGGTGAAAGGCTTCGAGCCGTGGATGTCCCAGGTGATCTCATTGAAGACGGTGATGAACGTATTGATCGTCACGAAGCGCACGCCACGCTCCACGAGACGCCGCGCCAGCAGGCAGCACTGGCCGAAGCGGTTCATGCCGTAGCGCTCGCGCACGCTCACCGGTTCCTTCTCGAGGGCAAAAGCCTCGCGGGCCGCCGTGCTGCTCATCAGGCGATAGGCATCGGTGAAATTCGCATCCATCAGCTTCGCGGATTCGCTGGCCTCGAAATTCTTGACCGCATCGTCGACTAGCGTGCGGAGTTCCTTGCGCCGCTCCAGGCGGACTTCGGTGATCTCCTTCGGCGGCAACAAATCCGGCACCTTGAAATCCTTGGCCGACGGATCGGCATTGAGCACGAAGGGATCGTAATTCTTGCCGAGGAAACCAGCGTCCTGACCGTGCGGGAGGTTGCCACCCGTGGGGCCCATCGGCTCGGGCAGGATGACATGCGCCGGCAGTTCACTGCGCCGGCCTTTCAGAAATTCCAGCGCACAGCCCGCGTGCGGCGTATTGACGCCCCCGGTGAAGAGCCGCCCGGTCTGCATCATCTGGTGCCCGGTATCGTGCACCGCCGCGGCCGTGTGATAGACGCTGCGGACCAGCGAGAACTTGTCCGCCAGCTTCGCAGTCATGGGAAAAATTTCCGTGATCTGGATATCCGGGTTGTTCGTCTTGATGACCTTGAACGGCCCGCGGATTTCGCGCGGCGCATCCGGCTTCGGGTCCCAAGTGTCCATCTGGCTGGGCGCCCCGAGATTGAAGATCATGATGCAGGCCCGCTCATCCTTGCCTTTGTCCACGGCGCCCATGGCCTTGAGAGAATTGAACAGCGGGAGCGACAGCCCGATGGCACTGAGGGTGCCCGCATGGAGGAAGTCGCGGCGGGTAACGCCGTCGCAGTTCACAATGGAGCCTTTGCCGGTGAATTTAAACATGGCGGATTTGCTGCGGTATAAGGGGGGGCTAAAGTGAGGGCGCATGATGCGGCCCGTCAGAGGGTGGCGCAATATACGAAAGCGCGTAAGGGCTGGCGGGCGGGCACTTTGAGCCTACACCGTCTCCAGACCCGCCACCGTCCCGGTGCTGCTGCCAAACTTGTCCACCTCGATCCCCATGCCTTGCAACATGGCGACGAAAAGATTGCTCAACGGGAGGGGATGCTTGTCGCCCTGCGGCGCTACCACCAGGTGCTGGCCGTGCTTGAATCCGCCACCGGCGAGGAGAATGGGGAGATTGGTCGTGCTGTGGTTGCTGGCGTTGCCGAGATTGCTGCCAAAAAGCACCGCGGTATTGTCCAGCAAAGAGACGCCGCCCTCCTGAGTCGCCTTCAGTTTCTTCAGCAAGCCGGCGATGGATTTTGCTTTGGCCTCCTCGATCAGCCGTAGCTGGGCGATTTTCTCCGGTTCCTGACCGTGATGCGAAAGCTCGTGATCCCCCATGGATACGCCGTCAATCGGCGGAACCCCGCACTCACCGATGAGCAGCGTGATGACGCGCGTGCTGTCCGTGGCGAGGGCCAGCGGCAGCAGGTTGAACAAGGCATCCATCCGGCCGATCATGTCAGCGCGATCCGCGATGTCTTGGGGAGGCAGGGCGTCGACTTTCGGCTTGGGCTTGTGCGACCAGGCCTGCATGGCCTGCAACCGCTGCTCCACCTCGCGCACGCTGGTGAAGTATTCATCGATCTTGTCGCGGTCGCCGGCACTGAGCCGGCTGCCCAGGCGCCGCGCCTGTTCGCTGACCGCATCGAGCACACTGCGCCCCTCGGCCAGACGGCTCTCTTCCTCCTGCACTTCCTCGGGCGTCCCCTCCAGGAAGAGTCGGGCAAAAACGCGGGAAGGCTTGTCTTCCGCCGGCAGGTTCACCCCGCTGTAGTTGACCGCGAGGCTGCGCACGTGGCCGGCGGAGGAGGCGAGCTCGAGGGAAGAGAACCGGGTGGCGGTGCCGATCTTTTTGGCGACAAACTGGTCGAGGGAGATCGTATTGCGGAAGCCCGGCAACTCCGGGTGTGGCGCCGCGGTGAGGAAGGAGTACTCACCGATGTGGTGGGCCGATTCATTGTCGGGATGCGCAAATCCGCTGAAAACCGTGAAGTCGTTGCGCACGTCCTTGAGAAACGAGAGATGGCGGGATTCCTGATAGTCGCGCCCAATCCCCGTGGGGGAAAAAATCCGGTCCATGCATGCCCAACACCGTGCAGATGCAGACCATGCGGCGCGGCTGAGGGGCGGTCGCGGCGCTCCAAGCCCGCGGCAGCATGGCATCGAGAAAAGGCAAGGCGAGGGCCACACCACCCGCGCGAAGAAAAGCGCGCCGGGAAACAGACAGCGGGATTCGGGAGTTCATGGGGTCGGCCGGGCGGGTTTATTTCGTCTGGAAAAGCGGGCTTTGGACAATCGCGTATATCATGCTGCGCACCGGATAGGAACGCGATTGGCTTTGGGCGAGAATTTCCTCCACCTGTGGGCGATCGGAAAAGGTCACCGCCGCTCCAGTAGCGTAAGCGACGAGATTGTTCGCGAAAGCGCGGGCGACGATCTCCTGCTGGTCGAGCAGCAAACGCTTGAGTTGTTCGATATTGCCAAAGGTGCGTCCGTCCGCGAGTTCGCCACTGGAATCGACGGGCAGGCCCAAGCCGTACTTGAGCTTGTGGTGAGTGAAAGGATCCAGCACCGCCTTCCCTTTCCGCTTGCGATACTCCTCACGCCAGCCGCCGATGACGTCGTAGCTCTCCAGCGCGAAGCCAAATGGGTCCATATATTTATGGCAACCGGCGCAGGTCTCCGAGCGGCGATGTTTCGCCAGTTGCTCGCGAATGGTCGTCGACCCGCGAGTGTCCGGTTCGATGGTGCCGGCATCCGCCGGGGGCGGTTGGGGCCGGCGGCCCAGCAAGTGTTCCATGACCCAAGCGCCACGCAACACCGGCGAACTGAGCGTGCCGTTGGCGGTGACCTTCAAGATGCTCGCCTGGGTGAGCACTCCTCCGCGATGACTGCCGGCGGGCAGCGAGACCTTGCGAAACTCTTCTCCGGCCACCCCAGCGATACCGTAGTGCTCAGCGAGCCGCCGATTCAGCATGGCGAAGTCCGAATCGATGAAGGTGGCCACGGTGAGATCTCCCCGCACCATCTCCGTAAAGAAATGTTCCGTTTCGTTGACCATCGCGGCTTGCAGGAGATCGTCGAATTCCGGGTAGAGCAATTTGTCCGGCGTCGTGGCATTGATGGCGCGCAGGCTGAGCCATTGGCCGCAGAAGTTTTTCGTGAACGCCTGCGCCTTGGGGCTGTTCAAGAGCCGCTCCGTCTGGGCCTGGAGCGTGGCAGGCTCGTGGAGTACGCCTTGGGCGGCCAGCCGCAGCAATTCTTCATCCGGCATGGAGCTCCAGAAAAAATACGAGAGTCGCGAAGCCAGGGCGTAATCGTCCAGCTTGCCGGGAGTCTCGCGTAGAAACAGAAATTCCGGCGACGCCAGGATCGCCTTGTAAGAACGGCGCAAGGCCTTCTCCAGGCTTCCCCCTTTCTCCAGGACCTCATGCGCCAGCCGCGAATAAGACGCCAGATCCTCAGCGCTGGCCGGCCGGCGAAAAGCGCGTTGGGCGAAACGGGCCACGAGTTCGTCGACTTTCGCGACGGCGTTCCCGGCCATCACCGCATAGCCGCCATCCGTCCGGGGAGTGACGGGCAGGTCACCGAAGACGCGCTGCACGCTGACCGGCGGCCAGGTCTCGAGCAACGGGCCTTCCATTTCCGCCCATTGTGCCGCCAGGCCGGAGCCCGTGAAATGCTCCCCGCCGACGGTCGCAATCTCCGTCCCATCCGTGGCCACACCGCACCCCGCCGCAGTGAGAATGAGCAGTTCGCTTTTATTCAACCGGATGGTGGTCTCGGCGACACGGGGCTGCCCCGTGGGTAGATCGAACGCCGCGACCAGCCGGTATTCATTGAGATCACTCGCGACCAATTTCGCCGTCACCGTCGGGCCGCCCTGATTTTGAAACGCAAAAGCCGAAAGCCGCACGCGATACAGTCCGGTCGCCGAGGCCCGGCTGCTGAACGGCATGGTTTTGTTGGCCTGGTTGATGAACATCACCAACGCATCCGGCAAGGCGCGGAAGAACTGGATGGTCTTCGAACCATTTGGCCGGGATGTGCCGTGCGGAGTCGCCAGCACTTCTTTGACCCGCGGCAGTTCGAGAAACTCCACGTGCTCTTTGATCGCCACGGGACGCGGCTGGAGATTGATGGCGTCGTTCAACGCCGTGTCCGCCGCCGTGAGGTAGGCCTCGATCTCCGATGCAGAGAGACGCAATCCCTCGGACACGTTGTCAAATCCATGCGCCGAACCGTCCTCCGGTAACAAATCCGCGAGAGGGGTATCGATGGCCAAAAGGTCGTGGACCGTGTTTTCGTATTCCCCCCGATTCAATCGGCGCCAGACGACCCGGCCGGTTCCGGCGTGGCGGGCGGCATCGTGCTGGGTGAGAAAGCCTCCCAAGGATTCCATGAACACGGCCCGCTCGGAATCGGGTGGACGTGGTTCCTTCTTCGGCGGCATCTCGCCGCGTTGCACTCGATCGAATACTCGAATCCACTTCGCTTCGGTCGGCGCGTCGTCGAGTTGCGCGGTCAAAGCCTCGAAATTCAAACCGCCTTTGTGCGTGTCGCCATCGTGGCAGTCGATGCAGCGCGCGGAGATGAACTGGCGGGTCGCCTCCGGCACCGCCGCACCAATCGCTCCCCCGACATGGATATGGCGCTCCGGCGCGGCAGGCTGGTGCTGGCGATGACGCAGAAACCACCCGGCAACGAACGCAAGCACCACGAACGGGATGCCAATATAGAAGCCTTTCCTCGGCACGAAGGGTGTGAGAATACCTACCAAATCTAAAATGTCAAAAAAGTCGACCGAAGGCTTCGTCCCGCCCGGTAAAATCCTCACCTCAGATTTCGATTTGATGGACACTTCCCTGGACGGCAGGCTAAACGAATCCCGTCCCCACGACGGCGCCGTGAACACTGAACCTCATTAGCCATGGGTTTTTTCGACAAGCTCTTCCGGAAAAAGGAAGCGGAGCTGCCTCCGTCGCTGTCGCCGTCGCCGTCACCGTCGTCGCCACCCGCACCGGCGCGCACTCCCTCCGCCGGCTCCGCGACCGTCAAGGCTTGGGACAGCTATGGCCGGCTCGTGGAAGTGCCGCGCGAGGAGTGGCGCAAGATTCTGCCGGGTAATTTCAAGAAGGCTTGGGACAACCCTGACCTGCTCGCCGGTCTCATCGTGGCCAGCCTGCGCGATGGGTTCGCCCCCGAGACGCTGGAAGGCGCGCGGCAATTGCAGCGCATCGACCCACAGCCGAAGCGGGGCGCCGAATTGCTCGGCGTAACCTTGCTTCAGCTCAAGCAATTCGACGAAGCGGAGAAAGTCCTCAAGGACGCACTGCAACAGCACGGCGAAGATGGTTCGCTTTTGACCAATCTCGCCAAGGCGTATTCCGGCCGCGGTGAACAGGATCGCGCGGAGCGGGCGCTGTGGCGCGCGCTGGAGGTCGATCCCAACCAGGACAACGGCCTGCTCTGGTATGCCGCGATGCATCGCGAGCGCGGCGGCAAGCCGGCCGAACTCGACGCCTTGCACCGCGCGGCTGCGCAGGCAGGAAGCTGGCGCCCGCAATTGTGGCTGGCCCGCGAGGCCTTGCAGTCGAAGGAGACGGCCAAGGCGCTCACCCTCTACCAGGAAGCGCTCGGCCGGATGAAGCCCGTGCCCAGCGATGCGCTCGTGCAGATCAGCAGCGACCTCGGAACTCATGGGCTCCTGAAAGAGCTGACCGAAATCTGCGCGCCGCTCTTCGACGCGAAGGAGCACGGCTTGCCAGTCGGCAACAACCTCATCAAGGCCTACGTCGATCTCAAAGAAACGCCCAATGCGCGGCGGATCGTCGAGCAACTCTACGCCCAGCAACGGCCGGACTGGCGCGAGCAGTTGGTCTTTTGGGAAGCCGAAATCGACAAGCAGGAGAAAGGCTACGGGCCCGTCGAGGACGGCCGGAAATTCGAACTGCAACTCCTGGCTCTCGATGGCCCGATCTGGGCGCACTCCAATCCTTCCTTTGCGAAGATTCTCACGGCCAAGGCCGCGGACGCGATCAAGGTAGCGTTTCTCTGCGGCAGCGTGGAAGTGCCGCCGACGGGTCACGACGATAAGGCGGTGGCGCAACCCACCGACCCCCTCGGGCGTTTCACGCGCGGCTTGCCGATGTTCCTCGCCGAGCGCGTCCACATCAAAACCACGGCGGGCACGACCGTGCTGGTGCCGTGGTTGAAGAGCGGCGGATTCGTCCTGACCGGCACTCCTTACACCCTGGACGTGCTCGCGTCGCTCGACCGAAAGCCTGACTACGCTGTCTTCCTGCACGTCCTCGCCAAAGAGGAACCGTGGCAGGCGAAGCTGAGCATCGTGCGGACGATCGATGAAAAAGTCGTCGCCGAGTGGGTGCAGGTGGTCGATCCCAAGGATGCGGCCAGCGCGATCAACACCATCCTCAAGCGGACGCTGCGTGAACTGCAGGCGATGGCGCAAGTGACTCTGCAATCGTCGACCGAATCGCTCTTTGCGCCGACCATCGCCCGGTTGCCTGCCTACATCGCTTGTCTCGAACAAGCTCTCGCCATTTTTTGCTCGGCGCATGCACCGGACACCAAGCCCTTTCTTTATGCCGAGCGCAGCATCATCGATGGTCTGCTCGACCTCTGCCTGCGCGAGACCGACAATGTAACGATGCGCCTGCTCCTGCTCAGCACCGTGGAGCGAGAAGCGCGCGCCCGGCCGGACATCGCGGGCGAATACCGCGAACGCCTCGAACGCCTCCAGCGCGAATACCCACCGCGCGCGCCAGCCCAGGGTCTCGCCGAGGCCGTGCTCACGCGCATTTACGCGGAGGAGAAGTAAGAGCCGGAGGGATGCGCTCCTGCGCGTCTCCGCGCTTCCATTTTCCCGATCGGATGTGGGAACGCGCAGGAGCGCGTCCCTCCGGCGTTTGGGTTATCACGCTCGCGCGAAAAGCTCGCGTGTTAGTTTGGATCGGCCCTATCTTTCCTCTCCAATTTCCCCCTAAATGAAAATCGAAGGCATCAAAGGCTGTTTTGAAAAGACGCGCGGGATTTTTTACTTCGCGCGGATGTGCTCGAAAATCCGGCTGCATGCGGCGGGCAAACTTCCCGAAGACTATTTCGACATGCTGGGGAAAGGCTTCGACGGGCGCACCTGCCGCTATGTCGAAGTGAACTACGAGGACGTGAAACTCCAGGTGCTCGCCGGCAAGAGCGACGAGGAAGTGCTCGAGTGGTGCTTCGCCCGCGGCCGCCGACTCACGGACGAGCAAGTGCTCATCTACAACAGCTTCATGAGCAAGCGCGGCTGGCACGACGACGAGAGCGACGCTTTCATTCCAGAAATGATCCGGCATTACGGCCTGCCCAACAACGGCACCGTCCTCACCGATTTCGATCTCATCGAGATGGACGAAGGCCGTTGGTATCCCGACATGTGGCGGGATGCGTGGAAGTAGCGCTCCATCACGACATCGTATTCTGAATTTCGCCCCTCCCTCCTCATGAACATTCCATTCCCCCGCATTTTGGTGGCGCTGTCGTTCAGCGCCTTGCTGGCCCTGCGTGCAATCAACGCCGAGCCGACCAATTACCATCCGACGCTCGCCGATGTGCGTTACGGCAAATACGACCGCGACGTGCTCGATTTCTTCCGCGCCGACACGAAGAACCCGGCGCCGGTGCTCATCTATTTTCACGGCGGCGGCTGGATCGGCGGAGACAAGAAGAGCGCCAATCCCACGCCGTTCCTGCGCGCCGGGATCTCACTGGTGGCGGCGGATTATCGCTTCACCACCGGCACTCCCGACGCGGCTCCTTATCCCGCGCCGATGCTGGACTCCGCGAGAGTGGTGCAATTCGTCCGCAGCAAGGCGGAGGAATGGCATATCGACCCGAATCGGGTCGCGCTCACGGGCGCATCGGCCGGCGCCGTCATCTCGATGTGGATCGCCTACCGGGAGGATCTGGCCAAACCGGATTCAGCCGATCCGGTGGAACGTTTCTCCACGCACGTCACCTGCATTCTTCCGCAGATCGGGCCGACGACATTCGATCCCAAACTCATCCTCCAGCGCGTCGGCGGACCGCCCAGCATCCACCCGGCGCTCCTGCCGTTTTTCAATGTGAAGAGCATCGCGGAACTCGATACCCCCGAGAAACAGAAGCTCATCGCCGACGCCAGTCCGCTGAACCTCGTGACGAAGGATGCTCCGCCGACGTTCATGCAATATGCCTCACCGCTCGGCGGCACTCCCCTGCCGCCGCAGACCTCGGTAAACGTCTCCATTCACCACGCCGAATTCGGCCGCATGCTAAAGGAAAAACTCGATGCCCTCGGCGTGGAGAACGTGCTGCAAACCAAAGACGATGGCTCCGATCCCCAGGCGATGTGGACGTTCCTCTTCAAGCACCTGAAACCGGAATCGGCGCCGGCTGGCAAATAGCGAGCGCAAGCAGCCTCTCGGTTTTATCGGAATCTTGTCGTTTTCCGGGAATTTCAGATAGCCTTCATCCCATGGGCCGACTCTTGGAAACAAAAGTGGCAAATATCGAAGCGGATGAATTGCTCGCGCTCATCCGCGAATTGGAGGACGCCTGCTCTATTGGTTCCGAAGGCTTCGCGGACTCACCACTGATCCACTTCCTGACGCAGTGCGTCTATCCCGAGGGTGCCACTGGGGGACGGGCCTCCATCACCACAAAATTCGCCGCCTCTGCTCCGCTACTGGAGTCTCGGGTGGGTAAGCTGTCCGACGGCCCGCTACGGAACTTGTGCGTGGAGCTGGCTTCGCTGGCGAACGAGTCCCTGGAGTTTTTCGGCGGCAGCAAGGTCTACATGCTTCTCAACAAGGCGTTGCCGCGCTTCTCCACTGCACGGCAGACCGAAAAGCAAAAGCGCTGGGATGCGGTGATTCACCAGCGTCGCTCGAATCGCCGGTAGCCATGGGACGTTCTGTTTTCTGGTCGACAAGAAAGCCTTCCGATGTGGGCCGCTTTTGGTTCCGGGAGACGCCGACGGACAATCCGGTTTCGCTGGAGGTTTTTCGCGAGGATGGACGTCTTTACGCCATCCCACCCACGCATGTCCTGCCCGTGCCCATCAGCGAGATCGAGGGAGAATGGTCCGAAGACATTTTGGGACCGCCCTCGTACTGAGCCGTCGAACTCCAGGTGAATTAATCTTCCTCGCCATCCGCCTCGCGGGCGCGATTTTCGAAGCGGGTGAATTCCTTGAGGAACGTCAGGGGGCAGTCGCCGACCGGGCCACTACGCTGTTTGGCAATGATGAGCGTGGCTTTGCCCTCGGACTCCTTTTTGTCCTCTTCGTTCTCCGCGTAGTATTCCTCACGCACGAGCAAGCCGACGACGTCGGCATCCTGCTCGATACTGCCGGATTCACGAAGGTCGCTCAGGCGAGGACGCCCCTTGCTTTCACCACTGCGCGATTCCGGATTACGGTTGAGCTGGGCGAGGACGACGATCGGGATGTTCAGCTCCTTGGCGAGGCTCTTGATGCCCGAGGAGATTTCCGCGATTTCGAGCTGACGATTGTCCTGGGCGCGCCGGGAGGTGCTGCGCAAGAGCTGGAGGTAGTCGATGAAGATGGCCCGGATATCGTGTTGGGACTTCAGGCGGCGCGCCTTGGCGCGGAGTTCCAGAATGGAGAGACCCGGGGTGTCGTCGATGAAGATCTTGCTCTCGGCCAGCTTGGCTGCCGCGCTGGTGAGGGCGGGGAAATCGCGCTCGGAAAGGAAGCCGTTACGGATGCTGCCGAGATTCACCCGGGCGCGGGAACACAGAAGACGCTGGACGAGCTGCGAGGTGCTCATTTCCAGCGAGAAAACGGCAACCGCATGCTTGGCCTCGAGCGCGATGTGCTCGGCGATGTTCATCGCCAGCGCGGTCTTACCCATGGAGGGACGGGCTGCGATGACGATCATTTCCGCTCCATGCAAGCCGTCGGTCATCTTGTCGAGCTCGGCGAACCCGGTAGGAAGACCGGTAATCGCCCCACGACGGTCATACAGTTCCTCGATCGAGTGGATCGCCTGCATGACCTGATCCTTCATGCTCATCGACTTCGCCTGATAGCGGGACTGCGAAATCTTGAAAATACCCTGTTCTACAGAATCCAACAACGTCGCAACCACATCCTGCTCATCGTAGCAACGCGCCGCGTATTCCGTGCACACCTTGATAATTTCCCGGAGAGTGTGCTTCTCAACGAGAATCTCGATGTAGTGCTCCGCGTTGGCGGCCGTCGGAAGATAGGTGAATAACTCCGAAACATAAGCCGCTCCGCCGGACTGATCGAGCTGCTTTTGGTCCTGCAAAAGCTGCGTGACCGTGATCAGATCGATGGGCTTTCCCTTATCCCACATCTCCAGTAAACATGCGTAAATAGACGCATGCGCTGGGAGGTGAAAGTGCTCCTTGGTAATCTTTTGCTCACCGCAGAGCGCACCAATCTCTCGCGGGGAAAGCAGGAAGGAGGAGATGACCCCCTTCTCCGCTATAGCCGACTGTGGGAATAACCTGTGAGTATCTTGACGATAACTCTCGTTTTGGCGGAAATCCCCAGAGTCCGCGCCCTTCTTTGAGGGCTTCGCAGACTTGCTGGAAGCCTCGGATGCCATGGCGGCTTACTTGGTGTGCTTGGCTTTCGGCTTGGCCTTGAAGCCCTTCTCGGCCTTCTTGTCCTCGGTCTCTTCGGCCTTGGCTTCGTCGCCGCCCTTGGCCTTGACGACCACGTTCAGCTTGGCAGTGACGTCGTGGTGCAGCTTGATGGAAACTTCGTGCTCGCCGGTGTCCTTGATGGCCTTGTCGAGGTGGATCTTGTGACGATCGATCTCGAAGCTGCCGCCGAGTTCCTTCTTGAGGCGCTCCGCAATGTCCGCGGCGGTGATGGAACCGAAAGCCTTGCCCTGCTCACCGGTCTCGAGTTCGAGGGTGATCTTGAGCTTGTTGATGCGGCGGGCGACTTCCTCGGATTCGTTGAGCTCCTTGGCTTCGCGCTCGGCGCGTTTGGCCTTGAGGAGGTTCAGGCGCTTGAGGGTCGCCGGCGTCACCTCGAGAGCGAGGCCGCGGGGAACCAGAAAATTGCGGGCGTAGCCGCGCTTGACCTTCACGACATCGGCTTCGGCGCCGAGATTCGCGATCTTTTCAGTAAGGATGATTTCAGTCGTGGACATGGGAAAAAGCGTGTTGCCCCGTTCGAGCGGGGCGGTGTTTTTAAGGCCAACGAGGGGGGATGTCAACGGCGTGGTGGAAAATTTTTCGGTTTCAGTTTCTGGTTTAAAGTTTCTGGCTTCTGGTTCTCTACAGCGAGATTCGTTCTCGCAGCGGAAACCAGCAACGAGGAACCAGAGCCGAGCGAAGCGAGACGCCCGCGGTGCCGTGGGGGCAAACCAGAAACCGCCCCTTACAGCTTCTCCGGCTCCTGGAGGAGCGCGGCGATCCGCTGGAGGAGCCGCCCGGCACCCCCGCCATCGAGCACACGGTGGTCGAAGCTGAGTGTGAAATGGGCCTCAGTCACGGGCAGGAACTGACCCTTTTCCTTGTCCCAATGCGGGCAGACGCGGCCGGCGCCCATACCGAGCACGAGCGTTTGCTCGGGGAGCGGGATGGGCGTGGCCCACTCGAGGCCGAAGGTGCCGAAATTCGTGACGGTGGCGATGCTGCCGCCCTGGGCATTCGGGGGCAGGCGACGCTGGCGGGCGAGGTCCACCAATTCGTTGTAGCGGGTGACCATTTGCGCGAGCGGCGTGTGGTCGGCGCCACGCAGGACGGGGACGAGCACGCCATCCTCAGCTTCCACGGCGAAGCCGACGTCGATGGCTTTCGGGTGGACGATCTTGTCACCGATGAGACGGCCGGCGGGCGCGCTGTTTTCGCCGAGGGCGATGGCCAGGGCACGCAGGGCGTAGAGGGCGGGGCCGGGCTTGGGATTGGCCGCCTTGCGATGAGCGAGGAGTTCTTCGATCGGGACCGACATGCCGACGGTCGCCAGCGGACGGGTCCAGGAACGGCGCATGGCATCGGCCACGGCGACGCGCATCGTGGAGGCCTGGCTCAGTTGATGATCATCCAGCTTGGCGATGAACTTCTCGAAATCCTCGATGGTCACGCGACCGGCGGCGCCGCTGCCGGGAATGCCCGCGAGATCGGCGGCGTGCATGCCGAGCTCGTTCATGCGCGCCTTGAGCCGCGGCGAGAGATAGCCGGCCCCAGCGGCATGCGCGGGAACCGGTAGACCGCGCACCGTGGGTTCCACGGTCGCCTTCGCATATTGCGTGGCCGGGGTGGATGACGCGGGCGTGGATCCCGTGGCGTGATCCGAGGGAGCGGGAACGGCGACGTCCAGCCCAAGACGCGCGGCTTCATCTTCACTCACTTCGAGCCAGCCGAGCGTTGCGCCCACGGGATAGCTACCTTGCAATTCGACGAGCAATTCCGCCACGCGGCCGGAGCACGGCGCGGTCACACCCATGGTCGCTTTGTTGGTTTCGACCTCGATGATCTCCGCATCGCCCACGACTTGATCGCCGACGGAGAAAGGCAAACGCACCACGGTCGCTTCGGCGATGCTTTCGCCAAGCTGTGGCATGATGATGGGAACGCGAGCAATTCCTGGAAACATGAAGAAAAGGAATGATTATGCGGAAAGCAGGCGCCGCAACGCCACAGCGATCGTCTTCGCCGTGGGCCGGTGCGTGCCCCACAAATTCGGATGAAACGGGACGGGCGTGTCCTTGGCGTTGAGCCGCATGGGCGGGGCGTCGAGCAAGGCGAATCCCTCGGTGGCGACGCGAGCGATGACCTCGGCGGTCACCCCGCCCCACGGCCACGCTTCGCCGACAGCGAGCAGACGCCCCGTGCGGGCGACGCTGGCGAGAACGGTATCGGTATCCAGCGGCTTGATCGTCCGCAGATCGATGACCTCGATCTCCCAGCCTTCGCTGGCCAGTTCCTCGGCGCAGGCCAGCGACTCGTGAAGCATCGCCGAATACGTGACGATGGTCGCGTCGCGGCCCTGGCGGGCGATGCGCGCCTTGCCCGTCGGCACGGCTTCCGTCGGCAGCTTCTCCGCCTTGAGGTGATAGTAGAGGTACTTGTGCTCGCAGAAGATGACCGGGTCATCGATGGCCACGGCTTCGAGGAGCATCGAGTAGGCATCTTCCACCGTCGCCGGCGTCATCACCACGAGACCGGGATAGTGCGCGTAGAGCGCTTCCATGCTCTGCGAGTGGAACGGCCCCGCTCCCGCGGTGCCGCCGCTGGGCAGGCGGATGGTGATGGGACACGGAATCTGCGTGCGCCAATGGAGCGTGGCTGCCTGGTTGACGATCTGGTTGAAACCGACCGTCGAGAAATCCGCGAACTGCATCTCGATGATCGGACGCATGCCTTCGATGGCCGCGCCGATGGCGGAGCCAATGATGGCGTCCTCGCTGATCGGCGCATCGAGCACGCGGCCGGGGTATTCCTTGGCCAGCCCCTTGGTCGCTTTGAACGCGCCACCGAATTGCCCGACGTCCTGGCCGTAAATGTAGACGCGGGGATCGTCGGCCAAAGCCTTGGCCTGGGCTTCACGAATGGCTTCGAGATAAGTGATCATGTCGGCGAATAGCCGCCCTCGCAGAGATGGCGGGTG
Source organism: Chthoniobacter flavus Ellin428 (assembly GCF_000173075.1). Lineage (GTDB taxonomy): Bacteria > Verrucomicrobiota > Verrucomicrobiia > Chthoniobacterales > Chthoniobacteraceae > Chthoniobacter > Chthoniobacter flavus. Next base: position 18,126 of record NZ_ABVL01000043.1, read on the forward strand.
GCCAGCGGGCACCAATCCTCGGTGTCCGGATCGGGCAAAGGCTCGCGTAAAGTAGTGGCCACGGCCTCCTCGACCTGGCGCTGCGCATCCTGCTGCATTTCGTGCAGGGCGCTGCTGGTGGTCCAATTCTCGTGGAGCAGTCGCTGCTCCGCGAGTTCCAGGCAATCCGCGCCGAGCGGTGACTTGCGCAAAGCCGGATCCACGTAGCCAGCGTCATCGTGCTCTCCGTGCCCGACGAGACGCAGGAGCGATGCGATGACCAGTTGCGGTCCCCCACCGGTCCGGGCCGCGGTAACAGCGCGATCGAGAACGTCGAGGCAGGCTTCGAGATTGGTGCCATCCACACTGTGGCCGGCGACACCGTAGCCGACTGCCTTGTCCACCAGATCCTCGCAGGCAAACTGGCGCGAGGTGGGCGTGGAGTAGGCGTATTGATTATTCGCCACGACGAGGACCAGCGGAAGCTTTTCCACCGCCGCCAGGTTCAGGCCTTCGTGAAAGGCTCCGGTCGAAGTCGCGCCATCGCCCAGGTTCACTGCCCCAACGGTGCCCTCGACGCCACGGAAGCGCCGGGCCAGCAGTGTCCCGGCCACCACCGGCAACATCGCACCGAGGTGACTGATCATCGCCATGAGACCCTCCTTGGGACGACCGCGGTGCACATTGCCATCGCGCCCGCGCATCGGCCCAAGACGCGAACCCATGTAGGTGCGGGTGCAATCGAGCAGCGTTTCTCCAAAAGCAAGACGTCCGGCCTGGTCGCGGATGAGCGGCGCGAAGACGTCGCCCTTGCGCAGGGCCATGGCGGTAGCCACGCTCAGCGCTTCCTGCCCTTTGCCCAGGAAGACACCGCCGGTGATTTTACCGCCCCGGTACAGAGCGGCCAATTTTTCCTCTACGACACGCGCGAGCAGCATCCAGCGGAAAGCCGTCAGAAACCTGGCTTTCAAATCGGATGTGTCGGCACTGGCGGTCGAGACCGCGGTGGCTTGAACCATGCGCGCAAGTTTAGGCAGCGCCGGGAGAATGGTGCAACGGTTTCTTCGCGGGGTGTCGGACGCTACGCCTTGGAAACCTTGCTATAGCGGTCGGCCACGAAGTCCCAATTGATGACATTTTGGAAGGCCTTGATGTAGTCCGGGCGGCGATTCTGGTATTTCAGGTAGTAGGCGTGCTCCCAGACATCGATCCCCATCAGAGGCACCCCGCCCGAGGAGAGAGGGCTGTCCTGATTGGCCGAGGACTCGACGCCCAGCTTTTTGTCCTTCCAGACCAGCCAGGCCCAGCCGCTGCCGAATACCTTCGCCGCCGCGGCGTTAAAGGCATCCTGGAACTTGTCGAAGCTGCCGAAATTGACGTCGATCGCCTTGGCCAGGTCGCCAGAGGGCTTGCCGTTCTCGTTTTTCTTCAGGATCTGCCAGAAAAGCGAGTGGTTGGCGTGCCCCCCGCCCTGATTGCGGATCTCGGTGCGCACGGCCTCGGGCACAGCGTCGAGGTTCGAGAGGATTTCTTCGATCGACTTCTTCTCCAGCCCGGGCGCGCCGGCGATGGCCACGTTCAACTTGCTCACATAAGCAGCGTGGTGCTTGTCGTGGTGGATCTTCATTGTGTCTGCGTCGATGTAGGGCTCCAGCGCATTATAGTCGTAGCCGAGCGGCGGAAGCTTGAAGACGCCCTCCATCGCTGGCGCGGCCGGAGCCGCCGCGGGCGCCTGGGCGTGGACAAGGACAGGCGCCAGTGCCACCGAACCGGTGGCGAGCGCGAGATTTTTCAAGGCGTGACGACGTGTGATCATGGGAATGACTTTGTTGGTTACAGATTTTTCAAAAAAATGTCTTTGAATTCCACGAGCATGGGCGGCCCGACGTGGATTTGCAGGGCGAGGATGCCTTCGAGGCTCCGCCCTTTGGCATCGTTGTCAACCACGTCCACGGTCTGCACGCCATTGATGAAATGCTGCAGGTGATTGCCGCGGGCGACGATGCGATACTCGTTCCAATCCTGTGGTTTGTAATACCGGGCGGCGACCAGGTCACGTTTCTCGGCGAGCAGGCCGAGCACGGTCGGCTTCTGCTGCGGGTCGATCTCCACCTTTTCGCCCACGAGAGCGAGGAATTTGCGACCGCGCTCTTCGTAGAGAAAACCGGATTTGCCGGCGCCATTGTCCAGTTCCATCTGGTAGCCGGAGACGTTCCACTTGCCGAGATCGTGACTGCGATACTGGATGCCTGAGTTGCCGTTGCGCAGCCGCACCTTGAGCCTCAACTCGAAGTCCTTCAGCACGCTCCCGCGCCAGATGAGGAAGGTATTGGTCGAGGGCATGGAGGCGAGCGAGGTTTCGCCCCGGATGGCGCCATCGGCCACGGCCCAGAAACGCTTGTCGCCATCCCAGTTGGCGAGATCGTGCCCGTTAAAGATCGGCTTGCCTTCGCCCTGCGCGCGACAGACCGGGAGCGAGATTAGCCAGACCGATCCGAGGACAGCAACGGCACGGAGAGTTCGGAGGAGGAACATGGAGTGCGAGTCTGTAGCGATTACCCCTCCGAGCGTAAAGCGCGCGTGAAGGGATCTGGCCGGGAAGCGACGGCGGACGGCCTCGATGGGCGATGCGCGCATATTTCACAGGGGGGCGAAGGACGCCACAACGGGGCGTCGACCGCTCAAAGATTGCCCGCGGCCTTCTCCATGAGGGCCCGCTGCCGGCAGATGGGGCAATTGTCGCCCGGTTTGGTATGCAGAAGCTGGCCCAGATCCGGCGGCACCGCTCCGTCGCCCAAGTCGAGACCGTAGACCTGCATCGCCTTCACCCGGCACCAGGGATTGCGCAACGCGCGGAGCTTCAACTCCGAGTCATTGGCGATGGCGAAGGTTTGCTGCGGAGCGAGTCGGCGAAGCAAACCAAGAACGTCAACCGCCTCGGTGATCTCTGCCGGTGTGGGATGCGGGCCGGTCGCCGGCGGACTGCTGGGAGCCGCCGAAAGGTACTGCATCCATTGGGCGTAGTTCAGGTTCTCGAGCAGGCAGAGCACGGCGACCTGCACGGTGCTGCGAGGCGCATCCGGTTGGCTGGCGAGGTACTCGAGGAGCGGCTTGAGGCGCGGCTCGGTCGTGGTCGTCAGGGCAAACGCCTGGGACGCGCCGCTGGATTTCGAGGAGAGCGCCGCTACTGGCAGGGAAACATCCACCGCGCCTTTGGCCGGCACGCTGGCTTCGGCTTTGCGCAGGACGATCACCTGATCGGGCTTGTCGCGGCCTTGGGCAATGAGTCCCGCGGGAATGGCGATATTGACTGCGGCAGTGGAAGGATTGCGCAGGGTCAGGGAAAGCTGGTCGTGCCCACTACCCTTCGCCTCCACCGTCACCTCCTTGCTGTCTACCGCCGTGGCCAAGGGCACAGGAGTTTCCACCGCTCGGACGTCCATCCGCGCAAAAGCGCACACACAGACCGCACAGAGAATGGTCGGGAAAGTCTTCACGGAGAAAAGGGCTCTCACTTACTTCTCACGGCAGCCCGGATTGTCAAAGCGGATACTGCGAGGGGAAACACGGAGGACGCGCTCCTGCGCGATTCCCAATCCTCGGAGGGATGCGCTCCGGCGCGTTCCCCATCTTTCAGAACACGGCATCGCCATAAAGAGTTAGGGAACACGCTGGAACGCGTCCGTCCGTTATCGGCGCCGGCGGCGCAGGCCGGCGAGGCCGAGCACTCCGCTCAGCAGCACCGCCCAACTGGCCGGTTCAGGAATGTTCGTGAGAGTAATCTCACTATCCGTCCCGCTGCCGTAATTGAGCGAATAGCCCGCCGGAAGATTCACGTTGTCGAACGTGCCAGTCAGCGTACCGGTATAGGTCGCGATCGTGTAAATTCCCGTGGGCGTGCTGCCATTCAGGATCGTCAGCGTCAAATCGTCGAAACCGCTGCTCAGGTCCAGATTGCCATCGATCGCCAACGTGTCGCTGGCACTGCTGTTGGCATCGATCTCGATGCTCAATACTGCACGACTGGCGCTGCTGGTGCCGTCGAAGATCACCGAGTTGCCGGTTCCACCGGTGCCGATATTCAACTGTGCCAATCCCGTCCCCGGCGCCAGGGTGCCACCCGCATTTACATTCACCGTCGTGCCCGTGGTGCCGATCGTGCCGTCGCCACCCAATGTGGCGCCGCTCGCGACAACGACGCTGGTCGTGCCCGTGAGGGTGCCCGAAACCAGCAGCGTGCCCGAGGTGACGTTCGTTGCGCCAGTGTAGTTGTTCGTGCCCGCCAGGGTCAGCGTATTCGCGCCAGTTCCCGCACTCTTCGTCAGGCCGGCGCCGTTATTGATCTGGCCGACGTTCCGCAGCGTGCCGCTGCCGAAGGCGAGCGTGTCGACGGAATTGGTCGCATTGCCAATGTTGTGTCCGGTGAGATCGAGCGTGCCACCGTTGAGGTTGATCGTAGAGGCCGCAGCCGCCGCAGTCACACCGCCCCCGTCGAGAATGTCCGCATTCGACATAAACACGCCTCCGGTAATATTCAGGGTGCCACTTGCCGTACCGGTACCGGATTGTGTCGCCATCGTAAAACTGCCGCCCGGATTCACAGTGAAAGAGCCGCCGCTGAGATTAAGGGTGCCGCTCGCGACGTTCGTGCCACTGCTGGTCTTGGTCGCAAGCACAAGGGTATTTACCGTGAAGGTGCCCGTGTCGAAATCGATCGTACCCGTGCAGCTCCCCGAGCCGGTGTCGCGCGAGGCCAGGGTAACAGTCCCCGCGGTGACGGTGGAATTGTGACCGCGCAGATCGAGCAGACCGACGAGATTACCAGCCGTGCCCGAGCCATTGCTATTGGCGAGGACGAAATTAGTGGCCCCGCCGCTCTTTCCGCCGATGACGACCGTGCCCGAGCTGCCAGCGGTCTGTGAAGCAAACTTCAACGTCCCGACGCCCTTGGAAACGCCGAGATTGATGGTGTTGATGTTGAGGACGTTCGTACCCGTGCCGAGCGTCATCACGCAAGTCTGCGCGTTGTTGCCGTTGCTATTGGAAATCTGCAGCGTGCTCGCCGTAATGGTGTTGCTGGTATTGGAGAGCAGGAGGGTGCTGCCGATCTGCGAGCCAAAGCCGACGCCAAATTCATTCACATTCGCGCTGAGAGCACTGAGGGCAGTGATGTCCAGCGAAGCGAAGTTCGCTGCCGTATTCTGATCCGCATTGGCGACACCGACTTCGAAATTGGCGGCGGTATTATTCACCGTCAGCGCTCCGCCCCCTGACATGATCGCCTTGGTGGTGATGCCGGATTGATTGGCCAGGCCCACGGTGTAGGCCCCGTTGACCGTCAGCGTCTGCCCGGCGGGAATGGTCACCGTGTTCGTCACCGTGCTGCTGGTGGAGAGGAAATTCACGCTGCCCACCGTCTGGTCAAAAGTGCTCGTATCGAAGGTGCCCGCGGTGGCGCCGCTGCCGATATTCAGCGCGCTCGCCGTCGGCAACGCGTTCGTCGCCCCGAGACGCAGCGTGCCGCGGTTGATCGAAGTGGTGGCGTAGGTATTCGACGTGCCGTTGATGATCAGGACGCCGGTGCCTGCTTGCGCAATCCCGCCCGTGCCGCTCACGGCCGTGCCGAAGGTCACGGTATCGGAGTGATTGAAGGCCAGTGCGCCGTTGGCCACGACGCTGCTCGTGTTGCTGATCGAGCCCGTGGTCGAACCGTTGCCCACCTGCAGAATTCCCGATGCCACCGTGGTCGTGCCGCTGTAGTCGTTGCTCTGCGCGAGCACGACCGTGCCACCCCCGCCGTTGCCGGTGACGAGCGAATTGCCGCCGGTGATGGCGTTGGTGTTGTTCAAATTCAGGGCGCCGCCGCCACCGCCGACGCGATAGACCCCACTCGCTGGAGTGATGGTGCCGGTATAGTTCACCGTTTTTCCCACGCCCGCCCCCAACGAGAGCGCCCCATAGCCTGGTGTGCCAGGGTCGAAGTTTTCGCTCGAGTCGGCGATGAGAGCAAGTGCCCCCGTGGAGGTGGTCGAGAGGTGGCTTTCGCCGAGCCAACCCGCCAGCGTGGTGTAGACACCCGAAACACTGACCGCACCACCGGAACCAACCACGATGCTTCCTGAAGCCGGAATAGCGGAGGCGTTGAGGAACTGCACCAGGCCACCGGTGATATTCGTGCCGCCCGTGTAGGTGTTCGCACCACCCAAGACCAGCGTACCGGTGATGAAATTGCTCGCGCCATTGGCCACGGTCAGGGCCAGCCCGCTCGTGCTTTGCCCGATCGCGCCGCCCACGGTGTAGGTGCCGGTGCCGCCAATGGTCACCTTCCGGTTGGCATTGATCGTCACCGCACCGGTGCCAGTGCCGAAGTTGCCCGAACCGCCAAAAGTAAAATCGCCGTTCCAGTTTTCCGCGTTGCCGTTGCCGATGGTGGCGGTGCCCGTCACGGTCCCGCCGGTAATGGTCAACGCGCTCGCGGTAGCGCCCAAGGCCCCGGCGTTATTCAGGGCGAGCGTTCCCAAGTTGAGGGTCACCCCGCCGGTGAATGTGTTGTTGCCGCTCAGGGTCAGCGTGTTGTTGCCGTTATTCTTGACGATGGAAACATCACCACTGCCCGCGCCGATGCTGCCGCTGATCACAACGCCGCCCACTGCCGAACCGGTGATGGTGATGATCTTCGTCCCCGTGGTGCCGGCGCCGATAGTACCGGACAGGGTCAGTGATTTCGTCGCGTTGTTGTCATTGATGTTCAACGCGCTGTTCAGCAGCATGGCGGCGCTGATCGTGTCGCCGTTGCTCGTGCTATTTTGCGTCAGGGCCGCGGCGCTCACGCCGTTGTCGAAAGTCAAAGTGCTGCCACTGCCCGACGCGAGCGTGTAGGAATTCGATTGCGTGGTCGTATCGCCGATATTCAGCGTGCCGAGGGTTCGCGATGTATCGAGCGTCACCGTGACGTTGGTCGTGATATTGAAAGTGAGGTTCGCGATGTCCCCCGCGGCGGAGCCCGGGATGGTTCCGCTCGACCAGTTGGCGGAGTTCGACCACAGGCCGGACGCGTTGGCGCTCCATGTGCCGGTGGTGGCCGCCTTACCCAAGGCCGCGGTGAGCACCAGCGATGCAATGGTGGCTCTCAGGACGGGCTGCCAGGCGCATTTTCTGGCCGGCGCACGGCGGACCCGTGAAGCAGGCGAGGGAACGGGGGATGAAGATGGGAAGGTCACAAGTAAAAAGCGTTATCGCAAGCCCTCGCCGACGATCGCAAACAACTTGCCTTGTCGGAAAAAACGCCGCTGCGTTACGTAAAAAACCGGGAACCACAAGACATCCTTAGACGCCAATTTGCGGCCCTCCCGGCCACGCCTCACGAGAATAAACAACCTGTTTTTACTCCGCTGCCGTCAATCGCTCTGGCTCAAGCGCTTCTGCTGTTCGCCGTGTAACAGAGTGTGCGCCTCGGCGAGGATGGCGGGGATGCGCTCGGCGAAGGGCGATTTGCCGCAGGCGGCGAAGATCTGCGCCTGGTCGAATTTCGCGGCATTCACCCCTGGGAACCAGTGACCGGCGTTGCCCATGAGGTTGTAGCGCATCCTGCCCCATTCCACGAGGTCGAGCGCCTGCGCGAAGTGCCAGAGCCGCACGATTTCCTGCACGTTCACCTCACCGGGAACATCGACGTAATTCGGCAGCCCGGCGCTCCATGCGGCCGCCCAATCGGCGCCATGCACGCGCTCGATTTCCGCCCGCAGCCGCACCTCGATGGGTGCGACGACTTCCGCAGCCTTGTCGTAATGCTTGAGCGCGTGGACGTGCTCGTCGAAATCCGAGGGCCGCGCGGCGCCGACACTCAGCGTGTGCACCTGCGGACGGGCGAGGCAGTAGAGATCGTTGAAGGCAATCGGCGAAAGCGGCCGACACAACTCGACGAGCTTCGGCGGCGGCGATTGCAGCAGGCCACCTTTGTCCGTGGGGCTGATGATGAACACGCCCATGTCGCGCTTCGTGGCCGCTTCCACCGCCGGCCAGTTGTAATCATTCACGAAATACCAGTGCAGATTCACGTAATCGAATGCGTCGCTTTCGATCGCCTTGAGGATGATATCGGTGGTGGCGTGGGTGCTGAAACCGATGAAACGGCAGCGGCCATCGCGCTGCAATTGGCGCGCTTCGTCGAGACAGCCCCCCGGACGCAGCGACCACTCGAGCAGTTCCGCGTTGTTGATGCCGTGCAGGGAAAGCAGGTCGACGTGCTCCAGCTTCAGGTAGCGCATCGATTGCTCGAAGGTCTCACGAAACTCCCGCGTGCTGGCGAACGGCGAGACTTTCGTCTGCACGATCATCTTGTCGCGCGGCAACCGCGGCAGGATGTAGCCGAGCTGCATCTCGCTGCTGCCGTAGCCACGCGCGGTCTCGATATGGTTGATGCCCAACTCGAGCGCGCGCAGGATCGTCGCCTCGAGATTGCGCTGGCCCGCTTCCTCGACCGTTTTGGGATCGATGTCGTTCCACGATTGCTGATAGCGCATTCCCCCGCAGGAGAAGACGGGCATTTGAAGATTCGTGCGTCCAAACCGGCGGTATTGCATCGCGGGATTTATATGGCAGTTCAGGCAGGTGACAACGATGATCGCACGCCTATGAGCAAAGCGTCCCCCGCCCTTCTGGTGGCGACGATTGCCATCGCCCTCTCGCTGGTGGGCGCCCATGCTTGGGCGCAAGCCGTGCCCGCCCCTGCCTCTCCTGATAACGACACTACCGACCGCATTGCCGTGGCGCGTCAGCAGCATGAAGCGGCGCTCAGGCAGAAGTATCACGCGGCTGCGGTGGGGTATCCTGGGGAAGTTTTCCTGCGCTGGCTGAAGCGGGAGGCGATGCTGGAACTGTGGGCGCGCGATCCGGGGCGGCGCTTCCGCCTCGTGGCTACCTATCCGATCCTCGCTTCCTCGGGCACGCCTGGACCGAAACGCCGGGAAGGAGACCGGCAAGTGCCAGAGGGCTTTTACGAGATCAACCGCTTCAACCCGAAGAGCTCATTCCATCTCTCGCTCGGCTTGAATTATCCCAACGCCTCCGACCTCGTCTTGTCGGATCACGATCAACCGGGCAGTGACATTTTCATTCACGGCAGCAATGTTTCCATCGGTTGCGCGCCGCTGGGAGACAATGCCATCGAAGAGGTCTATCTCGCGGCGCTCGATGCCCAGGCACGCGGACAGGCGCGCATCCAGGTGCACGTTTTTCCGAGCCGGATGAATGGCTCCGGGTGGGAGCAATTTGCCACGGGCGAGATCAGGCAGCGGCCAGAGTTGGCGGTATTCTGGACTCAGTTGCGCCCGGGGTTCGAGTTCTTCGAACGGCACCGCACATTGCCGACGGTCGCGGTCGAGAAAGACGGCCGCTACCGCGTGCAGGGCGCCGCTCCGTCAGCGCCCTGATCGAATTTTCGCATCTGGCGCGACTTACTTCCGCACGAGGTGCACAACCACCTCGATCTCCGCCGTCTGCGGGAACATATCCAGCGGCGTGACGCTGAGCAGCTCATAGCTGCTGCGCAGCAACGCGAGATCGCGCGCCAGCGTGGCCGGGTTGCACGAAACATAAATCACCTCCGCCGGCGCACCGCCGAGCACGAGATCACACACCCGCGCCGCAAGCCCTTCGGTCGGCGGATCCAGCAGCAGCGTCGTTTGCGCGGCATCGTGTACCGAAAGCACTTCACCCAAATGGGCGCCTACTTCGCCGGCAATGTAAGACTCGTGCGGCTGCGCCGAACGTCGCGCACTTTCCACCGCCGCGAAATTTTCCTCGATTCCCACGACCTTCTCAAAACGATCCGCCAGCGCCCGCGCAAAAAGACCCGCGCCACTATAGGCATCGACGAGCACTCCCTTTCCGCGAACGGCCGTGCGCACCGTCTCGACCAGCAGCGCCGCCACCTCCGGATTCGTCTGCTCGAAAAATGGTCCGCCACCCGGCGCGCGCAGCGAATAATCCCCCTCCCGCACCGGGGGTGTCGCGCAGACGTTTCAAGGCCCGGTTTACTTCCGGCACGGCGAGAAGGCATTGCTCGATATCGACCAGCACGTGCGCATCCTGGGCGAAGAATCCGGTCACCCCGCCTTCGGAATGCACGCGAATGCGGTTGCGATAGCCGTACGGTTGCGGCGCGGCGACAATCGGCCGCATCGGCACCGTCTCCATGCGCCCGACGCGCCGCAGGGTCTGCTCCACCTGCGCGGCCTTGATCTGCAATTGCCGCGCATAGGTGATGTGCTGATAGCTGCAGCCACCGCACTCACTAAAATAGGGACACGGCGGTTCGACGCGATCCGGCGACGGCGACTCCACCTTGATGAGCTCCGCCTCGGCAAAGTTCTTCTTCTGCCGCAGCACGCGCGCGGTGATTTTCTCGCCCGGAATGGTGAACGGCACGAAGTAGACTTTTCCTTCATGACGGGCGACGCCCTTGCCGCCAAAGGCGACGTCATGAATTTCGAGAGATAGAGGAGCAGGATTGGGCATAAGGGAAAAAAAAAGGCTTCCGCCGACGAGGCGGAAGCCTTTTTCAGGAAAGAAAAAAGAGCTTACCAGCTGCTCTCGTATTCGCGCGAGTAGCGATAGTGGCTTTCGAAACCGAGTTCCGGCGGAAATTCCTCGAGACCGCCATGGATCCACGGGACATCGCTGCGATACGGCGGCTTGTAGGTGCCACGATTGGTCGCAAACGGGAAGGTCGCAATCTCCCAGATACCCGCACCCGTCCGGAGAATGTAGCGACCGAAGCCCTTCACGCCACCGTAGGAAAAGGCCGCCGAATTGCCTTCGTAGAAATTGGTAACGGACGGCTGGTAGACAATTTCGACCACGCCGAAGGCCAAATTCGCCAAGCCGCGACCGAGCTTGCGCGAGGGGCCAAAATCATTGCCGGGGGGATCCTGGATGTCCGCCATGGCGGTCGCAGCGAGGAGGGAAACAAAAACGAGACTGAGGAGGGTCTTCATGCAGGTTGTCGAAAACTACTGTGATTTCTCAGCAGAATGCAAAGCTAAATTCGTTCCGAGATAAAAGATTTTACCCCCCATATTTGTCCCAGAGGTGAGTCACACCGCTGCCGACGAGAGTAAACATGACCCCGAAATAGATCCAGGCGCCGATAGTCACCACGTGGCCGAAGAGGACCAGCAACCCGTCCCGCTCCATGAGGCCGGCCGTCAGCAGCAACACGGAAACTGCCGGGATCGTATTGGAAAATGGAATGAGCGGGGGTAACGGGAGGGCCAGCAGAAAGCCGCCGGAAGCGATCCCGAGGCCGATGAGATTGATCATTCCCGGCCAGCGCTGGAGGAAGTGCATCCGCGGCTTGACCAGCTTTTCCATCTTCGTGGCCAGCTTCAGGCCGTAGCTCACAATCTTCTCCAACATCGCCCGCGACACTTCCCGGCGCTGGATGAAGCCGGGCAACGACGGCTTCATGCCGAAAGTGATCCGCAGCCCGAGCAGCATGATGACGATGCCAAACGGGATCGACAGTCCCGGAATCGCGATCGGAAAAGCGAAGGGCAGCGATATGAGCAGGAGAAACAGCGCAGCCCCACGCCCTTTCAGGATCTGCTCGAGTTCGCCCAGCGTCACTGCGCGACCTGCCGTCTCGCGGAGGAGTTCCTGCAAGTCCGCGGAAAGCCGGCGCGGCGGCGTTTCGGCTTCGAAGACCGCGGCTCGGAAAAATTGGAAAGCCATGCTCGGATCTCAGGCAGCGTCCTTGCTCCGCTCCAGATTGCGGGCGAACCGCCAACCCAGCAACGCGATCACTGTTCCCAACAGCCACGGGGCGAATTGATGGAGCACCTGCGCGAGCGTTTCTCCCAGCCAGTTCACGACCAGCGGATCATTGAAGATCATCTTCATCGCCACCCAGCCAAGCACGCCGCCACCGAGCCAGATGATGAACGGAACGCGGTTCATCAACCGGGCCAGCAGACCACTCCCCCACACGACCAGTGGCAACGACAGGAGCAGGCCAAAGACGACCAGCACGAAATCGCCCTGCGCGACGCCGGAGATGGCCATGACGTTGTCAAAACTCATCACCAAATCCGCGAGCATGATGATCCAGATCGCCTCCGCGATGGTGGTGCCCTGGCGGACTTTTCCGGCGTGATGCGGCGGCTGATGGACGAGCTTGATCGCGATCCAGACGAGCAACGCCCCACCAAGGAAACGCAGCAGCGGCAACGTGAGCAGCCAGGTGATGGCGACAATGAAAATGAGCCGCAACCCGATCGCCCCGAGCGTGCCGACGACGCGCCCCCAGAATTGTTGTCGTGCTGGCAGCGTCCGCGTGGCCAGGGCGATGACCAGCGCATTGTCTCCGGCCAGCACGAGGTCGAGCAGGACGATCGAGCCCCATCGGCCCCAGAAATGCGAGTCACTCAGGAATTCCATGCGGCAAGGAAAGTAGCACAAGGCGTGACGCGGCGACGCATTCTTTGCAGCGTTTGGTTGAACGTCGGGCTTCTTATTCGGACTCCAACTCGGCTTGTCTGAGCAAAGTGTAGTCCCCTCTCATCAATCAGATGTGAAATTGGAACCCGACCACCATTACGGCGCGAGCGAATACCGGCGCATCCAGTCCATTTCCTGTGGCGTGTAAAAGTCGCCGAAACCACTGCGCTTTTTGTCGAATTTCACCACCGGATGCAGGGATTTGGCAGGCGCATTGTTTGCCCCTTTCTGGCCCATCAATCTTTCCAACGCTGGGTCCGCTTCCGCGCCCAACTTCCGCGCCTGCTGGTAATACTGGCGGGCCTTTTCCATGTCGGGCGAACTCTTCGTCGCGAGGAGCACGGCAAGATTGTAATCCGCATCGGCATAGTTCGGATCGAGCGCGATGGCCGTCTCGAATTCCCTTTGGGCCTGCTCCTGGTGGCCCTTCTGGCTCCACGTGACGCCGAGATAGTTGTGGGCGGTGGCGTTCTTTCCATCGACCGCGATCGCTTTGTTCAATTCGCTGATCGCCACGTCGTATTTGCCCTGCGTGTAGTAGACGATGCCCAGCGTGCAATGCGCGAAACCGTCCACCGGCTCGATGGCGATGGCCTTGGTAAAGCAATCCTCGGCCTCCTTGAGCTTCTTCTGCCGGAAGAGCACCACACCGAGATTGGAGAGCACGGAAAGATTGTCCGGCGCCGTCTTCAATATCTCGCGATAGATCCCTTCCGCCTTGCGGTAATCGCCTTTCTCGAATGCTTGCCGGGCTTCATTTGCCTGGGCCTGCATCGCCGGAGGAATGCCCGGCGAAGAGGAAGACGCCGGCGCATCCACCACCCGCATGACCGGCGGGCCCGGACTTACGCTCCCCTGCGGAGCCGGCAGGTCATCCTGCGCGTAGAGATTGTTCGGCGCCTGGGCGAGGATCTTTCGATAAGTCCGTTCCGCCGCGAAATAATCGCCATGTTCGAACCGCTCTTTGCCTTCCCGCGCCAAGAGTTGCAACTCTGCCGGAACAAGCGGCGCCGCCCCCAGCAACGACCAGGCCTGCAGACAACAAGTAAAAGCCAGGATACGAAGGAGACGCATAGGGAGCCGATAATTCAACGCCATGCCGTGGGAAAACACGAGGCCAAGAGAGTGAAAAGTGAAAGCGGAAAGTAGCACCGCACAGAACGCCCCGCCTTTGGCCCATACCTGCGGCCGGGAATCAATTCCCACTTTTCAGCATCTCTCCGCTTCTTCTCTGCGTCTCCGCGACCTCTGCGTTTAAAAATTTCTTTGGTTGCGGTTCCACCGCTCACTTCCCCTCGCCGGCAGCTTCCGTTTCCGCAACTGCCCTGCTTCTCGGCAAAGAAAAAGCCCCATCTCCTGATTTAACAAGAGATGGGGCGTAAAACTGGCGACGTCCTACTTTCGCACAAGCTAGACATGCACTATCATCGGGGCTGCAGCGTTTCACTTCCGTGTTCGGAATGGGAACGGGTGGGTCCACTGCGCTGGGATCACCAGAAGTCTGACGAATTTGAGGCCACACTAAGGCTCAATCTGGGAGGTTTCTCACTGGGGGGTGTGAGTCGAACCTCAAATTCGCCAGACTTCTAACGACCCCATTTCATGGGGATTTGATCGCTGCTTCGCAGCGATGGGTTTCGATACTTTCATATCGGTTCCCCTGCGGTCAATTGGATTTTACTCCAACTGAACCGTCGCTTTTCGTTTTATTTGGTTGTCAAAGAACCCGGCCAAGTCGCCTTACGACGCTTTATGGCGCTTTATGGCGCTTTACCGATTCTCTGACATCTACATACAGGAGTTTCATACAGCCCTTTTCAGGCTGAGTTTTGTTTAAATTTGTCAATTTCGCTCATCTCTTAAAGTAAGAGGATGAGGAAATGACCAAGCCGAACGGATTATTAGTACTTCTCAGCTGAACATGTTACCATGCTTACACCGGAAGCCTATCAACGTGGTGGTCTGCCACGATCCTTCGGGGAAGAGTCATCTTGGGAGAGGCTTGGCGCTTAGATGCTTTCAGCGCTTATCCTTTCCGAACATAGCTACCCAGCACTGCCTTTGACAAGACAACTGGAACACCAGTGGTTCGTCAGACCCGGTCCTCTCGTACTAAGGTCTGAACCCCTCACTCTTCCTGCGCCCACAGCGGATAAGGACCGAACTGTCTCGCGACGTTCTGAACCCAGCTCGCGTACCACTTTAACCGGCGAACAGCCGGA
>NZ_ABVL01000042.1 GCF_000173075.1 Chthoniobacter flavus Ellin428
GAACTCGGTTTCGGGGTGGGCGGCTGGTCGGACCGCCTCTTCTGATCAAACTCTTCGGTCAAATCGTGGGGTGGCGAGGCGAAAAGCGATTCTCCAGATCAGTTGACCTTGATTACGCCCCGATCAAGTTGCCCCCGATCCCGATCCACGATTCCAGGTCGAGTGACATACGCGGAAGGCGCCTTGCGTTGCTGGATTGAAGTTCGCGGACATGATCATTGCCCACCTCCTCCATGGCGGCGACAAAGTCGCTGCGGTGAAGCGGAAGGTTGTCCCGGAGGGACAAAGGAATTTAGCCTGCTCGCCCATCCACCAACCCCCTCTATTCCCCTCCGCCGCCTAGTGGACCAAGCGAGCTTGCGAGTGACACCCCCGGAACACGTCCCTCCAAGGACGTTCCCCTGAGGCGGCGCTTGAATTCTTCGCTCAGGATGACCTTTTTTTGGGGCGCTTCGCGCTTACTGCGATGATTTCACCGCGAGCATAGGCAGTTCGTAAGCCACCCACTCCAAACAGCGAAGAGCCAGAAAATGAAAGCACTCAATGTCATTGCCTGCCTGGTCACCGCGGTCGGGATGTTCACCTCGTTGCGCTGGCAAGGTCATCCCCACTACGCAGTCGTCATGGGCGTGTTCTGGATTCTCATGGCCGCGTCGGTACTCACCGCCCCGCGGAAGCGAACGAAGCCCGAAAATGTGCCAGACGATGAGAAGTGAGATTAGGATACCATCTGGCGCTTCGTGAGGGGGAGTTTTTTCCCCTCGTTACCAAAGTGGGGCTTTGGTAACGCACCATTCCGGCGAAACTCGGTTTCGGTGGCGGGGCGGTTGGTCAGGCCATCCGGCGATCAAACTCCGCAGCGGCATCGTGCCCACCAGCGAGGCCCGCCGCAGCACCGGGGCGTGGTGAAAATACTCAGTCCTTGGGAGCATCCGATGATGCGCCATCGGGTTCCCCGATGCGATCGCGGCCGGGCCATGGGCTGAATTCCTACCAGGCGCAAAAGGGAGTGCCAATTCGGGCGTGGGCTGGAAAGCGAAACCAGCCGCCCCACCACCGAAACACAGTTTCACCGAAGGAGTGCATTACCAAAGCCTCACTTTGGTAACGAGGAGAAAACGCGGGGTTACGCGTGGCCCCCCGATCACCGTAATCATCTCTTCCATGACGGCGACAACATCGCTGCGGTGAAGGGGAAGGCTGTCCCGGAGGGACAAAGGAATTTAGCCGGGGGTGCAGCGAGCTTGCGAGCGAAACCCCCGGAACGCCCCCACACGGATGCGCCCCGGAGGCGGCGCTGGAATTCTTCGCCAGGCGGGAAATTCCTCCGCCCTCCAGGGCGGGCTCGTGGAGGGACGGATATCCGGTGGCTGTTCCTGTTCGCTTGAAGCCACAGGCTTGCACACCGGCTAAATCCCATTGTCCCTCCGGGACGGACTGGTGCTTGCTAAACCTGACTCGGTGGTGAGGATGGATTGCTGGCAGTCGAAAAATGTCGCCTGACCCGAATGGCATTAAGTTAAGGGCTGAGATGGACGAGCTCTGCTCTGTTGGAACGTCGGCTTTTCCAGCTTCCGGCGCCTGTTACCATTTCGTCCGGATCGGCTCGTGCTCAAGGGACTGTGCGCTCTTGGGGTTCAGCCGCGAATCGGCTCAACTCCCCGATCTTGAGGCCAACCGTCAGAGTAGATAAATCCAAAAAGGGCCTTAACTTAATGCCATTCTCGCCTGACCCCTATTTCCCCCTATGACCCCTATTTTTCCCTACAAGCCGCTTTCGTCAACGGCCGGGAATGGGCGCCGATCACTGCCTCGCTTTAGAATCCGATTTCGATGTTCTTCGGGGCGTACTGATCCAGGCTAATCGCCGGCCATTCCACTTTTCGGCCCTCGAAGAAACAAATTTTTAGGGCGAAGCTCGCTAGCGGGTCATCGTCGCTTTGCTCGTTGATTTCGAGGAAGCTCTTGATCGTCCCCTTGAACTTCACCTGGATTTTCTCTTGTACGGCCAATTGATATGGCCCTTCCCTCCAGCAGTAATCGGAAGGCAATTCGATCCCGAATCCCGACTTGGTTCGGACGACCAATAGGATTTCTTTTATTCTAAGTTCTTCCTCACCGAGATTGACGATGTCGCAAGTGATTGTGCCTCTGGAGGTGGGCCTGAAGTCACAAGAGAGCTTGAACGGTTTCACACGTTTTAAATGTCTCCAACCTAGCCATCGCCATCGCGACCCGCAATAGCTCGTGGTCCAAAACCGATGCGTAGCTATATGCCTCCTCTCCGCGTACTCCCCGCGAAGCCCATGAATGTAGCCGTATATAACCACGCGGCATGGAGCCGCAGTCGAAAACGGGTGCCAACCGCTGGTGTCAGCCCGAGGGTTCCCACGAGAGGCAAGCGACACGGCGGGGTAAACCCGGCCGAACAATCAGCGAGACGCCAATGGAAATCGCGGAGCGATCCTTGCCTGTAGCCGTGGACTTTAGTCCACGGAAGGGAGTTCAGCGTGCGCGTCGCGGAGCGACGTTTGCCGCCACGACGGAAGGGCAAAAGGCAAACGTCGCCCCGCGCCGAGGCCGCCCGCGAGAGCTTTCCGTGGACCCGCCGGAGCGGGACCACGGCTACAGGCATGGATCGCTCCGCGATGGGAAGAATCGTCAACGCACGCTTCCGGTGAATGTCGATTCGGCCGAGGCGGAATCGATATTCAGACTGGCAGTGGAGGCGGCGCCGGTTGCTTGAAGCGCACAAAAAACGGAAAATAGGCGAAGAAGAAAACCACCGCGATACCCTGGCAAAAGAGAAAATACTCGGGCAGCACAAACACGCCATACATGGCCGTGAACCAGGTAAACATCAACCCCAGGAGATAGGGGATGAGCGCCCAGCCGGTCTTCCGCATGCGCGAGAGCCAAAATCGACAACCGCCGCAAGTGAGAAGCGCAAATAACGTCAGGCCGATGACCAGAGGATGCCAGGGGCTCAAAATCCTCTTCGGAAGAGAATCTGGCCGATAGCAATAATGAGTCTCGAGCACGGTGATGAGGTCAAAGAACAGCCAGGCCAGTAACATGAAAGGCCGGAGGAATGAGACTGGCTTTTGCTTACCCATCGGAGTGCTGGGCCAAAGACTGCTGCTCGGCCAGCAGTGCAGCCGTGATGTTTTCGCTGTTCATTTTGGAATTCGAAATGAGCGTCGCGCACGCCGGCCCGAGGAACATGCTCATTTTGCGCATCGTGTGCCTTTTTGTGGCCATTCCCATTCCCGCCTCGCGGCTACTCCGCCTTCCGCCCGCTGATCCGCAGCAGCAGCTCCCGCATGACCCGCGGTTGATCCACCTCCGGTTTGCCGGCCGCTTCCACCGCTTCTTTCATCCGCGCTTCGAACCAGCTCCCGCCGAGCGTTTCGTTGCTCGCGAACATCGTCACGATCTCGTCGTCGATCTTGTCCTGCTCGGAGCGCTTCAGGTCGGCGATCCCCGCGGTGGCGGGATGCGGACGGCGCGTCAGCAAGTCGTAGCGGATGAGCCCCAGGACATACTCGGACATCGTCTCGTAACCGGCCTCGGGGATCCGCGCCTTGACGATTTCCTTCAACACCGTGGGCAACCTGAATTTCTCCGCAGTACTTCTCATGGGCGTTGTGAATAACTCTGAAAAGCGGACCACAGCAAGCCCACAGCGCGGGCATTGTGAGGGGAAGGGGAGTGCGGCAACATGTGTTCATGAAAGCACTACCCGCCTCGAAGCTCAACTGCCGCGCGCCGCTCTTTTTTCTTTTTTTTCCGCCCGGCGCGGTGCCATTGGCGGAGCTCCGTCCGCACGCACGGCTGCCCCTCTTTCGCCTCGGTAAGGGCGCCGCGCATTTCCCGGAAAACGCGCCCGTCGTTGGCGCTGGCGTCGAAGCCGCGCCCGCCGTCGCGATCGTCTGCCGCGAACGCAGAGGGCCGCAGAGAGAAACGGAGGGATGCGCTCCTGCGCGTTCCCCAATTTTGGTGGACGGGAAATTTCCGCAAGCCGCGGACACTTTTCAGGTTAGCACTGCACGAATTTTGAGAGAGGAAAGGAGGAATGGTTGCTCCTCCTCTGCGGCCCTCTGCGTTCTCCGCAGTGCCAACCATGAAAATGTCCGCACGACGCGTAGAATTTTTGGCCCGCGAATCACGCAAATAACACGAATGAGGGCAGATCATTCGCGTCATTCGGGTGATTCGCGGGTCACTTTCCCTTCCCTGTCTTTTCGCATGTTCGTGGCTCCCCTTTTGGTTGCAGCTTCGCCGCGCCGCGTCCTCTGCGTTTAAATTAGCCGCGACTACAGATTTATTTCAAATGCTCTAAAAAATGAAACCCCCGCCGTTAGCGCGGCGAGGGTTTCAGAATTCAGCAAAAAAATGCTCCTGGACAGAGTACTTTTCGCTGGGGGGACTATGGCGTCCCGCCGCGGCGAAGTCAATCAACACGTCGGGGTTTCCCCGATCTTACGTGCCACCACGGGGAGGACCCATGAGTAAGGCGGCACGCACGGAAAAAACAATCGGCGCCGCCCGCAGCCGCATGTCGCTGCTGGCCGCCGAAGCGCAGGCCAACCCGTTCCGATTTTTCACCTCGGAAGAAGTCGGCGAACTCTTCGGGTTTGGCGAAAACGTCATGACGACATTGCGCGGCATGGGCGCTCCCGTCGTCGGTCGAAAAATGAATCCTGGGCTCCTCCTGCAGTGGCTCCAACAGCATCACGATCGCGTGCCGAAAGTGCGCAGTGACGAGGAGGAATAATGGAACCCGTCAATCAGAGAAAGTCAGGGGAAGTATCCCATAAGTCCGGCGGAAGTCAGGGGAAGTCAGGAAACGAAAATGCCGCCCAAAAACCCGTGGTTCACTGCGCTCGTCAAATGAACAAACACACGAGCAAATCAAACCCGGTCCCGGAAATCCCTGGTGTGGATTTCCTCCCCAAACCCGAGAAGCCGTCGAAGTCGATGGCCGGTCCGTTCTACATCGACCAGATCGACATCCTGATCAATACCGCCCGCGCGGTGCGGAACCGCGCCAAGCAAGGCCTGGTCTTCATCGCCCCGGCCGGCGTCGGCTTCAAAATCTTCAAGCGGAAGGCGGTGCGGGCATGAGCGACTACGCCACCCAGATGGAACGCGCCTGCGGCGCCGGCTACAGCAGCGCCGAGGCGAAGATGTTAGTCGGCCATTCGCTCCGCCTCGAAGCCGACATCGACGACCTCGAGCCCGCCGGCGAAATCGTCGAGCAACTCGCCGCGCACTGCGCGCAACTCATCCACCGGCTCAAGGCCACCTCCGCCGCGCCGATCAACAGCCGCACCCTCATCCACGCCCTCGAGCGGGCCCTCTGCACCTGCGACGCCTTCGAGCACCTCTATGCCCGGGCCAAATCCTCCGACAAGAACGAAGCCACCCGCCTCCTCAACCAATAACTCAGCGAGTGACCAGTAACCAGTAACCAGTAATCAGTAACGCAGCCAGTAACGCAACGGAGACCAACGAAAACTAATCACTTACAAGACTAAGCACTCCGCCGAACTAAGCACTCCCCAAACTAAGCACTCATCCACTCACCATGGGCATCCTCTCTCCTCACCGAACCCAAGCCATGCAAGCCATCGCCGAGCGCGGTTTCGCGCCCGACCACGCCGCCTTCCTCTTGCGCCTCGAGCACCAGCGGCGCGCCACTCACGAAACCGCCGAAGTAGCCAAGGCACATCTCGGCGCCTTCGCCCAGCGGATGCGCCGCGCCATGGACGCCCTGAACCAAGGGCAGCTTGGTTCCGCCCGCGCCTATCTTGAAATCGGCCAGCGCGATTACCAGGCCGCCCTCAACTGCCTCCCCCGATGACCCTCTCCCAAATCAACGACCTCTCAGCGGCGGGCGCCTTCCTCCTCCTCGTCGCCATGGCCAGCGCGGCCATCGGCTATCTCCTCGGCAAAAGCCACGGCCACGAAGCCGGCGAACTCGCCGGCAGCAACGCCGAGCGCCAGGAATCCACCGCCCGCATTATGAAAGCCAAGCGCGACGGCTTCCACAGCGGCCGCATCCACGGCATCACCCAGGTCCTGCGGCTCATCGGAAAATCCACCCCCGGTAACTAACATAGCGTCCCGTTCCATGGCAAATTCCTCAAAACGCGCGTTTTATGAATCAACGAGCTGCTAGGGCTGCCGGACTACCGCTGTCGTCCGGCTATAAACCATCTGTCCTGGGGGACGGTTTGCCGACGCGGAAGGAGATCCGCGATCTGGCGCGACATTTCAATGGGAGCCATCGCGGGATGCAGCGGGGGCGGGCGGGGCGCCGGCCTTCGATGCAGTTCCAGGCGCAGGTGCTGGCGAAGCTGGCGGCGGCGGCGAAGGCGGGGCGCGGGTTGCGCTGGCTGTCGCGCGATGAGCTGGATGCGGTGGTGGCGATGTTACCATCCTCGGGAGGCAAAGCGTCGATCGAGGATGTCAAAAGAGACGAACGACGGAAAACCCGGGCTGCCAGTGGTGTGGCGATCGATGGAGGTTCAGAAAAATGAAGGCGTATCGGGTCAAAAACTGGGACCAGCATTTCGAGAACAACCGGAGTAAGACGGTGGTGAAACTCGCCTGGGTGCCGATTCCTAACAGTCACGATAGCGAAGGGTTTGCCATGGTGATGGCGCATCGGGATGGGGCGGAGATTTTCGCCGCCTGGATTTTGATCCTGCAGGTGGCGTCGCGGTGTCAGTCGCGGGGCAGTCTGGTGCGCGAGAACGGGAGGCCGTATGATGCGGCTTCGCTGGCGCTGAGGACTCGGGGGAACGCGAAGTGGTTCGAGAAAGCGATCCCGGTTCTTTTGGAAGTGGGCTGGATTGAGGAGATTGCATCGGACTGTCAGGCGGGTGACACCCCGCTGCCACCCGCCTGTCAGTCAGGTGACCAAGAAGGAAAGAAAGAAAAGAAAGGAACTGAACGGAATGGAATTGAACGGAATGGAAGTGAACCGAATGGAAGTGAACCGAATGGAACGAGCGCTGACGCGCGGGCGGTCGAGGCAGAAGCGTTTGCCAAATTCTGGAGAGCCTATCCGCGCAAGGAGGCGAAGGGCAAAGCGGAGGAGGTTTGGAAGAAGCAGGGTTGCACGCCGATCGCGGGGAAGATCATCGCGGCTGTGGAACGATACCGACTTACTGGCCAGTGGAGGCGGGATGGTGGGCAGTTCATTCCGCACCCGACGACGTTTCTAAGTCAGAAGCGTTGGGAGGATGAGCCGAAACCGACGGGTGGTCATGATGAGAAGACTTTCCGCCTGACCACGGGCGGGCCGAAAGGCTGGAACCCACTGACGGATGCGATTGAATGAAAACTGAACTTACCAAGACAGCGGCGTCGCACCAAAGTGGTGCGGCGCTCCATGCGGAAGCGGCGCTTCGGCGGGATGAACGGTGGGTTGCGGGAGAGGCTGCGGCGCCGGTGGTCGAGCGGGAGGTGCCGAATGCTTTCGACGGGATTGAAGCGGCGTTTTCACGCATCCTGGCCGGGGTGCGGAAGCTGACGCCGGAGCAGGCGAAGCGGAGCCGGTTTGAATCGATGATCGCGCCGCGCATGGGGGCGATTGGATTTCCGGCGAGGTATCGAGTGGATGTGGGAGCGTGGAACTGCGCGCCGCAGGAAGCGACCTTCCAGTTTTGCCGGGGGAAGTTTGCGGAAGTGGGCTCGATCATCGCGCTGGTGGGAGAGCGCGGGGTGGGCAAGACGTTCATCGCCGCGCAGCTTTGCCGCGAGCGGATCGATCTTTGGCTTTCGTATTACGAACGACAGCCGGTGGACCGGCCGGCGAAGGCGCCGCTGCGCATGGGGCGCTACGCGAAGCTGACGGATCTCATCGCGACGTTCAAACCGCTCTACGCGGATTTCGGATCGATCGAGACGGAGAAGCTGATGCTGCAGCGGGAGGAGCTGTGCCGGGAGTCACTGCTGTGCATCGATGAGCTGCACGAGTGCGAAGATCAGCGGCTGAAGATGCGGGTGCTGACGGATATCCTGGATCGGCGATACTCGAACCGTCTGGACACGCTGCTGATCTCGAACGAGACGGAGCAGGCTTTTCGGCAATCGATCGGTGACTCGGCGTTGTCGCGGATTACGGAGCACGGGGAGATTGTGACCTGTGCGTGGGAGTCGTGGAGGAGGGGGAGGTGACGGGGGTTTGCACGGAGATCGCGTGGGAATGCACGCGGCGGCTTCGGTTGCACCCGCGTCGGTACGCGCGGACGGGGACGGATGATTGTTTGGAGGGGATGGCGGAGGAATGGGGACGGGAGGAGTGTGCGCACGAACGATGCTATGCCGTGCGCCGAGGCACGCGAAAGGAATGGAGATGGGCGGCTGGTGGTCACGGCGCAAATAAATCTAGTCTTATCGCAATATACCGTGTAATTAAACGGTATATGGCTCCAAAGCTTCAGACGCGCCTGACCGCCCCACAACTGCGGGTGGCACGAGTGCTTGCGACTTGGGAGCGTGAAGGAAAGCCCGCTTTTGTGCCGGAACTCGCGCGCGCATCGAGGTACTCCACGCCGAGTGGTCTCATGGAAACTCTTCAGCGGATGAAGCGGAATGGGTTTGTCGAAATTCTCGGCGGTGGCGCGAAAGGACGGCCTCGGCTGGTAAAGCTGACACCGAAAGGACGGCTGGCGGTGGGCAGCGGGGGGCTTCCGGTCTTGGGAGAGATACCGGCCGGTCCTCTCGCGGCTACCCTCGCTGAACCCGTGGAGATCATGGAGGATGAGAACCTGCTGTCATGGAGAGCGGGCGATTTTCTCCTGCGCGTGAAAGGCGATTCCATGATCGGAGATGGAATTCTCCCCGGGGATTACGCTCTGCTGCGGCCCGATATTCATTGTGATCAGGGGGAAATTGCCGCCGTCCATGCCAGGGACGATTATGAAGGAACGCTGAAGCACGTTTTTGTCGAAAAGGATCAGGTGCGGCTGAAAGCCAGCAATCCAGAGTACGACGACATCATTGTTTCCAGCCACGAATGGCGCGGCGTGGCTGGTGTATTCCGCGGGCTGGTGCGTCGAGCGAATCGAAGCTGACTTCCCAATGAAAACCGAACCTTTGCGTTTTGACCGAGCCCGCGTTGTGGCCGAGGCGTGGCCTTTTTCTTTCCGTAGAGCACTACAAGTCACTACAACGTGCCGTTGAAATAATCCCGCCGTGCCTTCGCAAAAGCATCCATTCAGTGCAAAATCCCTCCAGCCGTGGCTGGAGGAATGCGGCTACACGGAGGATAAGGTACTCCCCAATCTTGCGATAGGAGGCCGCAATGCGGCTATCGCTGGCTTTTCCCAGCGACCGTTTGACAGTCGTTCCGCCTGCGTGATCGCCATGGATGTAACGACTTCGCCGGCGGAGGATGCCGCGGCGTGTCGTGTCACCGGCGCGCCGATCACGCTGCTCTGTCAGCAGAACGAGCTCCTCTGGTGGAAGCAGGGGCCATCCGATCAACGCGAATACCTCCGTGTTCCAGCCACTCACCTCGAAGGTTTTTTTCGCGAACATCGAAAAGACTTTGAGCCTGGAACCATCTATCGGGCGAAGACCATCGGCCGGTTCGAGGCCACCTATCAGCGCGAATTCGTCGACCTCGGGCTCATGCCGATGGTGGAAAAGGAAGCGGGTGAAGTCATCGAACGCTTGTTGCTTGAGCAAGTCGCTGCCCTTCGCGGACTTTTGGGCTGGCCAAAAGATCTCAGTGCGGAACAGGGCCAGTGGCTCGTCCGAGCTGTCTTCTGGCTGCTCGGGGCCAAAATGCTTCACGACAAGAGCGTGGATGGATTCATCCGGCTCGATTTTGGTGATGTCGACCAGGTCTTCGAGCGCGTTGCGCGTCATTACGGGCAATCAGCGGAGTCCATCATTACGTCCCAGAAAAAGCGCCAGGCTCTGCAATACGCGGCCAATAACATTGCTCAGCGTGCCGACCTCCGTCTCGCCACCACGGAAGCCCTGGCCTACGTCTACGAGAACACGCTAATCAGCCGTGAGGTGCGCAAAGAACTCGGCACGCACAGCACGCCGGCTTATCTCGTCGACTACATCGTGGGGCGGCTTTCCCCGTGGATTGAAGAGATACCATCGGACCAACGTTATGTTTACGAGCCGGCCTGCGGCCACGCCGGCTTCCTCGTGGCCGCGGTGAGATTGCTGACGAGTTTGCTCCCGACGGAGCAAGCGACACCGCCCCATCGTCGTGCCTATCTGCGGGAACGAATCCAGGGCTCCGACGTGGATTCCTTCGCCCTCGAAATCGCGCGGCTGTCTCTCACCCTCACCGACATTCCCAATCCGAATGGGTGGAAGCTGAAACAGGATGACGCCTTTGCGTCCGATCTGCTGGAGTCCGCGGCATCTGGTTCACGAATCCTCCTGGCGAACCCACCTTTCGAAAAAATCGAGCCTGCTCGGCGCGATGCTTACACCCGGCAGTTTCGTGCACCACAGTTCGTCAGCCAAGCTGCCGAGATTCTTCATCGCGCAATTTCCGCTCTGCCATCCGGAGGGGTTTTTGGCGTGGTAGTTCCGCAGAATCTGTTACACAGCTCGGACGCGACGGCATTTCGGCGAATGCTCACGGATAAAGCGGAGTTTGAAGAAATCTGCCTCTTCCCGGACAAGATGTTTAACTTTGCGGACGTCGAGTCGGGCATTTTGATCGGTCGGAAAGTCGGCGATGCATCGGGCGGTAAGAAGCTAGTACGTTATCGTCGAGTCAGGGAAGGTGAAGCTACAGCTTTTCGTTCCTCCTACGCTGTGACTGGCGAGATCACCGTTCCGATGTCACGGTTTGCCGAAAGCGAATCGTGTGATTTCCGTGTGCCAGACTTGGAAGAAGTTTGGGCTTCATGCGCGCAGTTGCCAAAATTGGAAGACTTCGTCGAAATCGGCCAGGGATTTAGCTTCATCGGCGAAGATCAACCAGGTTTTCCCAAGGGACAGAAGAGGACTTCACCCACACCAAAGGAAGGTTTCGTAAAGGGTTTCGAAAACTTGGGTGACGACGTTATGTCACATCAACTGCCGCCGACAACGTATCTTAACATGGCGGAAGAGATCATTCTCCGCCCGCGTGCAGGAAACACTACCGGAGTGCCGCAAGTGCTCTTGAACGAGGCTCCTGTCCAACGGGGGCCATGGTGCGTCAAGGCCATGATTGATTTGATAGGTAGGCCGGCTACTACAAGGTTCACATTGATGCGCCCGAATGGAGGGGGGTATCACCTTAAGAATCTGTGGGCCTTAATTAATTCAACATTTGCTGCTGCATTTGCTCATACACATTCGACTAAGCGAGACATCCTTACAGGAACTTGGCGCGGGCATGCCTGTGCCTTCGGTCTTATTCGTTGATCGATCTGAGGGAGATAGGGCGCTTAGCGCCGCCGTTGACGCCTATCTCTCCGCTGTCCACGATTTCGAAAACAATCTGGTCCTCGCTTCCGACGAAGATCGAGCCGCGCAGCGTGAGGCGCTGAAAATTCTTCACTGGCGTATGGATGCCGAAGTTTTGAAGCTCTATGCACTGCCGGTCGAATTGGAGCGCAAGCTCCTCGACTATTTCGCCGGCTGTAAACGCGTCGGTGTGCCATTTGATCAGGATCGATATTTCCCGGAGGGCTTCAATGTTCCGCTCTCGCTGGCAGACTATCTGGCCATCATCGCCGATTGGGAGACGATCAATGCGAGGCGCCTCGCTCTCATCGATCGAAAGCGCGGTGGCAAATTGACTGGTGAAGAAACAACCGAGCTCGCGAACCTGAAACGTCTGGCACGAGCGAAATCCGCGCTCGTCATGCCACTGCCGATGCGTGAACTCGAGGAACAAGAGAACGACTTGCGGCGAAGAGGCCTATGGCGAGGCGAGTGATTCCGCAACCGTACGTCTTTCCCGATGGACCGCACGCCCGCCGGCACGGCCCCAAGGGCTGGAAGGACTACGGCCGTTATCGCCAATGGCTCCGGGACGAATTCTGCTTTCGGTGCGTCTACTGTCTCATGCGGGAACAATGGGTCGACATGCGCCGTGGATTTCAAATCGACCACTTCGTCGCCCGGAAAATCCGGCCAGACCTTAAAGCCGACTACGACAACCTCATTTACCTCTGTCCTTCGTGCAACAACCTCAAGAGGGCGAGTCGCCTCCCCGATCCTTGCCACGTCGCGTTGGCCCAATGCCTTCGCTTCAAAGGAGACGGCAACGTCGAGGCACTCAACGCCGACGGCGAGATGATCATTGAAACACTGGAACTGGATGATCCGCGATTGGTCGAATTCCGACGGCGGAAGATAGGAATTCTTCGCAGCCTGGCCGCTGATAATTGGGCGCTCTTCGTCGAGGAGATGCGTTTTCCCACCGACATTCCGGATCTCACACAAGAAAACCCGCCCGAAAACACTCGCCCAGACGGGTATCGCCCTAAGTTGGCACGCTAGACTACGAGCCGGAACGCTTCCCGAGGTCTATTAATCATATAAGCGGACATTCACTTTCGTAACGATGATGCGGAAAGAAGGCCCTGCGCCGCGGGAGATTGTTACCTGTGCGTGGGAGTCGTGGAGGAGGGGGAGGTGACGGGGGAGAAGTGGGGGAGTGCTTAGTGCTTAGTGGCGAATGCCGAATGATCCCGCGGAGCGGGGGCGAATGGCAAATCGCAGATGGCAGATGGTCCCGCAGGGCGGGAGCAGATGGCGGCCGCCTCCTCTTTGCGCTGTTTGACGTGAGGCAGGTCACCGCGGGCTTGGACCGCCTCGCGGACGGGTTCCCCTTTGGAGCCAGCATCGGCGCACAGGTGCTGGACGCCGGCGGCGGGACGCTCCAGCATCACTTGATCCAAAGTGGCCGCCAGCAAGAGAGGATGTCAGGCGGAGACCGACGTGCGCTTCGTATCCGATGCTGTGGCCGAGATGAGCCGGATGGCGGCCTCGAAGCTGGTCACGGTTTCCACTTGGGAGGGTGGTGGATTGCTTTCGGACTCCACGGGATCCCCGTGCCAGTAGCCCAGGATTTTCAATCCGCTGGTGTTATCCCCGATGAGTTTGAAGAGCGAGGCCGCGGCGCGCGCGCCGACCGCTGTCATGGCGGAGACGCAGAGCGTGACTTCGGTCCGATCGGCCACTCGCGAGATGATTTCGCTATTGAGCACTCGCTCGGAGAGCCAGGTGCAATCGATGCCCTTGCTGCGCAGGACATACGCCAGCATGGCGCCGGCCAGGGCATCCGCCTTGCGCCGCGCCGGCACGATGACGACCGAATGCACCGTCGATTCATCCTGTGGTGGAAAGTTTTCCAGGCTTGAAAGCGCCTCGCGCAGACTTTCGTAAAGATCCCGATGTTCTTCCTTGGAAAGATCCCCCGTGACACGGTCGTATTCGGCGAGCTTGAGTGCCGGCAGGACGACTTCGTCGAAGAGTTCCACGGTCGCGCCCTTTTCGTGATAATCGCTGATCGTTTCCTCGAGTTCATCGCGATCATCGGCCAGCAAGCGCTGGTAAAAGCGATTTGCCGGATCGATCGGCGGTTCCTTGCCCAGCAGGACGTGCAGGAAAGCTAGGGCTGGCAAGTGTTTGCCCATCACGACCAGGCAAACGGTGAGCGGAGTGGCGAGAAGCAAGCCGCCCGCGCCCCACAGCCAGGTCCAGAAAATCGCGGACACGACGATGGCGCTGGCGGAGAGCCCGGTGCTCGCCCCGTAAAGCCAGGGTTCCATGACATTCGCGGTGAAGAGTTCCACTCCGATAAAAAGGGCGACGACCTCAACCGGTTGCGCCCATCCAGGAGAGATGGCGAACGAAAGCACGAAGGGAAATGCGGCCACGATCCAGATGCCCAGATAGGGCAGAAAACGAAGGATGATCGCCAACACTCCCCACAAAGGGGCATTCGGGATGCCGATGAAATAGAGCCCGACGCCGACGGGGATGCCGTAGGTGGCATTGATGAGTAACTGCGCGGCGAGATAGCGGCTCACACGGTCGGCCGCGTCGTCGAGCGCCTGGGTGGCAAGATGGAGGCGGCCGTGACTCACCAGGTGAATGAAACGATCGCGCAGGCTCTGCCGGTCATAGAGGAAGAAGATGACGTAAACTGCCACCATGCCGGCGGTGCCGATCGGCGAAAGCAACGGGCCGGCGAGTTCCTTGGCCACGCTCAGGAGATTGACATTGCTGGTCGGCAAATCCAGTTGGGCGGCTTCACTGGTGATGTCGGACGGCTTGGCGGGATGGACGCTGCGCGTGTAGGCAGAGAAGGCCGAGGTGAGTTTGCCCAGCGGCGCGAAGACTTTCTGTTGGAGATTGTCGTGATAGCCGGGGAGCGATTTGGCCAGATCGACGGCTTGCGCGCCGACCACGTAAAGCACTGACGCGAGAACGGTGAAGGAGATGATGGTGACGACCCCCACCGCGGGACCGCGCCCGCATCCGAGGGACTCGACCCGGGCGGTTAATGGCGCGAGCAGGAATGCCAGAAGGACAGCTAGCGCCAGGGGCATGAGGAAGGGGCGGCCAAGGTAGAGGACGGTGGTGACCAGGCAGACACTGAGGAGGAGGGACAACGCGTTGGACCG
The DNA here is from genome assembly GCF_000173075.1 of Chthoniobacter flavus Ellin428. Lineage (GTDB taxonomy): Bacteria > Verrucomicrobiota > Verrucomicrobiia > Chthoniobacterales > Chthoniobacteraceae > Chthoniobacter > Chthoniobacter flavus. The sequence continues at coordinate 14,619 of NZ_ABVL01000042.1, forward strand.
AGGGAAGAACATCACTTGTTTATCGCTCCTCACCACAGCGACGAGTGTGCGTTGACGGTGGTCGACGGCACCGGCGTAAGGCCATTTCGCTTTGTCGGAGCGAAGAATCGGTAGGTGTCACTGTTTTTAACCATTTTCGTACACTATGAGAACCACGACCCTGACCTTTCCCGAATTGATCCTGATCGCGGCAACGCGTGGCATGCTCGGCGCCGGTTTGGCGTTGTTGCTGGCCAAACGATTGAGCGACCAGCAGCGCGAAACGGCCGGCACGATCCTCACCGCGATCGGACTGCTCACGACGGTGCCGCTGGCGCTGGAGGCTTTCGGGAAGAGCGAACGACACTGAGAGCAACGCGATTAGCGGGCGCGCAGGATATCATTTGCCGCCCAATTCCAACGGCGCGTCGTACGACGCGGCACGCGTGGTGTAAATCCGCCCACCAATGCGGTCGCGTGCTTCGAGAAGGAACACTTCCAAACCGCTCTGGTGCAAATAGCCCCGCGGAGGCCCATCCGGCGGGCCCAGCGCCGATGATGATGACCTTGGGCGTACTCAAACCTCCACGGCCTCGCCGCGCAGCCAGTATTCCCGATGCAGCCAGGCCATGGCCTCGGGGTCGGACGCCAGTTGCAGCCGCTCAGCCGCGCTCAAACTTGCAGGGCCTTTGTCCAGCAGCTTGCGGGTGAGCGTTCCGCCCTCACCGTTGAGCTTCTGCGGAGAAAGCTTTTCTTCGCGCAGGAGCGAGACATGGATGGCATTGAGATAGGGATCGCGAATGGCGGCCAGCAACGCCTCATCGCCGCCCGCGAATCTGCGCTGCTTCCCTTCGAGTCTTGCCCGCATCTGCACGAGTTGCGGAGTCGGCATTGTTTCCTCCGGGGTGAGTAGGAGACCCGCGCGACGTAGTGCGCAGCCGAGGCGATCCGAACCGGTCAAGACGGAAAGAGGAATCGACAGCATTAAGCCGAGGCTGATGGGCAGGAACCACCAGAACACCGCGGGATCGATCCATAAAATGAAGGCGCTCCAACCCAAGCCGATGAGGGTGTGTCGCCAGTGCTGACGCCACGCATCCGACCATGAGGTCCCACTCGCAGCGCGTTGCTGGGTATTCCAGCGCACCTCCAGGCCCAGCAAAGTCGCCGCGACGAATCTCGTGTGAAAGAGCATCTGGATCGGCGCGTGCAGCGTGGAGAAGATTGTTTCGATGAAGGCGCTGCTCGTGGCGCGGATCAGCCCTCCGAAAGCGCGCCGCCGTTCACGGTCGCAGACCAGATCGAGCACGCTGAGGAATTTCGGCAGGAGCAGCGTGACCATGCAAAAAAGGAAGACGAGCAGGGCATGATGCGCGGCATCGAGATGCAAGTATGGCGTGAAAGCGGCCACGACGACCGTGGAGAGTCCCGTATCCTTGCGAAACCAGATGAGATAGGTGGAAGTGATGAGGAAGAGGAGCCAGAGCGGCCCGGCGAGATAGCCGAGAATGCCGAGGGAAAGATGCATGCGACTCACCCCGCGCAGGCCACGGGCAAAGAGCACCATGAAGTGCTGTAGATTCCCTTGGGACCAGCGCCGGTCGCGTTGCGCGTTTTCGATGATCCCCGGGGGATTTTCCTCATAGCTGCCGACGAGATCGCTGGCGAACCACACTTCCCAGTTTTCCTTTCGCAGCAGCGCCGCTTCCACGAAATCATGACTGAGAATCTGTCCGCCGAAGGGCTTGCGTCCGGGTAACTCGGGGAGATCGCAGAGTTGCATGAAAGGCTCGGTGCGGATGATCGCATTATGGCCCCAGTAATTGCCGCCGTCTTGCATCCAGTAACCGAGCGCGGCGTTGAAGATCGGACCGTAGAGGCGATTCGCGAATTGCTGGAACCGGGCGAAGGCCGAATGCGCATTGACGATGCGAGGCGCGGTCTGGATGAGCCCGACGGTGGGATGCGTCTCCATGAGTCGCACCAGATCGAGCACGGTCGTGCCGCTCATTACGCTGTCGGCATCGAAGACGATGAAGTAGCGATAGCGCCGTCCCCACGCCTTGAGAAAATCACGAATGTTGCCACTCTTGCGGCCAACGTTCTCTGCCCGCCGACGATAGAAGATGCGGCCGAAGGCATTCAGTTGCCGGGTGAGGGCGAACCAGCATTCCTCTTCTTCAATCCACGTGGCCAACTGGCGCGAATCGCTGAGGATGAAAAAGTCGAAGCGCTCCAGTTCGCCGGTGGCGGTGATCGCCTCGTAGACTGAGCGCAAGCTTTCGCAGACGCGATGAGGGTCTTCATCATAGACGGGAAAAACGAGCGCGGTACTCGTGTCGGCGATGCTCCGATTCCGATAGGCCGGCGAGGCGGTGATGTTATGGCGGTCTCCAACGCGCCGAAGCACGAAGCCATAAATGCCGTGCACACAACCGATGGAGGAAAGGAACAGCAGAATCGTGAAGAGCACGAGCAGTACGATGCGCGCGGGTGACCAACCGACGCGCCAAAGCAGATCGGCAAAGAGCACCGCACCGATACTCGTGAGAAGAACGGCGAAGGAGTAGAAGACGAAGACGCGCGCGGTCCCCGCGCGTGGCGCCGTCCTCTCGGCGACGGGCGAGAACGAAAAAAGAGCACTTGGCGGTGACAATGGAGTCTCCGGGTTCATGGTCAGTGAGTCATGCGGAAGACGATGACCAGCAGCAGTCCAAACCCGAGCCACGCGATGAGCATGCGGAAGTAGGGGATATTGCCCAGGTTCGTAAGGGTGGTGATCGGGCCGAGGTCGATCGGGCGCGGATTCATCTGTGAGAATTGGAAATCGGGTCCGGCGCGGAAGAAGCTTTCGCGCATGGCGCGCACGAATTCTTCCGGCCAGGGAGCGGGCCGCAAAAATTGGTCCTGCCATTTGCCCGGCATATCCGCGAGGAGCAGGGCGAGACGGCCGCGGCTCGAGAGCAAGTTATTGCCGGGGGAGAGTGGTTCATCGAGCACCGCGGCAAACCATTCGGTAACCAGTCGGTCCAATTCCTCGCAGGCGAGCGCGACCGTCGAGGACTGTGACTCCACCCCTGCTCGCTGGATGGCGCGATCGAGAATCTGCGAGACGAGTTGTCCGCGCAGCAGCCGATTGCGCACACGCAACGCTTCCAGATAGCGGTCGACCACAGCGTAGGCGGAGTTCCAGTCTTCCAGCGGATGGCCGGCGATCATGCCAGGTTGAGCGGCGGCGGCATTCATGGCGGACTCCACAGAAAGGCCCACGTCTCGCTCACCGGCATGCCGGCGCGTTGCAGCGTGCAGCGCAAGTCCACCGGATCCTTGTTCCCGGCCTTTGGCTCGAATTTCAGGATCACGCGCCAGGTGTGGGTGAAGGGATTGGGAATGACCTGTGTCTCGTAAATCTTGGCGTTCGCGGAGCAATTCACCACGGCGGTCGGCGGTTCCTTTTCGGGAATCGCATCGAGTGCCGGGCCGGAGAAATCGAGATGCACCTGGCGTTTCGTCTGGTCGTTGTTGTCGAGGCCGATGCGGGTGGCGACGACCTCGTTTTCTGAAAGCTGAAAATCCGTTTCTCGCGTCCAAAGCAACTGATAGCCAAGGCGGAATGGTTCCAGGGGCGCGGGCTTCACCTTGGGATTCCAAAAGGCAACGATGTTATCCAGGCCTTCGTAGTGGGTCGGCAACTCGACCAGATGGACCTCACCGTCTCCCCAATCGCCTTTCGGTTTGATCCAGATGCTGGGGACCTCGTGGTAGAGATTGAAGAGTTCCTCGTAGTGTGAGTAATCGCGATCGCGCTGCAGGAGGCCGAAGCCGCGGATATTGTGGGCGGCAAAAACCGAGTGGCGCATCACGGACGCGTTGTTCAGCGGACGCCAAACGGTTTCGCCGCTCTCCATCTTGAGGAGCAGGCCATCGGAGTCGTGCACTTCGGGGCGATAGTCGTCGAACTTGCGCTCGGAGTTTTCGCCGAACCAAAACATGCTCGTCAGCGGCGCGATGCCGATGGTAGCCAGCGGTTTCCGATCTTTGTTGACCGCGAGCACTTTTTCCGGCGAGCGAAAAAAGAGCACCACGTCGACATCGGCGATCGTGGTTTCACCGGGAGTGATGCGAATTTGAAACGCGCCGGTGCAACTTACGCTGTCGAGCACGGCGTAAACGAGCAGGCTTTTGTCCGTGGGCGCTGGCTTGCCGAGCCAGAAATCGGTGAAGATCGGAAATTCCTCCGGACGATCCGGTTCGCCGCAGTCGAGGGCGAGACCGCGGGCGGAGGCGCCGTAGTGTTGATCCTTGCCGAGCATACGAAAATAGCTCGCGCCAAGAAACGAGGCAATTTCGTCGAACTCGCCGGGCTTGTTGATCGGATGGAACATCTTGAAGCCGGCGTAACCGGTGTCCGCGGGAATTTGATTTTCGATCTTCAGGTTTCCGTAATCGAACCAGTCGCGCACGAAGCGAATGCGTTGCACGAATCCTTTCGTGAATTCGTAAATCTTGACCGGCTCCTGATAGATGTAGCCGGGGTGAAAGAATTCGGCGTGAAAGGGAAGTTTGTCGCCGAGCCAGAAATCGCGGTCCTTCTTGAATCGAATTTTGCGATACGCATCGTAGTTCAACTTATCCTGCTTCAGGACATCGGGCATTTCCGCGCGCGGGCTGTGAAATGGTTCCTTGGCACGTTGCGCCGCGACGCCGGTGACGTAGTCGAAATTCACTTCCACTTTCTCGACTTGGGCTGCGACTTCGACGATCGGCAGCAGCAGGGTCCCGAGAAAAATTAAAAAACGCACACTCATGAGGATGTCGAAGCGTTCGCGGCAAACCCGCGTTGCGGATGGCTGGAAGGATGATTTCGTTCCGCGGCGCGCAATATCGTGACACAAATCCGTGCGGCGAAGTGCCCGCGAATTACGCAGATGACGCGAATGAGTAATGACTCCATTCGTGTCATCTGCGTAATTCGCGGGCTTCTCTCCTGCCTTCTTGAGATGTGGGTAATGCTTGGGATGGAAGCGCGCAACCTTCCGTTCGCGTGCGAAGACTCTTCGCATTTATTGCGAACGATGAAACCCGCGGCATTTTTTCATCAGGCCGAACGTTGGGGGGTGTGTGCGATTCTGCGACTGCTCTGTGTCGCGGCGTTGCTGTGCCAGGTATCGGTGGCTCGCGCCCAAGTGGAAGAGGGCGTCATGGATCCGCAGATGCAAGCGGTGCTCGATGAATTTGCGACGCTGCAACCGAAGCGCATTGAGACGTTGAGTCCAGCCGAAGCGCGTGAGCAACCGACAATTACAGATGCGGTGAATCGCTTGATACACAAAGAGCGAGGAAACGAGGTGGTTCCGGAGAAATCCACGGTTTCACGAGAACTGCTGGAGGTTGGTAACGGACGAACGCTGGAGGCGCGCCTCTATCGTCCGAGTGGTCATGGGCCATTCCCCGTGATCCTGTTTCTGCACGATGGCGGCTGGGTGTTGTCGGATTCGCAGGCCTGTGAACCCGCGGCGCGTGCGCTTTGCGAGTCGGTACGCGCAGTCGTGGTGTCGGCCGATTATCGCCGGGCACCAGAATTCAAATTTCCCGCGGCGCATGACGACGCGCTGGCGGCCTATCGCTGGGTGGTCGAGCACGCGCGAGCGATCGAGGGCGATCCATCGCGCCTGGCGATTGTCGGCGAAGGTGCGGGTGGAAATATGGCGGTAGCCGTGTGTGAGATGGCAGCGGCCTGGCGATTGCCACAGCCGCAGCGGCTCGTCCTCATCTGTCCGATCGTGAACTGTGAATGTCACAACCAGTCCTGTTTTCAAAATGTCCGCACGCAACCGCTGAGTGCGCCGATGAAACTGTGGTTTCTTACGCTTTACCTGAACTCGCCGGCCGATGAGGTGGACCCGCGCATTTCGCTGTTGCGGGCGCCCCTTCTCGAGGATCTGCCGCCGACGACCATCGTCACCGCCGAATTCGATCCCCTTCGCACCGAGGACGAGGAACTCGCGCGCGGACTTCGCGAGGCGAATGTCCTCGTGAGCTATCGAAACTATGCCGGCGTTACCCACGGTTTCTTCGGCATGAGTCCGGTGGTGGAGCAGGCTTATGAGGCAAATGCCTTCGTGAGCGCGCAACTGCAGGAGTCTTTTCTCAGACCTGATACGCCTTAGGACGACTTTTCTACTCAGCCCTGATTGGGATCTCAGGCGGCGTGCTGAGTCGGTTTCGGAGTCAACGGACGATTCTTTTGTAAGCGACTGTGCGAACTTTCGCGACGGGCGCTTGGCCAATTTTCCGAATTATGAGTACACAAAAACTGGAACAGAAACACGTGGCGATTCTCGCCGCGGATGGCTTTGAACAAGCCGAACTCGAGGAACCGATGCACGCGCTGAAGGACGCGGGTGCGCAGGTCAGCATCGTTTCCCCGAAGGCCGGAAAGATTCAGGGCATGCATCATGCCGACAAGGGCGATCAATTCAAAGTCGATCTGCAATTGGATAAGGCGGACTGCGATGACTTCGATGCCCTGCTGATTCCGGGTGGATTGATGAATCCGGATGAGCTGCGCTCGACTCCGGCGGCGGTGGAATTCGCGAAGTCCTTCGCCGAGGCGGGAAAACCGATTGCAGCTATTTGCCATGGACCGTGGGTGTTGATCGAGGCGGGACTGGTGAAAGGGCGCCGTCTCACTTCCTGGCCGGCGATCCAGAGCGACATCAAGAATGCCGGCGGCAAGTGGGTGGATGAGGAAGTGGTGGTCGACAACGGGCTCGTGACCAGCCGCAAACCGGACGACATCCCGGCTTTCAATGCGAAGGTCATCGAGGAATTTGCCGAGGGCCACCACGAGGGGATGGCGGCTTAGAGACTGTAAAATAAACTGGCGGAGAGAATATTTGGCCCGCAAATCACGCAGATGACCCGAATGATAAAAGCGCCATCCGTGTCATTCGCGTGATTCGCGGGCGCTCTTTTCGCGGTCTCTTAGAGTATCGAGCGAGCGGCGCGATGGCGGTTGAGTTCCGGTCGGGGTTTGCGTAGTCCTTGGCCACGATGCTCCGCCCCCGAAAAAAATACACCGTCTACGACCTGCGCCAGCTCAAAGGCAAACGCTGCCTCACGCATATTCACGTCAAGTCGCCACAGGAAGCCGCGGCGGCGGAACAGGCGGGCGTAGACCTCATGAGCTGCAGCTTCGATTCGCCTGAGGCGCAGGCACGGCTGCCGTTGCTGGTGGCGGCAGCGCCGAATAGCTTTCTGTCCGCGGCGACACCGCATGGCATGGCAACGCCGGAGGAGGCGATTCGCGTGGCGTTTCGCGCGCTGGAGGTGGGCGCCAGTTCGGTCTATTGCTCGGCGAGTCCTTATATTGTCGAGGCGATGGCCCGCGAAGGCATTCCCGTGGTGGGGCATCTTGGAATGGTGCCGCGTCACGTGACGTGGACGGGTTATCGGGCGATCGGCAAAACGGTCGACGAAGCGCGGGAGCTTTATCGTCGGATGAAGGCGCTCGAAAATGCCGGCGCCTACGCGGCGGAACTCGAGGTGGTGCCGCACAACCTCGCGCGGTTTCTGTGTTCGCAGACGAAGCTGATCCTCATGTCGCTGGGTTCGGGCGATGGTTGTGACACGCAGTTCCTTTTCTCCGATGACATTCTCGGCGACTACGAGGAGCGGCCGCCGCGTCATGCCAAAGTGTATCGCAACTTCGCCGAGGAAAATCGCCGTTTGCAGGCGGAGCGGATCGCGGCCTTTGGGGAGTACATCGCGGACGTGAAAGAAGGGCGTTTTCCAGAACGGTGCCACCTGGTGGAAATGGAGGCGTCATTGCTCGACGAAGTGAAACGGTCGATTGGCGGCACTGCGCCCTAAGCATTACCCACAACTTTTTGTCGGCGTTAGGGACAGCGAGGAATTCGGCCGCGGCTCACTGGGAGGGGCGACTTTCCAGTCGCCCTGCGTCGCGGAGCGACGCCCCAAAGATGGCGCTTCGCGCGTTTGTTCGGTCGGCGACTGGAAAGTCGCCGCTCCCAGGAGCGCCATCTGTGTCGACGTGCAAATACCGCGCAAAGATATGGGTAATGCTTGGACTGCGCCGGGGCACTGTTTGATAAACATCCGGCAGGGCCACGTATTCGGTTTGCGAAGGCGGCTGATCTTACGTTAACCTCCGGGCATTCACGCTATGAGACCCTACCGCTTCCTCAATCACTCGGTGCGTTCGCTGCAAATCATTCTCGCCGCTGCCCTGTTGCTCGGCATCCAGGCGCTGCCTGCGGTCGCAGATGCGCCGAAGAGTCTGCTGCCCGCCTTTGGCGAAGAGGGCAAGGAATTCAGCGTCAAGGCGAAGGACGGAAATGTGGTGCACGGCTGGCTGCCGAATGATTGGACGGATAATTCCGATTGGGCGCCGGTGAGTGCGACTTATACCAAGCTTCCCGACTCGCCGGACAAAGCGGCCGGCGCAGTGCGGATCAAGGTCGAGAAAGTGGAGGAGGGCGGCCAGTTGCAGCTCACGACTTATCAAGGTAACCAGAAATATAAAAAGGGGACGAAGTACGTCTTGAGTGGCTGGATTCGCAGTGCGGAGCACACCAGCGTGAAGGTCGGTACGCGGCAGATGAGTGAGCCCTATGAGTTCTATCACGAAGAGGACCTGGCTCCCGAGTCGGAGTGGAAACATTTCGAATTTGCCTTCACGCCGATGATGGATTTTCAGGCATTCATGATGTTCATCGTGCACGATCCCGGCACCGTGGATCTCGCTGGAATCGCGCTGGAAGAGAAGCCTTGAGGGTGAAGTCCGAAGTGGCCGGAAGCTGAAGCGGAGGCGACTGATATGTCACTCCTGCTGATCGTTCATTTCGCCTGCACGTGGATGTTAGTGGGGCTGATTTGGGTGATTCAGGTGATCGTCTATCCGCAGTTTTTGCGCGTGGGCGTGACGGAGTTCACCAAACTGCACTTGGCGCATTGCTGGCGGATCGGATTGCTAATCGCGCCGCTGCTCGCCGTGGAGACAGTCTCGGCAGCGGGACTGCTTTACCAAGGGCATCGCGAGCGGGCTTTGCTGGCGAGCATCGCGTTGATCCCCTTGAACTGGTTGTGGACGGCGATCCTGCAGGCGCCGATTCACATCAAGCTGATGCAGGGTTACGACGCGGCGGTCATTCGGCGGCTGATTCTCTCCAATTGGCCGCGCACACTGACGTGGACCGCTCGTGGGGTGTTGATGATCTACGCAGTCGCGAGGTGAGAGGGACACCGTTAGCCGGACGACACTGCGCGGTTGCTCGTGTCGGCCAAGTGCGCCGTGCTGCCCTAAGCATTACCCACATCTTTGGCCGTAACTACGAAGTCGTGGCGGTGAAGCGGTAAGCTATCCCGAAGGGATAAAGGATCGTAGCCTGCTCGCCCGCCCGCCAACCACCTCTATTGCTCGGCACCGCCGTGCCGTCCCTTTGGGCTGCCTTCGGCAGGCTATCTCGCTCCGCTCGGTTCCCCTCCGCCGCCTCGGGGACCAGCGAGCTTGGCGAGCGGCACCCCCGGATATCTACCCCACGGGTCCCACCTCGGCCAGGGGTGGAGGAATCGCCGGTCAGCGAGAAATCCGGCACCACCTTCGGGGTGCATCCCTTTGGGGACGGTTTCCGGGGGTATCGCTCGCAGACTCGCTCAACCCCCGGCTACGGTCCTCTATCCCTTCGGGATAGGGGCATCGCACGTCAAAAGATGTGGGTAACGCTTAGCTCCTGCCGGTCGCGACTAATTGCCGTTTTTCTGGTCGCGAACGTGATTGGCTTCGTCTTTCAAAGCGTCGGCTTTGGCCTCGCCTTCTTTCTTGGTCACTTTGGCGTCGGCGGCGGCGTCTTTCTTGGCGGCCTTGGCCGCGGCGTCGAGTTTGGTTGCTTGAGCGTCGAGTTCGGCTTTGCGGGCCCTGCTCTTGCTTTGAGTCACACGCTGCAAAGGTGAGCGCGATGAGAGGAACAAGTGTAAGGAGTTTCATAACAAACCTAAATCGCCATGACCGAGGTGGTTGGCCGCCTTTTGGAAGCGCAAACGACGGTTACCTGCCACCGGCCGGCGGTTTGACTCAGCGCCTGTGAATAAGCCGGCAGGGAGATCGTTTGACCCGCGAATTACACAGATGACGCGGAGGAAAAAATTCGTGTCATTCGCGTGATTCGCGGGCACTTTTTTCACCGTCTCTCAGACGTCGCTGGTTAACTTTCGCGCCGCTTCTTTCATTTCATCGAGCGCGGGTTTGGCCTCGCTCATGAAGTCGAATGGGGGCAGGGGACTGCCGGTCTCGAGCAGGGTCTTGAGGTTGTTGAGGATGACGGGCCAGCCGCGGCGGCCGCCTTCGAGCATCTTCTCGGGGAGTTCGATCTGGTGCGCTTCGGTCATGGTGAGGCGGACGACTTTGCCGAGATCGTCGATCTGGTAAGTGACGAGACATTCGGGCAGCTTGCGCATCTCTTCGTGACACATCACGCGCCAGGTGACGGCGAGTTTGCGCGGCGAATCGCAGACGATCACCTTGCCTTCGACATCGAGCGTGCCGTCGGGCTGCCAAAAGCGAAATGTGCCGCCGGGCTGCAGTTCGATTTCCACGCGGCGACCAAAGAAGAATTGTTTCGTGACATCGCCGGTGGTGAGGGCGTGCCAGACTTTCTCCGGAGTGGCGGCAATGTAAGTGACGTAGACCGTCTTGGGTTTGAATTGATCGAGATTCATGGCTTATCGTTTCTTCTGAACGTCCAAAGGTTTGCCGGTTTCGAGCAGTGTTTTGAGACCGCTGAGGATCGAAGGCCAACCCTTCGAGATGGCAGGGAAGACCTTGCTCTCGGGCGGGAAGTCTTCGTGCGTGACGGTCAGTCTGACGACGGGGCCGGAGAGATCCGAGCCGTCGGCCAGCGATTCAATTTCGAAAGTCACGCGCGACGGAGATTCCTTGCGCATCTCCTCATCGACGACGTGATGGAAAGTATAGGAAAGCAGGCGGGGCGGTTCGGAGCGGAGGATCGTGCCCTCGTCGGTAATCCGGTCCGCACAACGAAAGACGAATGGCGAACCGACTTTCCAGTCGGATTCGAGACGGGTACCGAAGAAATATTGGATGGTGAAATCCGCGTCGGTAAGCGCTTTCCAGAGCTTTTCCGGCGTGGTGGCGATGAGCGTGACGTAGACGAATTTTGGTGATGTAGACATGGGGTGCGATGGATGGTGGGGAAAGAGTTACCATTCGAATTCGATGGCCTTGCCGGTCTCGAGCAGCGTCTTCAAGCTGCTGAGAATATCAGGCCAACCATTGCAGATCTTCGGGAAGACCTTGCTGTCGTCCGGGAAATCTTCATGTGTGACCGTCAGCTTCACTACCGGTCCCTGGCGTTTCGATATGCCGGTGAATTCCTCGATTGCGAAGGTCACGCGAGAGGGCGGCTCAGAGAGAAATTCTTCGAATTGCAGCGGGTGAAATGAATAGGAGAGAAGTCGCGGTGGCTCGGATTTCAGGATGGTGTCGTCGTGGACAATCTTGCCTTGCCAACGAAAGACGATGCGTGAGCCGACTTTCCAATCCGACTCGAGACTCGTGCCGCCCCAATATTGAGTGGTGAACGCGGGATCGGTCAGCGCGGCCCAGAGTTTCTCCGGAGTGGTGGCGATAAGTGTACTGTAGATGAATTTAGGTTTGGTGTTCATAGGGACTGAGGAGGTGAGGTGAGAGGCGGGTCGGAGTTAGTGCGGATGCTCCACAGGTTCTCCGGAGGGATGGGACGCAGAGGATTGCTGACGGGCTTCGTGTTTCCCGTGCGGCTCGGGACTCGGAGTTTCGAGATGCTTTTTCAGATCGCTCAGGGCCTGAAGGCGGTGCCGCTCGTATTTGCTGATCCATCGCTCGTAGATTTCGTGAATCGGGACGGGATTGAGGTAGTGCAGCTTTTCCCGGCCATGCCAGACGGTGGCGATGAGGTTGGCATTCTCGAGGAGGTTGAGATGCTTGGTCACAGCCTGTCGGGTCATGTCGAGGTGAGTGCAAAGGCTGGCCAGCGTCTGCCCGCTGTTTTCGTGCAGCAGGTCGAGCAGTTTGCGGCGACTCGGGTCAGCCAGCGCTTTGAATACTTCGTCCATGACGGCAGTAATATAGGCAACCAAATGGTTGCATGTCAACGGCGAGTTTTTTTGAAAAAGTTTCGTTTCGCTGTCCTCCGCGCCGCGGCTCGTTCGTCATTCCTATGAAAGCCCCTTCCACGGGCCTCGAATATTCCAACGACCATCCAGTCTCCACTTCTATGAAATCCGCGACCGCCAAACCCAAAGCCCCCGCGAAGAAAACCGCTGCCGCCAAGCCGGTGCCCGACGGCATGCACACCGTGTCGCCACACCTTGTCTGTGACGGTGCCGCGGATGCCGTTGAGTTTTACAAGAAAGCGTTCGGTGCTGTGGAGTTGATGCGCCTGCCCGCTCCGAACGGCAAGCTCATGCATGCTTCTGTCTGCATCGGGGATTCCCGAGTGATGCTGGTGGATGAGAATCCGCAATGGAAAATTTTTGGGCCGAAGACGCTGAAAGGCACACCGGTAACGATCCACCTTCAAGTCGAAGACGCGGATGCCCTCTTCGAGCGCGCGGTCGCTGCCGGCGCGCAAGTCATCATGCCGCTGGAAGATATGTTCTGGGGCGACCGCTATGGAATCGTGGCCGATCCCTTCGGCCATCATTGGTCGATCGCCACTCATCAGCGCGACCTCACGCCAGAGCAGATTCAGGCTGCCGTTCCTGAACAGATGTGCCAGTAATTAGAAACCATCAACCCACCAACTCCTACTATGAGCCTCGATCTCGAAAACCCTCCGCAAGTCACCGGATACCTGCTTCTCTTCCGCAATACGCAGTGGTACGACGCTGAGTATTCTCGTGAGGATTTGCAACAAATCATCGACAGCGTTACCGCGTGGTTTGCGCGGCTTGAAAACGAAGGCAAATTCGTTACTGGTCAACCGCTGAACGAACGGGCCGCGATCATTTCCGGCGAGAATGGCCGCAGTGTGACGGACGGCCCCTTTGCCGAAGCGAAAGAAGCGATCGGCGGCTACGTCGTGCTGAACGTCAACAGCATGGAAGAAGCGATCGAAGTCGCTCGCACCAATCCCATGCTGAAATACGGTCTCACCACCGAGGTGCGGGAATTGGCCAGCAGTTGCGCCGGAATGTATCGCGCGCGCCAAAGGCTCGCCGAGGCTGTGGTGTAAATTGCTCGTTCGATTTCAAATAGCGCGGCTCCCGTGAGCCGCGCTATTTCCTGGCCATCGCGTCCCACCGGCGCTGCATTTCTTCGGGACTCACCTCCTCGACCTTTTGCGAGAGCAGCCACTCGTGGCCGAAGGGATCGCGTACCCGCGCGTCGCGATGTCCGTAGAATTGGGTCGTCAAAGGAAAGACGACTGCCGCCCCGGCTTCGACGGCGCGCTGAAAGGCCGCGTCGACGTCGTCGCAGGAGATCATGAACTTGGCCGAGACGCCGCCGAGCAACTCGGGCGACTTGTTATACTCGGGATACTCATCGGAGATCATGACCAGGGCGCCATTGATGGTGAACTCGGCGTGGCCGATCCGGCCACTTTCCGGATCGATGAGGCGGTAGATTTCCTCGGCGCCAAAGGCCTTTTTATAAAAGTCGATGGCCTTGGCGGCACCGCGGACGGCGATGGCCGGAGCTAATGGAGGGTATTGAAGCGACATAGGAGTGTTTGGATTTGGTGATTTCTGACAGGGACGGACTCGTGAAAGGGTAAAGCAGTAGCTTCGGAGCTGCGGACTTCGGTCTGGTCGATAGTGTTCTAAAGAACATGCATGTAACCCACCGTCAAGCCTAACCATTACCCACATCTTTTTTGAAGGTCCTGCGGAGAGAAGAAGTGCCTGCGAATCACGCAAATCACGCGAATAAAATCCTCCTCATTCGCGTTATCTGCGTGATTCGCGGGCCCCATCCGCAGTATTTTTGAGATGTGGGTAATGCTTAGCCGTCAAGCTTTCGCTTTTTGTCGGACCAGCCGGGCAACGCCGTCGGGTGCGAAATTGGCGCACATTGGGGGGTGGGTGGCATTTTCCAACTTCGATTGAGTGAGGACACACGCAATGCAAGTGGAGATACCGAAGAAATAGAGGAAGGATCCGAGACTTTTTCCCATCCACCCAATGATCGTCCATCGCCGACGCAGTAGCACTGAAGACTGGGCACCCGGCGCCCGTTCCCGGAGACAAGCGATCTGCACAAGTTACAGGCGGCGGCGGCGAAATGTAAGGCCTGCCCGCTGTACAAAAATGCCACGCAGACGGTCTTCGGCGAGGGAACTCGCAATGCGAAGCTGGTCCTGGTGGGCGAACAACCCGGCGACCGGGAAGATCGGGCCGGCCGACCCTTTGTCGGCCCGGCGGGGAAGTTGCTTGATCGGGCCTTGGAAGAAGCCGGCATCGATCGCCAGGAAACGTATGTGACCAACGCGGTGAAGCACTTCAAATGGGAACCGCGGGGCAAGCGCCGACTTCATAAAAAGCCGAGCTCACGCGATATCGCCGCCTGCAAACCCTGGCTCGAGGCGGAATTGCAGGCGATTGCGCCGCGGGTGCTCGTGTTGTTGGGCAGCACCGCCGCGCAAACCATTTTAGGTTCGAAAGTGCGCGTCCTGCGCGACCGAGGGCACGCCATGCCATCTGAGTATTGCCAGAAAACGTTCGTGACGGTTCATCCTTCCTCGTTGCTGCGCGCACCGGACGAAGAATCCCGTGATCGGAATTACGCGGAATTTGTCGCTGACTTGAAAAAGGTGGCCAGGCTTCTCCGCTCAGCGGATTGAACGCATTCGGTCACGAAGCCATTCTTCGAATGGGATCGTGCAGAACGGTCACGCTGCTTCTTCGCCGCATGCATGTTGTCGACGAGGTTCGGATATCGGCGGCCCGCACGCTTTGCTGCCGCTCTCGCTTCCGATTTGCTCTTCGCGCTCAGCTTGGTGTGGCGGGTCTTTTTCGGCGCGGCCTTTTTCCACGGCACGGATCTGGTGTTGGTGACCATAAAAGTAGCTTCGCTTTTGCCACGGCGGGCGGTCTTTCTGCTCCTCAACTGCCGCGGGAGGGTGAATGCTCGGCGCATGTTTTCCCTCCGCCTGATTCTTCCTCTGGCCATCGCTTGCGCTGTGCCGGCGACTACATCTTTGGCCCAAGACAGCACTCCGCCACCGAAGGTGATGGGTTCGATGGCCTTCGACTGGAATGAGCTCGCGGTCCACAAGACGCCGACGGGCGAGTCGCGCAAAGTATGCAAAGCGCCGACCGCCACCCTCGATGAATTGGAAATTCACGTCACCACGCTGAATCCGGGAGTACTCGCTCATCCGCCCCATCAGCATCCCGATGAGGAATTGTTGATCATCAAGGAAGGCACGGTCGAGGCGCTGGTCAATGGCGAGTGGAAACGCCTGGGACCGGGTTCGGTGATCTTCCAGGCCTCCAATGTCCTGCACGCCATCCGCAATGTCGGCGATACGCCCGCGACTTATCACGTCATCAAGTGGAACTCGCCCGGCATGCTGAAGAAGAAGGCGCAATAGCGCGCGTGACCGCAAGATTCCCTGTCGCCGCCGGGCGATCTATGTCACACAAGACGCATGAACGTCGAACGACTCAAATATGTCATCTGGGCTGCGGATATGAAGCGGGCGGTGCAATTTTACGCGACCGTCTTTGGCGGCTCGGTGCTGAAGCAAAATGACATCATCAGCGAAGTGGCGATCGGTAACGGGGTGATTGGCATCCATGGCGGCGGGGAGGGGAAACGCACCTGGACGGGGCTGAGTTTTCAGGTAGCCGATGTCATCGCCGGGGCGCGGGAAATCGTCGCCGCGGGCGGGCAACTCACTCGTGAGCCGGAACCGGAAGATGGCGAACCGGCACATCTCGCGATGTGCGTCGATACCGAAGGCAACGAGATCATGCTCACGCGCAAGCGGTCGTAGATTGCGTAGCGCGGCGGACCCGCACCAAAGAATTTTTTAAACGCAGAGGTCGCAGAGACGCAGAGAAGATGCCTGGAGTAAAACCTCTGCGTCTCTGCAGTGCTAACCATAAAAATGTCCGCACGACGCGTAGAATTTTTGGCCCGCGAATCACGCAAATAACACGAATGAGGGCAGATCATTCGCGTCATTCGGGTGATTCGCGGGTCACTTTCCCTTCCCTGTCTTTTCGAAGGTTCGTGGCTCCCCTTTTGGTTGCGGCTCCGCCGCGCTGGGTCTCTGCGTTTTCCCTTTTGCGCGCTCGGTCCCAAGTTGCACTTGGGACCGCACTTTGGAGCGAACTCAAGCGGAGCGGAGAGGCCAACCGCAGGTTGCCCCGAAGGGGCAGCGACGGCGGTCGCTGGCAATTTCACTTCGCATGGCGGGGGTGTCTGCGGGCGCGGGAAATGAGGACCACCCGAAGACGCCCCTCTCGTGGACAGCGCGGCTGCCTCCGGCAAGCGCGCTCCCAATCTCAACTCGGGGCCGATCCGCAAAATGTCCGCACGGCGCGGAGAATTTTGGCCCGCGAATCACGCGAATGACTCGAATGATCTGCTTTCATTCGTGTCATTGGCGTGATTCGCGGGCCACTTTCCCTGCCCTCTCTTTTCGAGTGTTCGTCGCTGCTCTTTGGTTGCAGCTCGGCCGCGCTGCGGCTCTGCGTTTTCCCTTTTCTTTTTGGATGCAGGGGAGGGGTGCTACTTCGTCGCGATGACCGCGCTCGCGGTGGTGGGCAGCAGCGGATGCAGCGCGAAGCCGTGGAATCCAGCATCGGCGAGCATCTTGCTGTATTCAGCGAAAGTGTAGACGTCGCCTTCGGGTGTGCTGCTGAGCATCACCAGACCGAAGCTCGCCGAGCCTGGCGGCGTCACGCGATCCTCATTCGGGATGAAATCCACCACGACCACGCGGCCGCCAGGGCGAAGCGCGGCGTGTACCCGGCGGAGGAAACGGGTGCAATCGGCGGGGTTGAAGTGGTGCAGGAAATTCGGGACGAGCACGACGTCGTAGTCACTGCCGAGATCCACGGTGAAGGCGTCGCCGGCGATTTTGCTAAAGCGATTCGCGATGCCGGCGGCTTTGGCATTTTCCGCGGTGATGGCGAGGACCGGTTCCCAATCGAGCGCAGTGAGATGGGCGCGCGGATTTTGCTGCGCGAAGGCAATGCCGTAGGTGCCATGGCTCGCGGAAATATCGAGGACCTTGGTCTCGCGATCCGCATCGAGCGGGACGAGTGCCGCGATGCCGCGTGCGGGTCCCACCATCATCGGCCCCATGCACCGCGCAAAGTCGAGCCACATCGGGTGCTCTGGCGTCGTCGATTTCACCTCGGGCGTGCCGCGGCGAATCGTGGAAGTCAGATCGCGAAAGGCTTCGACCAGCGTCGGCGCGAGGAGGAAATCGGCGGAAGGCCCGAGATACGCGGGTGAATTGCGATCGAGGAAAGTGGCAGAGTCCAGAGTCAGCGCATAGTGCGAGCCGTCCTTGGTGAGAAAGCCCTGCACGGTGAGATAGTCGCTGAGGATGCGAATCCCACGCTCGGGACACTCACATCGGGCCGCGATTTCCGCCGCCGTGGACGGTGTCCTGCCGATGGCGGTGAAAAGGCCGAGATCAAGTGCGGCTTTGAGCGCTTCGGTTTTGTGGAAAGCGTTGATCGTGTCGAAATAGAGCTGGGGTGAGGGAGAAGCGGATGACATGTGGGTCGGATGGGAGCGAGGTTCGATGGGTGCAGCGGCGATGTTGATCGATGGATGAAGAGATACAATCGAATCCTTGCCGGAGCGACGCGCTCCACATCCGTTTAGCTTGCGTTGATTTTAGCCCGGAGGGCTGATGGAGCGTAGCCTGCTCGCCCGCCGGCCAACCACCTCTATTCTCCTCCGCCGCCTCGGGGGTCAGCGAGTCTGCGAGCGCCACCCCCGGATCACATTGCAAAAAACGGATGCACCCCGGAGGTGGTGCTGAAATTTCTTGCTGGCGAAAGATTCCGCCACCCCTCCGGGGTGGGACCGTGGAAGGCGGGTGTCCGGGGGTGGCGCTCGCAGACTCGCTTACTCCCGGCTACGGTCCGACAGCCCTCCGGGCTGAGATTGGCCCGCGCCAAATGGATTTAAGCATTACCCACAACTTTTTGAAGGTTCCGGAAAGAGAAGAAGTACCCGCGAATTACGCAGATAACGCGAATGAGGGATGACCCCATTCGCGTCATTCGGGTGATTCGCGGGCTTCTCTCCTGTCTTCTTGAGATATGGGTAATGCTTAGGGGACGGCATCGCTACAGTTCGGCGAATCAGGTGCTGAGCCCCTGCAATTGCCGGCGGCGTTCCGGATGACGCATCTTGCGCAAGGCCTTCGCTTCGATCTGGCGGACGCGTTCGCGGGTCACTTTGAAGTGGCGTCCGATTTCCTCGAGCGTGCGTTCGCGGCCATCGATGAGGCCGAACCGCTGTTCGAGAATTTCGCGTTCGCGTTCCGTGAGGGTGTGCAGCACCGCGTTGATCTTCTCACGGAGCATGGCTACGGCGGCCTGCTTGCTGGGATCTTCGACGCTGTGATCCTCGATGAAGTCGCCGAGGCGCGAGCCACCTTCCTCACCCACCGGGGTGTGAATGGAGATCGGCTCCTCCGCCATTTTGAGCAGGGCCCGCACGCGTCTCAGCGGGAGATGCAGTTCACCGGCCAGATCTTCCGCCGTGGGATCACGTCCGGATTCCTGGGTCATCTGCCGTTGCACCCGGATGAGCTTGGCCAGCAGATCGATCATGTGCGTCGGGATGCGGATGGTGCGCGCCTGGTTGGCGATACTGCGGCTGATGGCCTGGCGGATCCACCACGTAGCACAGGTGGCGAACTTGTAACCGCGCCGGTATTCGAAACGCTCCACCGCACGCATGAGCCCGATGTTTCCTTCCTGGATGAGGTCGAGGAAAGGCTGCCCACGGTTTTGGTATTCGCGCGCAATCGAGACCACCAGGCGTAGATTGCACTCCACCATCTCGGTGCGCGCCTCGAGCGCCTTGCGTTGCCAGCGTTTCATCTCCTGGAGTTCGACGTTCAATTCACTCGGGTTCAGCCACATCTCCGCCTGAAGGTTTCGCATCACCTGCTCGTCCGTCACGGTGGTGGTTCGGCAAACTTCCTCCGCGGTTTTCGCGGATGCTTCGAACGCGCTCATCTTGAAGAAAAACTTCGGATAGAGCGCGGCGAGCTTCTGCCGGACCTGCAGAAAGGCCTGGGCAAATTGCGCGGCTTCCGGGTGACCTCGGTGAGTGAGATAGTCGGCGTAATGCTGATCGCAGAGGGTCGCGGTCTTCTCGAAACGCGCGGCGAGTTTGGCCAGCACTCCGAGATAGCGCTCCCGGCGTTCGAGCTTGGCCGTGGCCACCACGTGATCGAGACGTTCCTCCCTCGCGAGGAGCCGGCGGACCAACTGAAGATGAGCGTGGGCCGTGGAACCGAAGCGATAAAGATGCTGGCGGATTTGCTCCTCCGCGGCTTCCACCCGCCGACAGATATCGGCTTCCTGTTCGCGGCTGAGCAAGCGGTGCGGAGTCTGCCGCAGATAGAGCCGCAGGTGATCTTCCATGCCACCGGAAGTGCTGGGCCGCCGGATCTCATCCTCGCCTTGCTCCGGCTGCCGACGCGAAATGCGATCGGGTTCTGCGGAGCTTTCGGTTTTGGTGATCGCGGAGGGCTGCGTGCAGGGGTTTTTGCGTTCGGCTTGGGGCATGTCGACAACGGCGAAAACGGATGGGTTTTGCGTGGTTGGAACGATGGAGGAAAGCAGTCACATCCATGTGCCCGAGGGGTGAAGATCGTGTGACGATTTGAACGCCGTCGATACCTGCAGCCAATCCATCGCGGCGGGGTGAAAAATCCGTGTAACTCCGAACGAATAACCCAGGCTGTCACAGAAACGTCACTTGCCTCCATCCGTCTTTCCGGCTAGGGCCGCCCCTCCACGATGCGTCGACTCGGACAAATTTGCTCAATCCTTAGCTGGCTTACTGCGCTGGGCCTGTTCGTCGTTGCGGTGTTGCCCGTGCGGGGGGATTCCGCGCAGGGAGGGATTCCCACGGCAAATCCGAAATCCCGTTACGAGTCGTTGCGAGCGAAGAGCCCCTTTGCGCTGGCCACGGCGACGGCACCGGCGGTTGCTCCGCAGACCACATTCGCCGCCAATTGGTTCGTGAGTGGTGTAGGTCGCATCGGCGAGGCGTATTTTGTGAGCATCAAGAGCCGCGATAAATCGAAGGAGTTCACTCTTTTCAGCGGTGAAACGGATAGCGACGCCGGTGTATCGCTGGTCAGTGTCGATTGGTCCGAGGCGATCGGTCAGAGTACCGTCGTTATTAAGAAGGGGACAGAGACGGCGAAGTTGGAGTTCAACGAAGCCGAGGTGCGAGCCGCGCCGGCCATCCCGACTCTGGCCTCCGCGACAGGTGCACCACCACCGGCGACGATGATGGCCAAAAATGCCGCGATGGGGCTGCCGCGAGGCGCGCCTGAATTGAGTGGAATCGTCCGCAATGCCAATCCTTCGCAGATCCGGCCAGCGGTCACTCCTCCACCGGGCAATGGCCCGGCGCGCGTTCCGTGGGACGCGGGCGCGATGGTCCGCCGCCGTCCGGGGACGGTCCCCGCCCGCTAAACGCAAGGTTGGGCGGGTTCATGGTGTAATCCAATGGCTCATCTAAGCGTTACCCACATCTTTTTGTCGGTTGAGGGACAGCGGGAATTCGGCTGCGGCTCACTGGGAGGGGCGA
>NZ_ABVL01000041.1 GCF_000173075.1 Chthoniobacter flavus Ellin428
TTAGCGGCCCGGAAAAGCTGGTGGCCTACGTGGGGCTCAACCCTGGTCAGCGCGACAGCGGCAAGGACAAGCGCATCAAGCTGGGGGTGGGCCGGCGAGGGCGCGGCGATCTGCGCCACCTGCTCATCCAAGGAGCGCAGGCGGTGCTGCGCGCCGGAGCTCAGACCACGCTGGGCCAATGGGGCTGGAAGCTCTTTGCCCGCAAAGGACATCGCCACATTGCCGTGGCCGCGGTGGCTCGCAAGCTGTTGGTTCAGGTCTGGCACGTCCTCTCGGACCATCCACCGCAAGCTCTGGAAACGAGCAAAAGCGTGACCCTTAAGCTGCACAAACTGGCCGTCACTCTGGGCAAGAGCCTGCGCGTGCAACTCGGACTGCCAGCCCAATTGAAGCCCTGCTTACTCGAACTGCAAAAGCGCTTCCTGCAACCCTCCGCCACTTAGCGCGCCCGGGCTGATGGGGGCTGCGCGCCCCCAAACCCCGCGCCGCTCGCCGCGGCGGCGTTTGGGGGGAACTTCCAGGCGTCGCCTTCGGCGACAGAAAGGAGAAACGAAAAACTTCCCAACAAAAAACTTGAATGACTACATGCCTGCAATCCGTGGTCCCTCCTCCGCTCGCATGGATTGAGATACAATTCTTTCAAGGTGGGGCCCCTTGATAAGGCGACCCAGGGTACCTCGTGCCTCGCGACTGGCTCGTCCATGGCCGGCCTTCCGCGATTCCCCTCCGCCTCCTCGCTGGGCTGGAGGACTCAACGCCTTCGGCGCAGGTCGAGCCCTCAGCTTCACAAAGGTGCATAACGGCCTTTAGCCGAGGCTAAAGCAGGTGCGTGAGCTGAACGGAGCTTACGGCGTGGAGGCTTTCTCATCCGCTCCGAGATCGGCCTACCTACCCCTTGTTCACGCGCTTCTTATCGTTGAGGCGAGTCCGTGAGGAGACCTCAGGGCAACAGCCGCCTCCCCCGTGATTTCGGGGGTATCCGCAACGTCCAGTTGGGATTAGAAAGGACGTTCCCAACTCCCCTCGTAAACAGCCCGCCGCCGCCAGCGCCAGACTAAGAAATCCGCCCCCGCCAAGTAGACCGAGACATGCCCTCCAGGAAATTCCCCCTCGCCCTCACGCTCACCGCCGCCGTCGCTCTCGCTCTGCCTTCCTTCGCCTCGCCGCCGGATCTTTCCAAGGTCACCTCGCCAACGGACCTCGACGCGGTCGTGGCCAAAACCGCCGACCCGGCCTTGAAGAAGGCCTTGCACGAATACGCCAAAGACATCCTCGCTGCCGCGGCGGATGCGCCGCACGTGGAAGCGGTCGCGCACACCGTCGAAGGCGCCAAGGGCAAGGTCGAGCGCACCAACACCACCCCCGAAGCGCTGGCCAAAGCCGCGGGCGGCCCCATGGCAATCTTCGATACGCTGAAGTTGGTCGACCTCTCGGTGCCGAACACCGGCCCGCACGACAAGCGCGTGGACGATCCCTACGATGCGGCCTTTTTCGAGCACCTCGGTCATCTCCACGCGCTGGAATCCCTGAACATCATCTCCACCAAATGCAACGATGACTGGATCGCGCCGATCGGCCAGTTGACCACGCTGAAAAAGCTGAGCTTCACCAACAATGGCAAGCTGACCGACGCCGGCATGGAAAAACTCGCCGGGCTGACCAATCTCGAATCCTTCAACTTCGTCGGCACCCAGATCACCGGTCGCGCCTACGCAAAGTGCACGGGTTGGACGAAGCTCACCCACGTGAGCCATCGCGGCAGCAGCATCGACGACGAAGGCCTCAAGGAACTCTGCGATCATCTGCCGAATCTCGAAAGCATCAGCCTCGCGCATGCCCATTTCACCGACGCTGGGGCGCCGAACCTCGCCAAGCTGAAGAAACTCAAAGGCCTCGAACTCGGAGCGCACGCCACCGCCGCCGCCTTGCAAAACCTCGTCGGTCTGCCGCTGGAATACCTGCAACTCGGCGAAGGTTTCACCGGCGCGGATAGCATCGCCGCGATCAAGCCGATCTCGACCCTGCGCCGCCTGACGCTGACCAACTGCAAGGACCTCAACGACGATGGCCTCAAGCTCGCGGCCAATCTCAAGCAACTCGAACAAATCGAATTCGGCTTCCTCGAATTGCCCGACGAACGCCTGCCGCAACTCCAGCAATTCGCGTTTCTCAAGGAGCTGAAGCTCATCCGCCGCCCGCAGCCTTATTCCGAAGACACCCAGGCGAAAATCAAGGCGCTGTTGCCGAAGGTCAACGTGACGTTCAAATGAGTCTGCCCGTCGATCTCCTCACCCGCTGCACGCCGTGGTTTGGCGTGATGCTCCTCGCCGCGACCGCGCCCGCCGCGGTGCAGGCGGAGCCGCGCACGGAGCTCGACTCAAACTGCGGACGTATCTCGAAGACCACTGCTACGATTGCCACGACTCGACGACGCAGAAGGGCGATTTTCCGCATGGATAATCTCTTCCTCGAAGATCGGCTTCGAGAATACGCCGCAGTGGTCGGAGATCATGGATCGAATCAGCTCGGGGCGAGATGCCGCCGAAGAAAGTGAAGTCCCGGCCCTCGGCGGAGGAGAGCTCGGCCATTGCGGACTTTCTGGCTGCTCGCTTGAAGGAAGGCGAAGCGGCACGAATGGCCATGCGCCCACCCGTCTCCTACAACCGGCTGACGCGCGACGAGTACGTCAATACGGTGCGCGATTTGATCGGTGTGCAATTCGACGCCACAGATCCTGGCGCCTTTCTCGAGGACCCGGAGTGGCACGGCTTCGAGCGCATCGGCTCGGTGCTCACGCTGTCCCCAGCGAATGTCGAAAAGTATCTCGCCGCCGCGGAGACGATTCTTGCCGAGGCCTATCCCGAGGTTCCGCCGCTGAGGAAAGGTGCCAAGCCGCCGGAGCCCTTCGGCGGCAGCAAGCCGGCGATCCTCCCCGAACAAGTGAATGAGCGGCATCGCGAGCGGCTCCAGCAAATGGGCGTGCTCGAAAAGATGCCCTACGAGCTCTGGCCCGGCGACATCTTCCGCTACTCGCTGCTCAAGGACCCGCTCCCCGAGACGGGCGTCTACGAGATCAGCTACACGATCAGCGGCTTGAAGCCCGAGAAAGGCCGCGCGCCGCGGATCAAGGTCTACGAATCAAAACTCGATCGCACGCTCTTCGAGCAGGACATCGTGGCGCCGGAAGATCAGCCGATCACCGTGACCTTCCTGGCGCACTTGCCGAAAGGCCGGCCGAACATCGAAGTCTACAACGATGTGCCCGGGCCCTCGAATCTTCCGCGTTCGGGCCGCCACGGAAGTCGCCCCTTCGTGAGTCTGAAGGACGGGCGCATGCCGTGGCAGATCAAGCTGACCGACGAGCAGGGCCGGCCGCGCTATCCGTTTCTCATTCTGCATTCCATCTCCTGGCGCGGACCAATCGTGACCGATCACGAAAAGCAATTGCGCGAAGACTATCATCCGACGCCCGAAGGTGACCTGGCGCAAGCGCGTGAATTGCTGCGCAAGATGGCGACACGCGCATTCCGCCGTCCCGTGCGGGAAGACGAGCTCGATGGCTTTGCCGGCATCGTGGCCGAGGAACTAAAGGCCGGGGAAAAATTTCCCAGCGCGGCGAAGGCCGGCATGGATGCGATCCTGTGCTCGAAAAGCTTTCTCTTCGAAGCCGAGGGCGACCCGGATAAGATGCGCCAGACGCTGAACGATTGGGAAATCGCCAGCCGGCTCTCGTATCTGCTCTGGAGCACGATGCCCGACGACGAGCTCTTCTCGCTCGCGGCCGCCGGCAAGCTGCACGACAAGTCGGAGCTGACCCGACAGGTCGAGCGGATGCTCGCCGATCCGCGCGCCCGGCGTTTCACCGACGCCTTCAGTTCGCAATGGCTGCGGTTGCGCAAGGTGGGGATGTTCCCGCCGGACAAGGTGCTTTACCCGGATTACGACAAACAACTCGAAGCCAGCATGATCGGCGAGACGCGCTCGTTCTTCCACGAGGTGCTGATGAGTGGCCTCAGCCTGCGGGAGTTCCTCGATTCCAATTGGACGATGGCGAATTCGCGGCTCGCCGAATACTATGGGTTGCCGAGCGATGGCCTGCCGAGTGACAGCTTCCAGCGCGTCGCGCTCACGCCGGAGAGTCATCGCGGCGGGTTGCTCACCCAGGCGGCGATTCTTTCGCTGACCTCCGACGGCACGCGGCATCGCCCGGTGCATCGCGGTGTGTGGGTCATGGAATCGATCTTCGGCAGATCGCCGGCCCCGCCGCCACCGAACGTCGAACCGATCGCGCCGAATCCGGTGACCGCGCCCAAGGCCACGATCCGCATGAAGCTGGACGCGCACATTCACGATGCGAACTGCGCGGCGTGCCATGCGAAGATCGACCCGCTCGGGCTGGCCTTTGAAAACTTCGATGCCATCGGCCGCTGGCGCACCACGGAGAAAGCAGAAGGCGTCGGTCCCGACCCGGCGGTGGATCCGAGTGGTAAATTTCCCGATGGCCGCACGTATCAGGACGCTACCGGATTCAAGAAGCTGCTGCTGGCCGACATCGATTCTTTCAACCGCACCTTTATCGAAAAACTCGCCACCTACGCGCTGCGCCGCACGATGTCCTTTAGCGACTATGATCAGCTCAAGGCCATCGCCGCGACCAGCAAAGCGGATGATTACCGGGTCAAAGACATCCTAACGGCCCTGGTCACTTCGGACTTATTTCAGAAACGGTAGAGCCACCCCCAAACCCAACCAAACCTATGAGCAACCTGAACCTGAATCATTGGCAGATGAACCGTCGCACTGTGCTTCGCGGACTGGGCGCCACCATTGCCCTGCCGTTGCTCAATGCCATGCTCCCGGCTACGGCGCGGGCCGCTGCCGAAGCCGCGGCGAACACGCCGAAGCGCAGCGTGTTCCTTTACATCCCGAATGGCGTGAACACGCTCACCTGGCAGATCCAAAAGGCGGGTGCGGATTACGAGTTCAGCGCCCCGCTCCAGTCGCTGGAAAAGCATCGCGCGGACCTCACGCCGATCAGCGGTCTGCATCACCCGATGGTCATCGGCAAGCACCACAACTGCGAAAAGGTGTGGCTCACCGGCGCGAACGTCCCCGGCGATGGCGGCCCCTTCCGCAACACCGTTTCCACCGATCAGCTCATCGCCGAAGTGCAGGGCACGACGACCCGGTTCTCCTCGCTGGAGCTGGCGATCGAAGGCAACTCGCTCGCCTGGTCGCGCGATGGCATTCAGCTCCCTTCGGAGCGCAATACGCAGACGATTTTCAACACGCTCTTCGGCGTGGAAAAGGAGAGCAAGGACGCCGTCCGCCGCCGGCTGGCGCGCCGCGGGAGCATCCTCGATCTCGTGGCCGATGATGCCAAACGCGTGAACCATCAGCTCGGCAGCGAAGACAAGAACAAGCTCGATGAATACCTCACCGCGGTGCGGCAGGTGGAAGAGCGCACGGCGCGCGCGAATTCCTGGCTCGATATTCCCAAGCCGCAGGTTTCGCCGGAGGAAGCGGCCCGCCTCAGGCGCAAGCTGAGCATGGCCGAGGCCGGGGAATACTATCGCCTCTTCTACGATCTCATGGTGCTTGCGCTGCGCACGGACAGCACGCGCGTGATCACTTGCATGATCGGCAGTGAATCGCAGGCCAGCGGCATTCCGGAGATCGGCATTTCGCAGACGCGGCACGGTCTCTCGCATCACAATGGCGACCCGGAACAACTGCGCCGCCTTACGCAGACCGATACTTTTCTCATCGAGCAATTCAGCTATTTCCTCGAGCAGCTCAAGGAGCACCAGGAAAACCACGCGCCGTTGCTCGACACCACGCAAGTGCTGTGGGGAAGCGGCATGGCCTACGGCCACAGCCACGGCAATGCCAACCTGCCGCTCATCCTCGCCGGCGGCAAGGCGCTCGGCTACCAGCACGGCAAGCACGTGGACTTCAACCTGCCGACCATTGGCGCTTACAACATGGCCGACTCCATGGCGCACTACCGGATCTGCTCGCGTCCGGTGGACGGCGATGCGCGTCTCAGCAACCTGCTGCTCACCATGGCGCAGCGCGTGGACGTGAAAGCCGACCGATTCCAGGACAGCTTGCGTCCGCTCAAGGAAATCCTGGCCTGACGCTGCATGCGCCGCGTTCTGTCATCGCTCCTCGCCGTCTTTGCGTCGACCTTGCTCCTGCACGGGGCGGACGCGCCGCCGTATCGCACCGATGCGGATGGACCTTCCAACAAGAAGGTGCTCAAGCCCGATGGGAAACCGCTGGAGTGGTTTCAGCTCGTGGATGGGCAATTCCCGCCGGAAGGCTCGGGACACGCGATTTCCGGCGAGTTGATCCGCAACGAACATCCGCTGCGGACCTTCCGCATTCGCGTTGATCGCGATGACAGCCAGGATCGGGGCGTGTGGGATTTGCCGCTCGAGGCGGAGATGCTGCCTTACGGCGCGATCTGGTATCATGGGTCTTATGCGGCGTTGTGCGACATCCCGCTCGGCACCCATCTACGCGGAGTTTTTTACCAGCGCGCGCCCGAAGACAAAACACCGCCGCCGGATGGGGCGTTTCGGCGGGGCATCACGCCCGACGTGGCTTTTCGCCGCTGCTTCCGGATTGAGGACGACTTCTCCTTTGACGCGCGGCAGAAGCAGCTTTGGAAGATCGAGACGGTGGATCTCGCGGAAAACAAACTCACCGCGCGTCTGCAGCAGGATGGCAAGCCGGTTGGCGAGCCGAAGACTTTCGAGGTCACCAAAGCCACGCGCGTCATGCAGGGCTCCGGCTTCGCCAAGCTCGAAGCGATTCAGCCGGGGCAGGAAGTGCTCTTCGATCTGACCTGGGCGACGCTCTATGGGCCGGGGCGCATCACCGATTTGTGGCTCGACGCCGACGCCCGCGCGCTGGCCACGGCGCAACAGCGCGAGCGGAACCAGCTTTACGTTCGCGACCACGGTCTGCCCGCGTGGGTGAGCGCGGTCGATGACGAACAGGAGACCGTCACCGTCACGCTTTTCAGCAACGTCGATCCCGCGCTCTTCGCCGATCTGAAACTCGACGCACCCGTCCCGAAAGGCATGCCCCCCGACACCAAGACGGAACCGCAAGCCAACCTCTTCGTCGCCGAGCCGAACCTGATGACCTACGATCCGACCAACGATCGCAAGGGCGGCAACATCCTCGAGCGCACCACCATCCCGGCCGCCCCCGGCAGCAGCGGCGTCCAGCTCAAAGTGAAGTGCAGCATGATGCTCGAAGGCTACCGCCCCCGCCGCATCGTCCTCGTGCAGCCCGCGACATGGATTTACCGCACGCTCCCGATCGAGGAACAACTTTTCGGGCGGGAGTGAAAAAGGGCGGTTGCAGTTTCGGCTCCGTCACCCGGCGTCGCTGAGCGAAAGCGTGGTTGGGGAGTCAGTCATCCTGGCCGCCATGCGCCTTCCCATCGCTCAGCGATGCACCGCCGCCGCCAGTTCGTCCAAATCTGGCGCCGTGCGTCTCCACGGCGGCGAAGATCGCCGGCCTACCACTTTTCGGCGAACGCGTCAGCGGAAGAGCGGAATCCGTCGGCATAGGATAGGAAAAGACGCGGAGTCGTCATACCCCGGCCGAGCCCCTTCGAGCGGTCGACGCGAAATCTCTCGATTTCCTCTTGCCATGAAAGAAGCCTCCGGCGCTATCCTCGATTCCGTGGCTCGCCAACCCGAGAAAATACGCCGATTTCACCTCCTGCGCCCGTCGGTTTAATAAGATGTTAGGCGGCGCTACGCACCTCCTGTGATTAAGCCCTTTACGATTGCAGCCGACGATGGTCACCCCAATCGACTTGTTCGCGTCGCGGCGTTGGCGGTAGCCATTTTCGGCATCTTCTGGCTCGTTGTGGTGCTCCTGTTTCCGGCTCCAGACTTAGCGCGAGCGGCACACCAGGCGGCGCAGCTTCAGACTATTATCCGCCAGCAGCCACAGTATGCTGAGGTTCGGGTCGATTCGCTTACCAACGGCAAGCTCTTCGTTTCCGCTCCCAATACATTGCCGCGGGAAGCCAAAAGCGAGCTTGAACGCCTCGTCACTCAGCACTCGCCGCAGCACCATACACCAATATCCTACCTCGTGCCGGTTCCCGATGACATGCCCTCAGCCAATTCCAAATGACCGCACCGCCTATCCATGCGCTGCGAACTGGCCGGGAATTCTTCTCCGGCGTTCAACGCGCTCACAGGCCCGTCGCTGAGCTTGGGGGCGTCGCCACGCGCATCTTGTGAACGCATGTCATGAATATCCTCGCAATCATTTTGCTTGTGCTGGTCTTGTGGTGGATTGCATTCACGCTCTTGACGGTGCGCAGTTACAAGCGGCGGGCACAGTTGCCACCGCCTCCACCGATCCCACCGGAAGAGCTTCAGGAGTTGCGTCGCGATTTCCCTCAGTGGCCTTCGTGGCGCGACTTTTTCACACGTCGAGCTTTGCTCGCAGCCATCAGGCGTCCGGCCTTTTTGTTCATTGTTCCGTGGGTTTACTTCGTGCATGGAGTGCTTTTCCTTCTCATCTGGCCGTTGTTTCCGCTTCATCGAGCCTATTTCCCACACCTTTACACGAGACATGAAGACGCCTCCTCAGAAACTGGAAATTCGGAGCGTTGATTATGAACAACTTACATCGGCCGTGAAAACGGGGAGACGGAACCAGAAACAGGATCAGGTCCTTCCCTCATTGCTCCGCGCGCAGCGTGGTTGGGGTGCTAACCAAGCGCTGCAGGGGGCGTTAGGCGACTGAGCCGCTTCACATGCGACGCAACTTGAATCCACTTTTAAAGTGGGGCTGTTTGATTCCTCTAGGAGTCGTGCTGCCGCTCGTTTTCGCGGCGATGGCATTGGACAGATTTCTGCCCTCAGCCGCGCGACGCGCGCTGCCTGCAAGCGCAAGCGATGTGCAGGAGTATTATTCCGGTACGGTGGACTATGTCCGTTGCCTCAAGGCCAAGCTCCCCGAAGGGGATGTCGTCCTTTACGCCAGGAATCTGAATTTGACCAGTCGCTTCGACCCAGTCGAGGACGCTAAGATTGCAAGCATGGTCAACATCGGTATTGGAGACGCACCCAAATGGTGGAATCCGCCTTCTGCATCAGCTTCCAGCTATTTCCGCTACGCACCCGGCAAGGAGCGTGTAGAGGTCCTTCGATACTCCAATGGATATGTTTACTATCTCGTGACGGCATGGTGAGTATCCTCCTAAAACGCTGCGAACTGCACCGAGCCGTTATGTCTGCTGCTCCCCAAAACCCGCCGCGCAGCCGTCATGGCTCGCCCATGGACCGACCTCCACTTGTCCCGTATACCGCCGTCTCGGCCGTCCCTCCGCAGTTGCTGAGCTTGGGGGTGTTGGCGACTCTGCACACGCTTTATGAAGATCGAGATTTCTAATGCTGATTTGGATAGCTTTCCGTGGCTACTCGCCGCTCTTTTGACTTTAGTTTGGCTGCTCGTTCTATTTCGCATTCTCACGCGAACCGATTTCGACACGCCGGCCAAAATCCTTTGGGTTTTAGTCGTCATCTTGGTTCCGCTCTTTGGCACGCCCCTCTATTGGTTGGCTGCCCCGCAACCCGTGACGCCCGCCAAAAAGAATCCCTCAATCGAGCTCCAAAGTGATGTCGCCGGCACACCTTGGGCCAACGACCCGGGTTTCAGACGCGACGCATGAGACCCCAATCGTCTAGTCAAGCGCTGCGAACGGGCCGGAAACTCGCTCCTGCGTTCGACGCGTTGACAGGCTCGTCGTTGAGCTTGGAGGGCGTCGCCACGCACATCCTGTGAATGAAAAAGCCTGTCGGATTTCTCAGTTCAAGAAGGCGGCGCATCAACTCCTCAGCGACGAAGGTCGCGCCCGGATTCGCGCCGGGGATTCGGAATATGTCGATTTGGCCATTTCCTACCTTGAGGCCGACCCGTATTTCGACGGCACGGGTTACGTTAAGTCCTATCTTGTGCGCTACCTTAAGCTCGTCCCCTTTTCCGCAGCGCAACACGAACGACTACGAGCACTCATTCTTCGCGTCATTGAGACCTACGGCCCCTTTGGGGGCAAGCACGTCTGTCGCTTGGCCGCGAGTGTGCAGTCGCCGGAGTTTCTTTCGCAGGTACAGGTGCGTTTTGATTCGCAAGACCACGACACCCGGCGGCGAGCGCGGAACATCTATGCCTACGTTCAACGCTTCAACCAATCCACCCGCAACGCCTAAGCGCTGCAGCGAACACGCCTCCGCGTCGCGGCCTGTGCTACCCATCGCCGCCACCTTTCCGCCCGCCGGCACAGGCCGCTCCGCTCCGGCGTGTCGTTGAACTTGGGAGCGTAGGCGTCGCTCGCGCATCGAACACATGAAGTTTCTGCCACTCTCAGACGCCGGAAAGAAGTTGCGGCCGAAGTATCGCGTTCCGATCATGAGCTTGATTCTATCTTGCATGTTTTCCACCTTCCTCGCCGACATCTGGTTCGCAGGTTGGCTGGCTCGCTTACTGAATGTCGCCGCGAATGCTCCGGTTAAGAATCAGGAGAACGGCGGCTTGTGGTGTGCTCTTGTTTTAGCGTTCTTCGTAATCGCGTTGATTGTGGGTTACTTGATTAGCTTCGGCATCTTAGCCGGCGTCCTCAAATGGCGCTACGCGTAGTCTAACGACTCACTACGGGCGCTGATTTTTGAATCACGGATTCCCACCCGTTGGCTAAAATGACCACAACGCCATCCAAGCGCTGCAGGGAACTTCTCCGGGCCGTCATGCCTGCTGCTCCCAAAGAGTCCGCCGCGCAGCAGCCTTGGCTCACCCACGGACCGACCTCCATTTGTCCCGTAAAGCACCGCGTCGGTCATGTACCCGCAGTCGCTGAGCTTGGGGGCGTTGGCGACTGAGCATATGCACCGCTTCGCGATCACTCTGGTTCTTTTACTAATGTTCTGCGCGTATTCGCGCACAACAAATAGTCGATACGGCAAATGGATTCCAGTCGACGGGATCAGCGTAACCTCTGAGCCGGATGGAGAGACTCTCCTGACTTCGACGGATCTGGTGCAGGCGATGATTTTTGCAGATGATCACCAGGGGAACTCTACCATTTGGTTTCAACTTACTGATGCGGCCAAGGGACGGTACCGACCGCCCGCAGACGGGAAACAGTGGACCCTCAGATTGCGCGGAGCTGCGCTTGCATCTGTTACGGACCAATCGACGATGGGAAGCTTCCAAAACAACTATCTCTTCCGCGTTGCCGATGTGCCTTTGCCGAGCGGCAAGCGGATAAGCGAGGTTATTCTTATTCACCAGAACGATGCTCTATAAATCAACGTCACCCATCCAAGCGCTGCCCGAGCGAACCGCTCTGGGTCGTCGTGCTTGCTGCTCCCAACAGAACCCATCGCGCAGCAATCCTCGCTTGCCCATTATCAGTCTGCCATTATTCCTCTCCGTCTCCTCACAGTCTCCCGCCATGGCGAGATTGGGCGCGTTAGGCGTCGTCACGTGCTCCCCCATAACGCAGACCATTTTGCGTTTTCTCCTTTGTGTTTTTGCGGTTGCCTTCACCTCTCAACTCGCCTTGTGTGCCGATCCGAAAGACAAGGCCAAACCGATGCCGAATCCGATCGATGTCGGCTGGGTCCGATTGCTCGCGGACCCAGCCGCTTTTGATGGCAAGCTCATCGATATTCGCGGATGGCTTTCCGTATATCTCGCCAAGGAGTACACAGCGTTTCGACTTTATATGTCGGAGGAGGCTTTAACCTACCAGGAAATGACCCTTGGGCTGGATGTGGACGATAAGTCGCTCCAACAGCTTCTCCCGGAACCTCGCGAAGTATGGCAGGACTTCAACCATGAGCGCGTTTGGATTCGGGGAGTCTTTCACTATAAGCCACAAACCCCTGAAGAACCCGACTCTTGGCCGGGAACCCTCGATCACATCCAAATTATCAAGCAAACCAAGCCTGGTAGTATCATGTGGGGCTTGCCCTCAAGCGCAAAATGACGAGAAACAGCTGCTCCAAACAAGCCGCGACGCCTAGCCATGCGCTGCGAGCTGCTCCGGGGCGTCATGCCTGCTGCTCCCCAAAGAACCCACCGCGCAGCAGTCCTTCCGTCCCTCCGCAGTCGCTGAGCTTGGGGTCGTAGGCGACTGACACGCGCTATGGCACTTCGACAGCAAGGACAACACAGCTACGGCGACTCGCACGCCGACATTCGCGAACGTTTGCTCTCCTACAGCACGAAGAACGGCTACCCGGCGGAACACTTTGCCGATGCTTCGTGCAAGTGCGGCTCGCATCTTTTCCGGCTCCTCCTTGACGACAACGAAGGTGCAGCAGTCCGTATCTGCTCTACCTGTTCGAACAGTCATCCGATGGGCGATAGCGAGGAGTATTTGGAGGACGCCAATCTTGAGGAATGCGAGTGCCCTTGCGGTTCCGGCTCCTTCGAGGTCACCGTCGGTGTCGCACTTTACGAGAGTGCCCGTGCCGTTCGCTGGATTTATGTTGGCGCGCGTTGTCCCAAATGTGGCCTGACCGCTTGTTACGGTGACTGGAAGAACGAATTCGACGACTATGAACAACTGCTTCAACGCATCTAAGTCGCCCATGCGCTGCGAACTGCTCCGGGCAGTCATGCCTGCCGCTGCCCAAAGAACCCACCGCGCACCAGTCCTTCCGCAGTCGCTAAGCTTGGGGGCGCTTCCTCGCGGTTCGTTTAACGGAAACCAAGCATGATCGAGCCGTTTGCCAATCGTGAGTTCTCCTGCCTCAGTCTCACAGGCGAGCGCTTCGCATTCACCGTCCGGATCGGACGCCCCACTCCAGTTTCGAATGAACCAGACTCCGATTGGCGTTGTCCGGTTACTGTCCCATTCGACGCCCCTGTCCGAGACATCTACGGCGTCGATTCTTGGCAGGCTGTCTGTCTCGCGCTATCACTCGTTCATTCACAGCTCGTTGATTTCATCCAGCGGGGCGGCAAGCTGTATTATCCAGGAACTACCGACGAGTTTACACTCAACGACTTTTTCCCCAATTCGACCGGCAACGCCTAACAAGGCGCTGCGAACGGGCCGGGAGTGCGCGAAGCGCTTCCAAAAAAGGCCAGTCATCCTGAGCGAAGTGTAGGAGTGTAACGACTGAACGGAGTTGAAGGACCAATAGCTTTCTTCCCCACCAGTTCCCCAGAAACAGGACGAAAGAATAGGGGAGAGGCACGGACGCCAGTTCTGCTCCACGGCTCCGCGCGAAAACCCGCGGAAGTCAGAGGTCCTTCGACTCCGCCCATGCTTCCCCGCTACGCTCAGGATGACAGGCTTTTGGGGCCGCCCTGAGAGGCAGATTTTCGCGGTCGCAGCGTGAACGCTGCTTAACCGCACTCAGCGCGCGCGCCGCTCAGACGTTCATCATCTCCTTGATCTGCTTCGTCGCGATCCCAATGGGGCGATCGAGCGGGACGCCGGCGCAGGCGAGGAGAGTGGTGAGGAGGTCGCCCTGGTTGCCCTGGACGTCGGAGAGGAAACGGCCGGTCTTGATCGCGCCGCCGCCGCGGCCGGCGATGATGAACGGAAGATTTGCGCGGGTGTGCTTGTTGCCGTCCTCGAGACCGGAGCCCCACATCATGATGCAGTTGTCGAGCAGCGTGCCGTTGCCTTCGCGCAGGCTGGCCATCTTCTTCACCATGTAGGCGAATTGGGCGATGTTGAAGGCGGTGATTTTCTCGACCTTATCGACCTTCTCCGGGTTGTTGTTGTGATGGGTCTGCGAGTGGTGCTCGTCGTTGAAGCCGAGCTCCGGATAGGAGACACCGTTTGGCGTGGAGCCGATGTAGGTGCTGACGCGGGTCGTGTCGGTCTGGAAGGCGAGCACGTTGAGGTCGCACATCACTTCCATGTATTCGCTGCGCTTGTCGCCGAGCGGGATTTTGATCTCGATGGGCGGCGAGTCGGATGCGTTGCGTTTGCTGGTGCTGACGCCGGCTTTTTCCAGAGCCGCTTCTTTTTGGCGATACTCGATGGCGGCGATCCGGCGCTCCACGGAACGCACGCTGTCGAGATATTCGTCCAGCTTGTGCTGGTCGGTTTGCGGCAAGGTCTTGCGGAGGTCCTTGGCGCCGCCGATGACGAGGTCGAGCATGCTGCGGTCGAGCGCGTCCGCCGGCGAAGCTTTGTGGGGAGTGCCGTTTTGATCCGTCTTGTTGAAGAGCCGGTTCATGACGCTGCGCGGATTGATCTCCGCCGGCACGGCCTGCGTCGGAGAGCGGAAGCTGCAGTGCGAGTAGTAGCCTTCGTTCAGACCTTCCTGGTTCTCCTTGTGCGTCTGCGGCATCGTGGCCAGCTCGAGGGAGGCGAGCGAGGTAAAGCTACCCACGTAATTGGCGGCGATCTGGTCCGCGGAAATGGCGATGTTGATTTTATTCCGGGTGTCCGCGTCCGGCAGCGTCGCGGTCAGCCAGGTGGAAAGTTCGAGCGCGTGCGGCGCGCCATTGAACGGCGCGATCGGCACTCCGGAGATGCCCTTGATCATCAGGCATTGGTTGATGACGGAGCGCAGCGATTCCAAGGCCGGCGGCAGGGTCGTGAGGAAGCTCGCGGCATCGGCCGGCCAGAATTGATCCATGATGACCCCGTGCGGCATGTACATGAACCCAAGGCGCACCGGCGGCTTATAGGCCTTTTGCTTGCCGGAATCCGCCCAGCCCATGGTTTCCAAAAAGGGCAGCGCGAGGGCGACTCCGATCCCTTTCAGGCACGTGCGACGATCGATCAGGATGTTATTTAGCATGGTCAGTGGAGGCGAGATGATCTTGGAGCCGGCGATGGGTGAAGGGGTAGCTGGTGACGATTTCGGTGATCAGGGTCTGCATGCGGTAGTTATCCGCCGCGGCTTTTTCCATCATGTGATCCAGGACGATTTCGTCGTAGCCCTCGAGCGGGCGACAGAGAGCGTAGCCGAGCAATTTTTCCGCAATGTTCCGGGAAAGTTCCTTGGTGCGTCCGGCGATGATGACCTTCAGTTCCTTCGGGGTCGTGAAGTGTTTTCCGCCGGGCAATTCGCCCGCGGCATCGATCGCGCCGCCGGTATCGTCCTGATTGCGCCAGCGTCCGATGGCGTCGAAATTCTCCAGGCCGAAGCCGATCGGATCGAGAATTTTGTGGCAATTGGCGCAGACCGCATTGGTGCGGTGCAACTCCGTGCGCTGACGCAGGGTCAGATTTTCGACCGTCTTCTTGTCCTGCTTGTCGAGGGCCGGGACGTTTGGCGGAGGCGGAGGGACGTGTTCTCCCAACACTTCCTCGAGCACCCACACACCGCGCCGCACCGGGCTGGTGCGGTTGGGGAAGGAGGTGGTCGCCAGGACGCCGGGCATACCTAGAATACCTCCGCGATTGGCGTCGCTTAGATGCACGCGGCGCATTTGCGGCCCCGTGATCGTCTTGTCCAGGCCATAGATCGGCGCCAGCGTGCCGTTCAGAAAGGTGTAATCGGCACTGATGAAATCGATGACGCTGCGGTTCTCGCGCACGATGCTTTCGAAGAACAGCCGCGTCTCCTCATACATCGCCGCGCGCATCTCTTTGGTCATCTGCGGGAATTTGGCGGTATCGAAGGCCTTGCTGTCCAGATTTCCGACTCCGAGCCATTGCGCGCCAAATCCATCAAACAACGCCCGGGAACGCGGGTCGGTCAGCATCCGTTTGACCTGCGCCTTCAGGACTTCCGGTTCGTGAAGCTTCCCGCTGTCCGCGAGCGCCGAGAGCTGGGCATCGGGCATGGTCGCCCAGAGCAGATACGACAGACGCGAGGCCAACTGGTAATCATCCAGCGGAACGATGTTGCGTCCCGATTCTTCCTCGCCGGAGGGAGTGATAAAGAGGAACTGCGGCGAAACGAGGACCGCCTTGAGGACCAGGCGCAGGGCTTCCGGATAGGCGAGTTTGTTTTGCCGCGCCAGATCGTAGACCCCGAGCAGGACCTCCACCTCCGCATCGGACGGCGGCCGGCGGTAGGCGCTGCGGGCCAGCGAGCGCGCGACCTTCCGGGCCGCCTCCCGTTGATCGGCTCCCGGCGCCGGTGCGGGGCCAAACAGCCGCTTTTCGATTTCCGTGGGAGCCGCCCCCTTCGGAGCCAGAGCCCGATCCAGGACGGTATTGGCGATCCCCAGATACTGCTCCAGTTGGAGAGGGGAGAGCGTATTGAGATATCCTTCGCCGATCACTTCATCCGGCAAGTCGCGCGCGACGGCCGGATCCACCCCAAGAAGATCGTGCAGAGTATTCCCATACTCCATCTTGGTCAGACGACGGATGACGTAAGGCCCCGGGTCCTTCGGGCTGAGGAACTTGAGCATCGCGATCCAGTCCGTGAACTTCTGCCGCTCCTCGTCGGTCGGTTGCTTGTCCGCTTCATCTGGCGGCATGTCGTGATTCTTCACATTCACGAGCGATTGCAGCCACGTTTTGCTGAAAGCCACGTTGCCGGGGTGCTTGAGTGCGTAGGAAAAGGTGACGCCCGATTTCCTCTTTTTGTCCCCGTGGGCAATTCTTGCAGTAGGTGGTGACAAACGGGACGATGTCGTCGTGGAAGGCCTTTTGGGCAGTGGCCTGCTGCGCGGCGAATGCCGCGTCCTCCTCCTCGGACTCCGCCCGGCCAGTCAGGGGCAGCGACAGGGCCATGCCCGCAAGGAGCAGGGCGATGACGCTACTGCGGAAAGTGACTGGGGAGAGGGTTTTACTCATTTTGCCGGGTAACGGATTTTACGGATGATCATCCGCCGGTCAACCGGAACGGACGTCCATAGCCTACCGCCGAAACCGGGGTATATTAGATGGCCAGAGGGATACCGTGTGGACGGCGGATGTTGTCGGCCCGCCCCATCGAGGTGCGGCAGCCGAACGCCGCATTCGTTTAGCGCGAGCGGATGCCAACGCAAGCGAGGCTGGATGGCCATTCAAGTATCGCGTAGCGATTGCCCAATGTAGCGGCGGTCTGTGATCGTCGGATTGGGCGTTTGGAATCGACGGTCACAGACCGCCGCTACAGTAAGGCATCGCGCGAGTGGGTGTCGATCGCGCGCGGAGATCGCGATATATCAACGCGCCATATTCAACGCACTCTTGCGACTGCACTATAGCTTATGAGACTTGCCCGACCGCCTGCGCATGTCGACGATCGGGTGCTATCCTCTATGAACTGGGGTTACTATGTTCTAAACGGCTCCAGCGACTCAGGTCACATAAGTCATCTGCGCGTTTTCACGGCATTTTTTGCTCATAATTGGGGCGCGCAATGATCGTTATTCATTCCTAGGGCGGGATTTAGGAGCTTGCACCGAACCGAATCAGTCGAGCTCCCTAAGTAGAATGATTCCTTCCGGAGACATCACCGCAAGCGTGAAGAAATGGTAAATGGTGAAAAAAACGTTGCTTTGTACTTTGTTTTCGGGACTACTGCGGCCCAAGAAATGGAACGGTTACCTCGCCTGGAATCGGATCAGCGAAACACTACCGCGTGGCTGAAGGCCCAGGACAGTAGGAGATGACTTCGTTTCTCGACAATTTTAAGAACTGACTCTGTCTTCCCCCAAAAGAAGCGGGCATTTATTCATGTTATCGAGCTGAACGATTCATCCTGTTTTTTAAAAATGGTCTCCCTTCTTCAGTTTGGATGGCTGTTCGCTGCTTTCTACCTAATCTGGCGGGCAGATTTAGAAGCAATAGGTAGCTCCTGTCTTGGGGAGTTAGTATTACTTCGTAGGTAATAACCCATAGAATTTATTGGTATGATTGCCTCTAGCGTTTGGCGGTGTTCGGGCTTGGAAAATGCTACTTTCCCTTCGCCATGGAATTTCCCCGTTGAGCACGCTGTCGCCGGTGGACTGCCCCTTCCTTGCTCAATCTAAAAAGCGAATGCCGTTCGGAAAAAACATCAATGTGATTTACTCTATGATTCCGCGTACATTTAAATCCGCTTTTATCGGTCGGCTTTCAGCGGCAATGATGCTGCGCGGCCTTGTTGTTTTAATCATCGCCGTGCTCTTTTGCGGTCTGACGGCGCCAAAAGCGTCAGGTCAACAATATGGTCCCCCCTCGGTGCTCTATAATGGAGTGCTGTATAATTTTCAGTACACGGCATATAATCTCTACGGGGAGTACGTCGACTTTTACGACACGAGTTTAGACCTCTGGGTCGATGACTTTTACTATCTCGTCCACTATCCTGATTTCGGTTCAGAGGCTCCTTGGTATTATGATCAAGGTGGGCAAATGCTTTGGTGGGAGGGAAATTACGCGGTTGGAATGGATGAGATTACATTTCTCGATTTTCCGTACTGCTTCAAGGTGTTGACCTGGGATCAGATCACCTCGCCCGTCCCATTTGTAGTGAACGGCCGATACACGGTTCCTACGTATTGGAGTGGCGCGAATGGAGCTTGGGTTACTACTGTCGATCTCACGTCTCCGTCTTATATGCAATTCGGATCTTCGCCCTGGTTTTGGGTTGATCCGAATTTGAATAACTACACAAACGCCACGTTGCTCGATGCAAGATACTATTCGAACATTTTTGAGACCGATCCGCCGCCTCAAGTCTACATTAACGGACAAGCATACAATCTGGACTCAACCGACGTGACGGCGGGAGGCCAAAACTACACCGATACCCTTCATTATTCCGGCTCGGTCGGTTACGTAGAAATCCAGCGAAATGCGACGAGCAATAGTACCATGGCTTCCTATATGTGGGGAACGGCCCCCAATGGTGAGACATTTACGACCTCCTATGATCCGGATAGCTGGCAGATTGGCGCCCTTCCCGCGGATCTCGCCATCAGTTTCAACGCCATCTCGGGAACTCCGGCGAATGGTCCACCCTATGTCTCATGGGCAGGAAATCTTCTGCACTTTTACTACACCACCGGGGATGGCAAGGATTTATACTGGGCGCCGGGAGATGCCGGCGGTGATTACTCCGTTATTGTTGGTTCGGATGATTCGGTGACGGCAACCCATGGCGGGACGGAAACTGCGGGCACTTACCTTCCTGCTTCGTCGACCTTTACCAATGTTGCCGGAAACGCGCCCATTTCGGACAATTTCTTTGCCTTGGGTTCGGACGGAAATCCGGTGGGGCTACCGAGTGGGGTGACTGTCCTGGTTTACGGAAGAGGATTCGGAAATTCCGTTTTGCTTCCCGACGGAATCCACACGGGAGGTTATACTTATCAGCGTCCTGATGGATCCTGGGGCAGAAAGTACGTCGGCTTACCGGCGAACAACATGTTTGTGATTTCGGACGATGCGGGTAACTACAATTCCCAGCTTTATATCACGCAGGATGGCGAGTCGATTAACGCGGTTTCCCGGTTGGCCGCTGGCCAACAGCTTCCCGGCGCAAGTCTATGTCAATGGGATGCTGTGTCCTTTGCATTGGGAAACGAATTACGATGGAGGGATGGGGCAGAACACATATGGAGGCGCGTCTTATATTTCGGCGGCCGGAGATATTACGCTGACCTTGGGTTGGGCCTGGGATGACGGCGCCATCTGGAGTTGGTCGATGGGCTCGGCGTCGGGAGCATGGGACTATGCCGATACCTTCTCCAATCGTCCGAGTGGGACGAGCATTCATCTGACTCCGCCTCCTACCGCTCCCAGCTATGGCCCGGCTCGCCTGGTGTGGAACGGCACGGAATTGACCTTCAAGGGATTGGCTTCGCAAGATGCCGGGGCCGACGTCTACGAGGGCGCGGGCACCCGCTTGGCGGTCGGTCCGAATGGCGCGGCGACAGTGACGGATATCAGCTCTGGCAATGTCCTGTATTCCGGCTATTACAACGGCACTTCGAAGGCTTTCAGTTTCGGCTTCGCCAATTTCGGGACGGTTTCCGCGGAGGATGGCGCCGGGAATGTTTTGGCCACGAGCACACCTGGGTTCATTGGGAGTGATTGGACTTATGGCGATGTGGGTATTGCCAGCGCACCCGGTAATTCGAGCTACGACGCGGGTTCAGCGACTTATACAGTGCGAGGCGCCGGCACCGGTATCGGAGGGACGGCCGACGCTTTCCAAGGCATGATGGGCACGCTTACCGGAGATGGGCAAATCGTGGCGCGGGTGGTCACGCAGAGTAGCACTGGCGCCTATGCGAGCGCCGGCGTGATGATCCGCGACAGCGCGGCGCCCGGCGCCCGAAATGTCTTCCTTGCTGCCGCTCCGAGCGGCGGCTTGTTCCTGCAATCCCGCGCGGTGGTGAACGAAGCGAGCCTTTCGAGCAGTACGGCGGGAGCCGTTCCCACATGGCTCAAACTGGTTCGTCAGGGAACCTCGTTCTCCGGTTACTATTCCGCCGACGGTGTGACGTGGACGCTTCTCAGCACGGTCAACGCGCCGGTGCCTTACGACGCCGCGGTTGGCCTGGCGGTGACGAGCGGAGATGGTGCGACCTTGAATACCGTGACCTTCGATAACGTCCAGGTGACGTCGGTGGAAGACCCAGCCGGGTTGAGTGGGTCGTATTTCCAGGGCAGTACTCTCGCCACGTTGCGCACCGTTCGACGCGATGGCGCGATCAATTTCAACTGGGCAGGGTCGCCGCCGGATGTCTCGGTGGATCCCGGCGACTATTCGGTGCGATGGAAAGGCGATCTCCTCGCGGGGTCTTCGGAGAAGTTTACCTTTTACACCCAGACCGACGACAAAGTCCGGCTTTGGGTGAATGACCAGTTACTCATTGATAACTGGACGACGCACAGCCTGACGGAAGATCAGAGTTCCATCACCCTCGTTGCCGGAAACCTCTATCACGTGAGAATGGAGTATGGGCGGACCACGGGTAGCGGCGTGGCGGTCCTCCTTTGGTCGACCCCCGCTCTGGCCAAGCAGGTCATTCCTTCCTCCGCTTTCAGTAATGACGACATCGACGGAGATGGTATGCCCGATGCGTGGGAGATCGCTCATGGCCTGAACCCGCGCTTCGCTGGGGACGCCAACATGGATCTGGACGGCGACGGCATTAGTAACCTGCTGGAATATCTCAACGGCACCGACCCGACGGACTATTACAACGGAGTTCCGCCGACGGCCCAAATCGCCGACGGGAACAATCAAAGCGGAATGGTAAACACTCTCTTTGCGCAGCCCCTCCGAGTTTTCGTCACCAGCAACGGCGTTCCGATGAGCAATGCTCCGGTTACCTTCCAAGTGACGACCGGCGGGGGCCTTCTCGCCGATAGCGGCGGGAGTAATGCGGTCGCTTCTTATGTGACGCGCACGAATGCCCAAGGCTACGCGTCGGCCTACTTCCAGGGTGCCTCGCAAGCAGGTACCGCCAGCATCAGCGCCACCGCCGGAGCGGCGCCGCAACTCAATTTTGTAGTGAGCACCCTGGCGGCAGGTCAATCGCCACTGCCCACCGCGGGCATGTTGATCTGGCTAAAGGCCGATTTTGGGGTGACCTCAGATATCAACGGGAAGGTGAGCGCCTGGGCCGATGAGTCTGGAACTGGTCACTCCGCAGTGCAAACCACGGCCGCTTCCAGCCCCTTGTTTGTGAATAGCCCGGGAAGTCTCTTGAACGGTTGGCCAGTCTTACGTTTCGACGGATCGTCGAGCTACCTGTCGATCCCTTCGGCGATCACCGATTTTTCCGGGGGTATCACCGCGTTCATGGTGGTCAAGCCCACCGCCAGCGGTTCCCGTACCTATGAACGTTATTTCGATTTTGGAAACGGAGCACCGGGCAATAACATCCTGCTTTGCCGGGGGACTAACACTACCGACATGATTTATGAATCCCTTACCGGGTTCAGCTACAACAACGCCACGACACTGACGGCGCCGTCCGTGCTCGTCCAAAATCAGTTCCAGATTTTGACCGCGGCCCAGAGTTCCTCGACCGCCTATATCTTCCAGAATGGCGTCCAACTCGCTACGGGCACCGCATTCGCTATTCCTTCGGCGGCCAGGACGAGCAATTACATCGGGAAAAGCAATTGGAACGACCCTCTCTTTCAGGGAGATATGGCGGAAGTGCTGATCTATAATCGCCTCCTGAGCGTTGCCGAGCGAAAGGCCGTGGAGGCGTACCTCAACCAGAAGTACGCCATCGCCGCCGCCCCGACCGCGATCACGGGTCTCGTGGCCAATGCGGCCTCCGGGTCGCAGATCGACCTGACCTGGACCCCGTCCACCGGCGCCAGCCAGGTGCTCGTCGAGCGCAAGACTTCCGGCGGATCGTATGCCAGCGTGGCCTCCCTGAGCGGGGGCGCCTCGGCGTTTTGCGATCAAAACCTGACTCCCGGGACGAGTTATACTTATCGCGTCACTGCGTCCCAGATGGGGCTGGCGGCGCTGCCTTCCAATGAAGCGAACGCGACGACCAATGCCAGCGGGATCGTCTCGGTGCCATCTGACCACCTGATGATCTGGTTGAAGGCCGGCGCGGGGGTGACCCAAGGCACGGGAAGCACCGTCCAGCATTGGAGCGATGTTTCCGGCAATGGCAACGATGCGGTGCAGACGATCGGAGCGGCGTACCCCACCGCGGTGACCGGGGCGCTGAACGGCCAACCGGTCGTGCGCTTCGATGGGACATCCAGCTACCTGAAAATTCCCACGTCGCTCACGGATTTCACCGCGGGTGTCACCGCCTTTGTCGTCGCCAAGCCAACAAGCGCGGCAAATTATGCGCGCTTCTTCGACTTTGGCGTCGGACAGGCCAGCAGCAACATTCTTCTCTGCCGAAACGGGACGAGTAATGACCTCTTGTTTGATACGTTCACCGGCGGCGGAGCAAGCGTGCAGCTCGCCGGGCCGGGCGTTCTGACGACGGGCGTGTTCCAGCTGCTGGCCGCGAGTCAAGGAACGACCTCGGCTGCGGTCTACAAAAACGGGGTAAAAGTAGGTTCTGCCGCCGCGCCAGCTCTTCAGGCGATCGCCCGCGCGACCAACTACATCGGCAAGAGCAACTGGGGGGCTACAGATCCCCTTTATGCCGGCGACATGGCCGAAATCCTCATCTATAATCGTGCCCTGAGCGATGCGGAACGCCAGCAGGTGGAGGCGTATCTCAATCAGAAATATCTCCTCGTAAGTGCGCCTACCGCCGTGACGAACCTGGCCGCGAATCCGGCATCGGGTTCGCAGATCGATCTGACCTGGTCGGCTTCGACCGGCGCCAATCAACTCCTGATCGAACGCAAGGTGACGGGCTCGGGGACCTATGCCGCCCTGA
This sequence comes from Chthoniobacter flavus Ellin428, assembly GCF_000173075.1. GTDB lineage: Bacteria > Verrucomicrobiota > Verrucomicrobiia > Chthoniobacterales > Chthoniobacteraceae > Chthoniobacter > Chthoniobacter flavus. The sequence goes on from NZ_ABVL01000041.1 coordinate 23,269, forward strand.
CCACGCTCCCTGGATCGGCGATGGCTTACTGCGACCAAGGGCTTGCGCCGGGAACGAGCTATACTTATCGCGTTACCGCATCCCAGATGGGGCTCGCGGCGCTGCCTTCGAATGAAGCGAGCGCCACGACCAACGCTTCGGGCATCGTTTCGGTGCCGACCAATAGTCTCTCCTTCTGGTTCAAAGCGGGCGCCGGTGTGGTACCGGACGCGAGTCAAAAGGTCCAGTCCTGGCTGAACTTCGGCGCCAACGGTGGAAGCGCCACCCAGGTCACCGCCGGGTCACGGCCGTCGATCGTCAGCAATGCCTTCCCCAATGGCCAGCCGTCCTTGCAGTTCAACGGAAGCAACTTCCTGCAGGGCGGACCTTCGGGCTTCAGTGGCAATAAACTGACCATCTTCGCGGTGACCAAGGGGACAAACTATCAGTCGCTCGTTCGTCTGCAGCAGTCGGGTTATATCGTGTATCCCTGGTCATCCAGCCAAAACACCCAAACCAACCAGGTCTTTATTGTCAGTAACGATGGTGGGACGGGCAACGGGGTGAATACCGGCCTGGTGGCGAATCAATGGAACATTGGCGCGGCCATTTTCGATGGCGGCAATCAAATGTCCTGCTTTAACAATGGGCTGCTCGTCGCCCAAAGAGTGGCCGGCGCGGCGAATCTGCCGTCGGACTCCCTCATGTTGGGAGCTTACAACGGCAATGCGGAGTTCCTGAATGCGCAGGTGGCCGAGGTCTTGATTTACAATCGGGCTCTGTCGTCCACGGAGCGGGAGGCGGTGGAGACTTATCTGAACCTAAAATATCAAACAGTGGCGGCACCGGCTGCGCCCACCGGATTGACGGCCACGCCGATTTCCACGGGGGAAATGGATCTCTCCTGGACCGCGGTGACCGGTGCCAACCAGTATGTAATCCAACGCATGGCCGCCGGAGACAGCCAATATGCGACCATCGCGACGGTGGCGGAAGGAACGACCTACACGGACCGTGGCCTATCTGCCAATACCTCCTATAGCTATCGTATCGTCGGCGCCGGAATCGGAGGGCAGTCAACAGCCTCCTCGGCTACCTCGGGCACGACGTTGAGCACTGGCGACCCCATGCCATTGGCTGCCGCGGTGCTGTGGCTGCGCGCCGATGAGGGAGTGGTCACGGACGCGAACGGAAAGGTTGTGACCTGGCTGGATCAGTCCGGCTATCAGAATGACGCGTTCCAAAATAGCGCGGGGAACCGTCCGGCGTGGACGACGACTTCCGCATCCTTGCTCAATGGGCACCCGCTGGTGACCTTCGGAGGATCCGCCTCTTTGAACCTGCCTAACTTCACGTCGTCCCTGGGCGCCGGTGAGCTGTTCACCGTCCATCGCTCGGCGCTGAATCAATCGTCGACGAGTTCGGTAGGCTGGCATCACTTTGGCACTGGAGGCTCGGCCTACTATCCATATTCCGGAGTCATCTACGACGACTTTGGCACGGATACGCGCCAGACGCTCGGCGCTCCGCTCGTCGCGACCGACTCGTATCATCTCTACGATGCGCTCTCGCAGCCGAACGAGTGGACGGCGCGACAGAATGGCCGCCTCTACTACACGACCAACGTCAACAACGTCAAATTCGCGACCAATCCGCAATTGGGCCTCAACTACAGTTACTTCCAAGGTGATGTCGCGGAAATTCTGATGTTCAATCGCGCGCTGACCCCTGACGAACGCCATGCCGTGGAGGGATACTTCACGAGGAAATTTGCGCTGGCGCAAGCCCCGGTAGGCGCGCCAACGACGTTGGCGGCGCGGGCGATCTCGGTTTCCCAGGTGAATCTTCTCTGGACTCCGGTGGCCGGGGTTTTCACGGAATATGTCATCGAGCGCAAGACGGGCTCAGACGGGACCTATGCCATCGTGAGCACGGCACCGAGCACGGCCAGCAGCTATCTCGATTCGGGGCTGGTTCCGAATACCCAGTATTTTTATCGGGTGCGCACTCGCACCTTCGGCGGAACCTCCGACCCGAGCACGGAAGTGGCATGCACCACCCAGGCTGCGGGACCAGCCTTGCCATTCGCCAAGCTGGTGATGTGGCTGGACTCCGATTTCGGCATTACCTCCGATGGGAACGGGTTTGTCACCCGGTGGAGTGATGTCAGCGGCAACGGCAATGATGGGACGCAATCGGTGTCCGGCTCGCAGCCGATCGTGGTGAGCAATGCCCTCGGTACTCATTCGGCGGTCCGCTTCGACGGCACGGCCTCCTATCTCCGATTGGGCAACAACTTTAACGACTTCTCCGCGGGCATCAGCGCCTATGTCATGTCAAGCCGACGGCGTCCACCACGCCGCTGCCGACCAATGAACGATTCTTTGATATCGGGATTGCGGCGGCCGTGGATAACATTGTTCTCGGGCGCAACGGAACATCGGCGGACCTCGTTTTCAACGAGTGGTACGCTGGCACAGCGGCGGATGGCTACGTTGGCCCCGGGGCCATCGTGCAGAATGCCTATCACCTTTACGAAATAAACATGCTGACCCCGGGTGGCCGGCTGTTGACGGACGGGGTCACGCTGGCTCAAGAGGAGTACTATCGAACGCGAGTCATCGCGCGGACGAGCAATTTCCTCGGCAAGAGTAACTGGTCCACCGACGCCCTGCTGAAGGGTGACATCGCTGAAGTCTTGATCTTCAACGCCGGGCTGTCTGATGCGGACCGTTTTCAGGTGGAGAGTTATCTGATGTCCAAATATGCGCTGCTGGCGCCGCCCGCAGCGCCGTCCGGTCTGACCGCCTCCGTGGGGCTGAATGGCCAGGTCCACTTAACCTGGAATAACCCCGCATACGATCCGCGGAATCAGGTCATGGTGGAGCGCCGGACCGGCAACGGAAGTTGGGAGCAAATTGCGGTTCTGCTGCTGGGCGAAAGCGAATTCTACGACACGACTGCACAATCCGGCGTGGCCTATTCCTATCGGGTGCGGAACGCGAATCAGGCAGGATACTCGGATTATACATCCGAAGTCCAGGTAGCGGCGCCGACCCTGTCGATTCTGGGCGGAGATGACCAGGCGAGTGCGCCCGGCGGATTTGCCCCGGCGCCTTTGCAGGCGGCTGTGAAAGACAGCGTGAGTGGGGTGCCGGTGGCTGGGTTCCCGGTGACCTTCACGGTCACTCAAGGCGACGGCCTGCTTTCGGCGGGGTTGAATGGCACCGGGCCTTTCGTGAAGAGCCTGACGGTGGTGAGTAATTCCAGCCAGGGCGCGGCCACAGTCTATTTCCAACAGCCTCTTGCCTCCGGCGCAACGAGCACTGTAACGGCGACCGCCGGCGTGGCGGGCTCGGTCCAGTTCACCTTGTGGACCCATCAGGTCGTCGGATTCTGGCGTTTCAATGAAGAGGGCGGCGACGCCATCACCGATGCCTCCGAAAATGGGAACACCGGTGCCTTGGTCGGGGGCGCCGTACGCGTGGCCAGCTTCGGTCCCGCCGATCAACAAGCCGACTGGCAAGTGCCCGGGGGCACTGCCTTGCAACTCAACGGCGTGGATGCCGCGGCCAATGTGCCGGATAGCTCGACGCTGAATTTCGGGGACGCCGCCTTCAGCGTGTCTGCCTGGATCAAGCTCGACCCGAGCCTGTCGCTCGCGGACGATTCGAATATCTACCCGATTGTCTCGAAGAGCGGCAGCACGGGGACCGGTTTCGCCTTCAGCTTGAAGGGTAGCGCCGGCAACGGAGTGGTCTTCGATATTCTCACGGGCGGAGTGGTGGTTCACGAAATCGCTCCTCTCCAAAGTGATGCCAGCTTGCTGCTGGATGGACGCCCGCATCTGCTCGCGTTTACGCGCGATGCCGCTGGAAAGGGGACCCTGTACATTGACGGCGCGGATGTTTCCACCCCGGCCGGTGGCGTGGGACCGGACATGAGCGGAACTTTGAATACTCCGGGGGACCTCTGGATTGGCTGCGACGAAAGCGGCCATTTCTACAAGGGGATACTGGAGGATGTCAAGCTGGTGGCCAGCGCCTTCATGCCCGCGGAAATCCAAGCCATGTTCGACCGGGACAACAATGGCCTGCCGGATTGGTGGGAAGTGCGTTATTTGGGGGTAATTGGGCAAGACCCCAATGGCGACCCCGACGGCGACGGAGCCACCAACGCCGTGGAACTGGCGCAGGGCAGCGATCCTTCCGATCCGACCAGCGTCGGCGCCCCACTCGTCCGCAAGACGGCGGGCGATGGGCAGACCGGTCCGGCCGGTGCCTTCCTCGCCCAGCCGCTCGAGGTGACGGTGACCAATTCTTACGGCACGCCTCTGCCGAATGCTGAGGTCATCTTCTCCGTGGTCAGCGGCGGCGGCCAGTTGGCGATTACCTCGGGTGCCACCAATTTGAATACCGTCCTGACGGTGGCGACGGACGCCAACGGGAAGGCGCAGATCTTCTACCAGCAAGCGGTGAACGGCTCCGTTACGAGCAGCATCTCCGCTCGCACTGGTCTTACTCCAGCGGTCACGTTCACGGTCTTCACGGATTCCCTCGTCGCCTATCTGAAGCTGAATGAAAACACCGGTTGGGATGCCCAGGATTCCTCCGGGGCCCAAAACCCGGGCACCATCGGTTCCGACGGATCGATTGCCTGGGGTATCGGCTTCGATGGGTTGGCTGGCTTGAACGTGAATGGCAGTGCTTACTCCGATCAGGTAGGACTCGAAATCGATCACACCACCAACCGCGTGATCCCCGATACCGGCGGCGCGTTTAGTATCTCTTTGTGGTTCAAGGCCACGGCTTTGGATACGGATAAAGCTTACACGCTCGTCACCAATGTGACTCCTGAGCCGCCCGGATCGAACGTCGTTCCTGAATCCGGATTCCGCGTTGTGTTGGATGGCGGTTTGCTTGGTGCCGGCGCTCCGCAGTTGGTCTTTTCCTCGACCGAATACGGCGGCACTCTCCACGTGCCCGCCACAACCGTGCTCGTTACCGGCCATTGGTATCATCTCGCCGTGACCTACGATGGCACGACAGCGCAGATCTATCTGGATGGAGTGTCGGCCGGTTCGGGAACTGGCACCATTAACGGCAGTCCCGCTCCGTTGCGCTTCGCCTCGGGAATTCCTGATTTGCAGATGCTCGACGGCAGCTTGGATGAAATCAAAGTCTTCAGCAAAGTGCTGGACCCCGGTGAGGTGACCACCCTGGCCAATACCTACGGTAATATGGCCGACCTCGATGGAAATGGCATCCCGGACGGCTGGGAGTATCGCTACTTCGGCATGAATGGCGTCAACCCGCTGGGAGATCCTTCCGGCACGGGCCTCACCAATTACAACGCGTGGAAGCTCGGGCTTAATCCCTTCCGCGGCGGTACGACCGACACCGGCGGTGTCCTCCAACTCAACGTCTTCACGCATTTGGAATAACCGGCGACGGCAAAACACTCAATCTTCCTATGGCAACACGAATTGGCACTGTCCCGCGACATCCACTCACGTTCACTCATCTGGCCGGCCGCGGCAGACTGGCGAGCTGCTCACTCGCCTTCCTCATCATCCTGCTAGTCGCGCAGGTTCAAGCCGCCCCGCCGATCGAGGCGCTCCAGCGCTCCATCCAGCAAAGATGGGAAGCCGCGACTGGTCTGCCGGTCAATTTTCGCAAGCGCAGCGACGGGGCCATCCCCGACGCCATGCCTCAGGATGGCTTTTATGGGAGCGACCTCGACGACCCGGCTCTTCTCCTGGCGCTGGTCAATGACATTAGTAGCAATGTGGCCACTCTGTCCGGCTTATACACCACTAAGAACGATCTCGAGAATGATTTAAGCACTCAGGGTTATATTTGGCAGACCAGCACTTATTACTTTAACCCTGCCGCGCTGCCCAAGGTCAGCGCCTGCCTGCAAGTGTTGCCGAGCAACGCGCCGATCGACGATCGCCTCGCGCAGTGCCAACAAATCCTGTACAGCTGTAAAATTGTGCCGCTGCAACTGATTGGCAACGCGGTCAGTCCGCCCACCAGGGATTCGAATGGAGACTGGCACACAGGGACCCCGGGACCGACCCTGCTTTCTAGCAAAGGGGTCACAGCGTCGATCAAGCCGCCCGCCCCGGGAGGAGCCTATTCGTTAGCGGAATCAAATTGGCAGTTCAGCGCGCCCATTCCGGATAGCAACTATCGTCGCCTGGACGGGGGCTCGTTGTTTCAGGCCACAAGTGCTGACTCTCTTCAGGGTAACGGTATTTACCCCGACCCGTATGAGTTTCAGAGCCTCTCGGGACTCATGGGCCAGGTGTGTCGCTATGTCGGGGAGGATGTGACTGGCGACCTCAAGTTTTACCTCTCGGTGGACAATAATTCAAACCTTCCCGGCCCGCCCGTCGCGCCTGCACCTGGGTTGCTGCCCGCGACCAATGGCCCGTTCCATCTATGGAACACCCAGTCCGGCAACGGCAATCTCATTTGCGAAAAGGTCGGCACCGGCACTCCGAAGCAGGTCATCCGCGCAGGCCAGACTTGGAACGTGCGCTGGGCGGCAGGCATGTTTTATGGCAAATTCCAGGATGATTGGACTCCACCGTGCACGGCGTGTACGTGCACCACGGGAGGGGTCACAGGCAGCGGAGGGACAGGAGGCGACCTCTCGGGCGGATCCTTCGATGCTTCTGGAGCCGGGGCTCCGGCCAGCGCGGGCGCCAGTGGCATGAACTTCAGTATGGGTCTCGGAGCCGACACTTTCGGCGCCACCGCGGGGAGCATCTCACTCAACTCCAGCACACCTACCCAGGGTCTCATCAATCCGAATACGCTGAGTTACTCGGTAGGGCCCAATGGCCAGGTCATTCGCGTCAATGGGGTGGCTACTCAGGTAGTGACCCCATCGTCGCTCGTTCAGGTCACCGCTCTCGGCCCGAATAAGCTGACCCTCAAACAGTATCCCGCCCCCACGGTGTCGAAGCAGGCCGATGGCACTTATCCCGTGGGCGGTGCACCAATCAAGACGGTGACCATCCAGCAACCGGTCGATCCGCAAACCAACCAGATCGATCCCAATTCCGTGCGGATCACCGTGGAAAGCGGCCCGCGCGTGGACGTCTACGCCTACCAATACACTCCCGCGACGGGAGCGTGGAAATTTTCCAAGGGTGATGGGGCTTCCGTCACCTATCTCACTCCCATCTGGAACGGAGCGCACACGCAGCGTACCGAATGGCGCCAGACCTACAACGCCGATGGAGTTCTCGAATCGGAATCGGCCAACGTCTTTCAAACCGAGCCTTGGGGTGAGGTGCAGGTGGCCTCCATTGCCGATCCGAATGGCGCCGCCTTGACGACCACTTACAGTTATTACGAGGTCTCCCCGGCCACCGATCCCACGCAGCTCGGCAAATACAGCCAGCTCAAACAGATGGTCGGTACCAATGGCTATTGGGAAACCTACGACTACGATCAGTACGGCCGCAGGATCAAAGTGGTGGCCCAGTACGCCGATTCGGCGGTGGCCTCAGCCGACGGCGCGAATCGCGTCGTCACCACCACCTACGCCAATGCCAACCCGGCGGTGACGGTCGTCGAAACCACACTCGGCTCCGAGACGAAGCGCAGTTATCGCGCGTATTTTACCAATGAAACGCGCGACATTGTTTGCACCGTGCCAGGCGCTGCCTGGACCGCGACAACCAATCTGGTGACCGTGACCAGGACAGTCACCGGCGGGCCATTCTCGGGCCAGGTGCAAAGCGTGCTTCAGTCGAACGGTATTCTGACCACCTATAGCTATCAGTTGTCCGCGGATAAGAGTACTAAAACGACCACGAGGGCCGCGGGCCAGCCCAACGCTGGGGGAGACACGGTGGTAGCAGGAACGACGACAATCGCTGTGGTCGATCGCGCCGGACAAGAGATTTCGACAACTAGCGTCGATGTGGCTTCGGGGCTGACGCTCTCGAGCGAAATGCGGACGGCGGTGGATGATTTGGGCCGGCCTACAGAGTTTGCCTACGACGACGGCACGACAATGAGTACGGCCATCGGCTGCTGCGGCCCGCAGACGTCGACCGATCGGGAGGGTGTGGTCACGACCTATGATTATGATGCTTTGGGGCGCGTAAATTCGACGACAAGAGATGGCTTGACCACGCTCACCGAACACGACTCGATGGGCCGCGTCGTACTCATCAAACGCCAGGGGACCGACGGCTCCCTCCAGACATTGAGTGAAACGCACTATGACCTTGCCGGGCGCGTCGTCGAAACTTTGGACTCGCTTGGACGCTCGACGCGTATGAACGAGGCCATCGACAATACCGGCCACCTCGTCCGTACAACCACCCAACCGGACGGCAACACTCTAATAAAGGTGTATCGCAAAGACGGTCGGCAACTCAGCACTGGCGGAACGGCGGTCTATCCCAAGTCTTACGAATATGGGATTGAGGATATCACGCCGTTGGGTGGCGCATTGATCCATGCGTGGTTTACGAAGGAGATTCGTCTGGGAGCCGGAGGTGCGGCCACGGAGTGGACGAAGACTTATCAGGACATGGCTGGGCGGACCTGTCAGACAGTACAAGCCAATGGTGGCGTGCGGTCGTCCGGATACAATTCCCTAGGTCAATTGATCACGTCGGTTGATGCCGATGGCGTAACAATGCGCTACACCTACGCGCCCACCGGCGAGCTCAAGACGACAGCGCTGGACATGAACCCCGCTGCGAATCCCAGTGGCACTATCCATTTTGCAGGGACTGATCGGATCACCCAAAATGTTTGGAGCGTCGTAACCGCCCACGGTGTCACAGTGCAGCGAATTACGACCTCACAATGGAATGTAGACGGACAGGATAGCTCGATTGTCGCTTCTCAGGTCGACATGACTCCCAACGGGCGCCACTCCTGGAACAGCCATTATGGATTGACAACCGAGACCTTGATTGACCTGCACGGAGACGGGACGAACACGATAACAACCACTTTCCCTGACGGCTCTATATTAATCGAACAGCAAGACCATGGTCGGAAAACCTCCTCGACCCGGAAGGCAGTGAACGGAAGCCAGATCGAAGGGAAGAGTTATAATTATGGCGATGCTTTTAAGCGACTGACCCAGGAGATCGATGCCCGGGACGGAACAACAAGCCATAGCTACTATGCCGACGATCAAATACAATCGACGACTATGCCCGCTCCGGGCGACGGCAGTCCGGCGCAAACAACAACCTACTTTTATGAAGCGCTCACCGGCCGCTTGCAAGGTGTCCGACAACCCGACGGAGGCGTGATCTCTAATGAGTATTGGCCAACAGGCGAGCTGAAGAAAACTTCCGGGATTCGGACTTACCCGGAAGAGTATACCTACGACTTGCAGGGGCGGGTCAAGACACTAACCACTCATGGCGCCGCAGGTGCGTCCGTCACCACTTGGAACTATGATCCAGTTAGCGGCTTTCTAACGAGTAAACAATATGCCGACGAAAGGGGGCCGAGCTTCGGCTATACACTGGCGGGACGCATCTCGAGTCGCACTTGGGCGCGTGGCGTTGCTACCAGTCTTGCGTACAACGGAGCCGGAGAAGTGACCGGAGTCGGTTACAGCGACACGACCCCCGCAAAAGGGCTGAGTTACGATCGTCGCGGGCAAATGGTGACCGCTGTCGATGCTGCTGGAACTCGCACTTTCGGATCGACGCTCGATGGCCAGCCCGGCAGCGAAACCTGCATCGATGGAACGTTTGCCGGCATTGGCATCAATCGAAATTACGACGGCCTCCTCCGCCCCGGTGGCGTGACGCTCGCCCTTGGTGCGCAAAGTCTGGCGACGAGCTACGGTTACGATGGTGCGTCCCGACTACAGAGCGTTACCAATGGCGGGATAACGACGACCTACAGCTACGTGTCGAATTCATCACGAGTCTGGCAAATCGCCGCGAGTATCAGCGGCCAGTCGCTCATGACCACGACAAAGGCTTACGATCAGTTGGATCGACTGTCCGGTACTAGCACCGTGGTGACCGGCCAATCCGCGGCGGTCAACGCGCTCGCTTATGGTTATGATTTGGCCAACCAGCGGACGCAGACCACCATTGCGGATGGCAGTCGGTGGCAATACGGATATGACTCTCTCGGCCAGGTCACTGGCGCAAATAGATACTGGGCAGACGGGACCGCGGTCTCCGGTCAGCAGTTTGGCTATAGTTTTGATTACATCGGTAATCGTACCATTGCCTCGACCACTGGTGGTAAGGCCACCTACTCGCCGAATGCTCTCAATCAATATGGGAGTCGGACAGTGCCTGGAGAGGTCGATGTCCTCGGCTCTGCCAAAGCCGATGCCACGGTAACCGTTAACGGAGCGACTGCCCAACGTCGTGGCTCCTATTTCGCCTACTCTGTCCAGGTGGATAACAGTGCCGCTCCTGTCTATCCGGAGATCAACGTGTCGGCCGCTCGCCCAAATGGAGCCCCAGGAACAGATCTCGTGGCGCAGAAATCCGGACGAGTGTATATCCCTGCCACGCCAGAGCGGTTCAACTACGACGCCGATGGTAACTTGACGAGCGACGGACGTTGGAACTATACTTGGGACGCAGAGAATCAATTAATCGGGATTGAAAGCATCGCTGCCAGCGTGGCCGCAGGAGCACCGCAGCTAAAGCTCACTTTCGGCTACGATTTCGCTCACCGGCGCATTCAAAAATCAGTTTCAATCTGGAATGTCGTAAGTTCGTCCTATACTGTTAGCTTAGTCATTCGTTTCGTATACGACGGATGGAATCTGCTGGCGGAGCTCGACGGGAATAATCAGCCGCAGCGGGCATATGGATGGGGGCTGGACCTGAGTGGCAACCTCTCCGGCGCAGGTGGCGTTGGTGGTTTGTTAGCGATCTGCGATTTCACGATCAATCGCAATTATGTGCCTTTCTTTGATGACCTTGGAAATGTCAATGGTCTCGTCGATGCGAGCGACGGTAGCCTCGCGGCACAGTATGAATATGGGCCCTTCGGGGAAGCGTTGCGCACTTTGGGACCGTATGCGAGCCAGAATCCGTTTAGGTTTAGTACGAAATACACGGATGGTGAGACCGGACTGCTTTATTATGGATATCGTTATTACGATTGCCAGAATGGGTTCTGGATCAGCCGCGATCCAGACGAGGAAACAGGGGGTCCGAACGTCTATGCGTTTGTCCGAAATTGTCCCACCCTCTTAGTCGATTCGGATGGAAGGCGTCCCATATACTTCGATCCGAATAACCCGGAGATATCGGACCCGCCGCGTGATACTCCAGATCCATTGCCTCCTCCTCCGCCTCCAACCCCAGGTTCTGATCTGGGAACGCAGGTCACCAATCTAATGGGCGACTGTGGTAGGCTGTTACACCGCATCACTAACGGACCAGCCTCGACAGATTGGTACAACGACCCTTTCGCCGCGTATAATGCCTGGCGCGACGGAACTCTTCCGCTCGACGCGGTGTATGGCCCCGACAGCCAGATGACACAGGTTCTGATGCACGCACCACCCGTTACCGCTGCGAGGTCTGAGATTCGGGGGGTGATGATTGACAAAATTATGCGCTGCAGCCCAGGCCCTTTGTACGGCAACATACCTATACGCCAACCATGGACATCGCCACGGACCGTGCTTACGACTTGGAATTGGACCGAGCAGGTTCTTGGGGGATATTTGGGGTCGGCTCAGTATTGGGGCAGTGCGGAAAAAAACCCAGAGGGACGTGGCGTAACAGTGTCCGTTTCTGCACAATTTGAAGTGACAAATGTGATGGGATTGCGATCGTACAATCACCATTGGGAGTATTTGTATTTTCCGAAGGTACAGGATAGCTATACACCGGGACCGTACCGAACTTTCACCCAAAAATTCCGATGGACAGAAGAATTCAAAATGTCGTGCAAGTGCTGTCTAATGCCTTGAGCGCATTTAGCATAGCTGTACTTCTGTCTGCTTGTGGTAAAAACGTCGATACCAAGGTGATCTACCAGAAAAAGATGCCTTCGGGTGTCCTCGCGAGCGTCTATTTAATAGATAGAGCGCCCGCATTGCTCGCTCTAAAAATTGAGGCCACAAATACTCCGCCGCGATACTATTGGATAGCGGGTTCTCCAAATGTCGAATTTGGTATGTTGAAACTGCGCATTGACCTATCGGGAGACGGGCGGGTTCTTTGGATCAGTGGGACTAGCCACTATGACACATCGATTGAGGCTGCGTACGACGATTCCAGTTCGCAATTTTTTACAAGAGCAGGTGTCGCCCGGAATCCCTCATCCTCTTCGGAGGTAGAATTAATGCATTTTGAATGGGCGCCCTTTCCCGAGCGTCCCACAGGGACGACGACTGTATTTAATTCTGAAGTCCAAGAGTAAAGGCACGGGCGCTCGATGAAAATGAACTGAACGTAACGGGGTTCATTGATGGAAATGGAGTGCCGGTAAAATGTATGGGCCGGGCATTTTTAACCACAAGATCGACACGATCGAAACCGTGCGTCCCGCGGGGCACTCTCATGAACACGAGGAGGAAGCGCTTTATTTGTAAGCGTCCGCCCGGGCACCTATGGCGGAGCGGGTCATAGATCTCATATCGTAGGTGAATATGACATCTACGACTGGGGAAGAAGAGTAAGCGTTATCCGTAGCGCCATCGGAACGGGGTAGTTTCGTAGATTGGGTAGGAGCTACGCTATGCAATCTATGGAGCAGGCCGATCAAGTATTGAAACAGGACGCCCGAGGGCGTGTGTGGACGCCAGCGGAGCGGCGGGAGGCGGTGCTGGATGAGTTTGAAAGGAGCGGGTTACCGGCGGCGCAGTTTGCCGCCCATGTCGGAGTGAAGTATCCGACCTTTGCCAGTTGGATGCAGAAGCGGCGCAAGGCGCGTGGCGAAGGCAATGCGCTGCAGAAGCAGAGGCCCACGGTCCCGCGGTTGGCGGGTTGGGTGGAGGCGACAGTAGAGAATGTGGCCGAGGACAGAACGCAGACGTTGGTCGTGCATCTGCCTGGCGGGGCACGCCTGGAGGTGAACCATGGCGGCCAAGTGCTGTTGGCGGCGCAATTGTTGCGGGCGTGGAGTGAAGGAAGCCGGACATGCTGAGCTTTCCCGGCAGCGTGCGAGTGTTTCTGGCGGTGG
>NZ_ABVL01000040.1 GCF_000173075.1 Chthoniobacter flavus Ellin428
AGGCCCGGATCGTTTTCGATCGTTTTCATCTCATGCAGATGGCCGGCAAAGCACTCGATGACGTGCGCAAGCAACTGCGCCGTGAAGGGGCCGGACTGGCCGGTGAACTTTGGGCGATCCGAGGCAACAGTTGGACGCGCTCGGAGGAACAACTCGCGCACCGCCAGCAACTCTGCACCCAATATCCCAAACTGGGCCGGGCCATGATGTTGCGCGAAACCTTCCAGGACGTGCTGGCCGGCGAAGATGCGGTGGCCCTGCGCTGGTGGGTGACTCGTGCCAGACGATCTCGATTGGTCCCCTTTCGCAAACTGGCCGACAGCGTCATGGAACATTGGGACGGGATCGTGGCTTTCCTGGAAACCCGTGTCACCAACGGCGTGATCGAGGCGATCAACGGTCTGCTCCAACTGGCCAAACGCATGGCTCGCGGCTTTCGTTCTTTCCGCAACTTCCGCCTCATGGCTCTGCTCAAAGCCGGCCGCCTCCAACTTCACCTCCCCTCCCTTTCACCCACTTAAAACAGCGAAGCGGCGGAATTTTTAAAACGCAGAGGCCGCAGCGCGGCACAGCCGCAGCCAAAAGGGGAGCCACGAACATTCGAAAAGACAGGGAAGGGAAAGTGCCCCGCGAATCACTCGAATGAAGCGAATGATCTGTCCTCATTCGAGTGATTTGCGTGATTCGCGGGCCCAAAATTCTACGCGCCGTGCGGACATTTTCATGGTTAGCACTGCAGAGAAGAAGTGGAGGGGGCAGGTGGAGTAAAACCGCGAATGGACGCCAATGGGCGCGAATATCGGAGGCGAACGCTATTCTCTATTCGCGTCTGTTAGCGTCCATTCGCGGTTAGCGAAGGCGCGGCTGATTTTACCTAAATAAGGGAACGGATGGCCACAAAGAGGCACACAAGGAGGGATGGCAGACTCTTCCTCTGCGTTCTCGGCGTCCTCTGCCTTTAAATTGGCGGCGACTACTGCTTTATTTAAAATGCTTTAGCGATTCTCTTTCGAGCCGGAGCCTTTCTGCTGGAAGGCGAGACGAGCCTGCTCCGTCTGATACTTGTCACGCAGTTGCGTGAAAAATGCGGCCATTTCGGCCAGGGTGGGTGCGTCTGGCATCAGGGTTTCATAGCCGGGATCGGTGACGGATTTCACACCGCGACAAAGATTTTGAAATGCCTGAGAAATACTCAGCTTGGGATTGGAGATGCCCGGACGCTGAAATGCTTCGTGAAAATCGTGGAGAGCGAAACGGTGTCCGCGGAAAAGAACATACAGATCAATCCAATCGCGAGAAACGCAACGATTGGCCGACGCCAGCGCCTTCGTGCGAAATAGCTCGGGTAACGTGGCAACCCGAACCAATGAGGCGCTGGAGGACTCAACCATTCCCGCAAGATCTGGATTGGGGGCAAAAAAGTTCACCTTTACCCCATTGATGAGAAAATTCTGTTGGTAATCGTGCAGGCTCTGACCGGCGATGAGGAATTCGTCGTAGGCTGCCTGATTGTCATCGCGAACGACAGTGAACCCGCTGCGCTCCAGGATTCTGACCAGCCCGTTCAGCGCAGAACGCGGCAGTTTGTCAGCTACGTTGATGAAGTCCAAATCCTCGCTCACACGGTGAGCAAGGTGCATGGTCAGCGCCGTGCCGCCGATCAAAACGAAGCCGCCCAGCGCGGGCTGCGAAGACAGAAACTCCCAAACCCGGCGGGTCTCAGGTGCAAGCTTGCTCGTATCCACGCCGAATATTCGCGAGAATTGGACACACAATCGGCTCGACCCACTGCGTATCCGTCTCGGTGTCCGCCCGCAGAATAGCCCATTCTCGTTCCAATCGGTCCGGCCCAAATGTCGCGGCGATATCAAGAAGCACCGGAAATTGGGGCTTCATTAGGGCCGCGCGAATGCGGATATCATCATCTGCCTGCCGATTAGACCAGACGAGGCCTGGATATGCTTTCCAAAAAGACTCACTCGAAGATGGGTGTTCGAAAGACATGGCAGTCTCCAAGCTGGCTCGATCCGAATTCGAATCAGCCTTGAAAGTCTGCCCCAGAGTGAGAAAAGGACTCTGCGGCGCGTTTGGTGCGGCAAATTCCACCCTTCAAACTTACCCAACGGCTGGGGGAGCATCAAGGGCTATCTATAGACAGCTTCAGCCCTTATTTCATCTCGCCGGGCAGTCCGAGGTACCGACATCTGATCCCGCGCTCAGAGTTACCATCGACTGTCGTCTGTTTGAAGGAAGAAGCCAGGCCGCATACAGGAGATGTCCCTGACGTTCCCATTTCGGCAACTCCAAGCCGGCCTGTTTGGTAATAATGGTAATGGAACGAGAAAAAGCGCGCTGTAGGCTCTTTTTCGCAAACAACAGAAAGAACCGAATGGTTACACAAGATTCACCGCCAGCGGCGAAGATCGCGCTGTTTCGGTCATTCTTTCGCGGAAGAACGGATGTTTATCCCCTTCGCTTCGAAAGCAAGAGAACCGGCAAAGTCGGTTATTCTCCAGCTTGCGCCAACGAATGGGTTCGCGGGGTGTGCGAGAAGCCGAGAATCAGATGCGCGGATTGTCCCAATCGGAGTTTCCTTCCCGTGACGGATGATGTCATCCGTTGGCACCTGTCCGGGCGTACGGATCAGGGCGGAGACTTTGTTGCGGGAGTTTATCCGATGCTGCTGGATGAAACCTGCTTTTTTCTGGCGGCTGATTTCGATGGCGAACAATGGCGGGACGACGCAGGAGCATTCATCGAAACCTGCCATGGCCTCTCAGTACCCGCGGCATTGGAAAGGTCGCGTTCCGGCGATGGTGCTCATGTCTGGCTCTTCTTTGAGGAAGCGATTCCAGCCAGCCTTGCGCGGAAGCTCGGATCTTACATTTTGACCGAGACGATGGAGAGGCGTCCTGAACTTGGCCTGCGCTCCTATGACCGCTTTTTCCCGAATCAAGATACGTTGCCGAGCGGAGGATTTGGGAACCTGATCGCGCTGCCTCTCCAAAAACAGGCGAGGCTGCAAGGGAACACGGTCTTTCTCGACGAGACATTTCATCCACGTCCGGACCAATGGTTGTCTCTCGCATCGCTCCAGAAGATCAACCGCTCCAGCGTCGAGGCGCTCGTTCGCCATGCGGAATCAAAGAGTCGAGTGATTGGAGTCCGCGCGGTGATTACGGAGGATGACGATTCCCCGTGGTCTGCGCCGCCATCCCGTCACCGTGTAACACCCGTCCCGGGACCTCTGCCGGAGAAAGTCGAATTGGTTCTCGCGGATCAAATCTACATTGCCAAGGAGAACCTCTCTCCTCCACTTCGCAATCGGCTTCTGCGCATTGCCGCGTTTCAAAATCCTGAATTCTATCGAGCGCAGGCGATGCGTTTGCCGACCTACGATAAGCCGCGGATCATCTGTTGCACCGAGGATCATCCGCAGCATTATGCGCTCCCGCGCGGCTGTCTCGAGGAAGTGCAGGAATTGTTGCAAACGCTAAAGATCGAGCCGGTAATCCGCGATGAACGGCGCCTGGGAAAACCGATCAATGTATCCTTCCACGGCACGTTGCGCCCGGACCAGCAATTGGCAGCGGAAGCCATGCTCAGGCATGAGACCGGTGTCCTGGCGGCGACGACGGCCTTCGGAAAAACCGTGCTTGCCGCCTGGCTCATCGCTCAACGAGGTGTGAATACGCTCGTTCTCGTCCATCGCCAGCAACTTCTGGAGCAGTGGGTTGAGCGGCTGTCCGGATTTCTCGACGTGCCTGCGAAAAGCATCGGCCGACTCGGTGGTGGGCGAAAGAAGCTTACGGGAGAGATTGACGTCGCCTTGATCCAAAGCCTCGTACGGAAAGGTGTGGTTGATGACCGGGTCGGAAATTACGGACATCTGGTGGTAGACGAATGCCATCATCTTTCCGCGCGTAGCTTCGAGTTGGTTGCCAGCCGGGCAAAAGCGAAATTCGTGGTTGGCCTGTCGGCGACCGTGGCGCGCAAGGATGGACATCATCCCATCATCTTCATGCAATGCGGACCCGTGCGGCATCGCGTGGATGCCAGGGAGCAGGCTGCGGCTCGCCCTTTTGCTCACCACGTACTGGTTCGCCCGACCGGATTCCGTTCATTGAATCCAGGTGAAGATGATCCACGGATGGAATTTCAGAGGCTCTGTGAAAACCTGCAGAATGAGGACGCGCGAAATGAAATGATCTGCGCCGACGTGGTGAGAGCGGTGCATGAGGGGCGCTCTCCATTATTACTCACAGAGCGGACGGAGCACCTCGAACGCCTCGCGGAGCGGCTGTCGGTGGAACTGCCGAATATATTCACCCTGCGCGGAGGGACCGGAAAAAGGGAGTTGCGACAAACTTTGGATAACCTGGCACAAATGCCGGAGACGACGCGTCGGGTGATTATCGCCACGGGACGCTTCGTCGGCGAAGGCTTCGACGACCCGCGTTTGGATACCCTGTTTCTCACGATGCCGGTGTCGTGGAAAGGGACTGTTGCCCAATATGCCGGCCGCCTGCATCGGCTGCATGAAAGCAAACGCGAAGTGCGCGTCTATGACTACGCGGACCTGAATGTGCCGATGCTCGCCAGGATGTTCGACAAGCGGTGCCGCGGCTACGAATCGCTCGGTTACACAATCCTGCTGCCGGCGAGCGCCATTCCGGGTTGGCCGGTGGAAGTGCCGTTGCCCATCGATCTGGAATGGAAGAAAAATTATGCGGCCAGTGTTCGACGGCTGATCCGCGATGGCGTGGATGTACCGTTGGCGAATCTATTTGTTCACGCCGCGCGTCCGCCATCTCCAGATGCGGAGGGAGTAGCCCGCGCCCGCAGCGCTAGCGAGGCTTTCCTCTATCGTCGCCTGCAAACACTACATGAAACGAACGGACGTTTTCGGCTGAACGCCGAACTCGCCATTCCCTTCGATAGTCGTGGACAGATGGAGGCGGACTTTTTGTGCGCCGACGCCCTCTTGGTCATCGAGTTGGACGGCGCGCAACATCTGGCCGATGCCGAAGCCTATCGCCGTGACCGACGAAAGGATGCCCTGTTACAGCAGAACGGATATTTCGTTCTTCGATTTCTAACGGAAGACATCGGCCAGCATCTTGACCGCATTTTGGACGCGATCCTGGCGGCACTGGCTCATCGCCGAGCGGTTCTAAAATGACGATTCTAAAATATTACTCTCCCTGCTTCGGCAAACCCACATCCGGCGGCGGGACGATCTCCTGGCGCTGCACTGCGGTGCCGATGCCGAGCTGGCCGCCGATTTTCTTCCGCAGTTCGCGTTGGATCGTCTCGACGCGCGAGTTGCCGTTGATGATCTCGAAGCCGTATTCCTCCTGCATCTTCTGAAACTCGTTTTGCAGCAGGCGCTGGTATTTCACGAAGCTCGAGAACATGTCGCGCGAGAGGCCGAGATCCATGCCGCTCTCCCAATAGTCGAGCGTGCTGTTCTTTTGGAAATTGCGCTCCACGAGTTGCGCGGCGCCGACGCGGAAATAAAAGACTGCGTCCGGCACGAGCGCGGGGCTGTAAAGATTGCGCGTCCAGGCGCGGTCCGCGCCGCGGACGAGGTCGCGCGCCATGAGCGTATAAATATAACGATCCGCAATGACGATGAGCCCGGCGCGCAACGCCGGCACGATCTCGTGCACGAGTTGATCGAAAAAATCCGTGGCGTAGAAGAGTGACAGCGTGGTGTGGGTGAGCACGTTGCCTTGCTTCGCTTCCTCGAGTTCCTCGCTTACCAGATTCGAGCGGCGCAGGCCCATGTGTCGCACGGCGTAACCATTCGCCTCGAGCCATTGGCTGAGCATACCGATCTGCGTGGAGCGGCCCGAGCCATCCGCGCCCTCGATGGCGAAGAGCTTGCCGGCAAATTTCGGCTCGCGGATTTCCGGCAGGCACCGGCCGAAGAATGGCTTGTCCTTCAATGGCATGGGCGGCGGCGATAGGTGGGCAGGTCGATCTTTTCCTTGATGAGATTGCGCACCTTGGCCTGCTGGACGTGGATTTCCTCGGTGGCGTCGACGGGCACGAAGCCGAATTTTTCCCGCATCGACTCGTACTCCGCGTAGACTTTCCCCTGAAAGATGCGGAAGCTTTCGTACGGATCGGTGCTCCAGCCCATGTCGAGCCCGGCCTCGTGATATTTCAGCGCGGGGCGTCCCTCGAGGATGCGGTTTAGCGAAGTCTCCAGCGGCACACGGAAATAGAGAGTGATGTCGGGCAGCACCGCGAAGCTGTAAAGCTGCTCTACCCAATCGCGGTCGACACCGCGCACCGCATCACGGGCCAGCGCGGTAAAAATGTAGCGGTCACAGAGCACCAGATACCCGGCACGGAGCAGCGGCAAAATCTGCCGCTCGTACCGATCCGCGAAATCGGTGGCGTGAATGAGCGAGAACGTAGTCGGCGTGAGCAACTGGCGCTTCTTGCCTTTCGACGTGGACTTCTTAACTAATATGGATGAGTTCCACTCCGTAAAAAAGACGCGGTAACCTTCGAGCTCCAGCCAGCGCTTCACCAGATAGATCTGGGTGGATTTGCCGGAACCATCCAGCCCCTCGACCGCGAGGAGCTTGCCGGAGTAGTTTCGTTTGGGGGTTACCACGACGGAGGATAGTCCGGAATCCGGCGCGAATTGCAACCGAAAAGCCGGGTTCACCTGATTGTCACGATTATAACATTCTGTATATAAGATACTTATGAATTTCGACCCGCTCCTTACCGCGGCAAGTGAAGTACGCACCAAAGCTTATGCCCCGTACTCGCGGTTTCAGGTGGGCGCGGCGTTGCGGACGAAAAGCGGACGGGTGTTCTGCGGATGCAACGTGGAGAATCTTTCGTTTGGGCTGACGATTTGTGCGGAACGCGCGGCGGTGTTTGCGGCCGTGGCGGCGGGCGAGACGGAATTCGAGGCCATTGCCGTGGTGGCGGATTCGGTGCAACCGGTTACGCCGTGTGGGGCATGTCGGCAGGTGCTGGCGGAGTTTGCGCCGGAGTTGAAGGTGTGTTCCGCGAACTTGCGGGACGAACGGTACGAGACAAGCATTGCAGAATTGTTGCCGAGGGCAAAGGAGGGTATCCTCGGCACCTAGTTTACGCTCAGCCCACGAGCGACCTTCTTAATCTTAATCGCAATCTTAATCTTACTCCCTTCACGTTCGGCAGAGGGATTAAGATTACGATTAAGATTAAGATCAAGAGGCCAGCTCCCACCCCTTTTTCAGCCCGCCAAAAGTTCCACGTGGAACATTTCCCATGTTCGTCTATCCCAAGAAATACGATGTGATCGTCATCGGTGCCGGCCATGCCGGGATCGAAGCTGCCATGGCCGCCGCCCGGCTCGGCTGCGAAACGCTCATGCTCACCCAGAACCTCGACTCGGTCGGGCAGATGTCCTGCAACCCCGCCATCGGAGGGCAGGCCAAGGGCCAGATGGTTCGCGAGATCGACGCTCTCGGGGGTGTGATGGGATTGAACACCGACGCCACGAGCATCCAGTTCCGGATGCTCAATTCCGGCAAGGGGCCGAGTGTCCGCTCTCCCCGTGCCCAATGTGATAAGAAGGCTTACCAGTTCCGGGCCAAGGCGGTGCTGGAGCGCCAGCCGCATCTCGATCTCAAACAGGGCAACGTCACCCGCATCCTCACGGAAGGCGGTCATGCCTGCGGCGTCGAAACGAACCTCGGTCTCCGGGTCTTGGGCCGTTCGGTCGTGGTCACCACCGGCACCTTCATGCGCGGCCTGCTCCATGTCGGCCTACAGAATCAATCCGGCGGCCGAATGGGCGACAGCTTCTCCACCTTGAGCGACTCCCTGCGCGAGCTCGGCTTTGAGGTAGGCAGATTCAAGACCGGCACGCCCTGCCGGCTCAATGGCCGGACCATCGACTTCTCGCAGTGCGAGCGGCAGGGGGGTGATGAACCGCCGCTCCCCTTCTCCTACATCCCGGAGAAGCTGAATGAACGGCTTCACGACATCTTCACCCTCAATCACTGGCGCGATGGAAAGTTCCACGTGGAACAATTGCCCTGTTGGATCACCAACACCAACCCCCGGACCCACGAGCTGATCCGATCGAATCTCGACAAGTCCCCGCTCTATGCCGGGCGGATCGAAGGGGTCGGCCCGCGCTACTGCCCCTCCATCGAGGACAAGGTGGTCCGCTTCTCGGAAAAGAACTCTCACCAGCTCTTTCTCGAACCCGAAGGCCGGCACACCGAGGAGTATTATGTGAACGGCGTCTCGACCAGCCTCCCCATGGAGGTTCAGTACGCCTTCATCCGCTCCATCCCCGGCTTGGAGAATGCCGAGATCATGCGGCCGGGTTATGCCGTGGAGTATGACTACTGCCCGCCCACCCAGCTGCATCCCACGCTGGAGACGAAGCAGGTCCCGCACCTCTATTTCGCCGGGCAGATCAATGGCACCTCCGGCTACGAAGAGGCCGGTGCCCAAGGTCTCATGGCCGGGGCCAATGCCGCCCTCAAGCTCCTCGACCGGCCGCCCCTGATCCTGTCCCGGGCGGATGCCTATATCGGCGTGCTCATCGATGATCTCGTGACCAAGGGGACACTGGAGCCGTATCGGATGTTCACCAGCCGGGCCGAACATCGGCTCCATCTCCGGCAGGACAATGCCGACCTGCGCCTCACCCCCATCGCCCACCGCTGCGGATTGATCAGCGGTTATCGTTGGGAGAAGCTCCAGGCCAAGATCGCCAGCCTTTCCCAGCTCCGGGAGTATGCGAATACCACCCACTTCGGCGGCGGGAAGATCGCCCAGTGGTTGCGCCGTCCTGAGTCCGACCACACCCAACTGCCCGAAGGCCTTAGCGCTCCCTTTGCCGCGGAGCTATGGGATTCGATCCAGATCGAGCTCAAGTACGCCGGTTACATCACCCGGCAGGAGGCGGCCATCGAGAAGCTCCGCCGGAATGAGGAGAAGACGCTGCCTGCTCAATTGGATTATGAAGCCATCTCCGGCCTGCGCGCCGAGACCCGGCAGAAGCTGGCGTCCATCCGCCCGGCGACCTTTGGCCAGGCGGCCCGGATCAGCGGGGTGACCCCGGCGGATCTGGCGTTGCTTTCGGTGTACTTGGAGAAGCGATAGGCGGGCTATTGGTTGTGGCCGTTTAGCGGATAGGAAGAATAGGAGGAATAGGAATTATGGGAACCTCCGTTCTCCTATTCTTCCCATCTTTCCTATTCCTCCTATTCCCCACTCCGACCCCAATTTTTCCGCCAAGATTTAACGTCCCGGTCACCTGAACGTCATTTGGGCGTGCGACCTTGCCCAAACCTCCGAGCGCCCCGCTCGGATCTTTTCCTTCGCTCCGTCGCACATGAACACGCTTCCCGAGTCCCCGCGGTCGCATGCCCCACGCGCCACCTACGCCGTTCGCCTGGCCCGCGACGCCGGCGACATCGAAGCCGCCCAGCGCCTGCGCTTCGAGGTCTTCAATCTCGAATTGAACGAAGGTCTCGACGCCGCCTACCTCAGCGGACTCGATGCCGACCAATTCGACGAATGCTGCGATCACCTGCTCGTCGAGGACACCCGAACCGGCTCCGTCGTCGGGACCTACCGCTTGCAGACCGGCCAGCTCGCCGCCGCGAACCACGGCTACTACAGCGCCCAGGAATTCGACTTCTCGCCCTTCGAGCCGATCCGCTGCGAGACCGTCGAGCTTGGCCGGGCGTGTGTCCATAAAGACCACCGCAAGCTCGCCGTCCTCAATCTTCTTTGGCGCGGCATCGCTGTCTACGCCACTGAACGCAAGGCCCGCTACCTCATCGGCTGCAGTTCCCTCACTTCCCAGGACGCCGCCGCCGGCCTCGCCATGTATCAGGCCCTCACCGCCGAACACCTCGTCGAAGAGCGCTTCCGCACCGAGGCGATCGGTGCCTACCGCATCGCCGGCGAACTGCCCTGCTCGAACCTTCCTTCGGTGCCGAAACTTCTCCGCGCCTATCTGTCCATCGGGGCCAAGATCTGCGGGCCGCCGGCGCTCGATCAGGATTTCAAGACGATCGACTTCCTCACCCTGCTCGACCTGCGTGCCCTCCCCACCGCGGTTCGCAACCACTTCCTCGGTTAATCCATCCATGAAACGACAACTCGTGCTTCGGGTGGCTGGACGCGCCGCGTCCTTCCTCTTCTTCATTATCGGCACGATCATCGCCCAAGCTCTGCGGGTCAGCTTCTCGAAAGCCGCCCGCCAGCGCCGGGCCCGCGCCGAATGGCTGCAACGCACCGCGCAGCGTTGCGTGCAAATCCTTCGTCTCAAAATTAACCGCTTCGGCGCCCTGCCGACCAGCGGTCTGGTCGTCGCCAACCACCTCAGCTACATCGACATTATCCTTCTCGCAGCGCAAAGGCCGTGTGTCTTCGTGTCGAAAAGCGAGGTCCACTCCTGGCCGATCTTCGGTCAGTGCGCCCGACTCGGCGGCACCATCTTCGTTGATCGCAAACACCGCGGTGATGTCGCCGGCGTGACCGATCTCATGGGCGCCGCGCTCGATGAAGGCGCGCTCGTCATTCTCTTCCCGGAGGGCACCAGCTCCGGCGGCGCGAGCGTCCTACCCTTCAAGAGCTCACTCCTCGAACCCGCGCTGCACGTCAATCATCCCGTCACCGCCATCGCCATCGCCTACGCCCTCGAGCAGGGCTCCGTAGCCAATGAAATCTGCTACTGGCGCGACATGACGCTCCTCCCGCACCTGCTGAACGTATGGAGTAAGTCGTTGATATACTGTAGTTTACGATGCGGCGTTGGCCGCCAACGCCGGGGGGACCGCAAATCGCTCGCCCGCGAGTTGCATGACGAAGTCGCCGCCCTTCACGCCGCTTCAACTCGCGAACTCGCGGTGCGCATTCCGCAGACCTTCGAGCAGCCGCGTCCAGTCCTCATGGGCGGTCTCCCATCCGCTGCTAAACCGCAGCGCCCGTGACGCTTCGTCGGCGCTGATCCCCATCGCGGCCAGGACGTGCGAGGTCTCCTCCTTGCCGCTGGCGCAGGCCGAGCCGGTCGACACCGCGTAGCCGAGCTTGTCCAGTTTCACGACCCAGCGCTGACGGCAATCCGTCACCTCCGGCATGATTGCCGCGACGGTATTCCAAAGGCGATCCGCACCGCCGCCGACGATCTTCGTCCCGGGCAACGCGGTCCGTAATTCCTCAACAAACGCGCCACGCCACGCCGCGCGTTCGCTCACAAATTCGGAACGCAACGCCGTTTCGCGTTCTTCCAACGCCGCGATCATCGCCAGCACTCCCGCGACGTTTTCCGTTCCCGCGCGGCGTCCTTCCTCCTGCGGCCCGCCGACGATCAACGAGCGAAACTTCGCCGGCACCTTGAGAAATCCGACGCCCTGCGGACCGCCAAATTTGTGGGCGCATCCGCTCACGAAATCACACCCGCCCAAGCCCCGCGCGGGCAATTTCCCGATCCACTGCGCGGCATCGCAAAAGAACGGCACGCCGTGCTCACGGCACAACTCCAGCACCTCGCGCCAAGGCTGCAAGACACCGGTCTCATTATTCGCCGCCATCACGGTCACCAGCCCGGGAGTGCCGATTTTAAGCGCCTTCGCGAGCCAGGCCACATCCGCCACGCCATCGGGGGTCACGGGTATCGATTGCCGGCTCTTGCCAAAATAACGTTCCGTCGCCGCCAGCGCGCACGGGTGCTCGATCGCCGAAATCCAAATCTCCTTTGCGCCATTTGCCGCCGCGCTCTGGATCGCCGTGTTGTTCGCTTCCGTTGCGCCGGAAGTCCACACGATGTCATGCGGCTCGCAGCCCAGCCACGCGGCCAGTTTTTCGCGCGCCTGGGTCAGGGCCGTATCCGCCCGCGCACCGAGCCGATGTGGACTCGACGGATTCCCGATATAGCGCTCCCGTGGCTTCAAGCCAGGCCTCCCGCGCGGCGGGTGAAAGCGGATGAGTGGCGTTGTGATCAAAATAAAGCACGGGGAAGAAAAGTAAGCAGTTGATGATTGATAGTGGATAGTCGGCCACTTTTCCATCCATGAGGGCGCTCCGCGCCGAAAGGCGGCTCGGAAAAATTCCGCGGAGCGGTCATCGCTGCGGAAACGCGGTGGACTATCCACTATCAACTATCCACCATCAACGTTTCCCCGCCCGTGCCTGACACCTCCTTCTACAAGCGCGCCACCTTTGTCACCCACCTCCCGACGGACTGCCTCTACAGCCCGTCGCACTTCTGGCTGCACGAAGTCGAACCCGGCCGCTGGCGTGTGGGCTTCACCAAATTCGCCACCCGCATGCTCGGCGAAATCGTAGAGGTGCAGTGGGAAAAGAAAGAAGGCGCGCCGGTGACGAGCGGTGAGATCATCGGCTCGATCGAGGGGTTCAAGGCGATCAGCGATATCTACTGCGTCGCCGCTGGCGCCTTCGTCCGGGGCAACCCCGCCTTGGGTCAGGACATCGAACTCGTCAGCAAAGAGCCCTACACCGGCGGCTGGCTCTACGAAATCCACGGTCAGCCCGATGCAAAATGCATCGACCTCATCGCCTACCGGGCACTGCTCGACACCACTATCGACCGCATCCTGGAGAAGCAGGAGAAAGAGGAAGGCTGAAGCGTTAAGTGATCAGTAATCAGTAATCAGTATTCAGTGTGATCCAGCAGGATAGGCTGGCCGCCGAGGACTAATCACTGATTACTGATCACTAAGCACTGCTCACCACTCACCGCTCACCTCCTTCCCTCTTTCCCCCTCGCCCGCTTCAGGCTACTGTCCTCAATCCCCACATGAGCCAAACCCCGCCGACGATCCTTTATTGCCACTGCCAGTACGCGCAGGTGGTGCCCAAAGAAGTAAAGGAAGCGGTGCTGAAAAAGCTGTGTGACTCCGGCGTCGCCTTCGAGGCCGTCGCCGACCTGTGCGAGATGGCCGCGCGTCGCGATCCTGCTTTGCAACGCCTCGCCGACACCGGCGCGGTGAAAATCGCCGCCTGCTTTCCCCGCGCGGTGAAATGGCTCTTCCACCAGGCCAATGCTCCGCTGCCGCTCGATGCAACCGAAGTCCTCAATATGCGGACGCAGACCGCCGAGGAAGTCGCAATCCGATTGCTGGCCGCCGAGCTCGCCCCGAATTTGCCGACCGGAAAGGTCACCCCACAAGACGCCCCGCAAGAAGCCGCGGCTGCCATTCCCGCCCCCCTCTCATGAGTCTCTCCGATCCCGCCCTCCGCATCGTCCTCTACGAAGGTTCCGGCGCTGAGCCCCTCGATGGCGCGAGCCGCTACTCTGCCGTCAGCGCGCTTTTGCAAAAAGGCTTCGCTGTCACGCGCAGTGCGGCCGATCGCCCTGTCGCACCGGCCGACCATTCGCCGCTGCTCGTGCTCGGCCGTTTCGGTGGCCAGCCGCCGGAAGTCGTCGAGAGCGACGTGCCGCTTCGCTTCCAGGACATCACCGATCTCGCCCCTGCGCAGCTCGGCGATGCCGTCGAATCCGTCCGCACCGAAACCAAGGCCGCGCAACACGGCGCGTGGAAACCGTGGTTCCCGGTCATCGATTACGACCGCTGCACAAACTGCATGCAGTGCCTCAGCTTCTGCCTCTTCGGCGTTTACGGCGTCGACGCCGAGAAGCAGATCCAGGTGCAGAACAACGACAACTGCAAAACCAATTGCCCTGCCTGCTCGCGTGTGTGTCCCGCCGCGGCGATTATGTTTCCGAAATACAAGGCCGGCCCGATCAATGGCGACGACGTCAGCGAAGCCGATCTCGCGAAGGAAAAGATGAAGGTCGACATCAGCGCCCTGCTCGGCGGCGATGTCTACGCCATGCTCCGCCTGCGCAGTGAAAAGGCGAAGAGCCGTTTCTCCAAGGAACGCGATTCCGACAAGGCACTCACCGAGCGCCAGAAGTGCCTCGTGAAACTGGCCGCCGCGGGCGACATTCCGCCTGAAGTTCTCATGTCTCTTCCGTCCCCGGAAGAAATCGCCCGTCGCGCCGAGGAAGCTGCGGCCAAGGCGCAAGCCGCGCTGGCGGCGCAGAAATCATAGTTATTTCGCTGGGTCACCAAACGGGTGACCTCAACGGCTCTCGTTCAGCAGCGCGAGCACATCAACGTGCCCTCGGGTGGTCGCAAGATCCTTTGCCGCACGCCCCTTTTTATCGACCAGCGTCGCGTCCGCTCCGTGTCGTAACAGCGCACACGCGGCTTCGACACACCCAAACCAAGCCGCCTTCATCAGTGGCGTTGCATCGTTTCCATCACGCACATTCGGATCGATGCCGGCATCAATCAGCACGGACACACAGGCGACTTCTCTCGCTATGTTGTGAGGAGGTTGCATGACAGCACAATGCAACGCGGTGAAGCCGTTTTTATCTGCGAGCTTCGCGTCTGCCCCACGGGAAAGGAGAAAGCGAATGACTTCCACTTGCCTGCCGCGGGCCGCCGACATCAACGCTGTGCATCCTACTTCGTTTCTGGCATTCGGTAAAAACCCATCGTCCAGGAAATCTCGCACCGCAGTTACGTCACCGCGATGGGCGGCCCGAAGTGGATCATCTCGATAGACCTCGAACGGGATTCGCCCCTTTTGATGAAGAGCGTCCTTCCATCTCTGCATGACATCCGAGAGCGGTGGAACGCTATCGTCGATATATTCGTCCACTGCTTGCTGCTCTACCTCGGACAACTTCAACACGCTCTTAATGCAATCACACGTGATCAATTGGCCCCCACAGAAAGGACACCTTTCTTTAGTGCAAAAGAGATCGTGCAGTTCGCCATCCCGCACGCCGCAATCCGGACACGTCTCTATCATATGACGTCGCTTAGGCGGCGTGGATGAACCGCTGGAAAACCACTTCCTCAATGCGTCAAACATGATTGGATTCGGGCGCTTCCTCAGGAAGGATCTCTACAGACAGACGTCAGCAGCGCGGAGGTATCCGACTGCTCATTCGAGACGCTCCTGGCGCAGATCGTCCAGCACCTGCTGAGTATTTGTGACACCAGGGGCGGCTCGTTCCCGCAGTTCTGCCAACCGCTGCAGCCAAGCCTCGCGGGTTCCGGCAGACGCAGGATCACTTTGGGCACGACGCAACCTCACGATCAACATTTGCAACCTCTGCAGTTTCCGGTCGTCCCAATGGGCAATTTCCTGCTTGATGGCTTCGAAGCTCACGCCGGGAATTTACTTTAAGCCATATCTGCGGCAACATCAGATCGGCGAGGAGACATTTTCTCACTGGCGACTCTGCTATCTCGCGGGTTATCGCTGCATGATGCGTTCCCTCCGACTCGCTCTCCTCGTCGCCTTCGCCGCCGCACTGGTAGGCACCTCGGCCGGCGCCGAAACCAAGCTCCCGAACATCGTCATCTTCATGACCGACGATCAAGGCTACGCGGATGTCGGCGTCTTTGGTGCGAAAGGGTTCACCACGCCGAATCTCGATCGCATGGCCCACGAAGGGCGGATCTTCACGGATTTCCATTCCTCGCAGCCGGTGTGCTCGGCTTCCCGCACGGGATTGCTCACCGGATGCTATCCCAATCGCATCGGCATCAATGGCGCTCTCGGGCCGAACTCCAAGATCGGCATCAGCGACCAGGAAATGACCCTCGCTCAACTCGTGAAGCAAAAGGGTTACGCCACTGCGATCTACGGCAAATGGCATCTCGGCGATCGCCCGCAATTCCTGCCCACGCGCCATGGCTTCGACGAATACTTCGGCATCCCGTATTCGAACGACATGTGGCCGAATCATCCCGAGGCCAAGCAGGGGACGTATCCGCCGCTGCCCATTTACGAGAACGAAACGCCTACGCACGTCGGCGTCACGCACGCCGATCAGGAACAGCTTACCACGTGGTATGCGGAGCACGCGGTGAGCTTCATCGAGCGGCACAAGGACCAGCCCTTCTTCCTCTACGTCGCCACGAATTCGCCGCACGTCCCCTTGCACGTGAGCGATAAGTTCCGTGGGAAATCCGCGCGCGGATTGTACGGCGATGTCATCGAGGAAATCGATTGGGCGATGGGGCAGATTCTCGAGGCGTTGAAAAAGAACGGCCTCGATGACAACACGCTGGTCCTATTCACCTCGGATAACGGTCCCTGGCTCAGCTACGGAAATCACGCCGGCTCCGCTGGGCCCTTGCGCGAGGGGAAGGGGACGAACTTCGATGGCGGGCATCGCGAGCCGTTCATCGTGCGGTGGCCGGGGAAAATTCCCGCCGACACCGTGTGGCCCGGCCCGGCGATGGCGATCGATATTTTCCCAACCATCGCGCGACTCACCGGCGCGAAGTTACCCGATCACAAGATCGATGGCCTCGACATCTGGCCGCTCTTCACCGGCGAGCCCGGCGCGAAAAATCCGCACGAGTGCTATTACCTCTATTACGACGTGAATGCCCTGCAGGCCGTGCGCGCGGGCGATTGGAAGCTCTTCTTCCCGCACACCACGCGCACCATGAATGGGCAGACGCCGGGCCACGATGGCATTCCCGGAAAATACAAGCCGCTGCATGTCGGCCACGAGCTCTACAATCTCAGCGATGACATCGGCGAGACCAAGGACGTGGCCGCGGAGAATCCGGAGATCGTCAAACAGCTCGAGGCTCTTGCTGAAAAGGCGCGCGCCGACATGGGCGATGCGCTCACGCACCGCGTCGGCAGCGGCTCGCGCGAACCCGGCCGCTGGACGCCGCCGGCGCAGTGAGGAGAGTTTAAAGCAGAGCTACAACCGGAGAAATTTTAAACGCAGACGACGCAGAGGCGCAGAGAAGAAGCTTCACGGATGACACGGATTACAAAGGCAGCTGCCGCACGGATTCCTCAATCCGTGCAATCCGCGTAATCCGTGGTCCAACTCAGCCCTTCACCAACTCCGCTTCGCGCTCGCTGGCCTCACGCGCTCCCGCCGCGACCAGCTCGCGCGTCTTGCGCTGCACGGTGCTGTCGTGATCGGCCTTGGTGTAGGCGTTGAAATCGTTGAACCAGTATTTCTTCGCCCAGCGATACATCCAGTGCTGCTCGGGGATTTCCTCGCCGGGGAGCCACTGCGAAAAGCGCGGGGTCATCGCTTCGAGTTCCGCCATGGCGGTGCCGCGCATCGTGGTATCGCGAGCGCCGTGTTTGACGACGAGGTCTTTCACCAGGTCCGGCCGCTCGAGGACCACGCAGCCGCGGGTGTGTTGCGCGCTGAGCTCGCGGAAGTCGCGCAGGAATGCGGAGTCGCGCATGGTGGCGAAGATGCCCCGCGAATCGCGGATGTTTTCCGTGGCGAACTGAATAATCGGGCACGGCTCGATCTCACCCTTTGGGTTCACGTGATGCGAGATGCCGGTGCTCATCGGGCACAGCGCGCGGCCTTCACCGTCGTAATAGGCATCGATGATGGCGATGGGCACCTTCGCGCGCATCTCCACCACGAACCGGCGCACGCGCACGAGTTGCTCCGGCGTGAGGGCGAGCTGCGGATTCATCTTCGGCCCGACGGGGCGGTAGGTATGGAACCAGCAATAGTGCACGCCGCGCGCGATGAGCTCACGCAGCCATGCTTCGTTGCAAAGTTCGTCGATATTCGTCTGGCAAACGCTGGTCGCGACGCCAGTGAGAATGCCTTCGCGCAGGCACGCCTCGAGACCGCGGATGGTTTTGTTGAAGACGTCCTTCTTGCCCCGGCGGGCGTCGCTCACCATCTCGCGCCCCTCGATGGAAATCAGCGGGGTGGCATTGCCGATCTGCCGCAAGCGCCGCGCGACTTTGTCGGTAATGAACTGGCCATTGGTGAAGACCTGGAAATAGGCGTCCGGATGCGCCGCGAGGAGATCGAGCAGCTCGGGATGCATGAACGGTTCGCCCCCGAGGATGCCAAAGAAGGCATTCCCGTGCTCCTTGGCGTCCTCGATCGTCCGGTTCAGCGTCTCGAGATCGATGGCATTCCGCTCCGCCTCGACATCCACCCAGCAGCCCTGGCAGCGCAGGTGCAGGAATTGATGATCGAGAGATAAAGGAACGGTGGGAAGTATTCGCCGCGCTGGATGCGGCGCTTGAAGCGCTCGACGGAGAGCAATCCCTTCACCCCGAAGTTCCACATGAATTTACCGAGCAACCGCGGGTCAGTTGTTTGGAGGATACGGAGGGCGAGGGCAGGGAACATGGCGGAGCTAAAGGGTGCCGCATCCGGGCGCGTTGGCAAAAGGAAATGTAGCGGAGGGCGCGTTCACCTTATGCCACGTCGAACTCTCGCTGCATCACACCGGCCAGGTCGCGGAGGAGCTGCCCGCCATCGCCGGCATACGATGAGCCGTGCATCACGGCCAGCGAGGCGGGTTGCAGATCAGCGAGGGCGCGGAGGACGCCTTCGGTCTTCGCGGTATAGGGCATGTAGCCGGCGAGCGGGCC
The DNA here is from genome assembly GCF_000173075.1 of Chthoniobacter flavus Ellin428. Taxonomy (GTDB): domain Bacteria; phylum Verrucomicrobiota; class Verrucomicrobiia; order Chthoniobacterales; family Chthoniobacteraceae; genus Chthoniobacter; species Chthoniobacter flavus. The sequence goes on from NZ_ABVL01000040.1 coordinate 18,424, forward strand.
TTGTCTCAGTTGGGCCAGTGCCTCCGTGGTCGGGCCGATGAGGTCGGAGCTGGTCAGCGGCGCGACGTCGCCGAAGTGGTGGAAGAGATCGGAGCAGAAAAGCGTATTTTGCGTTTCCTCAAAGAGCACGCCCGCGTCCCAGCCATGCGGGATGTGCGGTGAGCGATGAAAACGGAAACGATATTTGCCTGTGGTGAGCGTCTCGCCGGGCGTGAGCCCACGCGCGGGACGGATGGCGAAATCGTCGGCGTTCACCAATTTGCCGACCAGCGTGCAGGCCGGTTCGGCGTGCGGAGCGAGCTGCAGCCATTCATTCAGCGCGCCGCATTCGTCGGATTCGAAATGACTCCACGCCACCCAGCGCAGCCTGGCTGGATCGATGAGCGACGTGACCGCCTCGCGCAACGCGGGAAACAGGCGCTTCAAGCCCGCGTGAAAGAGCAGCGGCTCCTCATCCCGGACAAGGAAGTGATTGAACTGCATATTGTAGTCCGGGACGTAGACGGAGATTCGGAACAGGTCGGGGGCGATTTCGTCGATCTTGGCCATGGCTAAAAGGTATATATTCGCGCCGTCCTCACGCACGCCGAATACGATACTGGATCCTGGAAAGAATGACCGAAACCCTGAAAACCACACTCGCCCACTGGCCCAAGGTGTCAGAATCCGTCTTCGTCGCCCATAACGAAGGCGACTATCGTCTGGTCGCTTTGCTTGATGAGCTTATCGACGAGGTGGGTAACGACGAGAGCCATCCACTGGCGTCGCTCATGGAGGTCATCGGCCTGCTCATTGAGAAATATGAGGACGACCGCGTGCCGGAATTGGAGGAATCGAGGGCGGTTCGAGAAGAGCCGCCAGCGGAATAAGGCCGGGTTTTTCGGTAAACCCTACCGCCCCGCCTTGCTTGCCTTCGACGTCCCGCAGCCGCAATCGCTCCCGCAATTTTTCCCCGCCGCGCGTTTGCGCAGGAAACGCACGATGAAAAACGCCAGCGCCCCACCGACGAGGGCGGCGACGGAAAGTTGATCGATGAGCGGGTTCATTAGCTAGTGGAAGCCGAGGAGTTTGCCGCCCTGGTAAACAATGAACGCGCCGGCCCAGGCGAGCCCGGTCATGTAGAAGATTTGGAACAACGGCCAGCGCCAGGAATTCGTTTCCCGGCGCACGACGGCCACGGTGCTGATGCACTGCATGGCGAGAACATAAAACACCATCAGCCCGATGCAAACGAGCGGGGTGAACATCGGCGAACCGTCGTTCCGTTTCTCATTCGTCATCGTATCGCGCAGCGGTGCGATGTCCTCCTTGTCCTTGCTCTCCACGCTGTAAACGATCGACATGGTGCCAACGAAAACTTCGCGCGCGGCAAAGCTGCCGATCAGGCCGATGCCGATCTTCCAATCGTAGCCGAGCGGCTTGATCGCGGGCTCGATCGCGTGGCCCATGCGGCCGGCGAAACTTTGCGCCAGCGCCTCGGAAGGCGTCGCCTTCGGATCGGACGGCTTCGGATAAGTGGCCAGCGCCCAGAGCAGGACGGAGAGCGCGAGAATGACTGTGCCCGCACGGCGCATGAAGAGCCCCGAACGTTCCCACATGCGCAACGCCACGCCTTTCCAGGAAGGCATGCGGTAGGGCGGCATTTCGAGGAGCAGCATCGGCGTCTCGCCTTTGAGCAGCTTCCGCTTGAAGACCCACGCCATGCCGAAGGCTACGAAGATGCCGAGCAGATACATGCAGAGCATGATGCCCGCCTTCTGCATCGCCGAATGGCCGGGAATCAGCACCGCGATCATCAGCGAATAAACCGGCAGACGCGCCGAGCAGCTCATGAGCGGCGCGACGAGAATGGTGACGAGACGATCCTTGCGGTTCTCGATCGTGCGCGTGGCCATGATGCCCGGGATGGCGCAGGCGAAGCTGCTCAGCATCGGGATGAAGGACTTGCCGTGCAGCCCGGCCTTCGACATGAGCCGGTCCATGATGAACGCGGCGCGCGCCATGTAGCCGGTGTCCTCGAGGATCCCGAGGAAGAAATAGAGAATGAGAATCTGCGGCAGGAAGACGACCACGCCACCGACCCCGGCAATCACGCCATCGGTCAGCAGTCCGCGCAGATCGCTCTCCGGCAGGTGGTCGGTGACCCACTTGCCCAGCCAGTCCGAGCCGTCCTTGATCCAATCCATCGGCACCTGCGCGACGGTGAAGATGCAGAAAAACATCAGCGCCATCATCCCGAGGAACGCCACCCAGCCCCAGACGCGGTGCGTGAGCCAGCCGTCGACCTTGTCGGAAACCGAAGCGGCGAAATGGCTGTCGCCGGTATGATGGGCGGCGGCGCACACCTGGCCGATCCAATCGTAACGCGCATCCACCGGAGCGGAAATCGGATCGATACCCGCGGTGCCGAGACGCTGTTGCGCGGCCTTGGTCGCCTCGATGATCGCGCGATCGTGGTGCGTGACTTCATCGAGCGCGGCCTCGTGCAGAGTGAGCAGGAGCAATGCTTCCGCGCGGGCAATATCCGGCGCCACGGGCAATTGCCTGGCCAGGCCCATGACCTCGCGTTCGAGCACGATGGGCATCTGCGTCCAGATCGTCGGCGGCGGCAGCGGCGAGCGGGACACCGCCTGGCGCAGCTCGATCAGACCCACGCCTTTCGTCGCGACCATCGCGATCACCGGCACGCCGAGCTTTTCGCGCAGCGCCATGATGTCGATGACCACGCCATTCTTTTCCGCGACGTCGACCATGTTCAGCGCGACGACGATCGGGATATTCAGCTCAAGCATCTGCGCGACCAGATACAGGTTGCGCTCCAGGTTGCTCGCGTCGACCACGCAAATGATTGCGTCCGGGCGCGGCGTATCCGCCTGGCGGCCGAGCAGCACGTCGCGGGCGACGGCTTCATCGGGCGAACGCACCTGCAGGCTGTAGCTGCCCGGCAGGTCGAGGAGTTCCATGGCCTCGCCATGGCTGCCGAAGAAACGGCCGGTCTTTTTCTCGACCGTCACGCCGGGATAGTTGCCCACCTTTTGGCGGAGACCGGTCAGGGCATTGAAAATCGTGCTCTTGCCGCAGTTCGGGTTGCCCGCGATGGCCACGTAGCGCGTGACCTCACGGGAAGACGACGGGGCAGCAGAGGTCGATACAGGACTGGCCATGGCTAAAGACGCGCGACGAACACGCCGGCGGCTTCGTTTTTCCGCAAGGAAAGGTGGTAACCGCGCACCTTGATATCAATGGGGTCGCCGAGCGGCGCAAAACGGATCACTTCGAACTGGGCGCCCACCGTGAGCCCCATTTCCAGCAGGCGTTGCCGATGTTCCGGCGGCAGGGCGAAGCCGAGCACGCGGCCTTTCTGGCCGAGCGGGAGGGAGCTGAGCGTCTCGCCGGCGTCGGTCGTCATGCGGCAATCTTCTCCACACGCACGTGTTCACCGAGGTCCCGGCCGATGGCCACCCGCATGCCCATGATCGAGCAAATGATCGCCGCACCGTCCGCGACCTTGCGTACTTCCACCCGGTCTTGAAATCCTAACTCCCTCAGCCGGAGGCACTCAGGGCAGTCCGGGCAGATCGTCACCACCCGCAAACGTTCGCCGACCCTGGCACGGGCCAGCGTGTAAGTCGGCTTGTGGGACGCGGTCTGCATGGATCGAGGGATGGGGAAAATAGCAGTAGTTGAGAATTTGTCGCAATAAAATTGTAGGCCGCGTCCACGAAGCATAAACCGCGAAGCGGGAACATCTTTGCCTGCATCTTCCGGGGAGCCGCTTCCAACGCACAGGAAGGATGGGAAGAATACGACCTCCTGGATAAGGGAATGAATGGCCACAAAAGGCACAAAAGGAGGTCCCTGCGGAAACGGCAGGGTCATCCGCAGGGTGTCGATGAGCGCGACCTACTGGCTCAAGGGAGTCTACCGAAAATCGGACGGCTGGATTTTTGACCACGGATTACGCGGATTGCACGGATGAGACGAGCCGACGCGGATTTCTGTAATCCGCGCAATCCGTGGTCCTTCCTCCCTACACATTGTGTTTCGGTACACCCTCTAAGGAACATTTCTTTTTGTGCTTCTTGGGCCTTTTTGTGGCCATTCCTAGTCCCGCTTCTAGGATAATCTCTCTCCCATTCGACTGCGGTCCGGCTTCCCTCAACCTTCGTCTTCGCGTCCTTTTTCCTTCACGCGAATCGACACCGGCGGCATCAGCGCGCCTTCATTCAACCGCACGAAATCTTCGATCGCTTCCTTCACCTCACCCCCCAGATCGCTCAGGTGTTTCACTTCGACTCTTTCCACGAGCTCCGCCTTCGTCGAATCTTCGATTTCCACGATCAGCGTTTTCATGGCAGTAGTTTCGGTCAAGATTCGCCCATTCGGTCAGGTCGCCCGTTTGCCCGTGAGGAAATGCAGCACGATGAGAATGAGCGCGATGACCAGGACGATATGGATGAGTGCCCCGGCGACGTGCAGCAGAAAGCCGAGCAGCCAGAGGAGGATCAGGATGATTCCGATGATAGCGAGCATAAGAAAGTAATTGGGTTCATCCCCTGAATCGCATCCCACCGGTGAAGCGTGCGTAGGAGCGGCTTCATCGAGGCGATCGCCGGATCGAAGCGCGTCATTTTTTCTTCTTTTTCTCCGGCTTACCGTTGCGCTTCAGCCGCCAGGTCGTCGTCAGGGGTTCCGCGAGCATGTCGGCGCCGGGCCACATCCGGATCGCGCCCTTGAAACTATCCTGGTTGTCACCGCGTTCGCATTTGTCCGGCAATGGGTCCACGTACTTGGCGTTACCCCCACCGATTTGAAATACATCGGGAAAGAAAATGTCCTGCAGGAGCGCCACCGCACGCTGGACCGACCGCTGCCAGCGCCGCTTGCCATCGGTGTTCAACGCTTTCTTGCTCAGCCGATCCATGAACGCCTCGGACTTCGAGAGCGGAATGAGCCCGATCTCCAGCGGCACGATCGTATCGTCCACGATCAACGTCGCCCCCACGCTTGTGCCCAGGCCGAGGAAAAGCATCCGCCCCGATTCATAACTCGCCAGCGCCTGCATGGCCGCGTCGTTGATGATCCGCACCGGCTTCTTGAACGCCTTTTCAAAATCGAAATCCACCCAGCCGCCACTGAGGTTCAACGGATTCCGCGCCACCTTTCCATCGCGCACAATGCCCGGAAAGCCCAGCGTCACGACCTCGTAATTCCAATCCTCGGTCGCCGCGAGCACGCCCTTCACCATTTTCGCCCCGGTCAGCGTGCGCCCCGACGGAAATTTGCGAAATCCTTCGTGCCCGCTCGCCATGAGTTTCACGCTGGTCCCGCCGACATCGATCATCAGTACTTTGCTCATGATACGGCCTCCGTCGGGTTCAGCAGATGCCCAATGAGTTCGGTGACGCCGTCGCCGTGATCGGCTTTCGTCACGAAATCCACTTCCTTCAGGATGGCCGGCAATGCATTGGCCACCGCCACGGATAACCCGCAAATCTTGAGAAAGGCATGATCGTTTTCCGCATCGCCCACCCCCGCGATCTGTTCCGGCGTGAGGCCCAATCGCTCCGCAGCCGCGCGCAGGCCGGTCGCCTTGTTCACCCCGCTCGGCAGAATCATCACCGCGCCCTTGTTGAAAATCACCTGTAACTCCAGGCCCATCTCTTTGATGGTTTGCAACACCACGGTCTCGTGCGGCTCCCAAGTGGCGACAATCGATTTCCCCACTTGTAATGGCAAGCCAAGCTCATGCAGGCGCGCCACAAATTCACTCGGCGGCGGTGCGGCGAGCGCCTCCACCTCACTAATGTGCGGGTGATAAAGCACGCCGCCATTTTCCATCACCGCGAGATCGAACCACGTGATCTGCGGAAAGATGGCCTTCAGTTCGTGCAGTTCGCGTCCCGTCACGAGGATCAGCCGGAAGTGCGCATCCTTCAGCTTTCGCAAAGCGGCCAACGTCGTTTCGTTCACGGCCCCATCGTGGGCGAGCGTCCCGTCATAGTCCGTCGCGAGAGCGCGCAGTCCAGGAGGAATCGGCTTATTCATAATTTCAGAAATTCGACTGCGTCCTTCCTCGCCGCGCCCGGCATTTTCATTTTGCGAAACATGCTTTAGCCAAGTTTCGCGGATTGTAGATGCATTGGATGCCTCGCCGCAGATCCGCTTATCCGGCCACCGTCCATTGTCCCAATTCGCGCCGATCACCACGGATGGCGCAGCGCGGGAGAGCCGCAACCAAAGAAATTTTTAAACGCAGAGGCCGCGGAGGCGCAGAGAAGAAGTGGAGAGGGGGTTGGTGGAGTAAAAACCGCGAATGGACGCGAATCAGAAACGCCTCCATCTTCCTCCTCTATTCGCGTTCATTGGCGTCCATTCGCGGTTAAAAAATTACGCAAGCTGCGTCCATTTTTAGGGTTAGTGCTGCAGATTACTCGGATTGAAACACACGATCCACGACCTCCTCTGAATCCGCGTAATCCGTGAAATCCGTGGTCACCCCATTTTCGCGGTTAGAGACTGTGAAAAAAGTGCCCGCGAATTACGCGAATGACACAAATGGGCGTATTTTTTTCATTGGCGTCATCGGTGTGATTCGCGGGCCAAAGAATCTCGCTGCCGCTTTATTTCACAGTCTCTTAGGGATCCTCGCCAAGCCCACGTCACGCACACCTCCGCAAATGCTTCCGTCGCAACGCCGCGCCGACGCCGTTCAAAATGATGTCCGCCACCCGCTGCTGCACGGTCGGATCCCGGCGATCCACCTCGTGTCCACGACGTTCACCTTCGAGCCAGCATTCCGTTCGCACGATGTCCTCTACATCGGGAATTTCTGATCGGATTAGTTCAGTTTCTTGGTCCATAACCCGTGAAGTTTGTTTCACCCACTAAATCGCAATCCGCCGAGCGCCCGGCTTTTGAACCGCCGAAATGATTGCACATTATCCGCAGAACCAACCGCTGACGCGTTTTCGATTCCCCAGAGTATGAGACGACTGCTCTTCGGCCTCGCGTTGCTCGGGCTCATCGTCGCCGTGCGCGGCCGGCGATCGCGCCGGGCGCCAGCGCGATTGTCCCTATCGTCCCATTCCAAACCGCCAACCTACGACGACATCGCCCTGCGCGCCTACTTCATCGGCCTGGATCACGACGCCAATGGAGACCAGCCCGATCCACTACGCGACTGGGCCGAAGCCGAACACGAGCTCCTCGCCTAAAGCCCGCGAAAAACCGCCCTCCTCGCGGTCGCTCGGCTTTCGACTTCGCTCCCGAAGAACCTGTTTCGAACTGGAACTCGCTCCCTTGGGAGCGGCGACTTTCCAGTCGCCGACCGAGCAAACGCGCGGAGCGCCATTCTTCGGGGCGTCGCTCCACGACGCAGGGTCTTTTCTAGAAAGTCGCCCCTCCCAGGAAAGCCGTTGCCGCACGCCATATTCAAGGGGACCCCCACAGCCTCGGCGGCTGGTTCTTGTCACAGCAAACAATCCCGCGCAGCGGTTTCGGGGTCTCAGAATGACACGCGGGGAGGGTGGTTTATATTTCCCCGTCGCTCACACCCAATGCGGCGCGGCCGCATCCGCGAGCGCCCGCGCACGTTCGTGCGCCACATGAATCGCCGTCGCGTGTCGGCGTACGGTCTCCTCGATCGGCGCCGGCAGCGCGTGTTGCAACACCTTGTCGTAGGTCTCCGCGGCGCAGCCTTCGCCCCGTTCACATTCGCGCAAAATCGCATGGGCCTCGCGATTCACGATCGCGCTCTTCAAGTTGATCCATCCGCGATGCAGCGCACCGGCCACGCTGCTCGCGTATTCGGGATTGCTGTTGCCCAGCTCATGCGCCAGCGACTGCAACTCTCCGGCGAACTTCGCCCGCTGCAACGAGCACTGATTGCAAAACTCTTTCGCCTCTTCGTCGACGACGTTCTCCGCTGCCGTCAAATATCCCTCCTGCCCATCCTTGCACGTCTGGATCAAGTCATTCAGCAGAGACCGAAGGTCGGTAATCGTTTCCATATCACCAAGAATCGCCCTCACCGCCACCCGTGAGCTTGCCTCCGTATCAGCCCTCCCTCGGGGCTGCCCCTGACCTCCGCATCGTCCGGTGAAAGTCGGCCTGAATACAGCAGGAGTGGGACTCGCTGCCGGAGAGCCGGCTCTATTCGAAACCCTCGCAAACTGTCCGGCACGCGTTGCGTCTCCACGCCGCCCCCTTTGGTGTTGCGCACTGCCACCGCGTTCGCTGCCATAGCCGGGTGCACGCCAGAAAATCATCCAAGCTCACCCTGCGCGACAAACTCTCGCGCCTGACCCTGGCGCAAGCCGCCAAATGGCTCGGCCCCGACGGATCCCGGCTGCTCACGCTGGGAGCGAAGATCGACATCGATCCGGCCGGTGTGTCCTGGCCGGATGATGCGACGTTTCAGGTCGTCATTCCTTGCGCAGAAACTTCCGTCGTCGTCACGCTCGCGCTCGCTCCCAGCGGCCGCGATGGCGTGCGCTGGATCTGCAGCGAGTCCGAAGACGCGGAACTGTGGACCGCCGCCGTCCTGGCTTTCATCCTCGAAGAAAAGACCGCTCTCGGGCTGGCCACGGCACCGCCCGAAAAGATGGATGTCCCGTGGGAGCTCATGGACGAACAGGCTCTCGAAAAGCGGGCGCTGGCCGAGCGAGAGAAGCGGGCCCGCGAGGAGAAAATGGACATCACGCCGGTGAGCCCCACCAAAACCCCTTGGTGCGATTACCTCGTGACCAGCTCACTTTCCGGCAAGAGCTACCGCGTGGCCTTGCGCGGGCTGGCCCGGGGACAGTCGTTTTGCACGTGCCCGGATTTCCGCAAGAACACGCTTGGCACCTGCAAGCACGTGCTCGCCGTTCTGACGCGCATTCGGCGGCGGTATCCGGCTGAAGCGCTGCGCCGCGCTTACCAACCCACGGAGATCGCCGTGCACGTGCGTTACGATGGCGAATTGCGCCTGGCCTTCGAGCTGCCCCGCAAGCTTTCGCCCGCCGCCGAAAAAATCCTCGGTCCGTGGCGGGAGCGCTTTGCCCAGACCATCGAGGAAATCGCCGAGCTCTTCACCGCCTTGGAAGCACTGGAAGCCGCCCACGAGCCGGTGGTCGTCTACCCCGACGCCGAGGAGCGCATCGCCCAGGCCCTGCACCAGCGGCGGCTCTCCGAGCAGGTCGCGCAGATTCGGAAGAATCCGGCGGCGCATCCGCTGCGCTCTTCTCTGCTCAAAACCGAGTTGCTGCCTTATCAGCTCGATGGCATCGCCTTCGCCGCCGGCGCCGGCCGCGCGGTGCTCGCCGACGAGATGGGCCTCGGCAAAACCATCCAGGGCGTCGGTGTGGCGGAATTCCTCGCCCGCGAGGCCGGCATCTCCCGCGTGCTCATCGTCTGTCCCGCCTCGCTCAAATCCCAGTGGGCCGCCGAAATCGGCCGTTTCTGCGGACGCGGCGTCCGGCTCATCTCTGGCCGCAACGCCGAGCGCAACGCGCAATACGCCGAGGGCGAATTCTTTACGGTCTGCAATTACGAACAGGTCCTGCGCGACTACCTCGCCGTCGAGCGTACACCGTGGGATCTCATCATCCTCGACGAAGCGCAGCGCATCAAAAACTGGGAGGCGAAAACCAGCCACGTCATCAAATCGCTGCGCTCCCGGTTCGCCCTTGTCCTCACCGGCACGCCGGTGGAAAACCGGATCGACGATCTGTTTTCCATCGTGGAGTTCATCGATGACCGCCGGCTCGGGCCGGCCTTTCGTTTCTTTCACACGCACCGCACCGCAAGCGAGACCGGCAAAGTGCTCGGCTACAAGAATCTCGCCGCTCTGCGCCAGCGGCTGGCGCCCGTGCTCCTGCGCCGCACCCGCTCCAGCGTGGCGCTCGACGTGCCCACGCGCACCACGGAGATCGTGCGCATCGCTCCCACCGACGAGCAGCTCGCCCTGCACAACTCCAATCTTCAAGTCGTCGTAGCCATCACGCGCAAAAAATTCATCAGCGAGATGGACCTGCTGCGTCTCCGCCGCGCCCTGGCCGCCTGCCGCATGGCCGCCGACAGCACCTTTCTCGTCGACAAGACGGAGCCCGGATATTCGAGCAAACTCGAGCGGCTCGGCGAATTGCTCGCCGCCCTTTGCGCCGAACCGGAGCGCAAGATCATCGTTTTTTCCGAGTGGACCACCATGCTCGATCTCATCGAGACGCAGTTGAAAAATCTGCGCGCGAAATTCGTCCGGCTCGACGGCTCAGTCCCGCAAGCCCGCCGCAAGCAACTCGTCGCCGAGTTCCAAGACAATCCCCAGTGCCGCGTCTTCCTCACCACCAATGCCGGCTCGACCGGCCTGAACCTGCAGGCCGCCGACACCGTCATCAATGTCGACCTGCCGTGGAATCCTGCCCTGCTCGAGCAACGCATCGCCCGCGCGCATCGCATGGGCCAGAAACGCAAGGTCCACGTCTATCTTTTCGTCACCGAAAAGACCATCGAGGAAAACCTCCTTGCCACCCTCGGCGCGAAACACGAGCTGGCCGGCGCCGTCCTCGATCCGGACAGCCCGCTGAGCGAAGTGCAGCTCGTCTCCGGCACCGAGGAATTGAAGCGTCGCATGGAAGTCCTCCTCGGCGCCCCAGCCCCGGCCGCGCCAGACGTTTCCGCCGAAACCAAGGCGCGCGCGGAAATCACCGCTCTCGCCGAGCGCCGTCAGAAGGTCAGCGAATCCGGCGGCCAACTCCTCACCGCCGCCTTCAGCTTCCTCGGTGATCTCCTTCCCGAGGCCGGTACTCCGCCCAATCCGGCGGCCACCGCTGCCCTTCGCGAAAGTCTGGCCAGGTGCATCGAACCGGGCGAAGACGGTCGTCCCCGCCTCACCGTTACGCTGCCCAACAGCGAGGCTCTCGACACCATCGCCGCCACGCTGGCCAGGCTGCTCGGAAGATGAAAGAATCGTTCCTGGCGGGACGCGCTTCCAGCGTGGTCACGATTTCTGCGTGAAATAAAAGACCCCCTTTTTCAGGTTTTTCAGCTGATCCGCGGTGAACTTGCGGATGTCCGTGATCTCCTTCGGCTTCTCCTTGTCGCCCTCGGCAGGCTCCTTATCCACAAATTTGACGAACTTGAAAACGGCCCCGGGCGGGAAGAGGATTTCGCCTTCCGTCCCGTGCAGCGAAAACATGGAGATTTCGCGGCCGGTCTTGATGTCGCTGATGATGCTGACGATCTCGCCAAATCCCGGGACGGTTTTCAGGCCGGTGCTGACAAAGGCCTTGTCGCTGCGGGACCCGGAAGTCAGCAATTCTTTGTCGCCCACGTCGGGCAGGTTTTTGTCGCAGCGGCGCACCGTGCCCTTGTAGACGGGCAGCTTCCTCAGCGCGCTTTTGCAGGCTTCAATGTAGGGACGAAAATCCGTCTTGGGCGTATCGCCGCCGGCCGGCAGCGTGGTGTCCTCGGCGGGATTGACCTTGGAGCCGCGCAGGATGGCGTTGATCGAGGTGAAATCCTGCGTGGAGTAACCGTAAATCGAAGCCACTTCGCCCATCTCCATCGGCTCCGAAGGCACGCCGTCGGGATTCGGTTTGTAGGGATCAAAGTTTTCCATCTTCGGTTTCTCCTTGGCCACCTTTCCGCCCTTGCTCGCCGCCGCCTGCGCCCGGGCCGCCGCCGCTGCGTTCTCCCTTTTCGCCGTCGCGTTCGCATTGACCACCATGGTCTCGGACATCCGGGCCATTTCCATGAAGGCCTCATCGCCCAAGGCGAGGAGCATTTTGCCCGAGGACGATTGTTTTCCGGCCGTTTTGGCCTTTTCCATCTCGTCCCGATAGCGGGCCTTTTGATCGTCGATCCACAACGGCCGGACCTTTTTGCCGAGGTCCTCCCGCTCTTTCTGGAGACCTTTGAATTCCTCAAAGAGATTCTTCATTTCGGCTGGGTCCACGCAGCCGGTAACCGCCGTATTGAAGGCCGTCAGTTTGCCGAGCAAATCTCCCATTTCTTTGATCACCGGATGGCCGGGAGATTTGGACGTCGCCAACGAAGTCAAAGCCCGCAGTTCCTCGGACAGCTTCAGTTCCTGGTCCTTCCGTTGCGCCGGGATCAGGAAAAACTGATCCACATCTTTGATCGAACTCCACCGCGGAGCGGCTGGGTCCAGCCGCTTGTTCAGCTCCGTCCGCAAATCCTTCTCCACCGTCGCAATATCCGAGTCGTCACATTGCGCCAAATCCACAGCAAGAGCGTTCAACACTTTGGCCTTTTCCGCATCCGAGACATTCGGCCACGTTTGCGCCTTGAGGAAGTCGAACTGGCTTTGGCACTTCGCTTTTCTATTCGGAAGGGTCGCTACGGGCGTGGCCTGCGGTGCTGCTGCCGCTTGGGGCGGGACCGCAGCCTGCGGGCCTGCGGCTGGCTGCGGGCCGGCTGCAGGGTGAGGCGCGGCGGCACCTTGTGGTCCTGCTGCAGGGTGGAGCGGAGCCGCAGCCTGTGGCCCTGCGGCTGCCTGCGGGCCTGCCGGATTACGGGGCGGCGTCGCCGCCGTCCCAGCCGGTGGCGGAGTGGCTCTGGTCCTCGCGATTCCAACCCCTCCGGCCGTTGGTGGCGTTCCTGCCGGCCGGGTGGGCGTCGTGGGTGTGGCTGGAGCGGCTGCGGGATTGGGCGCCGCTCTCCTGAAAGCGGGATTGGCGGGAGCGGCTTGGGGTTGGGCGGGAGTGGATCCCGAGTTCGCCCTCACGGGCGGCGTCGCAGGATGCGCCGGCGTCGCTCCACCCGACGCGGCTGCTCGAGGAGTAGTTCCTCCGGGTGTGGGAGTAACCGCTGCCACCTTGGCCGGTCCGGCGGCCCGCTGCGGCACGGGAAATTTTCCCGGGGCAGGCGCTGACGCCGCCTTGACGGGCGCATTGACTGCCGCCGCCGCTGGGGTGGCACCATCACCTTCGTCCGCCGGAATGAAAACGGTATCCTGGATCAGATGCTTGGTGAGCAGCGTCTGCAATTCCACACAGACCCCTTTGCCAGCCGTAAACTGCAACTCGTTGCGTGCGTTCCGGACGACTTCGCCTTTGGCCTTGGGCGTCGGTCTTCCCGGAAGGTTGCCCACCATATTCGCCTGATAATCAATCAGCAGCAGGGGCTTCTTTTCTTTTCCGAAATCGAAGCTGGCGAGGAAGAAGAAGTTCTTGGGTTCTTCCGACTTCACGGCCAGCGCCGCCTTTTTGAGCACTTCGCCATATTTCTTGGGATCCTTGACCTGATCGAGCGAGATAAAAGTCGGCATACAGAAAAGGCGCGGGTGGGAAAAACCCGCGGACCTTCTGGTTTAAAGAAAAGGAAGGGAAAGGCCAGCCAATTGAACGCGCCGGCTTGCGGCCGTTCGTGTTTCCGGTGTCGAGTCGTGCGAGAGTTCGTGCGCAACAGCCGATGGAACCACCACCTCGTCCGCGATCCGCGGCAGAAGAGTACTGTGGTCAGCACCTATCCGGGGCAACTGCGTCGCCGAGGAGGGGAGGCGGGCTCCTCTCCGGACCGCGATCCATGTCCGCCACTGCATCGACCGACTCATCGCCGTCGAAGAGCTCTTTGAATGGAATGTTCCACGTGGAAAAGGCCGGCCGGAAACACGCATCGGGATCCAGAACCCGACCCTCTTCGGGGGGCGTTGCCGGACTTTATTTACAACTTAATTTACAGGTCTCACAGGCCTGTAAAACAAGTCATCCGGGACCTGGGGGGACTTTTATTTACACGGCTCCTATATTTATATAGGGCCGTGTGTAAATAAAGTCCCCGTCCCCGAGTTTATTTACAGGGTGTAAATAATGACCGCGGAATTCACCCCACGATCCTCATCGCCCGCGGCGCGCAGGACGCACTGCCGATCAACGCCTGTCAAAACCCAGGAGTTCCACGCGGTTTGCGCATTTGCCGTCGCGCGCGATCCCGAGGTTTCATCCGCGTCGTGAAGACCTCTCTTTGCCCGTGGCTTCTGCCGGCGCCGACGCTGCGGTCCTCTACGGCGGCACCCCGGCCCAGACCGTCCGAGGAGCGCGTTTTCACCTCCCACGCCTATCTTCCCCTCTCAACCGTGACACCGCCCCATTCGCGGGCGAAATCATCACCGGCCTGTCACGGCGACGCGTGCGGCACCGATTGCCGCCCCAGCCAGTCGGACAATTGTTTCAGGAAGCGTTCGCGATGGCTGAAGACCAGAAAATGGTCCGCCCCCGGGTAGGCACTCATCTCGACCCGCGCCCCCGCACTTTTCATCAGCGCGGCGCAGCTCACCACAGACGGCAGCGGCACCCGGTCGTCGCTCTCGCCGGTGACGATCAGCACCGGCTTGTCCCGCGCTTGGATCGTAAATTCCTTCGAACTCAGCGCGTCGTCATCACACACCGGCGACAGGAAAATGAAGGAACGGAACCGGCGGCCTGCTTCCGAAGCCGCCACGTAACTGACCCCGAGCCCGCCATTGGAAAGGCCCGCCAGGTGCACCTGGCTCAGGTCCAGCGGGATGACCCTGGCCGCATCCTCCAGCGCCGCCATCACCACCGGCCCGCTGTGTTGCGCGTCCCAGTTGCCCATGCCGAAAGTGGGCGCGATGAGCACCATCCCACGCTCGTCCGCCACCTTCGACAGCAGCCACGTGTAGGCCTCGAAATTGCCCCCGCTCCCGTGGAGGAAGACGAGCACGGGCGCGGGGATCTTCCGATCCAGGCGCGGCGGGATGTAGAGGAAGTAATGGCCGTGATTGAAACGCCGGCCCCAAATCTCGTCGTACGTCTCCGGCAGGACGGAACCCAGCGCGCGGAAGTCGTCGTCCGCTTCCAACTCCGCGTAAATGCTTCGGGTCAGGCCGGAGATTTCCCGCGACTGCTTCATGGAAAATAGCGAATCCGCCATCGGCACCAGCCGGAAGCCGAGGAGGAGCTGATCGATTTCCGGCAGCAGCGCTCCCAGTGCGAACCGCGGGTAGTGCCAGCCCCCATCGGAGTAACGGTTCTGCACCCGCGCGTCTTTGCGTGGCGCTCCGTTGGGCGAAACGACGACCAACCCGAACGTGATCAGGCCCCACAACACGAACGCCGCCAGCCCCGCGGTCGTCCGCCAGCGCCCCTGACTCCCCGATCGTCGCAGCCAGGCCAACGCCGGCGCGGCGCCCAGCAGCAGCGCGCCGATGGCAAACATCCTGCCCCGCCCCGTGACCGCCGTCAGCAAGAGCAACGCCGAAATCGGGCAGACCGCCACCGCCCATGCCACGCTGAAGACGCGAAGGAGGAACATTCTCGGAGACATGCGGAAAGATTCAGAAAATCGCCTGCGCCCACCCATAACCCTCGCCAGCTCCGCCGACAAGGCCAGCCAGGGCATTGCGGAACTGAATCCGCTCCCACCCTGCACCGAAGCGCCATCCTTCCCACCCTCTCTCGTTCCCAAAGTGGGGCTTTGGGAATGCCCCCATCCGGGGCAACTGCGTTGCCGAGGAGGGGAGGCGGGCTCCTCTCCGCCCTGACCTCTCGCTCCGCTCAAGTTCGGGAACGAGATCGAACAATCGCTTTTCGTTCGCCAGGACCGTGGTGCAGAAGTAGGTTTCCGCTGATGAGTCTCGTCGAACTCACAGAACAAGTGCTAGCGCTCTCCAAGGAAGAGCGGCACCAATTTGCCGTCTGGTTCTTCGAAAACCGGGAGAGAATTCTTCCCCCCGGGTCGGAGGATACATCCGAAGAGATCAAGACCGAGTTGCGGCGGCGCAAACAGGAATATATCGACCATCCGGAGCAGTTCCGGCGCGTGGAGACACGCGAGGAATTGGCGCGGTATTTCGACGAAATTCGGGATGAGGTTCGCTCTCGCCTTCCATCCAATCGTTAAGTACGACCTCGCGGAGGCGGAGCATTGGTATGCCAGCCTGGACCGGGGTCTGGGACTGCGAAATAAACGGCCGCTTTCCTCGCGTGTCATTCTGAGCGGAGTGGAGGGAGTGTAACGACTGGAGCGCAGTCGAAGAACCCGGCGGAACAACCAGCGATAATCTCTGGTAAAGCGGCCGGATTCGCTTTCTCTTCCGGGGTAGAGCCGCCGGTTTCCCGGCGGCTCCCCCACAGACCCGTACGAGCCCAATTAAGGCATACGGTTCCTCAGAAGGACGGTTTTGCTCATCAGACGGAATGAACGATTCGTGGTCTGGGCAACGGATAGACCTCTCTGATGAGTTTCTTGAAGCGTTCCCACGACATCCCATCCTGCTGCCGGCTGCGCCGGTTTAACCACCACCTCATTCGCTGGGTTGCTCCTTCGTAGAACTGGGCCAGGCTCCGATAGTTACACGTGATGCCGTAATAGGCATAGTGACCTTGGAGCTTGCGTCCGAGTTCTCGCATCAGTTCCTCCACCGGACGATGCTGGTTTTGCCGGCACCACTGGTGGATGGTTTTCAACGCTCGACGCAAGCGCTTGCGCGCCGTCTTGCGCTGGATGTACCAGCGCCCCTTTCGCGACTTCGCCCAATGATGAGTGAAGCCAAGGAAGTCGAACGTTTCGGGTTTTCCACTGCCGCCGCCGCCTCCCGACCCGTCCTCCGGTTTCCCGAAGCGCACGAGTCGTGTTTTGCCCTCATGGAGTTTCAACCCATAGCGCCCAAAGCGCCCCGGCAACGCTTTCATCACCCGCTCGGCATCTTCCCGGCATTCGAAGCCCATGACGAAGTCATCCGCGTAGCGCACCATGAACCCGCGGCCTTGCAGCCGCGGTATCACCGCCGCCTCGAACCACTCGTCGAGCACCTCATGCAGGTAGATGTTACTCAGCAGCGGGCTGATCACGCCGCCTTGCGGCGTGCCCGCTTCCGGGTAGCTCAGCGCCCCAGCCTCCATCACTCCAGCCTTTAGCCACTTGGCGACCAGTTTCAGGATCACTCCGTCTTTGACCCGCTTTTGGAGTATTCCCATCAGCACGCCGTGGTCGAGCGTGTCAAAGAACGCTCGGATGTTCGATCCACCAAAACCGGCCATTCCGACATGCTCGCCGCTATACTCTTGCAAAGCTCAGGTTGTCTATTGAGCAATTCGGCAAGCAGTGCCGTAGCATCTTTGGCGATATTCAGTAGGTCACGCGTCGCCTGCTCTTGTGTCGGGCGGACATACTTTTCCCTGTGAACAATCTCCCCCACTTGATTGACACAGGTAAACCATTTCGCGTAGAGTTTCGGCTCACCATCGCCGAGTGCGGCACGGTAAATTGAGAATGTTTCCCCTGAAGCGTTCGGAGCGAACTTGGCTACGTCGAGAGATTTTCCGAGGCCTCGCAGTCTTCGCCGTCCGTGCCACTCGTCTTCAAGCGTAAATGCGCAAAAGGCCGGGCGAACCGCGATAGAGGCGTCATTCGCGCGCGGCCTTTCTCTCGGCGAGATCTTCCGTCCTTTTGCAGTCGCGGGCTCCGCTTGGTTCTTCTTCGCACGCATATATTGCCGATTCGGTATACACTATCTGCAAGTGGCCTACCGAATGGTGCAAAGATTCGCTTTACACCAGGCCCCAAAGGTCAAATCGGTAGCCCTACAAAAAATTTGCACAAGCCGAATCATTTCCTTGAGGTCGTGTGGCGTCTTCGTTGCTGCCGGATTGCCGTGAGCGATTTTGTTACGAGTGTCTACCATATGCTCCACCATATTCACCACTGCATGATAAGAGGCGGCCAATCGCGCTGAAAGGTGGGTTTTATAATTGTCGTATCCGAATCGATTAAAATAGGCGGATATTTTCTTGAAGCCAGGATTGCTAAAACCCTTATTGAATTTGTCGACCGGCAGCGGATTTGGGAAGGCGCCCACTTTTGACCAATAAGGTGTTTCTGTCGTAATAAAACCAAAGCACTTCTCCGCAAGGCGGTCGTGATCTTCAGTGTCTTTGATTTCATCGATAACTGCCTTTGAAATGTGATAAAAAAGGCGATTGACGAGTTTGTCACGGCCCACAGACTTTCCGTGCACATGCGTCAGCGCAACTTCACCCACCTCTTTAACGTATGCCTCTACATGTGAGCAGAGTAATACTACGGCTCCGCGGCAAAGGGCGTTAATCTGTGCACTATTAGCGATGGCGTCTGCCTTCTCTTTCTGCGCTGCCATGCGCCGTAAGTCCTCTACTTCGTTCAACCTAGAAACAAACGAGATGTAAGCTGAGGTAAACTTACTCATCCCTAGTCGGCATAATTGCGCTCCAAATTTCAAAGCGGCGCAACGTTCGCTTTTTATGATCCACGGCACGGCTGATTAAATCCAAGAATTCTTCATTGCGCATCAGTTCGGCAAACCGCTTCCTTACTTTCGGGCGAATTTTTGCGGCCTCTCCCGGGCGGACAGCCATCGCAGAGAACATCACGAGATCAAACAGCGCTCGATTTATCGTTTTGGACGTCGGCGGCAATCGGCGGAAACACTCTTTTGGCTCGAACCACGCCAGCGCGGTTTCCAACGCGCTTTCCCAAAGATTCTTCACTTGGCCAATTTTCTCGGGAGTATACTTCCTGCCTTTTTTTGCAGCATCATTTAGCCAATGCTTCTGAGGAGTACGGTACGAGGATTTTCCATGCAACGCGAACGCCACAAACCGCAACACAAGTTCCTCATCTCTCATTCTGGCTCCTCGCTATTTTGAGTGGGAAGATGGCGGCGTTGCGGGTTGGAAGAGGATCAGGGAACCACGGTTCCCCGAACCCCTCCTCTAGGGGGAACAGAGGTCGGCTGGTGAGGAACCGGGAGATTGACGAGGGGCTGGGATTGAGGGGCAATAGGGGGAAATGGATGCCAAGGAACTCTTCACGCTCGCGCTGCAACTGACCCCGGAATGGAAAGTCAGCGACTGCCAATTGGACCAAGAAGCACACCGCTTAACGCTCAAACTGGACTTTGTGGCTGGGAGCAAATTTTGCGCACCTGGAGCGGAGCATCAGTTGCTTTGCCCGGTGCACGACACGGTGGAGAAGAGCTGGCGGCATCTGAATTTTTTCCAATACCAGACCGAATTGGTAGCCCGAGTGCCGCGGGTGAAGACGCCGGAGGGTAAGGTAGTGCAGGTGGAGGTGCCTTGGGCGCGACCTGGCAGTGGGTTTACCTTGATGTTCGAAGCTTGGGCGATGCTGCTGTGCACCCAGATGCCGGTCTTGGAAGTGGGCGCACTTTTGGGCGAAGAGGACACGCGCCTGTGGCGTTTA
>NZ_ABVL01000039.1 GCF_000173075.1 Chthoniobacter flavus Ellin428
AACGCCAAGCCGTGGCACCCACTCCAAACAGCGAAGAGCCGTAATTAGTAATATTAAGCTACGCGTATTACTGATCGCTGATTACTGATTACTGATTACTGATTACTGATTACTGACCGCTCAACCCCCTTCCGCAACTCCGCGAGCATCTCGAGCAGGTTGTTCGTTAGGATCACCGACGTATCTTCCTGCACGTGATTCGTGCCGAGCCACGTCTCGTAACCGCCGAGTTTGTGTTGCTCGGGCGTGGGGAGATAGCCGATACGGCCATTGGCCAGGCCGATGACCATGGTTTGCGGAAATGGGCTGCGCTTTTTGAGATCGAGCCCGGTCTCGACGAAGGTCTCGAATGGAATGCCGCACACCGCCAAATCGCCGATACGGATTGCCTGGATCTTCACCGTGACGGTGTCTTCCTTACGGTCGGCGGCGGTGAGGGTGCGCTGGGCATACGCTTGCGCGAGGGCCGGGAGTTTCTTGATCGCTTCCTCATCCTTGATGGCGAGGATATCCTTGGCATTGGCGACTTCCTCGGGTGTGGGGCGGCGATAGCGCAGTGTGATTTCCCGCTGGAGCATGCCGAGGGAAAGGTCATCGCGGTAATGCTCGATTTTCTGCTCCGCACGCCAGGCGGTATCGGCTGCTTTGCCGGCCACGATGCGCACTTGTTCGAAGGGTTCGCGCGGCGGACGCACCACGCCGAAGGGGATGTTATTGATATTGCCCGAGGCGCCGTTCGACATGATGGCGACGAAATGCTCATCGCCATGCATGCGCGAGGGCATGAGCCGGGCGAACTCACCGAAATAGTCCGCTGAAATTTGCTTCGGCGGAATGGCGCCGACATAATGGAGTGAGTAATTGGCAAAGACGGCAAGCGCCTTGGACTTGGCATCGCGCACGGAGAGAATGGTGATATCGGGATCGGTCGGACCAGCGGGGTGATCGAGCACGTCCGGGCGATTGCTGGGGTTCATCTTCACCTGGTCCATCTTACCGAAGGGATTGAGCGGCATCTTGCCGGGCTTGAGATACCAGCGCCGATTGAAGACTTCGTCGGGCAGCGGATCGACGGCGGCCCCGAGTTTGGCGGGCTGCAGCGCGGCATTGGCGCGGACGATCGCGTCGGCGAGGCCATCGACGAAGACCTTGTGATAGGCCGCCACTTCCGCCGGACCTTCGCCCGGATGCGCGCTGAGCGCCGCCGCACTGTGGCTATGCGTGGAGCTGATGAGCATGTGATCCTTCGGAATGCCCGTGCGTTGCGAAGCGATCCCCTTCGCTTCGTCCAGCGGTTCCTGTGCACCGCCGAGATTGTCGACCACGGCCATGACGATCTTCGTTGTGCCATCGTCGAGCACCAGCGCGCGGGCATTGAGCGGATCATGAGCTCTCTCTGCCATATTGGCGGCAAAGCCACCGGGCATGTTGATGGGAAATTGTTTAGGCGTGATATCGCTGACTGCCGCGCCGGCGCGCAGGGGTGCGGCGTTCGTGGCCAGTGGGATGAAGGCCAGGGCGGCGGCGAAAAGGGCGGATGGTTTCATGTGCTAGGGGAAGGGAACGCTGACGGTTCCCACCGGAGATAAGCCGCCGAGCCGCCGTTTGTTGGCATCTCCGTTTGATCGCCTGTAATCGTTGGAGAGCGGGTGCGAAGTGGAGTTCCGGGGAGCGCACCCGTTTGCTCGGCGCCTCCGCGCCGCCCCTTCGGGCTGCCTTCGGCAGGCTATCTCGCTCCGCTCGGTTCGGGTGCTGGTTTCGGCGTCCCGCCGAAACGAACTTTTTTCCGTATGAGCGCCAAGAGACTGTCGAAAGTTTTCAAAAGTCCGCGAAGGCGAGACGCCTTCGCCAGCACCCGGGACGGGTGCGCTCCCCGGAACTCGTCTGCCACGCCTCAACCATGACTGCCGCAGCGAAAGTGTGGGGCTGCCGAACGCCGGACGGATGGTTCGATTGACATTTGAGTCGTGCCGGACACTCTCCGCGCGATGACGCTCATTTGCCCCCGCACTCGAAGGCTATGGGCGTTCATTGCATTCTGTGCGCTGCTTGTGGTGATCGCGGTCGTGACCCACGCCTATGTGCGCCCTTTGAATTCGGATGAGGCGGAGTATTACGCGCCGGCCATCCAATTCGTCTCGCATTCCTGGCCGCAGCTTCCGCTGAAAGCTTATCCCTTTCCCGGGCCTCCGCTGGCGCTGTGGGTGCAGGCGGCGGTGGCGGTCGTTTTTAAGGGGTGGGGGACTGTCCGGCTTCTTTCCAGTCTGGGTGCGGTGGGGTTGGCCGCTTATTTATTCTGGCGCGCGGAGGACAAAGCCCGCTGGCCAGTCCTGGGCACGCTGGCGATCCTGACCTTTCCCTTCTTTTTGTGGAATTCGTTCACCATTAAGCAGCACGCCTTTACGGTGTCTTGTCTGTTAATCGGACTCGAGCGCTGGTGCCGGGCGGAGGATGCGCCCGCGAATCGTTTTTCAGGAGCTTCGAGTGCTTTCCTCACCGCCGGCGTTCTTTCCAACCAATTCTGCGCGCCCCTATGCGCCGCGCTCAGTCTGGATGGCCTGTGGCGCTGGCGAACTCTCTCGCCAGCGGAACGCCGCGCGATCGCCTTCTGCTCCATCCCCCTGGTCTTTCTCGGCCTGCTGATGCTCTACTGGGGAGGCAAACAACCGCCTGCTTATGTGGACCCGCTTCCGGCCTCGATCGTCATGGATTGGCAGCATCGATCGGCGCAATTCGTCTTGGGAGCGGTCTCGATTGGGCGCATGGGCTGGGCGTGCCCTCATTTGAATATCGCGTGCATGGGAAGACCTTCCTGCTGGGCGCTGATTCCCTCCGCGGCCCTGGTTTGGCTGTCTCAGATCTATTCGCCGGTCGGGAGTTTTTGGACGATCGGGCAGGGGCCGATCAGCAATGTGCTTTTTACCGCCCTGCATCGGGTTCCGGCGCTCTTGGCCCTGGTGGCGGGAGTGCTCGTGGCCCTGGCCATCGCATTTTGGATATCGCCAAACTTGAAAGGGTCGTGGGCGGCGCGCAGCCGTATCTGGATGGCCCTCTACCTGGCGGTGACGACGATTGCTGTGCCTTATCTCTTCGAGAGCTACTATTTGCTGCTTATTCTGCCTCTGATATTTGTGCTCCTGCGCTACAGCGAGACCCTGACCGCCCACCCGCGCCGCACTTCGATTTACCTCGGAGCCGTCATTTTGCTGGGCGTGGCCTATTCCATCTTTAAGCTCCGGCAGCCGATATAGGCCCTGGAACGGCCAAAAGATTTTCGTTTACAAACGGCTGGAACCCGTCTTTGTTCACCGCCCCACGCGCGTAAAGTTAAATCAAGACGCACCGTTGGTCCCTGGGTGGCGGGTTCTCATGATCCGCTGCTATCGCGCCAGGGGAAACCCGGTGAATTACCAATAGAGAAGCAGAGTAAGAAAGCCAGAAGCATCGTCGCCGCCACTCGCGGCGCCCGCCCTTCCGACCTCCCCAATCCACCTTCTCTTCATTCAAAACTATGCCAGTTCGTTTAGGCCGTTTCGAAATGCCGAAGTCGCTCGTCAAAGACGACGCTTCGCGCACGGATACCTACGCCAAGTTCGTCGCCGAGCCCTTTGAGGCCGGCTACGGCAACACCATCGGTAACTCGCTCCGCCGGGTGCTGCTCTCCTCGCTCGAGGGTGCGGCCATCACCTCCGTGAAGATCACCGGTGCGCAGCACGAGTTCCAGACGCTCCCGCACGTCGTCGACGACGTGACGGATATCGTCCTCAATTTGAAGAAAGTGAAGTTCAAGGCGAACGATCACGAGATCCGCAACCTCACGATCAACGTGAACAAGGAAGGCGCCGTGACCGCCGGGGACATCGAAGACTCCTCGCAGTGCGAAGTCCTCAACAAGGACCAGATCATCTGCACGCTCGACAAGAAGACGAAGTTCGAAGCCGAACTCGAAGTGAAGGTCGGCCGTGGCTTCTCCACCGGTGACGAGAACAAGCATCCCGACCAGCCGATCGGCGTCATCGCCATCGACTCCATCTTCTCGCCGGTGACCCGCGTGAAGTACACCGTGGGCAACACCCGCGTGGGCCAGCGCACCGATTATGACAAGCTCGAGCTCGAGATCTGGACCGACGGCCGCCTCACGCCGGAAGAAGCGCTCGTGCAGGCTTCCTCGATCCTGAAGAAGCATTTCGAGCCCTTCTACGCTTACGACGAGAATGCGGTGCAGTTTGACGAGACCCCGCAGGCGCAGAGCCAGGAAAATCAGAAGATGAAGAAGCTTCTGAACATGAGCGTGAACGAGATCGAACTCTCGGTCCGTGCGGCCAACTGCTTGAACAACGCCAATATCACCACCGTGGGCCAGCTCGCGATGAAGACCGAGGCGGAGATGCTCAAGTACCGCAACTTCGGCAAGAAGTCGCTCAACGAAATCAAGGACAAGCTCACGCAGCTCGGCCTCTCGCTCGGCATGAAGTTCGAGTCCGGCCTCGTCGAGCCCAACGCCGCCGACACCAGTCTCGTTGGCTGAGCCGGCGCCACATCGCTATCGCTAGAAAGAACCTACAGAAATGCGTCATCAACGGAAAACGGTCAAACTCGGCCGCAAGGAAGGGCATCGCAAATCGCTGCTCTCGAACCTCGCTGTCAGCCTGATCGAGCACAATCGGATCAAGACCACGCTCGCCAAAGCCAAGGCGTTGCGCCCGCTCGCGGAGAACTGGTTACATCGGCAAGAAGAACACCATTCATGCGCGCCGCACGGCCAAGGCTGTGCTCCGCCAGGATGAAGCGGTGACCAAGCTTCTTCGCGGAGATCGCGCCCCGCGCGGCGAACCGCAAGGGTGGCTACACCCGCATCATCAAGCTCCCGCAACGCTTGAGCGACGCCGCCGAGGTGGCGTTCATCGAGTGGGTGGACGCCCCGGTGCTGGTCGAGACGGCCACGCCTGAGCCGAAGCCGGCGAAGAAGGCCGCGGCCAAGAAGTCCGAGCCCAAAGCCGAGCCAAGAAGGAAGAGGCTCCCGCCGCGGAAGGCGAGAAGCCGGCCAAGAAGCCGCGCGCGAAGAAGAGCGACGAGAAGGCCGCCGAATAAGGCGCGCTTTCACCAAGCCAACTACTTCCTTTTATTTGCAAAGGGCGATGCTCTCACGGGCATCGCCCTTTTGCTTTTGGGGTGGGGGCTTCGTGGAGGCCGGTCCACTTCTTGATCTTAATCCTAATCTTAATCTTAATCCCCAACGGTGCCGCGGAGAGTAAGATTAGGACTAAGATTAAGATTAAGAATTCCCTGCCATGTTGATCCGAGAAGCTACTGAAGCCGATGCGCCGGGCATAGCCGCGGTTCTGCACGATATAACCGAATTGCATTCCGTGACGGACTGCCCGGTCGAGGAGACCTGTGGCCGCGTGGCCGGTGCGTTGGCGACCGCGGTTCCCTCGCCGTCAACGGTAGTTCTGGTCGCGACGACCGACGATGGGAACATCGTAGGATATTGTTCGGTGCATTGGGTGCCGTTCCTGTTTTTCAAGGGACCGGAGGGCTACGTCACGGAGTTGTTTGTTCGTCAGAGCCATCGCAGCAAAGGCGTGGGGACGGCGCTTCTGGAAGAAGTCCAACGCCGGGCGAAGCTCAAAGGATGTTCACGGCTTTCTTTGCTCAACGCGCGTGACCGCGAGGCTTATCGCCGCGGGTTCTATGCCGGGCGCCAATGGCAGGAGCGTGAGCGGATGGCGAATTTCATCCTGCCGCTCGAATAGGAGTATCGGGCGTTTTGCTCACTCCGTCCGCACCAGGCCGCGCTGCACGGCGACCATCGCGGCTTGAGTACGATCCATGACGTGGAGCTTCTTGAAGAGGTGCGTGAGGTGCAGTCGGACGGTGGGTTCGGCGATGCCGAGATCGTAGCCGATTTCCTTGTTGCTCCGGCCTTTGACGATTTGCGTGAGCACTTCCGTCTCGCGCTTCGTCAGGCTGACTCGATTCGTCGAGCGGAGCTTCGCTTCGATCTCGGGCGCAAAATACTCGCCGCCTTCCGCGAGTCGGTGAATCGCGGTGAGCAGTTGCTCGCGCTCGACGGACTTCGGGAGATAGCCGACCACGCCGGCATCGATCGCGCCCAGGATATCTTCCTCCGCATCGCTGACCGTGAGCATGGCGATGCGCGCCTGGGGATGATCGTTGCGGATCGTCCGCGCAGCCTGCACGCCATCCTGCAGCGGCAGGCGCACGTCCATCAGCACGAGATCGGGTCGATGCAGGACAAACATTTCCACGGCTTGGAAACCGTTGTTCGCCTCGGCGACGATCTCGATATCCGGCTCCGCCGAGAGCGAGCCGATCAGCCCCTTTCGGGCGATGAAATGATCATCCACGATGAGGATTCGGGTATTGGTGGGGGAGCGCATGGAGTTATTCAGCGACGGGGATTTGGGCGCGGACGGAAGCCCCGCCGCCGGGTTGCGGGTGAAATTCAAAAATGCCGCCCAGCTTTTCGCACCGCTCGCGCATGCCGATGATGCCGAAGTGCCCGGCGGGTGTCTTGAGCGGAGCCTCGCTGCCATCCGCATTTTGGCCGTCGTTCTTGACGCCCAGCTCCACCGTTCCATCGGCATGTTTCAGGATGACTTCGATGGCCTTGGCGTCCGAATGTTTGATGGCATTGGTCACGGCCTCCTGCGCCAGTCGCAGAATATTGACCTGCACGTTGGGCGGGATGCGCGTGGGCGCGCGCATATCCACCTGGAAGCTCACGCTCACCGGAGTATCGCTCACCAGTCGCTGCACGGCGTTGCGGATGGCGGCTTCCAATCCGCTATCGAGCAAGGCGGGATCGCGCAGATCCCACACCGCACGGCGCGCGTTATCGCGGCTGAGTTGCAGCATCTGCCGCAGTTCCCCGAGCGCCTTGTGTGCTTTCAGCGTCAGCGGTCCCGCGTGTTCCAGCGCTTCAGTTTGCCGCGTCATGCCGACGAATTCCTGCTCCAGGGTATCGTGCAATTCGCGGGCGAGCCGCGCACGTTCCTCGGAGGTCGCCTCGCGGTGCGCTTGTGCGCGAATGATTTCCCGCTGCACGTTGCCACGCACGCGAAGGAAATGATTCCACAACGCGAAGATCACCACGAGCGCAAGGGCCCCGCTGAGTATTCCTAACAACCGCCGAACCGTCCACCACGAGGGCTGGCGAAGGATGCGGACGTCGGAGGGCGAGCGCAGGAGCAGCGAAAAGCCATTCGGAAGCGCGGCCTGGGTGGTGCGCGCTGGAAAACTGAACACGACCAATCCCGTGAGGGAGAGCGTGCTGCCGATTTTGAGATCGGAAAAAGGCACATGGGAGACAGGCCCGTCGAAGACTGCTTTGAACACCTTGCCCTCGCTCTGCAGCAGAAGATCCGTGGTCGTCTCAGACCTTTGAGTCTCCACCAGCACCGCATCGACCTGCACCAGTTCGTAGTCTTTGCAGTGCTCGGCGATTTTAGCCGCCGACTGCGGCGTGGCGGCCGGAAGCGGGGCATGATGCGCGCGCACTTGCAACACCGCATCCTCCAGCAGCGGTCGGCGCTCCCGGACGGCGGGAAAGCCGACGACATCGATTACGTCGCCCGCCGTGGCATTGGGTGCGCCCACGCATTCCGCGCAAATCGCCTGCGCGCCGTTGGAAACAAATACCTGGCCGTCCGCCAGTGCGTGCAACACCACGCCCGTCGTGTGGATGCGATGGCCGGGAATATCATCGGGACGATAGCGCAGAACCTCGGCGACACTTTTGGTTGGCAAGGCGAAGGGATCCGGCGGCGCCGGTTTCAGCACGGTGACGTCACGCCGATCGATGGCCATGACACAAGGAGCGGTGATCTGGCCGTATTTATTCCAGCTCCCACTGCCCACACCCGTGACGCGGATTCGGGCATCGACGAGATCATCCCACCCGTTCTTGTCCGGCATGAGATAAACAAACAGCCGGGTATTTTCGAAGACCACTTCCAGCGATGGTGTGCCGTAGGGTTTCAGCGGTTTGGGAGCGCGGCGGACGATGCCTTCGGCGGTGACTCGATGGACGTCCAGGACGCCGGTCAGCGCCGTTTCCGCGGTCAGCGGAATCGGTTCAGGCAATGGGGCTGTCCCAAGGAAATGCAGGCCGTTCCGGTTTGGCACCAGAATGTCCGGTGCGAATTTTCCTTCCTTGGCGACGCCGACGATTTCCAGAAGGGCTCCCGGAACGATCTCCGCCGGGAGCGGACGGGCGGCAGGATCCAGGTCGACAAAGATCGCGTCTGTTTCATCCTGCAAAATGAAGGAGGCCCTCGTGGGGTAACGGTAGAGCACGATGCCTTGTAAGTGCACGGGCAGGCGGGCGAAGCGATCCTCGTCATTCAAAGTCCGGACCTCACGAGCGTGGGTAATCGGGAGGCCAACGCGTGCCGCCCGAACTCCAAGTGCCAGGAAGGCCATCAGCAAAATCAGCAAGCTCCAAACGCGCTGGCCTGGCCTGGCGATGCTGGGGACGTAGTGAGGCCAACGGGGGGGGAGCTTCATGACGTAGCGTCAGCGCAGGGACTCCTGCGCGGTTAGCTTCATATGCTTTCTGAGGCCATTCGCCAACTACAACAATCCGCTAGCATGACAGCGGACGTATCATAAGCGCAAATTAGCGCCGCCTCGCAGTCGCTCCAACCCCCTAACAACTATGAACCTCCCTCTCGAATTCCGGCAGGCCGTTCGTCGTGGTCTTCTGATTGCCGTTTCCGCCGTCGCCTTGTTTACCTCGGACGAATCCGCTCTGGCGCAGAGTGTCGATATCCCGATCCTGACGTGGACACAGCGCTCCGATTGGATCAACGTCGTTTCGTCGATCAATCCCGCCACCGGCTTGCCCTATGGCGCCGACCCCACCGGTGCGGCCGATTCGACGGTGGCGATCCAAGCGGCGCTGACGGAAGCCGCCCGTGGATATAATTCCGATCGCACCGTTTATCTTCCGGCGGGAACTTACAAGATCAGCAATACGCTCAACTGGCAGGGGACGAATACTCCGTGGACCTACGGAGCGAGCTCCGTGACGCTGGTTGGTTGCGGGCGCAATACGGTCCTCCGATGGTATGGGACGAGTGGTCTGCCAATGTTTTGGACCAAGGGCGCAACCCGCACGCGTTATATCGGTCTGGCTTGGGATGGCCGCGGCATCGCCTCATGCGCTTACGAAGCAAGTTCTTCCATTTCCTACGAAGGCCGCATTCTTCATCAAAACGAATCGTTCCGGAACTTTACCGTCCCCGGCACGTACGTCACCGGCGAAACCATCCCCGCGGCCGGGATCGTTGGTGGACTTTCCATCGAAAATAATACGCCCGACGCGGAAGTCATGATCTGGAATTGTTTATTCCAGAATTGCACCAATGGCCTGATCGTCGGTTACGAGGAATACAACAACTACCAATGGGAAATTCGCGATTGTGAATTCGAGACCTGCGGCACCGGCATTCTGTGCAATGACGGCAAGACGATCATCCTGAACGATCATTTCCAAGGTTCGACGGTGACGGATATTTCCACTGGTGCGGGCCTGGATCAGACCGTGAAGCGTTGCACCTCGGTCGGTTCCAAGGCGTTCTTTACGGTCGGCTTCGGTGGTTCCGATACGCCGCAGATGGTGGAGGACTGCTGGGTGGATTCGTGGACGGGGACCGGTGGCGCCATCGTGATCGGTAGTCGTGGCCCGGTCTGTCTGACCGATGTGAAGCTGACCAATCCGCCGAATACCAATCCGCCGATCGTCTGTAATAATTCACCGAGTTGCCCACTGGAATTGGTGGTTTCGAATGTCTACTGCCCGACGATCACCAACCTGATCAACCCGGGCCCAGCCTCGACGACAACCACGATTCCGCTCGGCAGTCGTTTGGGTGACATCACTTCGCTGTCCTCTCCCTCGATCACCTTTTTGCAAACGACCTGGCCGGCGGATAGCACCCACATTCTCGACGTGACGAAAGCGCCTTACAACGCCGCGGGCAATGGCACCACGGATGATTCCGCCGCGATTCAGCATGCGATCAACGATGCCAAAACGGCCAACAACGGCTCGATCGTCTATCTGCCCTCACTGACTAACTACAACACCTTCCTGGTGAAATCGACGCTGGCTGCGGGCGGCTCGAATTACACGATTCAGGGATCCGGCTTGAACTCGGGCGTCACCTGGGGCGGCGCGACCAGCGGCAGCGGAGCGGTGGTGATCAACAATGCCAATCCGCAGAACGTCGCCCTGGAGCAGTTTGTCATCCACGCTCCTGCGACGGTCACCGAGGTCCTCGAAACCTCGACGGGAGCGAGCAACGCTACTTACGACGGGCTCTATTGTTATGGCATTGGCGCCTATAATCAGGACGGACTGGGTCTGGTCCTTTCGAACCTGGCCGCGGGTTCCCAAGTTTACGCCGACCATCTCGATTCCCCTTTGACGGTGAGCGACAGCGGGCCGGCGGAGATCCTGTGCAACTTCGCCCTGCAAGGCCGCCTCATCGTGAATGGCGCCACTCATCCCAAGACCGGGTTCTTTGGCATCCTCGATTTCCAAGGGGGAACCGCGACCAATGACTCGAGCCATTGGGATGTGGAGGTCGATGACAATCAGGACCTCGTGATCGGCCACTATTACGAAGAGCAGGGTTACAATCATCTGCAGGTGAATCGAGGCGCGGCTACGGGGACGACGCCCGGTCGTGTGACCATTGAAGGCGTGAAGCAGAACTTCGAAACGACCGGTAATACCGGCATTCAGATCAATAACTATCTGGGGCGGGTGATGTATGGTCCGACAGCGTTTGTCAATTCCTTTGGCCTTCCAGTTACCCAGACCGGCACGAATGCCGTCGATCTGATCCTCGCTTTCGATACGCTCGGCGGCGCGGCTCCGGCACTTTCAATTACCAGCGCGTGCCGCTTGATCGAAACGGCGGATATCATCAGCAGCAGTCCCGTGACGTATCCGACGCCGATCATGCCCACAGGCGCGGCTGCGTCCATCGCGGCCGGCTTGGATCATCAGCGGCAATTGGGCTGGGAAGATCTGAAAATGCGTTACGGAATCGAGAACACCGTGACGAATCCTTCGGCGGAAGCGGACGCGGTCAATCCGAGTCCGAACTCGATCATTGGTTACAATCCGGCGGGTTGGACGGTGAGTAACTCCGTTCTCACCGGCGGGGGCGCGCGCAATGCCACGGTGGTCAATGGAGCTTCACCGTTCGGTGCCGGCGCACAGAGCATTCTTTATCTCGATACCACGGGATCGACCTTGGGAAGTCGTCTGCAGCTTTCGCAGAACACGGCTGCGCTGGCCTCGGGTGAAGGCGCGGTGATGACCTTCGATTTCCAATTGAATCCGCTGACTTCGCTCAATGATGACGTGTGGTTTCGAGTGTTTGCGGGAGCGTCGACTTCCATGAGCGTGCACTTGACGGCGAACAGCACCAACGGTGCGCTGTCGGCCGTGGTTGGAGGAATCACCAAATCCCTGACCACTCTTTCGCTGAGCAAATGGTATCGGTTGCGCGCGGTCATTCAGCCGCCGAACAGCGGCGGCTCCGCGCACGTGCAACTCTATCTCTATCAATGGACGAGTAGTGGCCCGTCATCGGTGGCGCTCTATAACTCGGGAGTGATCGATGGAATGAGCGCTCCGGGAAGCAGCGGGTTCACGAGTGTCCTGTTCAACCTGGTGGGGCCCGGTGAGAACACGAGCATCAATCTGGATAACCTGACCCTTGTCGCCGGCGATCCGTTGTTGGACTGATCGCGAGTCTTCAGAGAAAGGATTCTCCACTGGTGACTGCGGCGTATCGCCGTTCATGTTCCAACAGCCATTGTTTGCGCGGCAACCCGCCACCGAAACCGGTGAGCGTACCGTTGGCGCCGATCACGCGATGGCAAGGGACCACGATGGGGATGGGATTCGCCCCGTTGGCCGCGCCGACCGCGCGGCTCGCACTCGGGCGGCCGATCTGCGCGGCGAGCTGCCCATAACTGATCGTGGTGCCGGCGGGGATGGTCCGCAGGGCCTTCCATACTTCACGTTGGAAGGGCGTCCCGGCGGTTGAGGTCTGGACTTGGTTGAGGGCGTCAATGTCGCCGCGGAAATAGGCGTCGAGGGCCTTGGTGATCAAGGCCGGGGCCGCGCCTTTTTCCAGGGTGTAATCGCCGTAGTGATCGCGCAGCAATCGGCGCAGGCGATCTTCGTGGTCGCCAAATTCCAAAGCGCGCAGGACGCCGTCGCGATCGGTGACGACCATCAGTGGGCCCATGGGCGAGGTTCTTTGTTCAAGCAGCAAGTGCATGGTTCGTTTCCTTTCTGGTGTTGGTGGTTGAGATGGGTGAGGCGGCGGCGTCGGATGTCCAGAGGTGCAAGACGGCATACGCACGCCATGGGCGCCAGCGCTCGGCGTGGGCCAGCAGTTCCGCGGCATTGGGACGTTTTCCCTCCGCCGCGATGATCCTTTGTAGAGCGACGTCGCCGGCGAGAAAGGCGTCGGTCTCGCCGAGGGCACGCATGGCGATGTATTGCGCGGTCCATTCGCCGATGCCGGGCAGTTCGCATAGGCGGGATACGGCCTCGGTGAGATCGCGCTGCGGATCGAAGAGATGTGGGTCTTTGGCGAATGCCGCGGCGATACCGGCAAGCGCCGCGGCGCGGGCGCGAGGCATTCCGAGTCTGGCGATCTTGTCGGTCTCGAAGCGCTCGGGTTTGGGGAGTGAGTGGGTCAATCCCGGGATCGTCATGGTCTGCGTGACCGGCGCGCCGAATTCCGCGACGACCTTGCTGGCGAGTCGGACGCCGGCCTGCAGGGTGACTTGTTGTCCGAGCACCGCGCGCACCGCGACTTCGAAACCATTCCAGGCGCCGGGGACGCGGAGTCCGGGTCGTGCGGCGACGAGTGGCGCGAGCACGGGATCGGCGGACAAGGCGGCGCTAATCGCCGTCGGGTCCGCGCTGAGGTCGAACATCCGGCGGATTCGCGCGATGATCACGGACAGTGCGGCGAGATGCGGAAAACGGACGGCCACACGCAGGGCAGAATCCTTGGGCGCATGTTCGACGGTGATCGACCCAGTGAGGCCGCGCAATTCGATCACACGGCTGTAGCTTTTCGAGGTCACGACTTCGAGGCCGGTAATGGCGCGGGCTTCCAGGAAGCGTCGCATCGATTCCCAGTCATTGGGCGGGCGATAGGGCAACAGGAGCGAGATCTCGGGTGCGGGTGACGCCGCGGTCGCACGGCGGCGAAGCTCGCTGGGCGGACGTTGATAGAGCATCTGAAAGGTTTCGTTGAAGCGCCGCACGCTGCCGAAGCCGCTGGCCAGCGCGACTTCGATCATGGAAAGGTCCGTTTGGTGCAGGAGTTGTTTGGCCAGGAGGACGCGGCGCGTTTGAGCGACGGTCACGGGCGCTGCTCCGATGTGCCGTTGGAAGAGACGGCGCAGTTGGCGTTCGCCGATCGCGAGTCGCTCGGCGAGCGAGGCGACATCCTCCTCATCGAGCGCGCCGCCCTCGATCATTTTGAGTGCACGAGAGACGGTGGCCGATGTGCCGCGCCACGCATCGAGGTCAGGCGAGCTCTCGGGCCGGCAACGCAGACAGGGGCGAAAGCCCGCTTCCTGCGCGGCCGCCGCCGTGGGGACGAAGGTGCAGTTCTCGAGCTTCGGCGGACGGGCGGGGCAGATCGGGCGACAGTAGATGCCGGTCGTTTTCACGCAGGTGAAGAAACGTCCGTCGTAGCGGACATCCCGCGCTTTCACAGCCCGGTAGCAGACGGAAGGGTCGAGGTGCATAACCGACCTTAGAATAAACCGCCGAGGGTGTCTGGCGGTTTTCGGACTTCAATGATAATTCCCTTCTCCGGTGCCAAGTCGCTCAGGCTCGCCGGCGTAGCCCTATCTTTTTGGGCGTCGCTACGCGACGCAGGGCGACCGGGAAGTCGGCCCTCCCAGTGCTCCTCTCTGATCGACGTCTAACTGGCCGGTATCGCAATGGCTTCGCGATAGTAGCCTTCGAGCGTGCGGGTTTGGGCCGTAAGATCGAAAGCTAAGGAGACGCGGCCGGCGGCTGCAGTGCTCATCCGGGTGTAGCGATTCGGATCGCGGGCGAGCGTGAGCAGCGCTTGCGCGAGAGCGGCAGGATCGCGTTCCGCAACCAGCAGGCCGCTCGTGCCATTTTCAACGGCTTCGGGAATCCCGCCGTGCGTGGAGGCCACGACCGGCAGACCGGAGGCCATGGCTTCGAGCATGGAATTTGGCACGCCTTCCTGATCGCCGTCGGGCGGTGTCTCGCTGGGATGCAGAAAGAAATGAGCGTGAGCGTAAAGCGCGCGCAATTCGGACTGAGGTAGAAAGCCGGGGAATTTCACCTGCGGAGCAATGCCGAGCGTGGCGGCGAGTTCCTGGAGCTCGGCCAGTTGCGGTCCTTCACCAGCGATGCCGAGCGTGGCCTGGGGAAATTCGCGGGCAAATTCCGCGAAGGCGCGCAAGGTAGTGGCGAGGCCTTTCTTCGGGATCAAACGACAGGCTTGCACGCAACGCCACGCGCCATCGCCTGGAGTGATCCGTTGTTGAAAAGGAATCTCGGCGAGGGGAATACCGGTGCGATGCAGGCGAATCTTGCGCGCATCGGCGCCGATGGCGGTGAGTCTTTGGGCGAGTGAATCGGACCGCACGAGCAGGAGCGTGGCGCGATCGAGCATGCGTCGGGTCAGCTTGAGATGCGTGGGCTTCTCGAAATCCACTCCGGCATCGGCCCCGTGAAAGCTGACGATGACCGGGACGGGCGAAATCTCCAGCAACGGCAAAAGATGCACGCCCATTTGCCCGAAGAAGACGTGCAACACTTGCGCGCGGATTTCCTGCAGGACCTCCGCCATGTGCCGGGCTTCCGAGCGGTAGATCGTGATCGGCCGCCCCAAAATCTGCTTTTGCCAGATGCGGCGCAGGGCACGGGTCCGAGGCTTCGGCAAAAGACGAATGTCGTCGAAGGGGAAGGCCGCGGATTGTTCCCGCTTTTGGCACAATACGACCGGTCGAAAGGCGCGCAACGCGGTGATCTGCCGATAGATATGCAACATCTCCGGCTTGAGAAATGTCGTCAGATACTGCGCGGCCACAGGGGCATCTCCGGCGGGAGATGACACTTCATGGCGGTGAGCAAACTCGGACATGCAAAAGTAAAATGTGTGGGAAAATGCGCTTTGACGCAGGCTGTGGCTTGCTGCTGCGAGCGGCTCGTTTATCGTGCTCCCATCATGCGGAGAGAAGTCGAAATCTTGAATCCACTCGGTTTGCACGCGCGCCCGGCGGCGGAATTTGTGCGTTGCGTGCATACGTTCAGCTCGGAAATCACCTTTCGAAAGGGCGAAGAGCGCTTTTCGGCGCACAGCATTCTCGAGGTGCTGAGCGCGAATCTGGATTGCGGATCGCGGATCGAGCTGGAAGCGATTGGGGACGACGCGAGCGCCGCGCTCGACCGGTTGGAAAAGCTACTTTTCGAGTTCAAGGAGCAGGAGGCCAACGAGCAGGTGTAGAAAATCGCGGAAGCGATTTTCTGTTTCCAAGTTTCCGGTTTCTGGTTTCTCGTTCTCCGGTGGAGCAGGTTCCCCCCTTGGAGAGCCAGAAACCCGTAACGAGAAACCAGAAACCTTAAACGATGGATTACCTCGAAAAAGCCCGACGCGTCATCGCGCTCGAGATGGCGGAAGTGCAACGCCTGCTCGAGCGGCTCGATGCCTCGTTCCTCGAAGCGGTCGAGACGATCCATCATTGCGTGGAGAATCGCGGCAAGGTGGTGGTGGTGGGCGTGGGCAAATCGGGGCACATCGGCGAAAAGATCGCGGCGACACTGACCAGCACCGGTTCGCCGGCCGTGGTCCTGAATTCGCTGAATGCGTTGCATGGCGATCTCGGTGTGGTGGCGGATGGTGACGTGATCCTCGCGCTGAGCTCGAGCGGGGAGACGGATGAGCTCGTGAACATCCTGCCCGCGCTTTCGCGGTTCAATGTGCGCATCATCGCGATGACCGGGAATCCGAAGTCGTTCATCGCGCAGAACAGCCACGTGCATCTCGATGTGAATGTGGAGCAGGAAGCGTGTCCGCTGAATCTCGCGCCGACTTCGAGCACTACGGTGATGCTTGTGCTCGGCGATGCGCTGGCCATGGTGTTGTTGGAGGCGCGCGGATTTCAGAAGGAAGACTTTGCGCGGTTTCATCCCGGTGGACGGCTCGGGCGCACGCTGCTTTTGAAGGTGAACCAGATCATGCGCGGCAAGGAGCAGATGGCGCTGGTTTCGCCGACCGTGACCATTCGCGAGGCGCTGCTGAAAATGGCCGACGTCCGTGCCGGGCTGGCTGTGGCGGTCGATGATGCGGGGGGGCTCGCGGGTATTTTCACCCACGGCGATTTCGGCCGTCACTTCCGCGCGCACGCGGACTTGCTCGAACGTACGCTCGGCGACTTCCTCATCCGTCGCCCGATCACGATTCATCACGACAAGCTGGCGGTGGAAGTGCTGCACCTCATCGAGCAGCATCGCATCGACGATCTCGTGGTGGTGGACGATGAGAACCGGCCCGTGGGGGTCGTCGATTCACAGGACTTGGCGCGGTTTCGGTTGATTTGAGCTCCGGCATTGGAGGTGAAGAAATAATTCCCGTTCCTTTTCGCGAGTCATTCCGAGCGGAGAGCCCCGGTGGTCAGGTGGCGGGGCTCGGAGTCGAAGAACCCCGCCGCTTTACCAGAGATACTCGCTGGTTGGACGATAGGTTTTCTCCGAAGCCCGATAGCGTCTCGCTAGTTGTTCGACGGGGTTCTTCGACTGCGTGCCCCGCCGCCTTCGCCCTTCGGGGCACTCCGCTCAGAATGACACGCGTGAAGAGAGTTGATTTGAGCCTTTGGCTTACGGCTGAAGGACGATATCGCTGGCGCCGGGGACCGCCGCATACTGCGCGACTCCATCGTGGATCGCCGCGGTCGTCTTGGTCTGGCCTTGCGTCACCGAACAACTTTTCCAATTCCCCGGGACCTTGGTGGAGAGCGTCAGCGGTTCGTCGTAGAGCGCGGGATCCATCTTGTCGGTCAGGCTGAGACGGATGTGATTTTTGTTGGACTCCACCACCTTCACCTCTGCGGTGTCCCGTTCGCTCGTATACTTTTTCCACGAGGCGCAGTCGGTGATCCACAGCTCGTCGCGATGCTGCTCCAGCTTGTCGAGCAGCGCGGTGAACCACTCCACCGGCGTCACCAGCCAATCGCCGCCGACTCCGTGAAACACGAGATAGCCCATCTCGCCTTTCGCGAGCGCCTGGTCGACGACGGCGAGGGTTGCTTCCTGGGTTTTGTAATTGATCGGCGGCCCGGCGAAGGGCGGACGCTCGATGAGATGATTCCTTTCCAAGGCCGCTTTCATCTCGTCTTTCGACACAATCCACGGGACGCCGCCCGGTTTACCCCAGGCCATGAGATAGGGCTGCTTCCGCTCGGGATGCAGCGCGTAGAGCACCTCATTGCATTTGGCGAGTTCCGGTTCCACTCCCTCCGCATTCTCCACGCCTTTGTGCGTGAAGGTATGATTCGCCACGACGATGTAGGGACTCTTCGCCGCCTCTTCCCATTTGGCCTTGGTTCCGGCCCATACGCCATTGCCCGTGACGAGATAGAACGTGCCAACGATCTTACGCTTCTCCAGTTCGGGGACCACGTTCTTGAGCTGGCTCGGCGCGCTGTCGTCGAAGCCGAGAAGAAAGCATGCTTTCTTCCCGTCCTTCCATTTGAGGACCTGAGTTTCGCCGTCGGCTGCCGACGCCGCGATGGAACTGGCAAGGAGGAGCGCGAGAATGGGGAGAAAACAACGGATCATGGGATGGCAAGTTACGGGATGCGTTACGGGATTTCGAGACTGAGATAGTCGTACATCACGTGCGAGCGCATGGTTTTGACATTGGGCTCGACGAGCGTGATGACGTTTTCCCCCGCATGCAGTTTGCCCGCGGGAATCGTAACCTGTTCGAGGCCATACTTGGCATGAATGCTTTCACGCAGCAGGGCATCACCGCCCTGGACTGCCGGGGTGACGGTCGAGACCGCCTTGGATTCGTCGTTGGCGAAGACATCGATGCGCGCACTATCGGCACTGGCGAGAGACAGAACGAGGGTCGCATCGGCTTGAGGCGCCGCATCGAGGTTGAAATGAATACGCCATTTCCATGGCTGCAGGTTGTCCGTGCCATAACCGCACTGCGCGTAGTTCCAATCCTTCGCCGGATCGCTTTTGCCAATCGTGAATTCGAGCGGGTTGGGGAATTCGTGGGGGAACCTTTCCCACCCGTAACCGTGGAAGTAGTCATGGCCATGGGCAAACTCTCCCGCACTGCGATCGGGCATGCCGATCTCCCAGACGATGCGGCCTTTGTGCGGCACATTCCAAACGAGCTCTCCGGCCTGTGTCGTCTGGCCGGCGCCCACGGCAATCTCTCGTTTCGAGAATTCGCCGACGGCTCCGGTCGTGAAGGCGTAGAGAATGTAACTGCCTGGACGCACACTCGGAATGGTGAAGCGACCCTCGGCGTCGGCGTGGGTCCAGTATTGATAATGCTTCGACTCGTATTGCCAGTTGCCGTTGGCTTCGGGTTGCGCAACGCCTACCCAGGCATTCGCCGCGGAGAGCCGCGGCTTCTGCGCATCTTTGATGATGAGTTGTCCGGCCACCTGGCCACGGGCTCCCGCCGGCGGGTACTGCGGCACACCGGTGAGCCACGGGTACGGCCACTGCGCCTTCTCCTTTTTCACGCGCTCCTTCGCGTCGCTCCACATCGCTTCGACATCGTCCGCGCTGTTACAATAAAGCAGATACGGCCCGTAAATCTTGCTCCATGTTTCGCCCGCGGCGAGGTGCGGATTCGAACCGCCGTAGTGGTTCCTGCCGAAGTAAATGTGGTTGAGTCCGGCCGAAGCGTTGAGATCCTGCTTGGTCGGTCCGTCGTTGAAAAAGTCGTAACCGCCGCAGACCATCCAGGCGCCTAGTTTGCGCTGCGCATAAACGTGTCCCCAGCAGCCGATATCGTGATAGCTGGCGTTGAAGTCGTATTTGCAATCGTACTGCCCCGCGCGCACTCCCTGGGTGAGCTTCACGATTTCCTTGATGCCCATTTTCTGCGCGGTCTGGTAATCGGCGGGATCCGGCATCTGCCAATGGCGCCGCTCATCCACGCAAATCCAATCCTGCGTCTCCACCGGTGGACGCCAGACCATGCGCCATTCGCCGTAGCCGGTCGCCGGATATTTTGCCGGATGATCGAGGATGGCATAGACGTAGAGGCCCGATTCACCGCGGCACAAAACGAAGTGCGCCTCGATATCGAAGGCCTGCGGTTCGTCTTTCCAAATCCGGCGGCAAGCAACGTCCACCATTTCGGGCGATTGCGCTTTCACCGAAAAGACACAGCCCTGCGGTTGGCGGTAATCAGCCCCGCCATCCATGCTGAAATAAATGTTCGCCCCGCGGGTGGCTGGAGCGATCATCTCGGTTCCCTTGAATTTGAGGGAGGCGACATTTGCGCCTGTCTTGTTGATGGTGGCCGCGATGATTCCGTTATCGAGGACAACCTGGCTGCCGCGGTCTTCGAACCGCACACCCTTTTCCTCGGACGTGGAGGGCGGAGCGGCGTGGGTGAGAGTACAGATCGCGAATGCGGCGATGAGGGGAATGAACGGTTTCAATGGAGGATGTGTAAAGGGCACTGGTCAGTAATCGGTCTGGCGCGCTCTCCTTAAGCTCTACCCACCGATTGCCAAATACCGGGCACCTAACCCCGCCTTCAGTCCTTCGTTGCCAAAATGCGGATTTTGATATTCCGGAACGCGACTTCGTTGCCGTAATCCTGCAGACAAATGTGGCCGGCATCCGCCTTGGCGAAATTGGGTTTGTCGGCAAATTTAGACTTCGCCACGCGAGCGTGCCAGTCGTCCGAGCCGATGATGTATTCGACATACTTCACGCCGTTGAGCCAATGCTCGCATTCGTAAGTGCCGGCGGGCGTTTTCTGGCAGCGGACGATGAGATTATTCCACTTCCCGGCGGGCTTGGTGGCGTCGATCACGGCGGGATAGAGCTCGTAAAGCCAGCCGGCTTTCTGCGAGCCGCGGCCGAGGACGTTGTCGAGAATCTGGACCTCGGGGCCGGTATTCCACGATTCCTGGCCGGTCTCCTTGACCTTGAACATGACGCCGGAATTGCCGCCGGGGCTGATCTTCCAGTCGATGGAAAACTCGAAGCTCTCGAACTCGTCGCGCGTGATGATGTCGCCGCCACTGCCGGCGCCTCGCCGCACGAGCGCGCCGTTCTCCACTTTCCAGCCGGCGGGCAGCCCATCCTTTTTATATCCGCGCCACCACGGCGCGGCGTCTTCGCCATCGAAAAGCAGCTTCCAACCCGCGGCTTTTTCTTCCGCGCCGAGTTCATTGACGGGAGCGTCGTCCGCGTGCAGGGCAATGGTGGACGCGACGATGGCGAGCAAGGTGAGGAGGCGTTTCATGGGAACCGACCGGGCAGGGAAGGAGAATAGCAGGATCGCTGCGGGCGCTTCAATGGCGTTCGAATTCAATGGCCATCCGGAAGATCGAGTCTCAGTGCAGCAGAGCAAGTGGTGAAGACGAGCGCGATAGCGATCGTTACGGCGAAGAAGAAAAGGAGGAAGAAAAAGAGCGTGAGCTTTTGGCGGGATTTCATGGCCGCGTCAACCGCTTCAATGCCCTTCGAGATAGCGCAGAAACAGCCACTGCAGTTGGGCATAGATACGCAGTTGCAGCAGCAGGAAGGCGCGCGGATCGCCGGCCGGCAGGGTTTCGACATCGAAGTCTTCGTCCTGCAGCTTGTGGCGTTCGGTGAGAACGAGCCGCGCCTGGTTCAGTCCGTGAATCCAGGCCTCGAGATGATCGCTCGGAATCGACACTGTGGCTTCGCCGGTCACCGGATCGGCGTGCATCTTTTTCAGGTCGCCTTCGATGACCTCGATGGCCGATTGGAAAAGCCGGGCGAGTTCCGGTTCGACGTATTCCTGCCAGTCTTCGGCGAAGTTCGCTTCCGCGGGATCGTTGGTTGGCGGGCTGTAAAGACGATCGCGGGCGCGCTGGTTGTTGCCGGGGTCGGCGCTCGGGCCGATGCGGCGGAGCAGCTCGGTGATCACAGGATCAATCCGTGCTACCAGAACAGTCGTTTCATTGGGTCTCGAGATTTCCACGGTTCACACGCTCTTTTCCAAGGTAGATAACAGCAGGTAGCCGTGCAACTGCTCGACGTAAGCTTCCGCGCGTTCGCGGGCGCCGGTCCAGACGATCGAGCGGCCGAGGTTGTGCACCTCGAGCATGTGCTTCTCGGCGCGCGTTTTGGAATAGCCAAAGACCTTTTGGAAAACGCGCGTCACGTAGGCGGTGAGGTTCACCGGGTCGTTGTGCACCACGACGTTCCAGGGGACGTCGACGGCGGAGCTGGTTTTCGTTTCCTCCTCAACGACGGTTTCTGCCATGCGAAAGCTACTGCGCGCCCGGGAGCAAAGCCGTGGGAGTCGGCCCGGAAGCCGGCGGAGTGACGGAGACCGGAGGAGGCAGCGGAGTCACGACAGGAGCCGTGGTCACGGGGGCTACACCCGGTGTGGCAATGCCATTGATGGGAGCCGGAGCTACATCCGGCGGTGGCGTCGGGGCGAGCACGCCTTCGAGCGCGGCCGTCCAATCCGACGCATCCGGGTGCAGCGGGAATTGCTTGATGAGATTGAACATCTCGGTCACCGCCCGGTTTTTCTGGCCGAGGTAAGTGTATTCCTGAGCGCGGTTCCACAGCAGTTCGGGACGCCGCTGGTTGTTGAAGCGTTCGACCTCATAGGCGAGCCGGCTTTTCGTCGCGGAATCCGCCTCCTTCTTGAGTTTCGTGTCCCAGTATTCGAAGACGCGGGGGTCTCTTTCCGCCCGCAATTCGGGCTGGACGATCTGCTTGTAAATTCCGTCGTAAGCGCCAGGAACCATTTCCCATTTATCGAACGAGACCGCGTCGTCGAGTTTGAGCCATCCGACGATCATGCTCTTCTGCAGGTCCGTTCGAAGAATCTTGTCGTGCATTTTGCGCACTTCGTCGTCCGCCCGGGCATCCTGTTGTTGCGGGTTCCCCCGGCGGGGCTTCACGCCCGGCGTGCCTTCCTTTTCCTTCTTGATCGCGTCCACAAAGGCTTCCATCTCCGCCTGATCGACAGCCAGTTCCTTCGTGTAGTTGAGGATGGCCGGGAGCAAATCCTTGGCCGTCGCGCCATTCGAGCGCTGGACGGTGATCAGCAACCATTCGAGATGAAGGTGAACGGCATTCTGCACCGGCCGTTCCTTGTACATTTCACCCTCGGTATTTTGCCAGGCCCGGAATTGCTCGTTCTCCTTGCCCGCACCATCCATCTGCGTGGCCCGGACGCCGGTTTCCCAAAACGCCACGCCCGCCGGTATGCTGCCGGCGGCCTGGGTGAGTTGCTGGATGGCGCTCTGCTTCGCGGCCTTCACATCCACGACCTGCTTGTCCCGCAGGCTGTGTAGTTCCTTGAGCATTTTGCTGGGATCCACCGGCGGGAGATCCTGGTCGGCACGCACAAGGGTGCTGCCGGCGAGAAGGCCCGCGGTGAAGCAGGCGAAAGCGAAATGGGGGGTACGAGGTTGCATAGGAGGGTGGCGGATTAGACGGTGGGAAGGTCGGCAAGGCAAGCTTCGAGGATGTCCTGCTGCGTACGGTGCATGAGCTCGGCATCGCCCGGCGTCAGGTCATCATATCCATTCAGATGCAATAGTCCATGGATGATGTAAAGGCCAAGTTCGCGGTTCACGTCATGCTTGTATTGTCGTGCATAGGCTGCTGCCGTTTCAGCACTTATGACGATTTCGCCATACTCGAAGGTGATCACGTCCGTGGCGCCCGGGGTCTTCAGGAAGCGCAAGTGCACATCCTCGATGACCCGGTCGGTGACGATGGCGACCTCTACTTCCTCGAGCTGCCGCAGGGCGAAACGGCCATCGGCCGAATGCTCGAGGCACCGTTCGAGCGCCAGGGGGGCGAGTTTGCGCAGCCACGGCAGGCGGAGACGTACGGCGCGTTGACGATTGTAAACCTGGATACTCAAGCGGCCGAAACGGGAGGCACGGTGGACCGCGAGGCTGGAAAGGGCGTCTCCCGGCGATCGGTCTTCGCGTCGGGATAAGCCACGCGGCTGTGCATCATACTTTGCAAGGTGCGCCGGAAACTTTCGGCGACTTCCTCCAACTCACGCATCGTGAGATCACACTCCTTGAGCTGCCCGTCGAGCAGGCGCTTCTCGATGATGTCCTTGATGAGCTGGTCGATTTTCTGCGGGGTCACGCGATCGAGGCTGCGCGAGGCGCTTTCGATGCAATCGGCAAGGCTGATGATCGCCGCTTCACGCGTCTGCGGCCGCGGACCGCTGTAACGGAAGCTCTCTTCGCGGACCTCGGGGATATCTTCCTCGCGAATGTTCATGATCTTGCCGCCGGCGCGTGCGTCCTCCTGCTGTTGCAGGGCGCGCTTGTAGAAGAAATAGGCGAGCGACGTGCCGTGGTGCTGCTGGATGACGTCGATGATTTCCTGGTTGAGGCCGTGCTTGAGCGCCAGGTCCACGCCTTCCTTCACGTGGGCGATGATGATCAGCGCGCTCATCGTGGGGGCGAGTTCATCGTGCGGATTGCGGTCGCGCCGCATGTTTTCGGTAAAGTATTCCGGCTTCACCAGCTTGCCAATGTCGTGAAAGTAAGAGCACACGCGGCACATGGAGGCGCTGGCCCCGATGGTCTCGGCGGCGGCTTCCGAGAGATTCGCGACGACGAGACTGTGGTGATACGTGCCGGGCGCCTCCATGATGAGACGCTTGAGCAGCGGGTGGTTCAGGTCCGCGAGCTCCAGCCACGAGATATTCGTGGTGATGCGGAAGGCGCCCTCGAAGATCGGTAGCGCGCCGCTGACCATGAAGCCGGTGACGATGCCGCTGCCGATGGCGACCAGGCTCTGCAGGCCGATGATCTTCCAATTCGTCCCGCCAAGAGATTCCCAGATGATCGGCCCGATCATGCCGAAGATGAGCGCCAGGATCCAGGTCGAGAGCCCGACGAAGAACCCGGCGCGGACCAGGCGGACGCGCCGGCGCACTTCCAGCGTGATGAAGACGGCGATGAACCCGCTGATGAGGCTCATCACCAAAAAGATCGCATCGATACTGCGATAGACCAGCGCGCCCCACAGGCTGACAAAGATCGCCGCGTAGATGCCGTGGTTCTTTCCGAGCAACACGGATAGGACGAGCGGAGCAAAAGCGTAGGGGACACAGAGCTTCCAGAGCTGCTGCCGCTCCAGGCCGCTCAAGCCATCCGGCGAGATCATGCCCTTGAGGATCTGGTTGTCCGCAGTGACGAGGATGAGCTTGACGATGCCGAGATGCACCAGCATGACGCCAAACATCAGCACCAGCCGCGAATTGCGCTCGAAGGTCTTGGGATGATTGATCCAGAGCTGGGCCAGCGCGGTGAGGAAGATCAGCACAGCGATGAAGACCTTCTCCATCGGTTGCGAGCGCAGGTCCGAATAGATGATCGCCGCGAGGCCGAGGATGAACCCGACGCAAATCGCGACCTTGGCCAACGGCCCATATTCGAGCGCCTGCAGCCATTCGCTCTCCGTCCGGCGGCGGCGTAGCTTCGAGGAAGCCAATCCCTTTTTTACCAATCGCTGTCTTTCAAAAAAACCGAGCATGGGCTGGGCGGGGAAGGAGGTTCGGGCCGGAGTTTGAGAAAATCAATGCTTCGTTTCCGGCTCCGCCGTTCCGCGATGGCGGCGATAGGCCCGGACGATGGATTGGACGA
Organism: Chthoniobacter flavus Ellin428; assembly: GCF_000173075.1. Lineage (GTDB taxonomy): Bacteria > Verrucomicrobiota > Verrucomicrobiia > Chthoniobacterales > Chthoniobacteraceae > Chthoniobacter > Chthoniobacter flavus. Next base: position 24,934 of record NZ_ABVL01000039.1, read on the forward strand.
GTTCGTGCCGGATCACGTCCTTGTCGCCAAAGTGGCAGAAAGCGATGCCTTCCACATGTTTCAGCGCCTGCATGGCCTCGACCAGTCCGGAACGCTTGTTGGACGGCAGGTCGATCTGCGTGTGGTCGCCGGTGATCACCGCCTTGGAGTCCGCCCCGAGGCGGGTGAGGAACATGAACATCTGCTCGGTGGTCGTGTTCTGCGCTTCGTCGAGGACGACAAAGGCGCGACTGAGCGTGCGGCCACGCATGTAGGCGAGGGGGGCGATCTCGATGATTCCGCGCTCCATGAGCCGCTGCAACTCCTCCGAGTCGATCATGTCGTAAAGCGCATCGTAGAGCGGACGCAGATACGGCATGATCTTTTCCTTCAGATCGCCCGGCAGGAAGCCGAGGGCCTCGCCGGCTTCCACGGCCGGACGGGTGAGGATGATGCGCGTGACCTGCTCCTTCTTCAGCGCGGCTACCGCCGTGGCCATGGCCAGATAGGTCTTGCCCGTGCCAGCCGGGCCGACGCCGAAGATCATGTCGTGGCTCTGGATGGCCTGCAGATAGGCCTTCTGCCCCGCGGTCTTCGGGACGATCGGGGGGCGCTTGGGCGAGGTGAGGACCTTGGTCTCGAGCAGCACCTCCAGCGGGGTTTCCTCGGGTTCGGTCACGGAGCGGAGCGCGTGAAGAAACTCGTGTTTCCGGATGCTCACGCCGCCCTGCCGCGCGTGTTCGAGCTGGTCGAAAACGCGGCGTGTCTGCTCGATGCGGTCCGTCGCGCCTTCCACCCGCAGCCAGCCGTCGCGCGTCGTCACCCGGACGTCGAGCGTCTTTTCGAGAGTTTTGAGCAACGCGAGATCGTTGCCGTAGAGCGATTGCAGGACGCGAGCGCTCTCGAATTGTAGAGTTTGAGCGTCAGTTACGGACACAGGAGAGAGGGCGCACTGGCCATAGTGCCCTTCGGCGAGCTCGGGGCCTTGCGCCTGTCGAAACGGCACCGCGGAAAGCCCGCGCCTTCAGCCGGTCGAAAAGGCGCCGGAAGTGGGAGGTATGCCGGCCGGCCAGGCATCCAGGCGGACGACTGCGGCCAATCGTCCCGACCACACGACTTCGTGTTATTTGAAACCATAGGCGAGCGACCAATAGGTCCGCTCATCAGGGGATTTTTCCACTTCCACGATCAGATAATAGGAGCCGGTCTTCTTCGGGACCACGCGGGCGGCGGCGAAGTGCGGCTTCTGCCAGGACTCGGCTTCGGCGAGGTTGCCGGCGCTATCGTAGATGTGGACGGAGATCTTGGCGGCCTTCTGGTCGGTGCCCATCCAGAACCAGTATTCGTTGCCCTTGAAGAGCTGGTGGACGATGGCCTTGGTGGTCTTGACCGGCAGGTCGCCACCCCAGTAATCCTCACGGACGGTGAAGCCCTCCTTCACATAGGGATCGGCCGCCTCGAGCGCGAACGAGAGCGCGTCATCGATGGTGGCCCGCGCCGGACCGGCGCCCAACGACAGGAGTAAAAGAACAAGAACGAGAGGAGCGAAACGTTTCACAAAAGAAGTTCGAAGATTAAGGCGCCTTTGAGTTGATCGATTTAGTGAGCTCGGAGGTGATGCGATTGATTTCACCAACGGATTTTTCCGAAATCTCGGCATCGTCGGTCAGTCCGATCAGCGGGCGGATCTCGAGAATGCCCTTCTGAACGCGGGTGACGATGGGGTTGGCCTTGTATTTCGGCTTCAAGGTGGAGAGACGGCGTTCAAAGTAGTCGAGCAACACCGGCTGGTGCAAAAGTTCGGCGCCATCCTTGGTGTAGGACTTGCCGACCACGGCGGTCAGGGCTTCGGTGCCGCGGATCCAGCCGCCGAGGCTGACGAGTTGGGAAAGGGCTTCACTGTTCAACTTCACCATCACCTTCTTCACGTCGTCGAGGGTTCCATCGAGCTCCTTGCGAACGCCGTTCCAGTCTTTTTTGTCGGCCGCATCGGTGATGGCCTGCGCCCGCTTCTTCACCTCGGCACCGACGCCGAGTGGCGTGGAAAGCGACAGCACACTTTTGCCGATTTGTTTAACCTGGTTTGCATCTTCGGCTTCGACCGCGATGAAGCCTTCGGCGATGACCGAGCCGAGCATCAGCGCGATCTGCGGGCTTTCGCCGGTCGGTTGGACCACGCCATTGATGGGACGTTGCACACTCACCCAGCTGGGCTTGCCGAGCTTGTCCAGCACTCCGAAGATTTCGCTTGGAACCGGAACGACAACGTCGTCGATCAACTTGGATTGGGACGGGCAGCTTACTGACGTCGATATGGGCTGGCGGCTCGGCAGCAATAACGGACAAAGGCAACGCAACGAGCGCCAAAGCGAGAGCTTTCTTCATAGAATGACGGAACATCCAAGGGAAATGGGCTTTACTCAAGCAAACGCATCGGCAGGCGGGCAAGTAATCTTTTTGGGGACGGTTGTTTGCGGTTTGGCCATGACACGGCTTGCTGACGCTCTCAGTTCGTTTCTGAAGCCCCCTTTGCGCCTTGGAGAATCCAAAAAATTTGCGGGGGAGGGTAGGGTTGGACGAGGTTGGACCAATTTTTCCACGCGCCCTCTACGAGCGCGCCGAACGTTCCTTCGCTTCCTTGTTTCCCACTTTCCGCACGGCTTGCTCGCAGCCAATAAAACATTTTCCGCACGGTTTTCAAACCGTGCGGAAAAAACTGTGCGCCTCGTCCAAACCGTGCGCCGCACGTTCCGCACGGTTTTGTCCCTGTATATAGGACAAACCGTGCGGAAGCGTGCGGTTGCACCCAAAAGCCTGAAGTCTTCATTCCAAACCGTGCGGAAAAACCGTGCGGAAAATCCGGATGATTTCCCCAATGGAGCCACCGTTGCCGGCGCGTTTCGGATCGAAATGGCGCACCCGTCCTCTCGCACCCGATTAAAACACCTCACAGGAAACCTGTCGACGCATGCCTTGGACATCTATCTGGTGAGTCGATCATACTCCGAATGGTGTCCGATCCAGACCCACACCATGTGTTCGCCTTTCCGGTGGCCGAGTGCGCGATACTGCCGCCCGATTCGGACTGACCAGAGCGATTCGTGCCCTTCGAGTTTCTTGAAGTGCAACGAACCGTGCCCCGGATCGTCCTGCTAGACCAAATAGGCCTTGTCCGCGAGTCCGCGGATCTCCGCAGGGAGCTTGGCGTATTGCTGCCAGAATTGTGGGGTTGTTTTGGAGATCACGATTGCGACTTGCCCGGCCAATCCCGCAACTCTCCCTTTCGGATGGCGTCTTCCCCCTCACGGACCAGAAAATCCAGTTTGCCAGCCTTGGCATCGGCTTGCATTTGTCGATCCCACGCATCCTCGAACTCGACTTCGCGCAGCTTCTCGAGAAACTCATCCTTCTCCTCTGCGGAGAGGTGTTTCACGGCATCGATAATCTCGGCGACGGTGCTCATGCTGATAAACTAGCGTCCGCAAAATGAATCGGCAACCATGACCTAACTCTTCGGCCAATCCGCCGGCATCCATGCGGGCAGGCTGTTGATCGATTCGCGGGCCGTGGTGCTGGTCGGGATGCCCCACGCATCGAAGAACGGGCCCAGATTCTTCCCGGCCGCCTTGGAGAAGCGGACCAGCCATTGGTCGTGTTTCTCTTCGTCGGTTTTGGGGCGCTGTTCCTTCGACAGGTCGCGGTATTCGGCGAAGACTTTTTTGTACGTCTCCCAGCCGAAACCGACGCGCAGTTGGTGATACATGATGAGCGCGAGGAAAGGGTCGCTCTTCCAGCGGTTGAATTTATCCGTGCTGCTGAGGTAGCCGCGCAGGCGTTTCTCGACGGCCTCGGGTTTCATGGCGTCGTGGCCCTGGCCGGGCGGTTTGCCGCAGAGCGTTTCCATGCAATAGAGCGAGAAGAGATTGCACGTAACCTCCACGGTGCCGTCGAAGGTCCAGTCGCCGACCTGGTGGTTGTGGCCGAGTTCGTGGAAGTGGCCCCAACTGCCCTGCTTCATTTCGACGAGGGAGAGCGAGTGCTCCACGCTCTTGTCGAGCGGGGTCATAATGGGATAGCCGCTGTGCATGTAACCGGCGGAGATTTGCACATCGGGGACGATGCGCTCGGGGCGCTTGCGCTCGTGCGGGATGGTGGCGAGATCGGCCTCGGCGTCGAGAATCTGGTCCCAGAATTTCAGCAGCGCCTCGGGATCGTCTAGCTGGCGGATCTTTTCCGACGGCACGCTGAGGATCACTTTCTTTGTCTCGAGCTCGGCCCACGGCGCGGGAGCCATGCGCAGGCGCATCTTCCACTCCAGGAGTTTCGTTTCGCCGAGCACGAAGCGGGGCGACTCGACGCCGCCGCTGATGGCGACATTGACCTTCGCCGCGGTGAGCTTGTCGGGCACCTCGATGTAGATCAGGCCGCCAAAGGGATTCGCCGCGGTGCTGGCCGGAGTCTTGATGGGATCGCGACGTGAAATCTCGGGAGCGCGCTGCCATTTTTCGAGATGAAAGAGACTGTCGGAGTGGCAGCCAATGCGCACGGCGAGACCCTTGTCGGCGAGTTCGGCGGGCACCTGGACTTTGATGAGTTCGCCGGGCGCGGCGTAGAGTCCGGTGCTGTGCCAGGCGGGGACGCTGGTGTCGATGACGACGACGCGATTCGGAAGGCGCGGCGCATTCTTCGGTACCGCGCCGGGGAAGACGTCGGCGACGGGATTGGCGCGGATTTGCTCGGGCTTGGCGGTGCGATAGGCCTCGAGTTCTTGCGTGACGATGAGCCGCGCGATGGCGTTATCCGCGAGCAGGGGATGATCGGGGCGGGGGAAATCGGCCGCGCCCGGAGTAGCGGCGAGAGCCGCGAGGCGTGGGAGGAGCAGCGTGTCGGTAGGCGGCAGCGCGCGCAGGGCATCAGCCAGGGTGGCCCCGGCCTGGGCGAGTTGCTCGGGCGAGAGGATGACTTTCTTCGCGGAGTGATTGACGATGGCGTTGAGTGCGGCGGAGGCGTTCAGCAGCGTGAGGTCGCCGCCAGTGGTGTAGCCGGTCCTGGTGGATTTTTCCGGGGTGCCGGCGGTGAAGGCGAGGCCGGCGGGGACGAGCAGTTTGTTGCCGGCAAATTCGGTGGCGAGCAGCGTCTTGTCCTTGCCGCCGTAGAGCCAGCCCCAACCGGTGGCCGCGGTGACGAGCCCGCCGCCGCCGCGGACGAAGCGGGCGAGTTTTTCGATGTCATCGGGCTGGATCTTGTGGGCGTCGATGCAGACCACACGGACATTCGGCAGGCGTGTGTTCCAGTTCTTGCCGTCGAGCGCTTCGGCTTCGAGGCCGGCGCCCTTGAGGTGCGCGAGGAGCGAGGCATTGCCGACGACGCCGATCTTCGGCTTGGTCGACGCGGTGGCGTCACCCGCTGCCCAGCGCGCGGCATTCACCAGCAGCGTGCCCGCGCCGCTGTCGAAAAAGCTGAGGTAGCCATTGTGTCCGAGGGCGACGACGCGACCTTTTTCCCAGCGCGCCGCGGCGACCACGGGGAGCTCGGCCTTCTTGCCCTCCTTGCCCGCGACGACGGCGAAGGCCTGCGGTCCAAACGCGCAAACGCCGCCGGGAACGCCGGTGGCCGGGAGTTCGCTCACGCCCTGGAGGAGCGCCGCGCGATCCGTGTCGAAATTCGCCGTCGCGGGCGCGGAGACAGGCGAGGTGCTGGGCGCCAGCGCATTGACCGCGAAGAGCGGGGCCGGAGCGAGACAAAGAGCGATGACGGCAGGGGCGAATTTCATTTGGAACAGCATCAGTGAAAATGCCAAGACTTAGCGCGTTTTGTTCAAAAACGATCGTTTTAGCGGGGGTTATGACACAATCGACCGCTGTCCTCTGTGGGAGCCCGTGGGATTTGAACCCACATCCACGGAAGCAGGCGCAGAGCCATTTGTGCACTGGCGCGCCAGTGCGCAACGACTCCAAAGTTTCGGACGTTGTCGCCGCATAACTTGTCTTTTCAAGGCGCAAGAGATAGCATTTGGCTATGTCCGTGATCCTCACTGCAAACCGGGAATTGCCGATCCCCTTGGAGGTCTGCATTCAGCTTGGCCTGCACGCGGGAGAGGAATTGGAGATCCTGGTTGAGCAGGATCGCTTGGTGGCGGTTCGGAAACCGGTGGCGCCGCGGGAGGATTTCCATTCGCTGATGGAGCGATTAAGTTACGTGCAGGCTGGACGTCGCTTCAGTCGCGACGAAGCGAATGAGCGTTGAAGCATTTTTCGACACCAACGTCCTCGTCTATTGCTTCGAACCGCGGGAACCGGCGAAGCAAAAGCGCGCTCTCGAAATGATCGATCGTGCCTTGCGCGAGGGAACGGGGATCGTCAGCACGCAGGTCGTTCAGGAATTTCTGAATCTCGCGACACGCAAGTTTGCGCACGCGTTCACCGGGAACGATCTGCGGGCCTTTCTCGATTCGGTTTTAGCGCCGCTTTGCCAAGTATTTCCCGATGCCAATCTTTTCCGGTCGGCTCTCGAGGTGAAAGACGAAACCGGCTACAGCTTTTACGATTCACTCATCGTTGCCGGAGCTCTCCGGGCCGGGTGCGTCCGACTTTACTCGGAGGATTTGCAGGATGGGCGGACGATTCGTGGCTTGAGGATCGAAAATCCATTCCTGGTTTAGAAAAGGGCAGCGCGCAAGAGGGGCTAACAATGGCTCGACTCATGGGGTTCTTCCCCATACGCTTAGAGCCCCTTTTCATGAAAACATCGCTCGTTCCAACCCTCGCCCTTTCCGTTCTCACCCTCGCTGCCGTCGCTTCGTCGCAGGCGGCTGAGCCGATCAAGGTGCTGCTCGTCACTGGTGGCTGCTGCCACGATTACGCCAAACAGAAGGACATCCTGAAGGCCGGCATCGAGAAGCGCGCAAACGCCAAGGTGGATATCATTTTCACCGCGGATTTTCCCATGGGCGCGAATGGCAAGCCCGACGCCACGAAGCCGAACCTGCCGATTTATGGCCACCCGGATTACGCCAAGGGCTATGACGTGGTGATTCACGACGAATGCTCGGCGGGCATCTCCGACCAAAAGGTCGTGGAGGGCGTGCTGGCGCCGCATCGCGAGGGCATCCCCGGCGTGAACCTGCACTGCGCCATGCACTGCTATCGCATTGGCAACCCGAATGACGCGGTGACGGATCTCGATGCGCCGCACGCGTATTGGTTCAAGTATCTCGGCCTGCAATCGAGCGGCCACGGCCCGCAAAAGCCGATCGACGTCAAGATCCTCGACAAGGAGAGCCCGATCACGAAGGGCATGTCCGACTGGACCACGATCAACGAAGAGCACTACAACAACATCAAGATCCTCGACACCGCGCACCCGCTGGCGCACGGCTTGCAAGTGGTGTCGGTGAAGAAGAAGGACGCCGACGGGAAGGAAACGACGGAAGACAAGACGATGGATTGGGTGGACATCTGGACGAACCTTTACAACGGCAAGACCCGCGTTTTCAGCACCACGCTCGGCCATAACGACGACACCGTGGCCGATCCCCGTTATCTCGATCTCGTGACCCGTGGCCTCCTCTGGGCGACGAATCACATCAACGCCGACGGCACTCCGGCCACGGGCTACGGCCCGGGCGGGAAATAGTGGTCAGTTTTAAGTGTTAAGTGTTAAGTCGTTGTTTCGAACGCCTTTTGCAGGCGGACGAATCTCCTCCCTCGCGGAGTCCTTAAAACTTAAATCTTAAAACTTTAAACTCCCCCCATGAACCGTCTCACCGCGCTCTTCTTCGCGGCGCTGGCGGGCTGTGCCTTTGCCGCAGAGCCCGCCACGCCGGCGAAGCCCAATGTGATCTTCATCCTCGCGGATGACCTCGGGATCGGCGACCTCGGTTGCTACGGGCAGCAGAAAATCCGCACGCCGAATATCGATCACCTCGCGGCGGACGGGATGCGCTTCCTGCAGCATTACACGGGATGCTCCGTCTGCGCGCCGAGCCGGTGCGCACTGATGACGGGCAGGCATATGGGACACGCGGCGATTCGCGACAATGCGCAGCGCGGTCCCAGTGAGGAAGGGCAGCGCCCGATGCCGCAGGACACCTTCACTGTCGCGCGGCTCATGCAGAATGCCGGCTATTACACCGGCATCATTGGCAAGTGGGGGCTCGGAATGCCGGAGGATCATAGCAGCCCACGCGACATGGGTTTTAACTATAGCTTCGGCTACCTCTGCCAAAGCATGGCGCACACTTATTACCCGCCGTATCTCTGGCGGAATAATGAGCGCGAGACGCTGGCGGGCAATCCCTCCTACGACGTGAGTATGAAGGGCGTGATCGAGCCGAAGGGCGAGATCTACTCGCACGACGTGATGGCCAGCGATGCGCTGAAATTCGTCCGCGATCATCACGACAAGCCGTTCTTCCTCTATCTCGCTTTCACCATCCCGCATCTTTCCCTGCAGGTGCCGGAGGATTCCATGTCGGAATATCACGGTCAGTGGACGGAGACGCCCTTCCGCAACACCAAGCACTACGCGAACAACGAAACGCCGCGCGCCGCATATGCCGGGATGATCACGCGCATGGATCGCGACGTCGGCCGGCTCATGGCGCTGCTCAAGGAACTCGGCATCGACGACAACACGCTGGTCTTTTTCTCCAGCGACAACGGCGCTGTCTTCCCGCTGGCCGGCACCGATCCGGTCTTTTTCCAGAGCACCGGCGGCTTCCGCGGTTACAAGCAGGACCTTTACGAAGGCGGCATTCGCACGCCGCTCATCGCCCGCTGGCCAGGAAAGATTGAGACGGGCGTGACCACCGACCAGGCCTCCGTGTTCTACGATTTCCTGCCGACCATGGCGGAGCTGAACGGCGTGCCGCCGCCGGCGGATACCGATGGCCTTAGCTATCTGCCGACGCTCCTCGGAAAACCGGCACAGCAAAAGCAGCACGACTTTCTCTACTGGGAATACCAGAGCGCCGGCGGCGCCGTGGCTGTGCGCATGGGCGACTGGAAGGCGATCGCGAACAAGATCAAGAAGAACCCCAACGCGAACTTCGAAGTCTATAACCTGGCCAGCGATCGCACGGAATCCCACGACGTCGCGGCCGAGCATCCGGAAATCGTCGCCAAGGCGCGCGAGATTATCGCCCGCGAACACACGCCCAGTCCGATCAAAGAATGGAACTTCACGCTTGGCGCGGCCAAGTAATCACTTACCTATCTCACTCCATCATCATGCGTCGTCTTCTCTCCTTCTTTCTGGCCACTGTCTTTGCCATCACTGCTCTCGCCGAGGACAAGCCGAAACCCATCCACGCGCTCATGGTTTGCGGCGGCTGCTGCCACGACTACGAGAACCAGAAGAAGATCCTTTCCGAGGGCATTAGCAAACGCGCGAATGTTGAATGGACCATCGTGTGTGAAGGCACGGACCGCGAGCATCGCGTGAGCATTTACGAGAAGCCGGATTGGGCGAAGGGCTACGACGTGGTGTTGCACAACGAGTGCTTCGGCTTCGTGAAGGATGACGCTTTCGTCGAGCAGATTGCCAAGCCGCACTTCGAGGGCTTGCCCGCGGTCGTGGTGCATTGCTCGACCCACAGCTATCGCCAGGCCTCCACCGACGAGTGGCGGAAGCTCATCGGCCAAAGTTCCTTTAGCCACGAAACCAAGCGCGATCTCGACGTGAAGCCGATCAACGCGGGACACCCGATCATGAAAGGCTTCCCGGTCGTGTGGCACGACGCCGGCGACGAGCTCTACAAAAACGAAAAGCTGTGGCCCAATTTCGTCCCGCTTGCGCAAGCCTACGGCCAGGACACCAAGAAGGACCACGTCTGCATCTGGGCGAATACCTACGGCAAAGGCAAAGTCTTCGGCACCACCCTCGGCCACAGCAATGAGACCATGAGCAGCGACGTCTATCTCGACCTCGTCACGCGTGGGTTGCTTTGGGCAACGGGCCACCTGAATGACGACGGCACGCCGGCCAAGGGATATGGGCCGGGTGGGAAGTAGTGCTTAGTAATTAGTGTTCAGTTCTTAGTCGCGGAGCCGCTCGCTGACTGAGCTCTAAGAGACTGTGAAAAAGGGCCCGCGAATCACGCGAATGACACGAATGGAGTGTTTTTCATTCGCGTCATCTGTGTGATTCGCGGGCCTGAGACTTCACTGACGATTTCTTTCACAGTCTCTAAGAACTAAGAACTTTCCACCCTACTTCGCGTACGCGTATTTCGTGAGGAAATCCACGATCGGCTGGGGATCCTTCAGGCTGTGCGGATGATGGTCGCCGCCGGGCTTGAGGATGACATCGATGTTGCCGCCCAATTTCTTGTAACGCTCCTGGAGGATGGCGGTGTTCTCGGGATAGGGCACCGTCTTGTCCGCATCGCCGCAGATTGCCAGGATTGGAATCTTCGCCGCGGCGAGCGCATCAATGTGATCGAGCGGGTTGCCCTTGAAATCCTTCGCGGTGTCCTCGGTGAGTCCGTAAATGTCCATCGCCTGTTTCCAGCAACGCGCATCGCCTTTGCTCGCGCCTTTGCCGCCGGGCCAACTGCGAATGTCGAGCACCGGGGCGTCGAGATAGAGGGCCGCGGTTTTGTCCGGATGCGCGGCGGCGAAGTTCACGGCATAGAGGCCCCCGCGGCTGAAGCCCTCGAGGACGACGCGCTGATTCAAGCCATAGGTTTTAGTGACGTAGTCGTGAAACTGATTCATCAAATCGATGGCCGCGGGCGCGCCATACATGTCGCTGACTTTGAGGTAGGCGACGTGCCAGCCGAGTCCGAGGAGCGCGATATCGCCCTGCGGTTCGTGCCCGAAGAATTCCGTGCGCCAGATCCACGGATTGCCCGGGGCCGGGGTCCTTGGCTTGACGAGCAAGGCGGGTTTGCCGGCGACTTCGAAGTCGAGTTTTTCATAGCCGTTCCACACCGAGGTTTTCGGCGTGGCCGCCGCGGGAGTATCGGCGGCGCGGGTCAGCAATGGGAGGCCGGTGACGAGGAGCAGTGCGGCGAGCAGGGGAGAGAGAATGCGCATTGAATGGGTGTAGAGGTACCGAAAATCGGACAAAAGAAATTTTGACCACGGATTGCGCGAATGGCACGGATTTCAGGCGCGGCAGAAAGGGGGGGAATCCGTGTCATCGGCAGTGCTAACCTGAAAAGTGTAGCAGCTCGCGTAGATTTTTTTAACCGCGAATGGGCGCCAATGGACGCGAATAGAGGAGGAGGATGAATGCGTTTCCGATTCGCGTCCATTCGCGGTTTTTACTCCACCCAGCGCCTCTACACTTCTTCTCTGCGACCTCTGGTGCGCCAGCACCGCCAACCCAAACCCATGAACTGAAAAGTGTTCGTCAAGCCAACTGAACATCGAGCTTGTAGAGAAGCGGACGATTCTGGGAGCAATCCTGGGGTTGAAGCTCCGTGGATCGAACCTGTGAGCCGCAGCGCAAGCAAACCTAGCAGGCTGCTGAAAAAGCGGGGAATTTTGAGGTGAGGCCACTCAAATTCACGAAAAGAGGTTAGTTTTTGCGTTTTGCGGTGGCCGTGCACCGCGTTTTCTCGCCCCGTGCGCCAACTCCGGGCGCACTCCGCCACACCCGGGCGCTCACGCGCCCACCTCCGTGGGTGGTGGGGCCGCCGTCATCGCTTCCAGGTTGAGTTTGGCCAGGCGCAGTAAGTTGTAGGTGGCTACCACCATTTGCCCGCAAAAGTGGGTCCGCTCCACACCGCGATAGCGCGTCTTGCGGAACCCGCCGGTGGTTTTCATCCAGCCGAAGATTTCTTCGATCCGTTTGCGGATGCGCTGACTGGTTTGGTAGCCCTTCTTTTTCGTTCGCCCATCAAAGCCTTCAACCCGTCGGTCTTTGACTTCGGCGACGTGCGGGGCCACCCCCAGTTCGCGGCAACCCTGGACGAAGTCCTTGCTGTGGTAACCTTTGTCCGCTCCCACCGTGCGGGGCGCAAACTCCCGGTCGGGCAATTCCCGGATTTGCGCCAGCGCTTGGCCGCTCTCGGTCACCCCCACCGAAGGCGTGACCTCGAAGTGCACGCACAAGCCAGTGCGATTCTCCATGACCGCGTGACCGGCAAAGCAGAGCTTGGCTTCTTTGCCCGCACCCTTGCGCAGTAACTTCGCCTGCGGATCGGTCGTGCTCTGATGGGTGTCATTGCTGCGTTTCTCCCCATGGAAGTCCTGCCACGGATTGCCTGCTCCAGGGCCCTGCGGCGGCTCGTCCTTCGGGCGAAAGCTCTTCATGCTCGCCCACGCTTCGATCAGGGTTCCGTCCACGCTGAAGTGCTCGTTGCTCGCCCAGCGTCCTGCCCGCGCCAACTCCACCACCCGGGCGAAGAAGATTTCCGCGGCGGCATGCCGGATCAGCCGCTCCTGGTTCTTACTAAAGCTACTGGCATCGAAGATCGCTTCCTCTTCATCGGGATTGATCTCCAAAAACCATTGGAAAAGCAGGTCGTAGCGCAGCCGCTCACAAAACTGCCGGTCACTGCGCACCGTATAGAGGGCCATCAATACTTTGGCGCCCAACAAGCGCTCCGGCGGAATCGAGCTCCGCCCGCCCTCGGCATAAAGATCATCAAAGTAACTATCCAATTCCCGAAAGACTTTCCCGATCAGACGCTTGATCTCGCGAATCGGATGCCGCTCCGGAATCCGGCTCTCGACGTTGAGCAAAGTAATCAGGCTGGTTTGGGCAGTGGAACGTCCTCGCATCCCTGACCAACCCGCTCGCGCAGGTAAGGTTGTACTTTTTCTGACGAACTCCTTCTTTTTTCAGCAGCCTGCTAGAAGAGCCTCGTTACGCTTAGTGAGGTCGGCCAATCTCTCGGAGGAGCCGAAGCCTAGCATTCACCGTGAAGGGATGTTCACGAGCAACGGTGAAGACCTCCGGGGTCGCAGGGGGCAGCGCGCAGGGAAGGTGGGGTTGGGCAGACTGGGAGACCCTGGTCTTGGGTTTCGTCGCGCGAGAGCGGGACGGAACGCGGCCCGAGCCGAAGCCATAAGGATCGAGCTGGAGATTGGGGAGTCGGAGAAGCCCATAGTAGCGATGAAGCGGAGTAACGTCCGTGGAGCGAAGGGGCTTTGGCAGAACGAAGCGGACTCAAAGAGTCCTTGGAGCTGATTGGAGCGGTGAAAACCGAACCTATGACAGAAGAGACAAAAGTGGAGCTGACCATCCGGGAGGCGCTGCTGCCGTCGAAACTTCAGGA
>NZ_ABVL01000038.1 GCF_000173075.1 Chthoniobacter flavus Ellin428
AGTGGGGACGAAACTGGAAGAGTTCGTGCGGGCGAAAATCGAGGACTGGCTGGGGCTGAAAATCAACCGGGAGAAAACCCGCGTGGTGGAGGTGCGAGAGCCCTCTGCGGAGCTGGAGTTCCTCGGTTACAGCTTCCGGTTGGACCGCGACCTGGGTGGGCGGAAAATACGCTACTGGAACATGCAGCCTTCGGCCAAAGCGCTGGCGCGTGAGCGCGAGAAGCTCCGTGGGTTGATCAACCGTCGGCGTGGCTGCCAAGCGCTGCCCGAACTGATCGCCGAACTCAACCGTCATCTGCGCGGCTGGGCCAACTACTTCGGAGCCGGTTACAGCCGCAAGGCGTTCCGGGAAATCAACGCTCAAGTCAGTCGGCGGCTGGCGCGTCATCTGCGTCGCCGCAGTCAACGAGGGTGGCGACCACCGAAAGGTACTTCGATCCACGCTCATCTCCAGCAACTTGGCCTGATCTACTTGTGAATGCCTCGTCCAAGAACGTTCTGCGAAAGCCGGATGCGGGAAATCTGCACGTCCGGTTTGACGAGGGGAGGGGCGGTCGACGGTCATGGCCATTACGGCTCTCATTCCGTCACCCCCCTCCTACTCTACCGTTTAAGCGCCTTTGGGTGGGCTGAGGGATTCGGCGGCTTGGGCGATGCTCCGGGCGTACCAGAAGGACCAGCGCTCGACCAACTCGGCGCCGTCCGCCGGGGTGCGCGCCCAGACCACGGGGACATACTTCGCTTCGACCGAGTAGAGGCTGTGCAGGATCGCTTTCGGGGCGGTGCGGGAGCGGTAGTGGCCTTGCTCGATCTGGCCGGGGCAGCCGATGACCAGCAGCCGGGCGAAGCGGTAGCCGCGCAGTCGTTCGAGCTCGCGGAGGAATCGGTCCCGGTCCCGCGTCAGGCTCTGGACGAGGTCCGGGATGCTCTTGCGTTCGACGCTGAAGAGGCTTTCCAGGCCGGCTACCGAGTAGTCGCCGGAGGTCAGGCCGCGCACCGCCGTGGGGTAGGCCTGGATGGGGAGGGGATCTTGTTCCCGGCTGTCGATGAGGATGGTGGGAGAGATGTCCATTAGGACACGGTTTTGCTGGTGTGTTCCAAAGCGTGTCGGCACCAGCCAGACACGGACACGGTTTTTGCCCTATATACATGGGCAAAACCGTGTCCGTGTTTGGCACACGGTTTTGGGGGCGGGACATGGTTTTTAGGACACGGTTTCGAAACGTGTCCTGAATCTATTTTCATGCTTTCCCTTCTTCTTCTTCCGGGTAGTCCGAGGCCAATTCCTTGGCCCATTCCGGGCTCGCTTCAAACATCCCCGCTACGGTCGAGCTTTCTACAATGAGCCCGTTTGTCTTCAGCTCGATCCAATAATTCTTGAATGAATTCGGATGGATCTTCTGCTCGACCGGCACGACGGCGGCGAGCAGCGCTCTTCGCACCGACTTTCCCTGCGCGAAGTATTCGCCGAAGAGAGCCTTGGCTTTGGTCACCCGGGAATTGCTCCGCGGGGCGTTGGGATCCTTCTTCGCCTTGCCCTTGCTTTTGAAGGCCACGTTGGTGCTGAGGTGCATCTTCGCTTCTTCATTCCAGGCAAAGCGGGGGCCGTCGTCCCGGGCCACGAAACACGAGCGGGCGCGCTCGCTGTACATCACGGTCACGCCGTGGGCGTCTTTTTCCAGGCGGAGATTGGTCTCCGCTTTGCGCTCGAGCTGGCTGCCGAGATGGCCGCGGGTTTTGCCAATATCGGTCCCCGGGTTCTCGTGGAGGACGCAGACGATGGCGGTGTCGAAGCGGATGGCCAGACGGTGGATTTCGTCGACCAAGGCGAGCGCTTCCTCCGGGTCGTTGGGATCCAGGCAGAGGTCGCCGATGCCGTCGATGATCACCGCCAGGATGCCCTGGCAGGCGGCTTGGGCGCGTTCCAGTTCGAGCGGGATGAGCTCGCGCCGCTGCTTCAAGGGCAGATCGGTGAGCAGATAGCTGCGCAGCCACGGGGGCGCATCCCGCCGGCCGGCGCGGTGCAAGGCGCGCATCATCGTCTTGTAGTGATCGTAAGGCGATTGCTCGGTGTCGAAGTGGACGACCGCCAGTTGCTCGGGGTTCTCCGAGACGAAGCCGAGGCAGTCGCCGGTGGGGTCCAGCGTCGAGCCGATGAGCGCGCCGATGGCCGCGCTCTTGCCGGCTTTGGCCTTGGCCTGGACGGCGAGCAAATTCCCCGGCGTGGCGATGACCGCGTCGCCGAGCTGAAAGACGGGCCGGGGCGGGGCCGGCGGCATCGTGGGGTCGAAGCGGCGGCAGCCCAGCACCTCACTGACGCTGCCCTCGGCCCGCGCCTGGGGCGATGCCGAGCACGCGCTTCTCCACCTCGGCGAGGATGTGCGGGACGTTATCCTGCTCGGTGTAACTACGCGTCGCGATGTCGGTGCAGACCTGGATGATCTCGCGGAGGGTGGATTTCTCCTGGAGGATATCGAGGTAATGCTCGGCGTTGGCCGCGGTGGGGAGGGAGGTGAAAAGTTCCGAGACGTAGGCCGCGCCGCTGGCCGCTTCGAGCTGGCGGGCGTCGTGCAAGGCCTGGCAGAGGGTGATGATGTCGATCGGCTGGCGATCGGCGTAGAGCCGCTGCAGGTGCCCGAAGATCAGGGCATGCTGCGGGAGATGAAAGTGGGCGGGTGCGACGCCCCGGCGGCGGCACAAGGCGCCCACGTCCTCGGGGGCCAGCAGGAAGGAGCTGAGCACGCCCTTTTCGGCGGAGGCGGATTGCGGCAGGAGCCGGTGCGTTTCCGGTGGACTGATCAGGTGGCTCATCAAAGCCGCTCGTTGATTCCCGAAATTTGGAGGTCAAGCCTTTTCGGAAATTATTTAAGCCGGAATCGACCGGATGACACCGCGGGGAGAGGGCAATCCCCTGCGGCAGAGAGTGGGTTAAGTGAAATTACATCTACGTGAAGGTTTCACTTTCCTGATGGGACTGGTCTCGGCAACCATCGCCGACCTGAGGTCAAGAACCTGATCCTCTTCCGTGCTCTGAGGGATGGCGCCGCTCCGAAGCCGCCGGCATGATCCTTCGATTTGCCGCATCCGCTGCTTGACACCACGTGGTTCACCGTTAGTCTTGCGACCCTTTTTCACTACTACCAGAACATGGCCAATACGAAATCTGCCGCCAAACGCGCCCGCCAAACCACCCGCCGCACTGCGATCAACAAGCGCAGCCTCACGGCGGTGAAGAATCAGCTCAAGAACGTGCGCGACGCCCTCAAGGGCGGCAGCAAGGACAAGGCGAAGGCCGCGGCCGCTTCGTTTTTCTCGACGGTGGACAAGGCCGTGAAGGCCGGCCGCCTGCACAGCAACGCCGCTGACCGCCACAAGAGCCGCCTAAACAGCGCGCTCGCCAAGCTGGCCTAATCCCGCATCTTTTTTCTGCCCGACTTCGCGTCTCACGCGAGGTCGGGCTTTTTGCGTTTTGGGAAGGCTCCTATTATTCCTATTTCTCGCATACCTCCTATCGATCAGCGCGCCGCTTCTCGAAGGATAGGAGGAATAGGACGGATAGGAACTATAGGAGGAGGCGCACCACGCCACCCCCGAACGGCCCTACACCGGCGCCAGTTGATGCGAAAACTCCCGGAGACTGGGCTTCAGTTCATCCGGGAGTTCGAGAAAGAGGAGTGTGCTCTCGTGGCGTTTGTCCGCTGTGGGCTCACACCAGACGACGATGCCTTCAATCGTCATTCGGCAGAAACCCAGCCGCGGGTCCATGTGCGTCAGCAACACGGAAAGCTGGGTGCCGATGCTGAATTGCCAGCGCGAGGTAAATCGCATGCCGCGTTCGGAGACATCGATGTCGCCAAATTCGCAGCGCTGGGCGTCTGCACCATAGTCCAGATAAAGCAACGGGGTATCGGTTCCGGTCAGCATGTGGGGTCTCTCTCGGGGCTTAAATTCTGCAGGACGCGAAACAAGCTAGCACGCTGCCCTGCGGTGTCAAAAGCGTGGTGAAAATCTTCTTAAGCATCCGCTTCGACGGGTTTTGTCTCTGCCGCGGCGAGTTCGGCGGCATCCGGGAACTCTCCCTTGCGCGCTTCTTTCTCGGCTTCCGCCAGGGCGCGCAAGGCGATCCGGGCCAGGGCCATGGTGGCCACGAAGGTCAGCGCGAGCCCGCCGAGCCAGACGACGTATTCGATGGGATGGGGGTGTGTTTTCCCCTGCCAGATCTTGAGGCCGTATTGGGCCATCGTGCCGAAGTAGGCGTAGAGGAAGAGTCCCGGCGCCTGGCCCAGCGCGACCCAGAGCATGCAGGTGCCAAAGCGGATGCGGGTGACGCCGTAGAGGTAGTTCAGCAGGCTCGAAGGGAAAAGCGGATGCACCTGGCTGAAGAAAATGATCTTCCAGCCGTCCTTGGCGATCGCCGCATCGAGCGCGGCCCACTTGCGCTTTTGCAGGAACTTCCGCGCCACCCAGCCGCGCCCGAGTTTGCGGCTGATGAAGAAGGACACGGCCGCTCCGCCGACGTTGCCGATGAGATTGAGGGCGAAGCCCCACCAGATGCCGAAGAAGAGCCCGCTGCCGATGGCCAGGACGCCACCGGGGAGGAGCAGCACATTGCAAGCGCCGTAGAGCAGGGGATAAAGCACCGCACCCCAGAATTCCATGGCGCCGATCTTCTGCTGCAGGCGCACGATGTATTCCACCACCGGATAGCGATGCGCCAGCCACGCCACCACGCCCGCCGCCAGCGCGAGGCCGGCAAACTGGAGGTAGAGGGCGCGTTTGAATTTCGACATGGGAAATGGCTCAGGTCGGCGTGGTCGTTTCGCGGAACGCCGCGGCCAGGGCGGCGATGTGCTGGGGACCGACTCCGCAGCAGCCGCCGAGCAAGCGCACGCCGCGCTCGGCGAGGGTGCGCGCATTGGCGGCGAAAACTTCCGGCGTGGTCGGATACGCAAGCTGTTGATCGTGCGTCTTCGGCAATCCGGCGCTGGGAAAGGCGGCCAGCGTTGCGTCGGGGTCCATGCCATCGAGCAGATGCAGCGCATGGGTGCCGTCCACGCAATTCGCGCCGACCACTTCCGCCTCCGCGGCCCGCACTTTGGCGATGGCGGCTTGAAAGGCCTGCCGATCGTTGCTCGTCAGCATGGCGACGACGGGGCAGTGATGCAGCGCCTGCTTGGCCTCGAGGGCGACGAGCAATTCATCCGCGTCGAGAAAGGTCTCCAGGAAAATGATCCGGCAGCCCCCATCGAGCAGCGCGCCGATCTGGTCGGTGAAGACTTCGTGGCGGTCAATACCGCGCGCCGCCGCTTCCTCGGCGGTGATCCCCAGCGGCCCCACGCAACCCGCGACGTACACGTCCTTGCCCCGGGCCACGTCTTTCGCCAATTGCGCGGCGGTCCAGTTCAGCTCGCCCACCCGGTGCTCGCAGCCGTATTGGGCCAGCCGCACCGCGTTTGCGCCGAAGGTATTCGTTTCGATCAACCGTGCACCCGCTGCAATGTAACGTTCGTGAACGCCCCGAACGAGATCCGGGTCACTAACGCAAAGTTCCTCCAGGCAGCGTCCGGGAGGCACGCCGTGGGCCAGCAGTTCCGTCCCCATGGCCCCATCGCCGATGAGGACACGGTGCTGAAGTTCGTCGAGAAAATCCATGGGCTCGGGAAATATCCGTGCCCCTTCGCAGCTTGCCGAGAAGAAAAGCGCCGGTTTTTCGCCCGGTGAATCGGCGCTCGCCAGACGGTCGGCTGTCAGATATTCGCCCGCGAACCTAAGCATTACCCACATCTCAAAAAGACTGCGGATGGAGCCCGCGAATCACGCAGATAACGCGAATGAGGAGATTTTATTCGCGTGATTTGCGTGATTCGCAGGCACTTCTTCTCTCCGCGGGACCTTCAAAAAAGATGTGGGTAATGGTTAGCCCGCGAACGGCGCATGTGGTGGGGAACTCCGTTGCAGATAAGCCACTACCAATCCTTTTGTGGTTCTTGCAAAGAGAAGAAGTGCCCGCGAATCACGCAGATCACGCGAATCAAATCCTTTCCAATTCGTGTCATCTGGGTGATTCGCGGGCTTCTCGCCGCGTTTTCGAGATGTAGGCAATGTTCTGGTCCGGTAGCGCTCGCCAAAGAGCCCATTGTGCGCTAGATACGCGCCTCCATGAAGCCGCTTTGTCTCATCCTCGCCGCATTCCTGGCCATCTTTGGCCTGGCCGGCTGCTTTCAGATGGAGCGCGTCATCAAGCTCAAGCCCGATGGCAGTGGCACGATCGAAGAGACGATGATGATCCCCAAGGCGGCCCTGGCGGATTTCCAAAAGTTTGCGCCGGGCAATAAACCGCCGGACGTCTTCGACGAAGACCGGCTCAAACAAGCGGCCGGCAAAATGGGAGAAGGCGTGACGTTCGTTTCCGCGAAGAAGATGAGTTCGGATGCCGGCGAAGGTTTCTCCGTGGTCTACGCCTTCACGGATATCAACAAGCTCAAGATCGACCAGAATCCCGGCGATTCCATGAGTGGCCCGGGTGGTACACCGCAGGGCGGCAAGAAAGATCCTTTCGTTTTCCATTTCACACCGGGACAGCCCGCCGTGCTCCGCATCTCCATGCCCCCGCCGCAATTCAAGCCGGCCAAGCCGGGTGACGCCGGACCGGACGACGCGACATTGCGGATGATGCAACAGATGCTCAAGGACTTGAAAATCGTTTCGGCGATCGAGGTCGGCGGCGCCATCTCGGAATCCAATGCCGAATATCATGACGGCTCGCGGGTGACCTTCATGGATGTGGACTTCAACAAGGTGCTGGCCGATCCCGCGAAATTCAAAGCGATGATCAAGGCGAACCCGCAGACGATCGAGGAAGCCAAGAAGCTAATTCACGGAATCGAAGGCGTGAAGATCGAGACCGCGCCCGAGGTGACCATCCAGTTCCAATAACCCAACCACCTCATCCATGAACCGCGCTATTGCTGAGAGCGGTTCCCCCCAGCAGACCGGCGCCGCGCTTCCCGTGCGGCGTCCCCGGGTGCTTTGGATCGATCTCTTCCGTGGCCTGGCCGTGCTGGTGATGATCGAGACGCACGTGGTGAATACCTTCCTAGCCAGTGGTGTGCGGACCGAGGGTTGGTTCTCGATCCTCAATTATATCAATGGGCTCGTGGCGCCGTCGTTCCTCTTCATCTCCGGTTTTGTCCAGGGGATGGAGCGGGGGTTGACCCCGACCAAGCCGGTGAACTTCGCCCGGCGCGCCCGGCAGCTTCTGAATCTGCTGCTCATCGCTTACGCGCTGCATTTCCCGTGGACCGAACTCGGCCAGCATCGCTGGGACGACGCGCTCCGCGTGGGCACGCAGGTGGATGTGCTGCAGTGCATCGCGGCCTCTCTGGGGTTGTTGCTCGGGCTGACCTGGCTGGCGCGGAAATTCGGTGGACGTCGCGAGCAGGAAGTATGGTGGACCGGCCTCGTCGCGCTGCTCGGCCTGTCGGTTTTCATCGCCCCTTACGCGGCGGAATGCCATGGCCTGCCGGTTCCGTTGCAGGGATGGGTGAACCGCAGCACGGGTTCCTGGTTCCCGCTGTTCTCGTGGGCGGGCTTTGTCTTCTTTGGCGCGCTCGCCGGGGCGGTGTATGGCCTGATGCGTCGCGCTGCGGAAGCTCCCGATAGCGCGCCCAACGGGAGCCCGATGTTTGCTTTCCGTCGCGCTTCCTCCGTCTTCCTTTTCACGCCGTTGCCCCTGGCGGCATCGGCCTGGGCCTTCCGCACGACGACCTACTCCGTGGTGAGTCCGGCTTCCTTTTTCGAGCGGGCCGCGTGGGTGCTGGTCCTCGCGGCGGTTTGCGAATGGTTCGTCAATCGCCAGCGGCCGGCATTGCCGCTCTTCGCCGGCAAACATTCGCTGGCGCTCTATGTCATCCACCTCGTCGTCATCTCGACGATCGCCGGTCTCGGTTTGCCGATGAATGCCATCCCGCTGCCCAACGTGCTCGGTGGGATTCTTGTCATCGGAGCGGCCAGCGTGGGGCTCACCTGGCTGCTCGACCAGGCGCGGACTTTCCTGGGGCATCTGAAATCAAACCGTAGTCACCGCTAAATTAAACGCAGTGCCCGCAGCGCGGCAAAGCCGCAACCAAACGCCTATCCATTTAAACGCAGAGGCCGCCGAGAACGCAGAGGGCCGCAGAGAGGAGGATTGAGGTGCGCGAGAATTTTGGACCACTGAATTGCGCGCTCGGTCCCAAGTTGCACTTGGGACCGCACTTTGGAGCGAAGTTTTACTTCGCATGGCGGGGGTGTCTGCGGGCGCGGAAAATGAGGAGCCCCGACCCGGGTGCTGGCGAAGACGTCCCCGCCTTCGCGAACTTGGATTGCGCGCTCGTTACCAAGTTGCACTTGGTAATGCCATTAGGAGCGAAGTTTTACTTCGCATGGTGGGGGTGTCTGCGGGCGCGGAAAATGAGGAGCACCCGAAGAACGCAGCGCGGCGGAGCCGCAACCAAAGGGTTAGACGCAGAACGGGACGATCTTGCCCACCCGAAGACACCCCCGCCATGCGAAGTGAAACTTCGCTCCTCAGGTCGTTACCAAGTGCAACTTGGTAACGAGCGTAATTGTAGGAAAGTTCGTTCCGGCGGGACGCCGAAACCAGCACCCGGGACGGGCGCGCTCCCCGGAGCTCTCCTGGCGGGCACTATCTACTTGTCAAAATAGACCGTGATCGGATGACTCGTCCGATTTTCGAATTCGAAGACGTTGATCCCACGGTAGTAGGTATCACCGGCGCACGATGACCCCGCCGTCTCCTGCGTCGGGAAGGAACGCAACGGGTTGAGCTCGGTAAAACGCACCTTTTGATTCCCATCGCGCGCGGTATGAAACTCGTAGCGCATTTTCTTCGCGGTAATATTCACGCCCAAGGCCACGCGATCGTGAGGCCGGATCGTCACAGATCTATACGGCGCCAGGACATTCCCATTGGCGCAGCCCGAGAAGACCAGCGCTATCACCGCCAAAAAGCACAAGGTGATTTGCTTCATGCCAAAGTCGCTTACTTCTTCGCTGGCAGCGCCGCCTCGATGCTCGCGGCCACCTGTTTCGCGAGCGTGATGTAACCCTCGGACTTGTAATGGACATCGTGCGGAATCTGCATCTCCGCCAGATGCGGCGTGATGAGCGTGTTGAGGTCGTCAATCGCCACGCCGTTCTCCTTCATCACGCGGTCGGCGATTTCGTTGTATTCCGACACCTTGCCAAACGAGCGCGGCGGATTCAGCGGGCCATCGGGGATCGGGGTGGTCGTCGCCCAGATGAGCTTCGCACCGGTGGCTTTGAGCTTTGCGACCAGCGCGCGGAGATTCTTTTCGTAGTCCCCCGGTTCCACCTGCCGTTTGCCATCGGGCATGATTTTCAAATCGTGAATGCCCCAGTTGAAATGGATGACGTCCCAATGGCCGTCACCGAGCCATTTGTCGATATTGGCGATGCCATTCTTGGTCGGGCCGCCATTCGCGGGAATGCGATGGACGTTGGCCTTGCCCTTGAGCAGGTTGCGCACGGGGATGGTGTAGCCGATGGAAATGGAATCACCGATGAGCAGCACGCGCGGCAAACCAGGCTGATCCTCGATCGGCGTGAGCGCGGTGGGTTTGGCGGGCGTTTGGGCGAAGGACGCGGTGGCCAGAGCGCAAACGAGGAAGAGAGCGGTGAAGAGCGATTTCATAGTCGTGTTCGGGGAGGGAAAGAGATTGGTCACATCCTTTCCCATCGACAAAGCCAAAGATTCACGCGGCATTAGGACTCTTTTACAGCGCACCCCCGATGAAACTTCCATTCCTCACTTTCGCTCTCGCCGCCTCCGTCGCGGTCGCCCAGCAATCCGTGCCTCCGCCCAAAGGCGAGCCGACCAATGCCGCCGAAGCCGCCACGCAAAAAGCGGCCGACGAGCGCAAACTCGATGAGGCCTATCAAGCCTGGGTGGCGAAACTGCCGCCGGACCAACAAGCTTGGGAGCAGGTCCTGCAAGCGAACCTCGGCAATTTCTATCTGCCAATCCACAAGCGGGAGAAGGTGGCTGGAAAGTCGAACGCCTGGGACTTCGTGCAGGATGACCCCAAGCTTCCCCGCGTGCTCCCTCATTGGGGACTCCGTCTCGCGCGGCTACACGCAAGCCACGCGCAAGGCGCTGGCCGGCAAGGCGAATGTCCATCGTGCGCCGGAAAACTGCGGGCCGACGGCCAACGGCTTGAAGAAGCTGGATGTCTGGCTGGGCGACGGCCATTGGGACGTCATCCATTTCAACTTCGGCATCCACGATCGCGCCACGCCGCTGGCTGACTATTCCCAGCGCCTGGAGCAACTCGTCGAGCGGATGCAAAAGACCGGCGCGAAAGTCATCTGGGCCAGCACCACGCCGATTCCTGACGATCCGGCGAAAAAGCAGACCGCCGAATCCATCGTAGAGCGCAACACCGCGGCGGCCGAAGTCATGAAGAAGCATGGCGTCGCCACCGACGATCTATTTGCCGCGATCACCCCGCACCTCGCGGAGATGCAGAATCCCCACGACGTCCATTACAACGCCACGGGTTACGATTTCCTCGGCCAGCAAGTCGGCTCGTCCATCGAGGCGGCCTTGAAGCGATGAAACTTCTCGCTGCGATCCTGCTCGCCGCTGTGCCGTGGGCCGCGAAGGCGGCGGATGCGAAGGCGGTGAATGTCAAACCGGGACCGCCGGCCATCGTCAGCGTCCAAACGCGTGATTTCAAAGTGGAGTTTGCCGGCGAACGCGCCTGGACCATTTACCGCATCCTCTACAACGGCGAAGTCGTCTGCGACAAAGTCGGCTTCTACGGCACGGTCTTCGCCGCCGAGGGCGGTAAATGGATCGGCACCGGCCACACCGACGGCGGCATCGAGCAGGTGCAGGACCTGACGCTCACGGTCGATGGCCAGCCTCGAGAACTCACCGACAAAGCCAGCTATCAAGGCCACCGCGCGGAAATTCACAAACACTCCATGATCGGTCCGCTCCGTCTCGAAGCGACTTACATCGTCACCGATGACGCGGTGCTGGAGCGTCATCGCTACGAGGCCACCACCGATGTGAAGATCAGCACGCTCTACGCGTTCATGCATCCGTGGCTGCCACGGACCACGGAATGGATGGCCGAGCTCGGCGACGGCTCGATCATCGACGGCAAGTTCGACAATAGCGGCGATTTCAAGTTGAAGCAGGACCCGAAATGGACCGCGCTTTACGATCCGGAAAATCACCGCGCCATGCTCGCGTGGTATCCCACGCCGCTCGTCGGGCAGGGGATCAAGACCGGCTATTGGGACAAGACGGTCTACCACAAGCTCTACAACCAGATCTATTCGCACGCAGCGGTTTCCGCCGGCACAAAGTTCGAAGCCGAGGTCATCATTCGCGGAGTCGAGTCCGACGCCGCCGCGTGGAAAGACGCCGCCAAGGCCCGCGCCGCCGATACGAAAGCGCGCTTCACGAGCGGCGAGATTCATTTCTAGGGTTTCAACACCTCTTTCCGCGTCAAAAGCTGCATATCCCCATTGGGCGAGACAACGACGATTCCTCCGTCGCAATTCACCAGCAATCGTCCATCCTTCAACAGCCGCGAAAAAAACGGCGCGCCGGGTAATTGCCGCCACGGATGTCCCTGCCATTGGCCGGCGGCGTTCTTTTCCAAACGATAAAGCACTCCTCCGTTCATTCCCAGATGATCCAGGCCAGTCGTGGCCAGGATCCCGTTCGGGGTTTGATAAACGGCCTGGGTATTTTCTCGCAGCACCATCTGCGATTTTCCCTGGTCATCGATGAAGACAATGTCACCACCCCATTCGCCGCTGTCGCGGCCCACGAGATAACCGCCGTCGACTTTGAGCCCGCAATAGATGCCGCGGGTTTCCCCGTTCGCTTCCAGCTTGGTGAGAACCGCTTTGGGGACCTCTGATTTGGCGGCTTGGATTGGGAAGCGGATCCGATTGGCGTCCGCGTCGTTGAGGATTTCCATGCCGAGTCCCGCGTTCCAATAGTCAAAGAACTCGAGCGGAAAATTGTCGTCGGGGTACCTCGACTTCGGGTGGATTCGGTCGCGAATCGCCGGCAAGGCGGTGATCGCCGCGCTGCGGACGGGTGGAAACCAGTGATCTTGGGAAACCTTCGTCAGGGCTGGCAACGCCGCCTTGACCTCCATGCGACCGAGCGCTTCCGCGGCGCTCATCACTACTCGCCAATCCTCCACGCAGCCGAGCAAGCGAATGAGTTCGCCTGCCGATTCCTGGTAGCCAATGTAACCCAGCGTGCGGACGGCGCACAGTCGCACCTCCCAATTCGCGGACGAAAGATACTTCACGACCGTGGGCCCGGCGGCTCGCCCGCGCTCGTGCAGGGAAGCGATATCGCGGAGGACTAAGAGGCGGATCGAATCCTCCTTCGCCGTGACCAACGATTCGGCGAGAAGGGGCGCCGACGCAGCCCCACCCATTTGCAGAATGGCGCCCATGGCGGCGGCACTCAAATCCGGGTCGGCACTCGCCTGCATTTTTTGCAGGTCGGGCGTTGCGCGTTCCGCGGTCAGACCAATCGCGCCCAAAGCGCGCATGGCGTGAATCCGCCTCGCCGTGGAGGCTTTTTCATCGTTCACGATTTGCCGCAGCGGATCGACCGCCGGTTCAGCATGCGCGGCCAGCTCGTGAAAGACATGGTCCATGGTTTGTGCCAGACGTTCGTCCCAGCCGAGATTCGTCTGGTAAACCCTGAGCAGTGGGGGGATGGCTTTTTCTCCGAGCAGTTTGATGGCCCACGTTGTCTGGTTTTCCGTCTCACGAGCGCGGACCAGTTCCTCGACCAGAAAGTCGATGGCGTCCGGTGTCCCAATGCTCGCAATCGCCGGCCCCACCCAACCTCCGTGATCGCGGTGATACGCCTCGATCAGCGGGGCAAGGTGCTCTTCTCGTAGCCCGGGCATATCTCGCAAAACGTAGGCCGCCGCATCGCGGACATTTTGATTAGGATCGCGGAGAAGCGGCAGGAGAGAAGGGATCGCACTCGCTCCAATGGCTTGGAGCTTTCCGGCAATCTTCTGCTCGTCGTCGGAAATTCCGCGACTGGTATTCCTGGTCCTTTTGATTTGCTGGACGAGCGTGTCGATTTCCGACGCCCGAACCGTGAGCGGCAAAGCCAGAACGATCAGGACGAGGGCCAGGACTGCTTTCATGCGCGCATTATTTCTCGGCTGGCGAAGTGGGTGTGTTCTTCCCATCGGGATTCACGACCAAAAATTCCCCCGGTTTTTCCCGTGGAAAATTCTGGTGACACAAGGGGCATTCGACAGGCTCCTGTCCTTCGGTGTGCGCGAAAGTCAGGGCGTGGAGCAGCGACCAATAAATGACGATCAGAAGCCCGAGCAGAGATCTCATTTCAGAGCGCTCTACCGCTGGATATTACGGCTTCTTCGTGTTCGGGATGCCGTAGGTGCTGGTCAGATAATCGACGAGCGTCGGGGCGGCTTCCTCGGGAGTCGGTGCGCCGTATTTCTCGCGCATCTTCTTGACCTCGCCTTCCCAGAATTTCCGGGGCATCGGAGGCTGGGTCTTGATGTAGTCGACGGAATGGCAGGTGAAGCAATTGGCCTGAGCCAACTCCACGCCCTTGCCGGGACGAAGGGTGGCAGTCTCCGTGGGGAGCTGGATGGTCACTTCGCCGGCGAGGGCGGTGGTGACGAGGACGGCGAGTGTGGAGAGGAGGAGGGCGGGGCGCGTTTTCATCGGAATCAGGCGATGGTGACTTTCACGGTTTCGACCACGTTGCGCATGTAACCCGCGGGGTTCCACAGCGCTTCCATGGGTTGCGACTGGCCCACCCGATTGATGGCCCGGCATTTCCATTCGGCGGCGCCGGCCTGCGGCGGGGTGTAGGCGAGCTTCCACTCGCGGAAGGAGAAGCGGCCGAGGTCGTCGCCGAGTTCGGCGGACTGCCAGCTCTTGCCGCCGTCGCCGGAGAAAAGCACTTCGCGAATTCCGCTGCCGCCATCGAAGGCGATGCCGCGGATGTGCGCGACTTGTTTGGTGGTGACCTGGGCGCCATCGGCATGGCTGGTGATGAACGAGCGCACGTTGAAACGATTGATCGGCACGGTGTTCTTGGTCGTCGTGCCGGGTTCAATGCAGGCGCCGGGCGTGTTCGGGATGCGATAGCCGGTGGCCATCCAAAAATTAGCGAGCACATCGGGGATGACGGTGAGTTCATTGAGATGCTTCACCCAATACGTGCCGTAGTAACCGGGCACCACGAGGCGGAGCGGGAAGCCGTTGAGCATGGGCAGCGGCGCGCCATTCATCTCGAAGGCCAGCATCACATCGCCGTCGAGGGCGTGGTCGATGTCGAGCGCTTTGACGAAATCAGGCGTCTGCGGAAGGACGGGCCCGTCGAGACCATTGCAAGTCACTTGCTTCGCGTCGGCCTGCAGGCCGGCTTTCTCCAGCACGTCTTTGAGCCGCACGCCACGCCACTTGGCATTGCCCATGGCGCCATTGCCAGATTGACCGCCGCCGACGCGGGGCACGAAGAAGCCACGGCTGTTGCCCGAGCATTGATTGACGGCGACGACTTCGACGTTTTCGAAATCGTGGCGCAACGCTTCGAGGGAGAGGGTGAGCGGGGTTTTGACGCGGCCTTTGACCTCGAGGCGGAATTTCTCCGGGTCGATCGAGGTGGGGATATTCGCGAGGTGATAGCGGACGAAGAAAGCGTCATTCGGAGTGAGGATGCCTTCGTTGAAAACCGAGAACGGGGTTTCGAGCTGCGGGGGGCGGCTCGTCTGCAAAATGAGCGGACGCTTTTGTGGGAATGTGGCCAGCGGACGTTCGCCATTGGCGAAAGGCAGCGTGACGGTATCGGCGCCGAAGGCGCGATTGCCGAGCAGCGCGGCGGCTCCGGCGAGGCTGGCATTGCGGAGGAACTGGCGACGACCGAGAGAGGAACGGAGGTGCATAGGGGAGACAATCATTCTTGCAGAATGGATTCCGGGTTCAAGGTTTCGCGGTGAGTTTGCGACCGTCTTTCGTTTCGATATCGACCTGCCAGGAAATCGGCGCGTGGAGATCGTCGACGCGCGCGGAAAATTCCCACGGGAATTCGTGGCCCTCGATACGTTGCTCCGGACCGTCGCCGACGCGATAGCGCAGAGTGGCGGAGCGGACGTCATCGATCGCCGCGGTGACGTAGACATAGAGATCGCGCCAGGTGAAGGGCGGCACCTGGAATTCCGTGCCCACGGCTTCCAACGTGGTACCGGAAAAGGGCGCGCGATGGAGGCCGGGTTCGGTGGGCAGGGTGAATTTCTCCGGCGGCGTGACGCGGTGGGTGGGCACATCGATGTGCACGCCATCGAGCGTGAGCACGGCGATGCCGAGACCCTTCAGCGTGAGCTCGGCGGTGCGACCCTGGATGGTGATCGGTTCGCCGTTTTTGTTGTTGAGGTGCACTTGCAATTGCGCGCCGTCAACGCTGCGCCCAAGCACTTTTTCGTCGAAGGTCACCCGCACTTTTTGCGGCTCGTGGACCTGGTTGAGCAGGATGACGTGAAACTTCCCGTCGCCCTCGGCGAGGACGCGATCGACATTGATGTTGTCGAGGGTCACGGCGGTGCGATGCAGCCACGGCCAGGCGCTTTCGCCGTACACTTCGCCGGGTGCGTGACCGTAAATGCGGCTGTCGAACCACACATAGCCGCAGCTTCGGACGTAGGGGAAGGAGATGGCGCCGGCTGAGCGCGACTCGACATCGGAGAAGAGATAGTCGAGCACGTAAGCCGCAGTCGGTGGGATGTGGTGGACGTAGAGCGAGGTGACGTCAGGGCCGGTGATGGGATAGTCGGGCCGCTGATACTCGGTGGTCGCGCCATCCAGATAGTAGCCGGGGTAGTTGGCGAAGCGGCCGATGACCGCGTTGCGCGCCGCGGTGCGGAAACCGGCATCGCCGGAGGGTCGCGCGAGGCGCAGCATGCTCGGGGCCCACGCGTTCATCATGATATTCGCCTTCGGGCCGTTGCGATTGTAGGTCGACGGTTGCTCCAGGCCGAGGCCGACCTGGCTCACTTCCCAAGCGGGGACGCGCTTCTCCGGCAGCTTCGGCGCGGGAGGATAGGGCGTTTCCCAAGTCGCGGGGCCTTCGTACATGCCGCGGCGGAAGAGCTTGTCGCCAAACCACCAGACGTGCCGGTTGATATCGTAGATGCCGCCGGGATGAATCGTGGTATCGCCTGGAGGAATGATCGGCTGCGTCCAGAACGAAGTCATCAGCCACCGAGCGCCCTCGGTCGAGGCATCGAGGAAACGCTTCTCACCCGTGGCTTCGTACAATTGCAGCAGCCCTTCCCAATCCGGCACGAAAGAGACATTCACGAAGGGTTCGCTGCCGAGATCTTTGGTGGGCGGCTTGGTGATATTCGCGGCGATGTATTTGTCCGCCGCGGCGATGGCGTCGTTGAGCCAATGCTCCTCGCCGGTGAGCCGGTAGAGCGCGAGTGAATCAGCGAAGGGTTGGGTGTGCCCGTTGGGATGGGTGATGCGAGGTCCGCCTTTGTCATCGAGGCACAGGGAGCCGAACGCGGCAGTGCGCCCCTGGGTCATGGCGTAGGCGGAGGCAAAGGTGGTCGCGCCGAAAAGCGCGCCCGGGCCGCGCATCGGTTGATGGTGATAGTAGTTGTCCCAGATCTCGTGTTCCGCGGCGAAGTGTGGGCCGGGTCGCGAGAGGAGGAACTCGAGCGAAGGCCGTGCGAAGCGATTGTAGAAATCCTCATCGCCGGTGAGCAGGTAGATGCTGAAATAGGTCAGCGGCGAGACCTGGCTCACGGTGTTGCGGCTTTCGATATTCCACGGTCCCTTGGCGCGGGCGTGCCAGCCGGACGCTTCCTCATTGCGCATGAGGTCGACGAGATTGAGCGCGGCATCGGAGAGCGACGCGGCCACCGGCCGGCGGTAATCCTTCAGCGCAAAGACTTCGTCGGCGATGCGCCGATACGCGGAGTACCAGTCGCCGCGCTGCAGCCACACGTGGAACTGGACATCGATGGCCTCGCCATTCGATACGCTGCCCGCCTGGCCGAGCACCGGCATATAGATGAGCGGCTGCGCGGCGCCGTTTTCATTGCGCAGGGCCAGGGCATAGCGCGAGTTGTCTTTCGTTGGCCACTCGAAGAGAATGGCCTGTGGATCGGCGACGAGCGCGCAGGAAACTCCATCGCGATTGATGAGCGACAGCGGGGTGGGGGTAAGCGCGCTGAGCATCACCGACGCTTCATCGGGAAAGCGTTTGCCCTCATACATGAAGGGCAGCAGCAGGAAATCCGCCGCTTCCGGCGCGCAGGTCAGCGGGCCGTGATAGCCGAGCGAGTAATGCCCGGGGCCTTTCGGCTCGAAGTGCAGGCTGACTTCCGCCTCCGGTTGGTGCTCGGAAAGGTGCCACGTGGCGATGAGTTGGCCGGCGGAGGTCTCGGGGAAATTCAGGACCACGGTGTCGGCGTCACGCTGTTCCACCTCGGAGGGATGGAGGGCAAAGCAGTGCGCTGAGGCCCAGGGTGCGGTGGCAATGCCCAGACGGCTCTTCACCGTCGCGCCGGCGCAACTCGCCTCGACGACCGGACTAAATGCCATGTCCCACGTGGGATGCAGGCGCGTGCTGACGATCTTGGGATCGCTCTCCTTCGGCCGAAAGAGGATGCGGTAGCCCTCGGCTTCGGTGCCGTCCAGGGGGATCCAACGCTCGCCGTCGCGCGTCGCCGCATGCAAGGCGATCGCCGAACCCGTGGCCGTCGTGGCTTCGTGGAAGCTCAGGCGCACGCTGTCGTTTTGCAGCGTCGCCAGCGGCTCGCCCTTCACCGATAGAAACGGCTCCGGCAGATAAGCGCGCTGGGATTTTTCATCGATGGTCAGCGGCACGATCGTCGCGGGAGATTTCGCGAGCTTCCACGGCACGCCTTCGGGGCGGTAGCTGAGATTGTCGCTCAGGACGAGCGTATCGCAGCGCGCCGAGGCCGTCGCTTCATCGCCGATGGCGACCAGCGTCGGGCCGGCAGCCAGATCGAAGGTGCCACCGTCTTCCCATGCCCAGCCATCGTCTGCAGCTTGTCCATGCTTGCCGAAAACCGTTCCCGAGCGGGTATCGCCCAGCCGCACGGTGAAGTTCCGGATGCCCGGGCGGTCGGCCGGAAAATCCTTGCTGCGCACCCAGAGCCGCCACGTTCCGGCATGAGGCACCTCCACGGCACCCGCGGCCGGCGCCCCTTTGGCATGCGGGCCGGCGAGAATGTATTTGCGGGCGAATTCGTTGCGCGGCGTGGTGACCGTCTCCCAATCACCGGGCAACTCGAGTTGCTCCGCCTCGATGACGAAGGTCGTCGCATGGAGAGCCGTCCTGGCGCCGGAGAAGAGAAGAAGCGCGATGGCCAGACGCGCGGCTTGAAGAATGGAGCGGAATGATGGGGAGCTGTTCACCTTGGGGAGTCCTACTTTACGCAGGGCGGTGTTAGATGAAGCAATCTTTCCTCGTCGGGTGAATGGGATTTCGAGGGTGGAGGCTCTTCGCTGTTTGGTGGTGGGTGCCGACGGGTTGGCGTTTGCCCTCGGTGAAATTATGGCAGTGGGCGCGAAGCGCCCCAAAAAGGGTCATCCTGAGCGGAGCAGGGAGGCATGGGCGGAGTCGAAGGACCTCTGACTTCCGTGGGTTTTTGCGCGGAGCGTCGGGAAGCTCTCGAAGAGAAAATGTCTTCTCCGGTGAAGCGGGTGAAGAAGAAGGATATTGGGCGTCCTTCTTCAGTAGGTAAAGATCTTGGTTTAGCGGAAACAATAACGTTGGTATCGCAATCTCGTCGCGCGATTACACGGCTCCGCGCGAAAACCCGCGGAGATCAGAGGTCCTTCGACTCCGCCCATGCTTCCCTGCTCCGCTCAGGATGACACGTTTTTTCCGGGCGCTTCGCGCTCACTCCAAACAGCGAAGAGCCAGAAATTTCGGACGCGACTGAACCTGCCGAATTCCAGCCTCGTGGAAAGATGCGCGGGGCGGCTTGCGTCGAGCCGCTGGCGAATCCCGAGCAAAGCGACAACAAGAAAACAACGGGGCGGAGTTTCATGTTATCTGTCCTTCACCATTCACTGCACGGAAGGAGGGGATTTTCTGTCTGCAGCGAATTCTGCGACACCTCGATCAAGACCCTGGCGATGAATCCGTGCACCTCCGGCCTGCGATTCAGTAGGTGGAGGTAATCCATAATGAATCGAATCCTAACTTACGGGTTGGCGGCGACCTTGGTAACCATGCTGACCCCGCCCGTTTTCGCTAAAGACCATGGGGACGGAGGCGGCCGTGGCGGTGGTGGCGGTGGACGAGGAGGTGGTGGCGGAGCGCGTGCTTCCGCTCCGGCTCACGTCTCAGCGCCGCATGCTTCCGCTCCGCGTTTCTCGGCTCCCCGCGTAGCGCAGGCTCCGCGTGCCCCATCGCCGAAGTCCAACGTCATGCGGGCGCCATCGCCCCGTGTCGCGACCCGGGCTCCGGAAATGCGTTCGGCGCCGAACATGCGTTCGCGGCCGAGCACGACAACGTTCGCGCCTTCGGTGGCGCAGCGTAACAACATCAATGCGCAACGGAACATCCGGGGACGTAACGGTCCGTCGGTGGCTTTCGGCGGATCGGTGAACAACAACGCCACCTTGAACGCACGAGGCGCGCGGACCAATAACAACTTCGCGACCACCAATCGTTCGCGGACCATGTCCACGCGAGACGCCCGGAGCTTCGGTGTTCCGGACCAAACCTGGCGTGATTGGGACCGCGGCCGAACCCACGAGTGGCATAACCACCACTTTCGCTGGTTCAACGGCAACTGGATCATCATCGACCCGGGTATCCCATATGACTATGGCTACTACGGCGACGACTACGGTGCGCCCTATACAGACTACTCCTACAGTACTCCTGATTCCGGTTCGCTCGTCATGAGTGCGCAGGATCGGTTGAATCGCTTGGGGTATAGCGCGGGGCCGGTAGACGGTGTTTTCGGCGCGCAGACGCGCGACGCGCTCGCCGACTTCCAAAACGACAATAACCTGCCGGTTTCCGGCGCTCTCGATACGGCCACAGTGCGTGCGCTGGGCCTGTAACGATCACCATTAACCTAATTCCCGCAGCGGCACCGCGAGTTCACCTTGCGGTGCCGTTTCGGCTTTATGGCAAAGCCTCTAACGAGGAGCGTCGGCGAGCAGGACCTGGTGATTCGACCAGTCGACAGTGACGAGGAATTGCGAGAGAAGGCCGTTGCCGAGGAGGCCCGCTTCACCGGGGAAGAGCGGGGCGCCATGCAAGGCGGTCTTCACCGTGCGCAGTGAGCGCTTGCCGAGCGCAACGGAGGTGAGGGAAGTATCGCTCTCATCGGTCACGAAGCCGATGGATACTGCATTATGCGCGCCGTGAGCCGCGGACTTGGGAACCACCCAGTGCAGGGCATCGTTGCAGCCGGTGTCGAGACGCGTCCAACGCACCGTGGAATCATTGACGCCGACGGGCACACACATGATGCCATTGATCGTCTTGACGGGCAGGCGTTCCGCGCTCGTCTTGGGCGTCGCCGACGTGATGCGGAGGGTGTGACGAATGTAATCGATCTGCACCACGCGGTTCTTGAAAAAGTCCACGCCGATCAAGCCATCGATCGGCTGGCTGCAAAGCTGATCCGCAGCGCTGAGATCCACCGCCAGAGGAATGCCGCTCAGTACCACCCCATTGGCGGAGGCGGTGACGCCGTTCAATTGACGCGCGGCTGAATCCACGCCTACACCGCGGACGTTCTCCGTTTTGCCGAGGGGCAAGTGCAGGCGTTGCGCGGTGCGAAGACTGAGCACCGAGGCGCCAGCACCGGAATCGAGCAGCAGGTGCAGGGGCTCCGCCGACTGGGGCACATGGGCTTCCACCCGGATAAAGCCATCGGTGAACGTAAACGGAATCTCCGCAGGCTGCGTAGTCGCCGCCGCTACGGGAAACGCAGCGAGGACAGCGAATACCAGAGTAAAGATGGCGGACAGTCTGGGCATGGGCGAGTGCTTCATTTCGCACAGAACTTTAGCAGAGCAAGGGCCAATTCAAGCGATGGGCACGCAGGGAAAGTGTGTATTTCGATTCAGTAGATGAATGAATGAGCTTTCGGGCTCGTCTCATTTTTAGAAATCAAACTGTATTGCCATGAATATATTTCGCACTTTGATCATTGGGGCTGTGGCCTTGGGCGGCTTTGCGCTCGCGACGCCGGCTCAGGCTCACGACCACTACTACCACCACCATTATTACCACTACGGTCCGCGCGTGGGTGTGACGTTTGGGTCGCCGTACTACTACTCGTACGATCCTTACTATTACGACTACGGCTACCGTCCGTATCCCTACTATGGATATAGCTACGGTCCCGGTGTGACCTTCGCTTTTGGTGGGCACCGCCACTACTACCACCATTACTATCGCCACCATCGCTGGTAGGCGGAGGGGTGGTCTCTCTGCCGCGCCGCCAGCCGTTTCTCTGTTGATCGGCTAGGCGGCGTGGGAGAGTGCGGGAAGAAAGTCCTCCGACTGCTCGGATGCGTCGGAGGAAAGGGCGGTGGAACGGACGAGGCGTTCGAGGCGGTCGAGGGTGAATGGCTTGGGTAGAACGGCACACACCCCCGCGGCAGCGAGGGAATCCGCGGTCAGGTCATCGTGACGCGCGGTGATGAGGACCACTTTGAGCTTCGGGTTTTGCGCGCGGAGCGTGCGGGCGAGTTCGAGACCGTTGAGATGCGGCATATCGCGATCCGTGATCAGCAGGTCGCAATCATTCGGATCAGCGACGAAGGACGTTTGCGCATCCAGCGGAGAGGTGAAGCTTTCGACGCGGGCCAACCCCAGATCGGCGAGATGCAGACCGACGATTTCGGAAAGGGCGGCTGCGTCATCGACAACGATCCAGCGGCGGGAGCAGGCGAACAGCGGGGAATTCATGTCCCCAAATCAACACCGGCCGTGTTAAGTCCGTATGTGGGTGGACGCGGAAAATTGTTAGGCTATTGTAAAACCCGTAAGCGAGGGCTGTAGACGCGGCCCTCCGCCGCCGTCTGGGAGAAGATGCGTCCTACAACTCCACGCGGTCTAAGAGACTGTGAAAGAAATCGCCAGTGAGGTCTCAGGCCCGCGAATTACACAGATAACGCGAATGAAATACACTCCATTCGTGTCATTCGCGTGATTCGCGGGCCCTTTTTTCACAGCCTCTAAGAGAGTGTACCGAAAGTCGGGTAAAAGGAGCTTTTGACCACGGATTACGCGGATTGCACGGATGAGACGAGCCGACTCGGATTTCTGTAATCCTCGCAATCCGTGGTCAGTCCTCCGCTCACATTGAATTTCGGTACACCTTCTAAGCGAGCCATTCCTGGAGTTTCGCGAAGTCCTTTTTGAAGTTCGCGATCATCTCCGGGCCGGTGCCGAGCGTCTTGTATTCGTGATGCTGGCAGAGCGGGCCGGTGTAGCTGGAAGCCTTGAGATGGGTGAGGAAACTCTGGTGCACGGTGCCTTCGCCGAAATTGCACCACACGGGTTCCCAGCCTTTGGCCGTTTTTTCCCAGCGGAAATCCTTGAGGAAGACGGCGGTGTAACGGGGTTCGAGCAAGCGCGCCTGGATGGGCCACGAAAGGCCGCCTTCGATCGTGGCGTGACCGATGTCGAAACATACCCCGATGTCGCGCGGATCGAGATCCTTGATCATCGTCCAGATGTCCCAGAGCGGCGCGCCGACCATGTCCGCGCCGGAGTGATTCTGCCAGCCGCCTTGCAAGCCGAGTTCGCGGTTGAACGCAGCGAGATCTTTGAGCGCGGCGCCGACTTCCTTGACGGTTTCGGGGACCGGTTTATCGGCCGTATATTTGACGAAACCGAAGCGGTATTTCTTGATGCCGAGCTTGGCCGCGGTGCGCAGGACTTTTTCAGCCAGGGGATCGAGTTGGGTGATTTCCGTGGTGATGATGGTCACTTCCTTGCCGCGCTTTTTCAGCGCCTCGACCATCTTCGGCAGATCCTCTTCCACGCGCTCCGGGGCGATCTGCCCGGCCTTGGCGCGGACGGGGCATTCGATGCCATCCCAGCCGACATCCGCCACGAGATCGGCGGTTTCCTCCGGGCCGAGTTTGGCGAAGGGTTTGCTGAAAGCGATGATCTTGAAACGGGGAGCGGGAGATTCGGCGCGCGCGAGGCTGGGCGCGATGGCGGTGATCGCGGAAGCGAGCGCGGTCCTGGCCACGAAGTCGCGGCGGGTGATCTGGGAAGTGGTGTTCATAGAGCGGGGCGAGCGTAGAGGGAGGGCGCTGCTCCGTCCTAAGCATTACCCACATCTCAAAAATACTGCGGATGGGGCCCGCGAATCACGCAGATAACGCGAATGAGGAGGATTTTATTCGCGTGATTTGCGTGATTCGCAGGCACTTCTTCTCTCCGCGGGACCTTCAAAAAAGATGTGGGTAATGGTGAGGCTCCGTCAGCGCCCAAATTCTGGAAAGGATTAAACGCAGAGGTCGCAGCAACCGAAGAAATTTTTAAACGCAGAGGCCGCAGAGACGCAGAGAAGAAGTGTAGAGTGAGCTTCCTATCCTGTCTTTTCTCTGCAGTGCTAACCCGAAAAGTGTACGCAGCTTGCGGAAATTTTTTTGACCACGGATTTCACAGATTTCACGGATTAGAGGTCGCCGCGGATTCTTTAATCCGTGAAATCCGAGTAATCCGTGGTTGATCTCCTCCTCAGTCGAAAACCGTTTGGTTGCAACTCGCCGCGCTGGGTCTCTGCGTTTTTCCTCATCCCCGACGAAAACGAACCGGGCCACGCCCTGGAAAGAGCGTGACCCGTCAGATCGATCAAATAAACAGCACGCTCCTACGCGCCCATGCCATCCTCAAAGCTGCCGGCGGCGGGCTTGATGAGGAGATGGTCGCGGACGTAGGCGATGCCGTTGGCGCTGGTCGAATCGAGGTCGCGATGCGCGCTCTCGGCTTCGACCACGAGCGGGGCGGTCTTGGTGCCGTGGAGCTGGCAATAGCGGTTCGGAAATCCGACCATGAGCAGGAGCTCGACATAGCGGCTCATGTTCAAGTCGCCGCTCGGCAGGTCGGTGAACTGCATGGCGCGGCCGGGCCAGTTCGGCTCCATCGTGCGCAGCGGGAAGCCGGCGCGGATGGTGAAGTTCTTCACGTGCGCGGCGTAAATGTATTGGCCGACCTTGAGAAAACGCGTTTCCCACGATTCACCTTCCCAGCAGTGCGACGGATCGGCATTCACGGCCATCGTCTCGTCGTTGCCGGTGATCTTCACGAGATTGAGGAAATCGTCGGCCGTGCTCGCGGCGGTGCCGGGATGAATCTCATGGCAGAGCTTGATGCCGAGCTTGCGGGCGTGATCGCGGATCTTCTTTGTCTTCTTCACGAAGCGATCGTTGCCTTCCTTGATCAGGTCGTAGCCCGGGCCGGCCCAGAAGCCCCACGGATACCCGGTGGCGATTTCCCAGCCATAGGCGGTGCCCCAGAACATCGGCATGACTTTCAGTCCGAGGTCGGCGATGAGGTCGAGGAGCTTGAGCGAATAATTCTCCGCCCATTTTTCGATCTCGGCGGGCGACTTCTTGGCAATGTCGGCGGGGATGAACGGGCGGATCGTCGGCGACTCGGTCCAGGCCGTGGTGTGCACCCAGATCGGGCAGTGGCCGCTCACGCCGTCGATGGTCAGCTCAGCGTCCGCGAACGCCGCTTTGATTTCCTTGGCGGACTTGAAGAGCTTGCCGCCATGGAGCATGTAATTGC
The DNA here is from genome assembly GCF_000173075.1 of Chthoniobacter flavus Ellin428. Taxonomy (GTDB): domain Bacteria; phylum Verrucomicrobiota; class Verrucomicrobiia; order Chthoniobacterales; family Chthoniobacteraceae; genus Chthoniobacter; species Chthoniobacter flavus. The sequence goes on from NZ_ABVL01000038.1 coordinate 24,878, forward strand.
TCGGCTGCGCACCGGTGGCGCCGCTGCGCTTGGCGTAAGCGAGGAAGTCGGCGAGGGGCTTGGCGCCGTGCTGGGCGCCTTCGATGGAGGGATGGTAGCAGGACATGGGTAAAATGAGGGTGTGAAGAGAAGGGAATACGATCTAGCGGGCGGGCCGGGGAGGTGCAATAGGAATGATCCCGGGGGAGGAATGCGGAATGCGGAATGTGGAATGCGGAATGTGGAATGTGGAATGCGGAATGGCGAATCCCGTGAAGCGGGGAGGCATTCGTGCTTTTGCATTCGTTCGTTCCCGCGTATGCGGGATCATTACTCATTCGTCATTTCCCTTTCCTATGCTCAACGACGTCGAACGCATTCTCTTTCACGAGCAGACCATTCTCAGCCGGCTCGATGAACTGGCGCGGGAAATCACCGAAGCCTATCGCGGAAAGGAATTGACCGTGGTCGCGGTGCTCAATGGTTCGCTCATTTTCGCCGCCGATTTGCTCCGGCGCATTCCGCTGCCGCTCAAGCTCGATTGCCTGAGCGTGGCCAGTTACCATGGCGGCACGGAAAGCAGCGGGGCGGTGACATTCAAGCAGCTCCATACGCCGGACGTCGATGGCCGGCATGTGCTCGTCATCGACGACATCCTCGACAGCGGCCGCACGCTCCACGCCATCTGTGCGCGGCTGCGGAAGGAAGCGCGTCCAGCGAGCGTGCGGGTCTGCGTGCTGCTGCGCAAACGCATTGCCCGCGCCGAGGAACTGGAGGCGGATTTCGTTGGCTTCGATATCGGCCAGGAATTCGTCATCGGCTACGGGCTCGACTACCAGGAAGAGTATCGCAACCTGCCGTTCGTCGGCGTGCTCAAGCAGGAGGTGTTTGCCTCCGGTTAGAGCTGATTGTAAACGATCTCCAGCGTGATGACTCCGTAGGAGGTGACCAGCGCCGGATCCTTTTCCATCCAGCGCGCGGTGTCGTTGACCCACGAGCCGTCGCCGGCCTGGAGTTGGATGAGCTTGAGGGCCAGGTCGTGCGCCCAGTCGAGCTTCCGTCCGTCGGCGGTTTCGAAGTCGTGAATGCCGGAGGTCGCGAGGCCTTTCGCGGCGAGGTGATAGTAGTAATAGAGCCCCGCCCGGCCGAGGCCTGGGTTTTCCTCGAGCGTGTAGTTCTTCTGCAGCCATTCGACCGCGGCGGCAATGCGCGGGTCGTCGCGCTTGAGATCGGCGTAGATGTAGCTGAGCAAGCCGGCATACGTCATGGTGCCGTAACTGCGCAGCGCTTTCTTGCCATTGGGTAGGTCCTGTTCACCGGCGTTGCTGTCGCCCGGATAGTAGATGAAGCCGCCCTTGTTGGCCGCATCTCCACTAGCCCATTTCTGTTTGTTGTATTTCGGCAGATTCTGGCAGCGGGAGATGAAATCGATCGCCGCCTGCCAGTTCAGTTCCTTGGCGCCGGAAGTTTCGATCGAGGGATGCGTGGTCTTGTAGGCACGCAACGCCTCCAAGGCGATGAGCGTATTGTCCAGGTCGGGAAATCCGCGCCGCGGATTCACCCCCGTCGGCCCATAGCCGATGCCGCCATTCATCTCCGGCTGAGCCAGGTTTTCCGCCTGCATGCCGACGATGAAATTGTTCGCGCGCTTCAGCATCGGCTCATCCTTCGGATCGCCAGTATTGAGCAGCGCCATGAGGCACACCGAGGTATTGTAGTTGGAAAGGCCGCTCGTGTAGATGCCGCCGTCGGGCTGCACTTTGCTGCGCAGGTAGGCATAGCCCTTGTTCAAGACATCGGCGTATTCGGTTTTCGCCTTGCCGGTGGGTTCGCGGTAAAAAGCGATGAGCGGCAGGGCGGTGAGAGCCGGATGCTCGGCAGAGGCTTCGGCATTCTCGGGATTGGCAATGGAGCCGTCTGCCTGCTGCTGTTTCTTCAACCAGGCGAGACCTTTGTCGATGGCGAGGAGGACTTCGTTGCGGACGGAGAGATTGGATTCCTTGCGGGGAGGCGGTTCCGCGGCAAAGAGCGAGTTCGAGCCCAGCAGGGCGACGGCGAGGAGAATCGTGGTTTTCATTTCGCGGGAGATTTGGCGTCGGGCGCCGAGAGGAGAGTGAGGGTGATCTCCACCGGGGTTTTGACCGGTGGGACGGCCTTCGTGTTCACCGCCCAGATCTGATCATTATCATTACCCTTGCGCGGATTGTTGATCAAGGCGGCGGGGTAGGTGACGAGCGCGGCGTGGGCGCCTTCGATCTGGGCGAGGAAATGGCCCTCGTTGAACGTCGAGCCGTTGTAGATCCACGGGCCGCGCGTGACCTGCTTCTTCGTCTCGGTATTGAAGAGCCAGTCTTCGACCGGCGCGCTCTTCTCGGTGCCGCCGGCTTTCCAATGCACGGTGATGTCGATGTCATCCCCCTTCAGCGGGGGCGCGGTCTTGAGGTATTTCGAGTCGATCTGGCTGGGCGGTAGGTCGCCACTTTGCGACCCGGAACCCTTGGCACCCAGCAGCAGCATGGCGAAGTGCAGATCGCTCGGTGTCACGTCGGAGACCAGCAGGCTTTCGTGGGTGTTGCCCTGCTCAGTCACGATGAGGTACTCGAGGTTGCCGTCGTTCATGTTCAAGACGCCGGGGAAGGTGACGGTGCGCGCCTTCTGGTCGAGCCGGATTTGCCCGATCTGGTAAACGCCCGGGCTGATTTCGTGCATGATGGGCGAGGCGGGCGGCGGTTCATTTTGGGCCTGCACGGGCGTCAACAGAAGGGCCGTGCAAAGCAGGAAAAGGAGGGAGGGCAATTTCGGCATGCGGGAGGGAAAATAGCCGGGTTCCGCCGCGTGGCGATGGCGGAGTTTTGGGGAGAGTTGATAGTTGATGGTTGAGAGTTGATAGCCACGGGTTCCCCTGCGTCATTTCTCCCGCGCTTCCTCCCCGGAACTCATTGGATGTTGGATGTTGGATGTTGGATGTTGGATGTTGGATGTTGGAAGTTCCGCCTTTCCCGCTCGGTCGGAAGTAGTCGGATCGGGAGGCGGCTCGACAACGATGGGTCGGTTGAGGCACCGTTTTCCGGTGCACCCCCTTCAGAAACGCATTTTCATCTGCGGTGAGCATGAGCGGGTCGACTATCGCTGCAGTGGGATTTCGCATTTCATCTGCATCGCGAATCCTGGAGCCACGGTCACGCTGCCGGAATGGTTCAAGGGAGCCTGCCTGCAACTCTGGTTTGGCGATGTCGTTTCGGAGCGGGACGCTGCTCTATGCAATACGCGAGCGGTGAGCGAGGAGGATATTCGGCAGGCAATCGAGTTTTCGCGGGCCGCACTGCAGGAACCGGAGACGAAGATGCTCGTTTCCTGCAACTATGGAGCGTCGCGCTCCACCGGGTTGGCGTATGTGCTTCTGGCCGACCATCTCGGCGCCGGGAAGGAAGCAGAGGCATTCCAGCTCATGCTGAAAATTCGGGAGACGGCCGTCCCGAATGGCATGGTCATTCGCGTGGCGGATGCGGTGCTGGAGCGTAACGGCGAACTGCTGGGCCCCCTGCGGAAGTTCAATGCCGAATTGTCGTCGGAGCTATTTCCTGTGTCCTACGGCTTCAAACGCTCCTAGGAAGAGCCTTAGTGGCGCAGGAAGAAGGCCTGGATCCAGTGCCCCTTCGTGTCCGCGGTGGCGTTGGCTGTGGCGTCGACGCGGAGGATGAGATTGTGGACGCCGGTGAGCGCGACGCGCAGGAGTTGAGGCGCTTCGCCGGCGGTGAGGGCCGGGCTGCGGGCGACGACGCGTCCATCGGCCAGGACGCTGAAGACCATTTTTTGGTCGGCTGGCGTGCTGTCATCCGCAGCGACCCGGGCGATAAATTCCGTGAAGCCGGCGGGCGCCACGCAACTGGCCACGCACTTGGCGGCCATGGTGAAGCCGCGCTCGGGGAGGAGATGCAGGCCTTCGGTTGGTTCGGCGCGCAACAGCCCAAACGTGGCCACGGGGCGGCAGCGACTGGCCCCGGCGCGGATCTCGACGACGTCGGAAGTGCCGAGGAGGAGATTGTCGTAGAGCGTGCCTTTGATGGTGACGTTGGTCCGATCGGGGGCAACGTATTCCGCGGGGAAGAGGGAGCCGTCGCGGGTGCGGACTTCGTAGGGCGAGTTGGGCAGATGGGCATCGCGCAGGACCAGGGCGTGGATATCCCTCGCCGGAAAAGTGCGCGGGCCAAAGATGGGATTGAAAACCTTCACCACCTCGACGTCCGCACCTTTGATGGTGCCGGAAAAGAAATCGCCCTTGGGCAGCAATACGCCGGTTTGCCCGCCGGGGATACTGGCGCGAGCTCGACGGGGAAGGGGGTGTAGATGATCCAGGCGATCTCGTCGGCAGAGAGGGAGAGGTTGCGCTTGGGAAACTTGACCACGGGATCGTTGAACGGTCCCCACGGCGCCGCGAGTCGCACCCCGCTGCGCAAGACGACACCCGGGGTGAACATCTCCTGCGCCGGAGCGCCGTCGAATTGCACGCGATAGATGCTCCCGAGGTCCATTTTGACCACGGGGCCTTTCTCCGGCCGAAAGACGACGCCTCCGAAATCGAGCTCGGTTTTGCCGGTGAGAACCTCGCCATTGAAGGTTTCAATGGAGCCGGCGTGGACGGCCAGGCTGCCCAGAAGCGCGAAGAGCATGAAGGTCAGCAAACGCATCGACAGGCTTCGGACCACCGGAAAGAGGTTGAAACGCAGAGGTCGCAGAGACGCAGAGGATACGAGAGTGGACGTCAGGTTCAAACGATCAACGCTGGTAAAGAGGGATGTAGTGCCACGGCATGGCGAGGATCGTGGCGTGGGCGGCGGTGCAATAGACCGGCCCGACCTCGCCATTCCAATAGCATTGGTCGCCCTCGCGTTTCACGCTGCCGAGGAGGGTGTCTTTCATGAGGCCATACCAGCGCTTCCAGGTATTGCCGCCAATCATGTAGAGCGCGGGAGTGGCGTAATTGCAGCCGTAGGTCCACCACTGGCCGCCGCCCCGGTTCTTCTCGAAGAGATAATCGCAGCCGGTCTGCACGAGGGGATCGTCGTATTGCCCGCAGACTTGCAAGGAGTAGACGGCTGCGGCAGTCCGTGCGAAGCCGGCTTCCCCGCGGCCGGCCTGGTAGCTGAAGCCGCCGGCGGCGCCGGATTTGCAACGCCGCACGTAATCGATGGCGTCGTCGATGGTTTGTTGCGGCACATCGAGCCCGCCATTTTTCGCTGCGCGCAGGGCGACGACCTGCATGACGGTGACAGAGATATCGGCATCGCCGGGGAAAGGGCGATAACGCCAGCCGCCTTTATTTTCGCCCTTGTCGCTCTGCGTACTGACGATGAGTTTCACCGCGCGCTCGAGCTTGGTGCGGATGGCGGCGGAGCGCGTCTGGCCGTAGAGCTCGGCGAGCGCGATGGTGGCGATACCGTGATTGTACATGTACTGGCCGGCGGCCACCCCCCGGTAAGTGCCATCGGGCTGAATGGAATCGAGGAGGAACTGCATCCCCGCGTTGACCTGCCGTGCGTAGTCGCCTTCCTCGGGCAGATTTCCGGCAGCGACGAAGGCCAGCAGCACGTAGCCGGTGATGGCCACGGGATGATCGCCACGCCGGCCGACCGCGGTCCACGAACCATTGGTCTGCTGCTGGGCGGCGAGATAGCGGAGCGAGCCATTGATCACCGCTTCGGTCGGCGGATCGACCACCACGGTGTCGGTGGCGGCGGGCTCCTCCGCCGACAGCGAAAGGGAGCACGCCAAAATGACCGCGCAAATCGTCGCGGTGATAAAGTGGGGCGCTAGAGGGGAGGGCACGAAGGCTACGTTAGCAAGTGGGAGGGAAATGGAAAGGGCGGGAGAGGGATGGGCAGAAAGTGCGGAGGAATAGGAGCGATCGGATTCCTATACCTCCTATACTTCCTATTCCTCCTATCGAACGACCCGCGATGCCGCGCTCAACGCATACCGCCCTCCTTTTTGCGCGAGACGCAGCGGGGCATCGAAAGTCTTGCTGAGATTGCGCGAGGTGAGGACGGCTTCCTTTTCCCCGAAATCGAGCACCTGCCCCTTGCGGAGCAGCAGGGCATGGCTGAAGACGGGAACGATTTCCTCCACATGATGGGTGACGAAGATGAGTGCCGGTGCGCCGCGCTGGGCGCCGAGGCGCTGGACGAAGGCGAGGAAGTGTTCGCGGGCCACGGGATCGAGGCCGGCACAGGGTTCATCGAGGATGAGCAGCCGGGGCCTGGCCATGAGCGCCCGGCCGATTAGCACCCGCTGGCGTTCGCCCTGGCTGAGCACTTCCCAGCGGCGGTCGGCCAGATGGCTGGCTTCCACGGCGCGCAGGATGCGGGTGGCGGTCGCGCGATCGGCCGATTTCACGCTGCCCCAGTAATCGATCATGGCGTATTTGCCGCTGATGACCGTGAGGAGGGCCGGTTCGTGGTCGGCCAGCATCTGGCGCACACTGGAGCTGACGATGCCGACGTGGGTGCGGAGCTCGCGCCAGTCGGTCTCGCCAAAGGTCTGCCCGAGAACCGTGATCGCGCCGCTGGTGGGGGAAAGATACCCGGTCAGGGAACTGAGCAGGGAGGTCTTCCCCGAGCCATTGGCGCCCAGGATGACCCAGTGTTCCCCCTTCTGAACTGTCCAGGAAAGGTCATCGAGAATGCGCGTTTCGCCGCGACGAATGGTCAGATTGCGAATATCGAGGATCGGAGAGGGCATGAGGAATGCAGAAGGGCGAAGTCGGAATGGGGAATGAGGGATGACGGATGCCGTAGAGGGAGGGAAGACGCAAATTCAGGGGCATGAATTTTGGCCGGCCGGATACGTCATTCCCAATTCCGAATTCCGCACTCCGCATCCCGCCACTTGCCGATTGCATGCACTCACGGTAAGAACAGCACCCTTTCCATGCCCGAAGTCCTTGAGCCCAGTGCTCCTCCTGTCATCTCCAATGCACCTCTCGAACCCATTCGTGTTCGGGCGAAGTTCTTTTTCGAAGGGGACAAGAAATGGTTCATCAAGGGGGTGACCTATGGGCCCTTCGCGCCCGATGCGGCCGGCGATTTCGTCGGCGATCCGGAAAAGGCGAAGCGCGATTTCACGCTCATGCAGGCCATGGGGGTGAACCTGCTGCGTATTTATCATATTCCGCCGCGCTGGTTCCTGGACCTGGCGAAGGAGTTCCGCTTGCGCGTGCTCATTTCGATCCCGTGGGCCGAGCACGTCGAGTTTCTCAACAACCCGAAGATTCGCCGGCAGGTGGAGCAGACGATTCGCGAGGGCGTGGCCAGGAACAAGGGGCACGAGGCCATCTTCGGCTATTATGTGGGCAACGAGATTCCCTACGCGATGGTCCGCTGGCTCGGCGCGCGGCGGGTCATTGAGTTCGTCGAGAAGCTCATCCGCATGGCGCGGGAGGCGGATCCGCGGGCACTCTATAGCTACGCGGCTTATCCGCCCACGGAGTATCTGCTCCCGAGCAATGTCGATTTCGTTTCTTACAACGTCTATCTCGAGCGGCAGCGGGATTTTGAGAAGTATCTGGCGCGTTTGCAAAACCTTGCGGAAGACAAGCCGCTGATCTTTGGTGAGTTCGGTCTCGATACGATCCGCAAGGGCGAGCAGGAGCAGGCCGATGTGCTTTCGTGGCATCTCGAAAGCGTGGTCCGTGGCGGCGCCGCGGGGACGATCTTCTTTGCCTGGACGGACGAATGGTTCACCGGCGGGCATGACATCACGGACTGGGCCTTTGGCCTCGTGACGCGCGATCGCCAGCCGAAGAAGGCGTTTTACGAGCTGCAGAAGTATCTGCGTTGCGATGGTTCGATCACCGAGCGGGTGAAGCTGGAGCGGTATCCGCGGACGAGCGTGATCGTCTGCAGTTACAATGGTGGCAAGACGCTCAAGGACTGTCTCGAATCGCTGGATGAGGTGACCTATCCCGGGTTCGAGATCGTGCTGGTGGACGATGGCTCAAAGGATGATTCGCAGGCGCTCGTGAAGTCCTGGCTGGAGAAGCGGCAGGCGCGCTGCAGCGGGGTGGTGAAGGATGAGGCGGTGGCCTCGAACGTCACTGGCCAGCATCATGATGCGCGGGTGGAAGCTTACAGCGGGGGCGGGAAGCTGCCGGATTTTATCTGGATCGTGCAGCCGAACATGGGCCTGAGTTATGCCCGTAATGCCGGAGCGCATGCGGCGACCGGCGAGGTGTTCGCTTACACGGATAGCGACTGCATGGCCGATCCGGATTGGCTCTATTACATGATCGGCACGCTGATCAGCGGAGATTATGTGGGCGTGGGTGGGCCGAATATCTCGCCGCCGGCGGTGAACTGGATTCAGGCCGCCGTCTCCGCGGCGCCGGGTGGACCGAGCCACGTGTTGCTGACCGACGTGGTGGCCGAGCACATTCCGGGCTGCAACATGGCCTTCCATCGCGCGGCCTTTTACAGCGTGAGTGGCTTCGATACGGAATATCGCAAGGCGGGCGACGACGTGGATTTCTGCTGGCGCTTGCAGACGAACGGCGGGGTGATCGCGTTCGCCCCGAGCGCCATCGTCTGGCATTACCGGCGCTTCACGCTGCAGGCCTTCCGCAAGCAGCAGGAAGGCTACGGCGAGGCGGAGTCGATGCTCCGGTTCAAGCACCTCATTTTCTTCGGCCCGACGGGCACGGCGAAATGGAAGGGGCAGATTTATGGGGCGCCGCGGTTCACGTGGCTCTTCAACAAGCCGATCATTTATCACGGTGTCTTCGGGCACGGGCTTTTCCAGTCGATCTATCCCACGCCGCAGAGCGAACTCGCGGCGTATCTGAGCAGCATCGAATTCGTCGTCCTCACCGGCTTCATCGCCGTGTTGGGTTGGCCACTGGAGAAGCTGCGCATGGTGCCGCTGCTCATGTTCCTCGGCACTTTCCTCGTGGCGCTGAGTTACATGATTCACGCGCGCATCGAGGCGAAGTTCGACACCATTCCCGCGCGCTTGCTGGTGGCGTTTCTCGCTTTCATGCAGCCGCTCGGGCGCGGTTGGGCGCGGTATTTCACCTGGCTCAAGTACAAGGTCACTCCGACCAAGGTTATCGCGCGTCCCGAGGCGGGGCTCATCGCCGGGGCGCACAAGGGCAGCATCTCGAAGCTCGATTTCTGGAATGAGACCGGCAAGGGCCGCGAGCAATTGCTCACGGAGATCTTCCAATTGCTCGAGGACGAGGGCTGGAACTATTCCGCCGATACCGGGTGGAAGGATTGGGATATCCAGATTTACGGCAACCAATTCTGGAGCATCAGCGTGCGCACGGTGACGGAGTATCACGGCGGGCCGAAGTGCCTGACGCGCGTGCACTTGCTCTATCACGCCGTGGCGACGACGTATCTCATCAACGCGGTCATCCTCGCGGTGCTGCTCTATCGCGCGGCCTTCGCGCAGCAACACCACAACGACGTGTGGCTGTGGGGGCTCTATGTGATCCTGCTCGGTTCGTTTGCCCTGCGCGCCCGCCGGCTCAAGCGCCGCGTTGCGGATCTGGTGATTCACGCCACGCAGAGTTGCGAGCTGATGCGGGTCTTCGGTGCGGCGAGCAAGCCGGCGCCGAAGTGATGTGGGGAGTGATCAGTGATCAGTAATCAGTGATCAGTAATCAGTGATTAGTAATCAGTGATTAGTAATCAGTAATCGCGGCTATGAAACTGATCACTGATTACTAAATACTGATTACTTTTTCTTGGACAACATGCTCCTCACCAGCGACTACGACTACTCCCTCCCCGACGACCTGATCGCGAGCCATCCGCTCGCCCGTCGCGAGGACTCGCGCATGATGGTGCTGCACCGTGCGGAGCAGCGCATCGAGCATCGGTTTTTTCGCGAATTTCCGGGTTTCCTGCGCGCGGGGGATCTGGTGGTGCTGAATGATACCCGGGTGATTCCCGCGCGCGTCTTCGCCGATGGTGGAAAGATCGAATTGCTGTTTCTCGAGACCGTCCGCGAGGACACTTGGAAGTGCCTCGTGAAGCCCGGGCGCAAGATGCGGCTCGGCGCGACGGTGCAGATTCGCGGCGTGACCGGGACCGTGGAGGAGATTCTGCCGGACGGTGAGCGGATCATCGCTTTCACCGGTCCGGTCGATCTGGACGCCGCGGGCGAACTTCCGTTGCCGCCCTATTTCGCTCGTGCGGTCGAGCCCGCGGATTCGGAACGCTACCAGACGGTCTTCGCCCGTGAGCGAGGCGCGGTCGCGGCGCCCACCGCCGGGCTGCATTTTACGCCGGAGATTCTCGCCCAGGTGCCCCATACCTTTGTGACCTTGCACGTGGGCGTGGGTACGTTTCGTCCGGTGCAAGTGGACGACCTCACGCAACATCGCATGCACTCCGAGCGCTTCCGCATCAGCGAGGAAAGTGCGCGGGCCATTAACGCCGCCCAGCGGCTCGTGGCCATCGGCACGACCACGGCGCGCGTCCTGGAGTCCCAAGGGCTGCCGGTTTCCGCCTGCGAAAGCAGCACCGACATTTTCATCTACCCGCCGTATCAGCCGCGGGCGGTGGGCGCGTTGCTCACCAATTTCCACCTGCCGAAGAGCACGCTCCTGATGCTGGTCAGCGCCCTCGCGGGCCGTGAATTTGTCCTCCGCGCCTACGCGGAAGCCATCGCCCAGCGCTACCGCTTTTACAGCTACGGCGACTGTATGCTCATTTTGTAGACTTTAAGACGCGGAAGGGGCCCTTTCTCTGTAAAAAGCGGAGCATCTTTACAATTCCTTAACAATTTTCCGGTTGCGTGCTCATACGCACTTAACACTCGGCGTGTTCACTATGGGGCAGAGCTTGCGATCAACCCCGCAGGCGAAATGAATATGATCGCTCTTCCCATCCAGCCCAAGTCCTCGGTGCACAGCCGCCCGTCCTTCCGTATGCTGTGTGCGTGGTGTGAACAGACGATCGAGCGCAACAACCCCCCAGCCGGTCCGTTGATGGGAAATTCTCATGGGATTTGCGCTCCCTGCGCACGGCAGCACTTTGGGTTGGACCTGGAAGCGATCGCCGCCGAAGCGCAACTCTGCGCGTAACTCGCTGCCCCCAACGGAGGGACGCGCTCCTGCGCGTGCCGAGATTGGTGAACGTGGCGTTCAACCCGAGATGGTCACGTCACGGTGGCGGAATCGGAGCCCAGAATTTTCCCCACGGAATTCTCCGCGTGCTGAACTCAACTATTTGCGCATAGTGGAAAACACGACATTTCACCAAAGCGTCACCGACCCGTAGTCGGATTGTCACATGGCCCGCTTACGAGCAGGCGATGCCCAATCCATCTTGTTCGTTCCGTCGTGCCGGCGCCTCGCGTCGGCTGTATTTCCCCACCAGTATCTGTGCCGGTATTTTGCTGGCCGGCGTGCTCGCCGATCGCGCCGCTGCCCAGAGCTTCACCGCCGGTGATATCGTAGTTAGCCGTAGCACTTACACCGGAGTTTCCGGGAGTGTTCCCGTTCCCTGGCACGCTGCCCAACGGCTCGGCCTCGGTGGCGGATGGTTCCTTCCCCAATGTCTTCAATAACGAGACTCCGGATGCTTCCTTCGGCATCACCTCGCCGATCTTCATCGACCAACTTACACCCACCGGCGCTTCCACCGGAGTGAGTATCAATGTCACGAATCTGGTCCAGACCCAATTGGGCGCGAACCTGACGACCAGCTTTCCGTCGAAGTCGGAGCTCGGCTTGAGCCTGACGCCGGACGGCACGGCGCTGACGTTCATGGGCTATGGCGCCGCCGCCAATCAGCTCGATGTCTCCAATTCGAATACGCCCGGACACATCGATATCACCAATCCGATCAACTCGCAGGGCGTCCTGAGCAATCAGCGCGATATCGCGGAGCTGAGCTATCAGGGCAATATCCAGCTCACTACGACCAATGCGTATTCCGGGAACAACGGGCGCAACGTCGTCCTTGGCTCCAATGGCAACTATTACATGGTCGGCAACGCCGGTAACAACGGCAAGAGCCTTTCCTTCACTTCCGGCGCGGTGACGATCGCCAGCGGCAGCGATGAGGTGACGCTCTCGGGTTCCGGAAAAAATACCACGGCCAACATGTATGTGGGCGCGCCGGTCAGCGGGACGAACATTCCGACCGGTGCTTACGTGACCTCCATTGTCGATCAGACGCATTTCCTGATCAACGCGAATGCCACCGGCACAGCGAGCGGCGCCTACGTGGCGAATGAAGGCGCCTTTCAACTTACTGGGGTGAGCTTCAGCAACACCAGTTCGACGGTGACGGTGGCGGATACCTCGAAGCTGGCCGCCGGCATGCCGCTGACGGGGACGAACTTCGCGGCGAACAGCTACATTCAGTCCATCACCGATGCGACTCACTTCGTAGTGAATACGCTGCCCACGGGCAGCGCCACGGGCTCCAGTTATGTGGCTGCGGTCTCGAACTCGATGCTCAGCGACAATACCGGTGTCCAGATGATCACGAAGGGGACCAATGATACGACGGGCTCGAACGTCGCTGCTGTCACCAACAGCACGGCCGTGGGCAAGGTCAACGGTACCTATGGTTCGGCCACCGGCTATCAGCGCGGCTTTACCCTGTCCCAAGTCCCGGGGCAAACGGACGACAAATCCGGCAAAGACAATAACTACCGTGGCCTGACCGACTATAACAACGCGGTCTACGTGACCAAGGGTAGCGGTGGCAACGGCCTCGATGCGGTGTATCAGGTCAATCCGAATGGTGGCGGTTATGTGGCGCCGGGATCGAGTGCCGGATTGGCGACCTCCGCCACCGCGGGCACCGCGAGCATCAATCCGCTTCCGGGCTGGCCGACGACCAGCACGGGCGCCAATGAAGGCGCGACCAACGGTTCGACGGTCTATCATCCGTTCGGCATCTGGTTCGCGAACGACACCACGCTCTATGTCGGTGATGAAGGCCTGGCCGGTAGCACCAATGCGGCGGCGGGCGGCCTGCAAAAGTGGAGCTGGAACGGCACCTCGCAACAGTGGATGCTGGATTACACCCTGGCGGCGAGCACCATCGCCAGTTACGCCGTCGGCGGCATCGGCACGCTGCAAGCGGAAGGCCTGCGCAACATCACCGGCAAGGTCAATGGTGACGGCACGGTGACCATCTATGGCATCACCTCCACCACCGGCCAGACGTTGAACGACGAGGGCGCGGACCCGAACCAGTTGGTTTCCATCACGGATACCCTGTCGACGACCTCTCTACCGACCGGCGAGAATTTCGATGTCCTCGAGACCGCCGCCGATGGCGACGTGCTTCGCGGTGTCTCGTTCGCTCCGTCCGCGGTTCCCGAACCTGGTTCAATGACCCTGCTCTTCGCGGGGGTGGCGCTCCTCGGCGGTTATCGCCGCCGGCGCCAGGCCTGAGCCGCCGACTGGGAAAAAGATTTAGTTGGGTAAAGCGTAGTTGATCGGCCCTTCGAGTTTCACTCGAAGGGCCGAACTGCTTGGTGAGCGTTGGAGGCCACCGCGCCGGCGGTGCTGGATCAACCCGAGGCCTACTGAGCCGAGATCCGTTCCGGGTCGTCGACGTGATATGGATTACCGCTCAAGGAGCCATGAACAATCGGCTCGTCCTTGGGTTTTGCCGCATCTGCACCGGAGCCGGTGAGGGGACTTTCCGGCGTCTTCGACGCGCATGGAGCAGCAGGAGCGCTGACCGCCGGCCGGACGGCGAGCACGTGCGATTGTCCCGCAGTCGTGAGTAACATCGCCGCAACGGCGACGAAAGGAAGCGCGATGCAGACCCGCAACCAGATCGGTGAAGTCGGAATTGTCCCCAAAATACTCGTGAATCGTTTCATGGTGGCAGCGGAATGACGCTTTGGGGGCAGCGGATCCATCCTTTCCGGCGCACGGTGCGCGAGCCACGTTTCAAGCCAGCGGAGATCGCGTGGCGATTTGGTAAATTCGAAAACTAATCCGCAGCTTCGCCTCGGCGCCAGCGGCGGTGCCGGAGGGTATCGAGGAGGACGGCGACGAGAATCACCAGGCCGAGCACGACCTTGTGCGTGTAACTCTCGACGTTGGTCAGGTTCATGCCGTTTTGGATGACCGCGATGGTGAAAGCGCCGACGAGTGTGCCGAGCATGCGGCCTTCGCCGCCGGAGAGGCTGGTCCCGCCGACGACCACGGCGGCGATGATATAGAGCTCGTACATGTTACCGTAGGTGGGCGAGCCGCTCTTCAGTTGCGAGGCCATGATCACGCCGCCCAGCCCGGCGAGCAGGCCGCTGGCGGCGTAGGCGAAGAGGAGCACACGCCGCACGGGCACGCCGGAAAGTCGCGCCGCTTCCCGGTTGCCGCCCACCGCGTAAAGATAGCGTCCGAGGCGCATGCGCGACATGACGACATGCGCCAACCCATACAGAACGAGCATGAGCAGGACGGCATTCGGGATATGCAGGAAATCCGCCCCGCGGCCCAGCCAGACGAACGAGTCCGGAATCTGATAAATGGATTGGCCTTGGGCGAGCAGATAGGCGAGGCCGCTGCCGACGAGCATCATGGCCAGGGTGACGATGAAGGGTGGAATGCGGAAGAGCGTGATCATCCCGCCGGAGAAAGCGCCGACGAGTCCGCAGAGCAGAATCGCGGCGAGACAGGCGATCGTCATGCCTGTGGTGGAGGCGTGGGTGGCGCCGGCGTAGTCGCGAATGAAACGTGCGGCCAGCACGGCCGAGAGCGCGATGAGACTGCCGACCGAAAGATCGATGCCGGCGGTGATGATGACCATGGTCATGCCGATGGCGATGATCGCGATGACGGCAATCTGGTTGGCGATGTTGAGCAGGTTTTCCGACTTGAGAAAATTCGGCCAGCGATAGGTCCGTGGCTTGACGATGCGCGGGTGACCCAGGGCAGGGAAGTCCGTCGGGATATCGGAGAAGACCAACCAGGCGGCGGTCACTTGATTCCCGGCGATGGCATCGAGTGGCTTGTTGGTGGCCGCCAATTTTTGCAACACTTCGCGCGCGTCGCGTGGTTCGCCGATGGCCACCGTCACTTGCAGGCCAGCAGCGGTGAGTTCCTGCTCGAGAGCTCGGGCAAAGACGGTGTCTTCGGCTTGCGACCGGGCGGCGATGAGCACCTGGCCGCCTTTGCCCGGCGCACGCACGAGGTCGGACGCCACCTGGTGCACGGCGGTTTCTCCCGTGGGCGTTTGTTCCGTGAGCGTGACCGTGCTGAAGAAAACGCAGAGCAACAGCAGCACGAAGATCATGCCATAATCGGAGAGCAAACGCTGGAGGGCTGGCTTCATATCAGGCAACGGCCAGCTGCATCATCTGCTCCTGCGTGGCGTGGGCCACATCGGCGATCTCGCCGGTAATGCGGCCATCGTGCATCACCAGGATGCGGTCGGCCATGCCGAGGACCTCGGGCATTTCGGAGCTGATCATGATGATCGCTTTGCCCTGCGCGGCGAGTTCGTTCATCAGCAGGTAAATCTCGTATTTCGCGCCGACATCAATGCCGCGAGTGGGTTCGTCGAAGATCAGCACTTCGCAATCGCGGGCCAGCCATTTGGCGAGGACGACCTTTTGCTGGTTGCCGCCGGAAAGATTGCGCGCGTGCTGTTCCTGGTGGGGGACTTTGATGCGCAGCGTCTCGACGTAGCGTGCGAATTCCTCGCGTTCACCGCGCAGGTTGACGAAGCCATCGGCGGCCAGCCAATCGAGATTGGGCAGGCCGAAGTTTTCGCGAATCGAATGGCCAAGAATGAGGCCCTGGAGTTTGCGATCCTCGGTGAGCAGGCCGATTCCCGCGGCGATGGCGTCGCGCGGCGTGCGAATGGCGAGCGTCTGGCCGTCGAGTTGAATGTCACCGGCTTCGCGTCGATCGGCGCCGAAGATCAGCCGGACCACTTCCGTGCGACCGGCGCCGATGAGACCGGTGAGGGCGAGGATTTCACCGCGTCGCACCTCGAAAGAAACATCCCGTACCGCACGTCCGCGCTGCAGGCCGGTGACTTTGAGGCGCGACGGCCCGACGGCGACAGAGCGCTTGGGAAATTCGTCCTTCAACTCGCGCCCGACCATGAGCTCGATCATCTGCTGCCGGGTGAGTTCTCCGATCGGCCGTTCGCCGACGTTCGCGCCATCGCGCAGCACCGTCACGCGATCGGCGATGGTGAAGATCTCGTCGAGCCGATGACTGATATAGATCACCGCGATGCCCTGGCGGCGCAGATCGCGGATGATTTCGAAGAGCCGTTCGACCTCGTGCGAAGTGAGCGCGGCGCTCGGTTCATCCATGACGATGATGCGCGCATCGAAAGCCAGCGCCTTGGCGATTTCCACGAGTTGCTGTTGCGCGGTGGTGAGGCGGCGGCAGGGCGCATCGAGATCGATCTGCACGCCCAGCCGGCGGAATAACTCCGCCGCCCGCTGGCGTTCGTGTTGCCGCTCGATAAATCCGGCCCGGGTGCGTTCCTGCCCGAGGAAGATATTCTCGCAGGCGGTGAGTCCGGGGACGAGATTGAACTCCTGGTAGATGATGGCCACGCCGGCCGCGCGGGAATCGTGCGGCGCCTGGAAACGCATCTCCCGGCCGGAGATCGCGATGCTTCCCGCATCCGCACAGAAAGCCCCGCCGAGGATTTTCATGAGCGTGCTTTTGCCCGCGCCATTTTCGCCGAGCAAGGCGAGCACTTCGCCAGAGTGAAGTGTGAGGTCCACCCCGCGCAGGGCGCGCACGCCGGGAAAGGACTTCACGATGCCGCGCATCTCGAGGAGCGGCGGCGCGGCTTCCGTCATAAACCGAGAGCGTTTTCCAAGGCCTCCCGCATGACCACGGCGTCCCGAGGGTGATGCCCGGTCCCAGAATTTCGACCACCCACGATGGCCTGGTTCACGAGCATCCCCGAGCCCGTCGACCGGTATGCAGCCGCGGGCTTCCGCATCGCGCAGGAGGCGGGTGCGTGGGGGATTGAAGATGACATCGGCCACGACCATGCCGGAGTGGAGCGAATGCACATCGATGGCCAGGCGCGCCTCGCCATCATAGAGGCCGATGGATGTGCCGTTGATGACGACATCCGTTCCCGCCGGCACCGCATAGTCGCCATTCCAAACGACCAATTCCGCTTCCAGCTTGAGCTTGGTGCGCAATAACTCGACCAACTCGCGGCCACGCTCCTCGCCCCGATTGACGACCGTGATTTTCTTCACTCCTGCGAGGCCGAGTTCCACCGCGATGGCGCGCGCTGCTCCGCCGGCGCCGAAAAGCACCACGGACTTTCCGCGCGGATCGATGACGGAGACGAGCGACTTCAGGAAACCTTTGCCGTCGGTGTTTTCGCCGATGAGCTGATCGCCGCGCCGCACGACGCAATTGACCGCGCCCATGATCCCCGCGGATTCGCCGAGGCCATCGAGATGCGCGATGACATTGACCTTGTGTGGCAGGCTGCAATTGAAGCCGCGAAAACCCATCGCCTTCGCGCCGCGGACGGCATCCGAGAGATCGGCGGGCGTCACTTCCATATTGATATAGCGCCAATGCAGGTCGTGATGCGCGAACGCCGCCTCGATCACGGCCACGGTGGGATTGCCCGCCGCTCCTTGTGACATCGAGCCGACCAACGCGTGGAGAAAATTTTGCGAAGCGGCCATGTTATTTGAGGCTCGGGTCTTTCTCCGCGTCGGCCTTCTTGTAGAGGCTCGTGGGGATGAGCATCTGCGGCGGCAGCGTCTCGCCCTTCGATTGCTGGATGATCGCATCGACGATTTGCGCGCCCATCTTGTCGGGGAATTGAATCGGGTCCGCGTAAATCTTCCCTTCCTTGATGGCTTGCTTGCCTTCGGGCTGGCCATCGAAACCGACGATCACGACCTGGTCTGTCTTGCCGGCTTTTTCCAGCGCGGCGCGGGCGCCGAGAGCCGCGGGATCGTTGATCGCGAAGATACCGTGCAGGTCGGGGTTCGCTTGCAAGGTATCTTCCGCCGCCTTGTAACCCTGATCCTTCGCGCCGCCGCTCTCGAGTTCGGCCACGATATCGACTTTCGATTTCCCCTCGGCGTTGTGGGCATCGATGATCTCACGGAAACCCTTCACGCGGAGCTGGCAGGACTCGGCCTGCTTGAAATGGAGGATGGCGATCTTTCCCCCGGCTTCGCCCAAGGCCTCGATCATTGCCTTGGCGGCTTCCTTGCCGCCGCCGTAATTATCGGTCGCAATCTGCGTGGCGATCTTCACGCCGGGTTCGTGGCAGGGAATGTCGACGGTGAAGACGGGGATGCCGGCGGCGTTCGCTTCCTGGATGACGGGCACGATGGATTTCGAATCGCACGGGCTGAGGACGATGGCGCTGACCTTTTTGACGATGAAATCCTTGATCTGGTTACTCTGCTTGGCCACGTCCTTGTCGCCGCTCACCACCACCGCATCGTAACCGCGCTTCTTGCCCTCCGAGACGATGTTATCGCCGATGACTTTGAAGAAAGGATTGTCCAGGGTGAGCAGTGAGACGCCGATGGTGCCTTTGCTCGCGCTGCCGGTGGGCGGTTGAGTATCGGTGGAGGTGCTCGCGTTTTCCGACTTGTTGCAGCCGGCGAAGACCGTGAGCAGGCAGGCGAGAGCGATGAAGAGTCGATGTTTCATTGGGGGGAACGGAGTGGTCTAGCAAGTGACCGCGTCTTTTCTTAGCGCGGCTTGGAAAGGCTCGAGCAATGGGTCGGGAAGGGGAGGCGTCGCGCCGGCTTGCGAGCAGACATAAGCCGCCACGGCATTGGCGTGCTGGCTGATCTGGTCGAGAGACCAGCGATGCAGGAAGCCGACGGTGACTGCAGCGGTGAACGAGTCACCCGCGCCCACGGTGTCGCGCACGGTGATGGGTGTCCTGGGTTGCTCCACGAGTTGGCCATCGGCCCAGAGCATGCTGCCGTCGCCGCCACGAGTGAGGGCGATGAGCCGAAGCGAAAAGCGTTTGGCCAGGGCAGTGAGCTGCTCCGCAGGGCTGCCGGTGAGCTGGAAAAGCTCGGCCAGGACCGGCAACTCCTGATCGTTCAGTTTCAGGGCATTGGCGGCGGTCAGCGAGGAGGTGATGACATCTGCCTGGATGAAAGGGGGACGAAGATTGATGTCGAAGATCCGCAACGTGTCCGGCCGCGTCGCGGCGAGCAGGGTGGCGACGGTCTTCACGACGTGCGGCGTTCTTTGCGCCAGCGAACCGAAGCAGACGGCATCCGCGTTACGCACCGCCTCGAGCGCAATTTCATCCGCGGCGATCCGATCCCACGCTACGTTTTCGTGAATGATGTATTGCGGATGGCCAGCGGCATCGACCGTCACGGACACTGTGCCGGTGGGCGCGGTGGAGTCGATGGCGAGAGTATCGGTGGGCAAACCGCGCGCTCGAAAGCGTTCGATGATTTCCCGTCCGTCCGGGTCATTGCCGATGCGGGAAATGAGCCGGGCATCAGCCCCGAGCGCGTGCGCGTGACAAACAAAATTGGCCGGCGCCCCACCGAGTTGTTGGCCTGCGGGTAAGAGATCCCAGAGGACTTCACCGATGCCGACGATTTTAAATTCAGGCGAAATCATATCTTATAGACTGTGAAATAAACCGGCAGTGAGATCGTTTGGCCCGCGAATTACACAGATGACGCGGATGAAAAATGTTCCATTTGTGTCATTCGCGTGATTCGCGGGCACTTTTTTACAGTCTCTCAGTCTTCCTTCTCCGGCTTTTCGTCGAGCACCGGTTTTACCTCGCCCTGCAACGCCGAGATCCGCTCGCTGAGACGCTGGGTTTCCTCGGCCGTCGTGTAGATTTGGAAATCGATGGCGGCATGGTGGTTTTCGCCCGCGGCCAGTTTGGGAACGCGGCCGTGGGCGCGTTCGATGCGACGATTGGCCGGGAAATTGGTGCCGGGCTCCAGGCCGGTGACATAACCTTCCGGCAAGGAGGTGGTATTCTTCCACATCGTCACGTAGGGCAGATCCTTGACCGGGAAGGTGAGCGAAACGGCGCGGTCGCGGGCCTTGTTTTCCAGGCCGATGGTTGTCCGGCCATCCTTGTCCGCGAGGGGATGGAGACAATAGACCTCCTCGACGAAGCCCGGAGTCGGCCCCGTGTAGGTCGCATACTGCGCGATATCCTTGGCGGCGTGTTCGTTGAAAGGAGTCACGCGCGAGGCGGCGGCGAGAAAGGTGGACCCTTCCTCCAGGAGCGGGTGTCCATAGTTAGTATGGTAAAGTAATTCGAACTCCTGCTCCTGCCCGCCGTGATTGGTGATGACATCCTCGATGCGAAAACTCGTCGAGCCGGGCTCCGTGGAAATTTCCGTCTGCAGCTCCAGCTTCGGCCCATAAAACATCCGCTCGTGCACCTTTCCGCGCAGGCGAATACGATAGGGCGGGGCGGGGTCGATGGAGACTTCCACTTCACTGGCCGGGATATTGGCGATCTTGCCGTGGAGGGTGAGTTCCATGGTGGCTTCCTCGCCCACGTTGTTAATGAATTTGTCCGGTGCCCGGGTGGCCATTGCTTTCCAGGCCGCAACGGACCAACCCATTCATTGAAACCGTCCAGCCAGCCGAGGCCGCCGCGGCTTTGGAGATTGATGTAGCTTGGGTTCACCACTTCCTTTACCGGCGAATCCCAGCCGAGCCGCACATCACCGCTCGTCACGGAAAGGACGCCCATGCCGCGTGTGGGAACGACGGTGATCTTCAGCTTCCCATTGTCGATGATCACCAGATCCACGCCTTCCTGCTTGCCGCCGTGGAGCGAGATTTTGCGGACCGACCACGCCGATCCCCTGGCGCCGCCCGCGTGGCCGCTCTGCTCCCAGGTATCGACGCGAATGTTGTCTTTGGCGCTGAGGAGAACTTTGTGCATGGGTTCCGCGGCGGAGAGGTTCATGACGCCGAGAGTAAGGGTGGCGGCGAGGACCAAGGGGAGCGTTTTCATGGGCAGGGGGATGACCATTGGTGAACCGCGATGCTCCATGAGGCTGGCGTGGAGGTCGAGCCGATTTCGGTTTGGCCGATTGGTTGAAGGGACACTCGGCTTCGAATTTCGCAGCGACCCGGTAGCGGCATCGGAGAAATAGGAAGAGTGGGAGTCGTGAAAATCCTATTCCTCCTATTCTTCCCATACCTCGTATCTCCTGGACGGTCGCCGACCGCCGCTACAGCGAGGGATCGCTATGCGATACTGGAGCGCCGATCCGCCCTAGTGGTTGTAGAAAAACCCGAGAAAGAAATTCTTGTCCTGCTCGTCCATGTCGCTCTCGTACCATTTCGGTTCCGTCCTCTTCCACGGCTTCTCCTTGTTGTGGTCGTGAGCACAGCCGGAGAGCAGGCTGTTGGAAAGCAAGGCCAGGAACAGGAGCAGAATCTTCATGAGGTCGGGCGAGACAATGGGATAGCGAAATGAATTTGTCTCCCGATTTCTAGCCCTATCTGTCTCGCCTTGCGCCAGCGCCAGTCATGTCCGTTGAGGATGCCAAATTTGCTTTCGACAATCTGATCAAAGGATACCCCATCGAATGATTCGATCGTGATGTGCAGCAAAGCTTCCAAGTCGCCCGCTTGATACGGGCGAATGACAACGTTCATTGCTGATTCGCTCAGCGCGCGTGCTTACTTCGCTTTCTTCGCCTTGGCCCAGCGAGCTTTCACCGCGGCGACGATCCGCGCGCGAGCTTCGGGGCTCAAGTTACGCTTCTTGCGGCGCTTGCCCGCCTTGGGAGCGGCGACCGTTTCCGAATCCGAATCGCCCTTGGCCTTTGCCCACCTGGCCTTCTGCGCGGCGGCGATGCGCGCGCGACCTTCCGCTGACAAACCACGCTTACGCCGGCCCGGCTTGGCGGCTGCCGCACTGACACTGAC
This sequence comes from Chthoniobacter flavus Ellin428, assembly GCF_000173075.1. Taxonomy (GTDB): domain Bacteria; phylum Verrucomicrobiota; class Verrucomicrobiia; order Chthoniobacterales; family Chthoniobacteraceae; genus Chthoniobacter; species Chthoniobacter flavus. The sequence goes on from NZ_ABVL01000038.1 coordinate 46,746, forward strand.
TTTGGCGGCGCTCGGAACGTGTGCACTGGAGCCGAGGATCGAAGCCAATTCCGCTTCCAATTTTTGGATCTGTTCGGAAATGGTAATGGCTCGTTTGAGTTGGTCGATCGATGGGGTTGTGGACATAGATGGTAGAATTACTGATGGAATTATCCCTGCGAGTCAATTGTATAACTTTACACAAATGTCGCAATAGGGATTGCGCTCCGAGGGGCAAATCATATTATCGCCGCCATGCCTACCAAAAAAGCTCCCGCAAAGAAAGCTCCCGCTCGTAAAGCTAACGCCGCCTTCCTCAAGCCTGTTCAACCTGATGAGGCCCTCGCCAAAGTCGTCGGTTCCAAGCCGCTCCCGCGCACCGATCTGACCAAGAAGCTTTGGGACTACATTAAGAAGAATAAGCTGCAGGACGCGAAGAAGAAGACCCAGATCAATGCCGACGACGCGTTGAAGGCCGTTTTCAATGGCAAGAAGAGCGTGAGCATGTTCGAGATGACCAAGCTGGTCTCGGGACACCTCACCAAGTAAGTATCCTATCTCATAGTCAGCAAGATCCCCGACCGATCGCCATGCACCAAGCCCCGGAATATGGCATCGGTTGGGGATCGCTGGCTTTGATCAATGCCGGTCTTGCGCAGGGCAAGAATCGCAGTGGCATGAATTGGTTTCTCGTGTCCTTGCTTCTGGGGCCGATCGCGACTTTTCTCCTGGTCGCTTTCTTCGAAAAATTGCCGGAACGGCCTTAGCGTTTTTCCCGCGCCTGTTAGCCATGGGGGATCTGACCAATCCGAAGGCGATTAAACTGAAGGGCGTATTATTTTTGATCACCGGGGTGTTGGCTTCGGCGTTGTTGTTAATGGAGTCGCCGACTTTGCGGACGGCGGTATTGCTGGTCATCGCGATCTGGAGCTTTTGCCGGTTTTATTATTTCGCGTTCTACGTCATCGAGCATTACGTGGACCCAGGGTTTCGCTTTGCGGGGTTGGGGGCGTTTTTGAGGTACTGGTGGGGGCGGGGGAGGAAAGGGTGAGAGGTGGCGTTACGTTGACGGGGACTTATAGCGGTGGCGGAAAAGCTTCGGGGTAATAGCGGTAATGCCGCGCGTGAGTCCTCGGCAGGAGATGCGCGAAGCGCCCCAACAAAAACGGCAGTCATCCTGAGCGGAGCGGGGAAGCNTGGGCGGAGTCGAAGGACCTCTGACCTTCGTGGG
>NZ_ABVL01000037.1 GCF_000173075.1 Chthoniobacter flavus Ellin428
GCGGATGACTTCCGTCATTATGGCGCGGCAAGTGAGGACGAAACTGGAAGAGTTCGTGCGGGCGAAAATCGAGGACTGGCTGGGGCTGAAAATCAACCGGGAGAAAACCCGCGTGGTGGAGGTGCGAGAGCCCTCTGCGGAGCTGGAGTTCCTCGGTTACAGCTTCCGGTTGGACCGCGACCTGGGTGGGCGGAAAATACGCTACTGGAACATGCAGCCTTCGGCCAAAGCGCTGGCGCGTGAGCGCGAGAAGCTCCGTGGGTTGATCAACCGTCGGCGTGGCTGCCAAGCGCTGCCCGAACTGATCGCCGAACTCAACCGTCATCTGCGCGGCTGGGCCAACTACTTCGGAGCCGGTTACAGCCGCAAGGCGTTCCGGGAAATCAACGCTCAAGTCAGTCGGCGGCTGGCGCGTCATCTGCGTCGCCGCAGTCAACGAGGGTGGCGACCACCGAAAGGTACTTCGATCCACGCTCATCTCCAGCAACTTGGCCTGATCTACTTGTGAATGCCTCGTCCAAGAACGTTCTGCGAAAGCCGGATGCGGGAAATCTGCACGTCCGGTTTGACGAGGGGAGGGGCGGTCGACGGTCATGGCCATTACGGCTCTCATTCCGTCACCCCCCTCCTACTCTACCGTTTAAAATCTCTTTGGTTGCGGCTCTGCCGCGCTGCGCAATCCGTGGTCATTTCTTCATTCGGGTCATTCGCGTGATTCGCGGGTTAATGGACACGAATTGTGGCCGAGGCGTGGCTTGCTTTCGAGGGCGAACCATCTAAACACGCACCATGCCGCAGGCCCGATTCCTGATCGTCACCAGGCAATTGTTTTTCGAAATCCTCATCGTCCTGGTGGTGCTGGGGATGTTCTATTGGTTTATCGGGCGGCAGGTTTTCGATCGCGCGTGGGCGGAGATCGCTTTTCGGCAACATTATGGCGCCGATTGGAAGCAGCACTATGTGGAGGAGATGCACGTTACCGTGGAGGAGAATCACAAAAAACTCCTCGTTGGGGGCGGCGGAATGGTTGCCGCGGGCGTGCTGAGTTATCTCATTTACCGGCAGCTCGTGCCGAAGCAGCCCACGCGGCGCCGCCGTCGCCGGCACAGCCATCGCCATGCTTCGTCCGAGCAGGCGGATGATCGAGCTGAGTAGAACACAAAGCCCGCGATCAACCTAACACGACAGGCGCAGGGGCCTGTTCCGTGCTTCGAGTCAATCGCGGGCTTGAAGTGTCAGCCCTACGGCGGGCGGTGATTACTTCTTCGTGGTCGCCGCTGGCTGGGCGGGCTTGGTGATCATCGGGAAGTCATCGGTGCGGAAGGGCGTGAGCGGCAGGCCATCGTCTCCGTAGACATTGCACACCGGGTTGTCGGCCCAGGCATAACGCACGGCGATCGGCTTCGCGACTTGATCGCTGGAGACTTCGATCGTGTTGTGGCCGGTCACCTTGCCCTTGGCCCAGTGCCACACCTTGTCCTCGCCGCAAACGGCGAAGCCACGCGCTTCATCCACGTCGAACGTGTAAAGATTCGTGTCGAAGGTATCGAAGGTGAGGTCGGCCTTGTTATCCTTGAAGTCGACGCTCTTGAATTCCGGACTGCGGTAGGGAATTTTCATTCCGTAGTCCTTGACCAGCGCCCAGCGCACGAGGCGCGCGGCCACGTCGTGCTTGTTGCGCGGATGAATGTCGCGGCCTTCGCCGAGGTCGTCGATCACCGCCTGGCCGGTGTTCGGCAGTTTCATCGTCTTGGTCTGCGACTCACGCAGCTCGGCCCAGGCGCTTTCGCCAGGCTCCGGCTTTTCCGCCATGTAATCGGCGAGTTGCACCCAGTAGAAGGGGAAGTCGCCCTCTTTCCATTCCTTGCGCCACTGCTCGATCATGAAGGGGAAGAGTTGCGCGTATTCATAGGCGCGCCCGGCGTTGGTCTCTCCTTGATACCAGATCACGCCTTTCATGCCGTAGCCGAGCGTGGGATAGACCACGCCGTCGAAGATATTGCCGGGGCCGGGCATTGCCCGGTGAGCCAGGCTTCCGGCGATTGTGGGGCGCGCGGCGGCGTCTTGTGCGCGGCCTTGGCGGTTTCCACGTCCTTCTTCCACTTCTCCATCGCCGCTGCGTAATCGGTCTTGGCCTTTTCCGTCTGCAGCAGCGCTTCGTGCTGGCGGGTATTTTCCATCAGCAGGGCAAAGCGCGGATCTTTCTCGAGCGATTCGCGGCGAACCCACGCTTCGGCGGCGGAACCGCCCCAGGCGTTATCGATGAGACCGACCGGAATGCCGAGGATATCGTGCAGATAGCGGCCGAACATGAACCCGACGGCGGTGAAGGACGGAATGGAGTCCGCGTCGGAATACTTCCACGCGCCGGTGAAGTCGGTCTTCAATTCCTGCGAGCCGATCAGCGGCACCTTGATGAGGCGCAGCGTGTTGCTCTTGCCGGCGGCGGTTTCGAGGTCGCCGTTGCGTTCGCGGCTGATGGTGAAGCCCATGTTCGACTGGCCCGAGCACATCCACACTTCACCGACGAGCACGTCTTGAATGTCTTTCTTGTTCGTGCCCGAGATGGAGATGACCTGTGGCGTCGCATTAGCCGGCACCGGGTCGAGTTTCACCGTCCACTTGCCATCCGCGCCCGCCTCGCCGGACTTGGTCTGGCCGGCAAAGGTCACGGTGACCTTCGTGCCTGGAGTGTCCCAACCCCAAATTGGATTGGTCTGCTTTTGCTGCAGCACCATGTGGTCGCTGATGATCGCGGGGAGCTTGAGTTCGGCCCGTGCGGAGGTCACGAGCCCGAGGATGATAGCGGCGAAGCCGAGTGATTTGTTCATGAGAGGTATAAAAACTTTCGAAAACTGATTACTGATTACTCAGTGCTTAGTGCTTACTATTGATCACTTCGCCGGTCCCTTGATGCTGAAGTCGTCGTAGTTCACGTCCACCTTGTTGGTCGTGAGGCTGACCAGCGTCTTGTGGTCGTGAGCCGCGCCTTCCATCTTGAAGGAGCCGACTTCCTTGCCATCGATGAGCACCGTGAGTTCATCGTCCTTGGTCTCCGCGACCAGCGTGTGCCAATCCTGCAGCGAGATCTTCACCGGGAAGTTCTTGTTCTTGGTGGCCAGCATCGCCTTGTCCTCAGGCGTGATGGTGGGCGGCACGGCTTTTTTCTTTTCGTAAATGTCGTTGCGGAAATTTCCGGTCTTGCCGTCGCCGACCGCGACGCTGGTCGGGCTGACGTTGACACTGCAGATGTGGCCGGCGTGCGAGCCCTTGTAATCCTTGTCGTCGAACCACACGTTGAAGCCCTTGGCCTGGTCGCTGACGAAACGGAATTTCACCGACACCTCGAGGTCCTTCTCCGGGTCGAATTTCACGCTGTCGACGGCATTGTGATCGGAGCCCTCGGGCGTGATGCCCACGAGCACCCCATCCTTCACCACGCTGCCGCTCTTGTAGTGCCCCCAGCGTGGGCCGAAGCCGTTGCCGGAGAAGTCATCGGAAAAGATGGAGCGCGAGAAGTAGCCGGAGGGCACGGCGGCCAGGGAGAGCGCCGCGGTGACGGAGAGGAACAGGGCAGGGAGGAGACGTTTCATGGATGGAGTTTTGGGGGTTGGAGGGATGGTCAGGGTGATTGATTCAACCCGCCATGGGGAAGGAAATTAGCGGGGAGAAGGCAGCCGGGGCATTTCGCCGCGAGCCTGGCGGCGATTTCCGCTGGTGGGGATGGGGTCGTCCTATTCTTCCCATATTTCCCATTCCTCCTATCCACCGTCGGCTGTAGACCGCCGCGACAGCGACAGGCTCACGAGGTCGCCGCCGCAACCTTCGGCGCCCGGATGGTCGTCGAGGAAGCCGCGGGCGTCGCCTGGCGGGAAAGCCGAATCCGATCTCGCAGGAGCGCGCGAGCGTGGTGCTCGGCGCGAGCGAAGACGGCCTTGTACACTTCGCAATACGGGTCCTTCGCGAGCATCGTCCCGAGCGCACTGTAGGTCCGCACGGGGCAACCGCCGTGGCAGATGGAGAGCCAGCGGCAGGCGAGACAGTCCTCGTGCTCCACGAGATGCTTCGGCCGTTCGACGAACTGACGCCGCGCCGGACTGGTGCGGAGCATCTGCGTGAGATCGGGTTCGCGGAAGATGTTGCCGAAAAAGGCCTCCGGGTAACTCGTGACCCAGCAATCGCATTGTGCGACGGTGCCCTTCGCGTCGACGGAGATGAATTGATTGGAACAATTTTCCTTCCAGATACAGGGCAGGCGCGCAGGAGCGCCGGTGAAGTGCTGAATCAAGGCATCGAAAGGCCCGAGGCTCACGCCGGAGCCCTGGCCCCGCTCCATCCACACATCGAGCAGGCCGGCGAGAAAGCGGCCGAGTTCGCCATCGTCGAGATGAATGCCGTCGTGATTGGCCGGGCCGCCGGGGAAGGGCGTATTCACCTGGAAATTCTTCAGCCCCAGTTCCTCGGTGAAGTAACGGTAAAAGGCCTCGGGGCCGACATCGAGGCTGCCCTGGTGGAGCACGGCGATGACCCCGATTTCGATGCCAGCGTCGCGCGCTTCGTGCAGCCGCCGTGTCCAGGTCTTGGTGTAACCAGCGGCGTCTCCATTGAGGAGCTTGCGGTGGGTATTGGGAAAATCCATCGAGGTCCCCAACTCGCCGCCGAACATGCCGTGCAGGACCTCATTCCACGCGGACGAATAGCCGATGAGATTGGTCTGCAGGAAATGCCGGAAGCGCCGCCCTCGTGCCGCTGCCGCAGTGTCCATGATCCGACCAGCCTCGGCGAACCACGCCGGCCCCATGATCATCGCTTCGCCGCCCTGCCAGTAGATCTCGCATTCCTCAATGCCTTCATGCTCGAGATGGTCGAGCAGGCGGCGGGTGAGCAGCGGCAGCAGCGCGCTGGAAAGGCGATGCGGTTCCTTGTGCTCGAAGCAATAGTCGCACGCGACGTTGCACTCCGCCGTGGGGAGCAGGATGACGCTGAAGATGCGGCCGTTCATGATGTCACGGGCACGCCGGAGACAAGGTCGTGCGCGATTTCCTCGGCGGCGGTTTGGAGATAGGCGAAGAGTTCTTTCACCCCGTGGCAGGAATAAGTGGGATCGGGCTGCTTGAAGTATCCCGCGCATTGGGCCTGCCAATGGCAGGTGGCACACTCGGCGTTTTGCCCGACGAGCTGGCGAAGGTGTGTCGTGACGAAATCGCTGGACCGGCGGACACGCGCATCGATATCGAGCCGGACGAAGATCGCGGGATCTTGCTCGAGGATTTCCCAGAGGGTAGGAGATATGACTCCCTGCGCAGCGGCGAGAAACGAATGGAAGAATTCGACCGGCGCTTCGACGACGGAATCGTGCAGATAGAAATCCGCTGCGGCGTGCAATTCGGAGAGACTTTCGGCGGAAGGTTGGCCGGGCAACAGGCGCACGGGCAGTTGCAGGGCGGCTGCCAGGCGGAGTGCTTTCATGAAGCCCGGCGTGGCCGGCATCGTGACCCGCACGTCTCGCACCATGTGGACATCGACGAGTCGATACAGATCGGAAAACTCCGTCGCCGGGTTCGACATCACCACATCCAGCGGGATCGCCGAGGCGCCCTGCGCGGCAACGGCCCAGGCGTCTGGATCGCCGAGCAATCCCTCGACCTCCAGCCACTCGAGACCGGGTGGAGGCTTCCCCAGCCAGCGAGTGAAATCCTCCCGCGTGCGCACGACCGCGACAAAGGACCCGCGGGGGCGGCGTCTCCGCGGACGCCGCCGCCACGAACACGAGAGGCGCGTTCGGTTCCTCGGACATAGGATGGATGAGTGCCGGCTAGAAGCGATTGACCCAGGCGCCGCCGCCCCTGACGCGGTTAACCCAGCCGCCTCCGCCGCCGCCATAACGATTGACCCAGCCTCCGCCACCACCACCGCGGTTGACCCAGCCGCCTCCGCCGCCACGCCGGTTCACCCAGGAACCGGCCTGCGCCGACGGTCCACTGGCAAGCCAACCCGTGGCCACGACTGCGGCAATGGCCGCGCCAGACCATTTGCCCAGGCTCTGCAAAAACAGCCGCCGGTCCAATGCGACCTGCTCCGTCGATTCGATAGGATCGCGATTCATAAATCGAAGAGGGTTATTTTTTGTCCGCACTCGTGAAGGTGGAGAAGTGCAGTGAGGCAATGAGCCATTTGCCAGTCGCTTTCGTGACGGTGAGCGAGAGATTGATCGGGAACTCGAATTCCTTGCCGTCTTTCTTGCCCTTGATGTTACCCGAGGCCATGAGCCAGCCCATGTCGGCGGCCAGGTCCCCGATCTTGAATTGGTATTCGAAACCTTGCTCGCCTTTGTCGAACCCTTGAAAGAAATGTTCGTAAGCGGTCTTGATCTCCTCGTGGCCCGACCAAATTTCCCCGGGGCCGGTGCCCATCACGGCGGATTTTTCGGCCATCAACGCCAGGATCGCCGCGACGTCCTGATTTTTCATGGCTTCATCGTGCGCTTTGAGCAATGCGTGCACTTTTTCGCGCTCCGGGTTTTCCGCTTTTTCCTCGGCCCCGGAGGCGGTGGAGGCGAGGGTGGTGAAGGCAGAAACTCCCGCGAGTCCTGCGAGGATCGATGCGCGCCGATTCATGAGGGGCGCTGAGGGGGCTTGGTCGAGTTCTGGAACGCAATCAGATCGCATAGTCTTGATGAGTTGAGGTTGGTTACCGCTGACGGAGTCGTCGCTGGAGAGCTGCGATGGATTCATCGAAGTGAAGCCTCACCCGAGGCTGCGACGAGAAGTGTCGACCTCTCAAAAAGGGGCGTCAAGCCATTGATTGAAGCTCTTTGCTGATGGTTGTCGATGTCCCAAATTTGAAACCCGATGCGATCATTTACGCAGTCTTACGAAAGGGGCGCTGGCTTCTGATTTCCGGTCTCTCGATCGAGAGTGGATTCCGTGGTGGAAACCAGCAGCCTCCCTGGCGATCCCCGAATTAATAAATCCCCGGAATGAGCCGCGAGGTACGGGCGCGATAGGCTTCGTATTCGCTGCCGAATTGCGAGAGGAGAAGGGCTTCCTCGGAACGAATGCGACCGATGGTGGGGATGAGCAGGAGGACGGTGAGGATGATGCCTATGGTGGAACGAAAGGCGATCGCCCATCCGAGCGGATTAATCAGCAAGCCCAGATAACTCGGGTGACGGATGATGCTATAGATACCTGTGGTGACCAGCTTGTGTCCGGGTTGAATCGCGACCAGCCCGCTGAAGCGGCGGCCGAGGACAAAGACGGGCCAGAGGCGGAGAATGCCGCCCGCGACGAAGACCGCCACGCCGATCCAACGGACGGTTTCCCCGCCGAAGGTCCAGAAATCCTGGCGATCGGTGTAGGCAGGAACGAAGGCGGAGATGAGGCCGATGATCCCAAATGCAGTGAGCACCCAGCGGTTGCCGCGATCTTCGCGTTCGCCCGAACTCAAGTTCGCGTTGGTGAAGAAAGAACCCGCGGTCAACGCGAGAAAGGCAACGGCTAGCGCGACGAGCGGTGGATGCGAGACATATGCGGCCCAGCCACCTTCGGCGGCCACCGCGAGGACCAGGTACACGATGGCTCCTGCTCCGGCAGAAAGCGCGAATTTGGGAGCAATCATAACGCAGTGGGTGAATGACTCATCGGATGATTCGGAAGTCGAGCGGCGGATGGTTGCCGTGGCGCGTGGGGGCAGACGTGGACTCAAACTTGCGGTTTACCGAAGGGCATTGATTAGGAAGAGGCGACCGAATAGTGCGGAGAAACTCGCCGCCGCGCCGTTTCCGCCTTGCCGGATGGGGCCAAAAGCAGGAAATTCCCGCGCGCGTTCCCGTAGCTCAATGGATAGAGCCAGCGTTTCCTAAACGCTAGATGCGAGTTCGATTCTCGCCGGGAACAGTTACTGGATTGGGAATGATGATGCGCTTCTGGATGACCACGCCGAATTCGTTGAACAACGTCACCAAGGCGCGCTCCTCGACGAGGGAAGCGGCGTAAAGCACGGCGCCGCGAGGGCATGTGAATTCCTGCTGCCAAGGCTCGCCTTTCCGCACGAGGAATAGCTGGAGATGGTGGTGTTGCAGGGCAGAAAAGGCGTTGTCCGAGCCTGTTCGCAGGAGTAAGAACGCGTACTATTGTGTGTTTTGCTATTGTGGAGGAAAACACTACATAATCCGTGACAAAAGTCTATTGCTTTGCTATTGACCCGCAAGAGCGGATACGTAAAACGTTGGGTAGGCGGAATCTCCCAATCCAGATTTCGTCGGAATTCCGCTCTATTCGTGAGAGTCACAAGCACGAGTGGAGCGGTTTTCTTTTTGAGAAATTCATTGGTAGCGTTTGGCGCTACTTGCATTAATACGTACTGGAAATACATGCGTACGCTGGGCTGCGGCGGCAAAATCCGCCCGGTCTTCCCTGAACCGTTGTCGGAAGTCGATACTTGGGATCGTTGTCGCGCCCGAGTTCCTTTCCCCTCGCGCCGTTGCTTTTCCGTATCGGGGAGACCGTGGTTTACCTGACAAGAGGTTTGCGGGATTCGACGGTGCTGCTTACAGTTTCCAGCTTATGAAAATTCCCCTTCGTTCGTTGGCTCTTGCGGGTGTGTGCCTTTCGCTCGTCTCGGGTTGTGGCAAAAAGGAAGCGGCAGCACCGGCGAACGAAGTAGCGCAGGAAGCCGAGAGCAAGCTGCCGGCACAGGAGCAGGCGGCGCCCGCGCCGAAACAGGACGAAGCCGGTGCGCCGAAACCGGGTGACGCAGGTGCTCCGGTCGTAGCGACTGCCGCAGTGACGGCGAGCGACAAGGACGCCTACGAGGCGTGGTTCAAGAAGTACGGCCTCGATCTCAACGACCCGAAGATGCTCGACGCGGATCCGGATGGCGATGGCTTCACGAATCGCGAGGAGTTCCTCGCCAATACCAATCCACTCGATCCGAATTCGCATCCGCCGTACACGGACCCGGGTCGTTTTCTGAAGCTCAAGGAGTACAACGAGGCACGATTGCCGGTCATGCTCGAGGCGATTGACGGCGAGAAGGCGAAGCTGAAACGCAGCGACGGAGACGTCAAACTGGAAACGGTAAGAACCGGTGACACGGTGCACGGGCTTCCGCTGAAGGTGGTGAAGATCGAGGCGCGGCACGAAATCGACAAGAATGGCGAGCCCGTGGACCTCTCGCAGGTCACCCTGGAGGATTCGACCACGAAGGAGAAATACATCCTCATGAACAACATGCCGGCGAAGACTTCGGCCTCGAATGCCGTGCTCACCACCAACGACGGCAAATCGAGCCTGAAGGTGCACCGCGGCGATGTGTTCACGTTTCCGACCGAAGGCGGCAAAAACTACAAGGTCATCGACATGAGCCAGGACCAGGTGGTGCTGCAGCAGATGGACAACCAGAAAATGTGGACCGTGCCGCGGCAGACCTCGGACCCGAATACCTCGGTCAAGACGACCGAACCGGACGGCGCGAAGTAGTCTGCGCTTGGGAGGGGCGACTTTCCAGAAAAGACCCTGCGCCGCGTAGCGGTGCCAAAAGAGTGGCGCTGCGCGCACCGATTTTCGGTCTGCGACTGGGAAGTCGCCGTTCCCAGGAGCGCCATCCACGCCGGGCATCGCATAAAAGACGTGTGGTGATGCTCGGAAGTAGCGGGCGTCGCCCACGGATTTATATTAGGAGTTGATGCGGCGCGCGATTCGTGGAGAGTTTGCGCCCCCCATTTTTCACGCAGCAAACTGACCAATCACGAAAATGTTTTGGACCGAAGATGTGGCCGCCAAGTGCAGCGGCCCGCAAATCATCAATGACTCGAAGACACCCTCCGGGCGCGTCCACGTAGGCGCGCTCCGCGGCGTGCTCATTCACGACGCCATCTTCCGCACGCTGCGCGAGAAGGGGATCGAGGTGAAGTATCTCTTCGGCGTGGACGACTACGATCCGCTCGACGAAATCCCTGCGGGCAAGGGCGAGCATTTCGAGAAGTATCTCGGCCAGCCGCTGTGCAACGTGCCGCCGCCGGACAATTCGCCGGCCACCGACATGGCGGAGCATTACATCCAGGAGTTCTTCGAGATCTTCGAGGAACTCGGGGTGAAGGTGGAAAAGTATCGCATGCGCGATGTCTACCAGTCGGGCCATTTCAATCAGGCGATCGATACGATTTTGCAAAACGCCGCCACGGTGCGCCGGGTTTACAAGGAAGTGAGCAATTCGGACCGGCCCGAAACGTGGTATCCGTTCCAGGCGGTGTGCGAGAATTGTGGACGGATCGGCACCACCGAGGTCTTCGCATATGATGGCCGCGAGGTGAGCTATCGCTGCCGGCCGGACATGGTGAAGTGGGCGCGCGGCTGCGGCCATGAGGGGCGCGTCTCGCCCTTCGATGGCAAGGGCAAGCTGCCGTGGAAGCTGGAGTGGGTGGCGAAGTGGTTGACCTTCCCGGTGACCATTGAAGGCGCGGGCAAGGATCACTCGACCAAGGGTGGTTCGCGCGATGTGAGCGCGGCGTGCTTGAAGGCGATCTTCGGCAAGGAACCGCCGCTCAATGTGCCCTACGAATTCTTCCTCGTCGGCGGCGCGAAGATGAGCAGTTCGAAGGGCATCGGCGCCGCGGCGCGCAATATCGCCGACCTGCTGCCGCCGGAAGTGCTGCGCTTTCTCATGATCCGCACGAAGCCGCTCTCGCCGGTGAATTTCGACGTGAAGGAAGAGGGGATCGTGAAGCTCTACAATGAGTTCGACCGATTCCTCACGCGCAGCGTGCATGAGAAGAACGCGACGCCGGACGAAGCGTGTGTCTATCGGCTTTCCGAGCTGAAGCCCGAGGGCGATTACTACAACGCGAACTTCCAGGTCGTGTCCGCGCTCGTGCAGATGCCGCACCTCGATGTGATCGAGCAGATCACCAAGCGCAAGGGTGGGCCGCTCACCGAGATCGAGCAGCGCCATCTCGACCAGCGCATCGCCTCGGCGAAGACGTGGGTGGAGAATTACGCCAGCGAAGAAGAAAAGACGCACCTGCAGGAAACACTGCCGGCCCGCGCGCAGGAACTCACTGCCGCGCAACGCGCCTTCTTGCATCGCCTCGCCGACGTCCTGCCGCAGACGCCGTGGGACGACGACAGCTTGCAGACGAAGATCTTCGAAGTCGCGCGCCTCACGCCCATCGATCAACCGGTCGCCTTCAAGGCAATCTACCGCGTGCTGCTCGATCGCGAGCAAGGCCCGAAGGCTGGCAACCTGCTTGCCTTCCTCGAGCCCAATTTCGTCATCCCGCGTCTCCGCGAACTGCCCTTCGACACGCTCGAATACTGGCGCCAGACCGCCACGAGCGAAGAAGACCTCGCCAAGTGGCTCACCCAGCAAGGCGAGAAGATCGCCGGTTCCACGTGGGTTACGGCCATGATCGACAACGTCGCGGCCTTCGACATCACCTACACGCTGAAGGACGGAAAGCGCCAATTGAAGCGCGTCCTTCTCGAAGGCACGAACGTCGAAAGCGCCACTACCGGCCTGCTTGCCCGCCTGAATCTCAGTGCCGGCGGCGGGACCGCTCCGGGTAGCCTCGTAGCCTGACAAGGCACCGTGCGCTCGCCGAGCGCGCCGTGATCTTGGTGAAATCTTTGCGCGCGATCGGTAGGATGGCGCGCCGCTCCGTCTATGCAGGGGCGAATAAGATGCGTCGCGGAGCGATGCTGCGCCGGTAGCCGTGGACTTTAGTCCACGGAAGCCTTCGCAGTGGTCCCGTCGCGGAGCGACGTCTGCCTTTCATATCTTCCATATCCGATTATCGAGCAAACGTCGCTCCGCGACGACCACCACGAAGGATGCGGTTCCGTGGACTGAAGTCCACGGCTACCGGCGAGTATCGCTCCGCGATAGAAGAGGCGTGACTATAGACCTCCTGTGAATGTCGATTCTGATTGGTCTTCAAAGTTGCGTCAGGAAGAGGTAAGCATCAGCCACTTATGGCCGAGGTTACCAAGTCCAGCTTCGTCATCGCGGTTCCGGATTTGCAGAAATCCTCTGCCTTCTATCGGGACGTCCTCGGCTTCACGATTCACTCGATTTCCGATCCTGGCTGGCTGTTTTATCGGAGTGGCGATTGCACGATCATGGCCGGCGAGTGCCGCGACGCGATTCCGCCCTCACAACTCGGCGATCATTCCTACTTCGCCTATCTACAAGTGGCGGATGTCGATGCGTTCTACGAGTCGGTTCGCGCCGCTGGGACCAAGATCTGCAAGACGATCCGCGACGAACCGTGGCAGATGCGGGAGTTTGGGTTGGTGACCGCGGATGGGCATCGGATTATGTTTGGCACGTCCATTGCAACAAATGGCTAGCACACAAAAAGGCGCGGTAGTGAAAGTCCGTCTTCGCAAGAGTAATCCTCGGGACTTGTATTTCGAGGACACGTTGATGCCAAAATGGGCGCACGAGCTTGATGTCTTACCCATCTCGGTGCTCGGTGATTTGGGGTTTCGCTTCAGCCATTGGTTCTTTCGCTTCACCGTTTGCGTTGGGAGGGTGCGGCGGTCTCCGACTTCGGCCATTCGCCGCCATTGCATGCAATTGCTCGAGGTGATCAAAGGGCGGCGGGCGGAGATTCTGGAGCGGATTCCTCGGCGTCAACGATCAAGGCGCCGCCAGAAGAGGTGCTGGATCAATGGGTGCGGACTTTGGACCAGATGATTGAGCTGTCGACGGGGAAGAAGAGTTGTACTTGGTACGCGGATGGGCATCCGAGTGACCAGTTTTGGCCGGGATATCCGGAGTATCAGAAGAAGCTCGTGGCGCGAGGCTATGTCTTTCGCGAACGCGAACGGGCGGTGGCGAGGGCAAGGGAGCAATACGACACCCTTCTGGGAGCGTTGCGCGCTCAGAAATAGCTAACTCACCGAAATCACCGCCCGCGTGGAGTGCGTTTTGCCGGGGGCGAGGGTGAGGGCGTTGGCGCCGGCGTTGCAGGTTTCGATGCAGAGCATCTTCGGCCATTCGTCGTCGCCGAAGTCGGCGAGGGCGGCGGCTTTGGCGATCCAGGGATTCCAGACGACGGTGGTTTGGGAGCCGCTTTTTTCGACGGTGATTTTGCGGTGCATGCCGGGGTCGTCGAGGATGCAGGTCGTGCGCGTGCTTTCGAAGACGCGATCCGTTTCGCTGGTGATGCGGATGGGCTCGGGGCCTTGCGTCTTGCGCTGGAGTTTGTCGGTCTTGTCAACGTATTCGGCGTTCTCCAGGCCGGACGTGGCGGTCTGGCGGACGTCGGCGACGGTGAAGTAGGTGTGCAGCGCGTCCTCGAAGGTGAAGGGCTCGGAGCCGATGTTTTCGACCTCGAAGGTGAGCGTGAGGGTGCGGCCGATGGCGACGCGATAGCTGAGCTTGAAATCGAAGGGCCAGAGGGCGCGGGTGCGGTCATCGGCGGTCAGCTCAAAGGCAGCGGTCACGACCCCATCGCCATCCTCGGTGAGTGATTCGATCTGCCATTCCGCAGTGCGGGCGAAACCGTGGGCGGGGGATTCGGGATGATTCGCCCGCGGACCAAACCACGGAAAGATGAGCGGCACGCCGCCGCGGATCGGTTTGTCGGCGGCGAAGAGGCTGCGCTGGCTCATGAAAAGCACGGAATCTTTTCCACGTGGTTGAAAATGAGCGACATGCGCACCGTGGAGGTAGATGTGGGCCTCGGCCAGAGTGGAGCGGACGGCCAGGCGCGGGAGGTCGCCTTCGCCCGGTTCGAAGACGGCGATTCCAGGGATTTCAAGGCGGCGCAGAGCGGAGGCGGATTTCATTGCGGGCGACTTTAGGCCGAAGCGGCGGTCGATATCCAGTTTCGGGTGCTGGAGTATCAGGATGGGCGCCGCGCGCATCGTTTTTCGGCCGGCGACTGGGAAGTCGACGCTCCCAGTGATGGCGATTCGCGGCGCCGGCTGCGGCACCCGTGTTTTTACTCATACAAAGTCTTGCGATGCGACTTGAAGGGGGAAAAAAAGCCGCCTACTTTGGCATTCGCTGTCGGCTTCAGTTCCCTTGCTTCCCATCCCTCTGGTCCGGGTCGCCCCCGGGCTAGGCGTCCGCGACGGGCAATTCGCCGCTGCTTGTGAGTTCCAATATCCACATTTCGACATCTTCTTCTCATCGCCGCATCGGAAGCGATGCCTTCGCTTTTGGGTTGGTTGCGGCCTTCATTGCCGTCTTGAGCCTGGGCCTTTGGTGGCTGTGGAAGACGGATGTCGAGTGGGCTCACGTGGAGGACCGGATGACTGCCTGGACGCAGGCAGCCGAGACGTCGGGCGAACTGGGGCCGATCCTCGCCAGCATCTACGCGCTCGGCGTCCAGCCATTGCCGCCGGGGGAAAAGGGCAATCCCGATGCCGTGGTGGCGATTCGCAAAACCTACGAGGGCAAATACGGCATCGTGGCCGAGCGGGTGCGCAGCCTGGCGATTGCTGCGGATCGAACCACGGTGCTGAAGGAAGTGGATAATATCCAAACCGCTGCGCTGGCCATGCTGGAGCGGGTGGCCACCCTGCGCGGGCCGGACCGGCCGAGCGACACCGAACCCGGAGATCCTGAGCGATTGAACGAAGCGCTGGCCGGTTTGCAAAGCCGTTACCAGGAGGCGGCCAAGGCGTTGCAACGCCTGCAGCAGCATGAGCGAAATTTCGCAACGGAACTGAGCGAGGAGCGCATTGAACTCGCGGAGAAGTATCATAACCTCGCCTACGGGGTGTGCGGCGTGCTCTTCCTCATTTTCATCGCCGGCGTGGGCAGCCTGTTGCGGCGTCATCGCGAGGTGCGGAAAAATTTCGCGGACCTGGACGTGTTGCAGAAGGCGCAGCGGGCGGCGGAACACGAATTCCATTCGCTCTTTGACAACGCGATCGAGGGTATTTTCCAGACCACGCCCGATGGACGGATCCTCACGGCCAATCGCGCGCTGGCGCGGATGTACGGTTACGACACGCCGGAGCATCTCATCGAAAAGGTGACCGACGTCGCTGCCCAGCTTTACGTCGATTCCACTCAGCGGCAGGCGTTGCTCGATGCCTTGCGCGTGGAAGACACGGTGTCGAATTTCGAATTTGAGGTGGTGCGCGCGGATGGCCGGCTGATCTGGGTGCGCGAGAATGTGCGCGCCATCCGCGATGAAAAAGGCGGGCTGCGTTATCTCGAGGGCACGGTCGAGGATGTTTCCGACGTGTGGTGGGGGGAGCAACGGCGGCGGTTGCAGTATGCGCTGGCGCGGGTGTTGGGGGATTCGGCCACGGTGGAAGAGGCGCGACCGCGGATCATCAGCACCATTTGCAAGGCGCTCGGCTGGGATGCCGGGATTTTCTTCGAGGCGACGTCTGGCGCGTTGCACGCCATCGAGATGTGGCATGCCACGGACATCGAGATGGAAGAGTTGCGCATGGCGCTGCCGCATCTGGTGTATCATCGCGGGCACCGGCTGGCTGGCGAAGCGTGGGCGGAAGGCGAGCCGAAATGGATCGCGGAGCTTTCGGAGGAATTGCATTACGCGAATGCCGATTTGCTGCTGGCCTGCGGGATGTCGTCGGTATTTGCCGTGCCGATCTCGGTGGATGGCGAGGTGCGCTATGTCCTCGAGCTTTTCAGTTCGAAGATCGCCTTGCCGGATTCGGAATTGCTGCAGGTGCTGGGCTCGATCTCCAGCCAGCTCGGCCATCTCGTGGAGCGCAAGCTCGCGGAGGAGGCGCTGCGGAGGAGCGAGATGCGCAAGGCGGCGATTCTGCGCTCGGCGCTCGATTGCATCATCACCTTCGATCTGGAAGGAAAGATCACCGAGTTCAATCCGGCGGCGGAGCGGGCCTTCGGCTACAGTGCGGAGGAAGCGATGGGCCGGGAACTGGCCGGGCTGATCATTCCGGAGACGTTGCGCGAAAGCCATCGCCGCGGTCTCGCGCTCTACAATGCGACGACGGTCGGCTCGATGGCCGGGCGGCGCATGGAACTCGTGGCCATGCGCGCGGACGGCTCGGAATTTCCGATCGAAATGTCGATCAGCCGTTTCGTGATCGATGGCAAGCCAATGTTCACCGCTTACATGCGCGACATCACCGAGCGGCAACAGGCCGAGCGCATCACTTCGGAGCTGGCCGCGGTGGTGGCAAATTCCAATGACGCGATCGTGGCCTGCACGCTCGACGGCAAGATCGTGAGCTGGAATGTCGGCGCGGAACGGATTTACGGCTACGCCGCCGAGGAAGTGATCGGCAAACAACTGGACATCCTCATCCCGCCGGACCGGCTCGATGAATTCCCGCAGGCGCTGACCATGGTGAAGCGCGGCGAGAGCGTGGCAAATTACGAGACGATGCGGGTGCGCAAGGATGGCAAGCGGCTCAGCATGTCGCTCACCGATTCACCGATCCGCAGCGAAGGCGGCCGGGTGACCGGGCTTTCTTCGATCGCGCGTGACATCACCGAGCGCAAGCGGCTCGAGGAGGAACTGCTGCAATCGCAGAAGATGGACGCGGTCGGGCGCCTGGCCGGCGGCATCGCGCACGATTTCAATAACATCCTCACCGCGATCCTCGGCTACAGCGACCTGCTCATCGGGCAGATCGACGAGCGCCAGTGGATGTACAAGCATCTCTCGGAGATTCGCAAGGCGGCGGATTTCGCGGCATCGCTGACCCATCAGTTGCTCGCCTTCAGCCGCCGCCAGCCGCTCTTCCTCCGCGTCTTCAACATCAACGACACGGTCAAGAACATGCAGAAGATGCTGCAGCGGGTGATTGGCGAGCACATCCAGATTCACACCCATCTCAAGGCGGAGATCGGGCGCCTGAAAGCCGACCCGAGCCAGCTCGAACAAGTGCTGCTGAACCTCTGCGTGAACGCTCGCGACGCGATGCCGAACGGCGGCTCGATCAGCATCGAAACGGCGGACGTCACTTACTTCCTCGATGATTTCTATTCGGTGAACGAGATGCCCGCGGGCGAGTATGTGAAGCTCACGATCTGCGATACCGGCACCGGGATGACGGCGGACGTGAAGAAGCACATTTTCGAACCGTTCTTCACCACGAAGGAAAAGGGGCAAGGGACTGGGCTCGGCCTGGCCACATGCTATGGCATCGTGAAACAAAGCCTCGGTTACATCACCGTGGACAGCCAGGTGGGCGTGGGCACCACCTTCTCGATCTATCTTCCGCGGGTGGACGAGAGCGGCGAGAAATCCAGTATCCGCAAGGAAGTGGGCCAGTTGCCCGGCGGCCACGAGACGGTGCTGTATGTGGAGGACGAGATCACCGTGCGGAGTCTCACCGCGCATGTCTTGCGCCGGCTCGGTTATACCGTGCTGGAGGCGGGGAGCGGAAAGCAGGCGCGCGACGCGATCGAGAACCACAATGGCCGCGAGGTCCACCTGCTCTTTTCAGACGTGGTCCTGCCGGATGCCGGTGGCAAGGAACTGGCCGAATGGTTCAAGCAAACGCGCAGCGGGCAGACGAAGCTGCTCTTCACTTCCGGCTACGTCGACGAAAACATCCTCAAGCGTCATGGCCTCGAGCTGGGGACTGCCTTCCTCCAGAAGCCTTTCACCCCCGCGGACCTGGCCAAAAAGGTGCGCGAAGTGCTGGACAGCGCCGAAAGTTAAGACGAGAGCAGAATCGCAGATTTCATCCATGAAACCTCTGTTGTCGGGATATTGCTTTTTGTTGTCATGAGCGCGGCTGAATCTCCCTCGAATTCGATTCCGGGTCGACTGGTGGAAATCCTTTTGGTGGATGACGATGCTGGCGATGTTTACCTTGCCCGGGAAGCCTTCGAGGATTGCCATCTCCGCAATCAACTGCACGTGGCCAAGGATGGCGAGCAGGCCATGGCTTTTCTCCACCGCACCGGGGCGTTTGCCGATGCCCCGCGCCCGGATCTGATTCTGCTCGACCTCAATATGCCCCGCATGGGCGGGCACGAGGTGTTATCGGAGTTGAAATCCGACCCCAATCTGTCGGATATTCCCATTGTGATCGTGACCGGCAACGATAGCGAAGGAGAAATTTTAAAAGCATACAACCTGAGTGTGGACTGTTATATCGCGAAGCCGATTGATGTGACCAAGTTGATGATCGCCGTTTGCTCCATTCCTCATTTTCAAGTAGCTGTCGTCACGACGGCTCCGGCGATCTAAGCCCCATGGATAGCGATTCAATTAATGTTCTGCTGATCGAGGATAACGAAGAACACATCACGTTTCTTCGGCAATTGCTCGCCACCTCGGCCGCGGGCCAGTTCGATCTGCATACCGCCGGGAGCGTGCGCAGTGGGATCGAGCGCCTGAAGGATGGCGGCATTGAACTCATCCTCCTCGACCTGACTCTGCCGGATAGCGATGGGTTGGAAACGTTCCTGCGCGTGATCGAAGCGGCGCCGGATCTTCCGCTGATCGTGCTGAGCGGCCTCAGCGATGTGGCCCTGGCCATCGAGACGGTGCAACTCGGCGCGCAGGATTACCTCGTCAAGGGGCACGTCGACAATCACCTCCTCATCCGCTCGATGAAATATGCCATCGAGCGCAAGCGGGCGCAGATGCAGCTCAAGCGCGCCAACGACAGTCTCGAGGTGCGGGTCCGCGAGCGGACGGAAGCGCTCGTCCAGACGAACGCGCGTTTTCAGCAGGAAATTGCCGAACGCAAGAAGGCCGAGGAAGCGCTCATCGAAAGCAACAAGCAGCTTTCCAATGCGCTCGGCCAGCTCCAGTCGACGCAAAGCGAAATCATCCAGCGCGAACGCATGCACGCGCTCGGCCGGATGGCCAATGGTATTGCCCACGACTTTAATAACGCGCTCGCGCCGATTTTGGGTTTCAGCGAGCTGCTGCTCATGAAACCCGAGACGCTGCAGGACTCGAAAAAAGTGCGCAACTACATCGAGCTCATCCACACTGCGGCCAAGGACAGCGCCAAAGTCGTGAGCCGGTTGCGCGAGTTCTACCGCTATCGCGACGAGGGCGATGTCTTCTCGCCGGTGGTGATCAACGACGTGGTGCTGCAGGCGATCTCGATCACGCAGCCGCGCTGGAAGGACCAGGCTTTGGCCGAAGGCGTGAATATCGACATCCGCACCGAGATGGGCAATGTGCCCACGGTGCCCGGCAACGAGGCCGAGCTGCGCGAGATGGTCGTGAATCTCATCTTCAACTCCATCGATGCCATTCCCAAGCGTGGCACCATCACCATCGAGACGGAGACGCAGGGACGCTGGCTCGCCATCACCGTAAAGGACGACGGCCTGGGGATGAGTGAAGAGGTGAAGGCGCGCTGCCTCGAGCCGTTCTATTCCACGAAGGAAGATTTGGGGACGGGGCTGGGCCTGGGCAGTGTTTACGGCATCGTGCGACGGCATGAGGGCGAGATCGATATTCAGACCGAGGAAGGGCGGGGCACGTCCATTTGCGTTTCGCTTCCGTTGGAAAAGCGCAGCAAGCCGCCCGAGGCGCCGAAACCGGCCGCTCCACCCACGAACACCCTGCGCATCCTGGTGGTGGAGGACGAACCGCTGGTGCGCGAAGTCATCAGCGTCTACCTCGCCGAGGACCAGCACGACGTGACCACCGCGGAGAACGGGCGCGTCGGTCTGGAGAAATTCAAGGAAGGCACGTTCGATCTCGTGATGACCGACCGCGCGATGCCCGAGATGAATGGCGATCAACTCGCGATCGAGATCAAGAAGCTGCGCCCGGAGCAGCCGATCATTCTGCTGACCGGCTTCGGCGATTTGATGGCCGGGTCTGGCGAGCAACCGCAGGGCGTCGATCTCGTGGTGAGCAAGCCCTTCACGCTGGCCACGCTGCGGAACGCGATGGTCGAAGTTCTGGGTCGTTAAGCGCTCGCCTTTCCCGCGGCAGGCGGGTAATATATTGGTGAATACCACGGCATGAAGTCCCCTCCCAACCCGGCCCAAATTCGCGTGCTCATTGTCGATGACAATGCCGGCGATGTTTTCCTCCTGCGCGAGATGGTGGACTGCACGAAATCGCGGTTCCGGGTGAGCGCGGAAGCGGGCAGCATGGAGGAGGCTTTGCGGATCCTCGCCGAGCGGGAGGTCGACGTGGTGTTGCTCGATTTACAACTGCCGGATTCCCGGGGGGTGGACACCTTCAGCCGTGCGCACGCGGCGGCGCCCGACGTGCCGATCATCGTGCTCAGCGAGAGCGACGATGAGGAGCTGGCGTTGCAGACCGTGCAACTCGGGGCGCAGGAGTATCTCGTGAAGGGACGCGTCGATGGCCATTTGCTCCAGCGGGCGCTGCGCTACGCGGTGGAACGGGCGCGCGCGGAAGCGCAATTGGCGAGCGAGCGCGACCTCCTGCAGACGCTGCTCGAGAACATTCCCGACCGCATTTATTTCAAGGACCGGCAGAGCCGTTTCATCCGCATCAATCGCGCGCTGACCGCGCTCTTTGGCCTCAAGACCGCTGAGGAAGCTTACGGAAAAACCGACGCTGATTTCTACGGCCACGAGCACGCGGGCGAAGCACGCCAGGACGAGCGGCGGGTGATGGAGACGGGCGAGCCGCTGCTGGGGAAAGTGGAATTCGAGAATCTCGCCGATGGCCGCAAGTCGTGGTCGCTGACCACCAAGCTGCCCTTGCGCGATCGCAAGGGGAGCATCATCGGCACTTGCGGTATCTCGCGGGAAATCTCGGAGATGAAGGAGATGGAGGAGCAGCTCGAGACCGAGCGCAATCTGCTTCGCGCGGTCATCGACAACCTGCCCGACCTCGTCTTCCTCAAGGACGTAGAGGGGCACTATCTGCTCAATAACATCGCCCACGTGCGCTGGCTTGGGGGTTCGGATCCACGGGAGGTGCGCGGGCGGACGGTGTTCGACTTTTTCCCGGATCATCTCGCCGCCGAGTTTCACCGCGGTGATATGGAAGTGGCGGAAGCGCGCCAGCCGCTCCTCAATCAGGAAGAGCACATGGTCGATGCGAAGGGCAACCATAGCTGGCGTCTGACCTCGAAAATTCCGTGGCTCGACGACAATGGGAACACCGTGGGCCTGGTCTGCATCAGCCGCGATGTCACCGAGCAGAAGCGCGCGGAGGAACATTTGAAAAAGGCCAACGCAGAGCTGGCCGCGAGCCGGGAGGAGTTGTTGCACGCGGTGCGGAATCTGCAGCAGGCGCACGGGGAATTGCGCGACGTGCAGTTGCAACTCATCGAGGCGGAAAAGATGAAATCGATCGGGCGCCTGGCGGCCGGTGTCGCCCACGAGGTGAAGAATCCGCTGGCCATCCTCAAGATGGGGCTCGAATTCCTCTCCACGCAAAAGTTCACCGACGAGCACACCCCGGAAATCCTGCACGAAATGGGCGATGCGCTGACTCGGGCGGACAAGGTGATCCGCGGGCTGCTGGATTTCTCCGCGCCGAAGCAACTCGAGGTGCAACGCGAGAGCCTCAACGGCATCATCGAAAACGCGCTGCATCTGGTCCGGGGGGAGATGAAAAACGGCGTCGAGGTGGAGCTCGACCTGCAGTCAAACCTGCCGCACTTGAAACTCGATGCGGGCAAGATCAGCCAGGTTTTCGTGAATCTTTTCACCAACGCCCTGCACGCCATGGAGAATGGCGGCCTGCTCGCCGTGCGCACTTTCACCAAGCAACTCACCGGCGTCGGCTCGAATATTTCCGACAGCCGCGCGGAGTCGTTCCGCGTAGGGCAGCACATCGTCATCGCGGAGATCGACGACACCGGGCATGGTATCCCGGAGGACAAGCTGGCGAAGATCTTCGAGCCTTTTTTTACGACCAAACCCACCGGTCGCGGGACCGGACTCGGCCTCTCCGTGGTGCGCACGATCGTCGACCTGCACGGCGCGACGATTGATATTCGCAACCTTCACGAGGCTGGCGTTCGCGTGACCCTTATGTTTCAGTCCTGACCAGCCCTATGAACAAGAAACGGTTGCTGATTGTAGATGACGAGTCTGGTTTCACGCGGTTGCTCAAACTCACCCTGGAAAAGACGGGCAACTACATCGTGCGGGAGGAAAACGACGGGACCAACGCGTGGCTCGCCGCACGCGATTTTCGGCCGGACCTCGTCTTCCTCGATATCGTGATGCCGAAGATCGATGGCGGCGACGTGGCGCAGCAGATCCGCTCGGACCCGATGCTGGAGAATGTGCCCATCGTCTTTCTCACGGCGATCGTTTCGCAAAAGGAAACGCGCAATGAGATCGGCGGTTTCCCTTTCCTCGCCAAGCCGGTGAGCCTGGACGCGATCACGAAATGCCTCGCCGAGCATTTCGGGGAGTAGGTTTTCCAACTTTCGGGTCAGCCGGCAGACTGTCAGTAACGATCGCTTGATTTGGCGACGATTCCGTTGCTAAAGCCGGTTGTCATGTCTGCCGATTCTCCTCCGTCGCGTTCCTCGCTCCTTGCCGGGCTGGGGCGCAGGATCTTTGGCTGGCGACTGATGGTGGGACTCGCGGTGGCGCTGGGCGGGATCGAATGGCTCACGCCCGAGCCCTTTTTCGCGCCCGGACATCGTGTCTCTCAATGCCTGGCAATTCTCTTTGCCCTGGTCGGCTCGCCCTGCGCGCCTGGGGCAGCGGATGCGCGGGCCGGCACACCACCACGGCGAAGATCGAAGCGCCGCGGCTCGTCACCGGCGGTCCCTTCGCCTATCTGCGCAATCCCATCTATGCCGGCACCATCTGCCTCGGGTTTGGCATGGCTGCGCTCATCGGCGATCCGCGCGCCTATTTCCTGGCCGCGCTGGCGTTTGTCTTTCTGTATGTCGGCATCGTGCCGGCGGAGGAGGAATTTCTGCGCAAACAATTCGGAGAGGCGTATGCGCAGTATTGTGCGGCGGTGCCGCGCTTTCTGCCACGGCTGCGGCCCTGGCCTGGGCAGGTGCGGCAGGCCTTTCATTGGCGGGCGGCCCGCGGCGAGTTGGCGACGCTCTGTTGGGCGACCGGCATTTACCTGGCCCTGCTCGGCGAAGAGTGGTTCGACAAAGTCATCGGTTGAAACGTGGCGTTTTGTAGTATTTTTAACCACAATGCTGTGGCTGGTGCGGGCGGCGTTAAATTAGCCGTCCGAACCGCGATGGCCGCTTGACGCGCGCACTTGGAGAGGCTGCCATGTCTCTATTCATGCGCTTGCTTTGTGCTCTTGTTTTTTTGGTCACCGTCAGCGTGGCTTCCGCACTCACTCCGCGGGAACTGGATGTCATCGGACGCCGCGTCTGGCAAAATGAATGCGGCGGCACTCGCGAAGGGCTGACCTCCTGGAATAGCGGTGAAAATTTCGCCTCGCTCGGGATCGGGCATTTCATCTGGTACCCGAAAGGGGTGAATGGCCCCTTCGAGGAGAGCTTCCCGCTCCTCATCAAATTCTTCAACGCCAACGGCGTCAAAGTCCCCGCCTGGATCAAGCCGGATGACGATTGCCCGTGGAGCACGCGGGCGGAATTCCTGGCCGCGGCGAAGAGCGAGAAGATGACCGAGTTGCGCGATTTCCTCGCCTCGACCATCCAGATGCAGGCGCGCTTTTTGGTGCAGCGCACCGAGATGGCCCTGCCGAAAATGCTGGCCGCCGCGCCGGCCAGCCAGCGAGTGAAGATCAAGGCCAACTACGAGCGGGTAGCTGCGACCACGCGCGGACAATTCGCCCTCATTGACTATGTCAATTTCAAGGGCGAAGGGACCAAAGATACGGAAAGATACGCAGGCGAAGGCTGGGGACTGCTGCAGGTGCTGGCCAATATGGGAGAGAGCGAGGGAGCCAGTCCGGCGGCCCTCTTCGCCCGGAGTGCCGAGGAGGTGCTGACCCGCCGGGTGCACAATGCCCCGCCGGAGCGGCACGAGGAGCGCTGGCTGAACGGTTGGAAGAATCGCGTGCGAGCTTACGTGCAGTAAGCGGAATTTACTCGCGGAACCCGCGGGGGTGGCGTAATCTGAAGTGGTAAATGATTCGTCGAGACTACCTTATCGTCGGCGCCGGTGCTGGGGGAATCAGTGCATGTGAAGGCATCCGGGAGCACGACAAAAAGGGGACGATTATGCTCGTGGGGAACGAGATTGCGATGCCGTATCAACGGCCGCTCCTGTTTGGTTCACTCCTGCGCGGCAAGAGCGGAAACAACCATACCGCGGAAAAAATCTGCGTGCATGATGGAACGTGGTTCCAAAAGCACCATATCGATCTGCGGCTCGATACCTTCGTCACGCAATTCAATATCGAGCGACGTCTCGCGGTGCTGGGCAATGGCCAGGCCGTCGAGTTTCGCAAGGCGTTGCTCGCGACGGGTAGTCGCGCGCGGCGTCCGCAGATTGCCGGGGCAAATCTCGGGAATATCTTTTACCTGCGCTCGTTGCGCGACGTGCAAGCGTTGCGCGAGATCGCCGAGACCGAGCATCAGATCGTGATTGCCGGCGGCGGCTTCATCGCGCTCGAGACGGCTTCGTTCCTCGCGCAATTGCCGAAGGCGCAAGTGACGCTCATGCACCGCGCGCCGCTTTGGCTGCGCACGCTCGGACCGGAAGGCAGCGCGTGGCTCGGCGAGTATCTCACCAGTCATGGCATCAAGCTCATGATCGGCGAGACGCTGAACGGTTTCGAAGGCCGCACCGTCTTGCGCAATGTGCAGACGAAGAGCGGGCAGCGCTTCACCGCGGGATTGGCCATCGTCGCCTTGGGCGCGGAACCAAACCTCGCGTTGGTGCAAAATACGCCGCTGGCCTATCCGCACGGCACGCCGGTGAATGATTATCTCGAGACGGATGAGAAGGGGATCTATGCGGTGGGCGACATCGCGGCATATCCCGACAAGATTCTCGGGGGCGTGCGGCGCATCGAACATTGGGAAGCGGCGGTGCTGCAGGGCCACGTGGCCGGCGCCAACATGACGGGTAAGAAGCGCATCAAGTTCGAATACCTGCCGCACGCGAGCAGCGTGATTTTCGATCTGCATTTCGATTTCCTCGGGGACTTCTCCAAGCCGCCCACGCGCATCGAACTCGAAGGCGACCTCGCGAAGAAAAAGTTCATCGTGCGCGCCTATCAGCTGTCCACGCTCATGGGCGTGGCCCTCTGCAATCAACCGGCGGAAAAAATCGAAGCGGCGAAGACCCAACTCCGCGAATGGCCGCGCGGGAAGAAATCGGAGGCGATTTGATCGGCCGCGATTTCGTGGTCCGGTTTTCCACGAGGTCGTTCTAAGCGGAGCGCCCTAGTGCTGTCTTTCCGCGGGCTACTGTGGAGGCGGCGCTCCATTGCCATCAAAGCCAGGAGGCGGTCCACCCGGTCCTCCCGGAGGGCGAGGGCCGCCAGGGCCGAAACCACGCGGACCACCGGGACCGCCGAAGCCCATGTCTCCTGGCGTGCCGAGATTGGCGCCGGGGATACGGAAGGCGACATGGTAGTAACCCTTCACCGATTCCTTCTCGACGAAGAGATCGAGCGCGCCTTCGGTTTTCGCCGTGTGAATGTTGCGATCTGGCTTTTCTGAGGCGCTCAGCGAGAAGGGCAGCGCGGCCCAGCCGAGTTTGCCGAGCGTGGGATCGGCGTAGACTTCGTAGCTATAGCCGCTCTGCGCCGGCACGGTGATCTTAAAACGCGGCTTCCCGCCCGCCGTGGGCATCGCCGTCCCCGCAAGCACGAGCACGCCATCTTCCGCACCGGGATACGGCTGCTCGACCGGCGTAAGCCCCATCACGATGTCCCAGGTTGTTTGTTGCTCGCCCGCAGCGCTGTCCGGCATCGCGGTGAAATCGCGAATGATTGCCGCGCGTTGCTCGGGATCGCGCACGCCGCGCAGCACCATGTCCGTTTCGTTCGTCGTGCTCCACACTTTCCCATCCGCTCCGTGCGGCACTTCGTTCCAATAGAGCTGCGTGGTGAAGCGCGTCTTCTGCCCGGGGATGGTGATGCCGAAGTGATAGTGCCTTGTGCGTCCGCGATAGAGCCCCGCCTTGATCGTGCGGAAACGCATAAGCGCCGTCCGAGCCGGTAAGAAATTGCCCAAAGCCGGCGAAATTCGGATCCGTCTTCGGATTGCGCGGCGCATTGGTGGAAAAGAGGTATTCACCGCCATCATCCGTATGCCACAATTCCACGAGCGCATTGTGAATCGGCTCGCCCTTGCCGTTGAGAATGCGTCCGCTGACGTGAGTGATGATGCCCTTCGCCGGCGTGAGATGATCGTCCACAATGACGAGATCATTGTCCTTATCGAGCGGGATATTCTTCGCCATCGGGTAGAACGGCCCCTGCGTCTGATGCGGCGTGAGGCGTCAACGCCTCGGCCAGCAACCCGCTCACGGAATAGAACGCTCCACCCACCGCGAGCTGGCGAAGAAAACGGCGACGATTGGTGGAGTGATTTGGAAGTGACGATGAACATGATGGATAAATCGGCAGGAAATGGGGCGAACGAACGCCGCAAACATGCGCTCACCTCCTTCACTCCGCATCTGATTTACGTCACCATTTTCGATTTTCGTCTTTCAATTCGCAAGCGACGACGGAGCCCACTCGGAAGGGCGGAACGCTTCCCTCCAATTTGGATTCGGAAACGAATTCCGGGAATCGATATTACTTTGGTCCGGGTCGGCCTCACTCAGTCTATGTCCGCTCTTACTTGTGCAGAAAGACCCAACCGACGAAAGCGAGAATGGGGAGCAGGATCGGGAGACTATAGCGAATGATATAGAGGAAAAAGTTAGGCGTGTGCACCTTGGCGTGATCGACGATGGCCTTGACCATGAAATTGGGGCCGTTGCCGATGTAGGTCATCGCGCCGAAAAAGACGCTGCCCAGCGAAATGGCGACGACATAGATGCCATGCGCGTGGAGGAACTGTGTCACTTGGGCGGAGTCGTCAATGTTCAGGCCCTTGAGGCCGAATGCGGCGGTGAGGAAAGTGAGATAGGTGGGAGCGTTGTCCAGCACGCTGCTCAGGCCGCCGCTCAACCAGTAGAAATGCATGGGAGCGGTGATCCCGAGCGAGGCGGCATGGCACTCCAGATAGTCGAGCGTTGGGACCATCGTGGCGAAGATGCCGGCGAACAACCATGCCACTTCCTTGATCGGCCCGAAGGTGAAATGGTTCGCTTCATGCACCCGGCGCGGTGTGGTTCTGTACGAGCCGATGGCAGCTCCGGCCATCAAGACTTCACGCAGGCCTGGCGGGTGCTTGAGGAAAACCGCGGCCAGGATAAGGGCCAACCAGCCAAGGTTGGCAAGGCCCTCGATCTTGAACTCTTCGTGCGCAGTTTGCTGTTCGCGAATCGCGCGCGGAGCGGCGAGGAAATTGACCCGGTCTATGGCGTAAAAAGCCGCCACGATGCAGGCGACGGCAAGGCCCCACGCCGGCAGGCATTTCAGCGTCACCCACCAAAACGGCACGCCTTTCAAATAGCCAAGGAAGAGTGGGGGGTCGCCGATCGGTGTGAGGCACCCGCCGACATTACTCACGATGAAAATAAAAAAGGCGGTGTGATACATCGTGAACCGATACTTGTTCATCCGAATCCACGGACGGATGAGCAGCATCGACGCACCCGTCGTGCCGATGAGATTGGCGAGGATGGCCCCGGCAAGAAGGTAAAGTGCGTTGATCGACGGGACCGCCTCGCCCCTGGTCCGCACATGAATGCCTCCCGACACTACGAAGAGCGAGCCGATGAAAACAATGAAGCTGATATATTCGCCGGCGATTCCGGCGATTCGACCCCACGCGTGGAGTCCGAGGAGGTAGTAGAGGACGGTGATCAGTCCCAGCCCCAGTGATATCTTCTTGAAGTGGTGCTCCCAGACCTTGGGCAGGAGCAAAGGCATGGTGGCAATGCAAAGCAGCAACGCCACGAATGGAAGGATGAAGATCGGGTGCGGATCGAGGATCGTCGCCGACCCAAGCGACATCATCGTGAGTGAAATTCCCAAAGCCCGGCTAGGGTGCGAGGTAGGCCGAGATCGTGGCGGTCAGCGAGAGCGCCGTCACGCCGGTCATGAGTTGCGCGGGAAAGCGCAACTCCGATTCCTTGCGGCTGCGCCACCAGGTTCCGACCGCCCGTCCGCCGAAAAGCATGGTGGTGAAGAAGGGAAGCATGATCGCCCATTCCATCCTTTGGTGAGACGCGGTATGATATGCTGCGAGCAACATGCACGTGCTGCCGAAGATGGTATTGAGCAGAATGGAACGGCTACTCGTGAGCCGCCAGAGATAGCAGCCGAGCAGGAGGACGGCTACGGAGATGCCGAGGAGAAGGATCGTCGTGTTATTCATAAGTGTTCTAAGAGTGATGGTCGGTTTTGTGTTGCTGGGATGGAATGAAGGCACGGCGGAGGATAGGACTCGGCCATGCGTTGTTGGGTATGGGTAGGTCCTTAGATGGCCTTTTCTCCCGTTTCCTCGGTCCGGATGCGCACGGCTTCCTCGACGGCGGAGATGAATACTTTGCCATCGCCGATCTTGCCGGTTTTGGCTGCCTTGACGATGACGTCAGTCGCATTCTCTGCCAGGCTGTCCGGAACGACTACGTCCACCTTGATCTTCGGAAGAAAGTCCACGGTGTACTCGCTGCCCCGGTAGATTTCCGTGTGTCCCTTCTGCCGACCGAAACCCTTCACTTCGGTTACGGTCATCCCCTCCACGCCGATGTCGGCGAGAGCGTCTTTGACCTCTTCCAATTTGAAAGGCTTGATGATCGCTTCGATTTTTTTCATAGGAATCGCCCGCTCGATTGGCGATACCCGGACGGACCGGTCATCGTCATAGGCGGACCGGACACATTTAGACCGATGCGTCACCCTCCTCTTCCGTGCGGATGCGGTACGATTTGTCGATGGTATAGACGAAGACCTTGCCATCCCCGATTTTTCCGGTTTTCGCCGCGGCGATGATCGCCTCGACGACTTTCTCGGCGAGAGCGTCCGTGGTAACGATTTCCAGTTTCACCTTGGGCAGAAAGTCCACGGTGTATTCGCTGCCACGATAGATCTCCGTGTGTCCCTTTTGCCGTCCGAAACCTTTCACTTCACTGACGGTCATGCCTTCGGCTCCAATATCGGTCAGAGCCCCTTTAACGTCCTCGAGCTTGAACGGTTTGATGATCGCTTCGATTTTTTTCATTTATTTGAAGGAGTTGTTTGCTTGCTCCCGGGCCCGGCCAGGAAACCACCAGGAAAAGGCCGGACCCGGGTAACAAGACCGATTTGTCTTAGTGAACCGGAGGTGACGACTTGTCGGTGAGTGCGTAGTCCGGATACGCCTCGATGCCAGTTTCCGGAATGTCCAGACCGGCGAGTTCGTCTTCCTTCTTCGCCCGGATCGGGATGATCATGTTCGACAGCTTGAACCAGACCCACGAGAAAACGAGGACGAAAACCGCGCAAGTGCAGGCGTCCAGGCACTGGGCGCCGAACTGCGACACATCGCCGGCCGGCGCTGTCGAGCCAAACATGGAGCCGAAAATTCCGGTTACACCCACATCCGTCCAGCCGCTGTTCGGGCCGCTGGTGGCGATCATGGCGGTGTACTTGTCGATGATGGCCTTGGAACCGTCATTGATGAGGACCTGCCACTGGCCGTCCTTGAACAGCTTGTGGACGCCCCCCCAGCCCTGGCCGTAGCTGCCGTTGGCAAAGAGGCCCACGCTCAGAACGCCAAAGCATCCGCACACGCCGTGCACGGAAATGGCGCCGACGCAGTCGTCGATTTTGGCCACGCGTTCCCAGAAGAAGACTGAGAAGACGACAATGACACCGGCGATGAAGCCAATCAGGACCGCTCCGGCGGAATTGACGAACGCGCAGGGCGCGGTGATCGCCACCAAGCCTGCCAGCAGGCCGTTGCAAAGCATCGTCGGATCGGGCTTGCCGGTCACGAGATAGAGGGTGACCAGCGTACCGACGGAAGCGGGCTGCCACCGGCGAGCATCGTGTCCCCCGCGATGACGGCGATGCGGTTGTCCGTGCCAGCGAGCGTCGAGCCCGGGTTGAAGCCGAACCAACCGAACGCGAGGATGAAGGTGCCGAGCATGACGATGGTGGTGTCATGGCCGGGGATGGGTCGCGGTTTGCCGTCAGGCCCATATTTGCCGAGGCGCGGGCCGCAAACCAAGCCCGCCCGCAATCGCGATCATGCCGCCGCACATATGCACCACGCCGGAGCCGGCGAAATCGACGGCGCCGTGACCCAAGCCCCAGTTGATACCGCTCTGGGCGAGCCAGCCGCCGCCCCACACCCAACTGCCGTAGATGGCATACGGGAACATGCCGACCCAGAAACCGTAGACGATGAAGTTCTTGAAGTTCCAGCGCTCGGCCATGGTACCGGTCGGGATCGTTGCCGTGGTGTCCATGAACACCATCTCGAAGAGGAACAACGTGAAGATGGCCGTATCGAAAACACTTGGCGACAGGAAGAAACCTTTCAGCCCGAGAAGGCCGTATGTCTTGTCGCCAATGTGCAGGGACCAGCCTTGGTTGAGGAGCATCATGCCCTGGCCGAGCGGCGGCTGCCAGCCGATGTTTACTGGGCCGTTGGCATAGTTGCCAAACATGAAGGCGAAACCGCAGATCCAGAACCCAAGCATGCCCAAGCCATAGATCATGAAATTCATGGCCATGGTATGCGCGGCGTTCTTGGCGCGGCACAGGCCGGTTTCCACCAAGGCGAAACCCGCCTGCATGAACATCACCAGGAAGCCCGTCACCAGCGTCCAGACGATGTTGATTGAGACTTTGTTGTGGGCGATGTTCTTCACCAGTTCGCTGTCTGCGGCGATGGTCTTTTCCCCCTTGGAGTCGATGCCGGGCTCGCCGGTGGTCAGGCTCGTCTTGGGATCCGATTTGGCGGGAGCCGGCCAGGTCAAATCCACGCCCGTGCCTCCATTGGCGCCGGTGGCAGTGGAGTCGGGAGCTTGAGCCGGTGGCGCTGCCGCCGGAGCGGCCGCTGCATCAGCAGGCGCTGCGGCGGGCGCCGCTGGCGCTGTGGCCGGCGTTTCCGGTGGTTTGTCTTGAGCTCGAGCAGCAGGCGCAGCGAGCGCCATCCATCCCAGAGTCCCCGGCGGCGGGCAGCCAGGAGTGCCAATCGTTGGCGGAGTATCATAGTTCGGTGATTCCTATTTCTGTGTTGTTTGCTGGGTTTTGTCCGAGCGTCGCGACAGCTCAGGCGCCGTAAACCGCTGTCACGGGGAAATCCCGGAAATTGGCGGCGCTGAAACATCGAACGCTGCGTTATGTCATGGACACCGGCGCTGTACAACCGGTGGCCATTGCCGCCACCGCCTAGCATGCGGTATGCCAACTAGTTGTTGGTCTGATTTTATCCGTGGTCTTTCCTCTGGAAATGCCGAGCGAAACGCGCCCGGATTTCATTACATCCGATTCCTTGGCCTAAATGATCGGCTCAAATTCTACCAAGGTGCGCAAAAGAAAGCACCACATTGCGTCATCTTGAGCGACGTAAATCGCCAGCCCTCGCTAGGTTGGTAATAATATTGGTCCACGGGGTAGTGATGGTTATTACATAGCCTTTTCAGTGGCTTAGTTATATAACTCGCCGTCCATCATTTATTGCATTACGAAAGGCTCCCACTGAATCGCACAGCTTCAATGCGCCATTACCCAAGCCTCGCTGTTCTGGGTAATTTCACGGGCTACGCTGCCGCCACACGAATAGTTAGGAAAGTGGCGGGTTTCTTCGCCGACCAATCACTTCGCGGGGTCTTCCTCGAAGGTTTGCTCATGGTTCCACCTGCTGGTGCTCTTCGCCGATCCGGCGCTCCGCAACCAGCAGACGCGCAGCGAGTTGCTCGAGCGCTCGCTGAAGTGGGAGCGGCTCGCCTTGCTCATGAACCAGGAAATGGATATGGAGGCCTGCGGAGAAGCTGGAGATGCGCAGTCTGCGTTGCAGATCATCCGTCGAAACCAGCTGGATTTGGTGGTTCTGGATATTAGCCTTGAGAGGCTCGAGTGGGAGCGATCTGCTCAAACAAATCAAAGCGAGACTCCGGAAAAACTGGGCATTCGCTCAGCCGGCGAATTTCAGCATTTCGCGACGAAATGGATTTACGGCAATGACCGGGCATACGGGGAGGGGACCGGCAGTTTGGGACGCTGTTTGCAGGACTGCGGTGGCCTCACCAGGAACCTCGGGCGGTGCCGTACGCGTGACGTATATCAGGTGTTGGATCGGGTGCCGGAGTGCTGGCTTTGACTGACCGCGGGCGGGCCACGATGCGGAGGTTATCCAGCGCATCCACCCCGCCGGCGCCATTGGCTCGCACTGCGGCCCAGAGCTCGTCGTCAGCTAGAAAATCCGCCAGGGGAAAGTCTTTAATCCAGTAAATGACCGGTGCAAAGGATCCCACCGGCGAGCCGACTTTTCCACGCTCATTGGCATTCCGCACTTCGCCAGTCACGCGGATGCCTTCTTCGCTCACGCGCGTGAAGATGACTTTGTACTGATACCATTTTCCCACTTCGGTGATGACCTCATTGCCGAGCGGGCCCATGTGGGGATGTTTTTCTCCCGTTTCCTTGGCCTCGAACTGTATGCGAAACGATTCGCCATCCACCGAGAGCCGCAGCCCCACGAAACCGTCGCCCTTCACGCCGCTGAGGTTTCCGGCCGTGGATTGCACGAGACCGAGATTGATCGCGTGGGTACCGGCCCCGATGGCCGCCCGCCGAAACAGGCAGGAGATTTCCACGGAAGCCAGCTTGGAAAGATCGTAGCTCTTCTTTTTGAAGACGAGCGTCCCCTCGGTGGCCATGCTGTCATCCAGACCCAGGCCTCGGGATCCGTCAACGCCCACGGGTTTGAGCGAGTAAGGATTGTCGCCGAAGACCATATTCGTGGTGAAGTAGTCGCTGAGGATCCCGGAATCAAAGTCCACCGACTCGACATCTCCAATGGGAGCCGGAGAACGCGGAGGGAGAAAGAAGAGGACGACGAGGGCGACGAGCAGAAGAAGGCCGCCGATCGCCCACCGCCGGTTGAACGGCCGGCGACGCAAACGAATGGCTTGCTGGCCAGCGAGGTCATGGCCGAACCAGTTCGTCGTGGAGAGTTTTCGCCGTGGCCGCGCCGAATCCGGGGAAATAAGCAGGGTCTCCACTTGTGTGCGCAGCTCTTCGGCGGATTGAAAGCGCAGTTCGGGCCGCTCGTGCAGAGCGCGCGTGACGATCTCATTGAGTCGCACGTCGGCGTTCACTTTGTGCAAGGAGGGTTTGACCTGGTCGCTGGGCAAATCGCCGGTCAGCAATTCGTAGAGGATTACGCCGAGGGAATAGATGTCCGCCCGGTGATCCGTGGTGAGACAGTCCTTCTGTTCCGGCGCCATGTATTGCGGCGTGCCGGCGAGCTGGTTGTCGGCCGATCCATCGTCGGAGGACCGATTGAGCATCTTCGCAATGCCGAAGTCGGCGATTTTCACGCGACCGTTCCGATCGATGAGGAGATTCTCCGGCTTGATGTCGCGATGCACGATGCCGTGTTCGTGCGCGTACTGGAGCGCTTCGCAGACCGGCGGCACGATCTCCAGCGCCTGCTCGGGGGTGAATCGCCCGAGCTTCATCGCCTGGCGCAGATTCACCCCGTCGACGAATTCCATGATCAGGAAATACAACCCATCGCTTTCGCCGAACTCGTAGACGATGACGATGTTGGGATGGTTCAGCGCGGCGAGGGCGCGCGCCTCCTGCACGAATCGTTCCTCAAAAGCCGCATCGGTAACCCGTTCCGGAGCGAGGAGCTTCAGCGCGACGAAACGATTGAGCAGAAGCTGCCGTGCCTTGTAGACCACGCCCATGCCACCGCGTCCCAGACACTCCAGAATCTCGAGTTGCGGAAAACGCGGCGCCAACTCCGCCGGGTTGAGCGGAGCCGACTTGGCGCGCCCTTCGAGGTCGCCCACGCCGGTATCGCTGAGCAGATGGAGAGAGGCAATGCATCGTGGGCACAGCCCCTCGGGCGCGTGCGCCGCGATCGGCGCGTGGCACTGGGGGCAAATGTTGCTGGAAACGGCGGAGTTGGGCATGTCATTGGTCCCCATACGGAAGAAAGCGTCCGCGTTACGGAATTTTCTTTTCGCCTTTTTAACCGCGGGCCAGGACCGCCACGAGGTGCCGGATTTCTTCGTTGAGATCTTCGTGACTGGCCACCGTCTGCGCCACTTCCGCCCGAAAGAGTTCGCGGAATCTCTTCCGCAGGCGATGGACGGCGATTCGCGTCGCCCCGTCCGAGAGGCCCAACTCGACGCCCATTTTCTCGTAGGAGCTGCCGTCTCCGGATGCGCTGAGCGTGGTCTTCAGGATGTCGAAATCCTGTTCCTTTCCTGCATCCCGAAATTCCGCGCGCAATGCCGTCATCGCGGCCTGCAGGGTGGTCATCGCCCAATGCGCTTCGAAAACTTCATCGGCGGCCAATTGCGGTGAATCCGCCGTGAACACAGCCTCTGCTTCGAGAAAATCGAGTCCCAGATGTTTCGCGTTACCACCACGCCGCAACGCGGTGGCGTGCTCGTGCTCCTTGGCCAGAAAGCGTTTGAACGCCATTTGCAAGAACGCTCGAAACGGACCCCGCTCCGGCTGCACGGATTTCAAATAATCCTTCTCCAGCAGCCGTTCGAAAAACGCCTGCGTTACATCTTCCGCGTCGGGTGGAGGAAGTCCGTGCCGCCGCGCATAGACGTAGAGAGCCCGCCAATAGGTCTTGCACAGCGTTTCCATGGCGACGGTGGCATACCGTCCTTCTCCATCTCGCGCCGCCAGCACGACGGACCACCGGGTCGTTACGAATAACGAGGCTTTGTCAGCGGATTCGAAATCAGCCATGAGCGACACCATGAAGTAACGTGATCGCGGCGCTATCTCAAGCTCCGCGAAATTGAGCCCTGCATGCCCAATTTCTCTCTTACGAAACTGGCGGTACCGGCACCCAGTTGAACGCCGTCAGGGCCGCGCACAGCCCGACATATTGCCAAATGGCTCGCGAGTCGGTGGCCTCGGGTTCGTTCTTGCGCATGACTCCGTAGACGCAGCAGGCGGCCGCGATGAAAGCGAGGCGGACTCCCAAGGCGATCGAATCGCTTCCATCGCCGTGACGGTGAACATCCAGAGGAAGCCATGCGGCGACAAAGGCAAGGGAAGCAATGATGCGCTCCGGCCGGCGCAAGGCGTGAAAGCCACGCGAACCATCGAGCTGCCAAACGGGAGTCAGGTTCCAGAGATTGATCCAGGCATTGAACTGCGCGACCAAAAGGCAAAGTGGTGAGTGGAACAAGAGGCCCAGCAGCGCGGCGATGACGCTGGCCCCGAGCCCCCAAGTCGGCCCCGCGAGGCCGTGGCGGGCATCCTCACGTGGGCTGAAGAATTGCTGCTGGAGAAAGATGACCGCGCCGAAGCCGGGAATGAACATGGGTGCGGTTGCCTTGATCCCGAGACGCCGGAGCGCGTAGACGTGACCCATCTCGTGGACGTAGATGCAGAGGATGCCGCCGACGGCCAATCGCCAGCCAAAGATCCGCCAGTAAATTCCCAGCGAAGCGAACATCGTCATCAACGTGGTCATCTTCGTGAGGCCCAGCAGGAGAAGTTTGCCCTGGCCGAACAGCAGAAAGATCGCGCCTTTGAATTTGGCGAGCAGCATCAGGAATACGCCGCCCGTGCCGGCGGCGGTACCCTTCCATTTGCGGCCGCCGGGTTTTGTCCCCGCAGGTGGGTTGATCTCCAGCCCGCGCGAGATCGTTTCGATTTTGGAAGCGAGCAGCGTGTATTGCTGGGAATCCGGCGGTAGAAGCCCGATGGCCTGTCGCCACAGGGCGAGCGCTTCGCTCGGCTCTGCCTGCTGGGCCGCAGCGGCGAGACGTTTCAATTCGTCCGCATGCACCAGCGTGCCACAGGCTGGGCAGCTCAGCATCGGCGCGACGACTTCGGTCGCGCATTGCCGGCAGCATTGCGCCGGCAGGGCAGGAGGAATCTCAGGCACTCTGCGGAGGAAGCGAAGGAGTGACCGGAGCCGGCGGATTTTGCGCGATCATCGGATCGACCGGGTCACGGCTGGGCGTGACGGGCGCCAGAGCGTGCGGGCCAGTGATATTCACGACCACGCTTTTGTTTATCTTCCACGCTTGCATGAGGCCGAAGAAGGTAATGAGTCCACCGAGCGGGCTATGCGTGGCGGCAATCACCGGACCAGCAATGGCGCCGAAGAGGAGCAGGAAGATCTCATTGAGGAGGCCGCCGTTCGCTGCCGAGCTGGTGAGCATTTCCGAAAGAATGATGGAAAGGCCAATCATGCCATAGGTGATGATCACAGCGAGGAGTTGATAACCGATGCCACCCCGGTTACCCGAACCCTTTCGCACCATTTTGCCGACCCAAAAGCCAATGAGAATGGTGATGAGCGCCGCATTGATATGCACGAGCGCCAGCACAGTCGTATAAATCGCGCCTCCCGCCAACCCACCGCCGATGCCGAAAGCGATCGCCTTTATGACCCTGCCGAAAGCGCCTTCGCCGGAATGGAAAAACTTGCGAATGCCCTCTGCACAGCGTTCGCATAGGATCTGCCCGTTTGCCTGAAAATAAGAGCCGAGCAAAGCGCCGCGGCAGGAAGTGCATGCCGTTGCGCTGATTGGCCGTTCCACCCGATCGAATTGAATTTCCGTGTCCATGTTCGCGGGAGAATGCATAGCAGGCCTGATACCAGCGAGCGAAAATCCATTGAATAATTCACCACGCCATCCGGTCGGGAATGGATGATCCGTAGGCTATTGAGCAGGTCGAACCGAGGCGATGATTCGATCCGCGATCGCGCTGCCAAGTGAGGGATGGTAGGATGTATAAATTGTCCAACGCCGGGAGCCTTGTTTGATTAGTAAAGCGTGGACCGAGAAATCCTGGGTTCGAAGGCGCGCTTGCAGACGGACCAACTTGCCCGACAGCGACCCCTGCTTCCAATCTTCGATGGAATGGCTTTCGTGGACAACATAGGACTTGCTGGCGAAAGATTTGGCGGTGAACTCGGCAGTTTCTGCGAGGCCGGCCAAATCGGAGCGAGCTTCCACCATCGATGTCACTCTAATTTCCGTATCGCCTGCTGAGCCAGAGGCGTTCGAAAAATCGGAATAGAGTGAGGCGAGTGCTGGATTGAGGGGATCGAAATGGGAATCGGCCTTCAATCGGATAGGCAGATCGACCAGTATTCCCGAAAATTCCTGGGTCTCCCAAAACTTCGATACGGCCACGTCCCGCACGGCGTGGCCTTCGATTGCGACGTCGAAAGCGTGCTTTACGAACACGAAGCCGATCAACGCGCCCACGATGAGACAGATCCAACCCAGTGGCCTGAGGGTTCGGAAAAGCGTGCCTTTCCAGGAATGCTCGTATTCGAGAGAAAATGAAAACCCGCAAGGACAGCGGGAAACGTTATCCGCATTTTCGCGGTGGCAACCTGGACAGACGCGCATAACCGATCAATTCACTTCGTCGAAAGGAGTGGGGAGATGACACTGCCATCAAGACCTTCGCGGCGTCTGGAAGCAAGCGGAATGGGGTGTCGGGGAGCGAAGGTTTGCCCGGCACTAGGAGAGGCAGGCGCCAAAGGAGACCAAGCCGAGGAACAACGCCTTTGACGACCTCTGTGAAGACCTTGCTTCCGGTGGGTTTCGGCATTATATCTCGCCCCCCTTTTTTATGAGCAAACCACGAGTCACCCTTTACGACACCACCCTTCGCGACGGCACGCAAGGGACGGGGATTTCGTTTTCGATGCTCGATAAGATTCGCGTGGCGGAGAAGCTCGACGAGTTTGGCGTCCACTACATCGAGGGTGGTTTCCCGGGCTCGAACCCGAAGGATGCGGAGTTTTTCAACGAGGCGAAGAAGCGCCAGTGGAAGAATGCGAAGATCTCGGCCTTTGGCGCGACGCGCCGGGGACGGATGAAGGTGGAGGACGATCCGCAGGTGCGCATCCTTCTCGAGGCGGAGACGCCGGCGGTGACCATCGTGGGCAAGACCTGGCCGCTGCAGGTGACCGAAGTGCTCGGCGTGTCGCTGGAGGAGAACCTGGCGATGATCTCGGAGACCGTGGCTTACCTGAAGAAGCACGGGCGTGAGGTGCTTTACGATGCCGAGCACTTTTTCGACAGCTTCAAGGATGATCCCAAGTATTCACTGGCTACGGTGAAGGCGGCGCATGATGCCGGGGCGGATCTCGTGGTGCTGTGCGATACGAACGGCGGCACGCTGCCGGAGTTCGTGGCCAAGGCGACGCGGGCGGTGATCGAAACGATCGGCGAGGGAACCGTGGGCATCCACACGCACAACGATTCCGGCCTCGGCGTGGCCAATGCGCTGGCGGCGATCGCGGCCGGCGCAACGCAGGTGCAGGGGACGATCAATGGTTACGGCGAACGCGTGGGCAATTGCGACCTCATCACCGTGGCGGCGAATCTGCAGTTGAAGCTCGATACGCCGGTGGTGAATGACCTCACGAAGCTGCGGGAGCTCTCGCTCTTCGTCGATGAACTGGCGAATGTGCCGCACAATATTCGCGCGCCCTATGTGGGCTCCGCGGCGTTCACACACAAGGGCGGGCAGCATGTGCACGCGGTGCAAAAGCTGGCCAGCAGTTACGAGCACGTCGACCCGGTACTCATCGGCAACGAGCGGAACATCACCATCTCGGATATGTCCGGGCAGTCGAACGTCATCGTGAAGGCGGAGAAGCTGGGCTTCCAGTTTTCCAAGGGCGCGCCGGAAGTGGGGAAGATTCTTTCCGAGGTGAAACGGCTCGAGGCCGAGGGGTATGAATTCGAGGCGGCCGAAGGGTCGTTTGAATTGCTGGTGCGGCGGCAGCTGGGCGTAAGCCGGCCGCTGTT
Organism: Chthoniobacter flavus Ellin428; assembly: GCF_000173075.1. Classification (GTDB taxonomy): domain Bacteria; phylum Verrucomicrobiota; class Verrucomicrobiia; order Chthoniobacterales; family Chthoniobacteraceae; genus Chthoniobacter; species Chthoniobacter flavus. Next base: position 38,881 of record NZ_ABVL01000037.1, read on the forward strand.
TGAATTGCAGGAGTATCACTGCTCCTTCCGCCGCTCGGGCTCGGGCGAAAGCGGTTGGAACAAGTGCGAGGCGACGGTGAAGCTGCGCGTGAATGGTACGCCGGAATACACGGTGGCCGAAGGCGATGGTCCGGTGAATGCCCTGGACGCGGCGCTACGCAAGGCACTGCGGCCGTTCTATCCGAAGATCGATGAAGTGCAGCTCGACGATTACAAGGTGCGGATCATCAATGGCCAGCAGGGCACGGCCGCACGCACGCGGGTGTTGATCGATTCCACTGACGGGGAGACGAGCTGGGGCACGGTGGGCGTTTCGGACAACATCATCGAAGCGAGCTGGCTTGCGCTGGTGGATAGCTTCGAGTTCAAACTCGGCCGCGAGGCGCGGGGGTAGACGTCAAAGTGGCAGCGGCATCTGCCGCTGACTGGCGAATGACAAAGCGGCAGATGCCGCTTCCACTTTTAATATCCCTTGCCGCGCATGTCCCCGAAACGGTCGACTTTGAAGCCGGAGCCGGAGCGTTGAATGGGGACGACGTTGGTGGTGGTCGGGGCAGGCAGGAGCGGGTCCGACTCGATGGTCTCCGTTTCGGGTCGGTTGGCCGTGGCAGGAGCGGGGGTCTGGCCTTGGCGGGTTCGCTTGTTGGCGAGCGGGGCGGGCGTGGCCGGAGCGTCGGCAATGGGCGCCGGAGCCTTCGAGCCCTTTTTCGATGACGAAGGGGGCGGCGAAGCGGCTGCCAGGGCCGTGCTGGGTTTCGCGGAATGCTTGCCGGAAGGTATCGGGGTGGATGTAAAGCTGGTGGTCGACTCCAAGGATCGCTCGATCCTCGCTTCCACCGACCCAGGTTCGGGTGTCGATGACGGAACAACGCGAGCGGGAGGAGGCAGCGGTGAGACCCGGGCAAATCTCGGCGGCGCCCCCGCCGGCGGCGGGCCGAAGACCGGTGACTCGACATGCGGACCGGCGACTACCGGGGGAGCCACGGGCGGGTAGGTGTTGATCGGAATGTTCGCCATGTGGTTGCCATTGGGGCAGGCATGGTGAGTGGCGACGAATTCGTTGGGCGTGAAGTAATTGCTGAAGTCGCGCGCGAAGCTGCTGCGAAACATGCCGATCTGCAGATTCTTCCGCATCTCGAAATGGAGGTGCGCTTCGTACATGCCGAAGTTGTTGCCGATGCGCCCGATCTGCTGCCCGCGGTGCACCTGCTCGCCTTCCTGGACGGAGAAATCCAACAGATGCCCGTAGAGAGAGTCGCAGAACTTCAGCGTCGAGCCTTCGTAGTAGGCGTGCCGGAGGATGACCACATTGCCCCAGCCGACGTGATAATTGCGGGCAAACATGACGTAGCCACTCGCGATGGCGTAGACCGGGTCGCCCAGATCCGTGTTGCCACCGTGCACGCCGTTCCAATCCTCACCGAGGTGCCCATTCGGCCGGTAGCCGCGGGCGATGTAGTAGCCTTCGCCGGTGCCATTGGGACCCACCGGAAGCTGAAAGCCATCGGCGGCACGCACCACGGCGGTATCCTCCGCGCGGAGAGGCAGGGCACTGACGATAAAAGCGACGGCGCACAGGACGGACAAGCGCATGGGACGGCCAGCATAAGTGGCAATGCCGTGTCCGGCAACCTTCGATCCCGCGAAGGCCAACAGCCACATACTACCGTATAAACAATAGCAAAGCGGCGCCGGCGATGATCCGGTAAATGCCAAAGCCGATGAAGGTGTGCGTTTGCACGTAACGCAGCAGCCACTTCACGGCGATGAAGGAGACGATGATCGCGACCACGGAGGCGATGATGAGAGAGCTCCAGTCGGTGGGGATGGCATCGATGGCCGGGTGGTGCAACGTCTTGAAGATCTTGTAGCCGCTCGCGGCCAGCATGGTGGGAATGCTGACGAGGAAGGAAAACTCCGTGGCCCGGGCCCGGCCCGCGCCGACGATCATGGCGAGCATGATAGTGGAACCCGAGCGCGAAGCACCGGGAAAGCCCGCGGCAATCAACTGCGCCAGACCGACCGTAATCGCCACCGTCCAGGAAATCTCCTCGGACAGTTGCTTGTTCCGCAGCAAGGCTTCCACAGCAATGAAAACGATGCCGCCGATGATCAAGGCGATGGCCACCGGTTGCACTTCCTCCGGCAGCTTGAAGTGCTTCTTCTCCATGATGAAGCCGCCGACGCCGGTAATGACAAAGGCGACGATGATCTTCGCTAGAAATTGCTGGCTGGCCGGCTCATGCAGGCGGGAGAGCATCTTCAGCCGATCCTTGAACAACGGGATGACGGCCAGCACCGCGCCGGCCTGAATGACCACGTTGAACATATCGCTGCGCAGAAAGCTGGAAGGATCGATCTTCAGCAGATGCTCGGCGATGAGCAGGTGACCGGTGGACGAGACCGGGAGAAATTCGGTGAGGCCTTCGACGAAGCCCAGAATGATGGCGAGCAGCCAAATCGGCATAAGAGAGAAAAGGTGGACCGGCCATTCCCCGAGGACACTCGAGCGAAGGACGGACTCGGGTTGAGGGTTGGGAAACTAGATGGCGGATTCGCCGCGTTCTTCTGTCCGAATACGGATGGCGTCTTCGATGGGCAGAATGAAAACTTTGCCGTCGCCGATCTTGCCGGTCTTGGCGGAACTCACGATGGCCTCCACCGCTCTCGTCACCCGATCATCGGCCAGCACGATTTCAAACTTCACCTTCGGGAGGAAATCCACGGTGTATTCGCTGCCGCGATAGATCTCCGTGTGCCCCTTCTGACGACCGAAACCTTTCACCTCGCTGATCGTCATGCCTTCGATGCCAATTTCCGACAGCGCTTCCTTCACGTCCTCCAGTTTAAAGGGCTTGATGATGGCCTCGATTTTTTTCATACGGCGCCATTGCTAGCGGCTCTTTCTGGTTTGGCAAGCTTGCAGCAGGCGCGGTTGTATAAAATTGCGCAGTTGCGGGCGAAACCGCTTGCGGACTGGAAGCGCGCGGCAGAGATAGGGGCATGCCGCACTTGGGTTCCTGGATCAGGGAATGCGACGATGCACTTTTTGGCCGCTTTCTGGCTGCGCATCCGGAGATCACGCTGCACAATGCCCGCCTCGGTCCGGTCGATCCTGCGACTCTGGATGGATTGCTAGTCACCGGGGGCCCCGATATCTCCATCGGGTTCCACCATGTTCCCATTGAACATCCGGAATTGATCAAAGATCCCGAACCCGAGCGCGATGCGTGGGAATTCGCGGCTGTCCGTTCCGCCGTCCAGCGTGGGCTGCCGATCCTGGCCATTTGCAAAGGCGTGCAGGTCCTGAATGTCGCCTTGGGGGGCACCCTTCATCTGGACATCCGCGGGCACGACTTGCCGGAGATGAAGTCACAAAATGTGCAGCCCTTGCGCTTTGACGCCTCGGCCCGGCATCGCTTCGAGAAGGTGAACAGTTCACATCACCAGGCGCTGGATCGCGTGGCGGATGGGCTGGAGGTGGAAGCGTGGCACGCCGGCGACGACACCATCGAGCAGGTGCGCCTGCGTCATTACCCATGGGGCGTGGGCGTCCAATATCATCCGGAGCGCGATACGATCTACGCCAGTCTCTTCGAGGATTTCTTTGCCCAGCTCCAGTGAACCATCTCCGTGCCATTTCCATTCCGACGCTCGATCTGACCATTCGTTGTGGGCTGGATTTCGTCTACGAGACGCCAGAGCCGACGCCGGTGACGTTTGTCATTCAGCCGCGCGACAGCGCGTGGCAGCGCATCGAGGCGGAGGAAATGCACCTCGGTCTCGATCGGGAAGTGGAGCAGGGGGAGGATGCGCATGGGAATATCGTTCACCGCATGATCCTGCCGGCGGGCCGGACGCAGGTGCGGCACGATGCCCTCGTGGCCGTCCCTTCGGTGCGGGAGGATTTCGGTAGAATCGACGACCCGGTACCGGTGGGGGAATTGTCGCCTGATCTACTCCGCTACACGCTTCCCAGCCGCTACTGCGATTCGGATCGGCTCATGGATTTCGCTTTCGAGAAGTTCGGCGCGGTGCCCCATGGGTTGCAGCGCGTGCAGGCGATCTGCGATTGGGTGCACACCCATATCGAATACCGCTTTGGCTCCGGCAGCCCTCACACCGCGGCCAGCGAGATCATCGCCCAAGGCTTCGGCGTGTGCCGGGACTTCGCGCACTGCGCGGTAGCCCTCAGCCGTTGCTTCAATATCCCGACCCGATATGTTACCGGTTATGTGCCCGACGTGGCTTTCCAGGATCCCGGCACGCCGATGGATTTTCACGCTTACATGGAGGTCTATGTCGGTCATCGCTGGCATACCTTCGACGCGCGTTTCAATGTGCCGCGAGTCGGCCGGATCAAGATCGCCTGTGGATTGGACGCCGTGGATGGCGCCTTCGCGACCGTTTACGGCGCGGCGAATCTCGCGTCATTCCTCGTGTGGGCGTATCAAGTCGATCCGGCCGAGGTGAAAGTCGGCGACCCGATCGATATGTCGAAGCGACTCGATGGGACCGAAGTGCTGCGATTTCCTGCGACAGTGGAGAGTGAAAGTGGAAAGTGAGAGGCGCAGCGCGCCTTTTGCCGCGGACAAGTGATCGATCAGCGCCAGAATGGTGCTGCTCCTTTCCCCTTTCCATTCCTCAAAACGTCAACTGCCTCTCCCAGCAAAAGCCGGGAGAGGCAGTCGCAAAATCGGCAGCGATCACGACCCACGTCGGGGCTGCCACGCTGACATCACTCAGCGGTTAATTTCGACTTCGTTGCTGTGATAGTGATGGTGATGCACATGGCCGCCCACGGCGATCGAGACATCATTGTCGTGATGCCAGTGATGCCAATGGCGGGGGTGCTCCACGACTACCGAGTCATTATCGTAGTAGTGGTGATGATGGTGATAGCGCCAGTCGTTGTTATGGTAGACGACCGTGGTGTCAGCCTGGGCAGGTGTGGCCACCGCAAATCCGGCTACGGCCATGGCACCCATGATAAGAATTCGAATCAATTTCATGTTACTTATTGGTTGTTTCGTGATTGCGGTGAGAATGGAAAAGCCCGCCCGCAATTTGAAAACAGGATCGCAAAGCGCGCGGTAGGTGCGTCCCTCGCCTGAACATTCCGGACGCTCGCGGAAGCAGGCGTCATCTTATCGAATTTGCGGCCCCGATTTTGCGCTCAGTGCACACCCTGAGACCGAGGTTCGTTGGTATCACGAAGCACGCGTAGCCGTTGAAACAACCGGCGCAAAAACCAAGATAAAATCCAAAATCAAACCCTCATCTACGATCATGAAAAAAGCACTGATTCCGTTCCTCTGCACGATCCTCGCCTCTGCGGCCATTGCGGCCGATGTGGAAAAGACGACGACGACCACGACCACCACCTACGGTGATGGGACCATCTCCGAATACGCCCCCGGGAAGACTTTCATCGTGAAGGAAAAGTCCGGCCCGGTTACCTATCACTACGGCAAGAAGGTGACCTACGTCACCCACGGCGGCAAGGTGCTGACCGACGAAGATGTGCGCACGCGCGTCAAGGTCGGCGTGCCGGTGCACGTGTATTACGACACGGAGGGCAATGAACGCGTGATCAGCCGCGTCGAGGTGGAAGGCGATTGATCGCTGCGGTTGACTGATTATTACACGCCCGCTTCGCTTCGGTGGAGCGGGCGTGTTGCTTTTCTGAATAGATATTCAGCTGAATATTTATTCAGGACCGAACGAGTGTCATGTTATGCACGGAAGTTAACATCCGAAGTGTCGAGCCATCGCGATTCCAAGTAGAAACCAATTGTTATGCGAACCGCTATCATTTCCCCATTATTGATCGTCAGTATCATGGCTCTGAGCGGATGCGATGTCCGTGTGAAATCCGATGCCCCACCGACGGTGGAAAAGAAGGATACGACGATCGTCAATCCGGCCCCGGAAAAGAAGGTCGAGAAAGATACGACGATCGTGAATCCGCCGCCCGAGAAAAAATGAGGAGCAATTCGCCTTTGCTAGGGAACGAAGGCGAAGTAAGCGACGACGCAGCTGACTATGCAGAAGGCCAGGGCGGCGAGCCCGAGCGGACGCCATTTCGGGACCATGCACCACAGCAGCAGGCCGGTTGCACACGTGATCAGCAGCAAGACGGCGGTGGCATCGATGATGAAACGCCAGACGGGGCCGGCGTCGGTCCCACGATGAAGGTCGACAAAGCGTCCGGCAAATCCGTAAGACTCGAGCGAGATTTCCGCATGTCCATCGGCGCGCTGAATGGTCGCGTCGGTATGGCGGCCGGGAGACTTGAAGGAGAGGGTCAGTTGGGCGTCCTCGATCTCAAACGAATCGAGAGCACCCGTCGCGGAGAAATCCTTCCGTAGTTTTTCGACAATCGCCAGTTTGTCCGGGTTCTGGGCCATGGCTTCGGGGACGATGCCTTCCTTTTTCACGATGTGGGGCGCGGCGAATCCAAACCACTCTTCGTGATTGAGCATGATGCCTGTGACCGAGAAGAAGATCACCGCCAGGAGGCCCAGCATGGAGATGTAGATGTGAATGGTGCGCGACCACTTTTTGAAAAGCAGCCGGCGGTGGTGACTGGCATCCGTACTCATTGAGGGGGACCGAAGCTCAGCGTCGTCTGGCCGAATTCCGTCGTCCCCGCAATGACCGCTTGGGCGGGGAGGCGATTACAATCGATTTTCGCGCTGCCAATCGTGTGGGAGCCATGCTGGCGGTTTACTTCGAGAAATACGGTGTAAGTGCCAGTGGGCAGTGGTTTGCCCTGGTCGTCGAGACCGTCCCAAGCGATGCGATGCTGGCCGGCTGGGCGGGTGGCTCGGGTTACCGTCGCGGCCCATTGTGGATCCTGCTGAGCGAGCTTCCACCATTCCGGAAGATCGGGAAGATATTTGGGAGCGTTGCCCCAGACCGCGACCGTGCGCACCCGTTTGCCATCGGCGTTTTCCACCCACACGGCCACATAGGGGCGGCGGATTTGCCGCGCATTTCCCGTCGGCGTTTTCAATAAAATGGAGATGGAGACTTGATAGTTGGCCGGCCATAGACCCGGCTGACCGGCTATCGGGGCCGCGGGAGGCGGGGTTTTCGCCGAGGGGATCTCGTAGGTGGCGAAGCGCGGGCTGCGGAGCTGTCGGCCATCCGCGGTGACGATCAGGCAATCCGCATCCTGGATTTGTCGCACCAGTTCCAATCCTTCCTCGGGCTTCAGGACACAGAGTGTCGTGGCGAGCGCATTGGCGTTGGCGCTGTTGCCCGCGATGACGGTGGCGCTGGCCACGCCTTCGGCCGGGAGGCCGGTGCGGGGATCGAGTATGTGGGAGTAGTGTTTGCCCCCAAAGGTATAGCCGCGCTCGTAAGCCGCACTTGTCGAAATGGCGCGATCGGTCAATTTCAACTGGGTGAGCGGTGGTGCGTTGTCCTCGCTGTGGGCTGGATTGGCGACGTTGATCATCCATGGCATTCCGGGCGCGGACGCGCCGCTGGCGAAAATGTCTCCGCCCACGTTGAGCAGGATGCCGGGAACGCCCGGCACCTTGGTCCGCCCGGCTACCACTGCCTTGCTAATGATATAGCCCTTGCCGAGCGAACTGACGTCGAGTGTCCCGCTGGTCAGTCGCTGGACGGTATGCGCGGTGCGGTCGAGCTTCCAGCCAGGCAAGGCCAACGCACGCACGATCGGTATCAGCGTGGCGGCAGCGGGTGGTGCACCGGCTTTCTCCGCAGCCTTCCAGGCGCCGATGAGTTCCCCGAGGTGGCCATTGTAAGCGCCGCGAGATTTCGCCGTCCACCAATCGTAAAATCCGAGCACGTCGAGCAGCTCCGCCGAACATGGCACGGGGACGGTGGTTGCATTGACGCGGCTGACCTCGCTCGTCTCGTCGTAGGTGCTGAGGATTTTTCGGAGCCGCTCGATCTCATCGAGGATTGCCGTTTCCACCGCGGCCGCTTGTTGTGCGTCGGAGGCCTGCACCTGCAAATCGAGCGAGGTGCCCAGCACGCCTTCATGATGGAACGTGAAGAGTTGCGGTGCGGCGGCGCGCACCGGCTCCAGCCATGCTACCGTCAGGAAGACGCACGCAAGTAATGAGCCAATACTACCCCAGCGAATAAGAAGCGATCCTGGGGAAAACATTCGCGTTATGGGGCCATACGTGGATGTACGTGTCAATTGCCGAACCGGGGCGATTTTCGCAAACGAGCGGCCATCCCGTCGGTGGTTGCCAGTCGCGGTATTAGGTAGCGGAGCGGCGGAGGAGCTATTCCCTGTCGTTGACGCGTGCGGTCGGTCGGAGGTGTAATCCGGGCTATGAGCAGACTCCTCCCGGCCAGGCACACGCGTCGTTTCGTAGGGCTCCTGAGCTGGTCGACATTCCTCGGCCTCGCTGCTTTCGCGGCCGGCGCGGACCCCATTGTCGGTCGCTGGAGTTGGCATAATCACGTTGTGCTCTTTATTCATGCCGACGGCACGGCCGGGCTGGGGGAGAGTGGTGGCAAAGGGAAGTGGGAATGTGTCCGCCCCAATGAAGATCCACGGAAATACATCCTCGATTGGAACCGCGGACAGTATTACGAGACGCTTTATCTGAAAAAGCACGGCAGGAAGATTTCCGGCTACGATCAGTTCGGACATCACGTGTGGGGAGTGCGGATCGAAGACTAATTGAGGAACCGCTGGAGGGCGCATGATTCACTATCACGTGTGGTTCAACCTGAAGGAGACGCTGGACGAAGCGAGCGCCTTGGAAGTGGTGCGCCGATTTCTGGGCGAGTTGCAGGAATTGGGGGCGGTGTCCGGTTTTCGATTGTTCCGCAATAGCGGCGCCTCGGCAAAGACCAAGCTCCCGCGATTTCATGCGCTCATCGAATTTGCGAACGACGCGCAGTTCTCGGCGGCGTTTGCTTCGCAAGCAGCCCGCGGAATCCACGCCGGGCTCCATGGACAGGTGTTGGCCTTGGTCAATCACTTCCAGGTCGAGATCTTCCGGGAAGTAGCTGGTCCAGATGCGCCCACCAGTTTGGAACTTGCGGGACTTCAAGCCTGCGAGATCTAGGCCGAATCTGCGAGGGAACACGCACGCCCGATGGTGGAGGGTATCACCGGGACTTTGGATTGGCTTAAGGCGGAGTTGGATTGGCCTGCGCTTTTTCGCGATTTTCGCTTTTCGGATTCGTGGGCTTCGGCGATGTATAAGGCCGAATGCACTGCCGCTGTTCCCCTTGCGCGTCTGTCGTTTTAATCCTCGCCCTCAGCGGGTTGAGTTCAGGCTGCCATAAGGAGAAAGGCCCGTCGCCCGAGGCCCAGATCGAGCAGTTGCAAACGAGCGCCGAGCTTGATCGGACGAAGAAGAAGCTCGCCGCCACGGAAAAGGAGAAGACCGCGAAGGATGACGCAATCGTCCTCGCCAAGGAAGAGGCCGAAAAGGCGAAGAAGGATGCGGCGGAGAAGGACAAGGTGATCGCGGACAAAGACGCGAAGATCAAGGCGCTCGATGCGGAATTGACCGAGTTGAAAAAGCGCGACGTGTTCGCCTACGCGGAGGCCAGTCGCTTTCACCAACAGAATCTGAACACCTCGGCCCTCGATCGCTACCGTCAGTTCATCGTCACCTATCCGACGAGTCCGCTCGTGGCGGATGCGAATCGGGCGATTGCGGAGTTGAACGTGACCGCACCGAAAGAAGCGCGCGCCCGGGCGGTGGCCGGCGATCCGTATGCCGCGGAGCGTGCCGCGCTCAAGAAATTCAACGATGGCTGGGCCACGGCAGAAGATCTCGCGCCGCTCTTGAAACAGAAAACCGTGGCCGACGTGGTCAAGCTGCTCGGGTCACCGAACAAGATTTTTCGCGATGGTAAGGAACTGGGCTATGTCGATCGCGTCGTCGATCCGGAGACCGGAGGGCGGGCAACTCTCGTCATCGGGTTTGAAGGTGATCGTGTCGCGACGTTGCGCCTTGGGTATTTGGGCAAACCGATCCGGCCGTAGGGCGGGGCCGTGCAGGTATTCGACGGTCACAGAATGCCGATACATGGAATGCCATTCCACCAACGCGTTCGCGCGATTCCGGCCCTAACCCAAGTTCGACAGTTACGAAGTTAGTTGGGTTGATTTTGAAGGGCTTACGTTGATTAAAGGCGGTTTTTCTCCACTACATTTTCGATGATTTTCGGACGCGTGGGCAGTTTCAGGCCCAAGTGAGCCAGCAGATCGGCGGCCAGCGGTTCGGGTTTGCTGACTAGGCGCAGCCGGGTTTCGCCGCGGTCACGGACGTTGAACAAGAGGTCCATGGAATGAATGGTGCCGAGTTCCTGCACCACTTGCCGAGCGGTGTCTCCCATGGCCTTGGCTTTGAGCCAGAGTTCCAAGGTGCGCCACATGACCAGCGCCAGGAAGCAGACCAGGATGTGGGCCTGCACCCGATCTTCTTTTTGATGAAAGACTGGGCGCAGTCCCAAGTCGCTCTTGCTGGTCCGAAAGGCGTCTTCGACTTCCGTCAGTTGGATATACCAACGCCAAAGCTTGCCGGGATCTTCTTCGGTGCAGTTGGTGCGCAGCAGATAGGCGCCATGGGCGGCTTGCGCCCATTCGGTTTTGCTCGGGTCTTCGCTGACGCGCAGTCCGACCGCGCGGCCTTTTCCCACGAGCACTTCGACTGCGAAGAGCTTTTCGGCGGCGGTATTGC
>NZ_ABVL01000036.1 GCF_000173075.1 Chthoniobacter flavus Ellin428
GGCCATGCTGCGCGGGCAACAAGAGCGGCTGCGCAAGAAGCTCGCGCAGATCGATGCCGCGTTGCGCAAAAAGCCGGCCAAGTCACCCCGGGTGATCGAACGGCGCATCGGCAAATGGCTTGGGCGCAATACCGCCGCCGAAAAGCTCTTCGCAGTCGAAGTGCTCGTGGGAAAAGGCCGCGCGGTCGGACTGCGCGTCAGCGAAGACCCGAGCAAAACCGAATGGGCGCAAGCCGCCCATGGCGCCTATCTGCTGCGCACCAACTGCACCGAAGAAGATCCCGGCAAGCTTTGGCGTTGGTATATCCAACTGACGGAAGTCGAAGACGCCTTTCGGACCAGCAAGAGCGACTTGGGACTGCGCCCAGTCTTTCATCAAAAAGAAGATCGGGTGCAGGCCCACATCCTGGTCTGCTTCCTGGCGCTGGTCATGTGGCGCACCTTGGAACTCTGGCTCAAAGCCAAGGCCATGGGAGACACCGCTCGGCAAGTGGTGCAGGAACTCGGCACCATTCATTCCATGGACCTCTTGTTCAACGTCCGTGACCGCGGCGAAACCCGGCTGCGCCTAGTCAGCAAACCCGAACCGCTGGCCGCCGATCTGCTGGCTCACTTGGGCCTGAAACTGCCCACGCGTCCGAAAATCATCGAAAATGTAGTGGAGAAAAACCGCCTTTAATCAACGTAAGCCCTTCAAAATCAACCCAACTAACTTCGTAACTGTCGAACTTGGGTTAGGATACGAAAATTGACAGTAAACCATAAAGCTGTAAAACTTGCTTTATGAAGACGACTATTGATTTGCCGGAGGACCTTCTTCGGCGAGCCAAAGCTGAAGCTGCCCTTCGCGGACGGAAACTTCGCGAGCTTTTTCTGGAAGGAATCCTGCGCGTACTCAACGAGCCGAGCCCATCCTCTCCCTCCAAGAAGACCGCACGATTCGTTGACGGCTGCGGCATCGTCAACAGCGGCGTTGGAGACTTATCTTCGAACCCAAAACACATGGAGGACTTCGGGCGTATTTAAGATGGGCAGCTTGATTCTCGATACCGGACCGCTGGTAGCCCTGCTCGATGCCGGGGATCATCATCACGCGTGGGCCGCAGAAAAGCTGTCGGGGTTTAATGGCGAAATTCACCTCTGCGAAGCGGTGCTAACGGAAGCGCTCTTTCTCCTTCGCAAGCTCCGTCCGGCGCAGGAAAAGATTTTGGAATGGGTGGAACGGCGGGAATTGATTTGCGATTTCGTTCTGCCAGCGGAAGTCCACGCGGTGCGCGCGTTGTGGCATCGCTATGCGAATGTTCCCATGTCGCTGGCGGACGCGTGCGTGGTGCGCATGGCGGAAATGCGTCGTCACTCGGTGATCTGCACCGTCGATTCCGATTTCATCATCTATCGCAAAGACGGACGCCACCCGCTTCCGTTGCTGACGCCGCAGTCAACGCATTCGTAAGAAGTCGCTCCCCGTGAAAGGTCTCTCGTTCCTCCTCGTCTTTTTCCTCTCACTCGGCCCTCTTCTCGGCGCGGGCAAATACTCCAAAGAAATCCCCAAAGCGATGGTGCCCACCGTTGTCAACACGACGCTCACCCTCGACGCGCGCAACGTGAGCGCAGGACGGGCCGTCTCCGAAGGCACGGCGCCCAACCCCGAGGCCACCCGCAAAACCACCACGCACAGCGAGACCCTGCAGATCAACGTCGGCAATCTGGGAACCACATCGGCAGCCGTCACGGTACACTGGTTTTGGGTTGGACGTTACGCGACCAGCGGTAATTGGTTCCGCGCGGGCGAAGGGGAGAAACCGCTGACGATCGATCCGCGCAAATCCGAAGTCGTCCTCGCCGAGGCGGGCGACGTGGAAGGCCATGTGACCCGTTCGGCACACGAGCACTACAAGAGCGGTGGCAACCTGCTGGGCTGGGTGGTCACCGTGTCCAACAGCCATGGAGAAATTCAGGTGGTAAAAGCCAGCGAGCAGTATCTCCAGGCCTTCGCCGCCGAGCCCCCGCCGAAAAAGCGGTAATCGATGCATCGAAAGCGAGGCTGCCGGTTTACGGAGATTCTGGTGGACGCTACGCAGGTGCTCAACTGCGGAAGTAGAAGGTGAGTCTCCCGTTTGCGAGGAATTCCGGCAGTCTCTACGCGGCTCTCAACTATCAACTCTCAACTATCCTTTCCAAGTGCCTTGGCTCGCTTACATGATTACCCGCTTCCTCGGTGAAGCTGATCCTCGGCGCGGTGTCGAAGACCCATGTCCTTCACCGCGAACGGACCTGGCTGCCCGGAGGCTGGCTGCTGGTGTCGAATCACATCAGCCATTTCGACCCGCCTTTTCTCACCGCGACCACGCATCGGAAGATCGACTGGATGGCCACGCGGGAGTTGTATCATCCCTGGCCGGTGGGGGTTTGGATGCATGCGGTGGATACCTTTCCCGTGGATCGTGAAAAGGCGGCCGACCGCGCCGCAACCCGGGAAACGCTGGAGCGCCTGAAGCGCGGACGCGTCGTCGGCATTTTTCCGGAAGGCGGCATCTGCGATGGCAAAAACTCCGTGCTCGAAGGCGCGCCACTGAAACCCGGCCTCGCTGGCCTGGCGCAACTGAGCGGCGCGCCGGTGGTGCCGTGCGTCTTGATCGGCGCGGATCAGCTCTACACCCACCGCAACTGGATCCCGTTTCGCAGGAGCCGGGCCTGGATCGCCTTTGGCGAGCCGCTGTATTTCGAAGGCGACGGCAAGGAAGCGCGGGCCGCTTTCGAAATGCGCCTCGCGGAATCGTTGCGCGCGCTTTATGCGGAATTGAAGGAGCGATTTCAGCTCACCGAATGGGATCTTCCGCAGCCGCCGGCGCGGAGGAAGGGGCGGGTGTAAAGAAAGTTGATAGTTGATAGCTGATAGTTGATAGCCGCGTGGAGACTGCCGGAATCCCCCGCAAACCAGCGGCCTCACTTTCCACTTCACTTTCACTTTTCACTCCTCGTGCTCCGTCACCACTTCCAACGACTCAGTGCGCGCGCACTGGATACCGCGATGTGTGGGATGATGTATGCCATTCAGCGGCGGCATCGGCTGGATGGCACCAGCCGCGAGGCGCTCACGCGATACATCGAAAGCCACGTGGCGCTGTCGCGCGATGAGTACTACCGCGCCTCACCCGCGGAAATCACCGTAGCCAACGGTGCCGTGCCCAACGTCCTCACCTGGGGCAGCCCCATCGCCAGCGGTTTCCTCGAAAACGATCACGCCTACGCCTTACATTTCCCCGCGCCGGGACGACCCGACGCGCCGACGGTGCTCTTTCTCCACGCCCTCATGTCGGCCAGCGATACCGGTTATCGCCGTTGGGCGGCGCGCTTCAATGCCGCGGGCTGGGGCGCGTGTTTTGTGCATCTGCCGTATCACTACTCGCGCGTCCCGCGCGGGCATCGGAATGGCGAACTGGCCATCACCGCCAATCTCGTGCGCAACGCCGAAGGACTGCGCCAGGGCGTGACCGAACTGCGCCAGCTCATGGCCTGGCTGCGCACCAAAGGCGTGAATGAATTTGGCGTCTGGGGATGCAGCTACGGCGGCTGGATTGGCGCGCTGCTCGCTTCGGTGGAGCGCGATTTTCGTTTCGTCGCGCTCCTGGAGCCGATCGTCAATGTCGACCACGCGATCTGGCAATCGCCCACCGGGCTGGCGTTGCGGCGCGAGTTACAGCGGATCGGCATCGAGCGAGACTTACCCGCGCGGGCGTTCCCGCTCACCTCACCGATGCACGGGGAGCCGCTCTGCGGCACGGAACGCGTGCTGCTCGCGGCAGGGAAATACGACACCATTGCGCGCGCGGAAGACATCGCGGAGCTGCAATCACTCTGGGCGGGCGCGAGCCTGATCACCGAGCCGCAGGGGCATTTTGGTTATCGGCTCATGTCCGCGGCGTGGCGGTGGGTGGAGGAGCAAGGGTGGCTCTGAGCGCGTCCGCGCGCTCAGTTCTTAATCTTAATCCTGATCGTAATCTTAATCCCGCCTTGGTGGTGGAAGAGTAAGATTATGATTAAGAGTAAGATTAAGAACGGAATCCTTACTCCAAATCCGCCAATTGATCCGGCGGCAGGGTCATGCACGCGGCGAGAAAATCCGCGAACAGCCACGCGGCACCGGCGCCTTTGTCGGCGCGCTTGCGGTTCGCGCTGAACGGCACGGGCACGCGGCGGCGATGCTGCGGATCGTCGTGCGGCGGAATCAGATTCTTGAAACGGCGACGGGTATTCATTGGGCGGCGCGGATGGCGGCCAGCGAGAACGCATGGATGTGCTCCACGAGTTGCTCGATGGTGGGTGGTTGGATGGCGAGTTTTGGGTAAAGCCGTTCGATGAGGGGACGATCGTGCAGATAGAAAAGGCACTGGCTGACCACGCTGAAAGCCAGCATCCACTCGCGGTCCTTCGAGAGTTTGCCGCCGGTGAGCTCGTGGATAATGACCTCGAGATCGCGCGAGCACGGACGGATGCATTCTTCGACCAACGCATCCAGAGCATCGGTCGGCTGGGTCATCTCCCGCGCCATGAGCAGACCCTGCCACGCGGGGCGGTCCGGGTGCAGCAGGCGATGGAGAAAGGCATCAACGAAACAACGCAGGCGATCCTCTGCGGTATCGCCTTCCACCGGCATGGGGCCGCCCATCGACTCGGAATGGCAATGGCACTCCTTAAGCACGACGCGGTAGAGCTCGGCCTTGTCACGGAAGTGGTAATTGACGGCGGCGACGTTGACCCCAGCGCGTTCGGTGATCTCCCGAACGGTGGCCTGGTGGAAGCCCCGCTCGGCAAATACCTCCCCAGCCGCAAAGAGGAGTCTGCGGCGGGTATCCTGGATTACAGCGATTTCGGCGGCGGCCAACATCAGTTTCAAATGCTTGTTTGAAACAGAAGTATGAAACAACCGCTTGAGTCGTCAACTCCTTTGTGATCCAGTCTCCGGCCCGCTGCCCCGAAAACTCGGTTTTACTCTTGTGAGCGACTCTCCTTCGACCCCTGCCTTGGAAAAACCCGCCAGCCCTTGGGCGGTGCTCAAGCACGCTCCCTTCGCCCGTTACATGACGGGTGAAACTATCTCCATGCTCGGCACCTGGATGCAGATGATGGCCCAAAGCTGGGTCGTGGCCGGGCTAACCAAGAGCAACTTTACCCTCGGTCTTCTCAATTTCGCCTCGGGCATTCCCATGCTGGTCTTCGCCTCTTGGGGCGGTGTGCTCGCCGACCGGCACGACAAGCGGCGCATCCTGCTCCTGACGCAGATCGTGCAGATCATCACCGCGGTGTCGCTGGGCTGGCTGGTGTATATTAAGGAGATCTCGGTCTGGCACATCCTGATCGCGGGCGTGTGTCTCGGGACAAGCGCGGCGTTTGAAATGCCGGCGGCCTCGGCGCTCATCCCCGAACTCGTGGGCCGCGAGCGTCTGCGCGCCGCGATCTCGGTGGACCGTTCGCTTTTCCACGCGACCCGCACGGCCGGTCCGGCGCTGGGCGGCTGGCTCATGCAGGTCATGGGCACGGCCTCGGCGTTTTTCGCCAATGCGGCGAGCTTCCTGGCGATGATCATTGCACTCTTCACCCTTCCTTCGCGGCCCGTGGGCACGGCGGAGGAGGAAGCCCAACGTCAGACCGGCATGAGCGAAGGCTGGAAATACATTCGCGGCGATCGCCCGACGCGCACGATGATCCTGCTGCTCATGTCGATCACCACCTGCATCTCGCCGTTCTTCATGATCACCATGTCGAACTTCTGCCGTTACGTCTTGCACGTGCCGGAGGAGAAATTCGGCATTCTCATGGCGTCGTCGGGCGTCGGGGCTTTCGTCGGGTCGCTCTGGCTGCTGCGCATTGCGGGGCAGCATCGCCGGACCTATCTGCGCGGTGCGGCGGCGATCATCGCCCTGGCCATGTTTGGTTTTTCGCAGGCGCGTAATCTCTACGAAGCGATGGCGGCGCTGGTCTTCATGACCGGCGGCACGTCCACGCTCTTCGGCCTGGCCAATACCATCGTGCAGGAGCGCGCGCCGGATGCGTTGCGCGGCCGGGTCTCGGCGCTCACAGGAATGAGCTTCTTCGGCGTGCTGCCCTTTTCGGGGCTGCTCGTCGCGGCCATCGCGGATTCCGTCGGGCTGCGCCAGGCGATGGGTGGGGCGGCATTGCTCTTCGGCCTGGCAGCGACGGCGATTCTGTATCGCTATCAACACGCCTGTGAAGAGCAACCAGTGGCGGGAAAGTTGATAGTGGAGAGTTGATAGTTGATAGTCCTCCTCTTTTCCGCTGGCTGGCCCGCTCCGCGGAGAATGGAGGCCATACCCGGCGCGGAGCGCCGCCTAAAAGCGGTCTGGCGGCGGTCTATCAACTATCCACTATCCACTATCAACTTCCCCCCTCCCCCGAGTTCTCGCTACTTGCCCGCGGCATCAAGTTGATGTGTGGTATTGAGTTTTTTCGCCTTACCCCATGAACCGCCTGTTTCGTTTCGCTGCTGCTTCCTTGATCTTTCTGCCGACCCTCACTTTCGCCCAGACTCCGACTGCGGCCGAGGAAGGCGGTGATGGCAAGAGCAAGAAGGACCGCGACCCGGCGAACGTCTCGGTCGCGGACCCGGGGGACATTGCGTTGAAGAAATTCGTCGTCGCGCCGGGTCTCAAGGTCGATCTCTGGGCCGAGGAACCGCTCATCGAAAACGTCGTCGCGTTTGCTTTCGATGAAAAAGGGCGCGCCTTCGTGGTGGAGACGCATCGCCGCCGCACCTCGGATCCCGACATTCGCAAGAACACCGATTGGCTGGACGATTCGCTGGCCATGCGCACGGTCGAGGATCGCATCAACTTTCTCAAAAAGACCCTCGACCCGGCGCTGAAGCTCAAGCCGACCAAGGATCACGCCGATATCAATGGCGACGGGCAGTTCGACTATCACGACTGGGAAATCGAGAGCGAAGACATCAAGCTCGTCGAAGACGCCAACAACACCGGGAAGGCCGACACCGCGAATATTTTCGCCACGGATTTTCATACGCTGGAGACGACCACGGCGGCGGGTGTGGCCGTGCGCGGCGATGACGTCTGGTTTGCCTGCGTCCCGAATCTCTGGCGTTTTCACGGCGCGAAGGAAGGCAAGGCGACGTCGCGCGAGCAACTGGCCACCGGCTTCGGCGTGCACATCGCCTATGGCGGCCACGACATGCACGGGACGAAGATCGGCCCCGACGGCCGGCTCTACTGGACCATCGCCGATACCGGCACGCATGCCACGACCAAGGACGGCAAGATCCTCGACAATCCCGACAGCGGCTCGGTCTTCCGCTGCGATCCCGATGGCTCGAACATGGAGATCTTCGCCACCGGCCTGCGCAACCCGCAATCGCTGGCCTTCAACGATCTCGGCGACCTTTTCACCGGCGACAACAATGCCGACGGCGGCGACAAGGCGCGCTGGACGCACGTGGTGGAAGGCGGCGACTACGGCTGGCGCATCGGCTGGCAGTTCCTGCCCAAGCTCGGCCCGTGGAATTCGGAGGGCATGTGGCACCTCGACAACAATCCGACGAATCTGCAGTTGCTCCCGCCGGTGGGCTTGATCGGCCACGGCCCCGCGGGCATCGCGCACTATCCCGGCACCGGCCTGCCCGATCGTTACGCCGATCATTTCTTCTACGCGGATTTTCCGGGCGGCGTGCGTTCCTTCGCGCTCAAGCCGAAAGGCGCGAGCTACACGGTGGATAATCCGAACGACGTTCTCCAGGACAACAAGCCCGCGCAGATGACCGGCAAGCTGCTCTGGAACCTGTATCCGAGCGACGTGCAGTTCAGCACGAACGGCGGCGTGTATGTGCTCGACTGGGTCTACGGCTGGGACAAGACCGCCAAGGGCCGCATCTTCCGTGTGCACGATCCGGAAGTAGACGCCAGCCCGCTCGTGCAGGAAACCAAGCGATTGCTCGCCGAGGGCGTTGGGAAGTTCAGCACTGAGGAGCTCGTCAATACGCTCGCTCATGCCGATCAGCGGTTGCGTATGGCCGCGCAATTCGAGCTCGTGAAGCGCGGCGAACTCGACGCGCTCGTGCAGGCCGCGCTGCAGGAAAAGAATCCCCTGCTCATGCGTTTGCACGCCATCTGGGGCATCTCGCAACACGCACGTCATCATCACGATCGCGAAATCGCGAAATCGCTCGTCGCGCTGGCCAAGGACAAGGAACCCGAAGTGCGCGCGCAGTGGGCGAAATACGTCGGCGAAACCGGCAGCAAGAGCGAGGTGGACCTGGTGATCCGTCTGCTCGCGGATTCGGAACCGCGCGTGCGTTTCTTCGCCGCGCAGGCGCTGGGCAAGCTCGGCTTCAAGGAAGCCGTGCCGGCGCTCATCGCGCAGCGCGAATTGAACAACGACTCCGATCCCTTCGTGCGCCACGCCGTGGTCACCTCGCTGGCCGTGCTGGCCGATGAAGCGACACTCCTCAAGGCGGCCACGAACGAATCGAAAGCCGTGCGCACCGTCGCCCTGCTCACGCTCGCCCGCCAGCACAGCCCGCAGGTCGCGCTCTTTCTGCACGACAAGGTGCCGCAACTCGTGCTCGAAGCCGCGCGCGCCATTCACGATGGGCCAATTCCCGCGGCGCTGCGCCAGCTCGCCGCGCTCGCGGAAAAACCCGGCCTGGCCGAGCCGCTGAGCCGCCGGGCCATCGACGCCAATTTCCTCATCGGCACTCCCGAGGCCGCGCGTCGTCTCACCAAAATCGCCGGCAGCACCAAGGTGCCCGAGGCCGTGCGCCTCGACGCGCTCGATGCGCTCGCCGACTGGAACGAACCCTTCCATCGCGACCGCGTGAATGGCCTGTGGCACCCGCTGCCGCCCTCGCGCAATGCCGAGGCGCCCGTCGCCTCTGCGGCGAAAATCATTCCCGCGCTCCTGCGCGAGCCGTCGGAAAAAATGCGCCTCGCCGCGGCCGGCATGGCCGGTGACCTGCACGTCACCGCCAGCCAGGATTTCCTCCTCGCGCTGGTCGGCGACCACAGCCTCGGCGGCAAAACCCGCGCCGCCGCCCTCCGTGCGCTGGGCACGATGGAGTCCGCGAAACTCGCCGACGGCATCAAGATCGCCGTGGCCGATACCGACAAGCCGCTGCTCGCCGCCGCGCGCGAGCTGGCCGTGAAGGTCTCGCCTGCCGATGCGGTGACGCTCAACGCGCCGGTGCTCGACGATGGCACGCTCCGCGAAAAGCAGGCAGCCCTCGCCACCATCGGCTCGCTGCAGGTGCCGGCGGCGGACAAAGTCCTTCTCGCAGAACTCGACAAGCTCGATGCCAACAAGCTGCCAGCCGGGCTGTCGCTCGACCTCATGGAAGCCGCGGCGAAGCGCAACAACGCGGAGATCAAGCGCCGCGTCGCCGCGCGCGAAGACAAGTTCGCGCAAAGCAAGGACCCGCTCGCCAAGTGGCGCGACTGCATGGAGGGCGGTAACGCGAAACACGGCCACGAAGTCTTTGCCGAAAAGGCCGAAGCCGCGTGCATGCGCTGCCATAAGTTCAAAGGCGTGGGCGGGGACGTCGGTCCCGATCTCGCGAAAATCAGCAAGCCCGGGGATCGGAATTACATTCTCGAAAGCATCGTCGACCCAAATGCGAAGATCGCCCCGGGTTATGACAGCGTGCTGCTCACCTTGAACAGCGGCGATGTCGTCCTCGGCATACTCAATGCCGAGACGCCCGACGAACTGACCATCACCAACATCGCCGATGGCAAGAAGCAAACGATCAAGACCTCGGACATCAAGGAGCGCACCCACGCCCCCAGCCCGATGCCTCCCGGCCTGGCCGACGTCCTCGGCAAACGCGACCTGCGCGACGTGGTGGAATTCCTTGCCACGGGGAAGACGAAGGAAACGCCGTAAGGCGCACCGACATAGCGCGGCTCAGCAGAACACGCTCCGGAGGGCCGAGATGGCGGAAGGGAATAATGGCCACAGGTCATGGGCGGGCCACCGCTCCGTCGATGCCGCGAGAACACATGCCGGCGCCCTCTTCCCGCGGTCATTCTGAGCGAAGTACCCCGGTGGGCGACGGCGGCGGGGCACGCAGTCGAAAGCCGAGTCCGCGAGGAGATGGCGCTCCATGTGGAATCCGCCCAGAACGAATGTGGATTCTGCATAGCGCGCCGCTGCTAACGAGCCACCCGAGCTGTGGTCTACTGAGGCATCACCCATATGCCGCGCTTCATCCCTGTCCTTCTGGCCTTCTTCGTCACCGTCTCCGCATTGGCCGCGCCGATCAAAGTCCTGGTCGTCGCCGATTCCCCAGAACTGCGCGATGCTCTTCCTGCCTTGATCCAGAAAGGCGGCGCCGAAGTGCAAACCGCGGCCGAGCTCGACGACAGCGCCCTCGCGCACACCGATGTGCTGGTCATCGCCGGCGGCACGGCCCATCGCGAAGCCCTCGAGGCGTTCGCCAAACGCGGCGGCGGCCTCGTGGTCCTCGGCAACGGCATCGCCTCGGGTGAAGCGAGTTGGTGGAAGCCGCTCGCCGGCGCGGCGTGGACCAGCCAGAGCCACAAGTTTGCCAACAAGCTGATGCTCTTCACCCTCACCGATTCGCATCCGATCACGAAATCGGCCACGCCCTTCGATCTCGATGACGAAACCTATTACGACCTCGACCGCGAAGACGCGATCGATGTCCTCGCTTCCGCCTTCACCTCGAAGGTCACCGTAAAGCGGGACGACAAAAAGAAATCCGCGCGCGATGATCGCGCCAATGTCTTCGACCTCCAGCCGCAGATGTGGACCTACGAAGGCGCGGACCAGCATCGCGCGTTCGTCCTTTCTGCCAAGATCAGCCGGAATCGCTGAAGCACCCGAGCATTCGCAGCTTCATCCTGCGCGGCATCGCCTGGGCGGCGAAACACGAGAACGCCGACGAGTTGTGCCGCCAGGAAGACCTCGCCATGTTGCGTTATCCGAAAAATGGCGCGCGCCTCGCCGCCGACACGGTGAAATCCTTCGACCTGCAGCCCGGCTTCCAGGCCCGCGCCATTGCCAGCGAACCGCTCATCACCAAGCCGATCGCCATGCAATGGGACGCGCGCGGCCGCCTGTGGATCGCCGAAACGCCGGAGTATCCGAACGGGCGCCGCCCACTCGTCACCGACGCGTGGAAGGAAACCGGCGTGCTCGTCCCGGGCAAATACGACCGGCCGGCCCGCGATCGTATCAGCATCCTCAGCGAACCCGATGCGCAGGGCATGTTCACCAGGAAGACGGTCTTTTACGAAGGCCTCGAACTCGTCACCGGCTTCTGCCTCTACGGCGACGGCGTCATCGCCGTGCACCAGCCGGACATCGTCTTCATCCACGGCGAAGGCGCGGCGCAAAAAGTCGAGCGGCTCTACACCGGCTTCACGCCAGGCGACACCCATTTCGTCGCCAATCACATGATCGTCGCGCCCGATGGCTGGATCTACACCGACACCGGCAGCGGCCCGGACGTCAGCTCGGTGATTCATCCCGAAGTGAAAGCGCACCTCAGCTCCGGCATGTTCCGCTTCAAGCCCGACGGCTCGGCCATCGAGCAAGTCTCCTCGAAAGGCGGCAACAGCTTCGGCGGCGAAGTGACGAGCAACGGCGAGCTCTTCTTCGGCCAGGCGACGAGCGGAAACCCGGTGCAGCACGTTGTGCTGCCGGAATGGATTCTGAACAAGGGCAAAGCCGGCAAAGCGGTCAGCGCGGAGAGCGTCATCAACCAGCGCAAGGTCATCCGCCCGGATATGCCGGATCGCGCGCCCTTCATGCAGATCGATGTCGTCGGCGGCTACAGCTCGGCCTGCGCGAGCACGGTCTACGAGGCCGGCGCGTGGCCCGCGGAGTGGAACAATACCGTCTTCTGCACCGAACCGATCCTCGACATCATTCATTGCGAAAAGCTCGTCGCCACCGGCCCGACCTTCACCGGGGAACCCGTACCCACCGATCGCGAATGGCTGCGCGCGCATGATTTCTGGTTCTTCCCGGTCGATGTGGAATTCGGCCCGGATGGCGCGATGTACGTGCTCGATTTCTACTGCCCGGTCGTGGCGCACAGCGACACCCGCGGCCCGCTGCATAGTAAATCGGGCGCGAGCGTGCGCCCCGATCGCGACCACTATTTCGGCCGCATCTATCGCATCCAGAATGACGCGGCCAAACCGCTCGTCATGCCCGACCTCACCCAGGCCGATGCCCCGACGCTGGTGAAGGCCTTCCTCGATCCCAACAAGCTCACCCGTTTCACCGCGCATCGCCTGCTGATGGATCGCGCCGATGCCGCCAGCGTGATCCCGCAACTCACCGCCATGGCCGAGGGTGAAAAATTCGCCCCCGCGCGCATCCTCGCCCTTTGGGCGCTGGAGCGGTTGAACAGGCTCACGCCGCAAACCCTGCGGGCTGCCCTGAAGAGCGACGATGCCGATGTGCGCAAGTCCGCGCTGCTGGTCGCCGAAGCGCTCGGCGAAAAGAGCACCGTGGACGTCACCGCGCTGCTCAACGATGCCGATGCTCGTGTCCGCCTGTTGGCTTTGCGCGCCATCTCCTCCAGTCCGCTCACACCGGAAACCGCCGCCTCGCTGCTCACCGCGCTGCCCAAGCTCAACGATGACTGGTCGCGCAGCGCGGCCACGGCCGCCGCTTCTTCCAATGCCGGCCCGGTTCTGGAAGCCGCACTCGCCATGCACGGTGCACCGAGTAATGCATTGCTGGATCTCGCCGGTTCGCTCGCGAGTTCGCTGTCCGAAAAAGACGGCAGCGCGGCGTTGGCGAGAGTCATCATAGCCGCGTCGAAAGCCGCGCCGGAAGCTGAACCTCTCGCGCTGACCGTGCTCGAATCCGCGGCGAAGAAAATGCCGCCCGCTCCCGCCGACACCACGGGTTTGAACGACGCCCTGAAAACGTTGCTGGCCTCGCCCACCGGACTTTCCACTAGCGCCCTGCCCTTCGCCGTCGCGTGGGACACCACCGGTGCTTTGAAAGCCTCACTGCCCGGCCTCATTGACCCCAAGTTAAAGAACCTCACCGAGGCGAAGATGTCCGACGACGCGCGCGCCGTGGAAATTCGCGGACTCGTCCACTCTCGTGCCGCCGATGCGCGCATCCTTCCCGCCGTGCTGAATTTCGTGAACGCGCCCGGCCAGCTCGGACTCGACGCCATCGCCGCGCTCACCGCCACCGGCGATCCCGCGCTCGGCAAACCGCTGGTCGCCAAGCTGCCCGAACTCACCTCCACCGCGCAGACCGCACTCTTCGATGCGCTAACCACCCGGTCTGAGTGGGCAAATGACATCCTCGACGCGCTCGAAGCGAAGGACATCAAACCCGCGCTGCTCGGCCCGGCGCGCCTCAGCAAATTGCGTCTGCATCCCGATCCAGCGGTGGCCAGGCGCGCCGCGAAATCGATCAGCGAACTCGGCAGCGGCACCAATCCCGCCAAGGACGAAATCATTGCGAAGCTCTTGCCCGAGATCGAAAGCAAGCCGGGCGATGTGGAGAAAGGCAAAGCCGCCTTCACCACCACGTGCGCGATCTGCCACAAGTTCAATGGCCAGGGCCAGGACGTCGGCCCGGTGCTCGATGGCATGGGCGTGCACGGCACCAATGAATTGCTCATTCACATCATCGACCCCAGCCGCGTGGTCGACAACGAGCACCGCACCTGGAGCATCGCGCTCAAGGACGGCACCTATGCCGTGGGCATCATCGCTCGCGAGAACGAGAACACGCTCACCCTGCATCTACCCGGCGGCGCTTCGCAGGACATCAAGATTGCCGATATCAAATCGCGGCAGGACACCGGCCTCTCGCTCATGCCCGAGGGCTTCGAGTCCCTCGGCGCCGATACCCTTCGCGACATTCTCGCCTATCTGCGCGGCGGCAACGCCAAATATCGCGCGCTCAATCTCGACAGCGTCTTCACCACCGACACGTTGCAGGGCCTCTACAATTCGCGCGCGGCGAAGGATGACACGGTGCAGCCGAAACACTACGGCGTGGTCACCGTGGAGGGCGTGCCCTTCGCCCTGCCCGACCCGAGCACCACGCCGACCGGCGGCAACGCCATCGTGCTCAAGAATAGTGAGCACAATGAAACCTATGCCGGCACCATGCCGCAGCGGGTGGAGATTCCCGTCGGCTATCCGATCGGCAACCTGCATTTTCTCGGGGGCGTCGCCGGCTGGGGCGGTCGGCCGGATTCACACAAGCCGGCGATGAAGGTGAGTATCGAGCACGCCGACGGCCAGAAGCAGGTCGAAGAACTCTACACCGGCGATGTGTTTATCGACTACCCGAGTGGCGAAGACGTCCCCGGCTCCAAGCGGGCCGAAGGCGTCGTGAAAAAACATCACGTCCGCTATTTCTCGTTGCCGGTGACGGACCGGTCGCCCGTAACGAAGATCGTCCTGGAAAGCTACCTCAACGGCATTTCGCCCACGACTCTGGCCATCACCACCGACAACGAATCCCCATTGCCGAGGAAGAAGTAGCGCAGGGGAGAGCGGTCAGGCGGCGGCTCCAAAAAAACGCCGTCATCCTGAGCGAAGCGGGGAAGCATGGGCGCAGTCGAACGATCTCTGACTTCCGTGGGTTTTTGTGCGGAGCTTCCCCCGACTATGCGTGGTCACGCGTCGAATTTCTCCACCACCTCCACCCACAGGAGATCAGAGGTTTGCCCCACAGTCCCATAGGAGGCCCGCAGACTCGGCTTTAGCAAGCTCAGGATGACAATCTAGGCGCGGGCTCGCTGACGCTCGATAGGTGAGCATCAGTGCGCCCGACCCCCTTCCCCACGCTGGACAGCGACGAAATCGACGGCAGTCTAGGACGATGCAGATCCCTCTCGCCTACGGCCGCGGCACTCTCGAAATCGACTTACCCGAAGACCGCACCACGGTCATCGAACCTCGCGACGAGCCCGGCCTGAAAGACGAACGCGCCGCCATCTACGCCGCCCTCGACGCTCCGGTGCAAATGGCGCCGCTACGCGAACAAGCGATCCGCGGCAAGCGCGTGACCATCGTCCACAGCGACATCACCCGCCCGATGCCGAACGAGCGGGTCATCCCCTGGCTGCTCGAATATCTCGAAGCATCGGGCGTGCGGCGCGAGGACATCACGCTGCTGAATGCGCTCGGCACGCATCGCCCGAATAACCGCACCGAGCTCGAGCAAATGCTCACCCCCGCGGTCGTCGCCAACTATCGCTGCGTCAACCACGAGCCGCACAACGACGATGCCTGCGTGGCTTTCGGCACCACGCGCACCGGCGTGCCGGCGTTGATCAATCGCCACCTCGTGGACGCCGACATCCGCATCATCACCGGTTTCATCGAACCGCATTTCTTCGCCGGTTTCAGCGGCGGACCGAAAGGCATCATGCCTGGCGTGGCCGCCCTCAAGACCGTGCAGAGCAATCACGGCGTGCACAATATCGGCGACCGCCGCGCCACCTTCGGCGTCACCGTCGGCAACCCCATCTGGGAGGAAATGCGCGATATCGCCCTGCGCATCGGGCCGAGTTTTCTGCTCAATGTATCGCTGAATCATCATCGCCAGATCACCGGCGTTTTTGCCGGTGATCTTATCGCCGCGCACCGCGTCGGCACGGAATTCGTCCGCGCCAGCGCGATGCAAAAAGTCCCCGGACAATTCGATATCGTCATCACCACGAACAGCGGTTACCCGCTTGATATGAATCTCTACCAGAGCGGCAAGGGCATGCGTGCCGCGGAGTTGGTCGTGCGCGATGGCGGATTGATCATCATGGCCGCCGAATGCCGCGAAGGCATCCCCGCCGGCAGCCCGCATGATCAGTTGATCCGCAGCGTGCCGGATGGCGAAGCGCTCCTCGCGAAACTGGCGGAGCCGGGATTCACCTTCGCCGAGCAATGGGCGGGACAGATCCAGGCCCTGATCCAGCGCCGCGCGGAGATCCAACTGCACAGCGCGCTCGACGAAGACACCGTCCGCGCCGCGCATCTCATCCCCTGCCGCGACATCGCCGGCACCGTGCGGGCGCGTCTGCAATCCGACACCCGCATCGCCGTGTTACCGCAAGGTCCCATGACGATCCCGTACGTGTCGGTGAACTAATTCTCGCCAAAGGCGAAAAGATGCTTGTCGGTGCGAAGAAAAATCCGCCCATCCACCAACGCCGGTGTGGCAAACACCGGCTCCCCGATTGCATTGCGCGCCAGCACCTTCAACTCCTTCACGTCGCGTCCGGCATCGATCACCACCACCGTTCCTTTCTGCGACGTGACATACACGCGCCCATCCGCCGCCACCGCGGAACTATAATAATCCCCCGGCACATCCAGCCGCTCGGCCTGATAAACAATCTCTCCCGTGTGCGCGTCGTAGCAC
Organism: Chthoniobacter flavus Ellin428; assembly: GCF_000173075.1. Lineage (GTDB taxonomy): Bacteria > Verrucomicrobiota > Verrucomicrobiia > Chthoniobacterales > Chthoniobacteraceae > Chthoniobacter > Chthoniobacter flavus. The sequence continues at coordinate 16,402 of NZ_ABVL01000036.1, forward strand.
GACGCCAGCCCGCCATTTTTCACCGCATACACCCGCCCGTCGTAAAGGAGCGGCGATGACACATAGGGCAAATGGCGCGAGACGCTCCACAGCACATTCGTCTTCGTGATGTCGCCATGCCCACCGGGGCGGATGGCAAACATCTGGTTTACCGCCTCCGAGAACATATCCCGCATGTGCTCGTATTCCTCGCGCGTCACCTTGCCGTCCTTGTTCACGTCCATCTGCGAAAAGCGATCGCGGATCGGCCCCGGCGGAAACTCCTCCTTCGTCAGCACGCCATCGTGATTCGCATCATTGGCCGCGAGAAATTCCTCGAACGGCGCCATCGTGATGCGCGCGCCCGCATCCCCACCGACATTCCAGCTCGAGACGAGCAACATCCCGTCGCCCGCCACCGGCGTCGCATTCGAAACGCGCGCCGTGCCCTGACAGGACCACAGCTCGTGGCCATCCTTCACCGCATAACTTTTCACCAGGAGCGCACCGACCACCACGATCTCCTCCGTGCCATCGTGCTTCCACAAAAACGGCGAGGAGAAGCTGCGCAAAAATCCCGGACGCTCCACGCGCCACGCCTGCTGACCCGTCTTCGCATCCACCGCGAGCAGGTACGAGCCCATGTCCTGATCGCACACGATCACCACCTTGCCATCGGCCAAAATCGGCGACGCGCCGGTGCCAAACTCGACCAGCGGAATCGGCAGCGGCTTGTGCCACACTTCCTTGCCCTGCAGATCGTAGGCCAGCAAACCGGGCCGAGCCGAAATACACATAGACGCCGCTCGCCATCGGAGCACGGCGTGGGGCGAGAGCCGCGCTGGCGATGCGATGCATCGGCTCAATCTTGTCCGCCGGCGCCACGGCACGCCACAGCTCATGGCCATCGGCGCGATCGAAGCACAGCGTCACCAATTTTTCCTCCGTCGAAGCCGGGTCAGGAAGAGCTTGTTCCCGACGATGCACGGCGAGGAGTGCCCGAACGGCACGTCGATTTTCCACACGACGTTTTTCTCCGGGCCGAATTCAATCGCCGGCTGGCCGGGTCCCAATTCCCAGCCCGCCCGGACCGCGAAACTGTGGCCAATCGGCGCCTGCAGCGAAGGCGTTGATGGCCACAGCAGCGATCAGGGCGAGCGAAGAGGGGCGGAAGGCGGGGAACATGCCCGCCATGCCTACACGAAGACTCAGCTCTTTCCCAGCGCGGCGTCGATCATCGCCCGACGCTCGGCCGGAATGGTCCAGCGCTGGCGCTGATCTTCGCTCAACGAATGGAGCGGGTCGAAATAGAGGAATTGTTTCCCCGGCTTCACGCTCGGGCTGGTGAAGACGCTGATCCCCGTGGCGCGATCGTAGCGCTCGGGGCTGTGCACGTCGCGTTTGCCGCCGCCGCCGGGGGCGTCGAGGACAAAGGCTGGCGTGTTGAATCCGGCCGTGGCGCCGCGCACGTATTTCTCGAGCTTCTGCGCGGTGGCCAGTGGCGTGCGAAGATCTTCCACGCCGGGCACCATGTCGTGCATGTAGACGTAGTAAGGATGCACGTTCACGTAGCTCAGGCGGCGCACGAGTTGGGTCATCGTGGCGGGATCATCGTTCACCGTGCGTTGCAGCACCGTCTGGCAGCGCACATGGATACCGCGCTCGACGAGTACGTTCATCGCGTCCTGCGTGATGCTGGTGATTTCCGCGGGATGATTGAAATGCGTGTGCACGACCACGTCCTTGTGCAGCGAGCGACCGAGCTCGGCCACGCGCGTGAGCGCATCGGTCCAGGCGTGATCGCTGAGGATTTTCTGCGGCATGACGCAGAGCCCCTTGGTCGCGTAACGGATGCGGCGGATGTTGGGCATCTTCAGCAGGCGTTCGCCGATGAGCTGGAGATGATCCGCCTTGAGATTGTAGCTGTCGCCGCCCGAGATGACGATGTCCTCGAGGTCGGGCTGGCTGGCGATGTAGGCAAAGGCCTGTTCCCAGCGGGCGAGGCTCGTGGTAAGCGCGAGCTTTTCCACCTCGGGCGTATCATTGCCCACGGCATAACTGCGCGTGCAGAAGCGACAGTAAACCGGGCAACTGAGCTGCGGCAGAAAGAGCGCCTTGTCGGGATAGCGATGGGTGAGGCCGGGCACCGGGGAATCCTCCTGCTCATGCAGTGAATCGAGCTGGAGCAGCGGATGGTCCGGCTGCTGTTGCGAGCGCAGGGGCAGGAATTGCGTGCGGATGGGATCGTGGAGCGGATCGCGCCAATCGATGAGGCCGAGAAGATAGGGTGAGATGCGCAGGGCCATGGGCGCATGATCGAGAGCGGCCTGGAGATCCTCGTAAAAGCCCTCGGGAGCGAGCGCGCCGAGCGTTTCCTTGAGCTGGCGCGGGTTGGTGACGGTGTGTCGGTTTTGGAAGGTGTGAGTCCGGAATTCTTCCTCGCTGACCTTTGCGTAAGCGGGGATGCCGCGCCAGAACTCGTCGCGGCGGAGAGCACGATGGTCGGGAAAGACCCGACTCGGAGGCTCGTCGGAGGTGGATTGGGTCGGAGGGTCAACGTGGGCAGTGTCGATCAACATAGGGTGTGTGGGTATGGTTGGGTTGTTTGCAGAGAGATTCGTGCAAGCCGCGAGAGGCGGCGGTGCCGTCGCTATCGAGAAACCATCGTATCCGTGAACCGAAGCAGAAGCATTTGGGTGCTAATAGCGGTGTTGGGTTTCAAGCATCGCACCCTTGACGGAAGATTGTCAAATCGAGGGGTGACGTCCGCAGCCTACCGGGTGCCTTTTTCCAGAGTAAATCCGTCCGGGGGCAGGCAGGGCAAAAAAGAAAAAAGACCTCCGCCCACCTTCTCCCATGGAGTTTGGGTTGTGCTCTGGCCGTGTCCCGAACTGGAAGATGGAAGATGGTGGGCCGTGAAGAGAAGATTACACATCAGCACTCGTCAACCCGTCTTCTGGGAAGCCCCGCCCAAGGCCTGAAGAACGGAAGCACCGATCCATCTCGCTCGCGATTTTGGAATCGACGATCAAAGATCACCGCTGCAGAGGCCGCTTCCAAACGCGAAGCTGAATGTCGATTCAGCCTAGAAAACAGCCGCCTGCGCTGGCTCGCCGTTGGTTCTCTCGAGGTAAAGACGGGGCCGAAAGCCAAGAAGGGGTCCATAAATGTTCGCCGGTCGCTGACGCAACGCATGATTATAAAGGAGGCCCGCGTGAACGAAATTATTCTCGCGCACCACCAGATCCTTGCCGACCGTCAAGTATTCCGCGGTCATCTTTCTGAGCTTTGGGTCCTGTTTCAATTGCGGGTCGCGCGCGACAGCCGCCAACGCACGCGAAATGGCGGTGTTGAGATCTCTTTGGGATTGTTGAAATGCGCCGAATTGCCCGGCATCGACTGGCGCCCGTTTCGCTTCGATGCGGCATAATTCCGCGTTGGCTTGGGTTCGCGACAGATCCGCCGCCCATTGCTTGTCGAGCTTCTCCGCGGAGGAAAGCAGGGGCACCAGATTGCGACCGATCTCCGCCCGCCGCTCGCACAAGGCCTCGACCTCCGTCCAGCGGGAGTTCAGCGTATTCTCCGAGGCGCGCAGTTTGCGCACCGGCGAATAGCCAACCGCTACGGCTGCTACAAGAATGAGTATGGCAACACCGGCCGCGATTTTCGCGACCAAACCCTTCCTCGCCTTCGCGACAGGCGTCACAACCATTGCTTTTTCGTTCATGGGATACTGGAAACGGTTCCACTGAAACCGAAAGGACACGGGAAAGAATTTCATCATTTTTTGTGCCAGCGGCTTTTTACGTCAGTTAATTGAACCGCGTCAGCATCCACGTGAGTCAAAGCAAGCCGCCAGTCCACGCATCCCTTGATAAGCGTTGGCCTATGCGCCTTGTTCAAAGTAACGAGCCAACATGGGCGCGATCTCGGCATTTACGACTTCGTCTGGCCAGTTTGCCCCAGTGAAGAATTGCCACGCGCCTAATGTAGAAGCATCCGGGAGTTTCAGATCGAATGCCGCTCGGAAATACATAATGACGATTAATCGCGAATCCGGCCCAAGCCGCAGCCTATCTATCAAGAAGTGCATGGCATCAACCGCGCTTTCTCCATTACGAATTTTTTGGCGCAATTCGTCCAGAAGTTCTGGGTGCTCGATCTCGCTCATAGTTTTTTAAAGACAACACGGATCTTAGTATAATTCCCAGCTGCGCCAATCGCAGTTTCGACTGTTGGATTTGAAAAACCAAATTTCGCGGCTTGCCCGCCGGTCCAAGTTTGTGAAGCCGCTTCCTCAAGCGACATCCCCTGGCCAGTAAGCTTGTTCATCGCTGCCAAGTTATCACCGTAACTCCAGTTGCCCGCTATTGCTTTCACATTGTCTCCAAAATGTTCCATCATCTGCTTGAACATTTGCCCCCCCTCACGGGTGAGGCCGGTCCAGCCTCAACAACGAAATCGACAACTCCTGATTTGTCAACGGTTGCATACATCCCTTTTCCATTTTCTAGGTTTAAGTAGAAATCCGGAGGGCACCCTGAGGCATTATGGCTCAACACCTCCGCATTTCCGACAAAGTACCGATGATCGGTCTCCACCTCCAGATTGTATACTCGCTGGGTGCCCGATAGTTGTTCGATCGAAGCTACCTTAGCGACACCATGCTCGGTTTGAAGGACCTCGCCTGGTACGAGGGCCCGCGCTGGTACCCAGTCCTGACGCGTGGCGGAGAATAACCGATGTGTATTGGTTGGATTGAGGACTTCGCCGCTCTCCAACTCAAGCCGCATGACGTAGCTGTTCAGGTGCGTGATCGTTCCTGTTACAACCCTTCCAGGGCCGGATGCAACCGGCGGGCAGGCTTCGACCGCATCGACTGTTGCCCAACCATCCACCGATATTTCTTGAAGCGTGAGCCAAACCCCGTTTCCCGGCACGCAGTTGCGTTCTATCAGCCAGGCATCTGGGCGGAGAAATACAATATCCATCCTATCCCCTCCATACGGGTTTCGCATATGCATACGAACCCGCTTCCAAGTCGCCGGATCCACCTCTGTAGAACTGTTTTGACTCTCCTCGGAACTCGTCAAAACACGCTGGCCTTCCTCTACCGACTCGATGGCATGCCCACCATCGGCTTCGACAACTTTTGTTCCGGCGGCGAAGCAGTTACCTGCACACACGCGCTCTATGTCCTGAGCTGTTGTATCTGCGGCGGTTGTTTCTGCCGCGGTCGTCTCTGCGGTATAAGATTCCGCGAAGCCTATCGTTGTAACCGCAGCTTGCGAAATTCCCGAAAATGTCCGTTGGACCCGAACCTCCGTGCTAAGTACTTGACCGGTTGAGGTATTTCCAAAGCCCCCCTCCATGATGCCATTGATACCAGTAGCCGAGAGTACCGGGTCGCTGAAACTGGCGGCTATAAAGGAACTTGTCCAACTACGACCGAGTTGGTCGTGGTAATAAAACATCCGTTGGGTGGATTCATTGCTAATTTGGTTGTAACTATCGCCCGCACCTTGCCCGGCATCATTAAGCAAACCGCCAGTATTTCCCTGATAGTCCACACTGATATTTCCCCAAGAGGAAGCGGTATTTGCCAACGTGACACTCCTGACAAAGGGATCTGCATTCGGATTTGTCGGATCGATTCGGTCCCAAAAATCGAGTGAAGTGGCCGTATTCCAGTCTACCGACACTTCTGTCCTTGTCGTATCCCAAACCTGGCTGCTGACTCGTCCCGTAGGGTCGAATCCATTAATCGGATCACCGTTGCAGAAAGCATAGAGCGTCCTGTCTGAGTCGAGGCCGAGCGGATCGCTGCTCAGGAACGTACCCGAACTTGGATCGTAGTAGCGTGCGCCGAGATAATAGTAGCCTGTGGCATCCACGTAGTGCCCGCGCCAGGCCAGGAAGACGGCCAGATCCTGAACGCCGTCCAGTGGCTGGGCGGGACCGCTTTCCGGCAGCACGCCGTATCCGCCGGCACGGGCCGGATTCCAGGACAAGGTGTTGGTGAGTCCAAAGACCGTGGCTACGGTGTGACCGTAGAGGTCCGAGAGGATGCCAGTGGTCGCGCCGGTCGTGCCGTTGTAGACGGCTTCGAGGCCGCCGGTGCCTTGCAGACCGCCGTAAGCCCCGTTCAGGTCAGGGCCGTGGACCAGCCAATCGCGGGCGCCGCCCTGAACGGTCACCGCCAGTTCCATGAACTCCACGCTCGGGTCGTAGCTGGACTGCAGGACCAACGGGTTACCGCTACTGATAGAGCCCGCTGAAAACCAACCCTCGATCCGTCTCGGTGCCGTTGAAAAGATCCGATTGGTCAAACTGTCCGCGATAGATGACCGCCGGCGTGGAGGTGAAGGCATCGATCCAAAAACCCTGCCCATGGTAGCTGAGTTTCACCGCGTCGAACGCGCGGGAATAGTTGAGCCAATCCTGTTCACCCACGAGGCGCAGATCTCCGTAATTCAGGACCTGCCGGCCGATCTTTAGTCCGAACGGACACTCGTTGTAGTTGGCGAACTGGATATAACCCTGCCGCAGATTGAAGTAATCGTTCCCTTCGGCGGAGCTGGCGCCGGGAATGGTGGGCCGCCGTCCATTGAGTTCCAGCGCTCCCTGGCCTTGAGCGTAGAGCAACAACCATGGGACTGGCTTGATGGCGACGCCCAACCGGAAGCGCTCTTCCAGCCAGTTGCCATCGGTCGGCGAGCGGACGGCGCTATTGAAGTCAAAGTTATTGCTGCGATTTTCCCAACGCAACCGCTCCTGGGCATCGAAAACAACCGCGCCGCCCGCGAAGCTTAAGGGATTGGCGTCCGCGGAGCTTTCCACGACCGCCTTGTCGCTGGTGGAGGAGAGTCCGCTCTGACCTGCCCTGGCGCGTGGCGCAAGGAAGATCAGGCTTAGAATCAATGGGAAAAGAAAGGACGGTCGGTTCATCGGTTGGCCAGGGGAGAGGGCCGACGGCAGCGTTCCGTCTGGTTCTCATTGGCGCGCACCTTTTAACGACCCGTTACTTTTAAGAGAAATGCCGTTTTCTGATATGAGTAATAACAATCCGGCATAATTCGAACCATCTGACCTAACAGTTCAGTTGCCCGAAAAGATAAGCGCGCAAAGCTGGGTCATCCGTCAGACTCGCGGCGCGGGTGAAGGCTTTCTCTGCTTCCTTCGCTTGGCCGAGCATTCGCAGCACGTGTCCGCGTGAAGCCCAGTAGGGTTGGTAGTCGGCGATGCGGCCTTCAGGGATTTCGTCGAGCGCAGCGACGGCGGCGGCGGGTTGACCGGTTTGGGCGAGAGCGACAGCTCGGCCGACGAGGGAGCCGATGCCTGGCGCGAGGCGCACGAGGCCTTCGTAGAGCAGGAGAATTTCCGGCCAATCGATGTCGCCCGTGACGGCGCGGTGAGCGTGGATGGATTGGATGGCGGCTTCCAATTGGTAGCGGCCCATGCGCCGGAACCCGGCGGCTTTGCGAAGCAAGGACTCGGCTTCGTCGATCATCGGACGCGACCAGAGTTCGGTGTCCTGTTGGTCGAGCGGGATGTATTCGCCGGTGCTCGCGTAGCGTGCATCGCGGCGGGCTTCGCAGTGCAGCATGAGGGCGAGCAAGCCGTGGGCTTCCGGCTCGCCGGACATCAATTGCACCAGCGTGCGACCGATGGCGATGGCATCCCCGGCCAGCGCATGGTGCGTGGAGCTGGTTTCCGCGAGACTGTCCCAACCGGTGGTGTAGGCCGAGTAGATCGCATCGAGGACGAACGAGACGCGCTCATCCCATTCCGGCGGATCGGGCACGCGAAAGGGGATGCGGGCATCGCGGATCTTGCTCTTGGCGCGGACGAGTCGCTGGCTCATCGCCGCCGGTGAAACCAGAAATGCCGAGGCGATGCGCGCGGCGTCCACGTGCAGTACGGTCTGCAACATGAGCGGCGTGCGCGCCGCGGGATCGATGGCCGGATGGGCGCAGACGAAGAGCAGCTTCAGCCGTTCGTCAGGGAATTGATCGTGCGTGGTGGCCACGGTTTGCGCCTCCTCGGTGATTTGCTGGAGATACTCCTCGGATTTCTCGTGCACCTGGTGATGCCGCGCGGCGTCGATCATCCGGTTGCGCGCCACGCGCAGCAGCCACGCTTCCGGCTTTTCGGGAATGCCATCGGTCGGCCAGCGTTTCAGAGCCTCGGCGAAGGCATCGCCGAGCGCGTCCTCGACATCGGCCACATTCCCCGCGCGCGCCGCCAGATAGGCGATGAGCCGCCCATAGGAATTGCGCGCAACAGATTCAATGGCCGCCTGGGTTGCCGAGTCATTCATCGAAGCTTTTTAGGCGCCGGCGTATCCGATGAGGGGACGCACCTCGATGGTGGCGCTGCTCGCCGCCGGGTTGCGCGCGGCCCAGTCCAGGGCTGCATCCAGGTGCGGCACATCGATGATCACCAGGCCGCCGAGGAATTCTTTCGTCTCGGCGTAAGGGCCATCGTGCACCTGGCGCTTGCCATCGCGGACGGTCACGAGGGTCGTGGTGTGCGGCGGTTGCAGACCGGCGCCGGTGACCAGCACGCCGGCGGCGTGCAACGCTTCGCCGTAAGCCTTGCCCGCCGCGGCGAGCGCGGGGTCCCGGGGTTTATCAAAGGCTTCCTGCGGTTGATGAACGAGTAGTGCGTATTTCATAGTGAATGGATTTTCGTTTTGGGTCGCCGGGAGATTCCTCCCGGCTTCACCACCGATGACGGGCAACCACCATGCATTTCGACAGCGCGTGAAATTTTTTTACCGCACCATCCGGATGGGCGACTACGTCCGGTTCGCCAAACGGCCGATATCGTGGGAAAAAATGAGGATCATGACTCCCGAGAAATAGGCGACAAAGCCACTTCCGAACGCCATCAGAGGCCCCACCAAAATATCCGGCGAGAAAATCATCATCGAAGCGAGCACACAGGTACTCAAGGCAATGTAACCAAGGAAGAGAATCAACACGTAGCGCGCCCACACCCGGCGCATCCAGAGCGGGATCAGAAACACCGTCGTCCAAAGCAGGCTCACGATGACGTGGCCGCGAATGACGGGGTCGGAAACCAGCGGATTGGAACTGTAATAGTAGCAAACGGCATCGGCGGCGCACAGCAGCAGAAAAATGCCCGCCAGTATCCATCGGGCGGTCCGGACGACCTCTGGTTCGTGTCGGCGATGGTGATGACGGGACATGCGGGGCGGGAACGTTTCGCATGGTGATAGTCGGAAACCAGATGGTCTCAATCTCAATCCATTCAGGTTGCGCGACAAGCCGCTCCCGACTAACTACTACGGTTACTTTTCCCCATGCAGACCTCGCCTGTCGCAGCTGCCCCTGGCATCGCCACCGATGCCCTCGAACCCGTTCCGCCCTCGGCGCAGGCCCGGAGGGAAATTACGCATGCCGGTTTCTGGCCGAGCGTGCTTTTCGCCGTGGCGGCGACCAGCATCCTTATCGGCATCATTTGGGACATCTCGTGGCACATCAGCATCGGACGCGACACTTTCTGGACACCGGCCCACATGGCCGTTTACCTCGGTGGCCTGCTGGGAGGCTTCACCGGGGGCTGGCTGGCGCTCCGCTACACTTTTTTTCCGGGCCCGAATGCGCGCAATGAATCAGTGAGCATTTTCGGGGTGCGGGCGCCGCTCGGCGCCTGGGTGACGATGTGGGGGGCGGTCGCCATGCTCACCTCGGCGCCCTTCGACGACTGGTGGCACAATGCCTATGGGCTCGACGTTCGGATCATCAGCCCACCGCACACCGTGCTCGGGATCGGCATGATCGCGATCAGCGTGGGCGCCTTGCTCGTTGGCCTGGCGCATCAAAACCGGGCGAATGACCGCACGGGCAACTGGCTCTTTACCTACATCGGCGCGGTGTTCGTCACGCTCGGCAGTGTGTTCAGCATGGAGCTGACGTTTCCGAATCTGCAGCATGCCGCAACCTTTTACGAAGTGTGCGCGGCGGTGTTTGTCCTTCGGCTTGTGACTCTCGGCGTGGCCGGACGCATCTCCTGGCCGACCACGCGCGTGGCGACTATTTCCGTAGGGATCCAGTGTCTCGCCACGTGGATCCTGCCGCTTTTTCACGCCCAGCCCAAGCTGGCGCCCATTTTCAATCCCGTGACGCACATGGTGCCGCCGGCTTTCCCGGTGCTGATCATGGTTCCCGCGGTAGGGATCGATCTCCTCCTGCAGAAGACACCGCTGAGCGATAGTCCCTGGAAGCGGGTGCTGCTGGGCTGCCTCCTCGGGACGGTCTTCATCGCGACGTTCATTCCCGTGCAATGGCTCTTTGCCGAATTCCTCCTTACGCCCCACGCCGATAACTGGTTCTTCGCCGGCGACCGCTACTGGGGCTACCAAACGCGCATCGATCATCTCTGGACCCACAAGTTCTTTCGTCTGGCCAAGGACATGGATGGCTACGACCCGCTCACGCCGCGCGCGGTCGGCCTCACCTGGCTCATCGCCAGCGTCAGCTCGTGGCTCGGCGTGGTTTGGGGTGGCTGGATGAAAAGGGTGCATCGATGAGCCGTTCCCGTTTCTTTTTCGCCTTCATCGTCCTCTGCCTGCTCGCGGTGAATGCGCGAGCGCACATCGGCAGCCCCGACGTTTTCTTCGACGGGAAGATTGGCCCCTACCCCGCCAAGGTGACCATCCGCGTGCCGCCGGTCGTGCCCGGCCGGGCGGAGATCGATGTGCGCCCGGTGAGCAATCGTCCGTTGCAGGTCTCGATCCTTCCTCTCTTTTCCAAGACTTCGCTCAAGAACAGTCCGCCGCCCGAACCCGCACTGCCGGCGCCGGAAGAGGCGGGGCTGTATCGCGGAGACCTGTGGCTCATGCGTTCGGGCGGTTACAGCGTGGAGGTGAAAATCCATGGCGACGCCGGTGACGGCGTGGTGCAGATCCCCGTCAACTCGGTGGCCACCCACCAACTTCCCCTGCCACGCTACCTCGCCGTGGCGCTCATCGGACTGGCCGGCCTGCTGGTCATCGGCGGGTTGGCGATCGTGAGGGCGGCAGCGGGCGAGAGCACATTGCCACCGGATACCGCGCTGGATTCCTCGCATCGCCGCAAGGGACTGATCGCCGCCACCTTCACCGCTTTCCTCTGCCTCGGCTCGCTGGCTGGGGGACGCTATTGGTGGAATGTCGAAGAAGCTTCTTTTCGCAAGCATCTGCGCGAAGGGGCGTGGCCCGATCTCGCTGCAGAAGTGCACACGGCAGGCGGCCAGCGCATCCTGCACCTCACCGTGGGCGAGACGACCTTCGGTCCGCACTACACCATTCCCCTGCTCACCGATCACGGCAAACTCCTGCACCTATTCCTGATCGGGAAAGATGGGAATAGCAGCGTCGCGCATTTGCATCCCATCAGGCAGGGCGGCAAGGTTTTCGAAGTCGCTCTACCGCCGCTGCCCGAGGGTGATTACCGGATTTTCGTCGACCTCACCTTGAGCGACACGGGACTCAGTTCCACGACCACCGCTTCGATTCATCTTCCACCGGTCCCTTCCGGCTCCACTCCCACCGATAACCTCCGGGTAGATCCAGACGATTCCTGGGCCACGTGCACGACGCCATCCGTCGCCAACGCAGCGGATGCCGTCTCCGCCTATCACTTTGAGGATGGCCTGCAGTTGCTCTGGAAGCCGCATCCAACCCTGCGCGCCCGTCACGATGCCGGGCTGCAATTCGAAGTGCGCGACGCTGCCGGCCAACCGGCGACGCTCGAGCCGTACATGGGCATGATCAGCCACGCAGCCGTAATGCGCGCCGACGGCGGCGTCTTCGCGCACCTGCATCCGGCCGGGAATTTTTCCATGGCCGCCCAGTCTTTCTTCGAGTCGAAAGTGGCCGGGGAAGCCAGCGGCGGAGCCACATCGTCAGGGATGATGGATCATTCCAGGATGCATCATGGCGGCGCTACGGCGTCCTCCGCATTCGAGCTGCCTTACGAGTTCCCCTCCGCCGGTGACTATCATCTGTGGGTGCAATTCAAGACCGCCGGCCAGGTGCATACCGCACGCTTTGACGTAACGGTCGCGCCCTGAGCCTTTTGAGCGACTGAACCAGTGCCTCCTCCGTTCTTTCCTCTGCGTTCTCGGCGTCCTCTGCGTTAAAATAAATGCGAGAAGTCCCGACCCGTTCGGCCAGCGAGGGACAGCCGATCCGTATCCCGCCTGCTCACCAACCGCTCTCGTATTCGCGGGAATAGCGATAGTGGCTCTCGAAGCCCAGCTCCGGCGGGAATTCCTCATAGCCGCCATGAATCCACGGCAGTTCGCTGCGATACGGCGGCTTGTAAGTCCCGTGGTGCGTCGCAAATGGGAAAGTGAACACTTCATACAACCCCGTTCCCAAGCGCACGAAGAACCGGCCAAAGCCTTTCACCGCGCCATAGGAAAAGGCGGCGGAATTGCCTTCGTAAAAATTAGTCCGCGACGGCTGGACGATAATCTCACTCGAACCAAACATGATATTCGCCAAACCGCGACCGAGCTTGCGCGTCGGGCCATAATCATTTCCCGGCGGATCCTGAATATCCGCCCACGCGCTCCCACCGAGGAACGAAAACCCGGCGACTGCGACCAGGATCCTCAAGGCATGTTTCGTATTCATAACGGTTGCCTATGGACGAAACGTCGTGCGTTTCCGGCGACGCGTCCAAAGGTTTTTTCTTCTTTTCGCAACTCCGGGCGCGCCCGGGCGGGTCAGAAAAAATTAGCGCCTGGAACGGCCGGGCGATTCCCGGCTTGTCGCCGCGAAGAGATTCGAATAAACCTCAACTCATCTGGGGAACCGACGTTCGACTGAATTCATATTCATCGAACCAATTTGAGTGTGCCGTCTGCCGGACGTGGGTCCCGGATAAAGCCAGACCAGCGCCTCCACCATCAAAACAAGCGCCCGCTTCATCGCAGGCATGTGCTCGTTGGATTCGAGGCTCCTTCCCACCACCCCATGAAAGCCAAAGCGTTCCTTCTCTTCCTCCTCCTCACCGCCTTCGCCTGCGCGGACGACGAACTCGTTTCCATCGATCCAGCCACTGGCATGGTCACCATCCAGCAAGGTGGCGCCTTGAAAACCTACCGCATCAAGTCGTTCACCGACATCACGATCAACGGCCAGAAGGCCACGGCGGCTCAATTGAAAGCGGGGATGCAAGTGACCATCGGTTTGGCCGACGCACAAACTGCTTCGAAAATCATCGCCAATGGTAATTCGGGCGCGGCGGCTCACACCGCCCCCGCCTCGACTCCGGCGACAAAACCGTTGAGCGACAGCGGATCTTTCCAAAAACTGACGCACCGGATCGTTTTCAAGGGCGAGATCGACGCTGGCGACAATTTAATCATCGAGAATGGCAAGCTGCACATCCAGCACATCGACTGGCAGAAGCCGACGGATATCTCGATCAACGGCGTCAATTGGGCGCCTAAATGGAATGGTAACACCTCGGATGACTTTACCGCCTTCAACCCGCCGCTCGCACCTTTTGCTGGAGCCAAGGTGACCGTCCTCAGGGTGAATATGAAGGCGCGCAGCGACGCGAAGCTGCTCGAACCTCCGACCGAAGCCAACGGGCAGAAGTTAACTGTTCACCTGCAGGACAAGGGCGCCGGCGCGAGCCATTTCGAGGTCCACATCATTTGGGAGAAGCCGTACTGAGGGGGGAAAGTTGAGAGTTGATGGTTGATAGTTGAGAGCCGGTTTTCGGCCGGCCATGGCTCGGGGCAAAGTTAGCTTTTTCTTTGCAGGCGATGCCGAGAAATTTGTGCGCCGCAAGCGTTCTTCACATGCTTCTTCGAATTCGTGGACGCGACTTAGGAAACTGTCACCCACTTGCCTACCGCGGCGCTCTTTAGCACTGCTTCGCAGATCTTCACCTCGTGGTGGCCATCCGGCGCGGTGGCGAAGAGCAACGGCGTTTTGCGGCCGCTGGCGATGTGCTCGTAGATCGCGCGGTAGTGCATCTTGTGGCTGTCGGGAAAGCCTTCGGGATGGCCGCCGGGGTAGTCGGTGAAATGCGCGACATCTTCCAGGAAGCCGGGCGTGCCGCGCTGGAGGATCTGGTTCGGTTCATCGCGGCGACCTACATAAATTTCATTCGGCTGCTGCAAGTCCCAGCGCATGCTGGCTTCGCTGCCGTAGATGCCCAGGGCGAGGGAACATTTCCACCCGGCGGCGACTTGCGAGATGGCCGCGTTGGCGTGCACGCCGTTGTCGTAGCGCAGGAGCACGCTGGCAAAATCCTCGGTGTCCACGGGATAGCTCACCATCGTCTTCGGGTCGACCTTGGCAAAAGTCTTCACCTCGCCGCGCGGACGTTTACGCCGCTTGTGAAAGGTCTCGAGCTTGGCGAAGACGGATTCCACCTGCGCGCCGAGGATGAAAGAAACCGCATCGATCCAGTGCGTGCCGATGTCGCCCACCGCGCGCAACTTTCCGCCCTCGCTGGCCAGCACGCGCCAGTTGTAATCGGTGTCCTTCAAAAGCCAGTCCTGGAAGAAATGCCCCTGCACGTGGATGATCCTGCCGAGGTCTCCGCGCTGCACGGCGGCGCGCATTTGCAAAATGGCTGGGAAGAAGCGGCAGTTGTAATTCACCGCCAGCACGGTCTTCGCTTTCGCCGCGGCCTTGACCACGCGCGCCGTCTCCTTCGCATTCATGCCGAGCGGCTTTTCGCAAACCACATGTTTGCCCGCGGCGAGCGCGGCGAGCGCTTGCTCGACGTGCAGTTTGTTCGGCGAGGTGATGTGGACGACGTCCACATTGGGTGAGGCGTACATCGCACGGTAATCGTAGTTGCCGTAGATTTCCGGGATACCCCATTTATCCGCCGTGGCCTGGGCGTTGGCTGTGGAACCGCACACGGCGGTGACCTGCACGCCGAGACGGCGCAATGCTTCAATGTGAACGGGAGCGATGAAGCCGGTACCAATGATGCCGGCCCGGAGGGAAGTGATCGACATAGCCGCGAAGCTACGGAAACGCGCCGGTCGGCGTCAATCGCCACTGCGCCTTCCCTGCCATCGACCGCGTGGCAATTCCGGCAAATAGACTCGCAAGACCCGCACGGCTTCGGTAGCCAATAACGACGTCCAAGGCCCGTTTTCCGATGAACTTCTCGCTGCGCCCGATCCTGCTGGTTACAACGCTCCTCTTCGCCTCCCTGCTCCTGCCCGGATGCGATCGACAGCAAGAACCGCCACGGGTTCAATATGCCGGCCGCGACAAGGTGCGCGGGGAGATCGATGCCTTTCTCTTCCAGACGCGGGGCAATTACAACCGCAGTAACTTCAAGGCACTCGAGGCCAGCATGGAGGAAATCCGCAAAGGCGATCCGGTTTTCGGCAATGGCTCATGGAAGATCTATAACTTCTACGACTCGCTCGAATGCGATGACTCCGAACCGGAAAGCATGTGGCAGTTACACGAGCGCATTCACAAAGCCTGGATCGCGACTTATCCGGATTCCATTACCGCGCGGGTGGCGTATGCGAATTTCCTCGTGGATTACGCGTGGCACGCCCGGGGATATGAATACAGCGACAAGGTCAGCGAAAAGGGCTGGCGGATGATGGGGGAGCGCCTCGCCGCCGCCCAACATGTGCTCGACGAGGCGAAACCATTGAAGCCGCAGTGTCCCATGTGGTGGCACGTGCAACTGCACATCGCGCTGGGCCAGGGTTGGGACCGCGCCCAATATGGCAAGGTCTACAACGAAGCGAAGAGTCTCTTCCCCAAATTCCACGGCTACGATAACTCGCTCGCCACTTATCTGATGCCCCGCTGGCATGGACAGCCAGGCGACTGGGAAAAAGCCGCCGAAGCCGAGATGCACCGGCCCAATGGACTCGGCGCGGAAGGCTATGCGCGGGTGGTCGCAAATCAGCACGGCTATTACGACAATATCTTCAAGGAAACACAGGCTTCATGGGCGCACACCCGCGAAGGCATGGAAGCCATGCGGCAGAAATATCCGGAGTCGCTACAAATCCTGAATCAATACTGCAAACTGGCCTGCCTCGCCGGCGACCGCGTCACCGCCAAATCGCTGTTCCAACAACTCGACGGATACAAAGACGAGCGCGTCTGGGGGAACGGCGGCACTTACGCGCAATATCAAAAGTGGGCCAACGCGAATTGAACGCGTTTAATGCAATGACTTAATCGAACAACCGGTAGAGCAGGCTCAACTGCAAGCGGAAGTCATCGCCGAATCGGCCATCGTGGACTTCGCGCCGGCCATAGAGACCTTCCACGCCGATGCTAAATTGCTTGTTCAACTTATAGATGAGATTCGCGCTGCCGTAGTGGGTGACGTGATAGGCATCGCCAGCCTGGCCATCGGTGTTGGAGATATTTACGTAACCGTAGCTCAAGGTGGAGCGCCACTGGTCGTTCCAGCGATGAGTGTAGCCCAGCATCCCACTCACATAACGCAAGGCATGCAGTCGACCGTTTGCGTCGTAAGCGGCATCGGTATTTTCAAAGCTCGAATCGTTTCCGAATGCGCCAATCCCTTCGCCATAGACCACCCACGCCCGCAACACATCCTGCGAGCTCACATTGAGGGCGGCGCTCGCATCGAAGCCCCAGCCAAACACGCGCTGATCACCCACGGACTCGCCCTTCGCGCCGATGCTTCGGAAGATCGAGCTCAGTTGCACGTGCCCGCGGCCACCACCATCCCAGATCAGATTCATCCCCGTATCGGGCATGCGGGTTTCGGTGACGATGGAGGAGTCGAAGTTATCGTCGACCAGGATATCGGGTTTCTCGATGCCGAAGGTGACCTTCCACTGTTCGTTGAGCGCAAACCGATAATGGATCAGCGCCCGGCGGACCCACTCGACGGCGTTGGTACCCTCGTAGTCGAGCGTATCCGGCCAGTTATTGCGATCGACGAAGAGACTGTAAGTGAAGCCGCCGCGGAGATTATAATAGTCGCCAAAGGCTTCCCGCAGCCGGTACTTCATGTCACTCGTATCGGAGCCGAAAAAGTCGTTCTGGTAATAGAGTCGGAAGTTGCCGGGCTCACTCGGCGCCCGGATGTCGAAATCGATCTGGGAGCCGTTGGAGTTGAAAAAGACTTGCCCGCCACCCGCATGCTCCAGCGTGCCCGCGAGTGGCAGTTTCGCGGTGACGAAGCGGTAGCGGTCTCCCGGATTCCCACTATCCACCGTCATGTCGAGACGTGGTTTGAAATTGAATCGGACGACGAACGGCGTCTCCGGCAGGGCCAGGTAGCCACGCATCGGTGGCGTCGGCGGCGGAGCATAGACTGGTTTGCCGGCCAGCGCCGGTGGTGGCGGGACGGGATCAGGTGTCGGAGCAACTGCGGTCGCCCTCGGTAACGGCGGAGTAGGGCGGTCTTTTTCCAATTCGGAAATCCTCGCCCTCAAGCCATTGATCGCCTGCTGCATCTGCTCGACCTGCGCCTTCAAATCGGCGACCTCGTCACCGCGCAGCTCCGTTGTCAAAGTGGCCAGGATTAAAACGAGGCCGGTTCCAACCCGCATCGAGATAGCCCAGCGCCGGAGAGACAAAGCCATCCGCGGAGTCTGAACAGGCTCCGTAGCAGAACTGCGTTTGCCGGACTGCCTCATAACCGGGAAGTTAACGCGTGTTATCGCCGAGCGGGATATCGCCGTCCAGCTTCATTCACGGACGTTCCCGATGGCAACTTTGGACAAGTGCCGGGATTCAGTATATTCGCGACCTCGCCGCCTCCGGCAAGCTCCTCGAGCCGCATCTCCATCTCCCGCCTTTTCATGAAATACACGATCCCTCTCCTGGCCCTCATCGCCGCTGCCGCGCTCGCCGGTTGTGCATCGCCCGGTCAGACTTACGCCAAACAACATCCGGAACTCCCGGCGCCACATCTGCAGATCCTGAACACCGGCAAAATCCCGGATGGCACGGCGGTGGCCGGAATGACCCGCGAGCAGGTCCAACTGGTGATGGGAGTCGAACCCGTGCAGTATCTCAAAGTCGACGGCCACGACGCGTGGGTCTACGTGAAGAAGAAGCTCAGTTCGGCGGGGATTAACTCGGGAAACGATGCTGCCTTCAACCACCGGGATACCCGCAGCCAGCACTCGATGGCCGAAGGTGAGGAGCACGCCCCAGGAGACCAACCCACCACCAAGACCACGGTCTACTTCGACGGCGAAACCGCAACGCGCGCAGACGTGGTCAACGGCGGGCTGTAAGCACCTTTTGTGTTAGCCAGGGTCAGTGACCCGAAACCGGCTTCACTGAAGCCGGCTACGGCGTCGGCATTTCGCGCCCGGCGAAACCCTCGGGGACAAAAATCGCGCCGTGCTCGCGATTCACAGCCCGCGTCGCGGCCAGGGCGATGCGCTGGAAAAAGGCAAGACGATCGTCCTCGGGAACTTCGTACCAATGCGGTTTCACCTTGAGCAGCAGGTCTCCGCCCACGCGCTCCAGCAATCCCCAGCCACACGGCAGCAGGTGTGACGACACGATGTCTGGTTCGGCGACGACATAGAAGAGATTCGCCGCGCCGTATTTGGTCAACCGGTCAAACTTGGTATTGCCGTGCAGGCGATCGCTGAGCCGCCGGATTTCGCGGATGATCTTTTCGTAGCGCTCGTAACCCGGCCGCTCGAAATTCAGCGTCTCGTATTCCTGGAAGAGCGAGTCGCCATTGCGAATGGAGGGATAATGAAGACAAAGCTCCTGCTCGGCGCGGCCTTTCTTTTCGTGTAGCGCTTGCAGGCGTTCGGCGGTGGCTTTCATCGAGCGCGCATCGCGAACGAAATCCGTCGTCGAGGCTTTGCATTCGAAGATCGCCGTCACGCCGACCGCCGTTTTCCACACGAGCCGTTCCCGATCCGTGCGCGTATCACGCCGCGCCTCTCGCACTCGCTGCGGCTTGTAGGCGGCGACGTCCATCCGCACGCGATGATTGGGCAACGACACTTCCGCGGCTGCGATGCGAAAGCCATTCATCTGCGCCCAGAGCAAAGCCAGCCGCTTGAGGTCGCGGTGCGTCTGGCTTTCACCGCTTTTCGCGGTAGGTACATTTTCTTCCGGTTGGGACGGGGGAGTCGCGCTCATGGCTGAAGAACGGCCGCGCCTGTCAGTTGGCCGGAGCGGAGCCGCGCGAGCGCTTCGTTGGCGGCTTCGAGTGGGAAAGTCTGCGTGATGGTGTTCACCGGGACCCGGGGAGCGATCTCGAGGAATTCGCGCCCATCTGCGCGGGTGAGATTCGCGACCGAACAGATCGACCGCTCTTCCCAAAGGTCACGATAGGGAAACGACGGGATGTCACTCATGTGAATGCCGCCGCACACGACCGTTCCGCCCTTGCGCACCGCGCGCAAAGCCGCCGGGACGAGCGCACCCGCCGGCGCGAAAATGATCGCGGCATCGAGCGGCTGCGGCGGCGCGGCATCGGAATCGCCGGCCCAGACCGCGCCCATGCGACGCGCAAATTCCTGCGCCTCCGCATCCCCATGCCGGGTGAAGGCGTAGACGTCGCGATTTTGGAAACGTGCGACTTGCGCGACAATGTGTGCGGCAGCTCCGAAACCGTAGAGACCCAGCCGCGTCGCCTTACCCGCCTTGCGCAGGGAACGGTAGCCGATCAAACCCGCGCAAAGCAGCGGCGCGCATTCCACATCGCCAAAACTCTCCGGCACTGCAAAACAGAAGCGTGCATCGGCGACGGTGTATTCCGCATAGCCGCCATCGACCGTGTAGCCGGTGAAGCGTGCGGAATCGCACAAATTTTCCTGCCCGCTGCGGCAAAAATCGCACTGCCCGCATGTCCAGCCCAACCAAGGCACCCCAACGCGATCGCCGACGAGAAACTCCCGGACGTTGTCGCCGAGTTTCTCGATTCGCCCGACGATCTCGTGGCCGGGAATCAGCGGCAGCTTGGGGTTCGGCAATTCACTATCCACCACGTGCAAGTCGGTGCGGCAGACGGCGCAGGCACCGACACGGATTAATACCTGCCCGGCCCCCGGCTCGGGTACCGGCACATCCCGCAAGACGAGCGGTTGTCCCGGATTCTCGAAAATCATCGCGCGCATACCCTTCCTATACGGCTTTCGTTCGCAACCGTCGCCCTCGAACAGGGTTTTTGGAATTCAGAATCCGTTCAGAATTCCCCGCTCACCTTCCCGCCACCAAAACAACCACCCCTCCCTATGAAGTCACCCGCCGCTCTCTCCTCGATCGGTTTTTGCCTCCTGCTTCTCGGCCTCGGCGGTCTCTCCGCCCAGGCTGCCGATTTGCTGGTTCCCGGTGAACCCGTGACACTTTCCGGCGCACACGGGAAATTCGACTTCCTCACGGTGGACAGTGCCAGGCACCGCCTGCTGGCGGCGCATCCGGGCAACGCTTCGCTCGACGTCATCGACCTCGACAAGCATCAACTCATCAAGAGCGTCGCCACGGGTGTCGCGCAATCATCGACGGTGGATGAAAAGGCGAATCGCTATTACGTGAGCGTCAGCAAGCCGCCGCAAATGGTGGTGCTCGATGCTGGGAAACTGGAAGAAGTCGGCAAAATCCCATTGGGCGGCCCGGCGGATATTTCGGCCTTCAATGGCGAAACCGGGCAGAACTATGTCTGTCACGACGACGCGAAGGAATTGTGGGTCGTCGATCCGCAAAAGCAAAAGGTGACCGGCACGGTCACCCTGCCGGGCGACGCTCCGGAAGATCTCGGATTCGATCCCAAATTCCAGCGGCTCTTCCAGGCCCTCAAGACGAGCAGTGTCATCGCCGTCATCGACGTCGCCGAAAACAAGGTCGTCGCCTCGTGGCCAACCGCCCCGGCTCAGGCACCGCACGGCATGACCATGGTCCCCAAGGAAGACGCGTTTCTCGTCGCGGGCGGCAATGGGAAGCTGGTGATGATGAGTCAAAAGGACGGCCACGTTCTCGCCTCGACGGACATCCCATCGCGCGTCGATCAAATCGCCTATGATGCGGAATTGCATCGTGTCTATTGCGCCAGCGGCACGGGTAAGATCGGCGTGATCGAAGTCGGGAACGGAACGCTGAAGACGCTCGGCGAAGTACCTTCCAGCGAAGGCTGCCACAGCATCGCAGTCGACCCGAATACGCACACCGTCTGGGTCGCTTACGCCAAAGGCGATGCGAGCTACGTCCGCCCCTTTAGCGCTGTGAAGTAACCATCAACCGGGAGGCCGCTATGGAGAATACTACGAAAGACACCATCAAGGAGATCGCGAGCAAGGTTCCAGAAGTCACGTTCATCTTCTGGATCATCAAAATTCTCGCCACGACCCTCGGCGAGACCGGAGGGGACGCGGTCACGATGGCCCCGCTGAAGTTGGGCTACGCCTACGGGACGATCATTTTTGCCATCATCTTCATTGGCGCGGTAGTCGCGCAGATCATCGCCAAAAAGTATCACCCCTTCTTCTATTGGTTTACGATCATCGCCTCCACGATGCTCGGCACCACCATGGCCGATTTCGCGGATCGTTCCCTTGGGATCGGCTACACGGGGGGCAGTTCCATCCTTCTCGTGTTGGTGTTGCTGTCTTTGTTCACGTGGCGGTTCGTCCTCGGTTCCGTGGCGATCGACTCGGTGAGCTCGGCGAAAACAGAAGCCTTTTATTGGCTCACGATCATGTTCTCGCAAACTCTCGGGACCGCGCTCGGCGATTGGACGGCGAGCGACGACGGGCTGAATCTGGGGTTCGCCCGCAGTGCGCTGCTCTTCGGCGCCATGCTGGCGGTCATTGCCGCCCTCTATGCATGGACGAAAATTTCCCACACGATTCTATTCTGGGCCGCATTCATCCTCACCCGCCCGCTGGGCGCGGCGGTGGGCGACTTCCTCGATAAACCGCATGAAGAAGGCGGACTGGAAGTTAATCGTGCCCTGGCATCCGGAATCCTGCTCGTCCTCATCATCATCCTGGTCCTCGTCTTCCCGCACCGGGCTGCCACGCGGCGGCAATCAGCGGAAAACGGCGCTCCTTAGTGCAGGGCCTTTAGCGCGGCCAGGCCGTGCCAACCCTGCCACGCCAGAAAGCTGGCGAGCACGACGAGCACGACGCACGAAATGTAAGGCGCCTGGCGCATGATCTCCCCGAAGCCGCGGAATTTTTTCTCGGCATGATGGACACTCCACGCAGCGATGGCGCCGACCGTCACCATGGTCAGGGCCAGCCCGAAGCTAAAAGCTCCGACGAGCGCGAAGCCCAAGGTGAATTGCTTCACCTGCAAGCACACGAGGAGCACGGTGAACGCCGCAGGGCACGGCATTAAGCCTCCGGTAAGACCGAAGGCGATGATCTGCGCGGTCGTCACTTCACGATTCTTCAACCAGGACCGGATCTCCGCGGCATGCTCGGCCTCGTGCTCGTCTTCATACTCCGCGCCGTGCTCGTGACCGTGATGATGATGGTGGCCATGGTCGTGGTCGTGGTCATGCTCCCGGAATTGCGCGAGATAGAGATGCGGTTTGCCCTCGTGGGTCACCGTCAGCGTGAGATCGAACTCATGCGGTTCCGGAATCTCGGTGGTCGATTCGAAATAGCCTTCGCGGACCGCAAAAGAATAGGTCTCCTGGGCACCGCCAATGCGCAAGGTTTCCACCGCCACATCCGCCGGCTTGAGGGCGTGATGAACGCTCTCCGGAAAGATCAACCGAAAGACCGGTGGCACATCCTCCTCGAAAACCGTCAGTTTTACCTCACCCCACGGCGTCTCGAATCGTTTGACGTCGTCGTGCCCGTGATGGTGGTGATGGTGATGCTCGTGGGCCGCGCGGACGTTGCGCCGCGTTCGCCAGAACATCCATACCGCCATTGCCAGGATGAGAACCGCGGACAGCAGATGAAAATACGGTTCGACGGTCTCGGCATTCCAAGTCGCCCCGTAGCGGAGCGCGCCCGCAGCGAGCAGCCAGATGATGAGCGAATGCGAAATGGCAGCGGACACGCCCAGTAAAACGGCCTGGAAGATCGTTCCCCGGATGGCAATGATGAAGGCAGCCATCATGGTCTTGGAATGCCCCGGCTCCAGTCCGTGCAAGGCGCCGAGGACAATGGCCGTAGGAATGAACAGCCAGGCGTGGGTGGTGCCCTGCTGGATCACTTCGGTGAACGTGGTCATAGGATGGACTATCCCCCCTCCTCGATGGGGGCAAGTCTCACTTTACCGAAGTAATCTGGCTTTCGCGACGAATCGCGTTAGTCTGCCGCATGGCTTCTCATCACCACGAGCATTCCCCGGCGGAAAAGCGCGCGCTCCTCTTGCGGTTGCGCAAGATCAGCGGCCAACTCGCCGCGGTCGAGCGCATGATCGAGGCAGATCGCGATTGTCCCGAGGTGCTCATGCAGGTGGTCTCCGCCCGCAAGGCGTTGAAGTCTTTTGCCCAAGTGGTCATCCATCAACACACCCATCAATGTATCGACGGCGCATCGGACCCGAAGGATAGCCGGCGCAAGCTGCATGAGTTGCTGACCGTGCTGGAACGCTATATCGAATAACTAACCAGGTATAAATTCAAGCTGGTTAGAGATCCGGCTTGGGCGGCTGTGTCCCCTTTTCCAAATGTGAGACAAACTCCTGCCGGGCCTGATCGCTAATCCCGTGCGTAACCTTGAAATGCAGCCGGGTGGTCAGAAAGTCTTCGATGGTTTGCCATTGTCCTCCGGCGCGAATGCGCTTGGTCCAGGCGCAGACGGTAAGTAGCTGATTCTGAAGCTGATGCACCTCTGCGTTTGAGCGGGCCAGTTCCTCGTAGAGGCGCTGTTTGGTGTTGGCGTCCGCGCGAGCGCGTTCCTCCGCCTGGCGCAGCGGCGTAATATCGATCACCTGGTCGACAAAGAAACGCGGCCGCTGGTCGATCTCCCGGGCTAACGTCACCACGTGGAAAACGGAAAGATAATGCCCGTCCTTGTGCTTGCAGCGCTTCTCCAGTTGGAAACTGCCCACCTCGCCGCGGATCAACTGGCCAAGATTAGCCAGCATTTCGCCCAAATCGTCCGGGTGGCTAAGCCGCTGGAAATCCAAAGCTAACATTTCCTCCTGGCTGTAACCTAACAACGCCGAGAGCGACGCGTTCACGCGCAGAAACCTCCCGTCCACGGCGATGATTGCCATGCCGTTGGCCGCGTGATCGAAAGTGTGCTCAAAAAGCGAGGTCGTCGTCACGGTGAAAGCGGATACGCAGATACAGGGCGGCTATTGCAGCAGCAAATCCTGCCAGTTGCGAGTCAGCGGGCGTGTTGGCTACCAGAGACAATCCGTGAGAGCGAGACATATTATTACCCTTAGCCATGAATCAGAGTCGTGTCGCCAGCAGGACCCACCGGCGGCACCGCTGGTGGCGTTGAAGGGGGATTGCCCGGTTTCCTCTGTGGTGGCTCTCTGGCGGCGGATGGTGCAGGACGTTTTTGCCGGTGAGTTTGCGGATGACCGTGTAAAAAACCGGGGTAAAGAAAACGCCGAAAAAGGTCACCCCGAGCATTCCGAAAAACACCGCGGTACCCATCGCTTGTCGCATCTCTGCGCCAGCACCCGTCGCAAAGATGAGCGGCATCACACCAAAAATGAAAGTGAAGCTCGTCATGAGAATGGGCCGCAACCGCAGCCGCGCCGCTTCGATCGCCGCCTCGGCGGCGGTCATACCAGGGTTATTCTCCTGCTGCTGCTTGGCGAACTCCACAATGAGCACGGCGTTCTTGACGCTCATGCCCGCGAGCACGACAAAGCCGATCTGAGTAAAGATGTTGTTATCCATATGCCGCGCCCAGACGCCGGCGATGCCACACAAAAGACACATCGGCACGATGAGGATGATCGCGGTCGAGAGCGCGAAGCTCTCATACTCCGCCGAGTGAGTGAGCCAGACGAAGAGGATACAAAGCGGGAAAATGAATAGCGCCGTATTGCCCGCGAGCTCTTCCTGGAAGGCCAGATCGGTCCACTCGAAGGCATATTCCTTGGGCAGCACTTTGTTCACCACTTCCCGCATGGCCGCGATGCCCTGGCCGCTGCTGTAGCCCGGCGCGGTGGTGCCATTGATCTCCGCGGACATGTAGAGGTCGTAACGCTGGATGCGGTCCGGCCCGGTGATGTCCTTGAGATCCATGACCGCATTCAGCGGCACCATCTTCCCATCTGCGTTACGCGTCTGGAGACGGGCAATATCGGACGCCTTGGCACGGTACGGCGCGTCCGCCTGCGCGGTGACATGCCAGGTGCGGCCGAGGTAGTTGAAGTCGTTCACGTAAAGCCCGCCGAGGAAGACCTGCAGCGCCTGGAAGACATCGGTCACGGCCACCTTCTGCTGTTTGGCTTTGACCCGGTCGACATTGCCATAGAGCTGCGGCACACCGGCACGGAAGCTGGAGAAGAGCGCGCTCAATTCCGGCCGTTTCGATGCTTCTTCGATGACCTTCGCCGTCACCGCCTGGAGTTGCTGCGGTGTCCCCTGCCCGGAGCGATCCTCGATCTGCATCTTGAACCCACCCGCGCTGCCTACACCGCGGACCGGTGGCGGCGGGAAGACGAGGACGAGCGCTTCGGGAATATTGGCAAACTGCTGCTTGAGCCGCGCGGCGATGGCCATGGCTGTCATGTCGGCCCGACCCGCGCGTTGGTCGAACGGCAGCAGCGGGGTGAACATCACGCCCGCTGCGGAGGAGTTCGAGCTCGAGAGGACATTCAAGCCGGCCACGGTAAAAGCGCCGCGCACACCGGGCGTCTTCAGCGCCACATTGGAAAGCTCCGTCAGCGTCTTTTGGGTGCGCTCGATCGACGCCGCATCGGGCATCTGCACGCTCACGATCAAGTAGCCCTGGTCCTGCGGCGGGATGAATCCCGTCGGCACCGTCTTCAGCCCTTTGTAAGCCAGGAAGACCAACCCGCCATAGACGATCAAGGTAATGGCACTCATGCGCACGGCCTTGCGCAGGACGGTGATGTAAACCCGATTGCCGGCATCGAAGGTCTTGTTGAAAAGACGGAAGAACCAGCCGAGCACCCAATTCATGCTTCGGGTGAACCAATCCTGCCGCACCCCGCGCGGCTTGAGCAGCAGCGCCGCAAGCGCCGGGCTGAGCGTGAGAGAGTTGAACGCGGAGAGCAGCGTGGAGAAGGCGATGGTCAGCGCAAACTGCCGGTAGAATTGTCCGGTGATGCCACTGACGAAGGCGACGGGAATGAAGACCGCCGACAAGCCGAACGCAATGGCGATAATCGCCGGCGTCACCTCATCCATCGCCTTGAAAGCCGCATCGCGCGGGCTGAGTCCGTGCTCGATCCAGCGCTCGATATTTTCGACGACGACAATGGCGTCATCGACCACGATACCGATCGCCAGCACCAGCCCGAACAGCGAAAGGATGTTCATCGAGAACCCTGCCACGAACATTGCCGCAAAGGTGCCGACCAACGAGACGGGGATGGCGATCAGCGGCACCAGCGAAGTCCGCCAGGTTTGCAGGAAGATGAGTACGACCAGCGCTACCAGACCGATGCCCTCCACGAGGGTGATGATCACGTCCTTGATACTGTCCCGCACGAACCGGGTGGTGTCGTAGGGGATTTCGTATTCCACCCCCGCCGGGAAGCGCTTCTTCAGCTCCTCCATCTTTTTGTAGATGGCATCCGCCGTCTGGATGGAGTTCGAACCGGGCAGTTGGAAAATCGCCATGGCCACCGCGGGGCGGCCGTCGTAGGTCATCGCCGTGCTGTAGTCCGCCGCGGCCAGCTCGACGCGGCCCACGTCGCGCAACTGGGTGATGCGGCCATCCTGCCCCACATTCACCACCATGTTGGAAAACTGGCTGGGATCGGTGAGCCGCCCCTGCACGTTCATCGTGTATTGGAATTGCGTGGTCCCGGGCGGCAGCGGCGGGCCGCCGATGATGCCCGCGGCCACTTGCACATTTTGCTCGCGCACCGCGGTCACGATGTCGCCAACGGTCATGTTGCGGGAGGCGAGTTTGTCCGGGTCGAGCCACAGCCGCATGGCGTAATCGCGCACGCCGAAAATCGTGATGTCGCCCACGCCGGGCAGACGTGCGATCTCGTCCTTGATCTGCAACGTCGCGTAATTGCTCATGAAGACCGTGTCGTGCGAGTTGTCCGGCGAAGACAACGCGACGACGACGGTGATGTCCGGCGACGCTTTTTTGATGGTGATCCCCTGCTGTTGCACCTCCGCCGGGAGCTGCGGCTGGGCGATGGCCACGCGGTTCTGCACCTGCACCTGCGCGACGTCGAGATTCGTGCCTACCTGGAAGGTCACGGTCAGCTTCATCGCGCCATCGTTGGTACACTGGCTCGACATGTAGAGCATGTGCTCGACGCCATTGACCTGTTCTTCGATCGGGGTGGCGACGGTGCTGGACACCGTCTGGGCATTCGCCCCCGGATAGACCGTGGTGATCGTCACCGTCGGCGGAGCGATTTCGGGATACTGCGACACCGGAAGACCCAGGATCGCGAGCGTGCCGGCGATGACCGTCACGATCGAGATCACCGAGGCGAAGACCGGACGATCGATGAAGAAATGCGCGATACTCATGGCTCGGATTTCGCGGGCGCGTCCGGCGATGAGTGCGTGGTATCGATACCGCTGGTGCTGGCATCCAGCGCCGCGATGGCCTCGGCGGAAATCGGCGCCGACTTCGGCGTCACTTTACCCCCAGGGCGCACGAGTTGCAGCCCGTTGACGATCACGCGTTCATCCGGTTTCAAGCCTTCGGTGATCGAGCGCAGGCTGCCGAAGAGTTCGCCCAACTGCACCTTGCGCACGGCCACGGTGTCGTCCTTTTCCACCACCATGAGATAGCGCTCGTTCTGCTCCGCGCCTACCGCCAGATCCGGCACGAGCAAGGTCTTGTACGGCCCGCTGCCGGTGATCCGCATCTGCGCGAAAAGCCCAGGCGTCAATTCGCCCTTCGGATTCGGGATCACGCCACGCAACTGGATGGTCCCCGTGCCAGGGTCCACGCTGTTGTCGATGAAGTCGATCGTGCCTTCGTGCGGAAAACCCTTTTCGTTTTCGAGCTGCATAAAGCAGGGAATCTTCGCATCCCGGACATTCTCGCCTTTGGTGCGTCGCGCATAGGCCTCGTATTTCAGGAAGGAGCGTTCCGGCACCGAAACGTAGCAATACATCGGATCCACGGAAACAATGGTCGTGAGCAAGGTGGCCTGGCCGGCGCCGCCGTTCACGAGGTTGCCGACGGTGATATACATGCGGCTCACCCGTCCGGAGATCGGCGCCGTCACGCGGGTCCAGTCGAGATTGAGCTTCGAAGTATCGGCGGCCGCCTTGTCCGCGGTCAGTTGGGCGTTCGCCTGGTCAAAGCCGGCCTTGCTGCTGTCGTATTCCTGCTGGGAGATCGTTTTCTTTTTCAGCAGATCGTCCGACCGCGACAGCTGCGCCTTGGTCAGCGCGACCTGCGCTTCGTCCTTCACGACATTGGCCTGCTTGTTTTCGAGGTCCGCCTTGAAGGGCCGGTCGTCGATGATGAAGAGCACATCGCCCTTCTTCACCAAGGCGCCTTCCTTGAAAGGAGCGGCCTCGATGATACCGCTGATGCGTGCGTTAATATTCGCCGTTTCAGGCGAGACAAGGTGGCCGGTATATTCGTCCCAGTCCGTCACTTCCCGGTCCAACGGAGTGCTGACCGTGACGATGGGCGGAGGTGGCGGCTGGGCGGCAGGCGGCTTCCCGCAACCGGCGAGGCCAAGGGAGAGGGCCATGACCAAAGGAATCGCCCCCTGTCCGGGGGACTTCATCACCGCCGCACGAACCTGACTTCGGAACATCTTTAAATTCATCTAGATTGGGCTGCGGCTTCGTCGCTGAGGAATGAGAGATGACGTACCGTCCCGAGGAATCGGCGGACGGTCAAGTGACGCTCCTGTTTCAGTTGAATCGCCGCGCGCAGTTTGCACGCTGGCGGGCGCGATTCAATCAATCATCATTGTGGCGAATACCACCACAACGAGACCCACCTGTCAGAGTAAATTATCGCCTCCCGATGACTATTTCCCGCAACTCACGGGTTTACCCAAGCGCCGGTATGAACAGCGCTCACCGGAATCTCAGTTCCACCCGCCCTGCTCCAGTCGTACGCCGTACTCGATCTCTAGGTAGAGCCGGTTACTCAGACCGTCGAACTCCGCATGGACGGTCGTAAAATCCGGCGTACCCACGGCTTGAGCCGCCTGCGCCTGGTTCGCCCGCAGCATGCTTTCGAGGAATTCCATGGTCTGGGTGTGGAGGGGATACATGGTGCCGATAGTAAGCAGGTTCTGTGGGAAAAACATAAGTGAAATTACGGTATTTTTAATGACGCACGCTACCTCTGCTTTCTATCAGTCCGATTCGTCCTATGAGAGGGATGGGACAAATAGGACCTATAGGACTGAAATTCTGGTTTAAGGTTTCCGCAGGAAAGGCGTTGTTCAGGTGCTATAAATCCGCTGGCAATGCTTCCCAGAACGACCCTTTCACTCCTCTTTACCCTCGCCACTGCCCAATTTTTGCACGGTCGGGATAACGCTGCGACGCTGTGGTCGACCAAGGTCCAGCCGATTTTTGACGTCAACTGCGTGAAGTGCCATGGCCCCCTCGATCAGAAGAGCGGGCTGGAGCTCGACACCGCACAGGCCGCGTTGAAAGGCAGCGAGGATGGCCCGGTGATCGTCCCCGGCAAACCCGAAGAAAGCGCTCTCTGGCAGAATCTCGAGGCCAAGGCCGACCCGCACATGCCGCCGAAGAAGCAGCTCTCGGAAACCGAGCGCGCTGTGGTGCATGAATGGATCGCCGCACTCACCGCCGAGGCCACGGCGCCGGCCAAACCGCACCCGGAACGTCATTTCGAATCGATCCCCCAAGCCATCGACACGCTTATCGACGAGGGCTGGAAGGATCGCCATGTGCAACCGGCGCCGGCCGCGGATGACCGCACGTGGTGCCGCCGCGTTTATCTCGATCTCGCCGGGCGCATCCCAACCCAGGCTGAAGCGGATGAATTTCTCAAAGCCCCCGCCGACTCGAAGCGCCCTGCGCTCGTCGAGAAGCTGCTCGCCTCCAGCGAATACGCCGTGCACATGCGCGAACTGTGGGACGTCTTCCTCATGGGCCGCGGCAAGCGAGACAACGGCGAAACCCGTCGCAAAAACGCCGGCTGGTGGGATTTCCTCGAGACCGCGTTTCGCACCAACCGCCCGTGGAATGAAACCGTCCACGCCATCATCACCGGCCGCGCGGACAAGCCGGAGAACAAGGGCTCCCCATGGTTCCTTTACGAGCGGAAAAATGATTACCAGCACATTGCCGAGGCGATCGCGCCCATCGTGTATGGCACGAAGATCGATTGCGCGCAGTGCCATGACCATCCGTTGGCCCGCGAGATCAAGCAGGGGCATTACTGGGGCCTCGTCACCGCGTTCAACCGCAGCAAGAACATCGAGGGCACCTCTGCGGTCGCGGAGTCGGCCGTCGGCGGATATCCGAATTTCACCAATCTGAAAAAGGAATCGCAGCCCGCGGTGGTAATGTTGCTCACCGGACATACGCTCGCGGAAACCTGGCCCGCCGGCGACCAGAAGGAAACAGACGGCGACGACAAATACGTGGACGCGAAGGCCAAAGTGCGCGTGCCGAAGTATTCGCGGCGCGAAGCTTTCGCCGATGCGGCGACGACCGACAATCCCCTGCTCGCGCGCGCCTTCGTGAATCGCATGTGGGCCACGCTGCTCGGCCGCGGCATCGTGAATCCCGCGGATGAAATGAACGGCCGCAACGCGCCGAGCCATCCGGAATTGCTCGATTGGCTGGCGAAGGATTTCGCCTTGCATCAATACGACACGCGCCGCGTCGTGCGGGGCATCGTGCTGAGCCGGGTGTATGGCTTGCAGCCTTCGGATGCCACGCCACCGGAAGCGTTTGCTGGCAGCCTGGAGCGCCCGCTCACCGCCGAGCAGATCGCCCGCTCGTGGCGCGTGGCCGCCGGTTTGCCGCCGACGGATGACACGCTGCGCCACGCCGTGGTCATGGCCCTTCCGGACGTTCTTCCCAAGGCCTACAACGCCACTTTCCAGCAGGCGCAATTCCTCTCGGATGCGCCCGCGCTCGCCGCCCTCGTGCAACCCGCAAACGACAACGCTGCCGCGAAGCTCGCCGCCTTGCCGGATGCCGCCGCCCGCGTGCGCCAGGCTTTCCTCGACGTCTACGGCCGCACGCCGGATGACGAAGAAACTGCCCACGCCGTGGCCTTCCTCAATGGGCGCGGCGACAAGACCGTGGAAGCCTCTCGCGATCTGCTCTGGGCGCTAATGACCAGCGGTGAATTTCTGACGATGCCTTAACGACGTCGAACCGATGCAACCCGATTCTTCCTTTCTGCCCGTCGGCAAGTGCCCAACCAACGAGCATACTCTCCATCGCCGGCTTTTCCTCAAAGGCCTCGCCGGGGGCGCGCTGGCCAGCGTGACCAGCTTCGCCGGCCTCTTCCAAAACCCGCTGTTTGCCGAGGCGACGATGAAGGCGCAGAAGCGCTGCATCCTGCTCTGGCTGTGCGGCGGACCGAGTCAGTTTGAGACTTGGTATCCGAAGCCTGGCCGCCCCACGAGCGGGCCCTTCGGCCATATCCCGACGAAGATTCCCGGCATCCATTTCTCCTCGCTCATGCCGCAGTGCGCCCGCATCGCGGACAAGCTGAACATCGTGCGCAACATGAAGACCGCGCAACCGGAGCATTTGCAGGCGATCAATCTCATGCAGCGCGGAAATCCCGATCGCGCCGGTTTCACCCGCCCCACGCTGGGCAGCGTGCTCGCCCACGAGATCGGGCAGCTCAATTCACCGATTCCGAATTTCATCCTGCTCGATCCGATTCCCGGGGGAAATGAATTCGAGGGTTTCAAGGCGGGCGATTTCGCCGGCTGGCTCGGCGCGAAATACTCGCCCGTGCGCCTCGGCGGCGACTACTCGAAGCTGCTCAACGCGGCCAGCGATGCGCTCCCGCAGCACGATCTCGAGTCGCGCGAAACGCTGCGCCAATTCCTCACTGAAAAATTCGAACGTGCTCGCAACAGCACCGTGGCCCGCAGCGAAAACAACGCCTTCGAGCGCATGAAAGGCCTCGCCGCCAGCGCGGACCTTTTCGATCTCAACAAATTGCCGGCGAAAGATCGCGAGCGCTACGGCCCGGGCAGCTTTGCCCAGCATGCGCTGCTCTCGCGGCATCTTGCCGAGCACGGCGCGCCGTTCGTGATGGTGGCAAACGGCATGAATTGGGACAACCACGTCTTCCAGCACGAGATTCATCAGATGCTCGTGCCGGAGCTGGACCGCGTGCTCTTCAATCTCATCACCGATCTCGAGGAGCGCGGCATGCTCGACTCGACGCTGGTCATTGCCATGGGCGAGTTCGGCCGCACACCGTGGATCAATCCGGCGCGCGGGCGCGACCATTATCCCACTGCGTGGAGCTTCATGATGACTGGCTGCGGCTTGAAGCG
This sequence comes from Chthoniobacter flavus Ellin428, assembly GCF_000173075.1. Taxonomy (GTDB): domain Bacteria; phylum Verrucomicrobiota; class Verrucomicrobiia; order Chthoniobacterales; family Chthoniobacteraceae; genus Chthoniobacter; species Chthoniobacter flavus. The sequence goes on from NZ_ABVL01000036.1 coordinate 48,932, forward strand.
CGGCGTCGTGACCGGCGAAACGGACATCGACGGCGTGGACGTCGTCGGCACGGCGCATAACGAGCAAAACCTTTTCGCCACCATCTTCACCGCGCTCGGCATCAATCCCTACGCCGAATACGATCTGCCCGGCCTGCCGACTTTCCACCGGGTGGAAAACAAGGCGGAACCCATTCGCGACCTGCTGGCATGAAACTGACTCTCGCTCACGATCACAAACTGGCCACCGGCGTCCTCGGTCTCGCCTTCACTCCGGATGCCAGTCGCGCCTTCGCCACCTGCATGGACAACATGCTGTATTCCGTGGACCTGGCCAATGGCGAGACGCACGCCTTCAACGACGCGCACGGCTCTTACGCCAGTGGCTGCGTGCTGTTGCCCGATGGACGCACCGTCATTTCCGGCGGCTATGATGGCCTGCTGCTCTGGCATGATGTAGAGTCGCGGGAATGCTGGCGGCGCGTGCAGGCGCATCAATTCTGGAACTGGCAGCTCGCGCTTTCGCCCGACGGCACGCGTCTCGCCACCACCACCGGGCAATACGCGCCCGCCGGCTGGAAATACGAGCCCGCACCGGAACGCGAGCCTTCGGTGAAAATCTTCGACACCGCCACGGGCGATCTTCTGTCCAGCTTCTCGCACACACCGCCGGTGATGAGCTGCGCGTTCACGCCGGATGGCCAATATCTCGCCGCGGCCAATATCCTGGGCGAAGTGCGCGTGTGGAATGTCACCAGCGAGGATGGCAAGCCGGTGGCGCAATTCACTTCCCCGGATTTCACTTCGTGGGGCACGACAAAGTCGCATCACTACACCGGCGGCATCTACGGCCTGGCCTTTTCGCCGGACAGCGCCGTGCTGCTCTGCTGCGGCATGGGCCCGATGGGCGACCCCATGGCCGGCAATGGCAAGATGACCTGGCAACGCTGGAACTGGAGGGAAGGCAAGCGCATCGACGAAATCAAGGAAGGCCAGCACGGCGGCGGTCTCATGGAATCCGTGGCCTGGCACCCGAGCGGCTCGCATTTCCTCATGGCCGGACGGCAGGCGCAGGGCAATTGGAACATCGCGCTCTTCTCGGCCGCCGACGGCAATCTCGTGCACTCAGTCGATTCGAAAAAGCGCGTAACCCACGCCCGCTTCACCGCCGATGGCAACGCCGTAATCCTCTCCGGCGCCCAAGGCCAGGGCACGCGAAAAAAAGACGGCTGGGAGCCATGGGGCCGTGTGCAGGTTTACAAGGTGGAAGCGTAATCTCGGTTATCGTCCCTTTTAAGTTTTTTAAGGATTCTTCACACCCGGCGCAGGGAATCCCGTCGGTGTAACTGCTATACCTGAAGGCGTAAGGTAAGCGTTATCCGTAGCGCCATCGGAACGGGGTAGTTTCGTAGATTGGGTAGGAGCTACGCTATGCAATCTATGGAGCAGGCCGATCAAGTATTGAAACAGGACGCCCGAGGGCGTGTGTGGACGCCAGCGGAGCGGCGGGAGGCGGTCCTGGATGAGTTTGAAAGGAGCGGGTTACCGGCGGCGCAGTTTGCCGCCCATGTCGGAGTGAAGTATCCGACCTTTGCCAGTTGGATGCAGAA
>NZ_ABVL01000035.1 GCF_000173075.1 Chthoniobacter flavus Ellin428
CCCAAGCCAGCAATTGCTCCAGGCTGAGGCGATCGCGGGCCCCTACCTTGCGGGCGTCATGCGGTGTCTGCCCCACAAAGACCGCCGCCGTGTAGGTATCCGGGTGGCAGTCCAGGCCGATGATCCGCCCCTGCTTGGGCGGCTTCGGTGCCGTATAAAGTTCGACCTCCGGAGGTGGCGTCGGCTCCGGCGGCTTTGGTTTCTTCGTTGTCGAGGGTGTGTTCTTTTTCAGTGGTCGCTCTCCAGTTTCTTGGTTAAGAGTCAGGGCAACCGGCGCTGGCAGCCAATCTGGATTGGTCCACGGACGGAAGTTGGCATTCAGGCATTCGGGGTCTTGTCGCCCCACGAGGGTGCCTTCCGCCTCGGTTCAATCACGGATAGGAGCAGTTAGCTCAGCGCAATCATCGAACCTTGGGACCTTCGGCCACCAGTGCGTGTTGCAAGCACTCACGGGTTCCGCCAGGGACGTTGCACCAAACCTTTCGGTCTGCACAGCGCCGGTTGCTGAATGACTTCATGCCATCACGGATTGAAGGCAGTGACGGTTCGATTTCTTTAATCCGTGCAATCCGCGAAATCCGTGGTCCCCCCTCTGCGGCCCTCTGCGTTCTCGGCGTCCTCTGCGCTTAAATGGATGGGCATTTGGTTGCGGCTCGGCCGCGCTATGCCTCTGCGTTTTAAAATCCCCTTCTGCTACGCGAGATCGGTGAGCGCTTTATCCGCATCGCCGAAGTGATCCGTCTTGCACCCCATGCGATCCATGAGCGCCATGTGCAGACGGCATAGCTTGCGATTCTCCTCTTTCGAGTAATCCAGCATGCGCCCGCCCTTGATCGTTCCGCCGCCGCCACCGGCGAGCAGCACCGGGAGCTGACGCGAATCGTGTGCATTGCCGTCGAAGAGGCTCGAGGTGAACATCGCCATGCTGTTGTCGAGCAGCGAGCGCTCGCCTTCGTTCGTCGCTGCCATCTTCTGCAGCGCCTCGGCCCACAGTTCCATGTGGTGCTGGTTCACCAACTGATATTGTTCCAGCCGCTTCGGATCATTCGCGTGGTGCGACAGCTCGTGCACGCCGCCCTTCACGCCTTCGATGCCGAAGTTCATGTTCGTCAGGTCATTGTTCAGCATGAACGTCGCCACCCGCGTGCGATCCATCTGGAAAGCCAGCACCATGATGTCGAACATGGTCCGCAGATGCTCATTCGCCTTCGCCGGAATGCCCGCCGCCGGACGCGGGAACGTCGGCGCCTTCACCGTCGGCTGCCAACCGGCGCCCGCCGTGTTCGCCTTGCTGAATTCATCCGCCCGCTCGATGCGCTGCTCGAGCTCGCGCACCGAGGTGAGATACTCGTCGAGCTTGTGCACGTCGTGCTTGCTCAAGCGCGTGCGGAGCGCCTTCGCGTCGTCGTTCACGAGATCGAGCACGCTCTTGTCGCGCTTCCGCTGCGAGCCGTCGTCGAAAAGCTGGTCAAAGGCCTGCTGCGGATAAATCTCCTTCGGCGCCGGCGAAGTCGGACTGCTCCACGAGATGTAGGCTGAATAAATCGAGGTATACCCCGCGTCCGTGCTGTAGCTCGGCCCTTCCGTCCCGAGCACGATGCTCGGCATGGGCGTGTGCTTGCCGGTCTCGGCGGCCACAAGCTGGTCCATCGTCGTGCCCACCTGCACATCCGTCGTCGTCTGCTTCACGGTGAGACCCGAGAGCAGGTTCATCTTCGGATAATGTCCGCCCGGGCCCGCGACGGTCGTGGGATTCCACAAGCCCTTGAAAACGAGCAGCTTGTCCTTCAGTGATTCGAGCGGGCTGAGCGACTTCAGGAGCTGCATCCCCTGCGGCGTATTCTCCGCGCCCCAGTGGAAGGGGTTCACGCCATTGCCCATGAAGCACACGGCCAGACGGCGCGGCGCCCCGCTGGCGCCACTGACCCCGGCGGCGGCAGCGCCCCAGGAGTTCAGCGATTCGAGCCACGGCAGGCTCATGGCAATGCCGAGCCCTCGCAAAAAGCGGCGGCGGGAGATCGTGTCGTTCGGATGGCGGGTGATCATGAGATACGCTTATTCTACAAGTAAATCGCCGCCGCGCCTGCGAAATTAGCGGGTTTTTCCATGGAGGGACGCGCTCCTACGGTCCCTGAAATTCAGTGGGACGTTGCCTGCCGCATCGCCGAGCGAAACCTTGCGGGTCGCGATGTTCCGCCCACGGTGGGATTCAGTGGGATCTGGTGAGATCCCTCTGTCCCCGCAACGTTCTGCCGCCACGCAGGAAAGCGCTGATTGAGTTGATAGACTGCGGCCTTTTGGGCAGAGCAGTTCGACCGTCAAGCTTTCCCGATGAGCACTACGGTACTCCGTGAATTCGCGAAGTAGAAATCCGCCGGGTTGAGCAGGATCTCCTTTCCTTCGTCCGCGATATCCAGGCCCGCAGCGAGGCTCGTATCAATCGCCCGATGCCATCGGGCGCCGTTGTCGAGCGCCGGCAACTGGACGTGCTTCGGCTCGAAGTGCGCATTGTAGATAAAGAAAAGCCGCTGTCCGGTGAGCTCGCCGGGGTTGGTGCTGGCGTCGAGCTGCATGCAGATGGTGCGTGATTGCGAATCGTTCCAGTGCGGACTGTCGCTGCCGTCGGTGCCGAACCAGGAAAAATCCGGAATCTGGTCGTCGTCCAGATCCTCGCAGAGCGAGAACTGGCGGCGTTCCAGGACTGGATAGCGGCCGACGAAGGCAATCACCTTGCGGAAGAACTCGACGAGATCGTTGTTCTTTTCCGCGAGATCCCAGTCGAACCAACTGAGCGCGTTGTCCTGACAGTAAGCGTTGTTATTGCCGCGCTGCGTGCGGGCAAACTCGTCGCCGCCGAGGAGCATCGGCGTGCCCGACGCGAAGAACAACGCACAGGCGTGGTTTTTCATGAGTTGTCGCCGCAGGCTGAGGACACCGGCGTCTGTCGTGTCGCCCTCGACGCCGCAATTCCATGAGTGGTTGTCGTCGCATCCGTCGTTGTTGTTCTCGCCGTTTGCCTCGTTGTGTTTGCCGTTGTAGGCCACGAGATCGTGCAGCGTGAAGCCGTCGTGGCAGGTGATGAAATTGATGCTGTTGTAGGCCGAGCGACCGTCGTCGCCGTAAAGATCGGCAGAGCCGGTGAGCCGCCAGCCGAGGTCCGCGAGCTGGCCGCTGTCGCCTTTGTTGAATCGCCGCACAGTGTCGCGGAAACGACCGTTCCATTCGGACCAGTCCACCGGAAAATTGCCGACCTGATACGTGCCGATGTCCCACGGCTCGGCGATCAGAATCGCGCGATTGAGCGCCGGCGCCTGGGCGACGGAGTGAAAGAACGGTCCCGAGGCTCGATAGGCGCCGCCTTCCTCGCGGCCGAGCACGGAGGCGAGGTCGAAGCGGAAACCGTCCACGTGCATCACGTCCACCCAGTAGCGCAGAGAGTCCATGACGAGGCGGATCACGGCCTGGCTATCGAAGTTGAGGCTGTTGCCGCAACCGGTGAAATTCGTGTAGTAGCGTCGCGACTGGTCGGGGGGGCCCGTGAGGCTGTAGTAACTGGGATTGTCGATGCCGCGAAACGCGAGGCTCGGACCGAGCTCGCTGCCCTCGCCGGTGTGGTTGTAAACGACGTCGAGGATCACCATGATGCCCGCCTTGTGCAACGCGCGCACGAGCGTCTTGAACTCCTCCACCTGTGAGCCCAGCGTGCCGCTGCTCGCGTACGACGACTCGGGCGCAAAGAAACCGATCGAGTTGTAGCCCCAGTAGTTCGTGAGGCCACGCCCCACCAGGAAGTCGTCCACGTAGTACTCATGCACCGGCAGGAGCTCGACGGCGTTGATGCCGAGCCGTTTCAGGTGGGGAATCTTCTCGATGAAGCCGAGATACGTCCCAGGCGAAGCCACCTTCGAGGAGGGATGGGCGGTGAAGCCCTTGACGTGAACCTCATAAATGAAGAGTTCTTCGAGCTTGAGGTCGGGTGCCTCATCCCCCTGCCAATCGAACGCGTTGTCATCGATGACAACGGCCTTTGGCGCGAAGGCGGTGGTGTCACGCGGGTCCTTGACGAACTCGCCACCGCCCGGGTGTGGCTCGTAGGCGAGCAAAACATTGTCGTCGTTGCGGAACTTTCCCGTCACTGCCTTGGCATACGGATCGAGCATGAGCTTCACATCGTTGAACCGAAGTCCCCACTCCGGCCGGTACTCGCCCTGTACCTTGTAGCCGTAAAGCTGGCCGTGGCCGATGCCGCGCACTTCCGCGTGCCAGATGAACTTGTCGCGTTCACGGAGCTGAATCACATCGGTTGGCTCACCGTTTGGCGCGTCGAACAACAAGAGAAACACTGCCGACGCGTTGCGCGAGTAGAGCGCGAAGTTCACGCCGCCGGCGGTGACCGTGGCACCGAGTGGATACTCACGACCTTTGACGACTGTTTTAGTGGTCCGATGAGCAAGAGACATGGGAAGGCTCCGGTTGAGTTTTTGTCCGCTAAAGAATTGCTTTTGCGCCGGCCGCATGTGTCTGGGGGGCTCCGCACGCGGAGATGCATGCAGCCTTCGATTCCACCGTTTCCGCCCGGGGCCCTCTATCGGACCTTGGTCCTACGCGTCGTCCGGCGCCCAGCCCATGGGATGGTGGATGGCTCCTACTCCACCTTCCCCTGCCGGATCTCCGCGATCGCCCTCCGCAGTATCTCCAGCACGCGCTGCTTCTCCTCCATCGGTGCCGAACGCTTCTCAAACAGCGCCGCCTTCAACTCGCGCTTCATGTCGTGGAATTCCTCGCGCATCGCGCGCCACTCCTTGCGCTGCTGATCGCGCGGCGAACCGCCCCAACGCTCGTCGGCTTCCTCTTCCTGTGCCATCTGGTCGCGGAAATGCGCGATCCGCTCGCCCCACTGAGCCAGCCGTTCCAGCATCTCGTCCGTCTGCTGCCGGTTCTTCGCCAGGTGCTCGGCGCCCGCTTCCGTGATCCGATACAGCTTCTTCGCTCCTTCGGCCTCCGACACCGCCAGCGACGCTTCCTCCAGATACGTCAGCGCCGGGTAAATCACCCCCGGGCTCGGCGCATACACCCCGCTCGAGCGGCGTTCGATTTCCTTGATGATCTCGTAGCCATGGGCCGGCTTCGCCGAGATCAGGGCTAGGATGATGAACTGCAAATCCTCGGACGTGAACAGCCGGCCTGGCCGAAAACCGGGGCCGCCCGGTCCTCCGCCAAAGCGATCGAAGAACTCGCCGCCATGGCGACCGAAAAAGCCCTTGTGAGCGCAATGAGGGTGCTCGCCCCGGAGTAAGGAAAAGAAGTGGTGTTTGAACATGGAAACAGTGTTTCGATATATCGTAAGATATATCAAGAAGAATATTTTGCCCTCTGCGGCCGGCCAATGCAGGCCTCGAAAACAAACCAGCTGCAGCGGCGCCGTCCGGCGTCGCTCGATCAGGAACGGCCTCCAAGATCAAACCGCGAATGGTTGTGGTCACGAGTTCCCAACGCCCCGCTTTGCGAACGAGAGGAACGAGTCAAAAAATCATGTTGCTCGAGGCTACATCGTGAGATTCTCCCCCTATCCATGAGCTTGCGTAACGTGATCTGCGGCATCGGCGGCGTTTTGCTCGGTCTCGGGCTAATGTGCCTGCCGCTCGGCTTCGGTGCTAATCCAGAACGAGACACCAGCGCCTTTTTTCGCGCCGCGGACACCGGTGTCTGGCTGAAGCTCGGGCTCACGCTCGCCCTGTCCGGAGCCACCGTTCTTCTCGCGTCGCCCTTGTTCCGCACTCGACGGTGACCGGTTTGTCGGGAGGTAGTGTCCAATGACAAATGACGATTTCGAATGACGAAGGTGAGCCGTAGAGGTGCGGCATTTCGTCATTCGTCATTTCCCTTCCCCCACCACTCCCTCCGCGTCCTCGATCGCCCGCAGCACCCGACACGGATTCCCCACCGCCACCACATCCGCCGGCATATCCCGCGTCACCACACTTCCCGCCCCGATCACCGTGCGATCCCCGATCTTCACCCCCGGACAAATGATCGCCCCGCCTCCGACCCACACATCCGAGCCGATCTCCACCGGCCGCGCCATCTCCAGCCACGACCGCCGTTCGTGCGCGCGGATGGGATGCGTCGCCGTGTAAATCTGCACCGAGGGGCCAAAGAGTACATTGCTCCCGATCCGCACCGGCATCACATCCAGCACCACACAATTGAAATTGAAGAACACCTTCGTCCCCACGGAAATGTTCGTCCCGTAATCGCAGAAAAACGGCGGCTGAATCCACGCATCCGTCTCCTGCCCGAGGAGCTCCTTCAGCAGCCGCGCCCGCTCTTCTTTCTGCTCTTCGCGGGTGGCATTCAGCGCCTGGCAAAGATCGCGCGCCCGCTGCCGTTCCGCGCACAACTCCGCATCCAGCGGATCGTAAAGCTCCCCCGCGAGCATCTTCTGCTTCTCGGTTTTCATCGTTCACTCACTTCGCAGGTGATCAGCGATGTGGCTGCGGAAAGTACACCGTGCAGGCGCGCTTGAATGTGAGCCTGCCGGGCGTGGAGCACGCCGTGGCGCAGGAACTGGTCGAAGCTGCGCACCAGATCTGCCCGTATTGGAAAGCGAGCCGGGGCAATATTCCCGTCGCGATCAATCTCCTCTGACCATGGGCACGGATATTCACGCTGCGCCGGTGCCCATCGTCACCGGCGCGTCGAGCGGGATCGGTCTGGGCATTACCCAAGCCCTGCCCGAGCACGGCTCTCGGGTGGTCGCCGATCTCGACCGGCTGAAGAAGCTGGCCAAGCTGAACGTGCTCCTGGCCACGACGGAGCAGTTTATCGAGTACGCTATCGTCGCGGAAGGTGCTTCGCGTTTGTTCGTGCAGATCTTCGGCGAATCCGCCGGGCATGTGCGGCTGGTCTACGGCGTGCAGAGTTTACCCATCGGTGCTCCGGTGGTCGCGGAGACAATTTTCGAGATCGTCTGATCCCATTTTCGGGACGAGACGTTGCCCACGCTTGCGACCACCACGGAGGGATGCGCTCCCGCGTGTTCCCTAATCTTCATCTCCATCCCAGCCTGAGTGGGGACTTCGTTCCATTCCGTCTCCCGAGCCTTATTTGCAAACGAGGGAAGGCGCGAAGTTTCTCGAATTTAACACGCGCACCCGTACTCCGCGAAACGTAATCACCCCGCGTAAAGCTCGCGTTCCCGAAGCTTTGCTTTAGGAAACGTGCCTTCATAGCGGATCGCTATTCCCTAACAGGGGATAACGATCGCGTTCCCCCAACCCCCTATGTTTCCCCAGAACAACCATACCCTCGTATCGAAGTCGGCCCTCCGGTCCTGGCGCTCTCTCCTATGGATAGCATGCGCCCTCGTGACTGCCAGCGTCCACGCTCAGCTCACGGTGAACAACGCCGTCCCCGTGACGGCGATTGATCCCGCGGGAGGGGCGACGATTAGTTATCAGAACCCGAATTGGTCGACGTCCTTTACTAACTATACTGGAGAAGTGTTCAGTGCGGTCACGGCAGCGACCATGGGGACCACGCCCGGGGCGAATGTCCTGAATTTCGAGACCGCCAACGGCTTCCCAGCGGCCACGCAGTCGCTCACGTCGTCGGGCACGGCTTTCTCCGCGAGCAACACGATCGCGCCCTTCGCTATCGCCAATGCGCTGGCCACGATCAATACCAGCACGGGGTATTCGATCGGCGTGCAATACGCGACGTTCAATTCGCATAACAACATCCTCGGTGTTCCCAACGCCACCCCGGGCGTCTTCCTGGTGCACGACCGCACGGCCAATGACACGATGACCTCCGGCACCCAGGGGCTGGTGGCCGGCGAAGCCTTTGGCACCGATCCCGGCGGTACCCTGCTCACCTTCGGCCGGAATCTGAGTCAATTCGGCGTGGTGCTGAATGCCAACTCGCTCGGCACCACGGATGTCATCGCGCTCTTCGATAGCAACGGCGTGCTCATGGCGAAGTACACCATCGGCATCGCCGTGGGGCACCCGCTCTACTTCGGCGTGAAATCGCCCACCTCGCTCATTCGCAGCGTGTGGGTCGGGCAATCGACCGCCACGAATGGACTCATCCTCGATGATGTCGCCTTCGTTCCCGCGCCGGCGCCGGGCCAGGCACCGATCGATTTTACGTTCAACGGCAGCGCCGGGCTGACCGGCTGGTCCCACACCAGTAGCGCTACCCTGACGACCAATCCCACTTACCTCGCCATCACAGCGAACAATAGTTGGGATTCCAAGATTTACCGTGGCATTTCGCTGCAGGCGGGTACTTACACCCTCACCGGCACTGGCTCGGGCTCGAACATCGTGCAGATCAGCACGTCGCTGAGCAATTCGCCTTACGTGCAGCTCAATCTCGGTCAGGCCTCGGGTTGGCGCACCGACTCCACGACCTTCACCGCCCCGGGAGGGACGCTCTATTTGATGGTCAAGGTCAACGGCGCCACGGGCACGGCGAATATCGAATTCCTCGATATCTCCGCCACCCCGACCACGCCTTACACCATCAATACCACCGCGCTGCAGACGCAGAAAAATACCCTGAGTCTGGTGCGCGGGATGGATAGCACCTGGAATAGCTCGGTCGTGCTCGGCAGCGCCTATTTCACCGAGCTGAAAAGCTGGGGTTGCAATGTCGTGCGGCTGCAATTGCATCCGGTGACCTACGCGGGCAGCCAGGCCTTCTGGACGGCGTGGCCGAATTACTTGAGCGGCACGATTCAAAACATCCAGCAGGCTCAGGCCGCGGGGCTCAAGGTGGTGATCGATCTCCACGAAATGCCGCTCATTGAAAGCGGCGGCGCGAATCCGTGGACCGATCCGGCGCTGGGTAATCAATTCGCGCTGGTCTGGCAGAGCATCGCGCAAGCGGTCGTCTCGAATAACCTCACCTCCGCTGTGTGGGGTTACGAACTGCTGAATGAACCGATCGATACCGCGCAGTTGCCGAATGTCCCGCGCCAGTGGCTGCCGATGGCCAAGAATCTCGTCAACACCATCCGCACGATCGATCCCAATACGTGGATCATTTACGACGTCGGTCCCGGCGGCGATTTCGGCGGATTTACCAATCTCACGCCGCTGCCCGATGCCAGCAGCCGGATCATTTACTCCGCGCATTTCTACAACCCCGAATCCTTCTGCCTGCAGGGCATCCCCAATACCGGTTATCCCCAGGGTGCTCATTACAGTTCCACGACGACCAACCTCGCCACCTATCTCGCGCCTGCCGACACCTTCCAGGCGGCGTGGCCGGTGCCGATCTACATCGGCGAATTTTCCGTGGCTCGCTGGAGTCCGATTCCTGATAGCAAGAATTGGCTGACCGACATCGTGGCGCTCCTCGAAGCGCGCGGCTGGTCGTGGTGTTACTTCGCCTGGGAGGAGTACAACGCCTGGGACTTGAACCGGGATAGCTCCTTCACGCCCACCAATCCGCCCGCGTATCTGCCTGACACCAACCGCACCGACCGCGGCACGGTCATCTACAACGCCCTGCAGAAGAACAATAGTCCGTAGCGGAGGGATAGAAGGGCGCCCGCGCGGTGTGATCCAATTGGGGGGCGACGTGCCGTCGGTGCCTAATTATTCCAGAAGAAATTGGGGCGCTGACGGAGTCTAAGCATTGCCCACATCTTGGCTGGTGCATCGAGTGGGATGGGGCGAAGCGGCAATCTGTCCCGGAGGGACAATGGAATTTAGCCGGTGTGCAAGCCTGCGAGCTTCAAGCGAACAGGCGCAGCCACCGGAACTATGTCCCTCCATCGGTCGCCCCGAAGGGGCGGAGGAAACACTCGCCTAGCGAAGGATTCCCGCGCCACCTCCGGGGCGCAAGCGTGTTGGGGACGTGTTCCGGGGGTGTCGCTCGCAAGCTCGCTTTACCCCCGGCTAATGTTCTTTGTCCCCCCGGGACAATCTTCCGCCTCACCGCATCGACTTCATCGCCGTCGTGGAAGATGTGGATAATACTTAGGACTGAGCAGCGTCCTCCAGAAATGCCCCGAAAACGTGCTGGACCATCCGGGTTTCCGCGGCCGCTCGCGATCAACCCCTCGCAGCAGCCTGCTTCACCGCGTCCACGATCGCGCGGTCGTCGTCGCCCTTGTCCCAGACGAGTTGGAGGAATTGCGGCAGCGTCATGTGATGCCGGCGTAGAAACGGGGCGGGTCACCCGCCGCCAGCCGTACATGAGATTCGGGTCCATCTCGCCGCGGAGCCTTGATGCGCGCCTTGACGATGAGACGCGGGAGCCCACGCGATGCCCATCCCACCCGCCGCGGACTTGGCCGGGAGCGTGCTCATCGGAATCACCCGCTCGGTCGGCTGACCGTGCATCACCTCGAGGAAATACGCGCGCCGGATCGCCGTGACAGCGAGCACCGTGTCGAAATCGAGATCATCCCACCCAAGCGAGTCGTCGACGAAATCGAACAACTCCTGCGGCGTGCAGCCGATGCCCGCGAGAAACGCCACATCCTCCGGCGCGAACATCGTGCGCGCCGATCGGCGCCCGGCTTTCCACGCCGCGACCCCGCGGTCCCACACCTTGCGAAATTCCAGTTTCCAGTCGTCGTCTTTCATCATGCGTCCGCGAGCGTAGCGGAGCCGGTCGCTCGCGCAATCCCTTCGCAGCGCGTCCGACCATTCGAAAACGCACCTGACAATCGCGCTCTCTGCCAGCGGCCCTGGCTGGCAGTTTCGAAATCCGCAAATCCCAACCCTAAAAGGGGGACGGGGAATGGCCACAAAAAGGCCCAAGAGGCACAAAACAAAATGTTCCTTGGGCAAGCGGGTGGCGCTCATCGACACCCTGCGGGCGAAACTGCCGTATTCTGCAAGAACCTGCTTTTGCGCCTTTTGTGCCTCTTTGTGGCCATTCGTTCCCTCAATTTAGATTAACGCGCAAGAGCGCCTAAAACTTCGCCGTTGACACATCACACGTGTCACATGCTACATGTGACACGTGCCAAGCGACCGCCACGAGATGCTCCCTTTCCCGCTGCAGATCCAGCCGGGCCTGCCCATTTCCGAGCAGGTCGTCTATGCGGTGAAAAAGGCGGTCATCTCCGGGCTGCTCAAACCGGGCAGCCGATTCCCTTCCGTGCGGGCGGTGAGCCAGGAACTGCGCATTCATCCGAATACCGCGCACAAGGCCATCGGGGTGCTGATTGACGAGGGATTGCTCGAGGTGCATCCCGGCATTGGGACCGTCGTGGGGCAACTGCCTTCCGCTCCCTCGGCGAAGGAATTGAAGCTCTTCGCCGGACAGGTCGAGCGCCTGGTCGTCGAAGCCAAAAACCGGCGCCTCCGCCTCGATGAACTGCAGGCCATGATCGAGCGGCAGTGGAATCGCCTGACAACTCGCTAACTATGAATCCAGTCATTGAGATCCAAAAAATGTCCTGCCGCTTCGGCAATGTGGAGGCGGTGCGCAATCTCACCTTGGAAGTCCCCGTCGGCAGCGTCTACGCCTTCCTCGGCACGAACGGCGCGGGCAAGACCACCACGATCAAAACGTTGCTCAATCTGCTCCAGCCCAGCGCCGGCACCGCGCGAATCTTCGGCGTCGACTCGACCCACCTTGGCCCCCCGGAGTTGGCCCGGATCGGCTATGTCTCGGAAAATCAGCAGCTGCCCGAGAAGCTCAACGTCCAGCAAATGATCGACTACTGCCGCGCGCTCTATGCGAACTGGGACGACGCCCTGTGCCGCCGGCTCGTCGAGCGTTTCGCGCTCCCGATGAACCGCCCCATCCGCGGCTTCTCCCGTGGCATGAAGACCAAGGCCGCGCTGCTCGTCTCGCTCGCCTATCGCCCCGAGCTCCTGCTCATGGATGAACCCTTCGCCGGCCTCGATCCGCTGGTCCGCGATGATCTCGTGCAAGGGATGTTAGAGTTATCCGAGCAGGAGAATTGGACCGTCTTCATTTCATCGCATGATATCGACGAGGTCGAGCGGCTGGCCGATCACGTCGGGATGATCGACAACGGCGTCCTCACGCTTTCCGAATCCTCCGATAGTCTGCGGACGCGATTCCGCCGGGTGGACGCGATCTTTGCCGAGGGGCCACCGCCCACCCCCGATTTGTTCAAGGACGCGCTCTCGTCGGAAATATCCGGTCTGTCGGCGCGCTGGATCGAAAATCACTATACCGACGACGAAGAACTTGGCGCGCGGATCCGATCGCGATTTCCCAATTGCCAGGCCTGGAGCTCCAGTCCCCTGGCCCTGCGTGACGCCTTCGTCGCCCTCACCCGCGCGCAACGCGCCACCCCGCCCGCTCTATGAAGATCGTCTTCGCTCAACTGAAAAAGGATATGCGCTGCCAACGCGGGGCTTTGATCCTTTGGGTCATTTGCCTGGTCTTGGGAGCTCTGCCCTACCTGGCCGCGACTGCGCTTGGTCATTCGATGGAAAAGAGCCTCGATATGCTCAATCTGTCGGAAGGGCAGAGACTGGCGGGCGCTGTTTCCATGGTCGCCATCTTCATTACCTGCGCCATGGCGGCAATGTTTGGCATGTTCCTGTTATTGCCCATCCTGGTGACCCAGGTCGTCCACGAAGATCCACTCATGGGAACCACGGCGTTCTGGCAAACCCGCCCTATTCCGCGGTCCAAGATGCTGCTGGCGAAAACACTGTTCATTGGTGTCCTGCTCCTCCCGCTGATGCTGGCCATGGCCAAAGGTGGCAAGATCGGCGACGACCAATTCTGGCCGGCGATGGCGGCCTGGATTGCCGCCGTCGCTGCCCTCGCATCGATCACCCCGGGCACTGGGGCATGGTTTGGTTACGGCCTGGCGTTCTTGTTTGGGAAGCAGATCTTCTCCGGAACGATCAACCAGATCTGGAACCACTATCATGGTCCCAGCGCGCTCTTCTCCGATGAGACGCTCCGTCCGCTGATCGCTGTTGGGAGCCTCCTGCATTTCAACGCGTCCGACTTCTACCATCTTTGCTATCTGCTCGGGTTTGCCGTCGTCTTTATCCACCAATACCTCACGCTCCGCACGAAGAGATCGCTAGCCCTGTTTATCGCCGTCCTCGCCGCCGTGGGTGTGTTGCAGATGTCAGCCGGCCCGTCGCCCGATAATTCCAACTCCGTCATCCGAATCAATTCCAGCAGCAGCCAAACGCCGTAAGCGGTGCTTTCCGATGGCACATAAACGGGGGTAAAAGGTTTGCCGTTACACCGGTTTTCGGCTATCTCGCCCGGCAGCGTGTCGAATGTTGTGGTGCAAGATGTAAGCGAACCTCTCCCTCTTTTTATGAATCGAACCATGCTGGCCTTGGCGATCGTCGTTCCATTTTTGAATCTCAATGCTGCGGATACGCCGCCGGGCTCGAAGGAAGCGCGAGTAGGTTCCGGGGCGATGCTGGTGGCGTTCCGACCGGAAGGCAGCGCGGAACTGAAGGCGCAGCTTTTGAATACCAAATGGACGTGGATTCACCCCGGAGCGGAAATTACCTTCCGGGAGAACGGTCAGGCATGGGTGAATACTGACAAGGAAGTCAAAAACTGGTTCGTGGCCGACGCCGCCGGGCGCGTCGTCGCGGGGACGTTCGCGGGGAGTCGCACGTTCATGTTTACATTTTCTGCCGACCTCAAAACCGCCCGGGCCATTCTCGATGGAGACCGCGTGTGGGAAGCCAGGCGGATGAAGTAAGCTGCGTCTGCCGCTTTTATTCGCGGTTCTCTTTGCTTTCTTCTCTGCGGTTAACCCTTTTGTCGCGGCTCCGCCGCGCGGCGCCTTCTGCGAGAAGTTCAGCCGCCCATGTTACGTGACACACCCGTGTCCACCGATATGCTCGGCCGATGAACACTTTCTATTCGATCTATTCGCGTATGTCCGAACGCACCAAGCTGATCATCGTGGCGATGCTGGCGTTTTGGCTGGGTGGGTTGCTGAAAGGCAACGGCTCGAGCAGCGGGCGGTATCAGCCGTGCGGTAACTCGCCGACTTACGTCCTCGATACGCAAAAGGGAACCGCCTGGGAGTTGAAGGGCACCAAGTATGAGGAACTCGGCTCGATGCCCTCGTGGTAATTGAGATGAAGATGACCTTGCCTCTGTCGCGTCGCACCTGGCTCAAGGGATCGCTGCTCTCGTTGGCGGCGGCCGGTGCGCAGCGCCGCGGCCTGTTCGCCGCGGAGCCGGCCAATTCCATCCGCAACCCGCCCGTGCCGCGCGTCGCGGATCGTTTCGTCCACATCTACAAACCCGCCGCGGACGTCTACACCTTGCCGACCGTCACCACCAAGCCGGCCGATGGCGGCTTCACCTACACACAAGGTGCGCGCTATCCCGACTGGCGGACCAACGATCACACGTTCATCCAGGGGCCCGACCGCCGCTGGCATTGCTTCGGCATCACCAAGCCGTGGATGAGCGGCGACAATGGCCATGCCGGCGAAGGCTTGTGCTTCCATGCGATCGCCCCAGAGGGCACGTTCGCGCAAGCGTTGCAGTTTCAGTCGTGGAGAGACCTCTCGAAGATCGACGTCGCCGGCTGTGGCTGGGCGCCGACCTCCATCCGGATCGGCGATGAATACTCGCTCATCGGCTCGCGCCTCGGCCGGGCCACGTCCACGGATTTGCTGAAGTGGACTGACCAGGGCCAGCTCGACATCCGGGGCGGCAATCGCGACCCGCAAGTCCAGTTCCTGAACGGCACCTATTATTTGGTGCGCTGCGACGGCAACGGCGTCGACCTCGTCACCTCGAAAGATTTCATCCACTGGTCCGAGCCGAAAGTCATCTACCGTCCGCGGCAGGCGACCTGGCAAACCGAATCGCCGTCGCTCATTGCCTATGGTGGATTGTTCTATCTCTTCTGGACGCTGTGGGACACCGCCGACCCCACGACCGGCGGCTACTGCCCGCGTTCCTTCGTTATCTGCTCGGAATCGCCCGACGATTTTCACGACCGCCCCGTGCTGGCCGAATTCACCGTCCACGCCCCGGAGATCATCCAAGCTGACGGCCAATGGTTCATGTCCACCGCCGAACATCCGAATCGCGGGATCTCCGTCGCCCCGTTGGTTTGGGAGTAATCCAGCTGCCTTGTTTTCTCGCCTCGATGTGCGAAGGATCCGCTCGAAAGAGAAGCTGGCTTCTTCCTGAAGTGATCAATACGGCGGCCCGTTGGTGCGGACCGAAAGATCCAGCACTTCATCCCAGCTCAAGGCGCGGGAGTAGATTTGGACGTCGTCGATCGTTCCGTTGAAGAAGCGCCCCGTGTAGTCGTCCTTGCCGATGAAGATCTGGCCGCTGTCGGGGTCGATATTTCCCGTGGCGGAGATGGATCCCTTGAAGACGCCGTCCACGTAAATCGACACCAGCCCGGCCGAGGCGGAATACTCACCGAGATAGTGGTGCCACTGCGTAATGTCGAATCCGGCCGGCGCGGTGAAAACGACCGTCTTGGCCACGCCCCCGATGGTCACAAAGAAGCGCACATCTTTTGTGCCCATGTTGGGATGCAGGACGAAGGAAGGCCGTTTCGAGACGAGAAAACCATAGTCGTTCCAGGTAGTGGTATTGCTCTTCGCCCAACAGCCGACGGTGATCTCCGAGGTAGGGCTGGCCATGGCCGGCGAGGTCACGTAGGCATTCGTCCCATTCAGTCCGAGGGCGCCATCGACTTTGCCGGTGGTCCACGTGGCGCTTCCATTTACGGTGCCGTTCAGTCCATTGGACGAGGCGTCCCAAGCCTGGGTGGCGCCCGAAGTTTCATCCAGCTTGAATCGCAGAATCAGGGAAGGATCGATGTTGAAAGCGACGGCCACTTCGTCATCAGTCAGTGCACGGTCGTAGATGCGCACGTCGTCGATGCTGCCGTTGAAGAACCGCCCCGGGTAATCGTCCTTGCCGATGAAGATCTGGCCGCTGTCGGCATCGATCGCGCCGGAAACCGCCGCGGACGACGCATGCACGCCGTCCACGTAGATCGCGAGTTTGCCGAGCGATGGCGAATAGACGCCCGCGTAATGGTGCCACTGCGTAATGTCGAATCCGGCCGGCGCGGTGAAATAGACCGTCTTGGCCACGCCGCCGATCGTGACAAAGAAGCGCACGTCTTTTGTGCCCATGTTGGGATGCAGGACAAAGGAAGGCCGCTTCGAGACGAGAAAACCATTGTCGTTCCAAGTGGTGGTGTTGCTCTTCGCCCAGCAGCCGACGGTGATCTCGGCGGGCGTCGCCATGGCCGGCGTCGTCAGATAGGCATCGGTGCCGTTCAAGTAGAGTGCATTGCCGGAGACACCCAGCCCCCAGGTGGCGCCGCCGTTGAGCGTCCCGTTCAAACCGTGGGTGGTGCCGTCGTATGCAGTCACGCCGCTGGTTTCGTTCAGCGGATATTCGAGCAGCGGCATGTTGCCGGGTTGCGGGTCCTGCTCTTCCATCAGTTCCACACCAAAGTCGTCGGCATAGACCGGCGCGTTTCCCGTCGGGATGGTGACATTGAGATAAATCTGCGCGGAGGTGCTGCTGGGCCCCGTGACAAAGGAGCGGTTATATTCCGTCCACCACGTCGCATCGCCATTGCGGCTCTCCCCGGGTGCCAGCGGCGTGGTCCGGTCGACGATGTCGGCGACGGTTTCCACGGCGTTGAATCCGTAATTCCTCACCCCGAGTTTGACTACGGTGGAGGCGTCGGTCCGGCGCACGCCGCCGTAAACTTTGTAGCGGCGATTGGGGAGCAGGCCACTCACCGTCTGGCTGACCTCGGAGGTCGTGCCGACGCCGAATTGCAAGTCATAGGAGCCGGTGCGCAGCCGGGGATCCGTCCAGGCCGTGCCGGAAAGGATGCTGATCGTTCCCGTGGTGCTCCAATTCGGCGCAAGAGCGCCGCTCTCGAAGCTCCCGTCCTTCACTTGATTGGCAAAGGACATCGACGGCATTGAGTAGACCGGATCCGGGGAAGGCGGGACCGTCTTGTAGCCGACGAGACCGGTCCAGTCCGTACCGCCATATTCCAGCGCGCCCATATCCGGCGCCGCGCCGAGATAACCGTCGGTCACGCCGGGGATCGGCGTTCCCTGGTTGATCGCGGGCGAGGTACTTTGGAGCCGGAAATCGTGGCTCGTCGGGGCGACGAATTGCGGATCGGTGTAGAGATTGTAGCGGATGTCGGACAGATCCCAGGTGCCGCCCACGGGTGGGCCATTGAAAAGATTGTTGAAGATGTGCGTGCCGGATTCCTCATTCATGGGGAATGAGGTCAGCAGCGCTCCCTCGGCGGCGTTCCAGCAGGTATTATTGAAAAACTGGATGAAGTTCTGGGTGCAATTGATCTGCATGGCGTAGCCGGGCAGATTCCAGATGATGTTATGGTGAACGACCCAATCGGAGCTCTGGTTATCGAGATAAAATCCCATGACCGACGCACCCAGGTGACCGGCCGGTCCCGGCGAATCGTGTAATAAGTTATAGCAGAAAATGCTGTTGCCCGCCTCGGCGCTGCCGCAGTGGAGAACGCCGCCATCGGTGCCCAGTCTCATCGCGTTCGAGAGGTCGTTGTAGTCGATGATCGCCGCCGAGCCTTCTGCGCCCATGATCTCCCGGCCGGCGCCGGCCATGGTATTATAAGTGATCAAATTTCGCGCGCCGGTGCCGGCCGCCATGGGCGTCCACCCGGGAATGTAACCCGAGTCGTGCAGATAGTTATTAATGATTCTCGCATCGCCGCGGGCGGTGATCAGCCCCTGCGAATCCCAGGCCAGCTCGCTATTGCGCAACACGCTGTTCGCCTGCACCTGCAAGCCATGGACCGATGAATTCTTTACGCTGTGACCCAGGAATTTCATCGAGAGGCCGTCATAGGTGCCAAACGTGGAACCGCTGTCGGTTTCGATCGTGCAGGCGAAGAAATCCAGGTTCTGCAGTGTCACATAGGCGCGACCGCGGAGATCGAATCCGTAATTCCGTTTCTTGGCCTCCACGTTCGTGGGCGCGCCGGTATTGGAGTAGAGATACAGCCGGCTATGCGCGGAGTCGTAGAACCACTCGCCGGGACTATCCATCTCGCCTTTGATTCCGGTGATGTAGTACTCGTTCCCGGCGGTAAACTTGTAAGCCGCGTTGGCTCCATTGGCGTCATTGGTCGTGAGCGTTGTGCCGGTCGAGCCCGTCACCGTGGGAAACTGCATGATCCATCCGTACCCTCCCATGACGTGCACCGTGGCGCCGATCCAGTAACCAGCCGCTCGCGCGGGCAACGAAGAATCGGTCAACGTGCCATTCTGGTTGTTGGCATCGTAGGTCGCGGAGTCGATATAGGCCCAGTCCGGGGAGGGCTTGATCGAGCTGTTTTGCCAGGGGAAGCTGGATCCGGCATTGGGCCAGCGCGCCTCGGGCTTCATCAGCAGGCTGGCCTGCGTGCCGGTTCCCTGGAAGACTTGATCGCCGTCCCCCAGCGAACCGGTCATGGCCGCATAATAAACGTTGGTGCTCTCCAGCGTCCACCCTCCCGAGATCGCATCCGTGCCGGACAGGGTCACGACCTCGTTGCTGTAAGGTTGAAAAGTGATCGGCGACCCGGCCGTGCCTGACCGCGGCACCGTCACCGTTTCACGATACACGCCGGCGCGGATCTGGCAGGTATCGCCTGCCACCATGATATTCGCGGCGTACTGAATGGTTTGCCACGGCGCCGTCAGGCTGCCATTGCCGGTGGTATTGCTGCCGGTCGTCGCCACATAGTAGGTGGCGGCGTCCGCCCCGCTACTGAGCCCGAGGAGAGCCACGCCGGCCAGGAGAAGCGATCGGTAGCTTCTCTCGAACGTTTTGATTTTGCCTGGGCGAAGGCACGGGTCGACGGGAAGCGCGGAAACGAGGGGTGTCATAGCGATTGGCGATGGGGGAGATGCGCCACGAGACTGAACCGGGCGCAAACGGGATATTGAGCCTACCCGGATCGATCCGACTTTCTATTATACGGAAGTATATGCTTCAGCGGGCGTTTTTTAAAAGTGGTGAAACGTCGAAGAGTTTACCGTCGGGGAGAGCGGCAGCCGCATCCTGCCGCTCGCTCTTCAACGATCGACGGCAGGATGCCGCTGCCGCACCATCTTCCCTATCCGTTTTCATGGTGAACGATATTTATAAAACAGCGCCAACTCAGAGTTAGAGGTATAATTGCGTATCCTTTCCTTCGCATAACTACGGTTGATGGTGAAAACGGATAACGGAGCAATGGCATTTTCGGAGGTAAAAATAAGTTGGAAAAGCGCCTGCTTGTGCTTCAAAAAAATCGGCACTAACCAAAATAACTAGAGCGACAAATGTAATCATGGTGTAGATAGGCGAAACCTTCACAGTTGATTCGCGATGAGCAGTTCTGAAAACCCGTCCGGCGACTCCGCCTTCCCAAAAAACGAAGAACACCGTTCCCTGCGGCAGGGGCGAATCCTGTTTGACCGCTATCGGCTCGAGCGGAAGCTCGGCGGTGGCGGCATGGCGGTGGTCTGGCTCGCGCACGATGCGCGACTGAATCGCCCGGTGGCCTTGAAGTTTCTGTCCGAGAAACTTTTTCGCGACGTCGTCGCTCGCGAGGACATGAAGAAGGAAACGCGGCACAGCCTGGAGCTCACGCATCCAAATATCGTCCGCATTTACGATTTCCTCGAGGACGACGAAGCCGCGGCCATCGCCATGGAATACGTCGAAGGCTCCACGCTGGCCCAATTGCGCGCCAATCAACCCCAGCGGTGTTTCGACGTGGACGCGCTGCGCGGGTGGGTCGCCGAACTTTGCGCCGCGCTGGATTATGCGCACCACGAGGCGGGCGTCGTGCACCGCGACTTGAAACCGGCGAATATCCTCATCACCGCGCGAGGTTCGGTGAAAATTGCCGACTTTGGACTTTCCCGGCAGCTGCACGACGCGGCCAGGCACGCGGCCACGTCGGGTGAGACCCGCGGCACTTTGAGCTACATGAGCCCGCAGCAATTGGCCGGCGAAGTCGCCTCGGAGTCCGATGACATCTACGCCCTCGGCGCCACCCTCTACGAACTGCTCACCGGCAAGCCGCCGTTCATCCTGGGAGACATCGCTGCGCAAATCCGCACAGCCACGCCCGAAAAAATGACCGGCCGGCGGGTGCAATTGAGCACGACCGGAGAAGCGATTCCAGACGCGTGGGAAGACACCGTCGCCGCCTGCCTGGCCAAGGATCCTTCAGGTCGGCCGTCGTCCGCGATCGAGATCGCGCGGTTTCTCGATATCGAAGTCGAGCGAACGAATCATCACCTCACGCCGTTCCCCAGTCACACCGCCGATGTGTCGTCGTCGGCCAGACTCGATTCGCGCCTCCTCCAGGAGGAAGTCGAGCGGCCCACCACTGCGGTCTGGCCAGAGGCGCGGTCACTCGCGTTGCACGCGACGAGTTCGCTTTCCACCTCCGCGGAGAATCAATCGGGGCGTGTGACTCGCGCGCAGAAACGGTTTTTGCTTTCGATGGGCACGATGGCGGCCGCGCTCGTCGTCGCCATGAGCATCGCGCTGCCGGACCAGCACGAGCCCGCGTCCGCGAAGCCCGTTCCTCAGGCCGGCGCGCTGGCCGTGACGCCTCCGAACATTTCGACTGCGGAAAACGCGGGCCCGCTGGTCATGCTCAAGCCGCTGCCGGCGTCCCTCGAGGTCGTAACCACCCCGCCCGGAATTCCCTTCCACATCCTTCCCGTGGATGCCGGCAATCCATCCTCGGAGGCGGTGGAAACCGGCGAGAGCCCGGCGAATGTTGGCGGGTTGCAACCCGGCGCCTATCAACTGGTGGTCGGCGGCGGCCGGTGGCCTTCGCGCTCCCTGCCTTTCCAGTTGAGGGAAGCGGGCAAGACCACCCTCGTGCAGGATCTGCCGCATGGCACGGTGCGCCTGGAGAGTCAGCCGCCGGGGGCGGAGATTTACGAAGGGGACGTCCTGCTCGGCATCACCCCTGTTTCCCTTCCGATGCCGCCCGGCCGTCACGCCTTCGTCGCGATCACGGATGACAACAAAATCGCCTCCCGCACCGTGGACATGGCCGCGGACCAAACGAAAGACATCCAGTTCGAGATGAAAGAAGCTCCCGATGCGCGAACCGGCCACGAAATCGCGCATCACCACCATCGGTTGCGGAAACACGCGGAGCCTACCATGCTGGCCCGGATCGGCCGATCGATTAAGGAAACGCTGATCAAGACCGAGGCCCTGATCTTACCGCGCCCCGGGAAGGATCGGCGGCTTTGGGATTAGGGCGGTTCAGAGAATCTTTCGAAACTGACTTCCGAAGACAGAGCGCGCTGGAGGGCGCTGCTCCGTCAGTGCCGGGCGAAACGCGGCGGCACGGAAGCGACGGCGCGCTTCCCTCCAGCCCTCCTTCGGAAATGGATTCCGAGAATGACGCTATGCCCCGGCAGCGAAACGCTGCGCGGAGGCGATCGTATTCGCCATGAGCATCGCAATGGTCATCGGGCCCACGCCGCCAGGGACGGGGGTGATGGCGCGGCATTTCGGGGCGACTTCGGTGAAGGCGACATCGCCGACGATTTTGTAACCCTTTGGCGTGTTGAGGTCGTCGACCCGATTGATGCCCACATCGATGACCACGGCGCCGTCTTTCACGAAATCGGCTTTCACAAATTCCGGGCGGCCGATGGCGGCGATGAGGATATCCGCGCGGCGGCAGACCTCGGCGAGATTCCTGGTCCGTGAATGGGCGATGGTCACCGTGGCGTCACCGCCCTTGCCCTTGTTCATGAGGAGCAGCGCCAGCGGTTTGCCGACGATCATCGAACGGCCGAGAACGACGACATTCGCCCCGGCGGCTTCGATGCCGCTCTCGATGAGCAAACGCTGACAGCCGAGCGGAGTGCAGGGCACGAAGCCATCCGCATCGCCGAGGGCGAGCTTGGCTACGCTGATGGGATGGAAACCGTCCACGTCCTTGCGCGGGTCGATGGTCTCGATGATGGCGCGCTCGTCGATGTGCGGTGGCGGGGGCGATTGCACGAGGATGCCGTGAATAGCGGGATCGGCATTGAGCTGCTTCACCAGCGCGATGAGATCGGCCTGCGCGGTGTCGGCGGCCAGCTCGTGCTTCACCGAGTGCATGCCGAGCTCGTGACACATCTTATCCTTCGAACGCACATAAGCGCGCGAGGCGGGATCGTCGCCCACGAGGACGACGGCGAGGCCGGGCGTGACGCCGCGCGCTTTGAGATTCGCGATGGCAGCCTTGCTTTCGGCGTAGGTTTTTTGGGCGATGGCTTTTCCGTCAATGAGCGTCATGAGTCGATATGATGAGCGTCGCGCATGATCTTCTCAAGGCGCGCGCGTTGGGCTTCGAAAGCTTCTTCGGTGTCGGTGTCGGGGATTGTTTCCAGCGGGAGCAGCGTCACGTCCACCCGGGAAAAGGGCTTGGGAATTTGAAAGGCATCCCAGCTCTTCAACTGCCAGTAACGCGAGTAGGAGACCACGATGGGAAGGGGGGGGGATTTCGCTTTCTGGGCCAACGTGATGACGCCGGCGTTGAGCTTGTATTTTGGGCCGCGCGGGCCGTCAGGCGTGATGGCGATGTCGTAGCCGGCCTCGGAAGTGCGCACCATTTCGAGCATGGCCACCGCCCCCCGCCGCGAACTCGAACCGCGGATGGCGCCGATGTCGAAGCGCGCGAGGAAGGCCGCTAGGATTTCCCCGTCCTTGCTGGCGCTGGTCAGCGCCTTCGAGTGGCGCGGGCAATCCCGACGCGACATGTAGTGTGAGTAGAGCCACGGGAGGATGAAGAGGCGGTTGTGCCAGAAAAGCCCCGTCATTTTCACGGTATGGGGCATCTGCAGAAAGCCGTCGGGGTCCTGAATGCGAAAGCGGAGTGTGGCGCAGAGGAGCTTCACGATCCAGCCGCCGACGAGCGCGATGAGTTTGGCCTTGGTCGCCGGCTTCATTTATTCGGCATTCTCCGCCCACCGGAATGCCCCCTGCGCGGGCAACCCAAGTTGATCCAGAATGCGCGCGACGACGGTATCGACGAGCTCCTCGATTTTCTTCGGCCGGGAATAAAACCCCGGCGAGGCCGGCAACACGATCGCGCCCGCTTCCATTACGGTCACGACATTGCGGGCGTGGATGAGATTCCACGGGGTCTCGCGTGGGACGAGGATGAGCTTGCGACGTTCTTTGAGAAAGACATCGGCGGCGCGCAGGATGGTCGTTTCGCTCGTACCGGCGGCAATGCGTCCAAGCGTGCCCATGGAGCACGGAACCACGACCATGGCGTCGAAACGCGCCGAGCCGCTGACGAAGGGCACATTCATCGTCTTGTCGCTGTGCTGGCGCACGCTGGCCGCCACGAGGAGCTCGCCACCGAGCTCTTCGTTGATGACCTGCCGGGCATAGCCGCTGAGGACGAGATGGATCTCATGCTCTTTGGGATCGAGCAGATCGAGCAGGCGCTGCAAGTAAATCGCGCCACTCGCACCGGTCGCGGCGAGGACGAGTTTCATTTACAGATAATCCGCCGCATGGAGCCGGCGCGTCAAATCGCCCTGGCGGGTGAGGAGTTCGGTGTAGAGCTCCTTGTGATCAGAGTTCGGCTTGGCGCGGGTGGATTCGTCGAGTTTGACGAACTTGTCCGTAAGGTGGCGGAAGGTCGTGGTCTGGCCCGTGGCCATGTGGCTGGCGTAGGTCGCCTGCAGGGCCGCGCCGAGCGCGGCGCCTTCCGCCGAAGCGAGGCAAATGGTGGGCACGCCGAAGATATCCGCGGCGATCTGCCGCCAGATGGGGCTCTTGCTGCCCCCACCGGTGAGACGGATTTCCGTGGGCTGGATGCCCAGCTCGCGGAAGCGATTGAGACCGTAGCCGAGGCCGAGAGTCACGCCTTCCATGGTGGCGCGGGCGAGATGCGCGGCGGTCATCGTCTCCGTCTTCATGCCATGGAGCACGCCGGTGCCGTTGGGCAGGTTCGGGGTGCGCTCGCCATTGAGGTAAGGGAGGAAGAGCAAGCCGCCGCAACCGGCGGGCGCGGTATGCACATTCTTTTCCAGCTCTTCGTGCGACCAGCCGAACATGCGGCAGACCTGCTCGGTGGCCACGGTCACGTTCATGGTGCAGGCCAGCGGCAGCCAGCGGTCCGTGCTATCGCAGAAGGCGGCGATCTCGCCCCGCGGGTCGATGACCGGTTTCTCGGCAAAGGCGTAGACCGTGCCGGAGGTGCCGAGACTCACGGTGACCACGCCCGGCTGGACGTTGCCCGTACCGATCGCGCCCATCATATTGTCGCCACCGCCGGCGCTCACCGTCACTTCGCCCTTCGAAAGGCCCCACGCTTCACGCAGGTTCTCGCGGAGGAGGCCAAAGTGCCCGGCGCGAACTGGCCAGCGGCGGCAGGGCCTGGAGCAGGTCGGGGTCGATAAATTCGACGAGCGGCTCGCACCATTTCTTTTCGCGGACGTCGAGCAGGCCGGTGCCCGAGGCGTCACCGTACTCCATGCCGCGTTCGCCGGTGAGATGGAAATTGATGTAATCGTGCGGGAGCAGCACGGTGGCCAGCGCCTTGTAATTGCGGGGCTCGTTTTGCTTCAGCCAGAGGATCTTCGGCGCGGTGTAGCCGGGCAGGATGGCGTTGCCGGCCAGTTTGATGATCTCGTCCTGCCCGCCGAATTCCTCGTTGAACTGGGCGCACTGCTCCGTGGTGGAGGTGTCGCACCAGAGCTTGGCCGGGCGGATGACCTTGTTCTTCTTGTCCAGGGGCACGAACCCGTGCTGCTGGCCGCTGACGCCGATGGCTTTCACGGCGTCCTTCTTTTTGCCGAGTTTTTCCAACACCGCCCGGACCGTGATGTCCACGGCATCGAGCCAGTGCTGGGGCTCCTGCTCGAGATGCCCGGGCGGAAGTCCCTCGATGAGGCTGTAGCTGTGGGAGGCCGTGGCGAGGATTTTGCCGGACTCGAGATCGAGGGCGATGGTTTTGGTGCTTTGCGTACCGCTATCGATACCGAGAGAGATCATGGAAAGTGAATCGTTGGGAAAAGCGCTGGTAGCCAGCGAGGACGGAGGCTAAATGTGAAACCCTGAAATCTGAAACCCCAAATTTTCCGATGGTTAAAAAGCTCCTCCATACCCGTTATCGCGTCAGCGATCTGGAAAAGACGGTCGCCTTTTACCGGGACGTGCTCGGGCTGGAATTGCTCCGCCGGCACACATCACCGCGGGGTTCCCAGCTGGTCTTTTTCAAGGCGCCCGGGAGCGAGGAAGAGATCGAGATCTGCCAATACGACGGCAGCGGCGAGGTGAAGGTCGGCTACGACATCACCCACCTGGCCTTTGAGGTGGACGACCTGGACGCCTTTGCCAAACACGCCGCGGAGAAAGGGTATCCCCTTTCCGATGGACCCACCCCGACTGGCTCCGGCAGCGTCATCGCCTTTGTCGATGCGCCCGAGGGTTACGAGATCGAGCTCATTCAACGGGGAAAATAAGGCATGGAATTCGACTGGCTCGACGCTCCCTTTGATCTGCGCAAGATTTCGCCCAAGGAAATCGAAGAATCCTTCGAGGACCCCTTTAGCCTGCGCCTCCTGCCGGATGCCGGGGGCGAGGCGGACAAAGCGCGCTATTTCAACCTCGGCAAATCGGTCAGCGACCGGGGTGTCTTCACGATTTTCTGGACCGACGGGAAACGCTACCGGGCGATCATGGCCCGGGAAATGACCCCGGAGGAGCTGGCCTTCTACGACCGCAAGAACGCCGAGAGCACCTACTAACCCCCTTTTCGCTTCCCACCGATGAAAGTCGTTACCAACTGGACCGAGGTCCCGAGCTTTGAGACCGAAGAAGAAGAGGCCGTCTTCTGGGCCGAGTCCCGTCTCGATGTGCGGTTGATGAACGCCTCGCTGCTCAAGGCCGACACGCGGGAATCGACGACGATCACCCTGCGCTTCGACCCGCGCCTGCTGGCCCGCATCAAGCGCATCGCCCGCTCGCGGTATTTGAATTACCAGAGCATGATCAAGCAGTGGCTGAGCGAGCGGCTGGAGAAGGAGCTGTAGGGAGCAGTAAAAAGTAATCAGTGATCAGTAATCAGTGATTAGTAGGTCAGTAGGTCAGTAGGTCAGTTGCCCCATGCGAGTACGTACGCCCGCGGCGACTGAATACTGATTACTGAATACTGATTACTGATCACTTTTTACTGTCCCCACCCCCAGGGAAATCGCAGCTCGACTGGCCCAGCCTCAGCGGTTCCCCCCGGTCCGCTCAGGCAAACGCCCTCCAGTCGAGCTGCTCCCCTATTTGGATTTTTTCCTCGTCCGTATTTCGGACGAACGCACCTTTAGCACCGGTCATGCCAAGCGGGTTTTTCGACGCGGAAAAGTGCTAGTTACAGAGGGAAGTTAGGTCGCCAGACGATGGATTGCGCATGGATCGCTCCCGGATAGAGTGGGCGAAATTAGCCACCGTGTTTATTTGTCGCCGCCCAAAAAGCGGCATCTCCGGAGAGCATGGACGGAATACGGACCCAGCCATTGGAGCGCGGTCGCGGAGCGGAACTCCGGGGAGCGCACCCGTCTCGGGTGCTGGTTTCGGCGTCCCGCCGAAACGAACTTCCCTCCCGTGATCGTAGTCTCGGGAGAATTGAAATCTTACAAAAGTTCGCGACGGCGAGACGCCGTCGCCAGCACCCGGGACGGGCGAGCTCCCCGGAGCTTTGCTCATCGCGCTTTCTGCTGCTGCCTCTCAGCGCAAGGCGGCCCGGACGTTCCAACCCGCGTGCTCCAGGCGGGCCATCGCCTCCTCGTAGCTGATCTTCAGCTCACGACTGACCAATCGGACGCCACGATCGCGCAACTTTGCGTTCGAAATATGCAGGTCGACCATGGCATTGCCGCGCACGCGGCCCAGCCGGACCATGGCGCAGGTGGAAAGGATATTGAGCACGACCTTGGTTGCCGTGCCGGCCTTGAGCCGCGTGGAGCCAGTGACGATCTCCGGGCCGGTCGGCAGGTCGATCTCCACGTCCCAATGCGTCTTCGTGCGCTGGGGGTTGCACGTGAGCAGGATCGTTCGCGCACCGAGAAAGCGGGCCCGCTCCAGGGCGCCCACGACAAACGGCGCCCGTCCGCTGGCCGAAATGCCACAGACCACATCGCGCTGGCAGACCCCGCGCTCCAACATCGCGAGCGCGCCCGCCTCGGGCTGGTCCTCCGCACCTTCCACTGCGCGATGCAACGCCGTCACACCGCCCGCGATGATGCCCTGGACCAGTTCCGGCGGTGCCCCAAAGGTCGGCGGAATTTCGCTCGCATCGAGCACCCCGAGCCGTCCGCTCGTCCCGGCGCCGACATAGAAAAGCCGGCCCTTCGCGGTCAGCGCCGTGCTGACCAGATCGACCGCGTCGACCAATTCCTCCCGCTGCGCGCTCAGCGCTTCGGTGATCTTCGGCTCCTCGGAAATGAACAGCTCGACCAACTGCGCCGTGGTCTGCTTCTCGAGATCGGTCGAACGCGGATTGCTCTGCTCCGTCGCAGCGGTCGCCAGTGCGTCCGCATCGGAAGCCACCGTCGTCTCGCGGGGCGGCGGAGCGCTGGGGATATGCTCCGCCAGCCACGCCGCGCCCAGTGCGCCGGATTCCGCGCACACCTCGACCGTGGCCTTCGGCACCAACTGGCTCAGCCGATAACGGTACAACGCCGCGTATTCCTCGTGATTCGTAAACATGCCGCCAATCAGCCGCACCGGCGCGTCGGGAAACTCCAGCCGTTGCGCCACCGCCTGGGTGAATTCCGCCAGCACCTGCGCTCCCGATTCGATGATCTCGACCATCTGCCGGTCGCCAAATTTCGCCGCATTGAAAACCGCCGGCGCCAGGCGAGCGACGCTCATCTTGTCGGCCTGCATCGCCCAACCCACGAGATCCTGCAGCCGATTGAGGCTCAGCGTGCGCAGGATTTCCTCCGCCACCGGCGTGATCTGGTGGTTGAGATCGAAATGGGTAAGCACCTCGCGCAAGCCGCGCCGCGCCACGTCGTAGCCGCTGCCGCGATCGCCGAGCAATTGCCCCCATCCGCCCGCCTTTTCGATCCGCTCTCCCTTGCGCCCATGCACCGCCGCGCCCGTCCCGGCGATGACCGCAATGCCATCGCCATCGCGAAACGCCGTGGCCAGACCCGAGTCGCGATCGCTGCCGATGGCCAGTTGCGCATCCGGCCAGATCTTCTCCACCAGCCGGTGCAGCCGCGCGCGATCGTCCGCCGTGCCGCAGCCGGCCAGAAACGCGCCCACATGGGTGGCGTCGCGGGGCAGGACCGAAAGCAGACTGGTCAGAGCTTCGTCGGAAATGAGTTGGAGATTCGAGGCGGACAGCACGCCTTCCCGCAACACGGCGCCGCCGCCGTTCAGGAGCACCCAATTGGTTTTGGTGCCACCACCTTCGATACCAAGAATGCGCTTTGGACTTTCCATACCCATACTATCGTAAAACGTCGTCCGTCTGCACTCAACTCTGCCGAATGTTTTCATCCCGGTCCGTATGAGACCGGGGGCTGAAATCGGGCACGCTGGCGTCTATGCTGCGCATAGACGCCGGGATATCCGTCTAGCCGATGAGAAGATTTTTCCGGATAAAAGGCGTCCGCCGCAAGCCGGAGGCTTGCCATAAATTAGCCGGTGGCGTGAGCCACCGGAGCCCGGTAAAGACGGCTGCGCCCCGAAGGGTCGCCCGAACGTTGAACGCGATTACCATTACGCCATTCAGGGACATCTCGTTGCGGCAAACGCACTTTCTGGTCACCATTTTTTTTCGGCCCTCCGGGACGGATGATGGTGTAGGGGCGAGTCCGGTGGCTTACGCCACCGGCTAATTTATGGCATCCCTCCGGGATGCAGAGATCTGCAGCGGAAGGTTGGTGGGATAGCAGCGTAAGCACAGCGGATTGTTGTCAAAGCAGGAATTCGTCTTTCGACCAGAACGGGCTGGCATCCCGCGCGATTCGCCAATCTACTTTCCAGACGCGCTATGCCCAACGTCCAGACCCGCATCGAAGAACTCCGCCAGCAACTCGAGGAGCACAACCGGCGTTATTACGACGAGGCCACCCCCACGATTTCGGATGCGGATTACGATGCGCTCTTCCGCGAGCTGCGCGATCTGGAAGACGCGCATCCGGAATTCATCACGCCGGATTCTCCCACCCGGCGGGTCGGCGAAAAAGCGACCGCGGGCTTCAGGCAAGTGCGGCACGCGGTGCCGATGCTTTCGCTCGACAATCTTTTCGCCAAGGAAGGCTTGAGACGCTGCAGAAGTGGATCGTCAGCGTGGAAAAGATGCTGCCGGGCGAGCAGCTCGAGTGGCTCGTGGAGCCGAAGGTCGATGGCCTGGCGGTGAGCCTGCTTTATGAAAATGGCGTCTTCACCCGCGGCGCTACGCGGGGCGACGGCGAGCGCGGCGATGAAATCACGGACAATCTCAAGACCCTGCGTAGCATCCCACTACGGCTCCACGGGAAAGGCGCGCCCGAGGTGCTGGAAGTGCGCGGCGAAGTGTATCTGCCAGTCGCCGGATTCCAGCGCATCCGCGAGGAAATGATCGCCGCGGGCGAGGAACCTTTCGCCAACGCCCGCAACACCGCCGCCGGCACGCTCAAGCAGCTCGACCCGGCACTGGTGGCGAAGCGTCCGTTGGAGATCGTCCTCTACGGCCTCGGCGAGATCAGCGTCGACCCGCCGCCCACGCAGGCCGCGCTGCTGGAGTGGATGAAGGCCTTCGGCCTGCGCACACCGAAGTTCACCCGCGTGTGCCACACCGCGGAGGAAGTCATGAAGGCGATCGACGAGCTCGATTCCATTCGCGACGGCTTCGGCTTCGAGACGGATGGCGCGGTCATCAAGCTCAACTCCATCGAGCAACGCGAGCGCGTCGGCTACCATTCCCGCGCACCTAAGTGGGCCAAGGCCTGGAAATATGTCTCGGAGCAAGCGGAGACTGTGCTGGAGAGCATCACCATCCAGGTGGGAAGAACCGGCGTGCTCACTCCTGTCGCGGAACTCAGGCCGGTGTTTCTGCGCGGCAGCACGATCAGCCGCGCGACGCTGCACAACGAAGATGAAATCAAGCGCAAGGACATCCGCATCGGCGACACCGTGCTCATCGAGAAAGCCGGCGAGGTCATTCCCGCGGTGGTGAAGGTGGTGCTGGAAAAGCGTCCGTCCTCGGCGCAACCCTTTCCTTTTCCGCACGAGTGCCCGGTGTGCCACAGCCAGGCAAAGCGCGACCCGAATTTTGCCGTGTGGGTCTGCGAGAATGTGAATTGCCCGGCGCAATTGACGCGCCGCCTCGAGTATTTCGCCAAACGCGGCGCGCTCGATATCGACGGCCTCGGCGGCATCGTCGCGGACAAGCTGGTGGAACGCAGCCTGGTGCGCGACCCGCTCGATCTCTTCGAACTCAAGCTCGAACAACTGGCCACACTGAACCTCGGCACGGATGATGAACCGCGCGTCTTCGGCGAGAAGAACGCCACCAAAGTGACGGAAGCGATCAAGCGCGCGAAGACCCAGCCCCTGGCGCGCTGGCTGCACGCGCTGGCCATCCCTGAGGTGGGCGAAGAAACCGCGCATGACCTGGCCAAACATCATCCCTCGCTGGAAGCGGTGCGTGACTCCGCCATGCTGCGTGACGTGGTCGCGCTCGACCGCCTGCACGGCGAGGCCGAGGAATCGAATCCGCGCGGCAAGCGCAACAAGGACAAGACCGAGCTGGAAAAGCAAAAGCTCGCTTCGCGCCATGCGGAGGTGATCGCCGAGGCCAACGCCGCGGGCCGCCGCCTGCTCGAGGCCGGCTTCGCCGCGCCGGCGAAGAAAAAAAGCGCGACCGATGCGGATGTCGTCACCGTCGTCGGCCCCGTCGTGGCCCAGGCCGCGCTCCATTGGTTTGCCGGCGAAAGTGGCCACGAGACCCTCAAGCGCCTGCACCATCTCCACATCGCGCCGAAAGGCGCCACGCCCGGCGCGGGCGACCAGGCCTTTGCGGGCAAGACTTTCGTCCTCACCGGCACCTTGGAAAAAATGGGCCGTAACGCCGCCGCGGAAAAAATCCGCGCTCTCGGCGGCAACGTCTCCAGCTCGGTCAGCCGCAAGACCAGCTACGTCGTCGCCGGACCCGGCGCCGGCTCGAAGCTCGAGGATGCGCAGAGCCTGGGCGTGACCGTGTTAAGCGAAGACCAGTTCCTCAAGATGCTGGCCGACTCGGGCGCCGGCACTGGTTCTTCAAACACTCTTTCGGACGATTTGTTCGGCGAGTAAGGACTGTTAAATAATGCCATCTCTCCTCGCGGTCATTCTGAGCGGAGTGCCCCGGTGAGTGAAGGCGGGCACTCCGCTCAGAATGACCGCGAGGAGGGACGGCATTTTCAAAGCTTCTCGGCCTCACGCGTTCCCCAAGTGCTTATTCAAGGCGAGTCCAGCTTTTCGAAGCGGTAATGCCCGCGAATCTGCCCGGTGAAAAACTGGCCTTTGGATTCGGCTCGCATCAGGGCGCGATAAGCGCGGCGAGGGACACCAAAGTAGCGGTAGATACCGCCGTGCCGGAAAGCAAGAGTGAGCTCCTTTTCGCGTGCGTCGTAGCCAGCGGCGGCGAGGCTCAAGGAGTCGAGGCCATGCATTTTCGAGGGCACAATGGTTGCATCGGCTGGCGGGTGGAAGATGGTCGGATGGGAAGAAAAGGATGAAGGCGGAAGGATGAAGGATGAAGAACCGCGCAGCAGAGAGTTCCATCATGCAACATCGCGTAGCGCACTTCACTTCATCCCTCATCCTTCCGCCTTCATCCTTTTCCTCACCCCGTTTCCGGGTACCGTCCATTGACGAGTGGTATATGTTCGTGTGAACATATATGCGTGCCCTCGTCTGCCAATATCATTTCTCTCGCTGCCGTTCGGGAAGCGCTCGCTACGCGCTTTCCCGAAGCGGCGCCTTTGCCGCAGCGGCATTGGGCGACGGGCTGGAGTGAAATTGACGCGCAGGAGGGTGGGCTGCCGCACAATGCGGTCACCGAGCTTTGCAGTTCGCCCGGATGTGGCGGGTTCTTTTTGCATCGGATGCTCGGCGCTTTGCAGGTGCAGCGCGGGCTGGCCGCGCTGGTGGATGGCGGGCGTTCGTTTGATCCCGGGAGCTACGACGCCGCGGTCTTGCCGCGGCTGCTCACGGTCTTTTGCGAAACGCCGGAGCAAAGCGTGAAGGTCACCGATCTTCTTTTGCGCGATGGCAATCTGCCGCTCGTGTTGCTCGATCTGCAGACGATGCCTCTGCGCCGCATCGGCCGCATCCCGGCCAGCACGTGGCATCGGTTTCAGCGACTGGTGGAACGCAGCGGCACCGCGCTGGTGGTGATGACCCCGCAACCCATCGTCGAGGCCGCCCGGGTGCGGATCACCCTGCGATCGAATTGGAACCTTTCCGCGCTCACCCAACCGCGTGATGAGTTGTGTGAAAGCCTGCACGCGCAGGTCTACCGGCGCGGCCGGCAAATTCAACCCCTGGAGGAGGTGCACGTCCGCACCGCTTAAAAAACCGTGTCCTGGTTCACCGCCATTTTGCTTCCGCAGTTTTCGCTGCAGGCCGCCTTGCGTTTCCACGAGGAAGCGTGGCGGCAGCCGGTGGCGATCACCGATGGCGACACGGAAAAAGGCCGCGTGTTGGAAACAACGATCCCCGCCGCTCACAGCGGAGTGTGGCCCGGCATGGTGGTGACGCAGGCGCTCGCGCGTTGCCCGTCACTGCGGCTGCTGCAACGCTCACGTACGCAGGAGGAAGTCGTCAGCGCTCTTTTGCTGGAAACGACCGGCACGCTCTCACCGCTCATCGAGGCGACGGCGGAAGGACTTTGCGTAGCCGATCTGCGGCAGATGAAAGCGTGCGATTGGGAGCCGTGGGCGCGCGGCGTGGTGGAGCGATTCGCCACGCGGCAATTGCGCGTGCAGGTCGGCCTGGCGGCGAATCCCGATCTCGCGATCCTGGCCGCCCGGCATGCGGAACCCGCGCTCGTCGTGCAACATGCCGGCGCGTTTCTCGCCGGAGTCGCCGTCACCGCCGTGGACGCCGCGCCCGGCCTGCTGGAGATTTTGCGTGATTGGGGCATCGGTTCTCTCGGCGAATTGGCACGGCTGCCGCGGAGCGAATTGATCGAGCGCCTCGGCCCCGAAGCCGGCGCGTTGTGGGAACAGGCCGCCGGCCGCGCACACCGGGAATTGCGCCTCGTGCGACCGCCGGAAGTCTTTTGGGAAGCCTTCGAATTCGAGCATCCCATCGAGACCACCGAGCCGTTGCTGTTCATCCTGCGCCGCCAACTCGAGCAACTGATGTTGCGCCTCGAGGAAGCGTATCGCGTGGCCGCGCAGATGACGCTCACTATCCCCCTCGAGCCCGGCCCATCGAATGTCACCGCGGGGACGGATCGTTACGAACGCACCTTCACTATTCCCTCGCCGACCACCGACACCGAGGTGCTCTTCCGTATCCTGCACACGCATCTCGAAAACTTGCGGCTGGAGCAGCAGCCCATCGGCGTGCGCTTGCGCGTCGAGCCGGTAGTCGCCAATCGCTCGCAATTTCAGCTTTTCGAAAGTCCGCTGCGCGATCCGAACCGTTTTGGCGAAACGCTGGGCCGCATCGCCGCGCTCGTCGGCGCGGAAAACGTCGGTGTCGTGCAACTCGAAGACACGCACCAGCCGGATCGCTTTCAACTGGTGGCGCCGGATTTTCAAACGCTCTCGGAGCGCGAAAAAGCCGGGCCCACGGCAAGCCACACGCTGGGCCTGCCGCTGCGACGTTTCCGTCCACCGCTGCCGGCGCAGGTGCGTTTCGAGCGGCATGTGCCGAAATGGCTTTCCTCGCCAATAGCACAGGGCGAAGTGATCGATATGGCGGGGCCGTATCGCGTCTCCGGCCAGTGGTGGGATTCGCACGAGTGGAGCGCCGAGGAATGGGACATCGAGCTCAGTGACGGCGCGCTCTATCGCATCTCGAAATCCCAAGGTACTTGTTTTCTGGAGGGCTGTTATGAAGCGAGCGTACGTTGAGCTGCACACCCGCAGCGCTTTCAGCTTTTTGCGCGGGGCGAGCCTGCCGGAGCAGCTTGCCGAAAGGGCGGCGGAGTTGAATTTACCGGCCGTTGCGCTCTGCGATCGCGATGGAGTCTACGGCGCACCCCGCTTTTATAATAAGAGCAAAGAGATCGAAGCGGGCAAAGAAGGAGAGGAGAAAAAAAGCAAACCTCGGCTGATTCTCGGCGCGGAACTGACGCTCGAAGATGGCGCCGTGCTGCCCGTGCTCGTCGAATCGCGAACCGGTTACCAAAATCTCTGCCGGCTCATCACACAGGCCAAGCTGCGCGGCACCAAGACCGATGCGCCCGTGTATTGGAGCGAACTCGCGGAATTTACCGAAGGCCTCGTCGCGCTCACCGGCGATGAGGAAGGACCGATCGCACGTTGTCTCGAGCGCGATGATTTGGCCGGCGCCCGCGAGCGGGTCACGCGGTTGCGGCGGGCCTTCGGGGATAAGAATGTCTTCGTCGAAGTGCAGCGCCATTTGCAGCGCGGGGAGGAACTGCGCATCCGCCAGCTTGCCGACCTCGCCGGCGCCGAGCGTCTGCCCTTGCTGGCCACGAATGGCGTGCAATACAGCATCCCCGAGCAGCGCGGCGTACTCGATGTCTTTACCTGTGCGCGGCATCACACCCATCTCGATGCCGCCGGCCGGCTGCTCAGCGCCAACGGCGAGCGTTACCTTAAATCCGCGGCGCAGATGGCAAAGCTGTTCACCGATTTGCCCGAGGCCATCGACAACACCGTCGCGCTGGCCGAGCGGCTGCACTTCACGCTCGCAGATCTTGGCTACAAGTTTCCCACCTTCCCCGTTCCTGAGGGGGAAAGCATGGCCACTTACTTGCGCAAGCAAGTCCTGGCCGGTGCCCGCGCCAGGTGCCGTAACTTCAATGAACGGACACTCCGGCAAATCGACCATGAGCTGGGCCTCATCGAGCAGCTAGGGTTCTGCGGTTACTTTCTCTGCATCTGGGACTTGGTGGAGTTTGCCAAAAAAAGCGACATCATGATCCAGGGGCGAGGCAGCGCGGCGAATTCGGTAGTCTGTTTTTCGCTCGGTATCACGGCCTGTGATCCCATCGAATACAACCTCCTCTTCGAGCGTTTCCTCGCCGAAGGCCGCAACACCTGGCCGGACATCGATCTCGATCTCCCCAGCGGCGACCGGCGCGAATCGGTGATCCAGGAAGTCTATCGCCGTTTCGGCAAGCACGGCGCGGCGATGACGGCCAATGTCATCACCTTCCGCGGACGCAGCGCCATGCGCGAGATCGGCAAGGCGTTGAACTTTTCCCTCGAATCCATCGGCCGTTTCTCCGCGCTCTTCGCCAATGGCGACTTTCCACATACGCTCGACCTGCTGGCGCAACTCACCCAGGCGGGCATTCCGAAGGATCACCCGCGCGCCGAGGCCGCGGCTTATCTTTACCAGATGATTCGCGGGTTGCCGCGGCATCTCGGCCAGCACTCCGGCGGCATGATCATCTGCCAGAATCAACTCAGCTCGTTTATCCCGCTGGAAAATGCCTCGATGCCCGGCCGCGTCGTCGCGCAGTGGGACAAGGACGATTGCGAGGACCTCGGCATCATCAAGGTCGACCTGCTCGGACTCGGCATGATGTCCGTACTGCAAGAGACCATCCAGCTCAGCGAACAACGCGGGCACAAGGTGGAGCTGTATGAAGTGCCGGCGGATGATCCGGAGACGTATGAAATGATCCGCGCCGCGGATACCATCGGTCTCTTCCAAATCGAGAGCCGCGCGCAGATGGCCACGTTGCCGCGACTCAAGCCGAAGTGCTTTTACGATCTCGTCGTGGAAGTCGCCATCGTGCGCCCGGGACCTATTCAAGGCGGGCTCATGCATCCGTATCTCAAACGGCGGTGCAATCAGGAAGAGCACGTTTACGTGCACAAAGACGTGGAGGAGATCCTGAGGCCAACCTTGGAACGCACGCTCGGCGTGCCGCTGTTTCAGGAGCAGATGCTCAAGATGTCAATGGATTTGGCCGACTTCAACGGCTCCGAAGCGGAGGAACTACGCCGCGCACTGTCCTTCCACCGCTCGCACGATCGCGATGAACGCGGCCTGCGCCAAGTTGCGCAAACGTATGAAAGAGAAAGGGCATAGCGACGAAGTCACCGAACTGGTCGTGAAATCCGTGCAGTCTTTTGCGGTCTACGGCTTTCCCGAGTCGCACGCCATTAGCTTCGCCCTGCTCGCTTATGCCTCGGCCTGGTACAAGGTGCATCGCGCGCCGGAGTTTTATGCTTCGCTGCTCAATAACCAGCCGATGGGATTTTATTCCTCGGCGACCTTGATCAAGGATGCCCAGCGGCGCGGCTTGCACTTCCTGCCGGTGTCGGTGTGCGAGTCGGAATGGAACTGCACGGTCATCGATGACTCGACCGTGCGACTCGGCCTCTGCGTGGTGAATGGCCTGCGCCAGGAGCACGCCGCGCATTTGCTATTGGAGCGGATGCGCCAGCCGTTCACTTCGGTCGCCGATTTCAATCTGCGCACAAAACTCACCAAACCCGAGCAACGCACACTGGCCAGGATCGGCGCGCTCAGCGGCCTCAGTGCTCATCGCCGCGATGCCTTGTGGCAGGTGGAATTGCCGTTCGATAGCGAAAGCCTCTTCGCCAAACCAGCAACGCCTCCACCGACCACCCCGCTCGCGCCGATGACCAGCTGGGAACGCATGCACGCGGATCACAGCGGCATGAACCTGAGCATCGGCAAACATCCCATGCGCCTGTTGCGCGACCGGGTGCCGCAAGCCTGGCGCGCGGCCGATCTCGCCCAGGGGGCCAACGGCACGTATGTGCAAATCGCCGGGCAAGTCATCTGCCGCCAGCGCCCGGGCACGGCGAAAGGATTCGTCTTCATCAGCCTCGAGGACGAGACCGGCGTGGCCAATGCCATCGTTGTACCGAAGCTCTTCGAGCGTTGCCGCCTGCTCATCACCTCGGAATCCTTTCTCGTCATCGAAGGCCCGCTGCAAAACTACGAGAACGTCATCCACATCAAAGCCCAGCGCATCTTCCCCCTCCCCGCGCCGGAGATGCAGCTCGCGGAGTCGCATGACTTCCGGTGATTATACGGTACGGCCACGACGAACGTACACCATGCGATGGCCACATTTTTGAACGACATGCCGCCCCCTCATATGGTATAAGCGCCCGATGCGTATGAAGTGCGGCCAGAAGAGTCATCAGGTGGAAGAGCACGGAGGGCTGTACGCATCCGAGGACCTCCTCGCCCTCACACGGCCACAAACTCGTCCTCGGTAGTTTACTCCGCGACCTTTCACGAATTTCCCTCGGCACACGTCATCGTGTGTCTCCGAAAATCCCTTCCCTTCACCTTTAGCGACGACCACGCGCTTCCATTCCCATGCCCTCCTCGCCCTTCCGCGCCACGCCGGCTCATCCCCGTCCTTTCCGCCGCGCCCTATCCCCCCTATGGCTAACGGCCCTCGTCTGGCTCTGCTTCTGCGTCACCGGTTGGTCCGCGGAATTGCAAAAGCTGCATGGTCACCAACCCGCGGCGCTGGCAAGGCTCGTACCCTCCGGGCCCCTCGACGACACCCAGGAGCTGAACCTCACCGTCGCCCTGCCGCTGCGCAATCAAGCCACGCTCACCAAGCTCCTGCAGGACATCTCCGATCCCGCGAGCCCGAACTACCGGCACTACCTCACCCCGGCGCAATTTGCCGCCCAGTTCGGCCCCACTGATGCCGACTACCAGACCGTCTCGAAGTTCGCCACCGCTCACGGCCTAACCGTTACCGCCACCCATTCGAACCGCGTCCTCCTCGATGTGAAAGGCAAGGTTGGCGATATCCAAAAAGCTCTGCACGTCACCTTGCACACCTATCGGCATCCCACGGAAGGGCGGCAATTTTTCGCGCCGGACGCCGAACCCTCGGTCGATCTTTCCGTGCCGATCCTGCACATTGGCGGCCTCGACAACTATGCCCTGCCGCATCCGCGCTACAAGCTGCATCCCGCTCTGCCGAAGGGGAATGCCGCCCCCAACGCGGGCACCGGCACCGGCGGCGGCTACATGGGCAATGATTTCCGCACCGCTTACGTCCCTGGCACGTCGCTCACCGGTGCCGGCCAAACCCTCGGCCTGCTCCAGTTCGACGGTTATTCGGCGAGCGACATCACTTACTACGAAAACGCGGCCGGCCTCCCCAATGTACCTTTGCAAAATGTGCTGCTCGATGGCTTCAGCGGCACACCCACCGGCAATGGCGGCGAAGTGGAAGTATCGCTGGACATCGAAATGGCCATCTCCATGGCGCCGGGCCTTTCCAAGATCATCGTCTACGAAGCCGGTCCCGGCGGCTCCTGGCACGACATCCTCAATCGCATGGCCACCGACAACCTGGCCAAGCAGATCAGTTGCTCGTGGTACATCCCCGGCGGCGCTTCCGACCCCGTCGCCGATACCATTTTCCAGCAGATGGCCACCCAAGGTCAGTCCTTCTTCAGCGCCTCGGGCGACTACGATGCCTTCAGCGGCTTGATTCCTTTCCCGGGTGATTCGCCATACATCACCCAAGTCGGCGGCACCACCCTCACCACGGCCGGTGCCGGCGGCGCCTGGAGCGCGGAGCAAGTCTGGAACTGGGGAAACGGCCAGGGCAGCGGCGGCGGCGTCAGCACCCAATACAGCATCCCTACCTGGCAGCAGGGCATCAGCATGACCGCCAGCCAGGGTTCCACATTCTGGCGCAACGTCCCCGACGTCGCCCTCACCGCGGATAACATCTACGTGCGCGCCGATGGCGTGGATCACAATGTCGGCGGCACCAGTTGTGCAGCACCGTTGTGGGCCGCCTTCACCGCATTGGTCAATCAACGCGCCGTTACCAATGGCCGGGCCACGGTCGGCTTCCTCAATCCCACGCTTTATACTCTCGGCAAGGGCGCCAACTCGGCCACCGACTTCCATGACATTGCCACCGGCAACAACTTCAACGCCGGCAGCCCCACCAAATTTTCCGGCGTCGCCGGCTACGATCTTTGCACCGGTTGGGGCTCGCCGAACGGCGCGGCCTTGATCGACGCCTTGGCCGGCCCGCCGGATGCGCTGCAGGTTTCCTATCTTCCCTTTGCCGCTGCGGGGCAAGTTGGAGGCCCGTTCAACCCTGCATCCCAGACTTACACGGTAACTAACAACGGCAGCACCACGATCAACTGGTCCGCCGCCAAGACGCAACCCTGGACCACGCTGTCGAGCAGCAACGACACCCTCGGCCCCGGGGCGCACACCACCGTCACTTGGTCGCTCGCTTCGGCGGCCAATTCCCTGGCCGCCGGCACCTATGGCGACAAGCTCACCTTCACTAACACCAGTACGGCAGTCAGCCAGTCCGTCGCCATGAGTCTGGCGGTCGGCCCCTATGTGGACCACTACGCCTTCTCCGTCATCCCCTCCCCTCAAGTGCTCGGCTCTCCCTTTGCTGTGAGCATCACCGCGATGGATGCCAACAATCTCCCCGTCACCGCCTTTACCGGCATGGTCAATTTCACCGCCAGCGGGGGAAATACTGTCACCCCGGCGGCGTCCGGCAATTTCGTGGACGGCCAATGGACCGGCTATGTCACTATCTCCGGTTCGGCCGGCAGCACCTCACTCACCGCGGCCAATGCCTTCGGAGCGACCGGCCAGAGCAACAGCTTCACCCTCACCACGCCCGTCATCAGCACCCTCACACTGGCGAGTAACGATCTCATTTACGATCCCGGCACGCAGAAAATCTACGTCAGTGTCGCGAGCAGCGACAACACCGGCCGCGCCAATACGGTTACTCCGCTGGACCCTGCCACGCAGACTCTCGGCACGCCGATCTCCATCGGCACCAATCCCTCGAAACTCGCCGTCTCCGACGACAACCAATTTCTTTATGTGAGCCAGCTCGGGGCCAAGGCGATCAGCCGCATCTCGCTGGCCAGCCAGAGCGTTGGCCTCCAATTCAGTGTCGGCTCCTACGACGCTGAGGACATCCAGGTGATGCCGGGCAGCCCGCATACAATCGCGGTATCTCTCCTTTCCGGCGGCTCATCCAATTTTGGCGCGGCCATCTTCGACGACGCCGTCGAGCGCGCGAACATCGTCGACGGCCTCGAAATCGCTACTTCGATCGCGTTCGGCTCTTCGCCGGGGACACTCTACGGTTCGGATGGCAGCGGTCGCGTGACCTTCAATCGCTTCACGGTTTCCAGTTCTGGTCTCACTTTGCTGGATCAGGGGGTATGGTCCGGAGGCAACGGGCTCTCACCGCATACCACACCAGGGATCAAGACGGCAGGCTCTCTTATCATTAGCACCGATGGCGAAGTGGTGGACCCGGTCAGTCGCAATCGCGTGGCGACGCTCCCCGTCCCGGGTCTCATCGATCCAGATGTCGCCCACGGTCGCATTTACTGTCTGGAAATCGGGAGCGATTACAGCCACGACGTCCTTCACGTCTTCAATTCCACGACCTATGCGGAGATCGGGTCGTTGCCTGTCACGGTCAATGGCTATCCCGGAAGCTTGATCCATTGGCCAGGCGGCGTCGCTTTCCGCACCAATAACAACCAGATTTATATCATCAACGCGGCCCTCCTGGCGCCGGTCGCCAATACGGCGGACCTCATGGTGACCCAAGTGACCACACCCTCCGCGACGATCGGCCAGAATTTCACCTTCACT
Organism: Chthoniobacter flavus Ellin428; assembly: GCF_000173075.1. GTDB lineage: Bacteria > Verrucomicrobiota > Verrucomicrobiia > Chthoniobacterales > Chthoniobacteraceae > Chthoniobacter > Chthoniobacter flavus. The sequence continues at coordinate 40,813 of NZ_ABVL01000035.1, forward strand.
TTTTACGTGACCAACAATGGCCCCTCCGCAGCGGCCAACGTAAGCCTCCGTGACAACCTGCCATCGGGGATGACTTATGTCGCGGCGACGACGACCCAGGGATCGATGTCCGCGAGCGGCGGCACAGTCACGGCCAATCTCGGCACCCTGGCCAACGGCGCGTCCGCGACGATAGCCATCACCGTCCTGCCATCGAATGCCGGCGCCTTCTCCAATCTGGGCACAATCAGTTCGACGACCACCGATCCGGCTGGCGGCAACAATACCGCGTTGCAGACCGGCAACGTTGTCTCCGCTTCCACGAGCTCCACCCAGGTATCCGTTCTACCGTTGACCGCCAACGATCTCGCCTATGATCCCATCCGGGGCGTCCTGTACGCGAGCATCCCGTCCAATGCTGGTGCCCTGGCCAATACCCTGGCCGCGATCGATCCCACTACCGCCGGTGTCACCGCTTTCCAATTCGTCGGGTCCAATCCGAGCCGGCTCGTGTGCTCCAGTGACAACCAGTCCCTCTATGTATCGCTCCGGGGAGCTAACAATGTCAGCCGCTTCAATCTCTCGAACCGGACCATCGAACTGCAGGCCAGCCTCGCGGTAGATCAAACTTCCGGATTTCTGACGGCGGCAGATATCGCCGCCGTGCCGCAATTCCCGCATTCCTTCGCCGTCCACCAGAACACCTCGAACGCAGTGAAATTCGGAGTCGCCGTTTATGACGACAGTATCCAGCGCCCGACCACCGCGGCCGCGCTCCGTCTCGCGGGCTCCATCACCTTCGGATCCTCGCCAGGCGTGCTCTACGACTACAACGGGGCATTCACGCGATTCAATGTCACCCCCTATGGCGCTTCCCAGGTGGATTCGAATTACAATCTGATCTCCGACGGCGGCAGCACCATCCAGTCCGACGGCGGTTTCATTTACTCCTCGCACGGTGAGGTGGTAAATCCTCAGACCGACTCCCTCGTCACCACCATCCCAGGGATTCCTTTGGGATCTCGCGGTTGCGTCGATACGGTCCGCAATCGTCTCTACTATCTTCTCCCGTCGTCGGGCAATACCGCCACCCTGGAGGCCTTCGATAAGACGACTTACGCGCTCACGGACTCCGCAACGATCAATGGCATTTCCTCCAGCGTGACGCTGAGCAGTCTCGTGCGTTGCGGTGGACATCGCCTCGCGTTTCTCACTACGGATGGAAATATCTTCATCGTCGATGACGAGAAGCTGGTGCCCTCCGTGCTGGCCATCACCGTTCCCCAGACCACGATCGAAGGCGCGGGAACCCTGGTCGCCGCAGGCACCGTTTCCGTTTCCGAGCCGCAGACGTTCGATACCTTCGTGACCCTGGTGTCGTCCAACCCCTCCAAGATTGGCGTCCCTGCGACCGTGACCATTCGCGCTGGGCAACTCTCCGCCTCTTTCAATGCCACGGTGGTCGACAATGCGATCCTCGACGGCCCCAAAAGCGTGAACATCTCCGCCTCGGCCACCGGGTTCCCCACAGTCGCCGGCACGATCGAAGTGAAGGACAACGAACTCGCTTCCTTCAGCATTAGCTTGCCGGCCAATTTCACGCAGGGGACTACCGCGCAGGGAACGGTGACGATCAGTGCGCCGGCGGCGAATGACATTGTCGTAGCGCTCTCCTCCAACTCGTCCTTGGTCAGTGTCCCCGCTACTGTTACCATTCTTGCGGGACAAACCTCGGCGACCTTTACGGCGACGATCCTGGAAGCAGGTCAGATCGTCGGCCCGCAAAGCGCCGTCGTCACCGCCCATGTCGATGGCTGGACGGACGGTGGCTCGAGCAGCACCGTCGTAGACAATCAAAACACCGCCAGCTGGCCAGGCTTCGGGAATGGGGCCGGCCATACCGGTTATCAACCGACGACTCTCGGCGCCGCGCCGTTTACGGCGGGCTGGCAAGCCCTGGGTATCTCCGGCACGTACAGCTTGAATCCCGTCGCTGTCGCCGGCGGGAACGTCTTTGTGACCTACAGTTACCCGGCCTGTTACGTGAGTTCTCTCGATGCGGCCACGGGCGTGGAATTGTGGCGCTACACTTATACCAACGGCCCCTTCGTCGATCCCCCAACTTATGAAGCAGGAAATCTCTTTGTGCGTCGCGGAACTAGCTCCAGTCCAGGAAACGATGCCGCGCTTTGGTGCTTCAATCCCTCCACCGGCAGTGTGGTATGGACCGCCCCGTTCGACACCCAGTCCGTTCCCTCCTTCGGGGCGACCGCCATCAACGGCGGAGTCTGGATGGAGGCAGGTTATAACGGCGGCCTCTACGGCTTCAATACGGCGGATGGCTCGCGGCGTTTTACCAATACGACCATCGGGCTGTACGACTACTGGACGCCGACTTATTACAACGGTCTCCTCTACACCTGGCTGGGCGGACAGTTCCAGGCTTACGATCTGCAGACAGGCGCGGTCCTTTGGGCGGATGGCATTGCACCCTCGCCGGGCAGTGGGGGATATAGCATACCGGTTATTTATCAGGGACGCGCCTTCCTGGTGAATAGTGCGAACTTCTACGCGGTCGACATTTCGACGCATGCGCAAGCCTGGAGCGTCACTGGAAGCTTTCTCGGCAGCCCTGCCGTGGCTAATGGCGTGGTGTATGTGGTGAGTTCCACCCAGGTAAATGCCTATGACACCGGTTCCGGCGCTCTATTGGGATCCTATCTCACCGGTGACAGCAATCTTTCCGGGCAGCCGATCGTCACCAACGATTCCCTCATCGTCTACTCGAGTACGGCCACGTATATCTTCGACCTCACCACGCGCACCCTGCGGCAGACCTTGCCTCACGGGGGCACAGCCTCGCTGGCGAATAACGTCCTCTATCTGATGGGTTCGGATGGCATCGTCCGGAGTTATATCCAACCGGGCAGCCCGGCGACCGATACGGCGATCACGCAAACCATCAGTCCCAGCACCGCGACGAGTGGCACTAATGTCACGATCCTCCTCACCGCGACCAATAATGGCCCCAACGTGGCTTCAGCAGTCGTGGTCCGCGACACGATCCCATCTGGTCTCACGTTCGTGTCGGCCATTTCGTCGCAAGGCACCTGTACCCAGAGCAACGGCAAAGTCACCTGCAACCTGGGCGATCTTAACGATGGCGTGAGCGCCACGGTCACGATCGTGGCGCGCAGTTTTGGCGGTACGAATGTGCTTAATACGGCGACGATTACCTCGAGCACCTACGACACGATTAGCACCAACAACTCTTGTGCGGCCAGCGTCAATGGCACTCCTCCTACGGTCGTTACTTCGCCGACCACTCGATTTGCTTCCACCGTGGTGCTCAATGGTACGATCAATGCCAATGGCTTGAGCACGAGTGCCTCCTTCGACTATGGTCCGACGGCCGCCTATGGATCCAGCGTGACGGCAAACCCGTCCAGCGTCACGGGCGCCACGACCACTTCGATCAGCGCCAATGTGACCGGGCTCCTTCCCAACACGCTCTACTACGCCCGTGCGAAGGGACTCAGCAACGGCGGCCCGGCCTATGGTGCGCAAACGACTTTCACCACGCCCAATAATGTCTCCACGCTCTCGAATCTGGCTCTGAGCGCCGGCACGCTCAGCCCGTCCTTCGCCACTGGCACCACGAGCTACAGTGTGAATGTGCTTCCGACCGTAACGACCATGGTCCTCACCCCGACGACCACGGATAGCAACGCTTTCGCCTACGTGAACGGCACCTGGGTGGTCAACGGTGCCAGCAGCAATCCGGTGACTCTTTCGATGGGCCGCAACACGATCAACATCACCGTCATCTCCCAGGACAGCAGTACGCAATCGCACTATACCGTGGCCGTGACCCGCGATGATACCGTGATCGCGACGCAATCCGGTTCGCAGACCGTCAGCACCGGTGGTGACGCTACCTTCGCAGTGAGCGCCACCGGCACGGGGCCGTTCACCTATCAATGGTACTACAATGGCAACCCCATCACGAACGCCACGGCTGCCACCTACACGATCAGCGACGCATCCCAAGGCGACGTCGGAAATTACTGGGTGGTGGTGACAAATACCTACGGTGCTACCACCTCCAGCATCTACACCCTGTCACTCTCGCAGGCGGTCCCGGCGATGCCTGCGTGGGGCTATGGCATTCTCTCCGCGCTGCTCTTGCTGGTCACCACGCGCGCCCTCGGGCGAAAGGGAGTGGTCGCGAATTAGGCGGCGTTTACGGATTCCAAAGCCGGGGGAGGGAGGCGCAAACGAAGTAGACAAGGGATCGCCGTCCTACAAATAACTCTCTGCGCCGGACGTGCAGCTCGCCGAGTCCCACGACTTCCGATGAAAAAGAAAAGGGACGGCTGAGGTCAGCCGTCCCTTGGATTGGATTATCTGTTTTTCCGGCGCCGTTTAAGCAGCCGTGGCGTCCGAGGTCACGCCGTCGAGGCCGAAGCCGCGTTCGCGGATTTCTTCTTCCTCGTAGTAGTTCTGCCGGGCGGCAAGGATGCCGGCGCGGCCGAGATAGCCGACGACCTTGTTGACGTCATGGCGATCCACCACCGGCAGACGGCCGAGGTTGTGCTTGAGCATCTTGGCGATGGCGTCGTACAACGTTTCATCCGCAAAGGTGACGACGGGATTGCGCGTCCCGGCCTCGAGGACCGTGAGGGTTTCCAACGAACGCTGCTCGAGCGCGCGGACCACGTCGCTGCGGGTGATGATCCCGACGAGGCGTTGCTGCTCGTCGACGAGCAACGTGCCCTGGCGGCGGGACAGCGCGGGATCGCTGGCGGCGATGCGGGCCGAGTATTCGCGCAACGGCGTAGCCGCCGAAATCATGGGGATCTCTTCGCCCATCACTTCGCCGACGCGCATCATCTCGAAGAGGTCGACGCTGTATTCGCGGGCGATGTGCTGGCCGCGGCGGGCGAGCTTTTCCGTGAGGATGGAGCGCTTGAGCAGCAGCACCGTCACGCCCAGGCCGGCAACGGAGCCGCAGAAGAGCGCGGGCAGGGAGTTGAAGTCGTGGGTCAATTCCAGCAGGAAGAACATGCCGGTCAGCGGCGAGCGCATCGTGCCACCCATCATCGCGGCCATGCCGACCGCGGCCCAAAGACCGACGTCACCGCCGGGCGCCCACTGGCCCACCAGCGCGCCCATGGCGCCACCGATGATGAGCAACGGGGCGAGCACACCGCCGGAAGTGCCGGAACCGAGGGATATGGCCCAGACGAGCGCCTTGGCAATCACGAGACCGAGCAAGGCGCCGCCGATGATATCGCCCCGCAACAAGCCGTGAATGAATTCATAACCGACACCGAGCACGCGCGGGTCGAGCCATCCGCCGATACCCACGAAGACGGCGCCGATGGCCGGCCACCACATCCAGTGAATCGGGATCTTGGCGAACAAGTCCTCGAAGAAATAGACCATCAACGTGAGGAGGCCGGAACCAAAACCCACCGCAATGCCGATGAGGATCGCCACGCCCAGGGCATTCGCGCCCAAAGCGGCGTGCGGCACCACTGGGAAAATCGGTCCGCTGCCGAGGAGCGGCACCCGCAGGACGGCCGCGACCAAAGCCGCCGCCGCCACGGGAATGAACGAGCGCGGCCTCCATTCGAAAAGGAGCAGTTCCACCGCGAGAAGCGTCCCGGCGATCGGGGTGGCGAAGACCGCCGACATACCGGCTGCGGCGCCCGCAACGAGCAGCGTTTTGCGCTCGGCAGCAGTAAGATGAAAAAGCTGCGCGATCATGGAACCGAACGCACCGCCAGTCATGATGATCGGGCCTTCCGCACCGAACGGACCACCGGTGCCGATCGACACCGCCGACGAGATCGGTTTCAAAATCGCCACCTTCGGTTGAATGAGGCTGCGTCCGAGCAGGATGGCCTCGAGCGCTTCTGGGATGCCATGTCCGCGAATCTTTTCCGACCCGTAGCGCGCCATCAGCCCGATGATCAAGGCGCCGGCCACCGGCGCGAGGATCACCCACATGCCGAGGTGATGACCCGTGAGCGGATGCAACACCGCGTCGTATTGCTGGAAGAAGACGTAATTGGTAATGACTGCGATGAGCCAAAGCAGTGCTTTGGCCACGACCGCGCTGATGGCGCCGATCGGTAAAGCGAGTCCAATAAGCAGGAGCATCCGGTGATTTGTCCGGAAGTCGCCGAGTGAAGAATGAGGCGTAGACATTGAAGGTCAATCCTACCGCAAACGCGAAATCGTTCCAGTACGTATTAATTTCGCGTTGCCACGCATGTGCAACAATCGGGAATTAGTAGTACCCGGTTTGCCTAACACCGAACCATCGCTCCAGCGGCGCCTAAGACGCTTCGACTTGCCGCCTCTCCACAGAGGTGAAAAATCAATGTCCGCCCGTCGGTTTGACTTTGGCGATCATCTCCCGCTGCGCCTTTTCCTGGTCCGCGGCGGCGGCCTGGATTTTTTTCACGAGGTCGTTGAAAGAGGACAGCGTGGCATCGTCCTGGAAGCGAAGGCGCCCGCTGGCTTCGTTGCGCTCCCATTTGCCCCAGTTCTTGTCCAGCAGGTCGAGCACGGCGAGGGCGGACTCTCCGAGTGTCTGGTCGCACTGGCGCACGCGCATCTGCAATGGCCGCAATTCGGCCTGGCTCTTTTGGTAGCCTTGCAAAGTCTGGTCGCGGTTGAAGGGCGGCACTTTCTCCGCTTCCAGTTCAGCGCGCAAAAGGTCTTCGCCGTGTTGGAGGATGTCGATGAGCTTGGCGTTCGCCGCGAGAAAATCGCGGATGATCTGGCGGTGTTGCTCGATGGTCGCGCGGTCCGAGATGTCGAAGCTCAGCACCTTCGCCTGCATCAGCTTGTCCATCTCCGTGCTGTAGTTCTGGAGATTCGCCTGGATCTTGCCGAGGTAGTTGGCCATGGCGCGAGTCGCGGCGGCGTCGGCCCCGCTCAAGTGCGTGGCGGATTGTCCGAGCTGATCCTTGATGCGCCCAAGGGAGGCATTGCCATCCGCGAGATTCCCGTCCCGAATCGAATCGGCCATCTTCACGCGTTCTTCCGCCGCGCTTTTCTCGATCTTGGCGATCTCTTCGCGTTTGACGACCTGCTGCTTCACGAAAACGGTTACGCCGGTGACGATGCCGACGATCATCACCAATCCGATGAGGCTGCACGCGACGATGAGCCCCGTATAGGACTTCCGCGCCGGCACGGGAGGCGGTCCGGATGGCTCTGGTGGAGGAGGCGGGGGCGGGTAGTTCATGGACGTCAAGGAAAGCCCGGGGTCCATGGCTGCACAAGGGCGAAGCGGGCGGATTTCCCAGTCGCATCGCCGGGCAATAGCGTATCAATGGGGCATGGAACTCGATCTTGTCGGAAAACACGCGGACCGCGCTTATGCCGTGCTGGCGTCACTCATCACGCCACGTCCCATCGCCTGGGTCACTACGATGAGCCCCGAGGGGAAGGTGAACGCCGCTCCTTTCAGCTTCTTCAATGTGCTCGGTGACGAGCCGCCGATCGTCGGCTTCTGCCCGGGCGACCGCGACGAAGGAACGCCCAAGGACACAGCGCGCAATGTGCGGCTGACGCACGAGTTCGTGGTGAACCTCGTGGACGAAGGAGTCGCCGAGGCGATGAACAAGACGTCCGCGACCGTGCCCTACGGGACGGATGAACTCGCGCTGGCTGGGCTGACCACGGCGCCGTCTTCAGTAGTCAAGGCGCCGCGCATTGCCGAGGCGCCGGCCAGCTTCGAATGCGAGGAATGGGGCACGCTGCAGATTGGCGCCAACCGGCTGATCATCGGCCTGGTAAAGCGGGCGCACATCCGCGATTCGCTCTTCGATCCGGAGACCATGCGGGTCCGCACCGAGGACTTCCAGGTCATCGGCCGCATGGCCAGCCCGCACTGGTACTGCCATACCCGCGACCGCTTCGAGATGGTGCGCCCGAAGTAAGGAATTTATTCGATAATCGGACGGGTTTCGGGGTTGATATCAATATCTCCCCATGACCGCCCTCCCCGCTGCTGCCGCGGATCCCCTCGCGCCCCTGCCTGCTGCCCGGGTGTCCGCTCCCACTACCCCTGCACCCGCCTCGGTCCGCCTCGGCTCGATCGACGCCTATCGCGGGCTCGTGATGTTCCTGCTCCTGGCCGAGCAATTCCGCACGGCCAGCGTCGCCAAGGCGCTGCCGGACTCGAGCTTCTGGCGCTTTCTCGCCACTCAACAGGAGCACGTCACCTGGACCGGCGCGGTGTTGCACGACATGATCCAGCCGTCGTTCTCCTTTCTGGTCGGCGTGGCGCTGCCCTTTTCCATCGGCAATCGCCGGGCGCGGGGACAATCACCCGAGGCGACGACCGGCCATGCCTTCCTGCGCGCGCTCATTCTCGTCCTGCTCGGGATCTTCCTGCGCTCCACCGGGCATTCGCAGACCAATTTCACCTTCGAGGACACGCTGACCCAGATCGGCCTCGGCTACGGGTTCCTCTACCTAATCGCCCTGCGCTCGGTGCGGGTGCAGTGGATCGCGCTCGTCGTCATCCTCGTCGGCTACTGGCTGGCCTTCGCGCGCTGGCCTTTGCCGGGAGAGGATTTCGATTGGGTGCACGCGGGGGTGACACCGGATTTCGCCGGCAACGCCAGCGGCTTCGCCGCGCATTGGAACAAGAACACGAATCTCGCGTGGGCTTTCGACCGCTGGTTCCTGAATCTCTTTCCCCGCGAGAAGCCGTTCCTCTTCAACCAGGGCGGCTACGCGACGCTCAGCTTCATCCCCACGCTGGGCACGATGATTCTCGGCCTGCTGGCCGGCGAAGTCATCCGCAGTCCGCGCCGCGATTCGGAAAAAATGGGCTGGCTGCTGATGGCGGCGGTCGTTTGCGTCGGGCTCGGCTGGCTGCTCGGCGCGACGGGCGTCTGCCCGGTGGTGAAGCGTGTCTGGACGCCCTCGTGGGTGCTCTTCAGCGGCGGGTGGTGCTTCTTCGCGACGGCGTTGTTTTACCGGATCATCGACCTGAGCGGTTACCGGCGCTGGGCCTTTCCGCTCATTGTCATCGGGATGAACTCCATCGCCATCTACGTGATGGATCATCTCTTCCCGAGCTTCATCCGCGACGCGTGGCGCACGCATGTCGGCGCGAATACCTTCAAGGTATTCGGCCCGGCCTATGAGCAATTCCTGCTCGGCACCTGCGTGGTCGTCACGCTCTGGCTCATCCTCTACGCGATGTACCGGAAGAAGATCTTCCTGCGGATTTAGAATCCTACACCAGCTGCGCAATCTCGCGGTTGGCTTTGCGCAGTTTGCGGCAGAGTTCGAGGCTGATGTTTTCGAGGATGTGGATCTTGATCTTCGGATACGTGGCGCCGAGCGCGGCAAGTTTGCCGATCGTCAGCAAATCGCACGACACATCGGTGTCGGCCACGATCGTGGCGCTGCGCGGGGCGTGATCGATCATCGCCATTTCGCCGAAGGCCATGCCGGGCGAGAACGTTGCGAGGCGTTTGCGACGACCCTCCTCCAGCGGCAGGAAGACCGTGACCACGCCGCGCGTGAGGAGAAAGAGTTCCCGTGCCGGTTCGCCCGCCTGGATGATGATCTCCCCAGCGGCGTAGTTGCGCCGCTCAAAGAACTTCTGGACGACGGCGACATCCTCGCGATTCAACCCGTTGAGCAATTCATAGCGCGTGACCGCGATGCTCGTATTCGGAATGTCCGGCATGGTGCGCGCGAGCAATCGATCCTCGCTCCACTGCAGCGCGGCATCGAGCTCATCGAAGGTGCGGAAAAGATCGTCCGAGCGATCACCCAGGCGCTCGCGGATGAGCCGGCGCAGCGGCGAGTTATTGGTCAGCCCGGTGAAGAGCACGACGCAGCCGGCCGCGTGCAGCTGGCAGAGGATATCGTGAAACAAATGCCCGGCGCTGTCGTTGATGGAAATGACGTAACGGAAATCGAGAATGAGGCATTCCATCCCCGCGCATTCGGTCAAGGCCCGCACCACGTACTCCGCGGTGGAGAAGACGAGATTGTCCTGGAGCTGGAAGACCTGGATGCGCTGGCCGTGTTCGCGGAGGATTTTAGTTTCCGCCAGCGTCCGCACGCGGCTGGAATTGAACTCGCCGGCATTGAGCCGCAGGCGCACGACCGATTTGCCGATACCCGGCCGATTGAAGAGATGCAGATCCCAGCGGCGCGACAGCTCACTGCAGACGCTCACGCCCCGGACGCTGTTGCCCTTTTGATCCAGCGGCGGCGAAAAGACGCCGATGCCGAGTTGGCCAGGCAGCACCGCGATAACTCCGCCGGCAACGCCGCTCTTCGCCGGCATGCCCACATCGTAGAGCCACTCGCCGGCGTAATCGTACATGCCACAGGTGCCCATCACGCCGAGCACGCTTTCCACGTATTCGGATTGAATGGCCCGCTCGCCGGTGAGCGGATTCACGCCACAATTGGCCAGCGTCGCTGCCATCGTCGCCAGGTCGCGGCAATGGGCGAGGATCGAGCACTGCTGAAAATACGTCTCCACGACCGGCATCGGGTCTTCCTGGATGATGTTGAAATTGCGCAGCATGAAACCGATGGCGCGGTTCCGGTGGCCGGTCGCGCTCTCCGCGGAGTAGACGTCTTGATCCATCTTGAGCTCGCGTCCCGCGTAGCGGCTGATCGTCTCGAGGATGCGATTGAAACGCACTTCCGGGGTGCGTCCGTGGACCAGGCCAGTGCTGGCGATCGCGCCCGCGTTGATCATCGGATTGCGCGGCGAACCCGTTTGCGGATCGAGCGAAATGGAACTGAAAGAGTCGCCGGTGGGCTCCACGCCGACCTTCTTCAAGACTTCGGCGCGGCCCTCGTCCTCGAGCGCGAGGCCGTAGACGAAAGGCTTCGAGATCGCCTGGACCGTAAACTCCTGCCGCGAATCGCCGATTTCGTAGACGCCGCCGTTGGTGGTCACGATGCAGATGCCGAAGGCGTTCGGGTTGGCCCGGGCCAGTTCGACGATGTGACTGGCCACCGCGCCGTCGGTGATGCTCGAGAACTGCCGATGCAGATCTTCGAGTTGATCGCGAATAGGAGATGAAGTAAGGGAGGTTTTTTCTGCGGTCATGGCAGGAGCCGGCGGGCGAGGGGCCCGAACGGAATCCGCAGATGAAAGGTGCATCGCGGATTTAGCACAAGCCCGAACCCACAAATCCGCCTTGTCTACGAATACCGGCTGCCGCCAACTTCGGCGGATATGGCCGTCCATCTTCGTCGAGCGATTCTTTGTTCCCTCCTCTGCCTCATCGCCCATGCCCCCGCCGCGGAACCGGTAGCGACCGAGCCGGTAATCGGGACTTACCACTGGCCGAACGGAACCGCAGGCGTCGACGCCTTCGCCACGTGGCTCGGCCGGCCGAGCGTCTGGGCGCTGGATTTCATCGGCGGCGAATCGTGGGACAACGTGGGCTGGCCGACGTGGTGGCTGGAGACGTGGACCAAATGGGTGAACGCCAAGCCGGGCCGGCGGCTGATTCTCGCCGTGCCGATTCTCGCGGGTCCGCCGGACGGCAGCGGGCCGAAGCAAGGCAGCAAGGGCGTCGGCGAGCCGGTGTCGCTCGAGAAGGGCGCGCACGGGGATTACAATGCTTACTTCCATGACCTCGCGGAGAACCTTGTCCGCAACAAACTCGGCGATACGATTTTGCGTCCCGCCTGGGAATTCAATGGCGGCTGGTACACGTGGCATGCGAAAGGGAAGACGGACGCCTTTGTCGCATATTGGCGACAAATCGTGCAGACGATGCGCGCGGTGCCGGGTGCGGAGAATCTGAAGTTCTGCTGGAACCCGACGCTGGGCGACCAGGATTTCCCGGCCGACCAGGCGTGGCCGGGCGACGAGTATGTCGATTACGTCGGCCTCGATGTCTACGACGAGACGTGGAATGCGAATACCTATCCGTGGCCGGCGAATGCCACGCCAGCGGAGATCGACGCGCGGCATCGCAAGGTGTGGGACGAGTGGATCGTCAACAGCACCCGTGGGCTGGCCTTCTGGACAAAATTCGCGAGCGACCACGGCAAGCCGTTCGCCGTTCCGGAGTGGGGGCTGAATCACGCGGACCACGGCCATGGCGGCCTGGACAACCCGTACTTCATCGAGCAAATGCACGCCTTCTTCCTCAACCCAGCCAACCACGTCGCCTTCCAGTGCTACTTCGATATCAATGCACCGGACGGCCGCCATCAGCTCTCGCCGGGCGTGTCCGGCACAGGGCATCAGGAAGGCACGGAGTTCCCTGTCTCCGCGGCGAAATTCCGCGAGCTGTTTAGTGCCAGGGCGACGAAATAGCGAATGATCAATGCCCGTGCGCCGAGAATAGGACTCCGAGCACGCAGGCTACCGTCATGATCGTCAGCACTAGCGCGGTGATGAAGGCAAAGCGAAAATCCCGTGCCCGGACGAAAGCGATCCACATGCAGACCAACCGCAGCACGGGCAAAAGGATGAATGCTGCGATGCCGGCGTTGATGACGCCCTGGCCACGCGCTCCCAGCCATTGCATCACCAACCCGATGCTGATGGCCACACAGGCCGCGGCGGTACCGTAGTGCAATAGCGCGGCGAGCACACGTTCGAGACCACGGTGCGGCGTTTCGTTCGGGAGTGTGCTCACGAATGATGCCCTCCGATGGAAATACCCAGTGCGCTGAGGAGCATCTGCGCGCCCAGTAAAAGCAGCACGGCGATAAACAGGATGCGGAGCTTTTCGCTCGAAACCCGCAGGAGAATCCGCGCCCCGAGAATCGAGCCGACGACCGAACCCAGGGCTACGACACCCGCCATCAAGGGATCGATATTCCCGCGGAGAAAGTAAGCGCCAGCGCTGGCCGCAGCCGTGACACTGATCATGAAATTGGAAGTGGCCGAAGAGATCTTGATCGGCAGGCGAAGCGCCGTATCCATGGCCGGGATTTTCAGCACGCCGCTGCCGATGCCCAGCAACGCGGACAACAACCCGGCGCCGTACATGAACAGCATGCCCAGCGGGAGACGCTGGACGCGATAGACCACATCGCGGCCGAGGGCCTGATCGGGATACGCTGCATCCAGTTGAAGCGCATCCGCCCACGAAGGCGCACGTTCTTCCCCGACATCGGTCACTGGGTCGCCACGCCGCGACAACATCTGCTGCGCGGAAACGAAAAGCACCGCGGCGAAGAGCAGATAGAGAATCGTCACCGGCACGATGTTGAAGAGCAATACGCCACTCAAGGCACCGAGCGTCGTCGTTGCCTCCAGCACCACGGCCAGTCGCACATTCGTCAATCGACCGCGCAGAAAGGGCGCCGCGCTGCCGCAGGAACAGGCGATGACCGAGATCAGGCTCACGCCAACTGCCGCGCGAATGTCGACGTGTCCGAAAATGGTGAGCACCGGCACGATGAAAATGCCGCTGGCCATGCCGAGCATTCCGCCCAAGGCGCTGGTTCCAAGCGCGACGGCGAACAGCCAGATTTCGAAATGCAGATCCATCAGCGGCCTTCCTCCACCAGGAAAATCCGTCGGGCGGAATGGCGAGTACAGGACGGGCTCAAACGGCTTCCGAGGTGAAAGTGAACGTCATAATGCGGAGGGAAAAAGTGAAGGATATGCGCCCGGCTTCAACGGGCAATGCTGTCATAACGCAAACGTGAGAAGATACTGACAGTCGCCCCGGCTTTCTCTAGACGACGTGCATGCGCATTCGCCCTCTTGCCGTCGTTGTCGCCATTTTATTCGCCGCCCCGCGCGTCGAGGCCGCGGAGACTTGCGATGTGCTCGTGTACGGTGGCACGCCGGGCGGCTTGAGCGCGGCCCTGGCGGCATCGCGCGAAGGCGCTTCGGTCGTGGTCATCGAACCCACGCGTTGGATCGGTGGCATGGTCACCGGCGGTCTCGCCAGCACCGACGTGGGCAACGAAAAAGTGATCGGCGGCATTGCCCGCGAATTCTTTACCCGCGCCGCGGAGGCTAAAGCGGGCACACCGATGTGGTTTGCCGAGCCGAAGGTGAATATGGCGACGTTCAAGGCCATGCTGCAGGAGACCAAAATCAAGGTCGTCACCGACCAGCGGCTGAAATCCATCTCGCGCGATGGTGATCGCATCGAGTCGCTCATGACCAGCGATGGTATCCGCTACGAGGCCAAGGTCTTCATCGACGCTACTTACGAAGGCGACCTCCTGGCGCGCGCCGGCGTGAGTTACGCCATCGGCCGCGAAAGCCGCGACACTTACAACGAACCGCTGGCCGGATTTCTACCCGCGCCCTTGCGTCCGCGCACCGTCGAACAGATGGCGCAGGATTCGCCCTCCATCGGCGGACCGAAGGACGCGATGAACTACGTGCATGGCACGCCGGCCAAAATCGAGGCGCTCGACGTCGCCGGCCTGCCGTTGCCAGGCATCAGCAATCAATGGTTCGAGGTCGGCGCGGGCGATTCGCGGACCCAAGCCTACAACTTCCGCGTGATCGTCACGCGCCAACCGGAAAATCGCCTGCCCTTTCCCAAGCCGGCGCATTACGACCCGATGCGCTATGAGTTGCTCGCGCGCACCATCGCGGCCTTCCCTGGCATCCGTTTCAGCAAGCTCGTCTACCTCGGTCCCATCGCGAATGGAAAATACGATGCGAATGCCATCGGCCTCGTCGTCGGCACCGATCATGTCGGCGCGAATTACAACTACCCCGACGGCGACGAGAAAGTGCGCGCCAAAATCTGGCAGGATCATATCGACTACGTGCAGGGCTTTCTGTGGTTCCTGGCGAACGATTCGCGGTCGCCCAAGGAATTGCAGGCCCAGGCCAAAGAGTGGGGCCTGGCCAAGGATGAATTCACCGACAACGACAACTGGCCCTACGCGCTCTATGTGCGCGAAGCGCGGCGCATGATCGGTGAATACGTGACGCGCCAGGATGATTGCACGCAGCACCTCACCAAGCCCGACTCGATCGGCATGGGTTCGTTCATCATGGATTCGCACGCCGTCGAGCGCCTCGTCGATCACGACGGCAGCGTCATTGATGAAGGTAATTTCGATGTGCCCGTGCGGCCTTATCACATCCCGTATCGCAGCCTCGTGCCGCAAAAGAAGCAGTGCGAAAACCTGCTCGTGCCAGTGTGCATTTCGGCCTCACACGTGGCCTACGGCTCGATCCGCATGGAGCCGCAATTCATGATCCTGGGGCAGGCGTGCGGTGATGCCGCGGTACAGGCCATTCACGAGAAGAAAGCGGTGCAGGATATCGATGTCGCCGCTTTGCAAACGAAGCTGCGCGAGCAAAAGCAGGTGCTCGATCTGCCGCTGCCGCCAGGCAGCGCGGCGGCAAAGGATTTGCCAGGCATCGTCATGGATGACGCGGATGCACAATATGTCGGCGAGTGGCAGGCGAGCAGCTCCTCGGGCGGCGTGGACGGGATGTATCGTCACGACATGAACCAGGGCAAAGGCGAGAAGTCCGCGCGCTTTGAACTGCACGTGCCGAAGGATGGTAAATACGAAGTGCGCTTCGCCTATACCACCGCGCCGAACCGCGCGACGAATGTGCCAGTGAGCGTGAAGCACGCCAATGGCGAGAACTCGATCACGGTGAACGAAAAGCTGACGCCGGCGATCAACCAGGCCTTCGTCTCCCTCGGCACGTTCCGTTTCACCGCCGACAAACCGGCGGTGGTGACCGTAACGACGATGGGCACCGACGGTTACGTGGTCGTGGATGCGGTGCAGCTATTGCCTGCGGAGTAGCCGCCGAATGACATAGGAGGAATAGGAAGAATGGGAGCTATAGGAAAGATAGGCCTCCTATAACTCCCATTCTTCCTATCCCTCCTATCCTTCGGCGGTCACAGACCGCCGCTACGGCGCCCGCCTTACTTTCCGTGCTTCTTCGCGTAGGCGGCGACGTCCTTGGCGGCCTTCGTTTCCGTGCCGGGCGCATCGAGGAAGCCGAGGTCGCGGACCCAATCGATGAATCGATCCTGCCACGTACCGAAGGGAATGCC
>NZ_ABVL01000034.1 GCF_000173075.1 Chthoniobacter flavus Ellin428
AGAGACGCTTGCGTTTTGGAGTGCGGCGCTACTGCCTAACCATTACCCACATCTTTTTTGAAGGTCCCGCGGAGAGAAGAAGTGCCTGCGAATCACGCAAATCACGCGAATAAAATCCTCCCCATTCGCGTTATCTGCGTGATTCGCGGGCCCCATCCGCAGTCTTTTTGAGATGTGGGTAATGCTTAGGCTGCTGCGCCGCTTTTCAATGCGATCGTTCTGAGAAGCACCCGCTGATAAAGGTCGGGAGCCGTCATCTCAAAGCGGCGCAGCAGCGCCGCGCTCCAAAACGCAAGCGTCGAAGGGAGCCAATGCCCGGCTCAGGCAGCCCCGTCCTATTCCCGCGGCGGCGTGTGTTGGAGAATTTGCCACCACTTGTGCGGCGGGGGCGTTGGAGCCGGAGTCGCTGCCGGAGCCGCCGCAACCTTCGGCTTTTCCGGCTCTGGTCGCGCCGGCGGTGTCCCATGGACTTTTACCGGCGTCCCGACCTCGGCAATGCTATAAAACAGTTCTGCCTTGACCTCTGGCATCCGCACACATCCATGCGACGCCGGATATCCCGGCAAATACCCCGAGTGCAACCCCGTGGCTCCATCGAACCGCAGAAAATGTTTCATCGGCGCCTGCACGAACTTCGCTCCCTTGGGGACCGACATATCCGCATCCGCATCGCGGACCAGCGTTTTGCCGTTGGTGTCCACGATCCTCCCGTAAAGCGAGGAGAGATGGTTCTCATCCTTCTCCAACACCTGGAAATCGCCCGTTGGGGTGAGATGCCCCGGTCGGCCACTGCAGATCGGCGATTCGTAAACGACCTTCCCGTCCTGCAGCAGAAAGGCCTTTTGGAGGCCGAGGTCGATATCAATAGCCAATGGGGCAACCGCTCGAGCGGCGACGCAGGAGGCAAAAAAGAGGACGACGGGGAAGCGCACGCGGCTGACTATAGCAAACCCCGCGCCTAATGTCGCCTGGCGAGTGACAAAGTAACGTCACTTCGACAGCATGACGCCATGTCCGCTCCTCTTCCTGACGGTGTCACGCTGATCGACCATCCTCTTGTGCAGGTCAAGCTTACCCAGTTGCGTGATGCCCGCACGGACACCGCCGGTTTCCGCACACGGCTGCAGGAATTGTCCGCGCTCGCGGTCGTCGAAGCGACTCGGACACTGACTACTCGGCCGGTTCGCATCGAGACGCCGCTCGCCCCCTGCGAAGGCCGCACCCTCGTCCGTCCGGTGATCGTCGCTCCCATTCTGCGTGCCGGCCTCGGTCTTGCGGAGGGCATGCTCGACCTGCTGCCGGATGCGAGCGTCGCGCACATCGGCCTGTCGCGGAATAAGACCACGCACCGTCCGGAGAGTTACTTCTTCAAAGCGCCCGCGCACCTGGCCGAAGCGGATGTCATCGCTCTCGATCCCATGCTGGCCACCGGTTTCAGCGCCGCGGGCGCGATGGCGCAACTCAAGGCGGCCGGCGCTACATCCATCCGATTTGTCTGCCTGGTGAGCTGCCCGCAAGGCCTGGCGCACTTGCGCAGCGAGCATCCCGACGTGGAGATTTACACGGCAGCCATCGATCCCGGAATGAATGAGCAGTCCTATGTCGTCCCCGGTTTTGGGAATGCCGGGGACCGCTATTTCGGGACGGCCGCGGCCCGCGTCTTCGCATAATAATCCCGCAGCCCTTCCACGACCGCATCCGCATACTCGCGGAAGATACTCGGCCGAGGCTCTCCCCCGAGCATCTGTTCGCCCTCGTAATCCCCGGCCTGCACGCGTTCCCAGATGATCTCGCTGTTCATCACGTAGGGCTCCAGAAAGACCACCGGCGCATGGTAGAGCCGGTTGGCGAGAAGATTGCGCGCCCAGATGTAAGGATTCTCCGCCGCGCGAATGGCATTGCCCGTGGTATAGGCATAGGGCGGGAGTTTCGTGGCCGCCGACACGGCGCCGGCCATTTGATCGGACACTGCCAGGTCTTCGACAAAGGTCCCGCTGAGCAGCTTCTGCAGCATCTCAAACCGTTGGTCGTCGAAATGTAATTCACCGGCGGAGTAACAGCCATTGACGATGAGGTGCAGATGATTGCGCGGCACGAAATCGGGATGCAACGGATCGCCCCAACCTTCGGCATTGAAGTGCAGACAGACCACGAGGTCGGGCTTGAGCTGCGTGTTCACCAGATCGGCGCGCTTGCGAATTTCGCTAATCCGATAAAAGAGCAATTCGCTCTTCGACTGGACGGTTTCCCCGCGGCCCGGGTCGTTCATACCGTTGTACGTTTCCCGCGGCGAAGTGACGCCTTCTTTGGCCAGTTCCTCGCGGGCGGCGTCGCGCAAGGTCTCCGGACGTTCGTTTGTCACCGGTTCAGTCGAATCGCGCACCATCGAGACCTGCGCGCCGAGCGCTTGAAGCTTCGGCACGAGCATCTTCGCCACGCGCAGGGTCATGTCGCCCTCGGTGACCGGCCGCGATTCACCGATCTGGTAAAAGCGTTCTTCCATCTGCGCCCACTTGCCGCCGAGATGTCCCGGATCGAGCGCGATCTTGAGCCCGGCCAGCGGCTGCCCTTCCGGCGGCGCACCGAGTTCCGCAGCCGTGCGCCAAAAACGCGGTGCCGCTTTCACGGAGGCAATGTCCCTGGCGAAGAGCAGGCGAAATTCCGTGGGTGGCGTTAGCGTCTTCTTGATCACTGCGGCATCGGCTTCGACATCGATCACTCCCTTGGCCGCACCATTGGGCGCGTAGACATGATCGAGCAACCGCAGGAATTCATCGTGGGTGATGGTTTCTTGGAAGGCCTCGAGTTGTGACCAATCCGGCTGGGGGGCAAGGGCACTGAGGCGTTGGGCAAACGCGGGGACGGCGGCGATCAGCAGCGCCAGCAGGAGAAGGGGGCGAGGGAGAATCACCGGAGGAACATCCAACATCCAACACCCAACGTCCAACATCCAATAGCGCGAGCGTTTGCGCGGCGGATCTCTTCGATTGGATGTTGGGTGTTGGGTGTTGGATGTTCTGTCTTTCATTCGATGTTGGATGTTGGATGTTCTGCCTTTCCGTACTGGATATTCTGCCTTCAAACTCATCCCTGTGAATCGCCTGCAAAAAATCCTCGATACCAAAGAGACCGAAATCGCGAAGCTGTTGCCGCGCCTCGACCACCTGCGTGCCGCCGCCTTGCAGCGCAATGATTTCCGCCCTTTTGCCGCCGCGCTGGACCGCGGCTCGGATGCGCTGGGGCTGATCGCCGAGGTGAAGAAGGCCAGCCCGAGCGCCGGGGTCATCGCGGAGAATTTCGACCCGGTGGCGATCGCGCGACAGTATGAAGAGGCTGGGGCGCACGCCATTTCCGTGCTGACCGACGAGCAGTACTTTCAAGGCCATCTCACGTATCTCACGAAAGTGCGTTCCGCGGTGGGCCTGCCCTGCCTGCGCAAGGATTTCATCCTCCACGATGTCCAGATTTTCGAAGCAACCGTGGCCGGCGCCGATGCCATTCTGCTCATTGTCGCCGCGCTGGAGCAGGCGCAGCTCGAGGCGCTCTACAAGACCGCTGACCTCTGCCAGCTCGACGTGCTGGTGGAAGTGCACACGCGCGAGGAGCTCGATCGGGCGATCGATCTTGGGGCGAAACTCATCGGCATCAACAACCGCAACCTGACGACCTTCGAGGTCGACCTCGCCACCACCGAACAGCTCAGTGAGGAAGTGCCAGACGGTGTCACGCTGGTGAGCGAGAGCGGTCTCAAGACCCAGGCGGATACCCGCCGCGTTCACGCCGCGGGTTGCCAGGCGATTCTCGTGGGAGAAAGCCTCATGCGCACCGGCGACATCGCTGGGCAGGTGAAGGAATTGCTGAACGTGGAGTAGTTCCTATCCGCGCTTCACCTCGTCCCAGAGCGTATCCAGCTCCGCGAGGCTAAGCTTGTCCATCGCGATGCCCCGTTCGCGGGCGAGTGCTTCGACCTTCCGAAAGCGCATGGAAAATTTGTCCGTCGCGCTTTGCAGCGCGGTCTCACCGTCGACCTTGAGCTTGCGCGCGAGGTTCACCACGGAAAAAAGCAGATCGCCGATTTCTTCTTCGATCTTCGCGGTTGCGCCCTGCGCCACCTCTGCTTCGACTTCGGCGAGTTCTTCACGAATCTTGGCCACGACCGGCGCCGCTTCGCTCCAGTCGAAACCCACCCGGGCGGCTTTCTTCTGCACCTTTTCCGCGCGCATCAAAGCCGGCAGCCCGCCGGAAACGCCATCGAGCGCCGAGGTCGCCTTGTCGCCCTTTTCCACCCGTTTGATGTCGTCCCATTTCTTGAGCACTTCCGACGAATCCGCGCAGCGATCCTCACCGAACACATGGGGATGCCGCCGCAACAATTTTTCCACGATGCTCCGTGCCACGTCGTCGAAGGTGAACCGCCCCTCCTCCGTCGCGATTTGCGCGTGAAAGATGGGCTGTAGCAGCAGGTCGCCGAGTTCCTCGCAAAGATTCGCGTCGTCTTTCTGGTTGATCGCCTCAACCACCTCGTACGCTTCCTCGATCAACCCCGCGCGCAGACTCTCGTGCGTCTGCTCATGATCCCACGGACATCCATCCGGCGCGCGCAGCGCCGCCATGATAGCGCAGAGTTGCTGGATAGGAGGCTGGGAATTGTCGAGAGCGGCGGCGTGGGCGGGATTGGGCATGGGAGATTTAGCATCTAGCATTTGGCATTGAACATTTGGAAGAATGGCCTTCGGCGTTGGATGGGCGAGACGATGCGGCTGCGCGGCGGCAATCTTAAATGCTCGATCCTCAAATGCTCAGTTTTCAAATTCGCCACAGCGACCGGTGGGCGCCGAACTCGGAGATTTCTCCCGTCGTATTCCGTGCGATGTAGACCGTGATCCCGATGACGCTGATAAAGGTGCCGACGAAAACGATGGCCACCAGCCAGCTCGGAATCGAGGTGCCGATGGCGAGCGCCTGGTAGAACGACGCAAAGGAAGTGATCGGCTGGCTGGCATGCAGGAAGATCTTCGTGACCCAGGCCACGAGAATGATCATGAAAATGAAAACGTAGTTCCGTTTCAGGCGTCGTCCGACGGCTTCAAACGCGCTGATCTTGAACGACGGCAACAGCAGATCCTCGCAGACCAGCTTCTGCCATTCGCCCTGCAGCAACGTGGTATTCTGTGCGACGATCGGCACGAGGAAATGCGCCTCGAGCATGCGCACCCGGGCGCGAAAGGCATCGTAGAAACGGTAACGCCGCGCCTCGATCCAGAGCATGATCCAGACGATGGCGAGATTGAAAAAGAAGATGATGTGCGGCACACGCTCGAACGAAAATGCCACGGTAAAAATCGACGAGGTCGCGGTGATGGCCCAGTTTGTGGTCGGGTCGAGCCGCGCGCGCCAGGCCATGATCCGCGAGATTTCTCCGCGGTAGAAATGGGCCATGGCCGTGACATAGCTACTGTCGAAGTGAGGGGCGGTGGCCGATTTGGATTCCGGCGGAGGTGCGGGGGGCGGCGGCGCACTGGGCTCTTCGCTCATGGCTGAATATGGGAGCGCGCCACGGTTCGGCTGTCGAGGCGCAAACGCGGACGCTCAGTGCTGGTCCTTGCGGATCAGAGCCTCGCGGGCCTTTTGCAGCGATGCCTTTTCCTTCGGCGTGAGGCTGTCGATGCCGGACTTGGCGATCTTATCGAGCAGGGTATCGAGCTCGCTATCTGGTTCATTGACAGCGGCGGCTGCTCGATAGGCGGAGGTGCGAGGCGAGGGCAGGACCCGCAACTTGGGTTTGCGACGGAAAAACTGTTTCAAGCGCCTGATCGGCGACTCGTAGTCGTCGTATTCGACGGCCTTCGCCTGCCGGATGTAGAGAAATCCGACGATGCAGGAACTCCAGAGCTGAGCGATCTCGAACCAGTGCTTTTCGCCGAGCATCATGAAAGTGCCACAGGCGATACAGGCGAAAGCCAGCCATTTGAAAGGAATCCAACTCCATGCATCCGCATTTGGATACAGGGTGGCGAAGGCGACGATGAGCCCGCCGATGAGCATGTAATAGCCATCGAGGAGCGAAGAATGACCGAATCCCCACCACCAGACCGCCGCGACCGCCGGAGGCGTTAGCGCGAGAAGCACAAGCAGACGGGTCAGCACCACCCGGCCGAGATGAGTTTCAATGCCGACAGCCACCCAATAAAAGAAAAGGATGGCGAAGGGGCTGAAAAAAGAGACCGGAGAGATCAGGACGTAGGTGATGGCTCGCCAAATCCACCATGGTGGGTCCAGCGGCATGGCAAAAACGAAGAGCCGCAGAAATTGCGGTGCGGTGGCGTTCATGATCGCCGTTCCGATCAGCCCAAGACCCATTGCGGCACTGAGAATCGTCGTGAGATAAATGGGAAAATTGTTCCATTGTCCCAATGGAAGGGTCGGGCTGGAATTATAGCGGGCCATGCAAGATAAGAGATAACCGTTTGCGTGGCGGACCGCAAATCTCCCGTGGGGGCTCATCGAAAAGAGGAAAATATTCAAGTCCCGTGTCCTAATTCCACCCGGCCGTGCTGTTACCCGATTGAAACTGTAACCCTCAAATCACGATTCCTACCTCAATGAAATCCACGACTCTCCTCCTTTGCGCTGCCGGCCTTCTCGCTCTCGCCGTCCCGGCTTCCGTCCACGCCGGCGGCAACCCGGACAAGAAAGCCGCCAAGAAGGCCGCAAAGGCGATCCTGGCGCAGTATGACAAGAACGGCAACGGCGCCATCGATGGCGATGAAGTCGACGCGGTAAAGAAGGCCTATGCCGCCGACCCGAACGGCCCGCTCAAGCAGTTCGACACCAACGCGGATGGCAAGCTCGACGACACCGAAATCGCTGCGATTCAGGCCGGCAAAGGTGGTAAGAAGAAGAATAAGAACGGCACACCTTCGACCCCGACCCCCACGACCAACACCAGCACCGCCAACTGAGCACGGCCTGTTTTCGCCGCGCCTGATGTGCGGTAGACTCCCACTTTGATGAATCCCGAATCCGACGCTGCCGCCGGCCTCGACCGCAACAAGCAATTGATGCGGCTCATGACCCAGCATCAGCGTCGGATTTTCGGTTATATCTATACGCTGGTTCCAGATCGGCACGACGCGGAGGACATCCTGCAGGAGACCAGCGTGGTGGTTTGCGAGAAGTTCGAGCAGTTCAAGGAAGGCACCGACTTCGTGGCCTGGGCCTGCCAGATCGCCTATTGGGAAGTGCGACGGGCGCGGCAGAAATTCGCCCGCGCGAAGGTGGTGTTCGATCAGGATGTGGTCGATGCCGTGGCGCAGACCGCGGCGGAGATGATTCCCGAGGTGAGCGCGCGGCACGAGGCGCTGGCCCATTGTCTGCAGAAACTGCATGCGCGCGATCGGGAACTGGTCCTCACGCGCTACGAGCCAGGAAGTGGCGTTGAAGTGGCGGCGCAACGCTCGGGGCGTTCGCTGGAGGCGGCCTATAAGGCGCTCGGGCGCATTCGCAAGCTGCTGCACGATTGTGTAAGCAATCAACTTTCCGTGGAGGGGGCCGCATGAACCTGAGTGATCCGGAATTGCTGGAGCTGAACGCGCTCTGCAATGCGCTGGTCGATGGCATCATCACCGATGCGGAGAAAGCGCGCCTGGAGGAGATGCTGCGCACCTCGGAAGAGGCCCGTCGCTTTTATGTGCGGGCCCTCGCGCTTTCCTCCAGTCTCATGCAATACGCCGGCGAAATGCAGGCGGATGCGCCGGATATTCCGGCCGTGAGTTCGCGGGTGGTGCGACCGGCGGCATGGATCTGGACATTCGGTTCGCTGGCGGCCGCGGCAGCGATCGTGCTCGCGTTTTGGCTGGGCTGGACGTCCGACCGTCAGCCCAAAAAAGCGGACGGCGCGGAAATCGCGGACGCATCCGCGGAGAACGACGAGAGCGTAGCCCGGCTCTCGGGCGCGAAGGATTGCCATTGGTCGGGAACTGCGCTGCAGCCCGGGGAGGAATTGCACCGCGGACAGCGGATCAATCTGGATGCGGGTTTTGCGGAGATCACCTTTGACTGCGGCGCGCAGGTGACGCTGGAAGGTCCGGCTTCGCTCGACCTGGACTCCGCGTGGGAAGCGGTTTTGCAGCGGGGTACGCTGAAGGCCAACGTGCCGACGGAAGCGGTTGGATTTCGCGTGTCGAATCCGAGCGTCAACGTGGTGGATCTCGGCACGGAGTTCAGCATGGTTGCCGATGAAGGTGGGGCGACGGAAGTGTTTGTCTTGAAAGGTGCGGTCGAGACGACCGCTCGCGATGCGTCGGGCAATGAAGAACGCCCCGTGGTGCTAAGGGAAAAGCAGGCACGACGCTTTGCGCACGCCGGTGGTTCCGAGGTGCGCGACCGCGAGGCGAAACTCGAGAGATTCATGCGCAAGGTCGCGTTCGAGCGCATGTCCCGACCGGTGAATTATGTGCATTGGTCGTTCGATGAATCCACCGGTGACGTTGCGGCAGCCAGTGCCGCGGGGTTCGAGGCGAAATTGGAGGCGCCCTCGGCATCGGACCTGATGGAGGCGCACGGCAACGGTCGGGTGCATGGTGCTTTGCAATTGGACGGACGAAGCTTTGCCCGCGCGGCGTTCCCGGGTATCCGCCAGCGGACGGCTCGCACCGTGGCTTTTTGGGCGAATGTCCCGGCCGATGCCTCACTCCCCGATGCCGAGGCGATGCTGGCCTGGCCGCTCGGGAATGCGGGGCGCAGCGTGCAGATTGGTTGGAATCGCAATCCCAACCTCGGAGTGCTGGGGGCGTTGCGGACCGATGCGGGGCGCAACAGCATCATCGGCAGCATCGCCTTGCGCGACGGTCGCTGGCATCATCTCGCCATTGTTCTCTCGCCGAAGGTAAAGGGGGAAAAGGGCGAGAGGGAAGGTGGATTGCAGTTGCGGCAATATGTGGACGGGCGGCTGGAAACGACTTCCTACAAGCACACCAACCGACGAGCCAAAGGCGCTGAGGCGTCGAGTCTCGCGGAGGATGTCTTATGGATCGGTCGCCCGGTCGATGACGCCAGTGGCGCGCGTTTCCGCGGTTCGCTGGATGAACTCTTCATCGCCGATGCCGCGCTCACCCCCCAGGAAATCCGGCACCTCATGCGCGAGAACAAGCCGGCGACGCAGGAAATGCTGGCGGCCCAGTAGGGGGGGACGGTTTCTAGTTTCTGGTTCCTGGTTTGCCCCCGCAGCACCATGGGCGTCTCGCCAAGCCTCGGCTCTGGTTTGCCCCCGTTGCGCCATGGGTGTCTCGGCTTAGAGACTGTGAAAGAAAGCGGCAGCGAGATTATTTGGCCCGCGAATCACCCAGATAACGCGAATGAAAAACACTCCATTCGTGTCATTCGCGTGATTCGCGGGCCCTTTTTCACAGTCTCTTAGACCGGATCGGCTCTGGTTTTGGTCTCGCTTCTTGCTGCCGGAATTGGCCTGCCATACGGTCTCGTATGCCCCGCCCATTGATCCTTCTCCTCTTGGTGGCTCTTGCGTTTACCGGATGTACGCTCTATCGCCGCGACCGCGAATTGCTGCAGGATCATCACATCTCCGGGGCGCTGTACGACAAGATGATGCGTCACGAGCCGCTGGCGCTGGATGAGATCATCGAATTGTCACATCGTGGAGTGCCGGGGCCGTTTATTGTGCATTACCTGCAGCCGACTTATTACGTCTATAAGCTGGACGCCAACGATGTGGCGCGACTGAAACAATCGGGCGTTCCCGAGGGTGTGACGCGTTATCTGCTGGCGACGCCGGGAATGTTCAGCCCCAGCCAGGCGCCGGTCTGGTACGACGACGACCCGCACTTCCACGATCCCTATTGGGATTGGCGGCGGTACTGACGAATGTCGGAATACAAATTTGTTTTTCCGCGAAGCGCTTCCTCCCTACAACCGCGAGATCAGTAACTCGCGCTGGAAGATCAGCTCTTTCGGCAAGCGATCGTGGAGCAGCAGAAAAAGCTCGGTCTGCGAGATGAGTTCGCGCTGCCATTCGGCGGCGTCGATCTTCATGCATTGCGCGAATTTCTCGCGGGAGTAATCGAGGCCGGTCCAGTCGAACTCCTCGTAGCGCGGCATCCAGCCGATGGACGTTTCGCTCGCCCGGGCGCGGCCGCGGGTGCGGTCGATGATCCAGCGCAGCACACGGAAGTTTTCCCCGAAGCCAGGCCAGAGGAATTTGTCGCTGCCGTCTTTGCGGAACCAATTGACGTGAAAGATGCGCGGCGGATCGGTGATGCCTTCGCGCATGCCCAGCCAGTGGTTGAGATAATCGCCCATGTTGTAGCCGCAGAAGGGCAGCATCGCCATCGGGTCGCGGCGCACCTGGCCGACCCCTCCGACGGCCGCCGCGGTCATCTCGCTGCCCATGGTCGCGCCGAGATACACGCCGTGGATCCAATTGAAGCTCTGGAAGATGAGCGGCATGGTGCTGGCCCGGCGACCGCCGAAGATGATCGCGCTGATGGGCACGCCGTGCGGATCATGCACCTCGGAGGCCAGCGCCGGATTGTTCTTCATCGGCGCGGTGAAGCGCGAATTGGGATGGGCCGCTTTCTCGGATGAATCAGGTGTCCACGGGTTGCCATTCCAGTCGAGCAAACCGGCGGGCGGCGGATCGTCGTGGCCTTCCCACCACACCGTGCCATCGGGTGCAAGGGCGACATTCGTGTAGATCGTGTCCCGCGAGATCGAGTCCATGGCGTTCGGGTTCGACTTACGATTCGTCCCCGGCGCCACGCCGAAGTAACCGGTCTCGGGATTGATCGCGTAGAGCCGCCCGTCGGGGCCCGGCTTCATCCAGGCGATGTCATCGCCGATGGTCGTGATCTTCCAGCCATGGAACGCCTTCGGAGGAATGAGCATGGCGAAGTTCGTCTTGCCACAGGCACTGGGAAAAGCCGCGGCCACATACGTCTTCTCGCCCTCGGGCGATTCGACGCAGAGGATCAGCATGTGCTCCGCCATCCAGCCCTGGATGCGTCCGAGATAACTGCCGATGCGCAGCGCGAGGCATTTTTTCCCGAGCAACACATTGCCGCCGTAGCCGGAACCGACGCTGATGATCGTATTGTCTTGCGGAAAGTGGGCGATGTAGCGGCGCTCGGGTTGGCAATCGAGCACGCTGTGGATGCCGCGGTTGAACTCGTCGCCCGTGCCGAGCTGATCGAGCGCGATCTTCCCCATTCGGGACATGATGCGCATGTTCAGCACCACGTAGATGGAATCGGTGATCTCGATGCCCACCTTGGTCAGCGGCGAACCGGGTGGTCCCATGAGATAGGGGATGACATACATCGTGCGCCCGACCATGGCGCCGCGGAGCAGGGTGTAGAGCTTGTCGTACATCTCGCGCGGGGCCATCCAGTTATTCGTCGGGCCGGCGCCTTTTCTCCCTGGCGTGCAGATGAAAGTCGACTGCTCCACGCGGGCCACGTCGTTGGGATTCGAGCGGTGATAGTAGCAGCCGGGCAGCTTTTCCTGATTGAGCTCGATCAGCACTCCTTGCTGGACGGCGCGTCCGGTCAGAAATTGCTTTTCCTCCTCGGAGCCATCGACCCAGAAAACTTGATCGGGAGTGACCAACGTGCGGACCTGTTCGACCCATCGGAGCAGGACTTCGTTCGCGGGCGCTTGCACGCCGAATTGCTTCGTTTCCATAGCGGATGGAGCATCGCGCCCCGCGCCGCCAATGGCAAGGCGGCTGCCACTGCCGCAGCACTATTTGGAAAATCGCGCAGGTCCACGAGGAATTTTTTGACCGCGAATTTCAGATTTCAGGGATTGAAAGGGGCGGCGGATTCTTTAATCCGCGAAATCACTCGCGCCCTCCTTGCGTGTCATTCTGAGCGGAGTGCTCCGGTGGTAAGGTGGCGGAGCACGCAGTCGAAGAACCCCGCCGCTTTACCAGAGATCATCGCTGGTTGTTCCACGGGGTTCTTCGACTGCGTTCCGGTCGTTAGACTCCCTCCACTCCGCTCAGAATGACCCGCGAATAGAAGCGAATTTATTTCACAGTCTCTCAGGCTGTTCGGCCCGCTGAACCATACGCCAATAAATCCAACCTCTTTGGTTGTGGCTCCCGAACTGACCGACACGTGGCCCACTATGAGACTTAGGTCCTATACTCCGGTGGGCGGCTTTCGCGGTAAATAGGCAGGCTTTTTTCTCTCGCCGCATCCCATGAACAAAATGGCGCGCACATCTTCGGTCCAGGGGCTCTCGGCTGCCCTGGTGGGATGCGCACCGCGCGCCGCTCTTCGTCACGCCATGAAAATGAATCTCCGTCATCTCTGCATTTCGATTGGTTCGTTGTTGGCCATCGCGGCGTGCGATTCGAAAGAGAAGGCCGCCGGCCCGCCGCCGCCTCCCGACGTACTCGTGGCCCCGGCCGAGGCGCGCGATGTCCCGGTGTATCGTGAATGGATTGGCACACTCGATGGTTCGGAGAATGCAGAGATTCGCGCGCGGGTCACGGGTTACCTGATGAAGCGCGATTACCAGGAGGGCGCCCTGGTGAAAAAGGGAGATTTGCTCTTCGAGATCGATCCGCGGCCCTTCGAAGCGGCGCTGGCCGAGGCGAAGAGCCAGCTCGAGCAGGGCAAGGCGGTGCAACTCGCATCGCAATCGGAGGCGGATCGGAACAAGGAGCTGTTCAACAAAAAGGTGATCTCCGAGACGGAATACATCAACAAGACGCAGCTCAATCAATCGAACCTCGCGAAGGTCGAGGCGCTCAAGGCGGGTGTCGAGCAGGCGCAATTGAACCTGAATTTCTGCAAGGTCACCTCGCCCGTCGAAGGCATTGTGGGCATCGCGCAGGCGCAGGTGGGCGATCTCGTGGGTACGCCAGCGAGCACTGTGCTCACCCGAGTGTCCACGCTTGATCCGGTGAAGATTCTCTTTCCGGTCAGCGAGGCGGACTACCTCCTGGCGCACGCGCGCGCTCAGGAGGCGCTTGCGGTTCCCATCGAGCAGCGGGCGGGGACGATCGAGCTGATCCTCGCGGACGGCTCGATTTTTCCGCACAAGGCGAAGCTGCTTTCGATCGATCGGCAGGTCGACCCATCCACGGGGACGATCCTCATCACCGCGCTGCTGGCGAATCCAGGCAGCGTGTTGCGGCCGGGGTTTTTCGCGCGGGCGCGGATCGTCGCGGAGATTCTGAAAGACGCTGTCGTGGTGCCGCAGCGCGCGGTGTCGGAGGTGCAGGGCAGCTATCAGCTCGCGATCGTCGGCGCGGATGGAAAGGCGGAGATTCGGCCCGTGCAGGCGGGCGCGCGCGTCGGCACGGACTGGGTGATCACGTCGGGGCTGAAGGCCGGAGAGAAAGTGATCGTCGAGGGCATTCAGAAAGTGCGCACCGGCGTGCCGGTCGCGGCGAAAGCGTGGACGCCGCCGGCGCCGCCATCGACTGCCGAGCCGAAGGCGGAAGCGAAATAACGCGCCATGTCTTCCTTCTTCGTCAACCGCCCGATCGTCGCGATGGTCATCTCCATCGTCATGACGATCGTGGGCATCACCGCCTACTTGAGCCTGCCGGTCGCGCAGTTCCCGGACATCGTGCCGCCGGAAATCCAGGTGAGGACCACCTTCACGGGCGCCGACGCGCTGACCGTCGAGCAGGCGGTCGCCACGCCCATCGAGCAGCAGATGAGCGGCGTGGACAACATGAACTACATGCAGTCCGTCAATGGCAACGACGGCACGCTCAAACTGACGGTGAACTTCGAGGTCGGGACCGACGTGAACACCGCGCAGATTCTTTCGCAGATGCGCGCGAATCAGGCGTCGTCGCAGCTTCCGCAGGACGTGAACAAATTCGGCGTCACGGTGCAAAAGTCCACGTCGTCACCGCTCATCATGTTCGCGCTCTATTCGCCGAAGGGCACCTACGATAACATCTTCCTTGCGAACTACGCGAACATCAACCTGAGCGATGAATTCACCCGCGTGAAGGGCATCGCCAGCGTGACCGTCTTCGGCGCCGGGCAATACGCGATGCGTATCTGGGTGAAGCCCGACCAGCTCGCAAAACTCGGTCTCACGATCCCGGAAATCCTCAACGCCGTGCAGGCGCAAAACACGGTGAATCCCGCGGGCACCATCGGCGGCGAGCCAGTGCCGAAGGGGCAGGAGTTCACCTATGCCGTGCGCGCGAAGGGGCGTCTGCAAACGGCGCAGGAGTTTGGCGAGATCGTGGTGCGCGCGAACGCTGACGGCTCGATGATGCGCGTGAAAGACGTGGCCCGGATCGAACTCGGCGCGCAGAACTACGCGATCGTCGGCCGGCTCAATGGCAAGCCCGCCGCGCTGGTCGCACTCTATCAGCTGCCCGGCTCAAATGCGGTCGCCGCCGCGGACGGCGCGAAGCGGACGATGAAGAAGCTGGCGGAGAAATTCCCCGCGGATCTCGGTTACGCGGTCTGTCTCGACACCACGCTCGCGGTCACCGAGGGCATGGTGGAAATCCAGCACACGCTCGCCGAGGCGCTCCTCCTGGTCATCCTCGTGGTCTTTCTTTTCCTGCAAGGCTGGCGCGCGACGCTCATCCCGCTGCTCGCCGTTCCGGTGTCGCTGGTCAGCACCTTCGCGCTCTTCCCGATGTTTGGCTTCACGATCAATACGATCTCCCTCTTTGGACTGGTGCTGGCGATCGGCATCGTCGTCGATGACGCGATCATCGTTGTCGAGGCGGTCGAGCATCATATCGATCGCGGGCTCTCGCCGCGGGAAGCGACGTTGCTCGCGATGAAGGACGTCACCGGTCCGGTCATCGCCACGACGCTGGTGCTCGCGGCGGTGTTCGTACCGACGGCCTTCATTCCCGGAATTACCGGGCGATTGTATCAACAGTTCGCGCTGACCATCGCCATCTCGGTTCTGATCTCGTCCATCAACGCGCTCACGCTCTCGCCCGCGCTCGCCGCGATGCTTTTGAGGCCGAAGAAAAAGAGTAAAGGGCTGCTGCAAAAATTCTTCGATTGGTTCAACCGCGCCTTTGGTGTAGCGACCAACGGCTACGTTACCGGCTGCCACTTCCTGATCCGCAAATCGCTCCTCGCCGTGCTCCTGCTGGGCGGCGTGGTGGTGCTCACCGGAATGCTTGGCAAACGCATTCCCGGCAGCTTCCTGCCCGAGGAAGACCAGGGCTATTTCTTCGCGCAGATCATCCTGCCCGACGCTGCGTCGCTCCAGCGCACGGATGAAGTGATGAAGCAGTGCGAGGAGATTTTGAAGAACACACCCGGCGTCGAATATTACTCGACAGTCACCGGCCTCAACTTCCTCAGTGGCGTCAATACGACTTACAGCGGCATCTTTTTCGTCTCGCTGAAGGGATGGTCCGAACGCAAGGCGCCCGGGGAGCAATACGCCGCCATCATGAAGCATGTGAACGCGGCCTTTTCCAAAATCCCCGCCGCGCAGGCGTTCGCTTTTTCGCCGCCGGCGATTCCCGGCATCGGCACCAGTGGCGGTGTCACCTTCATGCTCCAGGATCGCGCGGGCCGGGACGTCGCCGTGCTCGCGGAAAACGTGATGAAGTATGTGGCCGCCGCCCGCGCGCGACCGGAACTCGCCAGCGTCACGCCGATGTTTTCGCCCGCAGTGCCGCAGGTTTTCATCAACGTGGATCGCGACAAGGTGCTGAAGCAAAACGTCGAGCTGAGCGCCGTGTATCAAACGCTGCAAACCTTCATGGGCAGCTACTTTGTGAACTACTTCAACCGCTTCGGCCGGCAGTGGCAGGTCTTCGTGCAGGCCGAGGGCGACTACCGCACGAGCGCCGATCAGGTCGGGCAGTTCTTCGTGAAAAACAAGAATGGCGCGATGGTCCCGCTCAGCGCGCTCATGAACTCGAAGCCGATCAGCGGCCCGGAATTCACGATGCGCTACAACCTTTACCGCAGCGCGCAAATCAACGCTACGCCGGCCGCCGGCTACAGCTCCGGCCAGGCGATGCGCGCGATGGAGGAAGTCTTTCACGCCACGATGTCGAACGAGATGGGCTTTGCCTACATGGGCATGAGCTATCAGGAAAAGCGGGCACAGGAAGGGGTGTCGTCGAGCGCGATCTTCGCGATGTCGCTGCTCTTCGTCTTCCTCATCCTTGCCGCGCAGTATGAAAGCTGGAGCCTGCCCTTCAGTGTGTTGCTCGGCGTGCCGGTCGCCGTCTGCGGTGCCTTCGGCGGGCTGATGTGCGGCCATTATGAAAACAACATTTACGCGCAAATCGGGCTCGTCATGCTCATCGGCCTCGCGGCCAAAAACGCCATCCTCATTGTCGAGTTTGCCAAAATGAAACACCAGGAGGGCTTGAGCCTCGTCGAAGCCTCGCTCGAAGGGGCGAAGCTGCGGCTGCGCCCGATCTTGATGACTTCGCTCTCCTTCATTCTCGGGTGCCTCCCACTCGCGCGCGCCAGCGGCGCCGGTGCGCTCTCGCGGCAGGTCATGGGCTACGTCGTCATCGGCGGCATGATGGCCGCCAGCTTCATCGCCATCTTCCTCATTCCGGTGCTCTTTTACGTCGTGGAAAAACCTCACCGGCGGAAAACCACATGCGAAGAAAGCCGACGCCCCCGCGCCCCCCGCGCCGCACTAACCACCCCACCTGCCCAAACGGGCACCACAGACAGAAACCAAAACCCCCACAAAGCCCACCATGAAGTACCTCAGCATCCTCACCGCCGCAGCTCTCTTGCTCGGCATCACCACCGCACTACCCACGAGCGCCCACGCCTCGAGCGCTGTCCAAATCAGTTCCGCCGCGCGTTCCGCCCTCCGCGGTCTCTATTCCAACAACGCGAAAGCGCGCGAAGTCGGCCGGCAATCCGTCGCCGTCCTCGTCTTTCCGAGCATTACCAAGGGCGGATTCATCATCGGTGGGCAGCACGGCGAAGGCGCGCTGCTTTCGCAGAGTGGCACCCTCGGCTATTACAACACCGTGGCCGCTTCCTACGGCCTCCAGGTCGGCCTGCAAAGATTCGGCTACGCGATGTTTTTCATGAATCGCCGTGCGATGGGGCACCTGCATCGCCAGGGTGGTTGGGAACTTGGCAGCGCCCCAAGTCTCGTCGTCGTGGATCGGGGCACGGCCGGTTCCTTGAACACCACCAACCTCAAGAGCGGGATCTACGCCTTTTTCTTCAATCAAAAGGGGCTCATGGGTGGTCTCGGACTCCAGGGCTCGAAAATCACCCAAATCCATCCCAGGTGATCGAACCTCATCCGTTGCCGTAACCCGCCGCGCAGATCACCTGCTTCACGCCATCGCGCTGAGGCAAGCAAATGGCACAATCCGATGACCTCGCCACCTCCTCCCAGTCTCGATTGGTTCACGCTGACGATGGGCCTGTTCGGCGGGTTGGCCCTGTTTCTTTACGGTCTGGATCAGTTGTCCGAGGGACTGAAGCAGGCTGCCGGCAACAGTCTGAAGACGCTGCTTGCGCGGCTGACGTCCAACCGGTTCCTCGGCGCACTGACCGGCGCGGTCGTCACCGGCATTCTCAATTCCTCCTCAGTCACCTCCGTTCTCGTGGTGGGATTTGTCACCGCGGGCGTCATGTCGCTCGCGCAGTCGGTCGCGGTCATCATGGGTGCGAACATCGGCAGCACCGTGACCGCCCAACTGCTCGCCTTCAACCTGTCGGCCTATGCGCTTCTGCCGGTGGCCGTTGGTTTTTTCATGCTCTTCGCGGGCAAGCGCGCCACGCTGCGGTATTGGGGGATGATCGTGATGGGTCTTGGTCTTGTCTTCTACGGCATGGGCGTGATGAGCGAGGCCATGAAGCCGCTGCGTTCCCACGAACCATTTGTCCAGGCGCTGGCGCGGATGGAGAACCCTCTCCTCGGCATTCTGGGCGGAGCTCTGTTCACCGGCCTGGTCCAATCGTCGGCGGCGACCGTCGGCCTGGCCATCGCGCTGGCCGGCGAAGGGTTGCTGACGCTGCCTGCGGGAATCGCGCTGGCATTGGGCGCGAACATCGGCACGTGTGTGACGGCGCTGCTCGCCGCGCTCGGCAAGCCAGCCGAAGCGGTGCGAGCCGCGGCAGTGCATGTGGGGTTCAATGTGGTCGGGGTCATTGTCTGGCTCCCATTCATTGGTCTGCTGTCGCGGCTGGCCGTCGCGATCTCTCCGGAAAGCGCGGGACTCGGGGGCATGGAAAAGCTCGCCGCAGAAGTGCCGAGGCAAGTCGCGAACGCCAACACACTTTTCAACGTCATCAACACCTGCCTCTTCATCGGTTTCACCGGATGGTTCGCGCGCACGGCCACCAAGCTCGTGCCTTCGCGTGAAAAGGAGGAACCATCAGTCACTCCCAAGTTCCTCGACGCAGCGGCGCTTTCCGTGCCGGCAGTCGCCCTCGAACAAGTGCGACAGGAATTGGGACGGCTCGGCGGAATCGTGCGCACCATGCTGGTCGAACTACCGGAAGCGCTCACGCCGTTGTCGTCCGAGGCGTTGCCAGAGGTTGAACGACGCGCCAAAGATGCTGCGGAACTCGAAATCGCGATCCTCGATTTCTTGGGGCGCATTCGACAGGGAAATCTGACTCAAGACGAAAGCGACACCCACATATCGCTGATGACATCCGCGACGCATCTCCGGACGATCGCCGAAATCATCGGCGACGACCTTGTGGGTTTGGTCCGGACTGCCGCGGAAAAGCCTTCGCTTCAAATCGACCGCACAGCGATACGCGAGCTTTACGTGAAAGTGCAACGATCCGTCGATCTGGCCGTGCGCGTTGTGCATCAGGACGCTCCAGCCGCAGATACCGTGCTGGCCATGTCTCAGGGTGTCCGACAATGCGCCGACGAACTGATGTCCCGTCTCGCGACAAGCTTCAACGCGAGCAATCCGGACGGCCCCACCACACTGCGCCTGCAGACGAGCTTTGCGAATTCCCTCCGACAAATCTTTTCTCTGGCCAAGCGGATTGCCAAAAGCCTGCCCGCTCCTGAAACCATCGAAACCACCAACTCAAAACCAAAAAAGAACACCGAAAAATGAGCAATCTGGTCGTGTTGGGGTTCACCAATGAAGCGGACGCCTTTGAAAGGCGCGCCGCACTCGCCAGCCTCCAGAGTCGATACCTCATCGAAATGGAAGACGCCGTCGTCGTGACACGCGACCCGGGCGGAAAGGTGAAACCGTAGCACGACACGAACCGAACGAAACCGCAGCAAACGCATGAGTTCAACTATGAGCACAACGAATACCGATGACGTTACGAAATGGCACGCCATGGCCGCGGACGAGGTGGTGAAGCGGCTCACCACAGACATCGCAAAAGGACTGGATGCGGGCGAGGCTTCGAGCCGCCTGGCAAAGCACGGAGCCAACCGGTTGCCGGAAGGCAAGAAGCGTGGGCCGTTTGTGCGTTTGCTGTCGCAGTTCAACAGCGTCCTCGTTTACGTCCTGCTCGCTGCCGGCTTTACCAAGCTGATGATGAGCCTCTGGATCGACGGCTCCATCATTCTAGGTATCGTGGTGCTCAACGCGCTGCTCGGCTTTCTCCAGGAGGGCAAAGCCGAGAAAGCCCTCGACTCGATCCGCAACATGCTGTCCGCAGAGGCCCGGACGTTGCGTGGCGGCGAGACGCGCATGATCCCCGCGGAACAGATGGTGCCGGGCGACATCGTGCTGCTCGAGTCCGGCGACAAAGTGCCGGCGGACCTCCGCCTCATCGAGGTGAAAAACCTGCAGACGGAAGAAGCAGCGCTGACCGGCGAGTCAGTTCCTGCCGTGAAGTCTGCTGCACCCGTCTCCGCCAAGGCGACCGTCGGGGATCGCGAATGCATCGCCTTCTCCGGTACCATGGTCGTGGCAGGCCGCGCGACAGGGGTGGTTGTTGCGACCGGGAGCGAGACGGAACTGGGCCGCATCAATCAACTGCTGGCCGGCGTGAGCGCGCTCGAAACGCCGCTGTTGCTTCAGATCAAGAAGTTCGGTTATGCCATCACGGCCGTCATCGGTGTCGTGAGCGTCCTGATCTTTTCCTACGGGAGGTGGGTGAAGGGCATGGATTTCGTCCCACTCTTCCAGGCGGTTGTCGCCATCGCGGTGTCGGTCATTCCCGAGGGCCTGCCGGCGATCATCACGATTACCCTCGCGATCGGCGTGCAGCGCATGGCCCGGCGCAACGCCATCATCCGGCGCCTCCCGGCGGTCGAGACCTTGGGCTCGGTGTCGCGCATCTGCTCCGACAAGACGGGCACGCTCACGCTGATGGAAATGATGGTCGTGTCGGCCGTCACCCCGGACTCCCGTTATCAGATCAGCGGCAACGGCTACGCACCCGAGGGCGAGGTCAAGCAGGACGGGAAGGCGGCGGGCAGGGATCCCGTCCTCGATCTCCTGGGGCGTGCCTCCATGCTCTGCAACGACGCGGAGCTCTTTCAGAAGGAAGGCGTGTGGAAGGTGGAGGGCGACCCAACCGAAGGTGCGCTCTACCCTTTCGCGACCAAGCTCGGCTTGGACCGGCAGGCTGAACAAACTGCGTTTCCACGAACAGATGCAATCCCCTTCGAGTCGGAGCACCGCTTCATGGCGACGCTACATAAACCCAAAAGCGGCGCAGAGGTACTCTTCGTTAAGGGCGCTCCTGAGGTCATTCTGGAAAATTGCGACCGGACACAGACGAAGGACGGAAAGCAGGCGCCGATTGATCGCGGGAACTTCCTCAAGGCGTCCGACGAGCTCGCGGCGCAAGGCGAGCGCGTTTTGGCGCTGGCGTGGCTCGAAAATCCCGGTGTCAAAGCGGGCAGTCTTGGCCCGGCTGATCTCCCGAAGAACCTTGTCCTGCTCGGGTTGGTGGGTCTGCTGGATCCACCGCGCAAGGAAGCCATCGAGGCGGTGAAAGAATGCCACGGCGGCGCCATTCGGGTCACGATGATCACCGGTGACCACAAAATCACCGCCGCGGCTATCGCCAAGATGCTCGGGATCGGCGATGGGAAGACGGCGATCACGGGTGCCGA
This sequence comes from Chthoniobacter flavus Ellin428, assembly GCF_000173075.1. Classification (GTDB taxonomy): domain Bacteria; phylum Verrucomicrobiota; class Verrucomicrobiia; order Chthoniobacterales; family Chthoniobacteraceae; genus Chthoniobacter; species Chthoniobacter flavus. Next base: position 21,022 of record NZ_ABVL01000034.1, read on the forward strand.
GATCGAGGAGATGGATACGGCCACGCTGCAGGAGCGGGTCCGTGACGTGGATGTCTTCGCGCGTTCGAGCCCCGAGCACAAGCTGCGCCTGGTGAAAGCGATCCAGGCGAACGGACAGATCGTGGCGATGACGGGCGACGGAGTGAACGACGCGCCGGCCCTAAAGAAGGCCAACATCGGCGTTGCGATGGGAATCAAGGGTACCGAGGTCACCAAGGAAGCCTCCGAAATGATCCTTGCGGACGACAACTTCGCCTCGATCACGGCGGCGGTGAAGGAAGGCCGCACGGTCTACAACAATATCGAGAAAGCGATCCTCTTCATGCTGCCGACCAACGTGGCCGAGGGCCTGGTCATCGCGGTAGCGATTGTTTTCGGTTTTACCATGCCGCTCACGGCGCCGCAGGTTCTGTGGATCAACATGGTGACCGCCGTCGCGCTGGCGCTGGTGATCGCCTTCGAGCCGCACGAACTTGACGTGATGAAACGCCGCCCGCGCGCGGTAAGTCGTCCGATCCTCACCGGATTCGGGGTTTGGCGTGTCGCCTTCGTCGGTTTGGCTCTCCTGGCGTACACCCTCGGGGCGTTTTTCTGGATGAAGTCGCAGGGCGCCTCGGATGCGCTGGCGCGGACGGTTGCGGTCAATGCGATCGCCTTCGGTCAGGTCTTTTACCTGCTCAACAGCCGCTACCTGCTGGATTCATCGTTTTCGATCAAGGCCCATCTCGACAACCAGTACGTGCCACTTGGCATCGGCGCCATCGTGGTTCTGCAACTCGTGTTCACGTACGCGCCACCGCTGCAGCGCGTGTTCGACAACGAAGCCATTCCGCTCAGCATCTGGCCCTGGATCCTCCTTGGCGGCCTGGTGTTCTTCCTAGTGGTGGAGGCGGAGAAGCTCATCATCCGTTCGTCAGCCTCAATGCGGAATGCCGTTTCTACGGTGGAGGCGGGAACGTAAACTCCACGAGCATTGTTGGTCCACATCCGAAGCGGCCGAATCCCGCCGACAAACCGCGAAACCATGAGCCACATCTCCTCATCCAGCGAAGAAGCGGACGCCGCGGAACTCGTGCTACCGCTCAGTGATCGCGCGCACTTGTTCAACGCGCCTCCCGCCGATCCGCTATCGCGTAGCCCGGCTGAGGTGCTTAGCATCTCGGGTGTCGAACATTTGCTCAACCTGCTGCACATGGACAAACAGCGGCAAAAGGCCCGCCAGCTCGTGCTCCTGCTGTCCCCGGAAAAGGCGTCTTCCGCGTCCGCCGAACAGATCACGCGCGCCCTCCATCGCCTGGCGGAACTGCGCATCGAGTGCGAGCATCGCGAACTGCGGGGGACCTACCGATCTGGTTGGAGAATGCTCGGTGTCGCGGTGATTCTGCTGGCCGTCTGCCTCGCGCTGGCGTCGATCTTCACGAGCCATCTTACCGAAGGTATGCGTCCGCTCACGCGCCAGACCTTCGAGTATGGCTTCGAAATCATTGGCTGGGTGCTGCTGTGGCATCCCATCGACGTGCTCGCATTCGCGCCGCTGGCGATTCGCGCCCGGATCGCCGCGCTTCAATCCCTCGTCGGCATGGAGGTCGTCATTCGCGCGGACAAGGTATGAAGACTCTCGTCGAGAACATCGCCAGGCGGTTGCTGGAAGCCTGGCGTTCCAACGAACGTCCGCGCCGTTGGCATACGCATCGCTGCCAGTGCGGGCAGCCTATTTTCTTTCGCAACAGCCAATGCCTGACGTGCGGCGCAGCGCTCGGATACGAACCCGATTGCACGGAGGTGCTCGCTTTGCTGCCCGGACCGGGCGAGGGCACATGGCTACTGACCGGCGAGAAGACCGCGTCGCGCACTTTCCGGCGCTGTGCCAACTTCGACTCACCCTGCGGTTGCAACTGGCTCGTGCCCGCCGAAGACGAGTTGCCCCACTGCGTATCCTGCCGGCTGAACCGCGCGATCCCGGACTTCGCCGACGCGGACAATCGGCGCTACTGGCGCGCCATCGAGAACGCGAAGCGGCGGCTCGTCGCGCAACTGCTCGCCATCGGGCTCCCCGTCAAATCGAAGGTCAGCGAAGATCCGGAGCGCGGCTTGATGTTCGACTTCCTGCGCTCGCCGCCGGGGGGGGCGCCCGTGACGACCGGCCATGGGCGCGGCGTGATCACGCTCGATGTCGAGGAGGCCGACGATGCCCTGCGGGAGAAAACCCGGCTGGCCCTGCACGAACCCTATCGCACGCTGCTCGGGCATTTCCGGCACGAGATCGGCCACTACTATTGGGATCGCCTGATCGCCGGCACCCCATGGCACGAGAAGTTTCGCGAACTGTTCGGAGACGAGCGCGCTGACTACGGCGCCGCGCTGCGGGCCAACTACGAGAGCGGACCTCCGCCCGACTGGCGCGAGCGGCACATCAGTTCCTACGCGTCCTGCCATCCGTGGGAGGACTGGGCGGAATCCTGGGCGCACTACCTGCACATCGTGGACAGCCTCGACACGGCGATGGGATTCGGCCTCAGCGGCGACGATATTGGCGCGGAGTCCCCGCTGTTTTCGATGGAGGACCTTTATGCGCCCGACGAGCCGGACGCCTGGCGCGTCCTTTCGCTGGTGAATTCCTGGATGGAACTGGTCACCGCCCTGAACGAACTGGCGCGCTGCATGGGGCACCAGGATTTTTACCCATTCGTGATGTCGCGCCCGGTGCTGCGCAAACTGCACTTCATTCAACTCGTGGTGAAAGGCGAACGGGCGGCTGCTGTGGGTGCGACCGGCGAGGAAGTCCTGAGGAGCGAGCGATGAACGCGTCCATGCCATCCGACGGGCCGCCCAACGCGCCATTCGTCTCGACGGGCCAGTTACCGTCTTCCGACTTGGTGAAGTCGTTGGTGGCCGAGGCGCACGCGCGCTTTAAGGCAAACAGCGATGGTGAAAATTCGCAGGTGTATCCCGCCCTGGCGCGAGTGTCGGGCGAACTGTTCGGCATCTGCGTCGCTGGCACCAGTGGCAACATCTATTCGGTGGGAGACGCGGAATACGAATTCTCGATCATGAGCGTGTCCAAGCCGTTCGTGTTCGCCCTGGTCTGCCAGCTTTTGGGTCCGGAAGAAGTCCGCCAAAAGCTGGGCGTGAATGCCACGGGGCTGCCGTTCAACTCGGTGGGCGCCGTCGAGCAGAGTGCAGACGGACGGACTAATCCGATGGTCAATGCGGGGGCGATCGCGGCCACGAGCCTCATTCCGGGTGAGACCATTGAGGCCAAATGGCGATTCATTCACGACGGGTTGTCGCGCTTTGCCGGCCGCACGCTTCCGCTCAACGAGGAGGTTTACGCTTCCGCGCGGGAAACGAACTCCCGCAACCAAGGCATCGCGCGACTGCTCCAGAGTTGTGGCCGCATTTACATGGACCCCACCGCGGCGACCGACCTTTACACCAAACAGTGTTCGCTGAACGTCAGCGCCAAAGATCTCGCGGTGATGGGCGCGACACTCGCCGACGGCGGGGTGAATCCGCTCACCAGAGATCGGATCGTTGACCCGGCCGTTTGCCACTACACGCTCGCAGTGATGGTGACCGCCGGGCTTTACGAAACCTCGGGCGACTGGCTCTACGACATTGGACTGCCGGGCAAGAGCGGGATCGGCGGCGGAATCGTCGCCGTCTCGCCGGGCAAGGGCGGACTCGGGATCTTCGCCCCGCCGCTCGATAAAGCGGGCAATAGCGTCAAGGGCCAGCTCGTGGCCAAATTCCTCTCCCAGCGGCTCGGCATGGACCTGTTCGTCTCGCAATCCGATCAATAACACGCACATGAACCTGGATATTTACGGCACACTCATGGCCGCTTCACTCGTCCTTTTGCTCGGAGGAAAACTCGTCGCATGGACGCCGCCACTGCGTGCCTACAGCATTCCAGAGCCGGTCGCCGGAGGATTGCTCGTCGCCCTCGCGGTCTTCGCCGCCCATGCATTCGCCGGTTACAACGTCAGCTTCGACACACGCATGCAGACGCCGCTGCTGCTGACCTTCTTTGCGTCCATCGGCCTCAACGCCGATCTCGCCAGCCTCAAGCTAGGCGGACGCAAGCTCGTCGTTTTTCTATGCGTCGTGCTCGGGCTGCTGTTCATGCAGGATCTCGTGGGAGTGGTGCTCGCGAGCGTCCTTGGTTTCCAGCCGCACGTCGGATTACTCGCCGGCTCGATCGCGCTCTCCGGCGGCCACGGCACCGGGGCGGCGTGGGGCGCGTTGTTTGTCGAACGCCACGGCGTTCACTACGCGATCGAGATCGCGATGGCGTGCGCGACATTCGGCCTCGTCCTCGGCGGCATCGTCGGCGGCCCGGTCGCGAAGTTCCTCGTCGGTCGTGTGCCGAAGCCCGCGGGCTGGGACGACGCAAAAGACGAACCGACCATCTTCGAGCATCCCGGCGAGGACCGCCGGATCACCGCGCCCGCCGTGATCGAAACGATTGCGCTCGTCGCCGTGAGTCTGCTTTGCGGCAACGCCCTCTCCGGCTGGCTCCGCGGCAGCGCGCTGGAATTGCCGGCCTTCGTCTGCGCGCTCTTTGTCGGCGTGTTGCTGCGCAACGGCCTCCAGGCGCTCGGCTGCTATTCGGTCTTCGACCGCGCCGTGTCGGTGCTGGGCAACGTCGCGCTGTCGCTCTTTCTCGCCATGGCGCTGATGACGCTCCGCATCTGGGACCTCTCCGCGCTTGCCCTGCCCATGCTCCTGCTGCTCGCCGCGCAGACGGCGCTGATGGTGAGCTATGCGATCTTCGTCACCTTCCGCATCATGGGAAAAAACTACGACGCCGCCGTGATCGCCGCCGGCCACTGCGGCTTCGGGCTCGGCGCCACACCCACCGCCATCGCAAACATGCAGGCTGTCACCGACCGCTACGGCCCCTCGCGACTCGCCTTCCTCATCGTGCCGCTGGTCGGCGCGTTCTTTATCGACATCGCAAACGCCCTGATCATCAAACTGTTCCTCGCCCTTCCGCATCTCCAGTAATCTCCCCCGACATGAGCGAGAATTCAAAAGATCAAGATGCACCGCCGTCCGAGCGGCTGATACGGCCGGTCAAGGCCTTCACGAAACTCGAAGCCGCGGGCGGCATTCTGCTGATGGCCTGCACGATCGTCGCGCTCGTGCGGGCGAATTCGCCGTGGGCTGCGAGCTACTTTCACCTGTGGCCCGTCAACGTGACGTTTGACTTCAGGGGCGCGCAGCTTTCCGAGGAGCTGCACTACTGGATCAACGACAATGATCCGAAGCACTCGGCTACTAAACAGCAACGTGACTGAAAGGATTCAGATCTCTTATGCGTAAAGTGTTGCTGTTATCTGCGTTGCTCTTGCTCGGTCTTATCGGCTCGCAGTTCTTGCCAGGATTGATAGGGCCAGCATACGCCACTGTCGCCGATTGCGTCCGGATACCGACCATGGCTGGTCTCGCCTTCATCATGATCCATGTCGGCTACGAATTCGACATCGACCAATCCAATCTTAAGCAATACGGCTGGGACTACTTCGTCGCTTTCACGACAGCAAGTTTTCCTTGGGTCTTTGTAACGCTCTATTTCGTCTTTGTCCTTCTTCCTCCGGGCACTTGGGGAACGCTAGCAGCGTGGAACGAAATGCTTCTAGCAGGAAAATTCGCGGCGCCAACTGCGACGGGTGTTCTGTTTTCGATGCTTGCTGCGGCCGGGCTCAGCGCGACGTGGTTGTACCGAAAGGCTCGTGTCCTCGCGATCTTCGATGACCTTGATACCGTAATGCTGATGATCCCGATCAAGCTACTCATGATTGGCACGGCGCGGCAACTGGAAGTGATCGTTGTGGGAATGGTGGCCATGCTTGCAGTTGCCTACGTCTGCATGCACAAGATTCGCATCCCGGTAACCTGGCCGTGGGTTCTCGGATACGCTGTGGGTATCTCCGGAATCAGCGAGGTAATCTATCAGGGCTCCAAGCTGATGGACGAATCGGTTCCGATTCACATCGAGGTGCTGCTCCCTGCATTCGTCCTCGGCTGCGTTATCGCCTACCCGAAATCGGCCGCCAAAGATGGAGCTGTAACGAGTGATAGTCACCATGGTTATCCGGAGCTTGAGACGCCGTCCGAACGGCGCGTTGCCGCGGTCGTTGCCGCCGTCTTCATGGTTCTGGTTGGACTGTCGATGCCGCTGATTACAAGCGGCGACTCAGGCGGCCAGGGCGGCGCGATGGCCAAAGCGATCGAACCCACATTTCATGGGGGCGGTTCTCCGGCGGCCGTATCCGCTGCGGCCGGAATTGGCGCTGCCCAGCAAATTGGCCGGATCACCGCAGCCCAACCCCCAATGGGTTGGGGCCTCATCGCCCTGCACGTCCTGGTCATCACCGTGATCTCAAACCTCGGCAAGATGTTCCCCGCAGTGTGCTATCGAAAGGAGGCGCATTGGCGTGAGCGGCTGGCCCTGGCCATCGGCATGTGGCCTCGCGGAGAGGTCGGCGCAGGCGTGCTCATCATCTCACTAAGCTATGGCATCGGCGGGCCGATTGTGACTATCGCCATGTTGAGCCTTGCGCTTAACTTGTTACTGACCGGTGTGTTTATCTACACGATCAAGCGACTCACGCAGCCGCTCCCAGCTTATGGCTGAAGGCAATAGGGCGCGCCTTTCTCATGTGAAGAAGAGGTATCAGTTCGTTGCGATCGCCGCAGCGCTTGGCCTCGCTGGCTGCGCGCAATACGCCAGCGTTCGGGAGACACGGCCGCGGTTTCGGCCCGAGCGCGCCGCGCTTGAGGCGCTGGTGTCGGTCGAGCAGTCCATCGTCAAGGCGGCGCAGAAGCAGAAGCGCGAGCCGAAAGCGGCGATGGGCGAGCTGCTCACGGCGGCGGAAGCGGCGGAGCGGCAGCTCGCGCGCAATCCTAACGACGCGGCGGCGCGCGACGCTTACAACTTTGCGGTCGCCCGCGTCATCGGCACGATCAAACAGGCGAAGCTCGACCCGTGGTCCCAGCCGCTGCGCGTGCCGGCGACGGGTGGCGAATTCGTGCTCACGCACCAGCCCGATCCTCGCCCTCAGTGGAACCCCGCGCTTTACGACTTCACGCCCGCCGACCAGTTCGACATCGGTGGCACCTTTGTCACCGAGAAGGTCCGCAAGGAGGGCGTCGGCGCGCCGCTCGTCGCCATCGGGCGTGAAGAGAGAAATGACGCGCGAAAGGAGTTCACTGTTTCGCGCACTTACTACGGCGTCACTGGGCTCATCCGCTTCGAGAGCCGGCGCGCGGTGATCAGCTTCGAGGATCCGCTCGCGAGCGAGCGCGTCACTCTCGGTGGGCACGGCTTCCCGCTCGCGGCAGATTATACCGCCCCGCTCGCGGTGATGCTGGCGAGGATGAACCTGAAGAAGATGGATCTCGCGCGGCTGCTGTGGCCGGAGAAACACGCCGAGACGGCACGCATCGCGCGGCTCCAGCCTTACGACCCGAACAAGACGGTCGTGCTCGTGGTCCACGGGCTGATGGATACGCCGGCGACGTGGGCACCGATGATCGATCACCTGCGCGGCGACGAGGAGATCCGCCGCCATTACCAGTTCTGGTTTTACAGCTACCCAAGCGGTTACCCGTATCCCTACTCGGCGTCGATCCTCCGGCACGAGCTCGACGCGGTCCAGCAGCGCTTCCCGATGCGGAGAAAGATGGTCGTCATCGGTCACAGCATGGGCGGCTGCATCAGCCGGCTGCTCCTCACCGATACCGGCGACAAGCTCTGGATGGAGGCTTTCAAAAAGCCGCCGGAGCAGGTGGCGATGTCGCCGGAGCACAAGAAGCTCTTCACCGACGCGCTCATTTTCCGCCACCGGCCGGAAGTGGGCCGTGTCATCTTCATCTGCGCGCCCCTGCGCGGCAGCCACCTCGCGATCAACTGGGTGGGGCGCATCGGCTCGATGCTCGTGCGTGCGCCGACGACCTTGCTCAAGGCGGGCACCGAAGTGCTGACCGACGTCGAGTTCGAGCCCGACGAACTGAGGCTGAAACGCATCCCGAATAGCGTGGATACGCTCGCGCCGAACAACCGCTTCGTGAGAGCGATCCAGACTTTCCCGCTCACGCCAGGCATCCCGTATCACGTCATCTGCGGCGACCGCGGCAAGGGCGGGAACAAAGACCGCACCAAGCCGGAAATGTCCGACGGTATCGTGCCATACTGGAGCAGCCACATGGAGGGCGCGCAGAGCGAATTGATCGTCCCGTCGGGCCACAACGCACATCAGAATCCGCAGGCCATCGCGGAAGTGCGCCGCATTCTCAAGCTGCACGCGAACCGATGAACGGAGGCCGACGTTTGCTCTTCATTCCTGCACACAACGACGATAACCGGAGGATCAAATTCCATGAGCGCACAATTGCTGGCTGACATTTTGGCGACCATTTCGCACACGCGCTTTCATGCGGAAGCGCGGCTGCTCACGTGGCACCCGCGAGGATTGCTCGACGATGCGCTCGCGGATGAAGTTGTCGATTTGGCCGAGTCGGAAACCTTCTCCGAAGCAGACCCATTTCGCTGCTTCACGGACTTCAGCGGGCTGACGGAGATCCGATTGAAAATCGGACACGTTTTCCGAATTGCTGAGCAGCGGCACGGCGCGCATGAGCCGATGAAGTCTGCTTTCTTTGCTGACACGGTCGTGGGCTTCGGCATCGCCCACCTGTATGTGGAGCTGATGAAGGGTGCGTTCATCGAAGTACGCGCCTTTCGCGAACGCTCCGCGGCGGCGGAGTGGCTCGGTGTGCCGGTGGAGATTCTCCAGCCGGAGCTGTAGCCAGATCAATGACCCCGGCTACAGCTACCAGCCTCCGAGAGAGCGCGATTTGCCAGCGGGAAAAAGCCTGCACCGGCAGCGGTGGTGGCGCCGGTGCCGGAAGCGCCGGTTCGCACTTAGCGTAGCTCCTGCTTTCCGAACGGGGATGTTTTCGCTAGAAGCGTTCCATGCCCCCGCTCTTCATCCGGATCTTCGTGGATACCTGGTATAACCTCCTGCCGGCGCCGTGGGTGCAGATCGCCGTGATGCTCATGTCGGTCCTGTGCGGTGGCATTGTGGGAGGCGAGCGTCAACGTCGGGAAAAACCAGCGGGCCTGCGGACCCTGATGATGGTGTGCCTCGGTTCGGCGCTATTTACGACGACTGGCTTTGCCTTCACTTCCTCCACCGGGGATTCCGGTCGCGTCGCCGCGCAGATCGTCACCGGCATTGGCTTCCTCGGCGCGGGGGTGATTTTGCATGGGCGCGGCTCGATCAGCGGGACGACAACGGCGGCGACGATTTGGGTTACGGCCGCGATCGGCATGCTGGTCGCCACGGGCTACGCCTGCGCGGCGCTGGGCGTAAGCATCCTCATCCGCGTTATGCTGCTGGCGGTGAGGAAGTTCGAGGTGCACCGTTACGGCGGAATGAAGGCGGTCGGTGTCGAGGTGGATTTCGCGCCCGATGGCGGCAAGACCCGGGTCCGTATCGAGCGAGTGCTGGTCGGATTTGAAGGCGCCGCGATCACGACGCAATGGGCTTCATCATCCGAAGAGTGCGAGCGACTCTCTCTCCAGCTCCATTTGCCCCAGCATCATCTCCACGAGTTGCTCGGGGAAATCGCCGATATCTCAGAAGTGATTCGCATTGAGCGGACGTCTTACGCAGACGCGAGCCCGTAGTGTAAAATTTGTGAGGCAGGTCCCGGCATCCGTGCGGGAGAGGGACGGGCCAAAGACTGGTGCGAACCTGGCTGGAGGAATTTCTCGCTCCCAAGTGAATAATCCTTGCGTAAGTCATTGGTTGCCACGATCTATACGCGCGGCTTCGGGCAGCAGGTTTCAGGCGAGATATGGGACGGTTTGACGCAATTCTGGAGGGGACAGAGAAACGAAAATGTAATTATCAAGGAAATCGCGACTATTTTTTTTGAAAAACATGACATCGAACTTGCTTAGCAAGGGTTCCTTATTACTGTCCGCAGTCGCGTTTTTCCCCACAATCCATGTCTTTCCATCGTTTCGTCCCGCACCCCGGTTTTTCCTTATTTGCGGGTGTTCTCTTGGGGATATACGTAAATTTACTGAGTAGTCCGGTTCGGGCTTCGTCCTTGGACGAAAATAGCACGCTTCATCTGCCCAATCGGCCCCAGCCGGCGGCGATGGCCAAGCACGCTTCGGAGCGCCGTGCCGGGTTGCATTTTCATTCCACGGCATCGGCCACGCCCGATTCCCTGATCCGCGCGAAACCCGGTCCGTGGGGCGATCTCGAGTACTACACCGCCTATCTCGAGGCGACGACCGCGCAGTTGAAGAGCACAGAACTGGCGACCTACGACACGGAATGGAATTTCGTGGGCTACACCGATGATCAGGTAACGAAGCTTTTCCAGAGCACCGAAATGCCGGCGACCGTTCGCGCCGAACTGCTCGATCCCGCCAAGTGGCGCCACCGCGACAAAATGATCACCGTGGTCCCGAGCAATGAAGCGCTGCTCGGGATTACCCCGGAAGCGCGGGTCGCGATCTACAGCGTGCTCACCCAGTGGGAGGAAGACACTTATCATCACGAGCCGGTGCTCATCTCCGCGCACAGCGTGCGCGAGTGGCTGGAGCATGCGGATCTGCCCGATGACGTGGTGGCGGCGATTGAAAAGACCTCGTATCACCGCGGCAAGAATCTCGTCTTCGCGGATACCCCTCTCGTTCTGCGCATGGTGCAGACCGAAGATGAACGCCTCAAGATTCGCAAGGCCCTGACCCGCACGCCCACCCTCGTGGTGAGCTTGCGCGTGACGCCGGAAACCGATGTCGCCGCGATCGCGGATTACTGGGGCAGCGCCACGCCCTCCAAGGACATGCTGCCGTTCCTCGAGTCGATCGTGGACAACGGCGTGTCGCGCTCGGTGGACATCAACCATCTGTTGCCGCCGCTGCCGCGACGGCTGCTCTATACATTCCCCAATGCGGAGTTCGGTCGCACGGGTTACTATCCGGACTGCCATTGGTCCTCGCTAAATTTCCGCAACTCCGAGCCGCTCGAACGCCTCGCCGATCCGCCGCTGGCTACCGCCTACGTGCTGCAGAACTACACGAAAGTGCAGGGTCCTTACCAGTACGGCGACGTGGTCTTTTTCATGGACGGTGCTTCCGGTAATGCCATCCACTCCTGTGTGTATCTGGCCGACGATCTCGTTTACACGAAGAATGGCCGTTCACCGACCCAGCCGTGGGTGATCATGAAGCTGGACGAAGTGGTAAATTACTACGGGATGTTCTACAACACGCAGCTCGCGTGCTATCGGCACAACGTCGAGTAACGGCGTCAACTTTCGATCTGCCTCAAGACACCGCGAGCCGCGCGAGTGCCGGTGGCAAAGCAGCCTTGTAGCAGATAGCCGCCGGTCGGTGCTTCCCAGTCGATCATTTCCCCAGCGAGGAAGATTCCGGGCAGGCGCTTGAGCATGAGGAATTCGTCGAGTTCGCTCCACCGCACGCCGCCGGCGGAGGAGATGGCTTCGGCGAGGGGCCGCGGGCCGGTGAGGGGGATGGGGCACTGTTTGGCGATTGCGGCGAGTGATTCGGCGGAGCGGAGATCGGTGCTTCCAGCGCCGAAGACGAGCACGGAGTGGGCCGCGTCGGTGAGGCGCCAGCGCTGTTTGGCTTCGGCGAGGAAATTGCACCGGATCGGGCCGAGTTTGGCGACGAGTTGAGCGACGGTGTTGGCTGGTTTGAGATCGATCGAAAGCCGGGGCGACGCGAGCGCGCGCAGAGCCGGACCGAGTTGGTAGATCGTGCCGCCTTCGAGGCCGTAGCGGGTGATCATGAGTTCGCCGCGCGCTTCGGTTTCGCCGACTCGAACGACGATATTTTTCAATGGCTGACCTTCTGCTGCGGCGAGCAATTCCGAAGGCCACGCGACCTCCCAGCCACAATTCGCCGCCGCGAAGGGCGCGATCTCGACGCCGAACTCGCGAAGGATGGACATCCACGCGCCATCCGAGCCGGTCTCCGGCCAGGAGCCGCCGCCGAGCGCGAGGATGACGAAGTCCGCTTCGTAATTCTTCGTGGCGTCCTCGACCTGAAAATCTAATTGGTATCGTTCACCGCGGCGCAGCCCGCACCAGCGGTGATACATTTCGAAATGCACACCGAGCTGGCGCAGGCGTTGCACCCAGCGGCGGAGCAGCGGTGCGCCCTTGAGCGCGCGGGGATACACGCGCCCGGTCGAGGCGGCAAAGGTCTCCACGCCGAGCTCTCCCGCCCAGGTACGCAGAGCTTCCGCATCGAAATCAGTGATCAGCGAAGTCCATTGGTCGCGGGGACCGGAGTAGCGCGCGATGAATTCCTCCCGCGGTTCGTCATGCGTGAGGTTCAGGCCACCGCGTCCCGCGACGAGAAACTTCCGGCCGACCGAGGGCTTGCCATCGAAAAGCGTGACCTGCGCGCCGCCGCCCGCCGCGACTTCCGCGGCGCGCAAGCCAGCCGGTCCGCCGCCGATGATCGCGATGTGCATACGGGGAACGAAACAGAGCCGTGCCCCCGCGTGCAATGCCCAAAGAAGCGGCGTCGTCCCTCCCTACTTCTTCTCGGCGCCTCTGCGGCCTCCGCATTCTCTGCGTTTCAATGGGCTTGGCATTGGTTCCGATCTCTCTCCGCAGAAGGAACGCGCAGAGTGGCCAGCGACGTCGCAGGTCGAAAAGCGGCTATCAACTCTCAACTCTCAACTATCAACTCAGTTTGGAACCTGCATTCGCGACTTGCCACTCTGGCCGTGCGCGTTTCACATCGTCGCCGGCTGCGCGCTCGTTGCGCGGCGCATTCCACCCCTATGAAACTTCTCTCCCTTTTCTCCGCGTGTCTTTTATTCGCCGGTTCCGCGTTGTTCGCCGCGGATGCCATTCCCGACGACGTGATCTTCGAACCCGGCGTCGAGTATGCCGTGGCCGGTGGTGAACATCTGCAGGTCGATGTCGCGCGGCCGAAAAATGGCGACGGGCCGTTTCCCGCGGTGGTGTGTATTCACGGCGGCGGTTTCCGCGCTGGCAAACGCGAAGGCTACGACAAGCTGTGCGTGACGCTCGCGCAGAAGGGCTATGTGGCCATCACCGTCACCTATCGTCTCGCGCCGGCGTTCAAGTTTCCGGCCGCGGTGCAGGATTGCAAAGCGTCGGTGCGCTGGCTGCGGGCGAACGCTGCCAAGTATCACGTCGATCCCAAGCGTATCGGCGTCACCGGCGGTTCCGCCGGCGGACATCTTGCGCAATTTCTCGGCAATACGAATGGGGTGAAGGAGTTCGAGGGCGACAGCGGCAATCTCGATCAATCGAGCGACGTCGCGTGCGTCGTGAATTTTTATGGGCCGAGTGACTTCACCAAATCCTACGGCAAGAGCGTGGACGCCGCGGAGGTGTTGCCGCTGTGGCTCGGCGGAAATCTGGAGACCGCGCTCAAGGAGCACATCCGCGCCAGCCCCCTCAACTGGGTGACGCCCGACGCCGTGCCGACGCTGATCTGCCACGGCACCGAGGACAAATACGTGAACTACGAGCAGGCCGGCTGGATGGTCGATCGTCTCAAGTCCTGCGGCGTGGAAGTGGAACTGCTCACGCTTCAGGGCGCCGGTCACGGCTTCAAAGGCGCGGACGCGGACAAGGCGCAGGAAGCGCTGTTGGACTTCTTCAATAAGCATCTCCACCCGCGGACGAAATAGACGGGGACACGCCGTCCAAAGCAGCACTGGAGGGCACCGCTCCGGTGCCTGGGCTGTTTGTTGGAATGCAAGCGTCCTGCAAGGAGAGCGCGAAGCGCCCCTAAAAGGCCCGTCATCCTGAATAAAGTGTCCCGGGGGCGAAGGTGGGCGGGACACGCAGCGAAGGACCTCTGATCTCCGTGGGCGAAGGCGGAGGAAAAATGGACGCGTAGTCACGCGTAAGTGGAGGAAGCTCCGCGCGAAAACCCACAGAGATCAGAGGTCCTTCGGCTCCGCCCATGATTCCCCGCTTCGCTCAGGATGACGGGCTTTTTTTGGAGCCGCTTCGCGGGGCGCCTCCACACATTCCCAACAGTCGCGGCTTAGCGCGGATGCGCCGCGACTTTGGCGTTTAAATCACCCGGTCCAGCAACGCCTCGCCTTTTTCAAAACGACGGAGGTTGGTGAGGAAGTGCGCGGCGAGGCGGTGCCACTCATCGTGATGGCCGCCGGCGGCGTGCGGGGTGATGTAGCAATTCGGCGCGCTCCATAGCGGATGTTCCGGCGGCAGCGGCTCCGGATCAGTCACATCAAGATAAGCGGCTCCCAGGCGGCCGGAGTGCAGCGCAGCGAGGAGAGCTTCCTCATCCACCGTCGTGCCCCGGCCCACGTTGTAGAAGACCGCCCCGGGCTTCATTGCGTTGAGGCGATCGGCATTCACAAAACCGACCGTCGCCGGATTATCCGGCAGGATGTTGACCACGTGGTCCGCCGTGGCCAAGGCCTCGGCGAGCTGGTCTTCCGTGATGACGGTGACGTTTTCATTTCCCGCCGGGCGGCGTCGTACGGCGGTGACTTTCACCCGGAATGGTGACAGCATTTCCGCGAGCCGCTGTCCGATGGCGCCAAAGCCGAGCAAGACAACGTGCTGCCCAAGCAGCAGGCGCGTCGCCGCGCGACGTTCGTGGGTGGGCCACGCGCGGCTGGTGCGCTGCGTGTCGAGCGATTGCGGCAACTGTCGCGCCTGCGCGAAGATGAACGCCATCACGTGCTCGGCGCAGGGCTCGTCGTAGACCAGTGAGCTATTCGTCAGCACCGAGCCGCGTTCGCCGAAACTCTGGCGAAAGGCAGCGCCATCATAGCGCGTGTAGCCGGCGGTGGTGAGATGGATCCAGCGCAACTTCGGGCATTGCAGGGCCAGCTCCGGGTCCGGTTGACCCAGGGCGATATCCGCCTCCTGCAGACTCGGATCCGCTTCGGCTTTGACCAGGTTCGAGACCGCGAGCTGCGCCGAGAAGATCAGCCGATGCGGTTTCACGCCTTCAATGAGTTCGGCGCGCACCGCCTCGGGAAACTTCGCGTTGGTCCAGATGGTGAACATGGTTACTTCACCTGGCCGGATTTCAAATAGGCCGCGATGTCCGCCACGGTCTGGGCGGTGAGGCCGAGCACTTCCGGCGGGAACATCAGCGATTTATCCATCTTGGTCACCGACTTGATTTTCTCTTCGTCGATTTCCTGCCGCTGACCACCCACACACTTCACGATCGTGGGATCGCCGGTGGTCAGGACGATGCCGTCGATGATCAGGCCATCCTTGGTTTCGATGCGCGTGCCTTCGTAGCCGTGCGAGATTTCCTTGGACGGATGCAGGATGGAATCGACGATCACTTCGCGCGGCTGGGTCTTGCCGAACTGGGTGAGTTCCGGGCCGAAGTCCGCGCCCTGCTTGCCCACCTTGTGGCAGGTCAGGCACACCGTCATCGCAGCCTGTCCGCGCTGCGGGTCGCCGGTGAGGGCGAGCACTTCTTCATTCGTCGGCGGCTTCGGTGCGTCCGCGGGCACCTCGGGTGTGGGTGTGGCGACGAGCGGCTTTTCCTTCAGCAGCCCATGCTGACGCATGAGCTTGGTCAGGCCGTACTGGCGCCAATTGTTGCCACGGCGGCTGTTCAGCCACCAGAGGACGTTTTCCTTCAGCGGGAAATTGTCCGCGCCGGCGATATCGATCATCGCCTGGGGTGCGTCGGGCGATTGCACGAAGGCGAGGGCGTCCATGGCCAGCTTGCGCTGCGCCTCGGAAAGCTTGTCGTCGAGCGCGCGGGTCTTGAGATCCGCGACTTCCGCCGGCACGTGCAACCGCCAGGCCAGCCAGGCGAAAGCGTCCGACCACTTTTCCGCCGGTCCACCAAGCACTTTGCTGATCGCGTCATACACTTCGGTTTCCTTGCCGCTGGCGCCGGTGCCAAACGCTTCGAGATAGGTGCGATCCTTGCCGTCGAATTTCTGGGCGATCTTCACCAGCAGATCGCGGCTTTGCTCGGCGGGCACATCGCGCAGGCTCAGCGCGACTTCGCGTCGGACCGCCGCGGATTTGTCGTTCACCATCTTTGCATCCATGGCCAGCACGTCCACATTCGCGCGCTTCAGCGCGCGATAGGCGACGAGCCGCGTGGTGTCATTCTTCGAATCGAGCAACGGCTTCACCTTGGCCACGCCGGCCGGCCCCATTTGCGCGAGCAACCAGATGGCGCGCGCGGCGATGTAGGGATTCTCGTCCTTGAGCAGCGCGGCCACGGCGGGCACGGCCTTTTCGCCCTGCGCCTTGAGGCGCTCGAAGCCGCTGTAGCGCACGTTCACTGCCGGGCTCTTCAACGCGGTGATCTGGCCGGCCGTGGTGTTGAGATCGAACTTCGGAATCTTCGGCTTAAAGCCCTTCGGCGCGATGCGATAGATTGTGCCGGACATGGTATTGTCCAACGTCGCGTGGCCGCCGACGCGCGCGTCAAACCAGTCGGCCACATAGATGGCGCCATCCGGCCCCACGCAGACGTCTGCAGGGCGGAAGAGGGTCGGCAGTTCGCTGGTCACGCTGCTGGTGCCGCCGAGAAAGTCCGAGCCGGCGAATTTCTTTTCCTTGTTCGAGGTGAGGAAATCGAACCGATCGAGC
Source organism: Chthoniobacter flavus Ellin428 (assembly GCF_000173075.1). Lineage (GTDB taxonomy): Bacteria > Verrucomicrobiota > Verrucomicrobiia > Chthoniobacterales > Chthoniobacteraceae > Chthoniobacter > Chthoniobacter flavus. The sequence goes on from NZ_ABVL01000034.1 coordinate 37,678, forward strand.
TTGAAGCCCGCGCCTTGCGGTTTCGGGAAATAGCCGAAGACGACGTTACGTCCCGCTTCGCAGGCGAGCAGCAAGCCCGGCCACTTTTTGCCGAGCGCGCCGTTTTCGTAGAAGGCCACGCCGGTGGGTGCGCCGCCGCCGTAGACATCGCCCGAAGGCATGGTGCCCGGATCTTCCTGGCGCCACTCCGCCGTCGGGATGTCTTGGCCGGGCCGCTTGTCCGCGCCCCAGGCGCGCTTGCCATCGGCCGAGGCAAAGCCGGCGTTGCCGTAGAGCAGCAGCGGCGTCACGCGGCAGGCGGGCGGATCGTCGTTGTCGCTCTGGTAGATGTCGCCGAGCGAATTGACCGCCTGTTCGTAGCTGTTGCGATAGTTGTTGCCGATGATCTCGACATTCGAGCCGTCGGGATTCATGCGCGCGGTGAAGCCGCCGATCCAGACGTGGCCGTCGTCGCTTTTCTCTCCGGCGATCTTGGTCGAGTCGGCGACCTGCGCCGTTTCCTTGCCGTGGCTGTAGGGGCTGCCGATGCGAAAGGTCTTGCCCGATTTATCGGTGAATTGCGCGCCGGTATTCCCCTGGTTGAAATAAAAGAGACCGTCTGGACCCGCGGTGACCGAGTGCAGGCTGTGATCGTGGTTGCGTCCGTTGAAGCCGGAGAGAAGCACCTCGCGCTTGTCCACCGAGGTATCGAAAACGTGGTCGCCCTTGTCATCGGTGAAGACGAGGAGATTCGGGGGCTGGGAGACGATGACCTTGTCGTCGATCACCGCAATGCCGAGCGGCGCGACGAGATCCGGGTCCTGCACGAAGACGGTGCTCTTGTCGGCCTTGCCCGCGCCGGTGGTGTCCTCGAGCACCACGATCTTGTCGCCGCCGGGTTGGCGATTGGACTTGCTGCGATAATCCACGCCTTCGGCCACCCACACGCGCCCGTCTTTATCGATGTCGATATTCGTCGGGTTGTGGAGCAGGGGAGTCGTCGCCCACACCGTCACTTCCAAGCCTTCGGGCACAGCGAAAAGATTTGCCGGAACGATCGTCGGCGCCGGTGTTTTCGCCACCGTAGCGGCGGGCTTCGCGGGAGCGGCCTCGTTCTTTGGAGCCGGTGTCGCCGGGGCCGCCGGCGTCTTGGCATCCGCTCCCCGGACAATTCCCGGAGAAACTGGCAGGACGACGATGCTGGCAGTGAGGAGATACGCGATAGTGCGGGACAGAGGCGATATGGAACTCATGGAAGAACGGGTAGGAATTAGCTCGCCCACACCGCTGACGGCAGCAGTTGAGGGAAGGGGGATTTTCCACGGCCCGCCGCTCGCGTCCAGTGCGGATCACGACCTCTGCGTTTCAACCGTCTCTTTAAGGATGAAGACGCTTCAGAAAGTCGTGCACGCCGGGATCCGGTGCGGGCTTGCTGGAGAGGATCTTTTCCTCCTGCACGGCCTTTTCCCGTTCTTCGTCCAGCCGCTGCTTTTTCCTCTGCAGCGCCAGGTCGATGCCGATCAAAAGAAGGATCAGCGCAATGACCGAGGTGATGGCGAAGGCTTTCACGGAGAGCAAGATATCACGGAGCCCGCGGCGTGCGAGCGCCTGTGGCCGGACGCGATATCTATCTCGATGAACCGTATTTGCGCGCGATGTCCATGGCCTGCTCCTGGGGCGTCGGGGTGCGGCGCGGGGCTACGGGGACGATCGCCGTCGCGCCCGGCGCGGCAGGAGCATTCTGCGCGGTGGCGCCCGGCGCCGGGGGATATTTGTAGGGATAAAGGAAGCGCGCCATGCCCGGGCCGTTCATGATTTCCATGCCCACCGGCAGGTTGGTGATGTCGTGCGCAATATCGCTGGTGTCGCGGATCATCATCTGGGCAAAGACCCAGTGATCGGTGTCCCAAGTGAAGACGTATTCGTACCGCGAGAAGCCGACAAAGGTCAGATAGCCGAGGATGGGATTGAAAGGATCGTCGCGCTGTTGGATGTAGGTCGAAACCTCCGACACCGTCTCACCCGTGTGCAAGGTGCGCGGCAGCTTTTTCGCCATGTCGTCGAGAGAGGTCTTGGGATCTGGCTTGTCGTGGAACGAATTGCGTATGGAGCTTCCGATCCACGCACCGAGCGGTGTCGTGGAGAGATACCAGCCGCCGGCGCAAAGCAAAATCAGGATGATGAAAGTGGAGAGCTTCATGACAGATCAGGCCGCAGTGTCTTGACGAGCGACCTCATCGCGCCCGCACGAGGTGGTCGCGGGACGGCGAAGAGATGGTATGGAACTCAGCTTGCAGGACGATTTCATTTCCTTCCGGAAGACACTCCGTTGGTTGCTTTTTTTAACCCCCAACTCGTGCTGACTAAAGAATAAATCGAGAGTGACGGAGTACGTAGTTTCAGCGGGACGCGTGCCGCGATGGGAAAATTTCCCGGCGGGAAAGGTTTATCCATTTGCCGCTGCGTACGCGTTGGCGTTTAATCGGAGAAAATGTTTTCCGTCACGATCCTTGGCAGCGGCAGCGCGGGCAATTGCGCCCTGGTGGAAACACCCCAGGCGCGGCTGCTGGTCGATGGCGGTCTGAGCGCGCGGCAGATCGTCCTGCGACTCGCCAAGTGTGGGGTGAACCCGGTGGAGATCGATGGCGTTTTGCTCACGCACGAGCACGGCGACCATTCCGGGGCGCTGGAGGTGTGGTGCAAACAATTCGCCACGCCGATCTATTGCAACCGGCTCACTGCCGAGGTGTTGCAGCGCGAGTCTTCCCCGCAGTCGCGCAAGGATTGGAAGCTTTTCGTCACGGGCAGCGCGTTTTCGATCAAGGACATCACGGTGGAAACCTTTCCCGTGCCCCACGATGCGGTCGAACCGGTGGGGTTTGTCTTGCATCATGGTAACGAAGCGCTGGGCGTGCTCACGGATCTCGGCGTGGCGACGAAACTCGTGCAGGAGCGCGTGCGCGCGGCACAGACGCTCCTCATCGAGACGAATCACGATGAGAAACTGCTGCAGAACGACACCAAGCGGCCGTGGAGTGTGAAGCAGCGGATCATGTCGCGCCACGGGCATCTCTCGAATGCGGCGGCGGCGGAAGTGGTCGCGGAATTGCTGGCCGGTGGCCGGTTGCGCCGGGCGGTGCTCGGGCACTTGAGCCGGGATTGCAACAGCCCGGAACTGGCTGTGGGCACGGTCCGCGAACGGCTCGATGCGGCGGGTGGCAACGCGGTCGAAGTGATCTGTGCGGCGCAGCGCGAGATCAGTGCGCGGATGGCGGTGGCAGGGATGTGCGCAGCGTAATCCCGTAGTCCGTGGCGAGGGAGCGGAGTTTACCGCCGTCGATTTCCTCGGGTTCCGCGCCGGGGTGAAAATAAATTTCCGTCAGACCGTCGGGGAGACACTCGAGAGACGAGGTCAGAATCTGCGTCGTCATTTTCCCGGTGTCCCGCAAGCCGAAGATGCGATCGTTGAAGGCGATGCCGTGACGCTGGAGTCCGGGCTGAGCGGCGCGGCTCAATTGGCGAAAGATGGCCGGCAGCAAACTCGACGACGGTGGGTATTCGCGGACGAGTCGCGTGGCGCGAAAACCGTACTCCAGCGCGATGGGCAAGGTGAGCCGCAGCACCGTGGGATGCAGATGCAAATGGGTATGACCATCCCAGTAAGTCGGCGCGAGACCGAACGCGCGAAAGCGCTCGAACTGCGCGCGAATCTCGCACTGCAGCGACTCGGCGAGCGAGGAACGAAAAGCGTAGCGTAGCCCGGCTCGCGCGGGTGACGTGACGAATCGACCGGCGGCATCCGTAATCGCCGAGATGGCGGAGGCGCGTCCATCGCAGAGCGTGAGGTGCAAGCCGACGCACAGCGCCGGATGACGTTGCGCGATGCGCACTGCTTCCTCCGCGTGCGACTCGTGAACCATGAGGCCGGCCTGGGTAAGAAAGCCCGCTTCATGGCAGCGCTCGATAGCTTCGTTGACTTCGTGGCTGCGGCCGAAGTCGTCGCCGGTGACGATGAGTTGTTTCAATTTGTGCGTGGCCCGGGCAAGCTCCGGTGTCGCGATGACGATTTGCACTTTCTTCCCAGCATTGCACAAGCCATGAGCGTGCCGGAACCCGGCTGGCACGCGTGGTTGCTCGTGGTGCCGTTGACGAGTGCGATCTATGATGTGCTCGTGGATGGCGCCCTGGCGCGATGGATGAGTGAGCCGGTCGCGGCGGGTGAGATTCCGCCGGAACCGGTCACGTTTTTCCGTCCGTTGAAGCGCGGAGTGCCGCGCTTGCGTGAGAAGCTGGAGATGCTGGTGCAGTCGAGCTTGGTGGAGGATCAGGTATTGCTCGGCGTCGATCCTGAATCCGAGGAAGAAACGATCGGCCAGGAGGTGCGCCGTGCTTTTCCGAAGCGGGACATCGTCGTAGTGCGGTGCCAGCCCGGGCGCGCGATGAATCCCAAGATCTCCAAGCTCGTGCAGATGGCGCCGCTGGCCCGCCACGCGTCGTGGTTGTTGAGTGACAGTGAGATGATTTTGTCGCGCGAATTTCTTGGAGCGCTGCGCGCCGAATGGCAGGTGGAGAAGGTCGCCGCGCTGACCACGGCGTATCGGTTTGTGAACTCCCAATCCTGGCCGCAGCGCTGCGATGCCCTGGGAGTGTTGCTCGGACTCTGGCCGGGTATTTCGCTCGTGCGCCGCTATGGGCAGGTGAATTTCACGCTGGGCGCCTGCACGCTATTTCAGCGAGCGGCTCTGCAGGCGATCGGCGGCTGGTCGGCTTTCGGCAATGAACTGGCGGAAGACCAGCGTTTGGGCGAGGCGCTGGTGCGAAATGGGCAACGCGTCCGCCTCAGCCGCCAGGTGTCCACGCTCGATTGCGATACGCTGTCGTGGCGCGACTACTGGCGGCATCAGCGTCGCGTAGCGGTGACGTATCGCGCGGCGAATCCGGCGGGGTTCGCGGGGATGCTGCTGACGTTCGGCCCGGTGTGGAGCGTGGCGTGCGTGCTGATGGTTTCGACCGAGGAATGGATGACCGGGCGATGGATGCCGGAGCGCTGGATTCTGGCTGCGGCTGTGGTGGCCATCGTCATGCGCGGATGGATCGTCCATCGCGCCGCCCGGCTGCTGCAATTTTCCGTGCCGGCGATGCCTGTGGTTCTGAGCATCGCCAGCGTGGTGGAAGCTGCGTGCTGGCTGCTGAGTTGGTTCACCCGCCGCGTCTGGTGGAGCGGACGCTGGTGGCGAGTCGGCTTGCGCGGCACGCTTTCGCCGGCGATCAGCGACGCGGCGCGACCGGAATCGGCATCGTAGCCGGCTCGGGGGCCTCGGATGTCTCTTCCACGTCGGCCGATTCCTGCCCCGAGCGTTGCCGCCCGCGGCAGATGCTGCAACGCCACGAGCGCCGCTGGTCGCGTTGATGAAGAAAGAGCCAAACGAATCCCCAAAGCCCGAAGGTCAGCATCGTGGCGAGCCGATGTTTACGATGATCGATGCCGCGTCTGGTGAACCGGCGTGTCTGCCCGCACCGCCTGCAATAAAACGAGGTGGAATGGCGAATCATGATGAGCGTGAATGAGGCCGCAGACATTCGCGCTCCCGCCGTGGAGATCAATTCACGGAATGTGAAATTGCGATGACGAAGGAGGAGAGGAAAGGCAGAACATCCAACATCCAACGCTCAACATCCAACACCCAATGACGCAAGCGTGATGCGGCGTCGCTTCTGCCTGTTGGATGTTGGATGTTGGTCCAAAGGACTTCCGTCACCCTTCCAGCGCGAGCTGATGTTCGATTTCCTTGAGCCGATGCTCGGCGTTGGCCGCGTGGCGCGTGCCGGGCATGCTTTCGACGATCTGCATGAGCAACGCGCGGGCACTGCGCGCGTCGTGCTGGAATTTCCAGTACACATCGACGAGTCGGGCGCTGAGGAAGGCCGCGTCATCGGGAGTCCATTCGCGCTGCAGCGCCTCCTCCAGCATGCTCTGGGCGCCGGCCACGTCGTCCAGATGCTCGCAGGAAATCTTGGCGATCTCGCTGTAGGAGAGCGTGTCGTTTGGATCGTTTTGCAGCATCTGCCGATACTCCTCGACGGCCGTCGCGTAATCGCCGCGGGCCAGCGCGGCCTGGGCGGAAGAGTGCGGATCCTTTTCGATTTCCTGGTTGGGCTGAAAGAAGAAGTTGCCCACGGCATCGCCGATCCGCGGCATGACCATGACCACTACGATGATTGCCGCCGAGCCGCCGATGAGGATGAACCCGGCGAAAAGCAGCACCACCTTGCTGGGATCGATATCGGGGTTGGCCTTGGCCAGCCGGGCCTCGTGGAAAAGCACGAAAGCGAGGTAGGCGAGACCGAGAAACAGAAGCAGGCGGGGGAGTGCGCGCATAGAGTTCGGGGGGGCCGGGCAGGTAGCGTAGGCGCAATACCCTGCCCTGACAAGCTATCAACGCACCCCTGTTCCCGCCCGGATGTGCGAATCGTTTGAAAAAGCGCTTGTCAACCGCGCCCACCGCGACAGATTCTCCCGCCATCTTCGCGGGTATAGCTTAATGGTAAAGTTCCAGTCTTCCAAACTGGCCATGCGGGTTCGATTCCCGCTACCCGCTCCAAAGCTCGGTGCTGAGGAGCTTACGGCGCGCGTGTGGTTCGGGAACGCGGTTTTCAGAACAAAAGGCAGAACTCTCCCGCCGATTTCAAAGATGTTCCGCGATGTTCTGAGTTGTCGTGGCATCCCTCAAATGCTCTGTGTCCTCCGTGTTAAATGAGCTGCGCTCTTGGGACTGCGCGGTAAGCGTCCGCGAAACACCTCCAGCGGAGATGGTCATAGATGTCAGATCATCGGCGCCTACGACATCTACGACCGGGAGAGACGAAGGGCTCACGCAGGATGGGCGCGGACGGGTGTTCGGATTGCTACTTCGGGGTGCGGCGGCGGCGGAAGGAAAATAGCAGGCCGGTGGCGCAGAGCAATATTGCCCCGGTGTTGGGTTCGGGGATTACCTGAAGGATGCCGGTGGGTTCGTCGAAGCTGAAGGATTGGGCACCGACGGAGCCGGTCCAGAGGCCGGCGTCGTCCGTGAGGGTGCCGTTGTAGGAACCGGTTAGGTTGATGGTATTGAAGCCGGCGGCAGTGCCGCCATTCAAACTGAAGAGGTCCCAGCTCGAGTTATTCGCGAAGGTGCTGGTGAAGTTGAGATTGAGGGTGCCGCCGAGGGTAAAGGAAGCGCCGGGATTTTGGGTGAAGACGTCATAGGTCCCGGGATCAGCGCCGTTGATGTTGAACTTGATGGAGTTCGTCGAAGCCATGGTGAAAGTGGCCCCGCCCAAGACGGTGACGTCGCCATTGGCCAAGGAGCCGGAAAGCGAAAACGCCAGGATGCCGGAATTCACTACGGTCGGGCCGGTGTAGGTATTGTTGCCGGAGAGGGTGAGTGTGTTGCTGCCGTCTTTGACCAGGGCGACCGAGTTGACGCCGTTGTCCACAATGGCGGAGGAAATGGTGAGCGCGCTGGGAGTGTGGACGTACAAGGCGGTGGTGCCCGAAGTGAGGTCGCCGCCATCGATGGAAGTGCCCGAATCGCCGATGACGCCGCCCGTCGCGATGGTGGCAGTGCCGGAGGAGAGGTTCAGGCTGCCGCCGCTGGCTACGCGGAGGGTGTTGACGGTCTTGTTGCCGCTGCCGCTGACGGCGGTGTTGATCACGGTGTTCGTCGTGGCCACCCAGGTGGAATAGTTATTGTTAGTCGAGCCCGAGGTGTTACCGATCACTCCGCTGCTGACGGCGGCAAAGCGATTTCCCCCGGCAGTCGCCCAACCGCCGATGATGCCGTTGGTGTTAGTCGTGGTTGTCTTGGCCAGACCACCGACGGCGATGGTGACATCGAGGGTGCCGGAGAGGTTGTGGGTGAGCGCACCGAGCGAGATGCTGTTGGTGGTGGTGCCGCCGCCGTTGGGGCCGGCAAAGAGGGTATTCGCGCCGGAATCGATGGTGGTGGAGGCAACGACTTCGGTGACGCTGCTTCCGCCATTGAGCACGATCGATCCTCCCGCGAGGATCAAGGCGCTGTTGTCATCCAGTTTGCTGGTGGTGTCGGTGAGGTAACTCAGGCGGAGCACGGCACCGCCGGTGACGGTCGTCGTGCCGGTGTAGGTATCGGGGCCGTCCAACTCGAAGACGATCCGGGAATCGGAATTGCCGGTCTTGACTGGCGAGGATAGGCCGCGGCCATCGAAGGTCAGATTCGTCTGACCAGAGAGGGTGGAAATCGCGCTGATGGCTCGGATGCTGGCGGCTGAGCCGTTCGTTGTGGGCCGGGTGGCGGTCCAGGTTTGGGAGGCAGTGAGGACCAGCGGAGCGTTGAAAGAGAGGAAGCCGTCGCTGATTTGATCCACGATGCCACCCGTGCCGACTTGAATGGAGTTGGTGCCGGCGGATGCGCCCATCGTCCATACGTTGCTCGCCGAACCGACCGATCCCGAAAACGTGAGGCCACCCGCCCCGACCTGCGTGGCTCCGATGGTGACGGTGCCAGCCGTGCCTTGAAGCTGAAAATTCGCCAGGTCACTATTGCTGGTCCAATTGAGGCGCGTCGCCCCGCCATCGATTGTCCAATCCGGCGTGGTGCTGAAATCCCACGTGCCATTGCCGGCCTGAATTCCCGCGGAAGCGGACGAATCCCAAACGAGCGTGGTCGCTCGGGCCGAGAATGTGGAGACCAGGAGAGCTGCGAGCAGCAGCGACAGGGGGGAGGGCTGGTACTTTTTCATGCTGGGGGGGCTCGATGCTTATGTGACAAGATTGTTCTCCGGATCGCGGCCGTGGTGAGCCACGGCGTAATAATACGCCATCCCTGGCGGTGCTTTCTTGTATGTGGGCGGCGAAGATTTGTAGAATCCCCGCATGAATGCGCTGAATTTACACCGGAAATTCCTGCGTCGGATCGGCTCTCCGGAGCAGTTACTCCGGCTTTTCGATCTGCTGCCCGATGTCTCTTTCTTTATGAAGGACCGGGAAGGCCGCTTCGTTGCTCTCAATCGCCAGGGCTGCGACTACTGCGGCGTGAAATCGGAGCGCGAGGCCCTTGGCAAGACCGACTGCGATTTTTTCCCGCAAACGCGGGCCGCCGAATACATGGCTGACGACCGTGTGGTGATGAAGACCGGACGGTCGATTCTCAACCGCGTGGAACCCGCGCCGGAAAGGGAAGGGTCGCCGCATCTCGTCATCACCAATAAAATCCCGCTGCGTGACGGGCAGGGCCGCGTTGTGGGGGTCGCCGGTTTTTCCCGGGCGCGTGGAGCAAGTGCGCGTCGCTCCCGCCGGCGACAAAACAACTCGCTCGCGGCCGTTGAGACGCTTGGCACGAACGATTACGCCAGCCCTTTGACCACCGGGGCAGCTCGCCCAGCTCGCCGGCCTTTCTCCCAGTCAATTCGAGCGCACCTTTCGGAAAGCGTTTGGAGCCAGCCCGCGGCAATATCTCCTGCGCGTGCGCGTCGAAGCGGCGTCTCGAAAGCTCGCTGATACCGACAAGACGATCGCGGCCGTGGCCGTCGAATGCGGCTTCTACGATCACGCCCACTTCACGCGTTCCTTTCACGCCGTCACGGGCATCAGCCCCTCGCGTTACCGGCGCGAGCATCAGTCGCCCGGCTTGTGAGAGATCTTCGCGGGGACTTTTCGGCCCGCTTTCCAAGGAGTTCTCGCTGGGCGTGTTTGGATTTCTGTGGCCTACGCTTCCTTCGGAGGACGAGATGGTTATGATGATGTCTCCTGGCCTTCTCCCCGTCTTCTGTTCGTGAGACGCGGCCAGGCGATCGATCGAATCAATAGCAATGGCGATGAAATTTTCCCAATGGCTGACGGGTTTGGCGGCGCTGCTGGTGCCTTTGCGCGAGCTTTCAGCGGACGAAATGACGCTCGCTTTGCCTGGTGACTACGAAGTCGTGCAACGATTTTCTGCGGAGAAAGGCAGCATTGCGATCGCCGGCGAGATGGGAGGCGGGGGCGAGCGTGATGTAGCCGTGGAGGCGCGATGGCGCGGTGAGCGGGAAGGAGAGTGGCATCCGCTCGAGGTCCATTGGAATGGCGGGCGCTTTACGACGAAGATGGAGGCACCGGCAGGTGGATGGTATCGAGTGGATGTGCGGGCGATGCGCGAGGGGCAAGTGGTGGCGGAGCGGAGCGTGGAGCACGTGGGAGTGGGGGAGGTATTCGTGGTTGCGGGGCAGTCGAATTCCGCGAACTACGGCGAGGAAAAGCAGACGACGCAGACGGGGCGCGTGACGGCGCTCGATGGGCGTGGCTGGCAGTTGGCGAATGATCCGCAACCCGGGGCGGCGGGATCTCGGGGCAGCTTTATGCCGCCGCTGGGAGATGCACTTGAGGAACGGTTTCATGTGCCGATCGGGTTCGTGGCGTGCGGTGTCGGTGGCACGAGCGTGCGGGAATGGCTGCCGCAGGGGGTGGTGTTTCCGAATCCGCCGACAGTGGAGTCGCGGGTGGTGCGATTGGCCGGTGGCACATGGGAAAGCAAGGGGCAGCTTTATGCGAAGCTACTCGCGTCGATGAAGGCCGTGGGCCCGCATGGTTTCCGCGCGGTGCTGTGGCATCAGGGCGAGAGCGATGCGAATCAACAGGACACCTCGCGCACGCTGCCGGGGAAGCTTTATCGCGAATATCTGGAAAAGATCATCCGCGAGTCGCGCCGGGAGGTGGGTTGGGATGCGCCATGGTTCGTGGCGCAGGCGAGTTATCACACACCGGCGGATGAAGGCTCGCCGGATCTGCGCGCCGCGCAGGCTTCACTCTGGCAGGATGGCGTGGCGCTGGAAGGTCCCGATACGGACGCGCTCAAAAGCGCGTATCGCGAGAAGAATGGGCAGGGTGTGCACTTCACGGGAGCGGGATTACGCGAACATGCAGCGCGATGGGTGGAAAAACTGGCGCCGTGGCTGGAGGAGCAATTGAAGACCCGGGCGGTTCGCTAGGCGCGAGGTCGGATCTCTCGGGGGAATGGTAAAATGGACGTTCCTTGCGCGGAAATACGGATTTCTGGCGAAAGGCGCGGCGGGTCATCCTGGCACAAACTCTGCCGGCAAAGCGAGGTGCTTCATCCTTGGGAAACTGAGTGGAAAAGCACAAATCCCGTTCTCTGAAGGCCTGTTACTTTTTGGTGACGGCTACAGAGAGATGATGAGGGTTATTATTAATCTGTTGCGTACCTTCATTCCCTCGGTTAATGGCAGCACGCTCCGCGCGCCTGCGTGCGGTGACACCCCCTTACGCCCCTATTCCAAGCATGATATTTCACCGGTCCTGGCTCCCACTCTTCGTGGCCGGTTGTCTTTTGCCCAGATTGGTTTCGGCGCAGGATAATACCGGGGCTGGATCCGCAGGATCGGCTGCCGGTGGTTCGGCCGCCGGAGCGCCAGCGGCCGGGGCGCCAGCAGGATCGCCAGCGGCGGGAACTCCGGCTGCAGGATCTGGAGCGGGCGGGGCCAGTTCCGCTTTCGGAGCGGCGCCCGCCGCGCCATCGACGGGTGCCAATCCGAATGCCCCGAGTCAGGGAACTCTTCCTAATGGGACGCAGAGTCCGCAAGGCCAAGGAGGACAAAACCAAGGGACACAGAATCCCAGCGCACCCGGGACGGCCAACGGCCAGCCGACGCCCGACAACACTACGGCTGGAGGCAGTGCCTCGGCTTTCGGCAACGCGGAAAAGCCGGGCGGTGCCTCGCAACTGCAGCAGGCTCCTGCTTCTTTCACGGTGCCGGGCTTTTATGGGCGGGGACCGCAAAGTTTTACCGTCGGTGAGGGCCGGTTGGCCCGCCCCAAATTCCGCTTTTCCGGGAACATCGCGGTAGGATACGACGACAACGTTTTCCAGACGCCATCGCATCCTCAGGGTGTGCCTTCCCAAAAAGTGCAGGTAGTGGAAACGCCGGGAACGCCTGCGGGCTCAGTGCAGGTCGTGGTACCTTCCGGCGACCCCAGCATTCCCGATTCCGTGCAGACGGTACAGGTTCCAGCCACGGCGCCTAAATTTCGGACAGTGACCATTCCTGGTGTTCCCGCGGCGGAACGGATCGGCAGTTGGATCACCCGCACGGATGCGAAGTGGGATGTCCAGTTTGCCAATCGCCGCACGCTGTTTACCTTCGATCTGGGCGCTGGCGTGGACTACTACTGGAATCGACCGGGCAAGAAAGAGGACTACACGGGCGTGTTGTCGATGGTTTACCTGCGAAAGCTGACCGGACGGGCACAGTTCACCTTCTCGGCGGATGCGTCTTATCAATCGCAGCCGGATTTTTCGCAGATCAACCAACCGACCAGTTCCAACGTCGGCAGCTACCTGAGCTCCAACCTGAAGGCGGACCTTTCGTATCGTCTCACACCGCGATTTACCGCGGTGACCAGTGTCAGTTATAATTCCGTCTGGTACGAGCAGCAGTCACAGGGTGCCGACAACTACGGGACGACTACTTTTGGGACGGAGTTGCGTTATCTTTTCTCCCCGCGACTCACTCTGGTTGGCGAGATGCGTTACAGTTCCGATCTTCACACAAACAATTCCTCCCTGGATACACGTTCGTACTATTTGCTGGTGGGTGGTGACCTGTCGCTGAGCCGGCGGTTCAGCACGACTCTCCGGTTCGGCGAGGTAGTGCAGGACTTCACCGAAGGGGGCGGGAACAGCTCGTCGCCCTACCTCGAGGTGAGCTTGAATTACCGCCTCCTGCCGCAGACCGGTATCGCTTGGAATGCGCGATACGGTTACGAGGAAGCCGGCGTGGCGAACTCCCGCAACCTGGTCGCGCGCACGGGACTGCAGGTGACACAGATTTTCACCCCTCGACTTCAGGCGGTTCTGAACGTCAACTATCTGCGCAGCGAATTGCAGACGGTGTCCAGTGGAGCGACTACCACTACCACCACCGCGGTCTCTCCCGAAACCGGCGTTGCCTCGACTGCCAACTCGAACCTCACCCAGGATACGATCGATGCCTCTCTCGGCTTTTACTATACGCTCGACCGCCATTGGTCGCTGAACCTGACGTATTCCTATACGATGGTAGTCAGCGACGATGCCGCTCTCAATTACGACCGGCAGCGCATTTTCCTCGGCGCTGCCTACCAATTTTAACATTCAAACAGATGAAAAAGATGTTTCGTGTTTGTACGGTTGCGCAATCGCCGTACTGAGCTAGTAATAATTTCACCTCCCCCGTCACTACCCGTCTATGAACGACTCCAACGAAGTCAAACTGCACTTTCTCGATTACTGGAGAATTATTCGCCTGCGGATGGGTCTCATCCTGTTGACGTTCTTCCTCGTGATGGTCACGGCGGGCGTCACCACCTACTTCCTGCCGAAGAAGTATTATTCCAAGGTCACCATGGAGGTGAAACAGGATAAATCCGATCTGGTGCAGACCTTCGGGCCGGGCCAGTTCCGCCAAACCTACGATCCGCAGTTCGTTGCCACGCAATTCCAGATCCTGCAGAAGACCGAGATCCTCTATCCCGTCATTGAACGTCTGGATCTAATCAAGGAGTTTTCGCCGCCGGGACAGCGTCTGCCGTTGCAACAGGTTTACATCCAGTTGCGCAACTCGATGAAGCTGAACGAAGTGCGTAACACCGGCCTCATCGAGGTGGGCGCCAAGGATACCGACGCACAGCGTGCGGCCAATATCGCCAACGCGATCGCGGTCGTTTACCAGGAAGAGCGCCAGCATGAATTGGACAAAAACGTCGCTCGTGGATTGGAGCAGTTGAAAGACGAAGTCGACAGAAGGCGCAAGGAGATGGAGGACACCTCGGCCGTCGCCATGCAAATCCGCGCCCGGGAAGGGATCGTGGATTCCGATCCAGATAAGGAAAACTCCGTCATCAGCGGCGGAGAGGGTGGCAACGTGCTGCAGCGCCAGCAACAAGTGAACGAACAACAGATCAAAGTGGTGGAGTTGGAGCGGCAACTGGAAATGATCAACAGCTTGAGCCCCGAGCAACTGCAGGATGCGCTCAAAACGCTCGGTATCGATGACACGACAGTCTCCCGTAATCTTCCTTTGCTGCAGGACGCCGCAGCAGAGCATGCGCGCCTCACCAATCTCGGCCTCGGGGTGAACCACCCGCGCATCAAGGCTCTGGACGCCCAGATGGCGACCTACCAGAAAATTCTCGGCGACCAGCTCAACACGATCAAGATCACTCAAGCCAACCGTCTCCGGCTCGAGAAGGATAAACTGAGTGGTTTGCAGGAGATGTCGAAGGCCTCCCGCACGGACGACATCAAGGAAAAGGCCAGCTTGGTCGAGTATGTCGACGCCAAGAACAAATACATTCAGGCCCGCAAGCTCTACGAATCCGTCGAGCTTTCCTACGTCACCCAGAAGATGAACAATTCGGTGAAGGGTGATTCCGCGAAGATCTGGGAAAAAGCGGAAAAAGCCGAGTATCCCTCGGAGCCCAATGTGCCTGCCTACATGGGCATGGCCGCGATCATCGGGCTCGTCCTCGGCGTGGGTCTCGCCTTCTTCATCGACTACCTCGACACCAGCGTGAAGACGCTGGATGACGTGGAGCGCTACCTCCAGATCCCGGTGCTGGCGGTGATCCCGAACAACGTCTCGATCCTCATGAAGAACGCGGGCGACACCTCGGACGCCGAAGCCTACCGCATCCTCCGGGCGGCGGTGGAATTCAACAAGCCGTACCGCGACGCCAATACCTTCACTCTGATCAGCGGCGGCCCCGGCGAAGGCAAGTCAACCACCCTGAACAACCTCGCCTACACCTGCGCCAAGGGTGGCTACAACGTGCTCGTGGTGGACGCCGATTTGCGCCGCGCTTCACAGCATCATTTCTTCGACGTCGACAACTCCTTCGGCCTCACCGACTACCTGCTCGGACGCGCGGAGATCGATGAAATCATCAAGACCACGAAGATCGACAATCTGTCGTTTATCCCCAGCGGCCTGCTCCCAGGCGATTCCGTGGGCATCCTCAACTCGCAGCGCATGACCGACCTCATCGCCAAGGTGAAGTCGCAATACGACCTCGTCTTCTTCGACTCGCCGCCGATCCTCGGCGTGAGCGATGGCTCCGTACTGGCCAGCGAAGTGGACGTCACCATCATGGTCGTGCAGCACCGCCGCTTCCCGCGCGTCATGCTCCAGCGTGTGAAACAGGCTGTGCTCAATGTGGGCGGTCGCCTGATCGGCGTCGTCCTCAACAACGTCGATGCCAAGCACGACGACGGCTACTCCTACTACTACAACTACAACGAGTACTACGGCCCGCGTCGCGGCACTCCGAAAATCGAGGCTCCCGCGCCTCAGCTCGCGCGCCCGCGCGATACCCACCGCGAAGATTACTGATTTCTCGCCATGCGCCACTCGCTTTCTCTCTTCCTCGTCCTCCTCACGGCCGCGCCTGCCCTTCATGCTCAACGGCTTTCCGTGCCGCGCGCCGTTCCAGTGCAGCCGACTGCGGCCGCTCCCCTGGCGATGCCGGTGAACAATGGCACGATCGCCACCTTGCGTCCGGGAGATGTTTTCGAAATGCGGCTCAGCGGCATGCCCGCGGAGTATGCCGGCGATTTCAATCTGCAGTACAGCGTCGGTTCGGAAGGCACTGTGAGCGTCCCGCTCATCGGTGAGATGCGCGCGGCGGGATTGACTGCCTCCCAACTGGAGCGCCAGGTGGAATCGAAGCTCGTGAATGACAAGATTTTCACCCATCCCACGGTGCTGATCAATATCGCGCAAGCTACGCGCTACGTCTCCATCAGCGGCGGCGTGCGGCAACCGCAGCGGCTGTCGTGGAGCAACGACCTCACGCTTTCCTCTGCCATTGGCAACTGCGCCGGCCTCAGTGACTTTGGCAGCCCGAAGGGCATTCGCATTATTCGCGAAGGCAAGATCTTCGGGATGTTCAACCTCACCGAACTGCAGAAGGATCCGTCAAAAGATCCGAAGCTGCTGCCCGGCGACCAGGTCGTCGTGCGCGAGTAAGCGGCAGAGGAATCAAGATTCCGGCCGTCCACATCGCGGCGCCGTTATCCATGCGTTTGATCGCCCTTTTAGCTGTTCTGTTGGTGGGCGTTTGTCCGCTGGCGGCCCAGGTCAAAGACGATAAACCCAAAGTGGAGGTCAGCGGTGACGTTTTCTGGCCGCAACGGCTCAACTGGAGCCCTGACCTCACGCTGGCTTTGGCGATTGGAAATTGCAGCGGCGCTGGTCCGTTCAGCAGGGGGCGTGGGATACGTCTTTTGCGAGACGGCAGGGTGATTGGAATCTATAACCTCGCCGAACTGCAGAAGGATCCGTCAAAAGATCCGAAGCTGCGGCCGGGCGATCAGGTGATCGTTCCGTAATGATTGGATATTTGCCCGGCTCGAGGTAGTTCCGATTTCCGCCATCGGTCTACGCCGCGGCAAACAGCTCCCGGTTCTTCCACACATAACCGAAAGCCGAATAAAGCGTCAGGATCAGTGCCGCGGCGATGAGCACCGCCCCGCCGTAACGCCACGCGTGGAACCACCAGAAGAGCCCGCTGATGAAGCCCGCGCGTTCGAATTCCGACAGCGAGAGCAGCAGCAGAAAATAGATCACCGTCACCATCTGCCACACCGTCTTGTGTTTCCCCATCTTGTCCGCCGGCAGGATGATGCCCTTGCTCAAGGCGAGCAGGCGCAGGCCGGTGATGAGGAATTCACGACTGATGATGACAATGGCCGCCCACGCCGGAATCGCGTGCTCGGGAATCAAGCAAATGAACGCCGCTGCCATCAGCACCTTGTCCGCGACGGGATCCATCAGCTTGCCGAAATCCGTCACCAGATTGCGCCGCCGCGCGATGGAGCCGTCGAAATAATCGGTGATCGAGGCCGCGACAAAAAAAATGAGACCGGCGGTGTACCCCCAGCTCCAACTCCAGGTCCACAAGCCAAAGGGCCTCCAGTCCGGCCCGCCTGGTGATTTCCAATTCCAGGCCAGCGTCATCGACGCGACAAATCCCGCGGTGATGTAGAGCCGGGCGACGGTAAGACGATTGGGCAGGTTCATTCGATACGGGACGCGGTGGCGTGCCCGCCCAATGAACATCGCAACTGGTCGTCAGTCGTGGTGGAAAAAAGCATGCGCAGCGCCGCACTTTGCGGGCACGCGCCCGCCCGGCTCAAATCCTAAATCGCAAAAGTTGGGAGAAACACCGAAGGGTGCGGGGAAAAGCGCCATCGGGAGTGTCGATTTTGCTGTGCTCCGCAGCGCGCCTGCGCTTTAAACGTCGCCGCTCTTTTTCCCGAGTATTTGAAAAAAGGCTACCCGGCGATCGAACTTGTCGGCTGGGAAACCCCGCCCCGCTACGACGCGCAGTCGCACAAGATGTATTGGGCCAGGGAAATCCGCTTCGCCAATAGTCCGGAGACCACGCTGAACTACAACATCCGCATGCTCGGCCGTCACGGTGATCGGCTCCTGTTCGCCTGATTCATTTCACCGCAATTTTCGGTCAGCCTCGCGCAAAATCCGTGTTTTCCCCGCCGCTTTCGAGGATTAGAAGTATTACCCCAATTCTTTAAATCCCCGATTTCAATACCCTATGGATCTCACACGCACTGCTTACGGAACCTGGTCTGGCGGCCGCTTCATGCACTTTGGCGAACCGCTCCCCGAGGAACGTTTTCTCTCCGCCATTCGCCACGCCTACGACAAAGGCATCCGCACTTTCATGACCGCCGACGTCTATTCCAACGGTGGCGCCGATGAAATGCTCGCCCGCGCTCTGGCCGGCGTGCCGCGCGACACCTACGCCCTCGTCGGCATGATCGGCCACGACTTCTACAGCGGCCAGCGCGATGGCTCGAAGGGCTACCCGCGCTTCACTCATCCGCAGCTCCGCGGTCCGCGCGACTACGCCGATTACGTCCGCATGGCCACCGAAAAAGTGCTCGCTCGCTGCCAGACCGACCACCTCGATTGTCTCATGCTGCATAACCCCGATTCCATCGGCTACACCAGCGACGCTGTGTGGAAGGCCATGGAGAAAGTCCAGGAAGCCGGCCTCACCGAAATGCTCGGCGTCGCTCCTGGGCCGGCCAACGGATTCTCCCTCGATCTCATCCTGAATTTCGAACGCTTCGGCCCGCTGCTCGATTGGGCGATGATCATCCTCAGTCCCATGGAACCGTGGCCCGGCTCCATCTGCCTGCCCGCGGCCGAGCAACACGACATCAAGCTCATTACCCGTGTCGTCGATCACGGCGGCATCTTCCACGATGACGTGAAGCCCGGGCACAAATTCGGCGAGCGCGATCACCGCGGCTTCCGTCCGCCCGGTTGGGTCGAAGCGGGCAACAAGAAGCTCGATGCCATGCGCCCCATCGCCGAGAAACACGGCCTCACCGCGCTCCAGTTGGCGTGCCTCTGGAACCTCGGCCACAAGCCCGTGAAGAGCGTCATTCCCACCTTGATCCAGGAAGTCGGCACCGACGCGAAACGCTACGAGGAGAAGATCGATGAACTCGCCGCGCTCCCTGAGGTCACGCTCAGCGCCGATGAAATCGAGGAGATCCGCAGCATCGGCGATAACACCGGCTGCATGGACCTCAAGGGCGGCAACCCGCGCCACACCGGCGAACCGCTCCCTGACCGCTGGAGCCTCAGCAACGACCTCAACCAGGTCGCCCAGCGCTGGCACATCGACCCCGTTACCGCGCTCGCCTACCACCACGCACAAAACTAGCGCCTGCGCCTCTGGGCGAAACGGCGTTGATTGGTTGATTTAAACCCCGAGGGCGTAGAGGCGGAGAGGCCCAGAGAGAACCCTTGAGAGGGCCGCAGAGGAGGATCACAACGATCCCGCACCTCTGCGGCCTTCTTCATTTTGAAGAGAGGAGAAGAATCACGCGGCAGCGAGGCCCACACCTGTGGCGGCGGCCTCCCGCCGTCGGTCGCGACGGACATCTTTCGACTTCGTTCAAGATGGCTATCGATGGGGGTGACGAATCAATCTCACGGTCTTGGCCTGCCGCGAAATCAACTCGCAAGGGGGCCGGAAGAGCATCTACTCTCGACGCGTCATGAGGCCCCCGGAAAACACGTTTCCCCGCAATGTTCTCACGAGCGAGATGGGACTCGATTTTTACGCGGCGAAACCGCTGGCCTGCGCGCCCGTCTTCCCGCGGAAAACAGTCTAACTCCGATGAAGCTCACGCGGCATGAAATCATCCTCGTCGTCGCGCTCATTTCCGCGCTGGTCGGCGGCGAATTTGTGAAGCGATATCGCCTCGCGCATCCGGTGCCGATCGCGCCCGAGCAGCCGGTTTCAAAAAATAATTCGCGCGCGAAATCCGCGCGATGATGAAAGAGGAAATCACTCGCGAAGCCTGATGTTTCCTTGCTTCGTGGGTGATACGTGAATCGAAAATGCGCGAAGTCTCAGTGCCCGATTTTGTCATTCACGTCACTTTTTTGGAAAAAGTACTTGAGGGAAATAGGGTACCCGCTAATTTCCGCGCCCCGCCCAACAAGGTGGTGCTGCACGAAGCTGAAAAGCGACGAGCGGTGACCGAGAAAAGTTTGAAAGAAATTTCAAAAATCCGGTTGACCGAACGAAGCGAAAAGATAGAGTGCGCGCCCCGCCGAGAAAGGCACGGTTACCGAAGCGAAAGTTTCGAGTAGGCGACGAAGAAAGTTGAAAGAAATTTCAAATTTCGAGTTGACCGAAAGAAGCGACTAACTAAAGTAGCCAACCCGATACGAAAAGCGGGACTGCTCCTCAAGATGGAGCGGTGGATCTTCCAAACAACTGGGACTTCAGATTGAGACTCAATCTTGTCCCGACAATGAGGGTCAACGTCGAGATGACGGTGATCATTAAAGTCGGAGCGATGAGATTGAGTTTTTTGTTGCCCGGATGTTTGTGAAGCCAATGATCTTTGAAAGTTTGATTCTGGAGTTTGTCACACGACTCCGTCGAGGCTGAAAACCAAAGCGCAAGCTGAGGTGGAAAGCGTTGGCGGAAAGAGCAGACTCAGAACGGTCAACTAGACGCCTCGGATTGAATCGAGGAATTCGAATCGCAAGGTTTGGTTTCCTGGAGGAGAAATCGAGGCGTAGAAAGCAAAAATTGAATTGTGCGTTATA
>NZ_ABVL01000033.1 GCF_000173075.1 Chthoniobacter flavus Ellin428
ATCGTGCATCCCAAGCGCCGCCAAAGCGCCAAGGCTAAATAGACCTGGCCAAACTGCCGCAACCGTTCCACGCGCACGCGAGAAAGATCCACCTGCGCCCACTGCGGCGGCGGTAGGGACGGTGGCGCGGCCGGCGATCCAAAAAGATCTCCCGGCGGCGTGGGCTCCGCAGGCGCCCCATCCCCATCCAGTAAACGCGCTATCTCCTCCCAGCCGGCCCGTTCCTCTTCGTCGAGTCCGGGCAGTTTGCCTAGCGTCGCCACCACCCGCTGCCGCGGCCCGCGCTCCGTGCGGTGACTCTCCACCAAAGTCCAATACTCGTATTGTTGACCGTTCTTCTGTCTGCGATTGCGCCGCAAAAACATGCCCCAGCTTGCCCCTTTCCTCTCTGCTCCAGCAAGGCGGCGGTCTCCACTACAACATCCAATCCCTGACAACCAACCGCCTCTCCAGAAGCCAACCCAACATCCCCTCACGGAAAAAGCTTTTTATCCCTAACGACTGTCGAACTTGGGCTAAGCATTACCCACATCTCAAAAAGACTGCGGATGGGGCCCGCGAATCACGCAGATAACGCGAATGAGGAGGATTTTATTCGCGTGATTTGCGTGATTCGCAGGCCCTTCTTCTCTCCGCGGGACCTTCAAAAAAGATGTGGGTAATGGTTAGCCGAGGCGGCGCCCTCCAGCGCGCTTTCTGTATCCGAAAATGGTTTTCGAGAGCCGCACTCATTTTCCTCTCGAGCAATACCGCGCCCACCCCCGCTTCCGCCTCTCACCGCAAAAGCGCGGGCAACTCCGACATGCGCTCAAAGCGAGTCACTCCCGGCACATGAAATTCCTCCGCGTCGCCCGCGGCGATGTAAGCTAACACGCGCATCCCGGCGGCGATTCCCGCGCGGACACCTAACACGCTGTCTTCCACCACCACACAATCCGCCGGCGCCACTCCCATCTCCGCGGCCGCGTGGAGATACAGCCCAGGATCCGGCTTCCAGGTCCCCAGCTCGTAAGAGCTGAAAATGCGGCCTTCGAAAAAGGGGAGCAACCCGGTGACCGACAAAGCCAGCGCGATTTTTTCGCGCGGCCCATTCGAGGCGACGCAGACCGGCATGCGGATCTCCCAAAGCACCTCGTGGATTCCGGGAATCGGTTTCAGGCGGTGTCGGAATGCCTCCGCCTGGCGCGCCCGGAAATTGGGAGTGAAATCCTCCGGCAAGGGGTGGCCGAGACGTTCGGAGAGAACGGCCACGCATTCCGCCATCTTGCGCCCGCGGAACAACCGCATCGCCTCGGAGAGCTCCATAGCCAGCGGACCATACTCGCGCGCCGCGTCCACCAGCATCTGCGTCGAGAGTTCCTCGCTATCCACGAGGACGCCGTCGTTATCGAAAATGACGAGAGAAGGAGGGGAGGTCACAAGCGCGGTGCCTTTTTCTAAAGGATACCACGCGATTGGCGAGCGACATCGCCGTGATTTGCGGAGCGGTCCGCACGACTCAGCCTAAAATCAGGGAATGAATGGCCACAAAGAGGCACAAAAAGCACAAAAGCAGGGTCCTTGCAAAACACGGCAATGTCACCCGCAGGGTGTCGATGAGCACCACCCGCTTACCTAGGGGAGCATTCTCTTTTTGTGCCTCTTGGGCCTTTTTGCGGCCATTCCCAGTCCCGCTTTTAGGCTCACTTGTACGGCTCGAGGCCCATGTATTTCTCGATCACTAAACCTCCGCTGATGATCCCGTTACTCGCACCGAACGACTTGGCGTCGACGTTCATGTGCTGGAGCATCCGCACATAGAGGTTCGAAAGGAGCGTGTTGTTTTTCGGGTCGTAGGCGAGGTGGCCCTGGTGCTTGAAGGTGCCGCCGGCAAGCACGATGGGCAGGTTGTTGTTATCGTGCGACGAGGAGTTGCCGAGGTTGCTCGTGTAGAGGACCGCGGTGCGGTCGAGGAGGGTGTTGCTGCCTTCCTTCGAGGCCTTCATTTTGTCGAGGAACTCCGCGAACAACTTGATCTCCTCTTCCTCGATCAAGGCCAGTTGCTCGAGCTTCGCGGGATCCTGCCCGTGATGCGAGGCGTCGTGGTGGCCGAGGGTGACGCCCTCGATATCGGGCCGCTCCTGGGTGCCGAGCCAGAGCGAAATCACGCGCGTGGAATCGGTCTGCAAGGCGAGATGGACGATGTTGTACCATTGCCGCGAACGCTCGACCAACTGCGGGCCGCCGAAATCGCTGGTCGGCGTTTGGAAGTCCACTTTCGGCTTGGGCGTCTTGCTCCAGTGCTCGTCCTGCTGCAGCGATTGCTCCGCTTCGCGCACGGCGGTGAGGAAAAGATCGAGCCGTTCGCGATCGCCGGTGCCGACCTTGCGGTTGAGCGCTTTGATCTGGTCGCCGACATCGTCGAGGATGCTCTGGCCATCTTTCACCCGCTGCAATTCCCGCGCTTCCTCGTCCGGCGTGCCGGCGATGAAGAGCTGGCGAAAGACCCGGGTGGCGCGCTGCTCGGAGGGGATGCGCACGCCGCGCCGGTTCCAGGCGACGTCGCCGCCGCCGATGATCAGCGAAGAAAAGCGCGTCTCGTTGCCGATGTGCGAGGCCACTTCCTGGTCGAGCGAGATGCCGTTCTTGATGTCCTTGTCGCGGATCATTTCCGGAGCGACGCCGGTGAAGATGCCGACTTCCGCGAAGTGCCCGGTGGCGTAGCGATGCGACATGCCGGAGAAGACGGTGAAGCGGTCGCGATGCGCCTGGAGCAGCTTCATGTAGCGGCTCGGCTCGTAATCGCGTCCGGGCTTGGTCGGAAAAAAGTTCGGGCCGTACATGCCGAGCGGCTGGCCGACGAGGACCAGCCGGGCCGGGTCCTGGTTGGTTCCGGCGCCCCGGGCGGGCATCATGGCTTCGAGAAACGGCAGACCGATGAGGACACCGGATGCGCGGAGGAAAGTGCGGCGATCGATGCGGGGAGTCGGCATAGGAGGGTTAGGTGGCTGGCTGCAGTTTCTTAATCTTAATCTTAATCCTAATCCTAATCTGCTCCGCCAAACGGACGGGGGATTAAGAGTAAGATTAAGATTACGATTAAGACGGCGGTTAGTGTGCGTTACTTATCTAGGAAGATCCGGCTGACGACGATTTCATGGACAAGATCTCGAAAACCGTAATTCCGGGGCCGGATGCGAGTGATGATCTGCTCGACGACTTCGCGGTCGGCAAACTGGATATCGGCCCCGGTCGCGTAGATGAGCAGCTTCTGGGTCAGGCTGCGGGCCAGCTGATCTTTATTCTCCAGCAGGATCTTTTTGTAATCGTCGATGTCCTTGAAGGGCTTGCCTTCGGCAGTCTGGCCCCCCTGCTCCACCGCCGGGCCGTAATAGGCCTGGCGGCCGGTATTGCGCGGGAGTTCGACGACCCCGGCCTTGGTCCGCTCGGTGACCCGATAGGAAGTGCGCCAGTTGCCGATGGGATCAAAGTTTTCCAGCGCGAATCCGGGCGGGTCGATGTGCGTGTGGCAGGTGGCGCAGGCGGGTGTGTGGCGATGCTTGTCGAGCTGCTCGCGAATGGTCGTGGCCCCGCGGATGTCCGGCTCGATGGCCGGGATATCCGGTGGCGGTGGCGTGGGTGGCTGGCCGAGAATGCGGTCGAGCACCCATTTGCCGCGCAGCACGGGCGAGGTGCGCGTGCCGTCGGCGGTCACTTTCAAAATGCTCGCCTGGGTCATGACGCCGCCCCGATGGCTGCCCGGTGGCAGGGTGACTTTGCGGAAGTCGTTTCCCTGCACTCCCGGGACGCCGTAGAGCAAGGCGAGGCGTTCATTGAGCATCGCCCAGTTCGAATCGACGAAGCTGAGCAGGCTGAGGTTTTTGCGCAGCACTTCCTCGAAGAACGACTCCGTCTCGCGCGGCATGGACCAGAGGAGCAATTGATCGAAGTCGCTGTAGAGGACCGGATCGGGAATCGTGAAATCGATCTTCCGCAAGTCGAGCCATTGGCCGGCGAAATTCTTCGTGAAGGCGTGCGCGCGCGGCGAGTTGAGCATGCGCTCCACCTGGGCGTAGAGCACCGTGGGCTGGTGCAACTGGCCGGTGCGCGCCACGGCGAGCAGCTCGTCATCGGGCATCGTCGACCAGAGGAAATAGGAGAGCCGCTCGGCGAGTTGGTAATCGTCGAGCCGCGGGGTCGTCAGGTCGCCCTGGGCGGTGGCGCCGGAGAGCGGATCATCGGTGAGGAAAAGGAAATCGGGCGACGAGAGGATGAGCTTGTAGCCGTAGAGCATCGCGTCGAGGAACGAGGCCTTGTCGTCCAGCTTGGCGTGGACCTTGTCGGCGTAATGCTTCTGCACGTCCGCGCTCACCGGCCGCCGGAAAGCCCGCGGCAGGAAGCTGCGGATGAGGCGCTCGGCGTCTTCCTTGGGATGCTCGGAATCGGGTTCCAGCGGATCGGCATACCAACTGTCGGCGCGCCGATTGTCCACGTTTGGCAGCCGCGTGTGGGCCATCTCCGCTTTCACCACGGAATGCGCCTTGAGCGGGACGCCGGCGAAGAGCTGGTTGTAGCTCGCTGGCGGAAAGGCATCGAGCGGACCTTCGATTTTCAGCCAGTCCACGCGCAGGCCGGGGCCGGTGTATTCCTCGATCGGTTTCTTGAAACGGCGGATGTCCCAGGTGGTGAGCAGGTTCACCACGAACTGCTGACGGCGCGCGAGATCGATCTCGAATTCGATGACCTTCGGCGGACCAGCGGGGATTTCGTGGACCTCCTTGAGCACCGGCGATTCGCGACCGCTCGACTCGACGGTCATGTAACCCACGGGAATCGGTTTTCCTTCCGCGCCCACCGCGCCGGCGGACATCGTGATCTTGTAGCGGCCGGCGGTCGGCACCGACGGCGTAGCGCACAGGCCGTAGCGCGGCAGCGTGCTGTAGATGACCAGCGCGTCGCCATCGAGTTTGCAGCTCTTGGTGAGGGTCTGCTTGAAGTTCGAGCCTTTCTCCGAGATCTCACGCCCGCTGTGCTGCTCGCTGAACGGAATCGGCGGGCTCACCGGAATGGCCGAGAGCACCGCTTTCGTCGCGGCTTCCTGGTAACGGAGGAAATGGGTCGCTGATAGATCGAGCCCGGCGCTGACGTTGTCGAATCCCGCGGTGGTATTGTCCTCCGGGAGCATGTCCTTGAGCGCCACCGGCGTGCCGACGAGATCGCGCACGGTGTTTTCAAATTCGGTGGCATTCAGCCGCCGCACCGCCACGCGCCCCTGCTTCACCTGATGATCCAGCGAGGCCGCGCGGAGCTGCAGGTAGAGAAATTGCTCCGCGCCCGTCAGCAACGGCTGCGGCGGACGCTTCTCTTTCTTCGGCGGCATCTCACCGGCGATGAGCTTGTCGAAGACATGCGTCCAGGTGGCCGCACTCTTCTCCGTCCGAAAATCGGCGGGGAGATTGTCGAGCCGCAGGCCGGCTTTATGGGTCGTCTCGTCGTGACAATCCAGGCAATGGCCTTCGACCAATGGCTTGACCGACGATTGAAAATTCGGGGCGGCAACGGCTGGAGCCGCCGTCTGAATCGCCGGCACCGCGCCCCAACTGAAGACACCCGTGGCCAGGAAAAGACCGGACGAGGCAATCAGAAAGGGGATGCGCTTCATGGCTTCTGGGGGAAGGAAGGGGTTGGGGAGTTAAATCCGAAACCGCGCTTTGGGCAAGCCCGCGAAAATGGCCGCCGCGGGCTTTTGGACGATAGCGGTCTACCAGAAAATATCTAAACGCAGAGGCCGCGGAGGCGCAGAGAAGAATTGTAGAGGGGCTGGTGGAGTAAAAAACCGCTAACGGACGCTAATGGACGCGAATACGAAAACGCCTTCACCTCTCTGCTCTATTCGCGTTCATTGGCGTCCATTCGCGGTAAAAAAACTACGCAGGCGGCGTACATTTTTAGGGTTATTACTACAGAGAAAAAGTGGAGAGAGGCGGGGTGCAATCCGTGGTTCACCTCAGAGTTCGTTTTGGCAGCGCTCGCAATAGTCCGAGGTCATGTAGTGTTGGACGAACGAAGTCCCGCGCATCTCGGGGAAGATGCGACCTTCCAAACAGACCTTTTCCTGAAAAATCCGGTAAGCCTCCCGGATCGAGCAATGCTCGCAGATGTGGAAGGCCACGCCAAACAAGGCGAGGTGGGCGAGCGCGGTTCGGAGGGCCAGCGCCGCCTCATGATCGGTCAGTTCCGCATCCGCCGGGGGCAGCCGGAATTCCCGCAGCAAATTCTCAATCAAGGTGCCGTCGCTCTTCTCGATCAAATCATCGAGCAACTCCCACTCGGCCCGTTCCGGGAAATCGTCGGAGGGAGCGGTGATCTCGCGATCGAGACGCCGCGCCGCCTGTTCCAATTCCCGGTTCAGATCGTCCGGGACCAATCCATAGCCTTCTTCTTCGGGGGCCTCCTCCGAGAATTCGCCATCTACGTCGGGCAGATCGAATGAGTCGATTTCCTCCACGGTCCACGCCGTCTCGCTTTCGCTTTCCGGCGAGGCCACGCTTTCCGGTGCCCCACTTCCCGTTCCCCCCTCGCCCGCCGCCGGTGACGACGGAGCTTCGTGATCATGGACAAAGCGCATCCTGGGCTCGGCCAGTTCCACGACCACCCGGCCATTCTGGCTGAACCATTCCAGGTAGAGGCAGCGGCACCATCGGACGGGCGGCGGTTCGCCCTGCTCCGACCGGCGGTTCAACTCATCGGTCGAACCATCAACCGTCTTTCGCTTGAGGGCCGCGGTCATGGTTCCGACCGCGCCAATCTGCTGATTGCGAAACTGCGCGACGCGCGCACGATCGTCATCCGTCGCCGGCCGATCGTTCCGCGGCACTTCAAACTCGAAACCCCGGCCGCGCAGGTCTTCCGCCGGAATACCGGTGAGCTCCACCAAAATCGGCGTTTCTTCACCGCGCAAAAGCAGCCGCCCATGCACGCAGAATGGACGCGTGTTGTAGAAGACGCCCGCAATGACAAGATCATCCAGTCGAAAGGCCATGCTGCCCTTTTAGATCTCACGAGAAGCGGGAACAACTGCGTTTTCGCTCAGTTCCAGAGGCTAAACGCGCCACGAATCATTCAGTCGAACCCCTCGAAGCTGGAGCCGGCAATCGGGCTCGAACCGATGACCTGCTGATTACAAATCAGCTGCTCTACCAACTGAGCTATGCCGGCATGACGATCTGGGATCGTGCCTCTGGAGGCGGTTCAGTTCTTCGCACGCAACCGCGTCGCGGGCAAGCGCCATTTGGCCGACTTGTCGAACGTGATGGGCATGAGTTCCGCCGCGTCATCGACGGTCTTTGCGGCAAATCGCTCGGAAGCGACTAGCGCAGATCGCGCATGTGCCAAGAGCTGTTGCCTGCCCCTTCTTCCCGCGAGAAAGACCCACCGCCCTCGCAGTGAATTTGCCCCGCTGAGAAGGGTTCCCAAAGCCCCACTCTGGGAACGAGGATCGAATAGTTGCCTTTCAGTAGGTGTTCAGAACCATCCTTCGCCTCCCGCCGAGTTTCTCTTCTCTTCTACATACGCGACTGCTAAATGCGTGGTGAATATCTGAGGCCCCGCGTGTTTATGAGTACAGAAGACCCGAGTTTTATCGACCCCGATCTTGCAGACGCCGAGCAAGACCCGGATGAGGTTCCAATTCGTGACCGCCGCCTAGTCACAAATCCTTACGATTTGGTTGTCGAGGCTCTAATTGACCAAATTGACAACGGAACAGTGTTCTTGCGACCGCTCTCCGAGCGTCCGAGCTTCCAACGACGATATGTATGGCCGAACCTTCTGGCCTCGCGCTTGATCGAGTCGGTTCTCCTGAATATCCCGATTCCGCCGTGTTATCTCTCCCAAAATGAAGATTTTGAACTCGACGTGATCGACGGACAGCAGCGACTTTTTTCGATTTATCGGTTCCTCGATAACCAGTTTGCGATCGCGGGACTTGAGGTCTTGAAAGAGTTGAATGGGTTGCGCTTTCATCAACTGGAGCCGAGGGCGCAGCGACAAATCAAAACTCATACAATCCGCTGTGTTCTAATCTCGAATGAGTCGCATCCGGAAATAAAATTCGACGTATTTGAACGGTTAAACACCAACACGGTTCCATTAAATGCTCAAGAGTTACGAAATTGCATCTATCGCGGCGCGCTCAACGAGTTCTTGAAAGATGCGGTAGCAAATGCGTCGTGGCTTTCTATCCTCGGGAAAAAAGCGCCAGATAAAAGAATGAGGCCGCTTCGCTGTTTTAAGTGGGTGAAAGGGAGGGGAGGTGAAGTTGGAGGCGGCCGGCTTTGAGCAGAGCCATGAGGCGGAAGTTGCGGAAAGAACGAAAGCCGCGAGCCATGCGTTTGGCCAGTTGGAGCAGACCGTTGATCGCCTCGATCACGCCGTTGGTGACACGGGTTTCCAGGAAAGCCACGATCCCGTCCCAATGTTCCATGACGCTGTCGGCCAGTTTGCGAAAGGGGACCAATCGAGATCGTCTGGCACGAGTCACCCACCAGCGCAGGGCCACCGCATCTTCGCCGGCCAGCACGTCCTGGAAGGTTTCGCGCAACATCATGGCCCGGCCCAGTTTGGGATATTGGGTGCAGAGTTGCTGGCGGTGCGCGAGTTGTTCCTCCGAGCGCGTCCAACTGTTGCCTCGGATCGCCCAAAGTTCACCGGCCAGTCCGGCCCCTTCACGGCGCAGTTGCTTGCGCACGTCATCGAGTGCTTTGCCGGCCATCTGCATGAGATGAAAACGATCGAAAACGATCCGGGCCTTGGGTAGATATTGCCGCACTCCTTTGCGATAGGCCGGGCTCATATCCATGGCCACCAACTCGATCTGCTCGGGCACGGCGCCATGCGCCCCCAGTTCGCGGACAAAAGCTCCCACCGCCTCGCTCTCCCGGCCCTCGCTCAAGAAGAGCAGTTCCCGCGTCTCGGCATCCACGAAATTGGTCACATAGCGATGCCCACGCCGCGCACTGGTCTCATCGATCAGCAGCCGGCGCACTTGGGTCCAACTGCGCCGCGCCTGCGCCGCTTCCACATAGTGCGCCACTAAACGCCACAGGCGCGTGTCCTCTTCGCCCAAAAGTGCGCCCACTTCCAAGACCGGCATCTGGGTGCACAGCAGCATCGCCCAAGCTTCGAACATCAAGGTAAACCCACTGCCAGGTCGCGCCCAAGGCACCTCCACCTGCACTACCTTACCCTCCGGCGTCTTCACCCGCGGCACTCGGGCTACCAATTCGGTCTGGTATTGGAAAAAATTCAGATGCCGCCAGCTCTTCTCCACCGTGTCGTGCACCGGGCAAAGCAACTGATGCTCCGCTCCAGGTGCGCAAAATTTGCTCCCAGCCACAAAGTCCAGTTTGAGCGTTAAGCGGTGTGCTTCTTGGTCCAATTGGCAGTCGCTGACTTTCCATTCCGGGGTCAGTTGCAGCGCGAGCGTGAAGAGTTCCTTGGCATCCATTTCCCCCTATTGCCCCTCAATCCCAGCCCCTCGTCAATCTCCCGGTTCCTCACCAGCCGACCTCTGTTCCCCCTAGAGGAGGGGTTCGGGGAACCGTGGTTCCCTGATCCTCTTCCAACCCGCAACGCCGCCATCTTCCCACTCAAAATAGCGAGGAGCCAAAAATAGTGAAACATGGCATGAGGCAAAACAGATGCAGCGTTTCCGAAACGTGCTTCGATGCGATCCTGGATCAAATTGCAGGCGCGATACCATGCCTCAAGCTCTTGTTGATTGGAAAGGGGGAGGCGGACGAGACGCTCGATCTCATCTGCAAGAAACTGTCGATCCTCAGATAACGGGGGCAGTGGCGGGTCGATTATTCGACGAGGGCGGAATAGCACGAGCAGCAGCGTGAGAATTCCGCACGTAATCAGCGTCGTCTTCATCAGCGGCAAGCATCGCCTAACGCCCCCACGCTCAGCGACGGGCCTGTGAACGTGTCGAACGCAGGGGCAAGGTCCCGGCCCGTCCCCTGCAGCGGGTTAGGCGTTGCGGTTGAGTGCAGAAGGCGCGTGGTGGAACTCACGGGAGTTGGGATGATACTTGAGAAAGGCGTCCTCGCGACAGTTCTCAGGAGTGAGGGAAACGGACTTGGAGAGCAGGTCGCCGATGCGCTGAAGAAAGTCGCACAAAGACTTGAACTCGCTCTCGCTGCGAATGTCGTTCGGAACGATGTCGAACTCTACCTCATTGTCGCAGAAAAAGTGCGCGGCGAAGTGGATGCTGCCGAAGCGAAAGGTCAGAAGTGGTGACGAATGCTCACGAACTGCAAAAGGCTCGCGAACAGAAACGGGAACCGAAGCCGACTGACCATCGAGGCTGTAGCAGACCTCGCTGCCATGCTGTCGAACGAAGTCGAGAACGCGCTGCCAGTCGTGCAATGTGGCAGGTGAAACGTAGATGTCGCGAAGAGAGCCATCCGGCTCGAACTCGCGGGAGACGCTCTGCCAAGTGATGTTCATTACAGGATGCGTGTCGCAACGCCTAACGCCCCCAATCCCGCCATGGCGGGAGACGGGCCTGTGAGCGCGTCGAACGCAGGAGTGAGTTCCCGGCCCGTTCGCTGTCCTTCGATAAACTCAGGACCTTTCCCTCGGCAGGCTCGGGACCTTTCCCTCGACAGGCTCGGGACCTTGAGCTTGTCGAAACGGGAGCTTGTCGAAACGGGAGCCTGTCGAAACGGCTGCGCGGTGGGTTTCTTGGAGAGCAGCAGGCATGACGGCCCGAAACATTGCCCGCGCGGACGTGTCCCTCCCAAAAGCCGGCTGCTGTAACAGCGTGTCGAGGTGGACTGCCTGCGCAAATGCGCCGATGCAAACGGCCGGAGCCTCTTCTTGCAAGTCGAGGTGGAAACATGGCGACAATTCGCCTGCAGCACTTTGTCAGGCGTCATTGGTGTGGCTTGGAGGGACCGTGCCGAAATTGTGGGAGCGCCGAAAGTTCGCGGATAAGCGCATCCAAGTCGGACTCGCGCGCGCCATAAACCCAAACGTGAATGGAGGGCTTATCCGGATTAGTAAGAAGTGCGGCTTGATAGAGGGAACCATCTTCGCGGCGTGTTCGGTGCCAAACAACATCGAAGGCACCGAGCCGACCATGATGGGTGGTGCTGTCGGCCGTAGGCTGAAAGGAAGGCGCCATGCCCAAGTAAAAGCCAACGCCGCCGGAACTTGGCGCTGCTGACTCACCGTAATAAACGGCGAAGTCTGGGCCGTCCGTCCGGCTCCAACGCAAAGTGGTGTGGGCATCGGGGCCGAGCAAGCCGGCAAGTTCTTGTTTGGTCATTCGCTTGCTGGACGACCCACAGGAAGCAAGCAGCGCCACTATGCAGAAAAAAAGCGGGATTCGGCTCATAAAGCGTGAATGACATCAACGACCTCAGGCTCAGCCACGGCGGAGGCTGGTGCGGCTCCTGCATGGCTGGAGGAAAGGCGGAAACCGGAAGAAGGAGCCATGACAACCGGTGTCGTTGGCCTGCAGCGCTTGGTTAGCACCCCAACCACGCTGCGCGCGGAGCAATGAGGGAAGGAACTGATCTTGTTGCTGGTTCCGTCTCGCCGTTTTCATGGCCGATGTAAGTTGTTCATAATCAACGCTCCGAATTTCCAGTTCCTGAGGAGGCGACGTTCTCACTATAGCCATAGTCTCTCAATCTCCGCTCAAAGAAAGCAACCAAATCCGGGGCGTCGGGCCAGCGCGATGCCGGGAAACATGCGAGGTGAATCCGAATGTCTCGGAGCGCATCGGCCCGCCAATTGGTCAACATCTGCGGCACGGCGTGAACTGCCTCCATCGCATCGTTGATCATCTTTATGGGTGCGCCATCACGAACCGTCTGATTGCGGATAAAGACGCAGGCCCATCCGACCGTGTCCATGCCTGCTCGCAGAATCGGTTCAGGTGCGATGCTCATAACGCGTGGCAGTCGCCTACGCCCCCAAGCTCAGCGACTGTGGAGAGCGGCGCGGTAGCTGCATGGTGGAAGGAAAGGCGGCGGCGGAAGCAGCTACCGTTACGCCCGGAGCAGTTCGCTGAGCTTGGTTAGTCCTCTGTTGTGTCCAATCAAGCCACTGCACTCCGAGAATCAAGGTCGCGTAGAAGGCGTAGAATGTAGTAAAAGCGCACTGGCAAATGGCTGTCACGCAAATCGTGGAAGCGCGGGAGAAAACCTCTCGGGAGAGAGAAAGCGTGAGCAGCGCGACAAGAGCGCATGGAATACTCCAGGAAAACTGACCGAGCCAGCGGACCAAGAGAACGTCAACAGGCATTAGCATCGGCGCCCAGTGGCCGTCGGCGAGTTTGATGACGGGCCGCATGGTCTCAATCACTCGGTCAGTGTGGTAGTGGTGAAGGAGCGGGACTGGCAGCGACAATACAAGCAGCGCAAGGTATGCGAAGATAGATGGCGCTCTGTTGCTCATAACGCGTCGAAGGGGCCTAGACTCCAAGCTCAGCGACGGGCCTGTGGGCGGGTCGAACGCAGGAAAGGGTTCCCGGCCCGTTCGCTGCAGCGCTTGGAGGTGACGCTTGGGCTAGAAAGAGATCCATCTTCCAAGAAAAATGATTAATGGCAGCCACCCACAAGCGACCAGCATAAGCAAGTAGCCAAGCCAGACGTGGCGCTCATGGCGACGAAGAGACCAAATGGAAAGTGCCAAAACAACTGCGCTGGCGATGCCGTTCGAGGCCCAAAACGCACGAACGATGTCAAAGCCGAGAAAGTCCTCCTGCGATGCTCTGTGCACTATCAACGTGCAAGTGCCAAAAGCAACCGGGACGAAAATGAGCGTTGTCAGGGCGACGATTGGACGCGGACGAATGTTCGGTGCCCGACCATACATGGCCTCGTGGATGCTCGCGTTCACAGACAAAGATTGGAGTCGCCCCCAAGCTCAGCGACACGCCGGAGCGGCGCGGATTGTCACCGCGTTTCCGCCTCGACCTGCAAAAAGCGCCTCCGGCGGTGAGTCGAAGCGCGTCCGCGCGGGCAGTGTGCCGGTGGGCGGGAAGGCGGCGGTGGTTGGGAGCACAGGGCGTGACGCGGAGGTGTGTTCGCTGCAGCGCTTAGGCGCGGTTGTCATTTGCAGGCTTTAGCCAATACTTTTGAGAGTCAGTCATCTGAGACTCAATCTCGGGCGGCACGTCTGGCGGACCATGAAGGCGCCAATGAACTGCCTCCTCAAAGGAGAGTTTCCGAACGCCGCATTGGGGAACTCCACAGTTGCGTGGATAGGAACCGTCGACAAGGGAAATGCCATCGACACACCCCATCTCGGTTCCGGTGCAGAGGCATGGGTGATATGCGCAGTCCTCATAGAACTCACCGGGGCGTATGTCATCGGCATCTTTGAGTGGTGTTGGCATACTATTGAGCGGGTTAGGCGACTTTTGGAGCGTGCTCATGCCAAAGGGTTTGAATTTGTTGAGGCAGGCCCTCGTGGCGCCATAGGCGAGACCAAAAATGAATCGGTTCGGGCCAGCGGGCAATCGCGATACGGATACCGACAGGAGAGAAATAATAGCGGGCGCGCTCGCAGGAAGTAATATCCGACCAAGGAACCATAATCGCGGGTAAGAGAAACTGCGGCCCCATGGAAATACGCAAGCCTTCACAACTGAGACCCACACGAATGCAACACCCCACAGCGCCATAGGTCCCGCCGATGTGCCCGGAGACTCCGTAGAACATATTCTCGCGGTCGACCGGCGAAGCCGGGTAAGTCCGCGCTAGACGACGCCAAGCCGCGATATACGTGCCACCGAGTAGAACGAGAGGAATCAATGCACCGAGCCCACTGACGACCCATACTGCTGGCTGTGTGTCGTTCATTTTACGGAAGACGTGGCAAGTCGCCTACGACCCCAAGCTCAGCGACACGCCGGAGCGGCGCGGCCTATGCCGGCGGGCGGAAAAGGTGGTGGTGGTTGGAAGCACAGGCCGTGACGCGGAGGCGTGTTCGCTGCAGCGCATGGTGGCGTCATTTCGATACAGAGCAAATGCATATTGCTACAGCGGCAAGGCCTGAAAAGGATAGCGATTATACGTTGGAATGGCTTGACCGGAGGTATCCGTGCGGATGTACATGCGATTTGGTTCCATGCGGGCTTGTAGGCAGAGGGCAGGGTAAAACAGATTAAGCAGGATTGTATCGAAAAACCGCGTCGAAATCGTTGTCACCGGTTGCCCCTCGACGGTCCATCCGCTGTGAGATTGTAAAAACGAAATGCAACCACACGAGTAGAGGGCGACGACTCCAAGCGTTCGATAAGCGATCTTGAACGTAGTCTTCACAGAAAACGTATGTCGACGCCCCCAAGCTCAGCGACACGCCGGAGTGGCGCGGCCTGTGCCGGCGGCCGGAAAGGTTGGGGGTGGTCGGAAGCACAGGCAGTGACGCGGAGGCGTGTTTGCTGCAGCGCTTGGATAGGCCGCGTTATTGTTCCGGTTTGTCTTCCTTCTGAATCCATATCTTGTGCTTGGCGGGATCGATCTCGATGTGTGGCTCAAATCCCTTGCTGTCAGGAGTCGTGTCGGGCAGCGGGACGTAGATGGTATGCTCCCACTCGTCCACAAACGGCTCGCCGCGCCACGTCAGTGAGGAGGTGGATCGCTGAAACTTCTCGCGGTAGGATTCCGGTAGGAAGTCGTCGATGCGGTAATTGTGAATCGAACCCTTATCGAGGTCGTAAATCACGACTGCGTTGTCGGTGGTGCCAACACCGAACCAGTCATCAAAGGTGATGAGGAAGCAAGCGTCGTTGGTGATCAGAGCAATGATTGGGCTGCGCGGGTTGCGGAGTGTCACTCGCCGGACGAAGCGATACGAACGGTCTTTTGGCGACCATTTGGTGATGGTGGCGGTTGGGCGTGCGTCCTTCTGGTCGCGTTGAACTGGGTCGATGCGCACGACGAGGCTAGCGTCTCGGGAGTGGTAAATCTGTGTAACCGGAGGAACCCACGTATCGCCATGTGCGAGCGGAATCGAGATGAGGAGGCTGGCGAGTAGAACACGCATGGCTAGTAGCCTAACATCTTATTGGACCGACCGGGAGAGATGGAAAATATCGGCATCTCTTTCGAGGTTCACTGACCGCACCTCGGAGGTAATACCAACATCCCTCTGATTACAAAACGAAAACGGGCCAGTGGCGGTCTGTCGGTCGGCCGCCGCAGTCGGAGTATGATGGCAGCGTGCTCTCTTGGCATCCTGTGCCGACTGACTCCCCTTCGCCGTCATCGCCTGCCGCAGGCCGCGCGGGTCGGGCCGGTTTCGTGTGGCTTTTTACGAGACGCGATGCCGTCGACCCGCTCCGTCGGGGCGCGGTAGAGGACATTGCCTCGAAGTCGCCCAAAACGATGGGCGCGGCGCGCGTTGGGTCGGTCAGCGACTGGGAAGTCGCCGCTCCCAGGGACGCTGCGCGTCGGGACGGCGGCCCGGAGATGCGGGTGAAGCGTCCGCTCGAGGGGTGAATGGCCCATTTCGATTTTCGTCTGATTCGTTAAATGAGTTGCTAAGAATCCACGTTTGTGATGATCGTCGCGTTGGCCGCCACCAACCGGCTTTTTCCACCTATTCTGTTCCCAAATTCCCAATGATCATCCCTCGATTATTATCCTCCTGCATCGTTGCAGCCGCGGCCCTCGTGCTCGGCGCTTCCTTTCTCCATGCCGCGGATGCCCCGCCGGCCGGTTTCACCTCGCTGTGGAATGGCAAGGACCTCTCCGATTGGTTCGGCTGGAGCACGAGTGATCCGCGCCAGTTGGCCGCGATGACCCCGGAGCAGCGCGCGGAATACAACAAGGAATCTGTCGAAGGCGGCCCAGCGATCAAGGGCGACCAGCAGATCAACAAGCACTGGCACGTGGAAGGCGATGAGATCGTCAATGACGGCAAGGGCCTCTATCTCTCGACGACCAAGGACTACGGCGACATCGAACTGCTCGTGGATTATAAGATGCAACCGCTCGGCGACAGCGGGATCTATCTGCGCGGCGTGCCGCAGGTGCAGATTTGGGATTACACGAAGGAGGGAGGCAAGTGGAACCTCGGCGCAGACAAAGGCTCCGGCGGACTTTGGAACAATGACAAAGGTTCACCGGGCAAGGATCCGCTCGTGCTCGCCGACAAGCCGTTCGGCGAGTGGAACCACTTCCGCATCATCATGGTCGGCAGCCGCGTGACAGTCTGGCTGAACGACAAGCTGGTGGTCGATCACGCCATTCTCGAGAACTACTTCGACAAGAAAAAGCCGCTCGATCAGCGTCTGCCGATCCTGCCGCGGGGCCCGATCCAACTCCAGACCCACGGCAGCGAGATCCGCTGGCGCAATCTCTTCGTCCGCGAGATCGGCAGCGATGAAGCGTGCAAGATCCTCGCCAGCCATGGCCAGGAAGGCTTCCAGTCGATCTTCAACGGCAAGGACCTCGACGGCTGGACGGCGAACAACGGCAAAGGCCCAATGGACATGGTGAAGGTCGAAGACGGCGCCATGGTGTGGCAGGAGAAGAAGGGCGGCACGCCTTATTGGAATACCGAGCTCAAGGACTTCGCCGCGCGCGTGGACTTCAAGCTCCCGCCCGGCGGCAACAACGGCCTGGCCATTCGCTATCCCGGCACCGGCAACACGGCTTATGACGGCATGTGCGAGTGCCAGGTGCTGGACGACAACTATGAAGTGAATAAGGAGAAGATCGTGGGCAAGCCGCAGCCGATCGACCCGCGCCAGGCGCACGGCAGTGCTTATGGCATGGTCGCCGCCGCGCGTGGGTATCAGCACCCGATCGGCGACTGGAACTTCGAGGAAGTGACCGTCAAGGGTTCGACGATCAAGGTCGAGCTCAACGGCACGGTCATCCTCGATACCGACCTGAGCAAGGTGGACATGGACAACGTCATGGCCCATAGCAAACATCCGGGCAAGGATCGCACCAGCGGCTTCTTCGGCTTCGCCGGTCACAACGACCCGGTGCAGTTCAAGAACGTCTTCATCAAGCAGTTCTGAGCCGTCGGCGCGGAGATAAAACGCATCTCCGCCGAGAGCACAAACCATCAACGCCAACCCCAACGCGGTGGCCTGCGAAATTGCACCTCGAGTGCGATCTTTCAGACCACTCATTGGGGTTGGATTTTTTTACACACCGCCTTGTCGAAACGGGCACGCTTCTCCCCTCCATCCAGACCTGCATAATAAGGCTTCACAGCCATCGTCATCTAAGCATATATACTTAGCCAACACAGATCATTCTGTTATGGCCCTCCGTGATGCGTTCGACAAGTTGGCGGGGTACTTTCACCCGACGGTGAATGCATTGTGTCTGAACGCCGGGGCGATTGCCGAGGTGCGTGCGGCAGCCGGGGTTTCTTTCCCGGATCGGCCCACATGGCATTCCTTGCACTATCCGGGTGAGATCAGTCTCCCCATTTTCCTGCTGCCATTGCCCCCGGGACTGGCGCCCGAAATACGGGCAGTCGCAGAAGAACTGCACAAGGAAATGCTCAGGGAAGGAGTTTCCCATTTCCAATTCCAGATCAACAGCCGGTACGAAAACCGGCAGGCGCACTTTTGGATCGCCCAGCTGGCCAAAAACCAATTTTTGCCGATCGGACAAACCAGCTTCGTCCTCGAGGATCGGCGGTTCGCGGAGAATAAACAGCCGGGAGAATCACTGGAGCAAAACGGTCTGCGTCTGAAAGCGATGCGCTCTGGCATCTACAAGCCGCGCTGGTGGATGCAGCTCGCCTGGCTTCGGCCGGCGTATCGGTGTCAGCGCATTTTCCGCCACAGCGTACCGTATTTCCAGGAGTGGCACCCGGACTTTGTGGTGCGGGATCCCAATCAACCTCTCGCCCGCTCCCTCAAAGATTTCCCCGGGCACATCTTCGATGGGCGTGTGCAATGGTGGGATGGGATGGGTTCCGGTCACTAGCCAGAGCGGCTGCCGATCGCCCGCTGATTGCGCTCTCCTACTTGCCCTTCAGCGTTTCGAGGAACGAGACGAGATGGACGAAGTCGGCGCGTTTGCAGTTCGCCGCGATGGCGCTCAGGTTCAGGCCTTCCAATCCGCACACCACTGCCGCCACATGGTCCGGTAACAATTCTCAATCTGCCGGGTAAAATGAGAGGCATCCATCAAGACGGACTTTTCCATACGTTGACGCAGGGTCGCCCGGAGTTCTTTGAGCCGGGGAATGTCGTTGGCCAGACCAGTGGCGATGTCCACGTATCGGTCTTTCGTCGATGCGACCAACTCCGGCAACCCAAGATTGCTCAATTGGCTCAGGCCGGCCCGCGAAACGGGTCGATCCCCGCACAGGCTCACGACGGGCACTCCCATCCAGAGCGCATCCAGGCTCGTGGAGTGACCGTTGTAGGGAAACGGATCGAGCGCAATGTCCAACCGGTGATAGAGCTCCAGGTATGGTTTGCGGGAGCGCGGGGCGACGAATTCGATGTGCGCCGGGTCCACTCCCTCGCCTTCGAGGAACTGGCGGGTGCGCTGCGTTTGACTGCCTTCGTGGCTGAGGAGGATCAGACGCGAGTTCTTCACCGCCTTGAGCCCACGAGCCCAGAGTTTCAGCAGCGGATCGTTCACTTTGCAAAAGTTGTTCAAACATCCAAAAGTGATCATCCCGGCGTTTTCCGCGGGCAACGCATTCGTCTGTACTCCCGCCCCACAAGGATCGTAACACCAAAAGCTATCGATCAAAAAAACTTGCTCCCGGGCAGTCGCTTTCACCATTCCTTCCGAATTTTCGAGGCCACCTTTCTCCAGCCATCGATCACTGATGCGATACGGGATCGCCGCCACGCCGCTCGTTTGCGGATAACCCGCGAAACTCACCTGCACGGGCGCAGGCTCGCGGGCAAAAGCCGGCAACCGGTTACCCGCCAAATGTTGGGTGAGGTCCACGAGGATATCGATTCGATCGCGGCGAATGGCATTGGCCAGCGCCTCGTCCGGAACATCTGCCGTCGCGTGCCACTCGTCTGCCTGGCGGCGAAACTCCGCTGTCAATTCGTCCGCAGTTTCGACTCCGGAATAGCAGACGACTTCAAAGCCTGCACGGTCGTGGCATTGCAGCAAGGGGAGCACGTTCCTGCCGATGACATGGTCTTTGAAATCAGACGATACGTACCCAATGCGCAGTCGTCGTGTCCCGGAGCGATCATTGGCGTGCGCTGGGACTTTCTGCTTCCACGAAGCAGCAAACCGTTCGTTCCAGCGCTCCTGTTCCCGGGTGATGATCCCGGTCTCCGAGGCGGGGTGAAATTCCAGGCTATAGACGAGGTTGCTGTGTGTTCCCGCATCCTCCGGCTGCAGTTGCAAGGCACGGCGAAACGCGTTCATTGCTTCGTCCAGGCGGCCTTGATCTTTGCAGGCATTACCGAGACTGACGATGGCCGCCGCATAGTCGCATTTGCTGGCGAGTGCCTGCTGGTAACTGGCGATGGCCTCGTCGAACTGCCCGCGGTCGCGGAAAGCGTTGCCGAGATTATGCCAGGCCTCCGATAAGTGCGGGTCCATTTCCAAGGCGCGACGAAAGGCCAGCATCGCTTCATCGAGCAATCCCTGGGCTCGAAGAGCATTGCCCAAGTTGTAGTGGGCGATCGCGCTGTCCGGCCGCAGTTGCAGCGCGTGGCGTAACACCGCCGTTGCCTCGGAGAATTCCCGTTGTTCGACGAGCGCGTTGCCGAGGTTGATCGCGACATCCGCGTCCCCGGGAACCAATCGCCAGGCCTGTCTATAGGCGGCTATTGCCCGGTCCAGCCGGCCGTGGTTTCGCAAGGTATTGGCCAGATTAAAACAAGCCGCGGGATAATTCGGACGGTAGCGAAGCGCCTGTTCATACGCGGCGATCGCTTCGTCGCGCCGGCTGCACTCGCCAAGCGCATTACCGAGATTGTAGTAAACCAACGCATCGCCAGGGTTCAGTTCGAGCGCCCGACGAAACTCCGCAATCGCCTCCTCGGTGCGCCCCTGCGCGTGGTAGGCATAGCCGAGATTGGAGTGGGCGACAGCATTGGCCGGGTCGAGAGCGATTGCTCTTCGAATGAGATCAATGGCTGTCTCCTGTTGTCCGACCTGATGGGCCACCACCCCGAGGAAGTGCAGCGCATTCGCGTGATTCGGCTCCACGGCAAGAATCTGCCGATAGAGCGTCTCGGCTTCCGCCAACCGCCCCGCCTGGTGAAGCTGAAGCGCCAGGGCGAAAGCTTCAGGGACAGTACGCAGTGGCGGCGAGGGCATCCG
Source organism: Chthoniobacter flavus Ellin428 (assembly GCF_000173075.1). GTDB lineage: Bacteria > Verrucomicrobiota > Verrucomicrobiia > Chthoniobacterales > Chthoniobacteraceae > Chthoniobacter > Chthoniobacter flavus. The sequence goes on from NZ_ABVL01000033.1 coordinate 20,283, forward strand.
AAAAGTCGAACAGAACACCCCTCACGCAAAAATTGCAACCCGGCTAAAACCGCATTGGCAGCGTCGAGTCGTCACCAGAGAGGGTTCGTGAATTCCTGGCAACGCAGCGCCGCTATTTGCCCTTCAGCGTCTCGAGGAACGAGACGAGATTGACGAAGTCGTCGAGCTTGAGCGCCAGGGTGAGGCCTTGCGGCATGAGCGAGGTCTTCATGTCGGTGCGGTTCTTCACGTCGGCCTTCTTCACCACGTGTTTCACCGCGTCGGCGCCGACGATGGTCAATGAATCGTCGGTCTGGACGCGCAGCGCGCCGAAGAAGGTATCGCCGCCGGTGGTCTCGATCATCACCTGCTCGAAGCCGAGCGCGATGGTCTTCGACGGCTCGAGGATGGAGGTGATGAGATCGGCGCGCTTGTAGTTCGCCGCGATGGCGCTGAGGTCCGGGCCGACCTGACCACCCTGCCCTTTCACCGTATGGCAGGTGGCGCAGATGCCGGCGAGCGGGCCAGTCGGATCGCGGAACACCTTTTCGCCTTTCTTCGGATCGCCGGCATGCATCCACGAGCCATCCGGTTTCGTGGCCAGCGCATAAGCGCGCTGCTTCTCCTCGGGCGTGGGCTCCTTGGATTGCACATACTTCGTCCCATCGAAGCCCGGGAGGCGTGCCGCAAACTGCCACGTGCCGCTCACGTTGCCGATCTTCAGCAGCAACTGGTTCTTACCCGCCTTGAAGTGCAGATCGACCTGATCCTGGTCCGGCTCGAAGCCGCGGCTGCCCGAGCCGCTGTCGTGCACCTTCTTGCCATTGAGCCAGACCGCGAGTTGATCGTCGCTGCCCGCGAGCAGCTTGCCATCCGCTTCCTCCGGCGAATCGATTTCCGCATACGCATAGGCGCAGACCATGCCGTTCGTGTGGAAGACCTGGCCGAGGTCGACGAGGCCGGTGTCGCTGTTGCCGCTCACGTCGTTCCAGCCGACTTCCTTGCCTTCGGCGTTGGTGTATTTCTTCGCGAGGTCCGGCTGGCCGCTTTGCGCGAGCGCATCGGTCTCCGGCGGGTGCACGGCTTCCCACACGTTCTCAAAGGGGCCGATCATCTTCCACTTCACGAGCGTGCCGCTCTCGAAGAGACTGCGCAGCTCCGGCTCGTATTCCGGCGGCAGCTCGTTGGTCAGAAACTTCTGCTCAATGATCGGCCACGCCTTGTCGCGATACTTGCGCAAAGCCTTGGCCGCTTCCTGCCGGACGCGGATGTTCTTGTCGCCGAGCATGGTGATGAGCACCGGCATGACCTGCTCGCCACCGAGCGAGGCAATCGCCCCGACCGTTTCCTTGCGGTAGCGGTTCTTCTCCGCCAGCGCGATGAAGCGCGGCAGCACGACCGGGTCGTGCGCATTGCTCAGCGCCTCGATTCCCGCGATGACGATCTTGCTGTCCTTGTCGTCGAGCAAGGTGAGCAGCGCATCCACCGTGCCGGGAGCCCAGCTCTTGTGTCCGAGAGAATTGAGCGTCTTCGCCGCCGCGAGGCGGATCGCCGGATCGGAATCGCTCAACCGCGGCAGAATCGCCGGCGCCGCGTCCGTGGCCTTCATCTCGCCGGCCGCTTCGATGACCTTGCGCGTGGCGATGTGCGAGAGTTGGGCGCCGGCCAGTTTGACGATCGTCTTCTTCGCTTCGTCACCACCGATATTGGCGACGGCCGCGATGGCCGTGTCGCGGAAGTCCGCATCGGCTTTTTCATCGAGCGCGATCCGCGTAAACACATTCAACGCCTCGGGATCCTTTTGCACGCCGAGCGTTTCGATGAGCTGACGGCGCACTCCAGGATCCCCTTCCGTAGTCAGTCGCGCCCGCAGGGCCGGCAAGGCTTCCGGTCCGATTCCCTGGGCGAGTGCTTTCGCGGCCGCAAGAGCCACCGTCGGATCGGTGTCGTTCAACGCCGCCGTGAGTGCCTCGATGGCCTTCGACGTTCCGGCATAAGCCACCGTATTCAAAGGCGGCGGATTCTTCACCGGCTGCGTGCCCCACCATGAGCCGGGGTAAGCCGCCGGCAAATAGGAAATGCGGCCGAGCGCGGCGGCAGCGTGGGCACGCACCGCGGCATCTTCGTCGTGGACCAGCGGAGCGAGCACGGCGACGGCGTTCGGATCGTACGAGCTATCAAAGGCCAGCCACGCCTGCTCGCGGACCCGCGAGTCCTGCGTCTTGAGCAAGGGTGCGAGCTGCTGCCAGTCGGCGATCTTCATCAGTGACACGCGGGCGGCGAAGCGGATCCAGCGATCCTCTTCCGAGAGCGCGCCGATCAAGGCCGGCACCGCGCCGTGGGCACGCATCCGGCCGAGGCCAATCGCCGCCTGCAGGCGCACTTCCGGGTCGGTGTCCTTCAGTGCCTTGACGATCTCGTCCGTGGCCGGCGCGACATTGCGCATGGCCAGTTCCCGTACGGCCTGGGCGCGAATTTCCGGCGCCGAATCCGTCAGCACCTGCCGGATCAACCCGGTCACTTTGTCTCGCAGTTCCGGCGAGCCGTCGCCGATCAAATCCAGTGCCCACAACGCATGCGCTTTCTTCACCGCCGGCGCCTTGGCATCATGCAACACTTCGATGAGCGGCGGCACGACCGGCTCGCCTTGCTTCACGAGCGCGAACTCCGCGCGCAGCCGTTGGTCGCGATCCACATGGCCGAGTGCTTCGATGAGCTTCGGCACCGGCGCATTGTCCGCGATGCGCGGGGCCGGTCGGGCTTCGGGCCAGCTCAACCGCCAGACCGCGCCCAGCGTCTTCGGCGCCTTCCATCCGCCCCAACCCCAATCCGCGATGAGCACCGAGCCATCCGGCGCCACCGAGAGCTGCATCGGGCGGAAATCGCCGCCCTTGTCCGCGTTCACCAGCGACGTGTCCTTCGCCACCTTGTAAGTCGCGCCTTCGCGGGCCAGGTCAGTGGCATACACCGCCGCCTTGCCCCACTCGGAGAAGAACGGCACGTTGCGATATTTCTCCGGCAAGCCGTCGCTCATGTAGACGAGCCCGCCCGTCGGCGAACCACCACCGAAATCCGTCATCGCCGGAAGGAAACGCTCATTCGGCGACAGCGCCGTGGCGGTGAATTGCGGCTTCTGCGGACCGGGCGCCATCAAGCCATTGGTCGTGTCTTCCTTGAAATAAAACGGGTAGCCGTAATAGCCGCCCTCGATGTGATGCGTCACGCGTGTCCACCAGCCGTTGCCGTCATCCGTGTTGTCGCGGGTGAAGGCGCGATCGAACGCGTCGAGATCGACCTCGAGGTGATTGCGCGTGCCGCCCGAGAAAATCTCCAGCTGCGAACCATCCGGCCGGCAACGCACGATGCCACCGCCCTGCAGCGTCACCATCGAGCCGTCCTTGTTGCTCTTCGCTTCGAAGATGCCGCGGTCGCCCACGCTGATGTAAAACCAGCCATCCATGCCGAGGGTGAAGCCGCTCACCACGTGATCGTTCAGCCCCGCGTTCGGCTTGATGCCGAGATTGGTGATGAGATCCTCGCGCACATCGGCCACGCCGTCGCCATCGGTGTCCTTGAACCGCGACATCAGCGGATCATGAATGACATAGAGCCAGCCGTCGTACCACAGGCTGCCCGCCGGTGAGTAAAGCTTGTCGGCGAAAACCGTCCGCTTGCGTTCCATCGTGCCGCTGGAGAAGCGCACGATCTGGCAGACGGGTTGATCGGTATTCAGCCTTTCGTCGCGCACGTCGTTGCCGACGTAGACCGATCCATCCGGCGCCGCGCACACCGTGGTGCACGCCTCCACCTCGGGCACGGTGGCAAAGAGATCCACCCGCAACGTCGGATCGGAGACGAGCAAAGGCTTCGGTACCACGGGCGCGGGCGTCTGGGCCGCCAGCGGCAACAGCGCGGAACCGAGCAGCAGGACGATGGAAGTGCGGAGAGGAGGAATGCTCATGAGAGGGATGACTACTTTCGAAAGATGCAAGCGCAGCGTCAATCCCGCCGGAGGGCCGATTCTTAACAAGAAACCGCCCTTTACTGAGTTGGAGACGTTGACCCTTCTCCGTAAGTCCACCCCATCGAAGCCATGCCGCGTCCCTCCTTGATTCTCATTCTCACCGTGCTGCTCGCCGGCGCCACGATCACTTTCGCGCAATCGCCGAGCGTGGCGGAGTACGAATCCATCCAGGCCGCAGTGGATGCGAACCCCGGAAAGATGGTCTTCGTTCCCGCGGGCGACTACCCGATTTCGCGGCACATCGAGATCAGCGCAAGCGACAGCGGTCTTTATGGCTCGGGGCGCATCATCCAGACCAATCCTGCGCAGCCCATTCTGCGTGTGGAAAAAGCCCGCGGCGTCCGGATCCGCGACCTCACGCTGACGCGTCCCGAGGGGCAGATGGACACCACGCAGGAAGGCATCTATGTGCGGCAATGCAGCGAGACGACCATCGAGGACGTGCGGGTCATCGACAATCGCACCATCGCCTCCGGCATCGCCATTCGCGAAAGCAGCGGCACACAGGTGCGCGGCTGCCTGGTGGAAAACTACATGCGAGTGAACATCGACGACCGCACCGCTTCACCGCTCTACGGCTACGCTTTCCGTTGCCTCGATGGCACCGGCATCAATGTCGAATACAGCGAAGGCACGCTCATTCAAAATTGCCGTGTGGTGGAAAACCATCTGCACCCCACGCCCGGGAACAAAGAGAAATACGGCCTTGGCCAGTTCACGAAAAAGAATCCCGAGAAGGGCAGGCTCATGAGCCAGCAAGTGTGGGACGCCGGCTACACGAACAACTGGCAGCAGGGATCCGGCATCGTCATCAACAGCCCGCGCATCACCACGCGCACCCAATTGCTCGGCAACCAGATCGAGAACGCCGCGCAAGGCATGGACCTGCATTGCGACCAGATCATCGTGGCGAATAACCTCGTCTCGAATTCCTTCGTCGGCATGAAGGCGATGCATGGCGCGCGCAATGTGCTCATCACCGGGAATCAATTCGTCCGCAACGATCTCTGGGCCATCGGCCTCATGCCCGGCACCGCTTCCGGCGCGGCGCAACCGGCGCATGACAACGTGCCGGCGCAAAGCCCGAACAACGACGGTGGCTCGATCATCGCCAATAACATCATCACCGATTTCGGCTACGGCGATGCCGCGTGGAATTGGCAAAACGGGGGCACGATTGCGCCCATCCGTTTCACCCACGCGCCGCTGGCGGAAAATCCTGCGCTCAGCGACGTCATCATCCAGGGCAATATCGTTTACGACACCGGGCGCGACCAACCGCTCGTCGATGGCGTCCCCAAACGCGAACCCCCGCGCTATAAATACGCCGTCCTCATCGAGAGCGGCGAGCCCAACCCGCCGCACGATCTGCATTTCCTCGGAAATATCTTCCATCCCGGCACCGCCGGGGTGTGCAACACCGACCTGCCGCAGTAGAAGTCGCCCTTCCCGTCTTTTGGAGGGAGTGAGGGTAAAATATCGGCAAAGCGCGGCCGCGGGATTCCGGAGAGCGCACCCGTCCCCAAACATAAGCGCCCGGACCGAGCGGAGCGCCTGGAGTGCAATGGAGGCGCGGCCGGGGACTTCCGGGGAGCGCACCCGTCTCGGGTGCTGGTTTCGGCGTCTCGCCGAAACGAACTTTCCCACGATAGGGCAAAAGAGAAGAGCGGAAGTTCTAAAAGTTCGCGAAGGCGAGGACGCCTTCGCCAGCACCCGGGACGGGTGCGCTCCCCGGAGTCCCACAGCCGCGCGTTATCTAAACTCATCCTCGAGCGCGAAAATTGGGGAACGCGCAGGAGCGCATCCCTCCGTCTCTCTGCCAGCGCGAATTCCAAAAAAATTTCCAAAGCGCGGAGAAACTTTTCGTCCAACTCAACCCCTCAACACTTCTTCTCTGCATCTCGGCGTCCTCTGCGTTTAAATGGGTAGGCCTTTGGTTGCGGCTTCGCCGCGCGACGCGTCCGTAATTTCCTCGGAGGCAGCGCGGGGCAGTCACTTCACCGCATGTTTCCTCGGCGCCGCGCGGCTGATCTCCTCGCGCAATTCCCTCAAGCCGGGAGGTCATCTTCACCAGACGCTCCGCCACGGCGAACTCTTCCTCCGCGAGCGGCGCACTCTCAGAACACGCCCCGATGAAATTTCACCTGCTCCTCCACGTCCGAGGGAACAACGGCGTGGAGATGATCGTATTGGCCCGGGTTCAAGTGCCGCTTGGCGAATCGCTCCACGTCCTCAAACCACAACTCCGATTCCTCCACCATCGTGGTCTCCGCCGAATCCAGCAGGATCTCGCCCTCGGCGATCAATTGATCGATTTCCTCGCGCAGTTCCAGCGGTTTCAAAGGGCGCTCGTCCATCCTCGACTTCAAGGTGTCGAGCTCTGCGACCAGGAGTTGCATGGACTGTTTTTCCTTCTCCAGCGTCGCGGCAAATTTGTGGCGTTCGGAATCGAGCTGCTGTTGTTTGAGGGCACACAATTTTCGCGGTGTGAGATAGAGCAAATGCATGGCGAAGACCGCGGCATCCGCGATCGCCACCGCGATCAATCCCGAGAAGAACGGCACCAAAAATTCCGCTTCGCTTCCGCGCACCATCCAGATGAAAAACGCCGCGACAAAAAAGATCACGCCGCCCCAGGTGGCGACCTCCTTTTTTCGCCGCATGATCCAGTTCCAGGAATCGTGACGCGCCACGCGATACAGGTGCGAGGAATACTCCACGCGCATAGCGGGCACCTTCGCTCGGAGCGTTGGTTGATCCAGCATGGGTTAGCATACGCGGCCCGGTCGCGTCGTCGAGTCGACTTTGCGCGCATTTTGGGAACACGCGACACCCCCCCGACGCCTCGCTTCGATCGCAAAACGGTGAATGCCGATCGTCAGACGGCATGGCCTAAACCCTCCGCCCCAGCGCGGCCGAGCCGCAACCAAAGAAATTTTTAAACGCAGAGGCCGCAGATTCGAAGCTTGGTGAGAAGTCCGCGGTGCCGTGGGGACAACCGCAGAGAAGAAGTGGAGAGGGGCTGGTGGAATAAAAAACCGCGAATGGACGCCAATGGGCGCGAATGGACACTGCATTCATCTTCCTCCTCTATTCGCGTTTATTCGCGTCCATTCGCGGTTAAAAAATCCACGCAGACTGCAGACATTTTTAGGGTTAGCACTGCACTGCAAGGTGCCCCTTTTGGGAAACCGGACTGGGATCCACTCCACGCCTGCACGCCGAACGAGGAAAATACTCGCTGGGGCAACAACGCTGCCGCCCCCTCGTTGGCCAGCGGGGGCTCTCAACTTTTAACTCTCAACCCTCAACTCGTCCCTCTTCTCCTCCCATGCATTTGCTCGATGCAATCTTCCGCATTGACACAATACGTACGAACGTATTAGTTAATGCGCCATGCCTAAAGAATCTCTGCGCGAAAAGCTCCTCGATGCCGGTTTTCGAGTCATGTACGGCAAGGGGTATCTTGGCGCCGGCATCCGCGATATTGCGGCCGAGGCCAACGCGCCCCTCGGCTCGTTTACCAATCATTTCCGTTCGAAGGAGGATTTTGCCGTCGAGGTGCTGGAGCGCTTTTTCGCGGAGACGAAAAAGGTGGTGGAGCAGGCACTCCAGGATACCAGCCTGTCCCCCTGCGCGCGGCTGCGGCGCTATCTCGACCTCATCACCAACCGACTGGAAAGCCGGGGCTTCACGTGCGGCTGCATGATCGGCGACTTCAGCCTGGAATCCGCGCCGCATAGCGAAAAACTGCGGGCCCGGCTGGCCGGGATTTTTGCCGAATGGCGCGCTCCGTTTGCGGCGTGCATCGCGGAGGCTCAGGCGACGGGAGAGATCGGCTCCGCTTTCGAGCCGGAGGATCTTGCGGAGTTTCTGCTCGCTTCGTGGGAGGGCGCGATCCTGCGGATGAAAGTGGAGCGCAATGCGGCCCCGCTGGAGCGTTTCAAGGCCATCGCTTTTGCCACTGTTTTTCAACCGCCCGCGACCTCCCACCGCCCCACGCGTAACCGAGTTCAATGAATCCGGTTACAGCACCTTCCTCTTCCACCGCCTGTCCTCATCACACCTCCATCGCCATGAAAACCAGCACCGACATTAGTCTGCCCAAACGCCGTGTCCTCGATTCCGAGATGGCGTATCGCGAAATCGTTCATCCCGATCCGCAAGCGCCGGTCGCGCTTTTTCTCCACGGGAATCCCACTTCGTCGTATATTTGGAGGCACATCCTGCCCCTCGTCTCGCCGGTGGCGCATTGCATCGCACCGGATCTCATCGGCTTCGGTCAATCGGGCAAGCCGGACCTGGAATATCGCCTGCGCGATCACGTCGCCTATCTTGATGCCTTCATCGCAGCGTCCGGTGTGGAGTCGGCGTATCTCGTGGCGCAGGATTGGGGGACGGCGCTGGCCTTTCATCTCGCCGCCCGCCGGCCGGATTTCATTCGCGGCATCGCGTTCATGGAGTTCATCCACCCCGTGCCGACGTGGGATGATTTCCACCCCTCGCCGCAGGTGCGGGAAATGTTCAAGGCGTTCCGCACGCCTGGGGTCGGCGAACAAATGATCCTGGAGCAAAACGTCTTCGTCGAGCAGGCGCTCCCGGCCTCGATGGTGCGCAAGCTGAGCGAGGACGAGATGGCCGTCTACCGCGCCCCCTTCCCCACCCCGCAATCGCGCCGCCCGGTCTGGAAGTTTCCCAATCAGATTCCCATCGCCGGCGAGCCCGCCGACGTATGGTCGATGCTCGAGCAAGCCTACGCCGCGCTCGATGCGTCGACTTATCCCAAGCTGCTCTTTGTCGGTGATCCCGGTGCACTCGTCTCTCCGGCCTACGCCGAAAAGACCGTGGGCCGATTGCAGAATTGCCGGCTGATCCGACTGGGTTCCGGGCATCATTATTTGCAGGAGGATCATCCGGAAACGATCGGGCGCACCGTCGCCGCATGGGTGGCGCAAATCGAGGGCGGAACGGAGCCATCCCGCCATGCCGAGGCGGCGTCCTGCGCGTAAGGAGACCGGCTCGAATCGGAGGACAGAATTACGGAGGAACGCGCTCTGGTGCGCTCCGTGGTCTTCTGCCGATCGCGATCGCCCGAAAAGTGGGATGCGCAGGAGCGCATCCCTCCGTTGATCAGCGCCGCCGCTGGCGACGGCGGAAACCGAGGACGGCGATACCGCCTAAAAGCGCCGACAGGCTGCCGGGCTCCGGCACGATCTGGACCTGCATCGCGTACCCATCCACCGGGCCGCTGCCGAAGTCGGCGGTTTCCGGAACGGTGCTAATGGCGATGTCGCTACACGCCAGCGCTAACGGCGACATCCCGTCTTATGCCCGTTCGTGCTCTATCGTTCCTACCGTTTGGGGGGCGTTTTCCGCCTTGTCACGCTTCGCAGTTCCCGCCAAACAAACTCCGCTGACACAGGTTGTCCGCTCACACCCCACGACTTCCCCCGCCCTCCCCGCTCCCCATGATTCGCCCCCTTCGTTGGTCCCTCACCACTCTCTGTGTCGTCTCGCTCACTCCACTCGCTTTCGCCGGGGTGGAACTCAAACAGGAGGCGGACAAAGTGACGGTGCAGATCGATGGCAAGCTCTTCACCGAATACCACTTTTCGGGGGCGCGCCGTCCTTACATGTATCCGATCATCGGACCGACCGGTGGCGCGATGACGCGCCACTGGCCATTGCAGGACGACATGCCCGGCGAAGACCACGATCACCCGCACCACAAGGGCCTGTGGTGGGGGCATCGCAATGTCAATGGCATCGGCTTTTGGGAAGACTCCCTGCCCAAAAATGAACCGAACGCCAGGCTCGGCCAGATCGTGCACGATTCCTTTGGCGACTTGAAGAATGGCGAAAGCGAAGCCGTGCTCCACGACAAGAACAAGTGGATCATCGACGGCACGGGCGAGCAGCTCTGCAGCGACGAACGGACGATCACTTTTCACAAGGGCACGGATGGCCCGATGATCGATTTCGACATCACCATCAAGGCCGGGGAAAAGGAACTCGTCTTTGGTGATGACAAGGACGGCTCGATGGCCATCCGCGTGCCGGAATCGATGCGCGTGGACAAGCCCAAGGCCAAGGGCGAGAAGACCGCGCCGAAGGGCGACGGCCACATCGTCACCAGCGAAGGCAAGAAGGACGCCGAGGCGTGGGGCACGCGCGCCAACTGGTGCGACTACTGGGGGCCGGTGGAAGGCAAGACCGCCGGCATCGCGATGTTCGACAATCCGCAAAACCCGCGGCATCCCACCTGGTGGCACGTGCGCACCTACGGCCTCTTCGCGGCCAATCCCTTTGGCAAAGCGCAATTTGAAAAGCTGGACGACAAACATGCGGGCGATTTCAAAGTCGCCCCGGGCCAGAGCGTGACCTTCCGCTATCGCTTCTACTTCCACGCCGGCGATACCGACCAAGCCAAGGTCGCGCAGCATTGGGAGGAGTACGCTGGCAAGGCGAAATGAGGAAATTCGGAATGCGGAGGGCGGAATGCGGAATTCGGAATCCCTGCGAAACTTGCTTCCGCTTTTGCGGTTAGCTTGACGCATCCCCCACGATTTTCCGGCCAATAAAAGCCTCAGCTCCTCACTCCTCTATTTCGCCACCCCCATCACGCCCCGCACTCCGCACTCCGCACTCCGCACTCCGCACTCCGCACTCCGCACTCCGCACTCCGCACTCCGCACTCCGCACTCCGCACTCCGCACTCCGCACTCCGCACTCCGCACTCCGCACTCCGCACTCCGCACTCCGCACTCCGCACTCCGCACTCCGCACTCCGCACTCCGCACTCCGCACTCCGCACTCCGCACTCCGCACTCCGCACTCCGCACTCCGCACTCCGCACTCCGCACTCCGCACTCCGCACTCCGCACTCCGCATTCCGCACTCCGCATTCCGCATTCCGCATTCCGCATTTTAAATAACCCACCCCACTCCCCATGATGCATAAAACCAATCGTCGTACATTCCTGAAACAATCCGCGCTCGCTGGCGCGGCGCTTTCCCTGCCCGCCTACATTCGCGCTGCGTCCGAGGGCGCGAATAGCGATATCCGCATCGCCGTCGTCGGCTTCAATGGCCGCGGGCAATCGCACATCAAGGCTTACTCGAATCTCAAAGGCGTGCGCATCGTCGCGCTCTGCGATGTGGACAGCAACGTGCTCGACAAGGGCGTGGCCCAGCTCGCCAAGGCGAACAACCAAGTCAAGCCGTTCAAGGATATCCGCAAGCTGCTCGATTCCGGTGAAGTCGACGCCATCTCCATCGCCACGCCGAACCACTGGCACTCGCTCGCCGGCATCTGGGGCATTCAGGCCGGCAAAGACGTGTATGTGGAAAAACCCGTCTCGCACAATGTGTGGGAAGGCCGCCAGCTCGTGAAAGCCGCGGACAAGTATCAGCGCATCGTGCAGATGGGCGTGCAGAGCCGTTCCGCCGCGGGCATCGCCAATGTGCTCGAGTGGCTGAAGAGCGAACCGCTCGGCAAGCTGCAGTATGTGCGCGGCCTGTGCTACAAGCGCCGCCCGAGCATCGGTCTCGTCACCGCCGATCAACCGGTGCCGGAGACGATCGATTACGATATCTGGTCCGGTCCCGCGCCGCTCGTGCCGCCGCATCGCAAGAAGATCCACTACGATTGGCACTGGATCTGGAATTACGGCAACGGCGACCTCGGCAACCAGGGCATCCATCAAATGGACATCGCCCGCCGCTTCACCGGTGAGGCTGCGCTCTCGCCCAAGATCGTCTCCGTCGGCGGACGTCTCGGCTACAAGGACGACGGCGAGACGCCGAACTCCATGTTCGTCTTCCACGATTACGAAAAGGCTCCGCTCATTTTCGAAGTGCGCGGCCTGCCCGAGAAGACCGACGCGAAGGAAATGGACAAGTATCGCGGCGCCAGCATCGGCGTGATCGCGCAGTACGAGAACGGTTACGTGGTGGTGCCCGATTACAACAACGCCGCGGTCTTCGACAACAAGGACCAGCTCATCCGCAAGTACGGCAACCCGCCCGGCGTAAAAGGCATGACCGAATCGAACCCGATCTCCGAGAGCGAGAAGGCGAAGATCGCCACCAGCAAATTCTCCGAGAAAGAAGAGAGTCACTTCGGCAACTTCATCGCCTGCGTGAAGAGCCGCAAAGCGGCCGACCTCAACGCCAAGATCATCGACGGCCACATCTCCAGCGCCCTCTGCCACACCGCGAATATCTCTTATCGCCTCGGCAAGACGGCGTCGCCGGATGAATTGCGCGAAAAATTCAAGGGCAACAAGGAAGCGCTCGATTCGCTGGAGCGGCTGGCCACGCATCTCAAGGCCAACGACGTCGACATCAACGTCGACAAGCTCACCCTCGGCGAATTCCTAAAGATGGATCCGAAGACGGAGCGATTCATCGACAACGCCGCGGCGGACAAGATGCTGACCCGCGAGTATCGCAAGCCGTACGTGGTGCCGGAGAACGTGTAAGCGTTCCGCACAAAAGAGGTCCGCTTCTTAATCTTACTCTTAATCATAATCTTAATCCCGGTGCGGCGTTCTGCCGGGGATTAAGAATAAGATTACGATTAAGATTAAGAGCGGACCACTCGCCTCCACCCCTCTCCCATGCGCCTCCCGCTCTTCCTCCTCGCCCTCGCCACCGCCCTTTCGCTCCACGCCGAACCGCTCGCGCCCATTCCGCTCTGGCCGAATGCGGCCCCGGGCGCACTGGGCGACAAGGATGACGACATACCGACGCTCACCGCCTTCCTCCCCTCCCCGGACAAGGCGACCGGCGCGGCGATCGTCATCTGCCCTGGCGGCGGCTACGGCGGTCTCGCGCCGCATGAGGGCAAGGGCTACGCCGAGTGGCTGGCGGAAAATGGCATCGCCGGGCTCGTCTTGAAATATCGCCTCGGCTCGCACGGGTATCGCCATCCGGCGATGCTCAACGACGCCGCGCGCGCCGTGCGCCTCGCGCGTTCCAAGGCGGGCGAATGGCACATCGACGTCAAGCGCGTGGGCATCATGGGCTCGAGCGCCGGCGGCCACCTCGCCTCCACCCTGCTCACCCACTTCGACGCCGGCAAAACGGATGACGCCGATCCCATCGAGCGCTTCAGTTCGCGGCCGGACATCGGCATCCTCTGCTACCCGGTCATCACCATGGGACCGTTCACCCACGGCGGCTCGAAAAAGAATCTGCTCGGCGACAACCCGCCGCAGGAACTCGTCGACCTGCTTTCCAACGAGAAACACGTCACCAAGGACACACCGCCGACGTTCCTCTTCCACACTTACGAAGACAACGCGGTGAAAGTCGAAAACTCGCTGATGTTCGCCAAGGCCCTGCACGATGCCGGCGTCCCCTTCGATCTGCACATCTACCAAAAAGGCGCCCACGGCATGGGTCTCGGCGGCGGCCACGCCGGCGGCCCGCACCACCCGTGGGTCGCGGATTGCCTCTACTGGCTGAAAGTCCAGGGCTTCGCGAAGTAACGAAATCCCAGAGAACCATCACCGGCCTGCCGCTCCCGCGGAGACCACTTAAACCGCCCTCCTCGCGGTCATCGGGGGAAAGCGGTTTATTTATTTCACAGTCTCCAAGACTAAGCATCACCCACATCTCAAAAAGACTGCGGATGGGGCCCGCGAATCACGCAGATAACGCGAATGAGGAGGATTTTATTCGCGTGATTTGCGTGATTCGCAGGCACTTCTTCTCTCCGCGGGACCTCCAAAAAAGATGTGGGTAATGGTTAGGTCTCCAAGAAGGTGTACCGAGATTCAATCTGAGCGGAGAAAGGACCACGGATTGCGGGCATGGATTACAGAAATCCGCGTCGGCTCGTCTCATCCGTGAACCGAGCGGAGCGAGATAGCCGACCGAAGGTCGCCCGAAGGGCAGCGCCGGAGGGCGCTGGCAAATCCGCGTAATCCGTGGTCGAAAACTCCTTTTGTCCGACTTTCGGTACACGCTCTAAAACAAAAGGGCGTCCGGAAGACCGGACGCCCTTTGTGTGAGTCTTTAAAGACGAAAACTAGCTTACTTGATCGCGTAGCTGGTGATCGTGATGGTCTTCTTGCCATCCTTCTCGGAAACCGTGCCTTCGACCGTGGCTTCCTTGCCGCCCTTGCAGATTTCCTTGTGGAGAGCCTTGGCCTTGTCGTTCGGCTCGGAGAGGTAGGTTACTTCCTTGCCGTCGGCGCCTTTCACGACCACAGCGGCCTGGCACTTGTCGGCGATCCCGAGATCGCATTTGGCGCAGGTGGCTTTGCCTTCGAGTTTGGTGTCAGCCGCGAAGACCACGGAAGTGGCCGCGACGAGAATTGTGCTGAGGAGTGCGAGTTTTTTCATTTGGATGGTGTGGGATGAACGACACCCCATAACGCGGGGTGCTTAGGGAATACGATACAGCATAGGCGGGCGGTCTTAGGAAAGAAACGCGAAAACCACAGTCGCCTCACTTACGCGATAGCGTAGGATTCCGCTACAGGGATGAGGGTTTCTACGGAAGGATTAACAATCGCCGGTCAGCAGCACCTTCCTGAACCAGGGCGCAGCGGGTCCGAACCTGCCAAACTTCGGCACGTTCAACGTGGGCGGCCAGGAATTCGCGATCAGCTACCAGGCAAGCTTCTCCGGCGGAACATTCGAGGGCGGCAACGACGTGGCCATCATGGCCATTCCAGAACCGAACTCGCTCTCGATGCTCGCAGGCAGTCTCGGCGTGGCCCTCGGCCTCCAGCGCATCCGCCGCCGGCGGAGCTCATAGAAGACCATCCGTAAGAGACGGTAAAATAAATAGCCGCTTCCCCCCCGCGTGTCATTCTGAGCGGAGCGCTCCGGTGGTAAGGTGGCGGGGCGCGGAGTCGAAGAACCCCGTCGCTTCCACCAGCGATTGTTTCTGGTAAAGCGACGGGGTTCTTCGACTCCGTTCCAGTCGTTCCACTCCTTCCACTCCGCTCAGAATGACACGCAGGGAGGGGACGCGAGTTATTTCACAGCCAATCTAAAGATTGGCCGCCAGACTCAGCCACTGACGCAGGACTCCATTGCGTCCTGTTTCAAGAGCAGCGTCCCAGTCCATCTAGGGCGCTTTTCTTTTTAGCTCATGCCGCTGACCCACTCGAATCACCCTCGGCGGGTTTTTCCGCAGAAGGGTTGTTGGCCTTATCTAGTTTGCGAAGTCGCTTTTCCTCCTTTTTGGATTTCTTTTCCATGTCCCTTTTGCGCTTTTCGAACTGGTAATTTGGTTTTGGCATTTTTCGCTTTGGTTGTTGTTGTTTTGGAAGACTCCGCCTTCGAGACAATGGGAGGCCGACTCTGAATCCCTGAAGGACGTTCCGGGTTCACTTCGGTGGCGGATTTGATGAAGGCCTTCAACGCCGAGGTAATCCCAGTGTATTCCTTGCCGATCTTCTGAACAATCCCCGCCTGCACCATTTTTTGCAGCTTTTCGTAGGTCCGCAGTCGCAGCATTTCATCTCCCCCGCCCGCGGCATTTTGAGACCGAAGGGATGCGTGAACGATCAAAAAGAGCGGTTTAAACTCGTACGGCGCCTTTTGGCTTAGCACCTTGGCAATCTCCAGACCAATCCGGTCCGGACCCCGACGTGAGAAGGTGAAATGTGCTTTGATGGCCCCAGAGTAGCCCGGGTTGTGGAAAAGTCGAGTCCCGGCGTGCGTTGCTCCAACCGGCACATTCCCTCGGTGCTTCATGAATGGAGAGCGCCAAAGATTCGCGCGGCTTCTTCGCGTTTGCCCAGCTGGGAGCTCACCTCCATCCCAGCGAACTCACACGATCGTTCGCGAAAAAAGGGTTGCCTTTTGTCGGCCCCATTGCGGCCGCGACGTTGCCGCCATCGCCTTTGCTGGTAGAGCAAAGCAACCGGCGGTGGTTATTTTCCCTCGCTCTTGTCCCACCCGCGCTTCTTGATCGTGGATGGGTTGGTGTATTCCGCGACGATCTGCCCATCCTTGAGCACTTTCACCCAAACGCCGACGATGCTGTCCTCCACTTTGCGACGACCACCGTTGACATAGCCGCCATATTTCGAGTTCTGGATTTGTCTCGATATTTCGAACTCGCTGGAGGTCACCACTTGCGTCGGATCCTTCCGATTCATCTGCCCGGTTTTGCCCGATCCGGTAATTCGCTCGATCGGATTATCGTCTCTCTGGGACCCCAATTTCTGTCGTTCGACGAAAACGAGGTACTGCACATCGAGCGGCGGGACCTCGACAAACTCCCGGCTCTGGACGGTGATCGCATAGGTGTATTTTTCGGTGACCTTCTCGTCCTCTCCGCGGTTCCCCGCGGCAGAGTCCTTGGCGACATTGGTGCGCTTCCGATCGACGGAGACGTCAATTTTCAGCCTGGCGGCCTCCCCGGGAGGCAGGGTCACGGCCGGCGTCACCGGGGCCTGTGGGGCCTGTGAGGCCGCTGCGACGGGAGCGGTCGGAAGCACTGAGCCATTGGCGCGAAACGCCGCCAGCGCGCGCTGCATCAGGTCCGTGGAAGCGACACGAATGGTATACCGCGCATTCTGGTATTCGATTTCTACTTGCTCGGCACCGAGGCGGAGGACTCGCAGCGCCGTGCCCACGGGGACTTTCGCCTCGCCTACGTTTCGGCCATTGAGAATCACCGGCAGGGTAACCGGTTGAACGAGCAGGACCTGCTGCGGCCAAAGCGCCGGCGTGCGGACCACCATCGTGATATCGAGAGGAGGTGGCGTCGGGACTGGAGTGGGCGGCGGTGTCGCGACCACCACCACGGGAGGCGGTGTCGGAGTCGCCTTGACCACGACGGGTTCGGGAGTGGCCGGCGGCGGGGTCGCGGGCGCCGGTGTTGGGGCGACCACAACTTTCGGCGGCGGGGTCGGCGAGGCGAACTTCTGCCAGGCCAGGTAGCCCACGATCGCCAGCATCAACAACAAGACCACGACCCACGTGGTTGTTCCACCTTCGGACCTCCTCATTCCATTCATTCTCATGGGTAACGCTGTTACCCGTTAACACGTAGTCGCGCAAGGCAAAAGCGGCATCACCTTGGGCGTGACCGACACCCGGCATCAACGCCGCGGTGAGCGGCGAGGAGTCCGCACGAATTACCATTCCACCCAATCACGACATCCCGGCTCCTGGTTGGGTCATGGAATGCCGCTACCTGTATGCTCGCCGCGAATCCGGCTCCATCTTCCAGCCGGTGTTCCGCGGGATGCGCGAGGATATTTCGAGCGAGGAATGCACCGTGGCTCAGTTCAAGTATAAAGCCGGGCCCAGCGAGGTAGCGGCCTGAGTCGGTGGACGGCCACTGGTTCACGCTTGAGGACCGCCTGCGACGATCGTATGGATTCCGTAACTCCCGCCATGAACAGCCGCTCCATCATCATCATTCTTTTCAGCGCACTGACACTCTCTCCCGTGATCGCCGGTATGAAGCGTGATGGCGGCAACAGTGAGAAGAAAACCTCCACGGCCCAGCCTTCCAATGAATCGGAAAAGGCGTTGCTGGACCGGCTCGTCTCCGAATTGAAGCGCAGTTCCCGCTCGTTCATCTATCTGCGTTCAGTCGGCTTCAATCTTAGTGACGAAGAGTTTGATCAGCTAATTGCCCGGAACAACCGCATCCTGCGCCCTACTCGCATTGTGCGTCGCGATAAGGATGGCACTCGTCACATCCCCGGCTGGCCTGGCGTGAGACTCACCCCTGAATATCGGGATCAGCAGGGGCGATAAGATTGCCACCTCATCGCGGACGCCACGAACGGCATTTCTCAAGTGCGGTCAGGAAATTGTGCGTGGCCACCTTCTATTGCGTGAGTGCCGACCTGCTTTAGCGTATCGAGGTCGAAGGCCAGAACCTCCCCGCCACGCGGCACATAGAGGCGACGTCCATCACTGTCGGCGTAAACGTAGTCGATCCTACCGGTGCCCATCCACTGCACGGAGTTGACGATTTTATACGGGACGGGCGAGGCGCTTTCGGCGGTGCTGTAGGTCGCCAGAAGCTCGATGCCAGCTAAAAACAGGATGGACGAGATGCGTGAGGAACGGTGGCGTGAGTTCATGGGAGCTGGCCTGGGGGTGGCGGGGCGGAACGGGCTAGAGAAGCTGCGCCAGCGTTGCCTCGTGAACCAAATGAATCTGCTTCGCTTGGCCAGCTTCACGAAGCACCATAACCCTGCCATTATCTGAAAGTTGACCGGAGAAGATTTTGGCTGACTGGTCCTGGCGGATGGAAAAGTCACGGGTCTCCAAGTTGAGCTGGCCAACGAAAGCAGAAACCACCGGCAGTGCTGAACCCAGGGATAGTTCCACGAGACCCTGAATATCGGCAAGGACCGGACTCTGCTGCTGAATTGTCTGGATCACGAGGGAGAGAAGCGGTCCTTTTCCCGAGGGCGGTTGCGCCTCAATAAACCGGGATTTGAGGAAGGAATACCAAGGCGTCCCGGGCTCATTCGGGATCATCGCGGCACGTTGATGAGGTTGAAGCATGAGGAATACTATCAGGTGCCGGGAGACGGCCTACCGGTCTGGGATGATCTGGTTATTACCTGGCGCGCGCTTGCGGCGAGCGCGGCGAGGGAACGAAGCGCTTTAGCATTGCGCTTGCCGATAGCGCATCGGGGATTGACCGAATCGTTTCTGGAAGATGCGGCTAAAATAGAAGGGGCAGGCAAAGCCGCACTGGGCGGCGATTTGGGTGATGGGGTGGGCCGTTTGCCCGAGCAGACGCCGGGAGAGTTGCAAGCGGCGCTCATTGAGCCAAGCCATCGGAGGCTGGCCGGTTTCTGATTTGAAGACACGGCCAAAATAAACGGGCTGCATGCCCACACTCGCAGCCCATTGTTCCAGCATGATGACCTCGCTGAGACGTTCGCTGGCCCAGCGCTGGGAGTGGAGGACGCGATCCAGCGCAGTCCGTCCCCGCATGGCTTCGCCGCCGCCGAGGAGCGGAGCACGCAAACCCGCGAGGATACTGCCAAGCCATTGCAGGACCGCTCCGCTGGCCCGCAGGGCGCCGCCAGGCCGGCCGCTTTCCTCGAGGGCGGCCATCACTTTTTCAAACTCCTCGCCGTAAGCTTTCGGCTCTTTCCAGCGAACGCGCCGGGGCAACTTGCGCTGGAGCAGCACGTTTGGCTCATCTCCCTGGCCGAGCGAAAGACAGGCACTGAGGCTGGTGACCGGCTTCGTGCGATCATGACGGAATTCAAACTCGTCGCCGCCGCGCACGATGAGCAAATCACCCTGCCGCAGTTCCAGCGCGGAGCCGTTCAACTCGCAGGAGCACGCGGATTTCTCGACAAAGAAAAACGCCACCATGTGGGGGGTGAGGCGCACGCGGTCGATGCGCCAGTCCGCGTAGCCGGCAAAGCGGCCGAACCAGTGGACTTGAATGCTGAAATTGTCATCCAACAGCAGCGGCCAGTCATGGTGATGGGGTGGATTTCGGCTCAAGGGGGTGTTTGAAATAATCCAGAAAAATGCGGCGCCTTGTCCATGTCATTTACCAACGGGGTCTCGTAATTTTGGGAATTGATGAATCCCCCGGAAACGATCGATGAACTCGAAGAACGGCTCAGTCGCCCGACCGCCGGTGTGCGGGATGCACTGCAGGCGGTTCCTGGGGATTTCCTGATCCTCGGTGCGAGCGGAAAAATGGGACCGACGCTCGCCCGCATGGTACGCCGGGGGCTGGACGAGATGGGACACACGCAGCGTCGCGTCGTCGCGGTGTCGCGTTTTTCGTCGGCCGGTGCGGTGGAGAGCCTGGAACAGCATGGCCTGGAAACCATCGCGTGTGATCTTCTGAAACGCGATGAGGTGGATGCACTGCCGGATGCGCCGAACATCATTTTCATGGTCGGGCAGAAATTTGGCACTGGGGACGCGCCGGAACGCACCTGGGCGATGAACACCATCGTGCCCGCGCTCGTGGTGGAGCGATTTTCGAAGTCACGCATCGTCGTCTTTTCCAGCGGTTGTGTGTATCCGCTGATGCCAGTCAGCGGACGAGGCGCGCGCGAGGACGATCCGCTCACCCCTCCGGGAGAGTACGCGAACTCCTGCGTCGGTCGCGAGCGGGTGTTCGAGCACTTCGCGAAGCTGCACGGCACGCATCTCCTCCTATTCCGACTGTGCTACGCGATCGACCTGCGCTACGGCGTGTTGATCGATGTAGCCCAAAAGGTGGCCACCGGCCAGCCGGTGGATGTCACGATGGGTTTCACGCAGGTGATCTGGCAGGGCGATGCCAATGCCCGCGCGATCCAATGCCTCGCGCACACGGCCTCGCCGCCGATGGCGCTGAACGTCACGGGCCCGGAGCGTATTTCCATTCGCGAGCTGGCGCAGCGATTTGGAGAAAGACTCGGACGGACGGTAACGATCACGGGCGAGGAAAGTCCCACGGCGTGGCTTTGGGACGTCCAGCGCTCCGATGAGCTGTTCGGCCCTCCAGCGGTCTCGTTGGACGAGATGATCGACGCGACGGCTCATTGGCTGAAGTCGGGCGGCCAGACGATTGGCAAGCCCACTCATTTCGAGGTTCGCGATGGACGGTTTTGATTTTCGCGCCGCGCTGCATCGCGGACTGGCCATTCCCGCGCATCCCCTCGCGCTCAACGCGGCGCGCCAGCTCGATGAACGTCGCCAGCGGGCCCTGAGCCGCTACTACATCGCCGCGGGAGCCGGCGGGCTGGCGGTGGGCGTACACACAACTCAGTTCGCGATTCGCCATGCGAAGGTGGGCTTGTTCGAGCCGGTTTTATCGCTGGCCAAGGAGGAGATGGATCGGGCGAGCCATCCCCTGGTGCGCATCGCGGGAGTGTGCGGCGAAACCAGACAGGCCATCACCGAGGCGGAGCTGATTCGCGGGCTGGGCTATCATGCCGGCTTGCTCAGTCTGGCCGCCATGAAGCACGCGGCTCCTGACGAACTCATCGCGCACTGCCGGGCCGTCGCGGAGGTCATTCCGGTGATCGGCTTCTACCTTCAGGGCAGCGTGGGTGGAGGCGTGCTGTCCCACGCCTTCTGGCAGCGCTTTGCGGAAATCGAGAATGTCGTCGCCATCAAGATCGCGCCGTTCAATCGCTACCAGACGCTCGACGTCGTGCGCGCGGTGATGGAAGTCGGTCGCGACGACATCGCGCTTTACACGGGCAACGATGACAACATTGTCGCCGACTTGCTCACCCCGTACCGGATCGCGGGGAAGGAACGCCGCCTCGTCGGCGGCTTGCTTGGCCATTGGTCCGTGTGGACAAAGTGCGCGGTGGCACTGCTCGAGCGCTGCCGGAATGCCGAGGTCACGCCGGACCTGCTGCGCCTGGGGGTGGAGGTCACCGACAGCAATGCGGTGTTGTTCGATGCCGCGAACGATTTCCGCGGCTGCATCGCGGGCCTGCATGAGGTGCTGCGACGCCAGGGCCTGCTCGAAGGCATCTGGTGCCTGGACGAGGGCGAAGGATTGAGCCGCCACCAGCGCGAGGAGATCGACCGCGTCTGCGCGGCCTATCCGCACTTGAACGATGACGACTTCGTCGCCACGCATCGCGACGATTGGTTGAAACCATAATGCACCCACCCAAATGATCCGCCTGTTCACCCTGATTTCGTGGGCCTGCCTGACGCTTCTCGAGGCCAGTAATTTATACGCCGCGGCCCCGGCGGAGGAGCTGCGCTTCAAGGAAAAATTTGTGGCCGCGATGCCGGGCCGGGTCCGGGAACTCCTCAAGGTCTACGACCCGGCGACCGGCCACTTCGATGGCAAGGTATGGGAATGCCGGGACCAGAACCGAATGTATGCCCTGGCCGTGGCTTACGCGACGCCCGGCCAGCCATGCCACAAGGATCCCAAGCTTCTGGCCGTGATCGTGAAGGCGGGCGATGCGCTCATCGAGGCCATGGACAGCGAAGGAGCGTGGGTCTATCGCAAGAAGGATGGCAGCACTTGGGGTATGATCCGCTCGCCCTGGGTCTATGCGCGCTGGATCATGACCTTCGCGTTGATCGGCGACGACATGCCGCCGGAGCGACGCGAGGCCTGGCAGCAAGCCCTGACCTTGGGCTTCACGGCCATTGCCCGCAACGACCTGAAAGAGGTCCACAACATTGCCTCTTTCCGTGCGATGGGACTCTACCAGGCCGGACTCACGCTCGGCCGTCCCGAGTGGTGCCGCCAGGCTGCCGACTTTCTCCTGAAGGTGGTCGCCGCACAGTTCGAGGGCGGTTATTGGAAGGAAGGGGGCGGGCCGCTGGTGGTGGAATACAATGCCGTCTATGTCGAGGCCCTGGGCCACTACTACGCCATGTCGCATGATCGCCGCGTGCTGCCGGCCTTGGAGAAGGCCGCCGCCTACCATACCCACTTCACCTACCCCGACGGGAGAAGTGTCGAAACACTCGACCAGCGGAATCCCTTCAGCCCGGTCGTCCCCCTGGGCAATGTGGGATTCAGCTTTTCACCCGTGGGCCGGGCCTGGCTCCAGCAGCAGTGGGCCAGGGAGCCGAAGATCGCCAGGGATGCGGACCTCATGGCCGCGATGGTCCATCATGGTGAAGAGGGGCCGATGACTCCGCTGCCGGCCCAAGACACATTCATCCTTCCAGAGGCAGGCGTGCCCAAAGCAGCCACCATTCGTCGCGATGGCTGGTTCGTCGCGCTCTCGGCTTTCACCACGCCGGTCGCCAATGTGCGCTGGCATCAGGACCGGCAAAATCTGATCAGCATCTACCACGACAAGACCGGCCTCCTCCTCGGTGGCGGTAACACCAAGCTCCAGCCGGCGTGGAGCAATTTCACGGTCGGCGATCCCAGTCTCCTGGTCCATCAGCCCGGCGACACAAATCCCAATTTCATTCCCCCGGCGGGGCGACTATTTCACGTTCCCTCAGATGCCCAGCTCGTTGAAGGCCCCGAACCAGGACTCGACTTGACCTACGGCCCGGAGCAGTGCCGCCTGCGCGTCCGCTGGGTCGCACCGCAGACGATTGCGTATCAAGTCGAGACGACCCTCACGTCTGGATTGCCGGTGGCTGCGCACCTCACGCTCCTGCCGAAGATCGGCAAAACCCTGACAAATGGCAGCGGGCAAACGGCCGTGCTCGATAATGCTCCGCTGGAATGGTCGGCCCGGGAACTTGCTGGGCAACTCCGCTATTCCGGCTGCCAACTGACACTGCCTGCCACAGCCACACTCGCCTGGCCGAAGCTGCCGCACAACCCTTACGTCAAAGACGGCCACGCCGAACCGGCCGAAGGGCGAATCGTGATTACCCTGCCCTTCGACGCTCAACACACGCGCTACGAGGTGCTCATCGAAATCCCGGCCAACAATTAGACAGTGTTCACGAATTAGATAGCGCCCTCTATTTCAACCAAGCGGAGTCAAAGACCTCCGGCAAAGCCGGAGGCTTGAGATTGTGAGCCGCTCAAAGCGGCAGTTTCAATTTAGCGTTTCGGTGGTTGTTCCAGTTTCTGGTTGGTCACGCCTGGCGACTCGAGTTGGAATTCGCCGAAGTCCCCGCCGTCTGGAGGGCTGCTACTCCACCTTCGCCTGCCCCACATCGATGTCGATGCGCGGACGCCCCCCTTTGGCAATCAGGCAGCGGGTGATCACGCCCGAAATCGTGCGCTCCGAGCCGACCGAAAGCTTCTCGGCAGCGGTCGGGTTCTCTTCTGTGAACCTCACCCACATCCACACCGCGATACGTGCGCCGTTCCAAGTCGTAGCAGGAATGTCCGACACGTGGACCAGGAACTCTTTCGGTTTGCTGATTTCCGGGCGCGCTTCATCGATCTTCACCCGGAACCGAGCGGGCTTCCCCTTCACGTTTTTCGAAAAATAGTCGGCAAGTTCGGCGGCCCCTTCTTGGCGGGTAGCTTCGTCTTTCACCTTCTCCAAAGCTTCCGCCGGTGCGGAATTCATGACCTGTTCCAACGAGCCAAATGTGCCGGGCGGCAAACTCGGCTGCGGAGGTTGGTTCACCGGCTTGGGCTGGGTTGGCTGGATCGGGGGCAGTGGCAGTTGTTTGGCCACTGCTGGTGGCAAAGGCGTCGCCTGCGGAGCGGGTGTGGCGGTGGGTGCCACCGTAGGCGGTGTCGGCTCGTCCCCGGCGATCTTGCTCGGTTCACGAACCTCTACGTCATCGATCTGCACGCTTCCGGACCCCAGCAGCGTCGCGATGTTCAATTCCCGGAGGTCGTTGGTTGCCGTCGCCCGAGTATAGAGGATGCGGTAGCTTCGCCAACTTCCATCCGCTGGCAGGTCCCGATTCCAGATAATGGAGCCGCCACCATGTTGGTGCATCGAGATGCGCAGGCCCGGCCCCGTGTAGTTGATCGCACGTGCGCGAAAGACCACCTCTACCTGCTGAAGCTGGCGCAAATGGAATTCCTGCTTGAGGTCCTTCATCCGGCTTTTCGAAGCTTCGATCTCGCAAACGCGATTACCGTCCGGCAAAAGGACGATCTTACCGTCGCCCCTCCAGATTTGCATCCCCGCCTCGAAGCCGCCGTTGCTAATGAGATTGTTCGGAGTATCCGCCGCCAGACCGGAAAAACCGAGGAACAGAATTGCCCCAAAGAATCGGGCTGCCCGAAAGACCAACCCCTGGCTATTGGGAGTTCGGGCCATGAAAGGAAAAACCTTGGGGAGACTTTCTTTAAATGCGGATTTCCCAAACGGACTGTTGTTCATGGGTTCGAAGGGTTGGACCGGGATGATTCTCTGGTATCGAGTTAATAGTTCAACCCGATTCGTCTCGGTTTGCAGGCTGTTTCTGGCCCCTTTTCGGGGGCTTTGCTTGCGCGCCCACGGGTGCGACGCTGCGATCTGCCCTCTTGGTTGAATAGGAGAACACCTATTGGGTGGCGATCCAGGTGATGTGGCGAGAACTGCTCTGGCTGAAAAGAGACTTGTGAAAGCGCAGCCAACAGCAACGACGCCCAAAGATCGGAAGCGCTATCCGGCCCAAAATCCCTGGGTGCCATTTCTACCACCGTTACGGATGGGTTTTTCTATCCAGACGCCAAGAAGGAGGGCGTTTATCACTTCGAGTCAGAATATCGGACTGAACACTTCGATATTTCGGGTCAGGCATTTCTCACAGCGTCCGGGGTTTATCTACCAGAAATTCCCGGCCTTAGCAGAGTCGATATGCGCGTGATCGACGGCCAACCCGAAATCCGCGAGAAGGACGCGGATCAGATTCAGGCGATCCTTACCGCGCATGGCCCTGGCGTTCAGGTTTTCAGAGCGGCAGATACGAGCTTGTTTTACGTCCGTAGCACGGGCGAGACACGCGCCCGGAAGATTACAATAGAAAGCGAACAGGGAGACTCAGTGATCATATGGCGGAATCTTCCCGAATAGCGCCCAACGAAGCGCTGCGAACTCCTCCAGGACGTCATGCCAGTGTTTCCCTCAGAACCCACCACGCAGCAGCCCTGCCGTCCCTCCGCAGTCGCTGACTGCCTCGGGCGTTACAGTGAGCGCCTCCAGCGGTTTTGAGGCAAGCTCATCCGCCATCGCTTCGCATGGCTCCTGAGGTAGGATTGACCCCGCGATCCCATAGGTCCATCCGGGGAGCGCCTCCGGCGGCCTTGGGGCAAGCTCATCCGCCATCGCTTCGCATGGCTCCTGAGGTAGGATTAACCCCACGATCCCGTAGGTTCATCCAGTGAGCGCCTCCGGCGGTTGGGCGGCAAGCTCATCCGCATGGCTCCTGAGGTAGGATTAACCCCACGGTCCCGTAGGTTCATCCGGTAAGCGCCTCCGGCGGTTGGGCGGCAAGCTCATCCGCATGGCTCCTGAGGTAGGATTAACCCCACGGTCCCGTAGGTTCATCCGGTAAGCGCCTCCGGCGGTTTTGAGGCAAGCTCATCCGGTGGCTCCTGAGGTAGGATTCGAACCTACGACCAATCGGTTAACAGCCGATCGCTCTACCACTGAGCTACTCAGGACTTTCCGGGTTGCGAAGGGGCGGTATGAATGCCTCACTCGGTTGGGTCCGGCAACCTTTTTTTTGGGAAAATTTAAGCCGCCATTTGGAACCACTTCCGATATCAATCGGACCGCCCCTCACCCACGAGTCGCGAAACGATGTCGCCTTCATGAAAACGGCGCTGCCTGCTCACCAGTTCGCCTGCATTGACAAGAGGCTTTACGCCTTCGGTGATTGCGCCCGACAAGGCACGCCGAAGGCCGGCGTCTTCGCCGGGGGTGCCGCGCGGGCCGTCGCCGCCGCCCTGATTGCGCGCTTGCCGAAACGAGGAGGTTCCGGTGACTCACCAGGAAACCGGTTCGTGCTACATCGAGTTCGGAGCTGGTCGGATCGGCCGGGTTGATGTGGACTTTTTCTCTGATCATTACGTTCTCGCTGGGGTTTTCACCCAGCGCGGGCACACCGCACTTAGTCCACAGGATCCGTATCCAGCAACGCCCCACCACCAGCCGAATCCTCGGTAAAGACAAGCTGGACGTTGGTCGTCGTCCGGAAGACGACGACGGGCTTCGGTCCCTGCTGCTTGGATCCAATTCCCGGCGTGCTACCCGAGGCTTCCGTGGAAGCATTCCGGGTCGGCACCACATTCTTGGAAATCATCTCCTTCCCCTTTCCTCGCCTGGTCGAAGCGGGCTCGAGGTAAGCGGCGCCGACGGTGTCACGGATCAAACGGCCACCGAAAAAGAGCAAACGATAGGAGAGAAGCGCACGATCGTGCACTTCGTCTTCGATGCGAATGGACGCGGAGATCACTTCATTCTGAATATCGAGCAGGCTCAAAAGCGGTCGCGAGCCGAGGTCGAACTGCTCCTGATACAGCTTCACGGTCTTGTCCAGGCTGTTGGCGTAGTCGCGAATCAATTTGAGCCGCTGATCGATGCTCCGATAATCCTGCCACCGCGCATTGATGTCCTGGTTGAGGAGGACCAGCGTTTCTTCGATGATGGCAATCTGCCGATCGATATCCGCCGTGGCTTGCTGGACTTCGCCTTTCCGTTTTCCTCCATCGAGGATGTCCCAACTGCCAACGATGAGGATGCTCGCATCGTTGTCTCTTCCCTTGGTTCCGTAGACGTCCTGTCCAAGGCCCGCCGCGCCCTCGAGGTAAAACCGCGGGTAGTATTTCTTGAGCAGCGCCTTTTTCTCCAGCTCCGCGGCTTCGCGTTGCTTCAGCGTCGCAAGATAGTGGAAGTTCTGCGTGGGATCGATTTCCCGGAGGGAGTTCACCTCCGGCACGTCCGGCATGGACAAGTGCGCCGGCGGATTGTGTCCCACCCACCGGGTGAAAGCGGCTTCAGCCTGATGCAACGCCAGTTCGCGCTCGAGGACGAGCGTGCGGGCCAGATTGTAGCGCGCTGAGGACAGCTCGATGTCGGCCTGGTTGCCCGCCGCCTCCGCCCGCTTTTTAGCCAGGTCCAGCACCTTCTGGTGCGCCGCCACACTTTGCTTCGCGAGTTCGATCTGCTTCCGCGCGCGAACCACATCCAGATAAGCCTCGACGATCCCGATCGCCGTGCTCTCCCGCTGGGCCTTGTCCAGCAACTCTTTGGCCACCACCCGCTGTTTGGCGTCCTGCCAACGGTTCCAGAAGTATCCACCATCCCAAAGGTGCTGCCTCCCTAAAACGGAACCTCGTCGGTTCATGAGGGTATCGCCTTCGGCACCCGCCGCCACCTGGTCATGCATCGCCGCACCAAACCGGCCTTCGATCGAAAGCTGGGGTAACAGGTCCGCTTTCACCGTCTTAGCGAATCCCTGGGCTTCTGTGACATCCGCGTGAACTTTATCGATCACGGGGTCATGAGCCAGGGACTGAATAATTGCCCTCGTTGAGGGTTGTTTGAGCGACGACAGGTGTCGACAGACATGCGACAGAGACCGCCCACATTACACACAGGTTCCTTTGCATGACACTAGGATCATGCAAATCCCTGACGTCCGGCAAGCATTTAATATACGATAGTCTACATTTCGGCAGGGTCCGTCTTCGTGGCAGCGGATGCCGTGGCACATATCTACCTTTTGTAAAGCTATTTATTTCAGTCTCAGTCCCACAACTGGTTGCAAGGCAAACCACACCGGGCCAGTGTATGGATTCGCTGAGGGCTCACCCGCAAAGTTATGCCGGGGCGATGCGCGGAACGGTGTCTTTCTCACGGTTAGAATTAGCTAGCTTCCGCAGCAGCCGGGCAACGCACCGAAAGCGGGTGACCGCCCACTAACATTCTAGGTTCCGTTTACGAATTCGCAGTGTGCCGCTGTGCCGGCGGCGGGACATACCCCGGAGGGGCATCATAAATTAGCCGGTGGCATAAGCCACCGGAACCGTCGCCCCTCTTCTCCACCCCGGCAGGGGTGGCGCAACGAAAGTACGCAAACGGTTCAGCTCGCGCCCATTCCGCCGACCCTCCGGGGCGAAGGCCATTTGGTTCGAGATCCGGTGGCTTACGCCACCGGCTAATTTATGGCGTCCCTCCGGGACGCGTCTGCCGTTGCGCTCCTTCGAAATTCGTAAACAACAACCTAATGCAATCAGGCGAAGCAGAAACGACAACGGCGCTGACCCGCGGACCGTTCGCAGCAATAGCAGGCCGAAATGCGGAGGCACCCGTATTCGCGGCTCAGGTCAGGGATTAGGGGGAGCCGCTTCCTTCTGGGCTGCGATGCATGGGAAAACGCCTAATCATTGTTTTATCCTAATCATTAGGAAAGATAATCCAAATCACAGACGTATGACTACGCTGCGCCGGTATCAGTGTTGTCAGAGAAATTATTTTCAAACGCCGCCGAAATTGGGGTTCTACCCTATAGAAATGGCGCTAAAATAATTTTCCCCTCTTCGTTGACGGAAGGGGAAGTCTGTGCGAAACGAGGCACCGCTTTTCGTCCGGGAATGTGGCACAGTTAATGCCTATTGCTCGGACAGCATTTCCTAAAATTGATGCAACTTTTCAAACTTACCGTGCGATCCATAGCCGTTATTATTATTGCGCTCAACGTGGGCTCGACGAGCTTCGGGATGGTAAACAATTTGCCCAGTTCGCAAGCGGCGAAGAGCGGCCATGTCGAGCGGCAGGCGGAGGGTTTGAACCGCGTCATTAGTTCTGAATTGGCCAGCGTGGGCGCTTTCCCTTACTGGAAACACGTGGGCACGGTCGGTATGGGCAGCGGCGTTTATCTGGGCGACGGCTTCGTCCTGACCAGCACTCATGTCGGTTGCTATCCCTTCTGCCTGGGTGACGGCACCCACTATGAGCCTGACTACGCGAGTTGGACGGTGCTGAAGAACAGCGACGGGAGCCGAAGTGATCTCGCTCTTTTCCGGGTTCATGTGCCGGCCTCGTCCAGTCTAGCCAAGCTCGGCCGGATCGTCCTCGGTGCCTCCCATCAGGCGGACAGCCCGGTTCTCTTGCTCGGCAATGGCTACACCCAGAGCGAGCAACCGATGACCTTTTCGATCAATGGCAAAGCCTTCGGCGTTCTGGGCTATCGCATCGAACCGCGTCGCAATACGGCTTGGGGCCTCAATCGCGCCAGCCAGGAGCTCGATCAGCCCGTCGAAACCGGCAAGGCTCTTTTAACCCATTGCTTCACCACTCAGTTCGACCGCACCTTCTTCGCCGGCCAGGCGGCCGACGGGGACTCCGGCGGCGCGGCGTTTGCCTACAATCTGGAGCAACACCGCTGGGAGCTCGTGGGCTGCATCATCGCCGTTTCGCAACAGCGGGCCAACGTGGCCTTTGGCAACCACACCTTCCTGGGTGAGCTGGGCGCTTATGCTTCGCAGATTCCGGGCATGCCCGCCAATGCAACGGTGGGCGCGATGGCGGCGGATTCGCAAAAGGCGCCCATCCAGGCTCATCCCGCTTCGATCACGGCGGTCAGCACGAAGTAATTCAAACGGAAGGGATCGAGCCTAACGCTCCCGGAACGCCCGCATTTTCGCGCGGTTGATCGGCTTGAGCAAATAGGTGAGAACCGTCTTTTTCCCCGTGAGGACATCCACCTCGGCCACCATGCCGGGGATAATCTCGAGCTCCTTGCCCTGGCGGTCCTTACCTAATGAGTTCTTCGCCGTGCGTACTTTGATCTGGTAGAAGCTCTCGTCGCGGTTCTCGTTCTTGTTATCGCTCTTGGTGCGATTCTTATCCGCGCTGATCGTGTCCACGCTGATCCGTTCCAGCGTTCCTTTGAGCCCGCCATAGATCGCAAAATCGTAGGCCGTAAATTTCACCATGGCCGGCTGACCGGGGCGAATGAAGGCGATGTCCGCCGGGCGCACATTGGCTTCAATCAACAGCGTGTCGTCGGTCGGAACGATATCCATGATATCGACGGCACTCCCGATGACGCGACCGACCGTGTTGATATAGATCTTGTTCACCGTGCCTCGCACGGGGGCGCGGATCAGGGTTCGATCCAGACGATCCTTGTCCCGCTTCAGCGCTTGCACCAGCGAATCCAGGTCCGCCTTGTCCTGGTGGTAATGCTCCATCGCATCGCGCTGCGTGCTGGTATCGAGTGTCTGCGACTGACCGTCGAGCTGCTGCACCTCCTGCGAGGCCCGGATCAATTCGACCGCCGAAACTGCCCGCGACTTCGTCCCATCCTTTAGCAACCTCTCCTCCTCTCGGGCGAGCTTGAGTCGCGCCTCGAGCGACTGCTTGGTCGTCACGTAATCCTGTTTGCGCTTTTCGTAGAGTTTGCGTTCCAACTCGGCCAGATCCGGCCGGACGCTGTCCGGGAACGTAAGTTCAGTGAAGCCTTGTGACTCCGCAGCCAGCCGGCAGAGGCGTGCCTCCAGCGTATCGCGCTTCGCGAGGTTTTCGTTGTAGCTGGAGGCGAAGATCGCATCGCGGATCCGCAGCAATGGCTGGTCCTTTTCCACGACCTGCCCCTCCTTCACGTAAATCTCCTCCACGAGCCCTCCTTCCAGGCTTTGGATCAACTGCACGGACTGAGAGGGAATCACCTTGCCGACCCCGCGGGTCACCTCTTCGATTTCCGCCCAGGACGCCCACCAAACCAAGCCGCCGACGAGCGCCAGGCACAGCCACGGCAGCCAGCCCCGGAAACCGCCCGCCACGCGGCGGCGAATGAGGAACCGCGCGTCTTTCACATAGGAGAGGTCCTCCCCACTGAGCTCATCGTTTTCCCCCACGCGAGCCGGGCGCGCGAGTTCTTGCAGCGCGGAGCGCTCCCACGATGCCGGGACTTCTTCTTTGGACGGTGATTTCGGAGAGACAGTTTCCATAGCTCTTCAGTTCTATCGCCGGGTGGTGATTTTCGGGGGCGCCGCCTGGTGGACGCGCAACGTGGAACGCGCCGGCGGAGGCGCCGCCACCGTCGGCTCCGTGTGAACCGAGGAATTGGGATTGGGATGGGGATGGGCGGTGCCGGCCAGTTTCGCCAGCACTTCGCTTTTCTCGCCCGACATGAAAACCCGCCCTTCATTGAGCACGATCATGTGCTCGGCCAATTGGAGCATGGAAGACTGGTGGGTCACGACGATCAGCGTGCGCCGCGGATCCTGCTCGAGATAGTTTTTGAGCGCGTGAATGAACTCCTTTTCGGATTGTGGATCCATGTTGGAAATCGGCTCATCCAACAGCAGCAATCTCGGCAACCGCAGGAACGCACGCGCCAGCACCAACGCCCGCCGCTGGCCACCGGAAAGCATGGTCCCCTGCTCGCCGACCGGCGCATGAATTCCCTTCGGGTTCCGCTTCACAAAATCCTCGAGACCCGCCAACCGGATCGCCCGCAAAATCTCCTCATCAGTGACCCCGCGTTCCCCGAGCGCGACATTCTCACGGATCGTGCCGCTGAGAACCGCGGCATCCTGCGCGAGGTATCCGATATCGTGACGCACCACTGCCGGGTGGTACTGCGCCAAATCCACGCCATCGAGAAGGATCTTCCCATCCGTCGGCGAATAGAGTTTCGCCAACAGCCGCAGCACCGTGCTCTTTCCCGAACCCATACGGCCCACCAACCCGATTCTCTGTCCTTGATTGATGCGGAGCGATACTCCGTTCAGCGCCGGGATCATCTGCCCCGGGTAGCGCACGGTGACGTTATCCAGCGCATAGTTGAAATCGAAACTGCTGCGCTGCACGAATTTCCGGTGGCCGCCCGTTTCCCGCGGCAAGGCCATCACCGTATTCAAGCTCTGCAGGGCCTGTAGCGCCTGCTGCAGCCGCGTCATCATCCCCGCGATCATGGCGATCGGCATCATCGTTCGCGAACTCAACATCAGGCTGGCGATCATGCCTCCCATGGTCATTTCCCCCGCGTGCACTCGATAAACCCCCGCGACTACGACCGCAACGTTGGTCATGTTAATGATCGTCGTGGTGGTCGAGTTACCAAGCAGCGAATACCAGTGCATCCCCACATCCTTTTCCGCGGCGGCTCCGACAATCCCCTCAAACCGATGCTGCAGCGCGCCTTCGGCGTTCGCCCCTTTCACGGACTCCAGCGCGTTCACGGTTTCGGAAACCATCGCCTGCCGCTCGAGTCCCGCTTCCGACGATTGAACGACCGAGCGGCGCAGGGGCATCTGAAAGAGGAAGCCCATGAGCACGGCGCCGATCGCACTCGCCACGACTATCCAGGCAATCGGCCCGGCGATGTAAAAGAGCGCCGCCATCATGAGCAGACAAAACGGCAAATCCACGATGGCCAGCATGGTCGCGGACATGAAGAAATCGCGCAGGATTTCGTAGGCCTTGATCCGCGCCGCGAGCACGCTGGGAGATGAGGGCCGGGCTTGCATCTCCAGCGACACCAATTGCTCATACAAAGCACTGGCCAGGACCATGTCCACCTCGCGTCCGGCCCGGGAGAGGACGGAGCCACGCAGCAATCGCAGCAGGTAGTCGAAGACAAATACCGCCGAAATCCCCAACGCCAGGACCCAAAGAGTTTCAGAGGCGTCGTGGGGAACGACGCGATCGTACACCAGCAACGTGAATATCGGCATCACCATCCCCAGGACACTGAGCAGAAACGCCGCCGGCATGAGTTGCACATAGTAAGCGCGGAACCGCCACATCGTCTGCCAGAACCACCACTTCGCCCCCGGCCGGATTTCTTCCGCATCCGAGGCGTGCGGCTGGAGCAGCACGGCGAAGCCGCTGTAGGCGCGTTTCCACGTCCGCTCCGTGGGTTCCGTGCTTCCCGCGCCGGGAACATGCAATTCCACGGCGCCGGCCTTGCCGGGCAAGAGCACCCCTGCCCGGTTCTGATCCAGCAGTACGATCGCCGGCAGCACCGAGCGCGGCAATCGCCGGATCGACCTCTCCACCATCTGTGCCCGGAACCCGGCACGGTGCGCTGCGCGGAGGAGCAAGGCCGGATTCAACCGCCCGCCCACCAAAGGTAACCCGGAAAGGATTGCCTCCCGGTTGACTTCCATACTGTGGAACTTCGCTACCTGTTCCAAACACTCCAACAAAGGATCGTGCCCGGGTACCTCCGCGACACGATCCGGTGGGATCGCTTCTGTATTCATTTTAAAATTTCTGCGCCGCGGCCGCGCTCGCCGCGGCTTTAGGCTGCCGCTGCGGCGGCGTGGTGGTGGGCGTCTTCGGTCGGCGCCACATTGGACGGAACCGAGGCCACCGCACCGTCGTGCGACGATGATGTGTGATCACTCGGCGCCGTCGAGGTCGCCGTCGAGTTGGTCGCCGTCTGGGTTTCGCTCGCGGGCTGGTTGCTCGTCGGAGTGGTCGCAGTATCGGCGGCCGCCGAACCCGTCGCCGCCGCCGTGGTCGTGCTGGCGGTCGTGGTGCTCGAGGTGCTGGCCGCGGTCGTCGTCGCCGTCGCACCGGTGGCAACATCGTTCACCGCGGTGGTGTTGCTGGTGGAACTGCCGTTCTGGGTACTCGCGGCGGTCGTCGAATTCTGCGTGGTCGCCTTTTGGAGCATCGCATCCAGGTTGTCCGCCGGAGTGAGGATTTCATCCAACGGCACCGAACTGGTCGACGTGACCTGCGACGATACCGAGGCCGACGCGGTGCTCGCCGTCTGGCCATTGGTGCTGGTGGCCAGCAGGACATCGCCAGCCAGCCCCAAGGTGCCATCGGCACTCGTGAACGTAGTCTGTCCGACGATGAGCGCGTCCCCATTCGCCGCGGTATACGACGCCTGGCTCACATTCGTCAGGTTGATGCTCGTGATGCCCAACTGCGTCAGCGTGTGGAATTCACCGGGATCACTCACCCCGTTGCTGTTCGCATCCGTCCACACGCCGAACTTGGCGAACATGGCATCCTTCGCGTCGAGCACGCCGTCGTGATTGCTATCAAACGCCATGGCCAGCGCTTCGAGATTGCTGTGCGCGTTCGGCGCATAGTGGGTGAAGGTGGTTTCGAGGCCGTTGTTCACGGCACCATCGCCGTTGGCGTCGAAGGCCAGGATCCCATTGTGCGGCCCGACCCACGCCGTATGCAGCGAGGTGCCGGTTCCGGTGCTATCGAAGTGCGCCTGCGAGTTTTGCAGGCTGATGAATTGCAGCCCGGAATGATCCAGGTCGAGAACGATGGGCGCGGTTACGACCGTCGACGTGGTCGAGGCGGTGGTGATCGTCGAGGTCGGATAGTAGGGATTCGTGGCGAAGGCGACGTCACCCGCGATGCCATGGCTGCCATCCGCCATGGTATAGCTCGATTCACCGCTGACGAGCACATCGCCATTTGCGGCCAGGTAGCTCTGGCCATTGCTCGTGAGATTGATGCTCGCGATCCCCATTTGCGCGAGCGTGTGGAACTCACCGGGATCGACGACACCGTTGCCATTGGCATCGACCCACACGCCGAATTGGTTGAAGTGCGCATCCTGCGCATTCAGCACGCCGTCATGGTTCGTATCGAACGCCGCTTCGAGTGCCTGCATGTCGGTACTGGTGCCCGGCGCGTAGTGGGTGAAGGAGATGACGAGGCCATTATTCGCGGCCCCACTCCCATTGGGGTCGTAGGCCAGGATGCCATCATTTCCACCCACCCACGCCGTATGCACCAGCGTTCCGTCACCATTGTAGTCGAAGCTCGCGTTGGAATCCTGCAGGGAGACAAATTGCAGGCCGTTGTGATCGAGGTCGAGGACCACCGGCGTCGCCGAGGCATCGGTGAGCAATCTGCCCGAGCTGAGCAGATTGGTGATGATCGTATTCTGATCGGTGCTGGCTCCCACCAGATTGACTCCATTGAAGATGATCTCCTGGTCGAAGCCCGCTCCAAGGGCCGTCACGTTGGTCTCCGTACTCACGGCGAACGCGCCCGTGGTGCTGATCTCCAGGATGGTGTTCCCGCCGCTGAAGGAAAAGTGGAGATAGTCGGCCAGATTGCCCGCGGAGCTGTTGTCGATGGGATGGGTTTCCCCGATCAACAGACTGCTCAGGTCGATCCGATCCGTGTTGCCGGCCACGTTGCTGAAGTCGGAGACTGTATCCACGGCTGGGGTAGCAGTCGTGCCGCCGTCCCCTGACATCCACTTGAAGGTGTCGTTTCCTCCGCCGCCGCTCAGGGTGTCATTACCTTGACCGCCGATGAGGATATTCGCACCCGAGCTCCCGGTCAGCGTATCGTTGAAGGTGGAACCGAGGATGTTATCGATGCCCGTCAGCGTGTCACCCGAGGCGTAGCCACCGGAGACTTGCGGATTCACCGTGAGGTTCACCGTGACGCCCGCGGTGGAGTTGCTGTAGTCGACCGTGTCGTTGGTGGAATTGCCGACGATCGTGTCGGCACCGGCGCTGGCCGCAAGGCATCGCCCAATGGCCGTGCCGGTCAGTTGATAACCGGCGCCGGTGTGCGTGCCGACCAGCGAGACGTCCAGCGGATTCGTGCTGGTGAAGGTATCGCCATCCCCATCGGTGATCCCGAGACCGAAGTTCAACTGGGTATCGCCGACGACAACATGCTCGCTGGCGCTGAAGCCGGTGAGCACAACCTTCGGATCCTGATTGGAAGCGCTGGCCACGTTCTCGACATCCACCTCCGTGAAGGCGCCAAATGTGCCGGATGTCTGGGTATATCCATCCGCTACCTTGCCCCACTCCTGCTGGCTGACGACGACCTGCGTGCCATCCGCCAGTAAAGCGTCTTCCGTCCCGATCGTGTTGCCTGAGGCATCCTTGAGCGTGATGGTGAAATGCTCGAAGGTGGAGTTTCCCCCCTTCCCAACACCCAACTCGAAGATCGTTTGCGGATTGGCCAGGTTGGTCACGTGATCCTGGAACCGGAACATCGTGGTGAAGTTGGTATTGAGATTGCACTATCGATGCCCCCGCCGTTGTTATTGACGTGCACGGTGTGGTCATTCGGATTGGTATCGGCGGTGTTCCATCCGTCGACCAGGATGTCGTAACCCGTCGTCGGATCGTTCCCGTTGGCAAACGTCGAAGTGGTCCCAACAAACGTCAGGAAGTCGCCGGTGCCGCTGTGCGCTCCACCGGTAAGGCTGATCGTCGTCGAGGACTGCAGACTATTCGTATCCAGATGGAAACTGTAGGTTCCACCGGTGTTGGCCAGGAGTTCGAAAAACGACGTGGTGTGAGCCAGATCAGTAAAGGCGAACATCTCGCCGTTGTTGGTCAGCGTATTGTAGTCGGAGTACTCGTAGAAGGTGTACGACAAAGTCGAACTGCTCACGTCGACCTCAAACAGCTCGTGACCGCTGACATTGGTCAGGGTGTCGGTCACTGTGTAAGTGGTTCCCGCCGGCGGCGTGCCCATCAACACACTCACCGCACTCGTCGCACTGGGACCGTCGGCGCCGAACACCGGGACCCACGTCCCGTGGTCCACGGTATTGTCGATGTTCGGCATGATGAGATTCTGGATCGCCGTGATCGTCGGGCCATCGTCATGGATGCTCACATGCGAGCCGAGATCGATGCTCGCCGCTTGATGATCGCCATCCCCATCGGTGATCGTCGCCGTCAAGGTGACCAAACCCGAGGTCAGCGAGACTGCTTCATTCGCGTCCACCTGAGAGTCCGGCGAATTTTGATGCACGGAGCGATCCAGCGTTGCCGTCACATTACCCGATCCATCCACCGACAAGGTGAATTCGATCGAACCGGTCGCTGCCGCGACCGAGGTCGCCCCCTCGCGGGCCACCACTGCACCGCTCTCCAGGAACAGGAACACATGATTGCCGGTCAACGAGTCAATCAACCCGCTGTCCACTCCACTCGCGCTGACCGACAGCCCATAGCTGATGCTCGCTCCATCCGCTCCGTTCACATGGGTGAACGCGCCGGCAAACGCTTCCGTGTCCACCGTCGAACCCGTAGGGCCCGTCCCCGATCCCGTCGGCAGGAAGCTTTCGTCGACATTGAGCGCGGTGGCAGTCCCCACGGCCGTGATGCTCGGACCGTCGTCATGGATGCTCACATGCGAACCCAGATCGATGCTCGCCGCTTGATGATCACCGTCTGCATCGGTGATTGTCGCCGTCAAGGCGACCAATCCAGAAGTCAGCGAGACTGCTTCGTTGCTATCGACTGGCGAGTCCGCCGAACTCTGGTGCACCGAGCGGTCCAGGGTCGCGGTCACGTTGCCAGATCCATCCACCGACAAGGTGAACTCGACCGGCCCCGTCGCCGCGGTTACCGAGGTCGTGCCTTCGCGCGCCACCACCGCGCCACTCTCCAGGAACAGGAAGACATGATTGCCCGTCAACGAGTCGACCAGCCCGCTGTCTACTCCACTCGCGCTAACTGACAACCCATAGCTGACGCTCGCTCCATCGGCTCCGTTCAAATGGGTGAACGCTCCGGCAAAAGCTTCCGTGTCCACCGTCGAGCCCGCAGGGCCCGTCCCCGATCCCGTTGGCAGGAAGCTTTCGTCCACATTGAGCGCCGTCGCTGTCCCCACCGCCGTGATGCTCGGGCCATCGTCATGGATGCT
Organism: Chthoniobacter flavus Ellin428; assembly: GCF_000173075.1. GTDB lineage: Bacteria > Verrucomicrobiota > Verrucomicrobiia > Chthoniobacterales > Chthoniobacteraceae > Chthoniobacter > Chthoniobacter flavus. The sequence goes on from NZ_ABVL01000033.1 coordinate 58,218, forward strand.
CACATGCGAGCCCAAATCGATGCTCGCCGCCTGATGATCACCGTCCGCATCGGTGATCGTTGCCGTCAAGGTGACCAACCCGGAGGTCAGCGACACCGCTTCGTTGCTATCCACCGGCGAATCCGCCGAACTTTGATGTACAGAACGATCCAGGGTCGCGGTCACGTTGCCCGATCCATCCACCGACAGCGTGAACTCGATCGGTCCCGTCGCCGCGGTTGCCGAAGTGGTGCCTTCACGCGCCACCACCGCACCGCTCTCCAGGAACAGAAAGACGTGATTGCCCGTCAGCGAGTCGATCAATCCGCTGTCTACTCCACTCGCACTGACCGACAGCCCATAGCTGATACTCGCACCATCCGCTCCGTTCACGTGGGTGAATGCCCCGGCAAATGCCTCCGTGTCCACCGTCGAACCCGTAGGGCCCGTCCCCGATCCCGTCGGCAGGAAGCTCTCGTCGACGTTCAGCGCCGTCGCCGTCCCCACCGCCGTGATGCTCGGACCATCGTCATGGATGCTCACATGCGAGCCGAGATCGATGCTCGCTGCTTGATGATCACCGTCCGCATCGGTAATCGTTGCCGTCAAGGTGACCAATCCGGAAGTCAGCGAGACCGCTTCGTTGCTATCGACCGGCGAGTCCGCCGAACCTTGATGTACCGAGCGATCCAGCGTCGCCGTCACGTTGCCCGATCCATCCACCGACAAGGTAAACTCAACCGGTCCCGTCGTCGCCGTCGCCGAGGTCGTCCCTTCGCGCGCCACCACTGCACCGCTCTCCAGGAACAGGAACACATGATTGCCGGTCAACGAGTCAATCAACCCGCTGTCCACTCCACTCGCACTGACCGACAGCCCATAGCTGACGCTTGCTCCATCCGCTCCGTTCACGTGGGTGAACGCCCCGGCAAACGCTTCCGTGTCCACCGTCGAGCCAGCAGGGCCCGTCCCTGATCCGGTCGGCAGGAAACTTTCGTCCACGTTGAGCGCG
>NZ_ABVL01000032.1 GCF_000173075.1 Chthoniobacter flavus Ellin428
CATTGCCGAAAGGAATGCTCCGCGCCAAAATCGCTCAAGACCCGCTGTAAACGTCGGGACTTGCCACGGGCCGTGATGGCCGTCCGGCCCAAAAAGGGTCGCAGATAGCTCTGCCCTGGAGCCTGCCAAATCCGCTCCTGCAGGCAGACCGCTCCAAAGCTGCACCACCAACTCAGGGTCTTTTTTTTCGCACTCTCGCCCTTGGCGTCTTTTGCCGAAGATCCTCCGCCGCTTGCTCTTCGGCGCTCTGCGCCCAAGCCTGCATCGCCTTGTTCCCCAAGCGCCGCACTTCGGCGACCAACCACTCCTCAATCTGGTCCGCCGTGCCGCTCGGGGATTCCGTCAGGTCCAGAATCGCTTCAAATCGCTCCAGCAATTCAGGGTGACTGCGCAGTTTCTCCAACAATTGTTTCTCCCGCTGGGGATCGGACGACTGGCCATGAGTTGTTTGCATGGACGATCACATTTAAGCACCTGCACGCAAAAGTACACATCATTGTCAGGATGCCCAACCAGCTGGCACCACTTTCAATCACACCCAGGTCCACTGGCACGGTTTGGCGCTTACGGATGGAAGAATAGTGCTCAAAAGTAACCCGGTTGAGAATTTTGGGACGATTCGGGAGGACTCGGAAAGACAATCAAGCGCCTGCGAGTTGGCTTGGACGGCTTGGCGGGGGATTCCACGTCTAGTCTTTAGCGTATTTCGGCGGGGCTCAGCAGCATGAGCAAGGCCGTGAGTTCATTGGTCCATACCGGCATGGATTTTCGAGAGCCCTCCTTCGATCGATGCGGCTTTACGGGAAAAGGAAGCCCGCGCAATTCACTCGCGGACGACGAATCAGTCTGACCATGAGAGCAAGACTTTTACAGACCGATCCCGAAAGGACTTTTGCATTGGTTTTCGACGAAGGAGACGAAGTGGTGAGCAATCTCCTGACGTTTGCCGAAGAGCAAAAAATTCAGAGCAGTCATTTCAGTGGAATCGGCGCTTTTGCCAACGTAACCCTGGGATACTTCGATTTGGAGCGGCGCGATTACAAGCATCTGCCCATAGCTGATCAGGTCGAGGTTCTTTCGCTCATCGGAAATGTGGCATTCGCGGGAACGGAACGAAAAATCCATGCCCACGTTGTTCTGGGCAAACGTGACGGAACCGCTCATGGAGGCCATCTTTTGGAAGCGCACGTTCGTCCGACCCTCGAGTTGGTGTTGATTGAGTCGCCTGCACACCTTCAGCGCGAGACTGATCCCAAAACGGGGCTACCGCTGCTTAAGCTTTAACGCATCGATGGAGGCTGGGTGACTATCGGGGCTCGGGGATCTTGCCTTGTGAACAAATTGCCACCGCCAGTCCTCGGCACCGCCGCGATGGCAGCAACCGTGCTGGCCACAAATTGTGAGCTAACCTCTGCTTGAATAGGCGATGGTGGTAAGAAGAGCGCTCTTGGCTTGGGGTGAATCCAAGAGAGTGTGCTGCACGATTACCGGCTGAACCAGCCGAACTCCATCCAGCGGGCAAACCATTCCTTGATATCGGTGGCGATTTGCTCGGGCGGTTTTTTGTTTTCGGCGAAGGCCGTCGCGCAGGCGTCCGCCAGTGTTGCGCCCGAGCGTAGCGCCTGGAGGAGTCGGAACGCTTCGGGATCGAGACGTTGGTAGTAGACGGAGAAGTTGGCCCGGTGAACCGCGAGATGAATGGGCGCGCGACTTCGGCGGATGCTCACTGTCTCGCGCTGCCGGGGGGCAGCGATCGACACCGCATTGCTGACTGCAACGGCTCCGGTTCGTTTGAGCTTACGCATGAGTTCATCGACGGGATGACCAAGCTCCAGCAGATTAAGATACGGTTGGAGTTGGAGTCGCAGGCGATCGGGAGGCGTTTGGGCAATCTGCTCCGCCTTGGGCGTCGGCTTTTCCGGATCGTCGAACGCAAGGACGCGCGCCCATTCCACTCGAGCCACGTCGAGGGCGAGGTCCGTCCGGGGGCAGGTGTATTCCGGGCGCTCTGCCAGAAATGCGACGAGACGGGAGCCGAGATCGCGCAAAGTCCAGGAATGCGATCCGCAGGCTTCGAGGTAAGCGACGGCGAGCTTTTCGAATTTGCCTTCGCCCAGGACCGCGCGCAGGCCACGAAAATCTTCGCCGAGGGCGCCGAGCAGCCGCCACCAGTATTGTTGGTTGTAGATTTGGAGTCGCTCGAAAGCGCTCAGGCGATCATTGGGTTTGATGAAGCGCTCGGCTATCCCGGCGTTCGCGGGCCGCATGCGCTCGTCGGAATTGAGCGAACGAACGAGTGCTCCTGCGATGGCACGCTGAATGTCGCCGAGCTTTGGCTGAGCAGGATTGCGCGCGCGAGTGTGCCGGCTACGCCGCGATGGTATTGGCATGGGGCAGGTAGCGGTTGGCCTTGAGCGCTTCGGCATGGACTTCGTCGAAGCTGGGGATGCGGTCGTCCCATTCCAGCAGCGTGGCCGTCCGGCCGATGCGACCGATGGCATGGGCGTAGATTTTCCACACCGGGTCGAGCACCGGATGATCGTGCGTGTCGAGAAGGTAGCGCTCGTATTGGGTGTGGCCGGCGATGTCGATCTGCGCCACGCGTTCGACAGGCACCGCGTCGAGGTAGACGTAAGGATCGAAGTCGTGGTTTTTCGAGGAGACGTAGATGTTGTTGACGTCGAGGAGAATGCCGCAATCGGCCCGCTCGACCACTTCGCCAAGAAATTCCCACTCGGTCATTTCCGAGGCATGGAACTCGGCGTAGCTGCTGACATTCTCGACGGCGACAGGGATGCCCACGGTGTCCTGGACTTCGCGGATGTTGCGCGCGGTCCATTCCACGGCTTCCCAAGTGTAAGGCATCGGGAGAAGGTCGTGGGTAAAGCGTCCGCCCACGCTACCCCAACAGAGGTGATCGCTCAGCCAGGGTGTGCCGGTGCGTTTGACGAGCCCCTTGAGTTTGCGCAGGTGGCCGCGGTTGGGCCGCGCGGCATTGCCGAAATACATGGAAACGCCGTGCTGAATGACGCGATACTGCTCGAGGATCTGGTCGAGCACATGGAGCGCGCGCCCACCATCGACCAGGTAATTCTCCGAGATGATCTCGAACCAATCGACGACCGGTTTCTTTTCGAGGATCTGGCCGTAGTGTGGAATACGCAGGCCGATGCCGATGCCGTATTCGGTGAACGCGTTGAAGCGGTTGGCGGGCATGAAAAAGGGGTTGTCGATTTTCGATTGGCGATTGCTGACTTGGGGTGAGTGTGAGTCGCGATTCAATCGGCAATCGGCAATCGCCATTCGGAAGCTGCAGTTGGGAGATGCGGGGCCCCGGCCAGAGATCGCGACCGGAGCCCCGGAGAGATTTGCTCGCCGGCTCTTACTTGCCGTGGACGGGCTTGCCATCTTTCATGGCGCAACCGCCCTTGCCCTTGCAGGAATTCTTGCCGGCGCAGCCGTTGTCGCCGGTCTTGCAGCCGCCCTTGCCTTTACAGCCATTCTTCCCCGAGCAGTCGTGCGTCTCGCCCTTCTTATCATCGGCGAGGACGCCGGCATTGGGCGCGCCGCTCTTGACCGTCGTGGTTGCGGCGTGAAGTTGGGCGGTGAAGCCTCCGGAGAGAAGGCCCGCGATGGCGGCGCCGGCGAGCAGCGCTTTGCTGGTGGATTGATTTTTCATGATCGTGGTTATGTGTGTTTGTTTTTTGTTTTGTTATTCGCGTTCCCTGTGCGCGGGGATTTCCGCGTTCAGGAACGCAAAATGGGTGCGTTTCAGGCCGGGGTCGGCGCGGTGACGGGAACGGCCATTGAAGCCGCCGATCTCTTGTGACGGAGGCGGATGATCAAGCGATCGAGAGAGAGCGCGCCGGGTCCGAAAACCAGGACGATAACCGTCGCTAATAGAAACAGAAACGGGTCCGCCGCGGTGAACTTGTCGGGATCGTTGAAGATGTTTTCCACGACCTCGATCTCGGCCGTCAAATAGGCGACGATCATCGTGGCGACGAGCGGGAGCGCGGCGAGGCGCGACGCCAGGCCAACCAGCAAGAGCAGTCCACCAAAGCATTCCGTGGCGCCCGCGAGCGAGGCATTGATTCCAGGAAACGGAATGTGAAGCGTGGCGAAGAATTCCGTTGTCTGGTCGAGGTTCATGAGTTTGCCCTTCCCGGTCTGGAAGAACGACCAGCCCCAGTAGATCCGCAGCGCGAACAGCAGCGCAGGTTGAAGCGAAGAACAGAGCCGGATCAGTGAAGTGTATGCGGTGACGGGCGTGAATTTCATGCGCAGTTTGTCGTCAGCGGCGCGCGTTCCTTACACGCGTTTGTGAGTTTTCTTTCCGCGCATCGGAATCGGAGCAGCATGCCCGGGCCAATGGTTGCCAGGTGCGCGAATCATGCCCGATTCGTCGATCTCCTGCCGCGTTTCCTGACAGCGGCATCGATACCTTTTGGATTTTGGAAGTTATTCGCGAATCCGTTCGCGGAGCGCTTGCTTCAAGCGCGACCTTGCGTCGCCTGCCAGGACTGGCTGTTTCGATTTAGCCAGGTGTTCCGGCAGACGCTGCGCGGCATCGCGGATCAAATCCAATTGGGCCGCATAGCGTGCACAGTCCTTGCAGAACCAGCGGTGCAGACCCAACTGGGTGCGGGTGGTGAATGGCAGTTCGCGATCGCGATCTTCCGAAGTGAGCCGAGTTACCTCCCGACAATCCGGGGTGACACGCCAGACCACCCCGGCAATTCTCGCGCTGAGCCAGAAAGAAGGCTGGTGGTCGGCAGGTGCGGAAGACATCGCCAAATTAGTGGCACGGGAAGCAAAAAACTTACACTCTTTCTTCGCGAAAGGGGGGATCTCCGCCAATTCGTCGTCTCGATCATAGCCGCGCGACTCCCTGTCCTTGGAAAAAGCTCGTTTCCAGATGTTCCCGCAGTGCCATGCGCGCCCGATGCAACATGACCCAAAGATTTGCCTCGCTGATCTTGAGCGTGACGCAGATTTCCTTGCTCGGAATATCGTCAATTTCCCGCATGGTGAACACCGCCGCGATGCGCTCGGGAAGGCGGGCGAGTCCCGCTTCCAGCGCCTGCCAGAATTCGGCGCGCTTCATCGCTTCTTCACCTTCGGGCTTCCACTCGGAGGGGCCGCGTTCGTGTATCCAGTAATTCTCACCGTCGAAGCGGTCTGAATGTGCGTCGCCAAAAAATTCCAAATCCGTGAAGTTGGTCTCGCGTCCCAGCTTGCGGAAGTGGTCGCAAATCTTGTTCTTCAAAATGCCCACGAGCCAACTGCGTTCGCTTGACCGCCCGCCGAATTTTTCATGCGTCCGAACAGCCACAAGCAGTGTTTCCTGCACGAGATCTTCTGCGACCTCTTCTTTGCGCACGCGGAGGAGCGCGAAGCGATAGAGGCAATCTCCATGTGCGTCGACCCAACAATCGGGATCGGCTTGGGGTAGCACTGGGGATGGCGCCGTGGTCACGAGTTCAGGCTGGTTCATGGGGGGCGGTGGTTTCGGAACTGGTCTCGAAGGCCCGATGCAACTGCTCCTCCTGGAAAGGCGAGCAGTGCACGAGCGCCACTGCGCGGCGGGAAAGAGAGACCAATAAATCGAATCCGGAACGCTCGATGAGGGAGACCCCGGCGAGGTCAATCGTCACCCTGCGGCCGGTAGCGAGCGACCGCTCGCAAGCATCACGAAACTCGACAATCCACGGTCCGGCCAGATGACCTTCCAGGCGCAGAGTGGTTGCGGTTTCGCTTTCGGAAATGGCAGAAATTCGGAGCATGAGAATTCGGTTTGCGTTGCGAGCCGCGCTATTCGCAACCGACGTGCCACGAACCGATTCGATCGGCGAAAGGTCCGCGTTTACTCCGGAAAATTTCCGATTTTCCGCCTGGAAGAGGATCCCTGCTGTTCGACCCACGAACTCCGTGGCCACGAGCTTTCGTGGCTCACCCGCGCGATTTCGTGGCTTCCCGCTTATCCTACCTGGCCGGACGCACGATACCGAGCTTTTGCATCCGGCTGCGCAGAGTGCTTGGCTGGAGATTCAGGATTTTGGCCGCGCCATTCGCTCCCTCGATGCGCCAGTTGGTCTGCTGGAGCACAGATGCGATATGTTGCCGCTCCACGTCTTCCAACGCATTCCCTGACGTCGCCCCCAATGGCGTCGACAACGGCTCCGCCGCATCGATCATCGCTCGTTCCGGTGTCCAGCCAGGCCCTTGCGCCATTACGCCAGTTGCGCCGGGCAATGCTCCCTTTTCCACGGTGAGTAGCGATCCGGTCGATAAAACCACGGCCCGCTCGATTACATTTTGCAATTCGCGAATGTTCCCCGGCCACGGATACTGACACAACCGAGCCATGGTTTCTTCGGCAATCTGGCCTAGCGATTTTCCCAGCTTGCGGGCAAATTTTTCGAGGAAGAACATCGTCAGTAACGGGATGTCGTTCGCGCGCTGGCGCAGTGGCGGCATTGTCAGGGGAACGACGTTCAGACGGTAAAACAGATCGCTGCGGAATTTCCCTTCGCGCACCATGGTTTCGAGGTCGCGATTCGTCGCGGCAATGACCCGCACGTCGACTTTCACGGTCTTCGTGCTGCCAATCGGTTCGAATTCCTGCTCTTGCAACACCCGCAGCAATTTCACCTGCGTCTCCGGCGGCAGTTCTCCCACTTCGTCGAGGAAAATAGTGCCGCCATCGGCGAGTTCAAAACGTCCTTCCCGATTGGCGATCGCGCCCGTGAAGGCCCCCTTGACGTGACCAAAAAGTTCACTCTCCACCAAGCCCGTGCTGATCGCACCGCAGTTCACCTTGACCAGTGGCCGTTCGCGCCGGGGGCTGCGATCATGAATGGCGCGGGCGATCAGTTCCTTGCCTGTGCCAGTCTCACCGCAAATGAGCACGGTGGAATCCGTCGAGGCAACCCGGTCGACTTGCCGGAGAACCTGGAGCAGCGACGGGCTGTTGCCGACGATCTCCACGAAGTTGTGCTGACTGCGGATTTCCTCCTGGAGGTAAGTGTTCTGCGCTTCGAGCCGTGCTTTGTCCTGCTCCATCAGCACCCGATCGGTGATATCGAGAAACATCGTGCGCGTATATTTTCCGCTGGGATCAGGCCGTGACCACCATTGGATCCAAAACGGCTTGCCGTTGTCCTTCCGCCGCATTTCCAGGACCACACCGCTCGTGTCCGTCCCGCGGCCGATGGACTCAAATGCCTCGCGCATTCTGCGCTGCGCGTCCGGCGTATCAGGCGCGAAGGTCTTGCCATAAGTGTGCGGCACGTCTTCGGGTTTAATTCCCAGAATCCGTATCGCGGCGCGATTCGCGCGGATGAAATGAGAATCAAGTTCTTCATGGACGTAGGCGATCGGCGCCTCGTCGAACAAGTCGCGAAAGCGTTCCTCGCTCGCGTCGAGTGCCTTGCTCGTTTCCTCGAGTTCGTGGGTGACCTCTTCCTTCTGCTGCTCCAGCCGGGCGATCTTCTGCGCCGCGAGTTCCTCGCCAAGGCGGCGCATTTCCTCCTGCACGAGACAATCGTCCAGCGCCACCGCCACCGCGCTGGCCACTTGGTTCATGAAAGCGTGTTGGAGTGCGGCATACGATTCCTTTCCCGCGGCCAGGAAAAAGAGGGCCCCGCGCACGCGGTCGCCGGCCACCAGTGGCAGGACGCAGGCGGATTCCATTTGCTCCCGCTGCATCATCTCGGAAGTTTTCGGAAAACGTTCGGAAACCTCCCGCCGCGTCGCGGCCACATACCACTCGCGATTCTTCATCACCCACTCCGCCGCTGAGCCTTTCGCCTCATGTAAAGTGGGCGGCGCACCTTCCGACCGAATGTTCTTCTGGTTCAGGATGTGGGCTTGAATGCGAGCTCCCGCCACCGGCAGGGCGATGCCAAAACAGTCCGTAGGCACGGCCGTTTGCAGGCATTCCGCGAGCGCGCCGAAAAGGACGTCGCGTTGCAGGTGATGTCCGATGGCTCGGGTAATGTTGAGCAGCGCTTCCGTCTCGATGTGGGTGCGCCGAAGTTCGGCGTGTGCCTGCCGCAAACGGTCGTCGGCCTGTTTTCGCTCCAGTTCCGCGCAGCCGCGGGCCGCGAAAATCTTCAACGTCGCAATGTCCTCCTCGGTCGGCTCCATCGGCTGGGTGTGGAGAACAGCGATGTGACCAATCGTGCGGCCGCTGGCGTTGCGCATGGGCACCCCGACGTAACTTTCCGCCCCAATCTGCTGCAACCAGACGTCCTCGGGAAATTTTGCGGCCAGACCGGAGGTGGTCATGCACACGTGACCGGCCGCGACCCGTTGGCACGGGGTGCCGGGAAAGCGGTAGGTGAAGCCTGCCCCAAAGTCGGACCCCTCCCAATAGGCGAGCGATTGTGATTCGAGTTCGCTCAACGTTTCTGCGGCGAAGGCGTAGCGAGCACCGAGCGCTTGCGCTGCGTAGCGTGCGAGGGAGCGGAAGAACTCGTCGCCCGTGGCGCTGGCGGTGCCTTCGGCCAGCGCCCGCAGAGCGCGGTCGGCTCGCTTGTAAGTGGTCACATCACGGGAGGATGCCAGCAGTCTTTCGGGTTTGCCCGATTCATCGGCAATTGGGCTGACCACCACATCGAACCATTTTGGCGTGCGGCTCTGCCTAGTCGGAAAGTAGCCGACAAATTTGCCGACGCTGCCCTCGCGTGCCTTGCTCACCGCCGCTTCCGCCGCTTCGCGATCCGCGCCCTGCCAAAAATCGATCCACGATGCGCCGATGAATGACTGGAGATCGCAAATCTCCAGCAATTTCATTCCACCGGCATTCATGGAAAGTAAGCGCCCTTCGAGATCGAGCACCTTGATGCAATCAGGGCTGTTTTCGACGAGCCGTGCGGCGAGTTCGCTCTCCGCAACGGGAGCGGGGCTCGATGCTACTTCGACTCGATTAGTGCGCGTTGACATGAGACGCAGGCTCTCACGGCTAACACTACTGGCAATGCATTAAAACGACGAAATGGGCCGGCCAACGCGGGAGCCGTGAAGCCGTGGCGTTCATTGCAGAACAGGGGCCAAAACCAAACGGCATAATTTCGGAAGCTTTTTGTAAGGATCGCGTTGATCGCGCGACGAAGGCTCAGACGTGGAGGAACCGTCGCACTCTCAAGGCGTGTGGCTCCCCGGTTCTGTCGCCCGATCCATCACCAACCAACTCGACAAATTGAATCATCCTACCCGCAACAAATCCGTGTGCCGTCCCTTCAGCGCCAGCCGCCTGTTTGACGCACGATTCGCCGAATCTCCGGTCGTCGCGACCGCTCCCCTCCGGCGCCCTCAGGCACTCGCGCAGAGCATTGCCGCCTTTCTGATCGGGATCGCATTTTGGCTTCCCGCAGTCGCACCCGCGGCGAGCATTACTTGGGGGGCGGCAACGAGTATTTCAGGAGATTCTGAGGTGAGCACCGGCGGCGCGTTGGTCGGGGCCTTCAATGTGGGTGCCGCCGACGCCGGCAGCCCGACCGTCAATGGCGTCACCTTCACCGAGTTTGTCTTGAACGCGGGCAGCACCGGCGGTGCGCAGGGAAATTTCAGTCTCTCCTCCGGCGCCATCGTCGGCGCGAGCAATGCCGCAGGCTCGGGTAGTGCGCCATTTACCGGGCTGTCCGCATCCTATCAGGCCCTCCTCCAGAGTGAGGGAGGGGCGGTCCCTGTCGCCACTCCTTTCACGCTTACCATGAGCGGGCTTTCCGTCGGCCAGACTTACCAATTCGAGTGGTGGGCCAATATCTCCAGTTCCAGCTTTGCCAACGATCTGACCACGGCAACCGCCGGAAACACGGTGACGCTGGATTCCAACAAAACGAATGCGGTCGGTGGCATCGGCCAGTTTGCCATCGGCACATTTGTCGCCGACAGCACCAGTCAGGCGATCGTCTTCAACTCCGCAGGCGAGGCGATCATCAACGCCTTTGAATTGCGGGTCGCTCCTCCACCATCGGCGTTCTGGACGGGTGATCAGGATGGCACCTGGACGACGAGCAATGCCGGCAATACGAACTGGGCGACCGCGGCGGCTGGCACGATCGACGCCGGCTTGATTCCCGGCGCCCCTATCAATGTAACCTTCTCCGCCGCTGGTGCAGTCAACCAAAACACAACGCTGGGAGCGAATTTCACCATCCATCGCCTGACGGTCAGTGATCCGAATCCGGTAACCATCAGTAGTGGCGCGGGCGGTCCCTTCACCCTGACCATCGCGGGCGATGCCGGCACCGGAATCACCGTGAACAGTGGTTCGAACCTGACGATTAATTCCAACCTCACGCTCGGCGGCGCTTCGGATACGATCACCGTAGACGGCACCGGGGTGGCCACGATCGCCGGGGTGCTCGGTGGCAACAATGGCCTGATCAAAGCCGGCGCGGGCCTGCTGACTCTCAGCAACAGTGGGAACAACTACACCGGTGCGACGCAGATTCAGGACGGCACGCTGAAGCTGGGCGCCGATAATGCGGTGCCCGCAGGAAGCGCGAGCACCGTCAACGCGCCTACCGGCACCGGCAACGCCGTTCTCGATTTGAACGGGCATCGTCTCACCGTCAGCGGCCTCACCCTCGTGGCGGAAATCGGGCTCGGTCAATCGACGGTGGATGTGAATGGCGGCGTGCTGACTTTGGCCGGCGACGTCAACGTCATCGACTCGGTCTTCAAGCCGGGCAATAATTTTGCGCCCATTATCCAGGATGGAATCGGTGGCGGGGCGGTGGATCTGGGAAATGCCACGCGGACCTTCAATATCGCCGGTCAAAATGTTCAGGTTCGGGATCTGATCGTAAACGCCGTCATTCAGGGCAACGGCGGGATCGTGGTGAATGCCGCGCCCAGCACGTTTAACGGCACCGAGGGAGGCATTGTTTTGGAAGCGGTCAATACCTACACCGGCAGCACGACGGTGGCGCAGGGACGCCTCACTGCGCTGACCAGCGGCGCATTGCCGGCGACGACGGACTTGATCCTCGGGACCGCCAACTCCGCGCTCGCTGGCGACGTGGATATCTTCGGGACCGCGCAGACCGTCAACAGCATCTCTGTCGCTGCTGGGAACGCCGGCGGCGCCAGCAATATCATTGAGTCGACCTTTGGCGGCGCCATTTTCACGGTGAGCAGCACGACCACGAACAGCACCTTTGGCGGCCTGATTACCGGCGACCTCGAGTTGGACAAGGAGGGCGTCGGAACCACGCTCACGGTGACGGGGGCCAATACTTACGGCAACGGCACTGTCCTCAAGAATGGGACGTTACGCACGCAGAACATCTCCGCCTTGGGGGCTGGCTCGGTCCAGATCCAGGGCGGCAGGTTGCAGGTGAAAGGGCCCCTGAACGTCGATTCGCTGCTTTGGAGCGGGGGCAGAATCAGCCTCGAGCCGGCGGCTGGCGACGTGATCAATTCTGCTTCCTCCTTCGTCAATGCCGGTAGCGGGGGAGCCTTCGAAATCGACCCCACAGGCCTGCAGCGAACCACCTACACCCTCGTCAATTTCGTCAACCCAACGAACTTTGTCGTCAGCGACTTCAGTGCATTTGCCCTGAATTCCAACTTTCTCGTCCAGGGGACATTTTTGCTCAATCCCACCAACGTGCAGTTCACCGTCACGGGCGTTACGATGACCGGGCCCCTGCTCCAAAATAGCGCACCGGTAGGAGTTCCGACCTTTGCCGATTTTATCGTCAATGGGCCGGTCACGACGGGCGGCCCGACGGAGAGCAATACGGTCAACACGCTCACCTTCTTTCCCGACAGTTCGCTGAAGATCTTCAATACGCTGCACGTGACCACCGGCCCGGTGAACCTCGTCGGCAATTCGAGCATCGATCTCGAGAACGCCACGCTGGACGTCAATCAACTGAATGTGCTCCCCAAGGGTTTTCTCGGCGGAAACGGAAACATCCTTGGCAACCTTTTCAATGCCGGAATCGTCAGCCCTGGTCACTCGCCGGGACACATTCACGTGACTGGCAACTACACGCAGACCGCTGCTGGTCTTCTAAAGATCGAAATCGGTGGGCGCGATCTTAACCAGCACGATTTGCTGAGCGTGGACGGCACCGCGAAACTCGACGGCGCGTTGCAACTCGTGCGAGTCAATCATTTCAAGCTGAAGCGCAACAAGCCGGTCACCTTCCTGACGGCCAACGAAGGCGTGAACGGCAGGTTTGCCACGGTGGAGAATGATTTCACCAGCGACACCATTCTCGAGCCCACGGTGGTCTATCGAAAAAACAGTGTCGCGCTGGAAGCCGTGCAGGGTTCCTTCGAGACGTTCGCGCAGAATTCGGGACTCACTTCCAACCAACGCTCCGTGGCAAAAGCGCTGGACAATGTGGTGAACGCCAGGAGGGCGAACTCGCTCATCGACTATCTCGACTACCGCAAACTCACCGGGCTGCCTGGTGACTTCGACAAGATTGCTCCGGAGGAACTGACCTCCATCTTCACTATCGGCACCTCCCTGGCCGGCGTGCAGTCGCAAAACATCCAGCGCCGCAATGATGATATCCGTAGCGGCTCCAGCGGCTCCAGCGGCTTCAGTGCCGCGGGGCTCGCCGTCAACGGTGCCGGTCCGAGCTACAGCGGCACCTTCGGTTCCGCTGGTCCTTTAGGCTCTTTCAACCCTACCGGTCCTTCCGATGATGAAAAGGACGTAGCCGACCAAAAGGACAGTAGGGACGTCGTCGCCCCCGCCGGGAACCGCTGGGGCGCCTTCCTCTCCGGCACTGGTGAATGGGTCAGCGTGGGCAATACCGACAACGCTCGTGGTTATGACTTGAGCAGCGGCGGCTTCACCCTCGGCATGGATTACAAGGTCACTTCCACCTTCGCCATCGGCCTGGCTGCCGGCTATACCGGCACCAGCGCAGACCTCGCCGATCGCGGTCGTGTGTGGGTCAATGGCGGTAAGATCGGTATCTACGCCACGTTCTTCCCAAACGAGCAGACGACCGCGGCGCCGATGATGTCGAAAGACTCCTCGCCAGAGGCTCCCGCCCCGACGCCCAGTCCGGCCAGGGGCTTCTATGCCGACCTGGCAGCCTTCGGCGGTTACAACAGCTACGACACCCGCCGCAATGCCCTGCAGGGTGAAGCCCGCGGCGACACGGCGGGTGGCGAACTCAATGCGCTCTTCGGCGCCGGCTACGATTTCAATAAAGGCGGCCTGACTTTTGGCCCCGCCGCCAGTTTCAATTACACCTATATCGGCACCAACGAATTCACCGAGCACGGCTCGCTTGCTCCGTTGAATATCCACGGCGGCAAAGGCGAATCCCTGCGCACCGCGCTCGGTTTCAAGGCCAGCTACGATTGGAAAGTCGGCGGCGTCCTGATCAAGCCGGAGCTCCGCGCCGCCTGGCAGCACGAGTATGGCGACTCTGCTTACGCCCTCAATTCCAGCTTCGGCGGCGGGACCGGCAACTCCTTCCTTGTCAACGGCCCCCAACTTGGCCGCGACAGCGCGCTGCTCGGCGCCGGCTTCGCCATCCAGTTCAACGACCGGATGTCGACCTACTTCTACTACGACGGCGAAGTTGGACGGAAGAATTACCAGTCGACCAGCATCACGGGCGGCTTTCGCGTGGCGTTCTAAAGCGGCGTAGCGCGGTTGTTCACCTCCCATGCGGTCCGGCGAACGCATCGAGAATGACGGCTGGTAAATTTTGAACCCGAGTGGCTCGGGCCCGTTTGCCCCAACCGATCGAGAAATATTAGCGCCTGGCCAAAATCGTGACACCTAGTCAGGAAATTCGCGACCTGGCGCGGAGGCGGAAATGCTCTGAATAAGTTAGGGTGAACGACTTGCCAGACCAGCGCGCGTGAGTCTCTTCTACAACATGCGTATCCTCGTAGTCGAAGACGATAGCCGAATTGCTTCGTTTGTTGCGAAGGGGTTCAAGCAAAACGGCTATTTGGCGGAAATCTCCTCGGATGGGGAGGACGGGCTGCAGAAACTGCAGACCGCGCCATTCGACGCGGCAGTGATCGATCTGATGCTGCCCAAAATGGATGGCCTCAGTTTGATCGAACGGATTCGGAAAGGAAAAACGCCGGTCGCCATCGTCGTCTTGAGCGCAAAGCACTCCGTGGAGGACAAGGTGCGCTGCTTAAGGAGCGGGGCGGATGATTACCTGCAAAAGCCCTTCGCGATATCGGAGTTGCTGGCGCGTGTGGAAGCGATCGTCCGGCGGGTGAGTCGGGAGGCGGAGGTGGAACGACTCGAGTCCGCTGGAGTGGAGATCGATCTTCTGGCCCATATCGCAAAACGTGAGGGGCGGCGAATTGACCTGCAGCCCCGGGAATTTGCGTTGCTCGAATTGCTCGTTCGTAATCGCGGCCGTGCTTTGACGAAGATGCAGTTGTTGGAGCGTCTGTGGGACTATAGTTTCGACCCGCAAACCAACGTCGTGGACGTTCTGGTTTGCCGACTCCGCAACAAATTGGACCGGGGTTTCGATACCAAATTGATTCATACCCTGCGTGGGATCGGTTATGTCTTCCGCCCGGAATAGCCGGCCCTGGCGACGCCTGGATGTACGCCTGGCAGTCTGGCACTCCATGTTGGTTTTCGTCATCCTATCTGCGGTTTTGGTGTTGAGCTATTTCGCGCTACGCAGCCGTGTGGAGGGACAGGATCGTGGCGATGTGCTGTTTCGCCTGAAGCAGTATTCGTCGGTCTACAAGCATTCGGGTCTCGCTGGTGTCGTCGATCTGGCCTCATTGCGGAAGGGGCGTGCGGAAGAGGCGTACTATTTGAGAGTGGCGTCGAAGGATAACCAGTCGCTTTTCGAAAGGGATGCAGACGATTGGTCTGAGTTCGGGCCGAATCAGCTGCGCGAGCGGCCTTACGATGCGGCCGAACTGCAGTGGACCTCGCTACCTTCACCGGAAGGCTATGCGCTTCTCGTGGCGACGGCGCGTTTGCCGGATGGCACGCTGATCCAGGTTGGGAAATCGACCGAGGAGGCCTTCGCGCTTTTGGCACAATACCGCCTCGTCATGCTGGTCATGTTGACGATATCCATGCCCATCAGTTTCGCCGGTGGAGCGCTCCTTGCCAGGAGAGCACTACGCCCTCTTCGGTCTCTCACTCGCACCGTCCGGGAAATCGAGGAGACGGCGAGGTTTTCCATGCGCACGCCGGAAAGTGGAACCGGCGATGAATTGGATGAGTTGTCGCGAGTTTTCAACGCGACCATGGGTCGAATCGAGCGTCTCCTCAAGACCATGCGCGAGTCGCTGGACAATGTGGCTCACGACCTTCGGACGCCAATGACTCGCATGCGGAATCGGGCACAGACTTGCCTCGAAGAGACCGGTGATGTGGTCGCTCTGCATGAGGCGTTGATCGGATGCCTCGAGGAGTCGGATCATATGCTCGAGATTCTGAATACCTTGATGGATATCGCGGAGGCCGAGGCCGGTCTCACCAAGACACCGGTTAAGTTGGTCAGCCTGGTGGGGACGGCGACTTATGTTCGTGATCTCTATTCGGAGGTCGCTGAGGAGCAGGAAATCGCCCTAACTCAGGATGTCTGGGATGATTGTATCGTCCGAGGAGATTCGCTGCTTCTTTTGCGAGTGCTGGCCAACCTCGTCGACAACGCCCTTAAATACACTCCGAAAGGCGGGTCGGTACAGATCGAGGGGCGAACCGACGAAAGGTTCGTCTGGCTTTCGGTGCACGATTCTGGATTCGGAATTTCTCCCGAGGATTTGCCGAAGATTTGGGAAAGGTTGTTCCGCGGCGATCGTAGCCGGTCCAAACAAGGACTCGGTCTCGGTCTGAGTTTTGTCAAAGCGGCTGTGGAGGCCGCCGGAGGGGCCGTTGAGGCGGAGAGTATGCCCGATCAAGGGTCTACTTTTACCGTTATCTTCCCGATTCCCAAAACCGAGGCGCTGGAGCGGGACCTTACTCTTTCGTAATCCGGCGGCAAGGGTGCGGCAAGGATGGGGCACTTATAGTGCCGGCGTCCCTCAGAACGGAAAATTCATTCTGAGGTGATGGATCTCCAGTCGTCATGAGAAAACCAAACACGATGTTGTTGAGCCCGGATCGGGAAAATACCTCCTTGAGGATCGAAGTGTTCGTCCTGTGTGAAACCGCCCAGGAATTTGATGGAAGACTGAATCTGCTCGGAACGTTTGAAACCATTCGAGTTGCGGCTTTGCCAGTCGTGCTTCCGCTACTCACTGTGGCGATACGCTTGAGATATTGGTCGGACGAAGAGGGCGTCCATCGCTGCGTCATTCGATTGATCGATGCAGATGGACGTCCAATATTGGAGGAACTGTGTGGCGACTTTGTCGTCGGTGCGAGTAACGGAAATTCCTCCGATGTGACTAACATTCTCGTTAAGTTGCAAGACCTGTGCTTGGGAGACGAGGGGGAATATGGAATGGAGCTGTACCTCGACGATCATCTCGAAGCCAGCCTGCCGCTGAACATCGAATGCCCTCAATCGAAGCATTAGGGGATGTCCAGTTTATCGCCATGCGGGGTGGCATTATGCGCGCGCAGGCTTCCGAAGAACGCCCCGATTGGTATTACCATCCGGTAATGTTGCGGAAAGGAAAGGGTAAGGCGGGAAAGCGAATTTACGAACGAACCGAGTCAGCACCGCTCGGAAACAACCCCAGAACATTATGAAAGTCGCAACCAATCGTAGTGTCTCCAGACACTCCCGCTCTGCGCAATCCGGATTCTCGCTGGTGGAGGTCGTTCTTGCGGTAGGGATCGTCGCCTTCGCCTTCGTCGCGATTCTGGGCTTGTTGCCCGCCGGGATGAGCCAGTTTCGCCAGACGATCGACAATACTGTCTCGGCCGAGATTGCGCACCGAGTCATCGCGGACGCCCAACAAACCGATTTCGACACGTTGATCGATAAGGCGGACGTGCCGAGTGAACAGTCGAATGACAACTACTTCGCTTTCAGGGCGCCAAGGGTCGCTCAACCCGAATTTCGATACTTCGACGAGCGAGGAGAGGAAGTAGTCCCGCTATCGGAGACGGCCCGTCTCAATCCGGGCTCACTCTCAGACGACGAAAAGTCGCGAGTCGTATATCATGTTCTGGTTCGAGTCATGCCGCAGAGCCCGGTGCCGGAGACATTGGCGGGGATCGGCGGCGGAAAGGAACTCGCGACGCTCACCGTTCAGGTAGCGAGAAATCCCAGCAACCGCGCGATCAAGATTAGCACCGCCGGCAACGACGATGCAAACGAGCCGAATCGGCAGTTATTCACGCAAACACCGGGTGTCAGTTTTCTCACCTACTCCGCTCAAATCGCCCGAAACCAATGAAGACGTCGAAGCGCAAACTCGGCGGTGCATATCTCGCCTTTACACTGGTCGAACTCATGGTCTCCACGGCCATCATTTCGTTGTTGATGGTTATTCTGACCACGATGGTGAACCAGTTTTCCCAGACGTGGCGTTATGCATCGAGTAAAGTAGAAGCGTTTCAGGCAGCACGGGACGGGTTCGAGTCGATGACGCGGAAGCTTAGCCAGGCGACGTTGAACACCTATTGGGATCTCTATTACGTCAATATCGGAGGACGGCAGGCGCCCAAGGATTTCCTCCGGCAATCCCAACTGCGCTTTATCTCGGGTTCGATCGCCAAACTCGCACCCGATAGCAATCGATTTACTCACGGGGTGTTTTTTCAGGCGCCACTTGGAGTGGTAGAGGACCGCGCGGGATTGGGTTCGATGAAGAACCTCTTGAATACCTGGGGCTATTTCGTGGAAGAGGGCGACGACACGCTGTTGCGGCCAAGCTTTCTCCAAGGCCGGGTGCCGATCCGTCGCCGGGGGCGATTGATGGAGTTGATGCAACCGGCGGAGGCGATGTCCGTCTACGACCTGGATCCAAAGGGCGCTCCGAGCCCGGTGACCGGAGATCAACTACGCTGGTTTCGGACGGCTCTGGAAGGTTCCTCCAGGCCGGTACGGTCGATCGCCGAAAATATCGTGGGGCTGATCATCTGGCCGAAATTATCCGCGATGGATTCCAACGCCCGCCGCGATCTCGGGCGGTCACCTCTCTCCCCGAATTACACCTATGATTCGTCGCTTCTTTCCTTTAAGTCCGCAAGGTTTGGGTCAGCTACTTCTCCTATCATCCTCAATGAGGGCGCGAAGGTAACTAACCCAAATGATCCGACGGATGCGGCGACCATCAATCCAAAGAATCAATTGCCCCCGATCGTCCAAGTCACTTTGGTAGCGATCGACGAGCAATCCGCGGCACGAATAGAGGATCGGGGCGCGAGCGGGAACTTCCATCAATTTACGGATGGGCTTTTTCAAGTCGCCTGTGCACCGGGGACCCGGTCGAACCAGCAGACGCAGTATGATAGCGACATCAAAACGATGGAGCAGCGGTTGGTAAACGCGAAGGTCACTTATCGAATTTTTACCACTAATGTCCTGATCCGCGGGGCGAAATGGAGTGTAGCGCAGACCAAATGATTATGAAAGCTTCGAAAAATCTCCGCGCGGTCGCGTTGGTCATCGTTCTAGGGTTTCTAACTCTATTGTCTGTTCTGGCGATCGCTTTCTTTAGCAGCATCAGCACGGAAACGCGGGCTTCGCGTACCTTTGCGAGCCAGGCTTCCACGCGGCAATTGGCCGAGACCGCGGTCAATCTCGTGATGAGCCAGATTCGGGAGGCGACTGTGCAACCGGGCGCGGCTTGGGCTTCGCAACCTGGAATGATTCGGACTTTTAGCGACGGAGGAGGGGCGTCGCCGAAAGCCAACGCGTTTTTTAAACTCTACTCCGCGCGAAATATGGTCGTTGGGAAGACGCAGCTTGTCACTTTTGACCCGGAATCGGTCGGACCTTCGTACCAGGCAGACCCCGATGGAAGCAGAAGCGACACTCCGGTTGACTGGGACAAGTATCCCGCGATTTTCACGGATCTCAATAGTCCGGTTCTGGTTAACACGGCTGGAACTGGAGGAGCGCTGAGTCCCGTTTTTCCCATCGTTGATCCTCGGGCGAAAGAATCGGTTAATGGAATTCCCTTGGTCGAGGGATTCGATTTCACGGCGGACATCGACAAAGTAGTGGCGGGGGGAGGTAGCGATAGTTGGCGGGTTCCGATGCCTACCCGATGGATCTATGTCCTTCGGGATGGGACGCTGACCACGCCGGACGCCAATTACACGCCGTCCGGTGGAGGTGCCGGCTGTTCCTGGAGCGGCGCGGGGTCAAAGGCCCTCCTCCCGACCAAGGACAATCCGATCGTGGGGCGGATCGCCTTCTGGGCGGATGATGACAGCTCGAAGGTCAACGTCAACACGGCCGGTGGTTACGGAAAGCAAAGTAAGACCGGTTTCACAGACGGCTACACACTCGACAGTTATGCCGGCTCATTTTGGGACACGCCCCGGTTCTACACCAATTTCGACATTGGTCAGACCAATCCGAATAATGGTGCGCTAATTCCCGGCGTGGGCGCCGGTGGGTTGGCCGCGGCGCAACCGTTCCAAAAAGAATATCAGCGTTATCCCGGACATCCCGCCACGACCTCGCTGGGCGCGGTTTTGGGCAATCTGCTGACTTCAGAGCAGATCTACAAACTGGTGCCGCGGATTAATGGTGGAGGCTCCCTGGGAGGCACGGTGAGAACAGACGTCGCGACGGCGGTTGAGCTGCAATTGAAGCCGGAGCGTCTCTACGCCTCGCTGGACGAACTGTTATTTTCTGAATCTCCGGTCAATGGAGGACAGCGGGAGACGAATGACAAATACGTCGGTACCGATGGGGCGATTACCCCGGATATTCTGGAAAAGACGAAGTTCTTCCTGACGCCGTACAGCCGGTCTCCCGACCTGAACTTGTTCGGTCTTCCTCGAGTCACTATTTGGCCGGTGAATCAATCCGCGGACGAAGCTACCGGACGGAACGGATTTGACCGCGCGATCGCGTTCTGTTCCACGATCGGAGCCAAGAAATTCATCTTCACCCGCTCATTGGCCAGCTCCGGGGCGTTGAGCACGACAAACGACATCCAGCAGACGGCTTACAGCCAGAATGTCGCGTTGATGAAGTATCTCCGGCAGTTGACGAGCCGGCCCATCCCTGGCTTCGGCGGAAACTTCGAGTCGAAGTATGGGACGGACAACCGCGACATGATTCTAGGAGAGATCTTCGATTACATACGCATCGCCAATTTGCGGGACACGACGACCGGGATGACGTCGTATCAATATGCGAAAGCGGGTGTCGTCGCGCCCTCACGCGCGGATGTTTTCGGGACCGGAAAGAAGATCGGCGGGTTCGGGCGGGCGGCAACGATTTCGGAAGCATCGCTGGTGTTCTATTGCTCTGGCGTGGAAGCCGCGGGGGCGAAGAATGTGGATGGCGCGGTCATTCCGTGCCGGCGTTTTTCAAGGGGAAGTGATGCCGGCCGATCGTGAGCACAAGATTACCGACCGCTACGTCCGGGCTTTTCTGCTCTTCTCCACCTTTCACCCGATGCAGGGTTATGCGCCGATTGTCTCGCCGACGGCGGACGCCGAGAAGGAAGTCTTTGAGGTTACCGGTTTGGATCGATTCAGTGTGAATGGGGCCTGCATTTGGCCGGGCGGCACGCTGTCGAATACGATTCAATCCGTCTCCGGATCGACTTGGGGAGGGAGAAACTTCGGCGGCTACGAAGGCTTCATGCATACGTTGGTCAACCACCATACCAACTATGCGTTTGCGTCCACCGGTGCGGCGAAAGTACCGTTCAACCAGGCGACATTCGGCTTCGGGGGCGGTGAGATTCAACTGACCATCAAATTTGGTCCGACGCAGGTTCTGCAAAACATTAAGCTGAATTTTCCCTCGGCTAGCTGGCCCCGTGCCGCGGAGATGGTACCGGCTCAGCCCAGAGGGGGATTCGTCAAGGGTAACCCAGAGTGCGACGGTTAATGCAGGGGGGCGGCTCGAGTCCGCGCAAAATCTATTGGATTTCACCGATCCCCTCGGGGGCGGCGTTGATGGGAAGAATCCCGGTGGTCATTGCAGGATTCGAACAATCCCGAACGTGACGACGGGCATTTATGGGGGCGACCGTTGGAGGCAGATCATCCAGCCGGGGGATGTCATCCGGAGCCTGGTATATGGAAATCACACCACGCCTGTCGGCACGACGACGTCGGGAGATATGCGCCTTCTCGCGCTGACTACAGATGTCCCGAACACGGAATTCAAACCGCATCCGGATTACTTTGATTCCACTTACCGTTTTGCCCAGGGCCTGCGGGCGTCGGATGGCAACACCTACGTTTATAACATGCCCTATTGGGATATCGATGCGAAGACGACTGCGGTCCCTCCGGAGGTCCAGAACCGAACCCTCACCGAGACCACTGCATTTGGAAATCACGTTAACCAGGCGACCTTGCGAGTTCCGTCGAGCCGGTCGATGGAATTGCCTTATTCGCAGGGGACGCCGACGGCCAATCCCCCCAATGGCGGAGTGAACGGAGTCGTTCGATCCGACGGGCGTGCGGGCGATTTTGACACCGGTCTGGGGGTCTTTCCGGATGGTCCCTACGCAAACAAGCAGGATGAGGGGAACGTTATCTTTAAGTATTTCGACACTGCGAAGCAGAAATGGATCTATCCCATCCCTTACGCGGGCAATCAATCCTACGAGCCGCCGGGCGATATCTACTTCTCGCCCAATCGACAGATGCCATCTCCGGTACTTTTCGGTTCGTTGCTTTCCCGCCCAACCGACACGCATCCCGCCAGGGGATGGGAGACACTTGCATTCTGCCCAAATACCGTCGGTGAGAGGCATCCCGGGAATACGGTCACGCCGCGTGATCATCTCCTGCTGGATTTGTTCACGATGCCGTTTGTGGAGCCGTATCTGATTAGTGAACCGCTCTCCACGGCGGGTCGCGTCAACCTGAATTACCAAATCGCGCCCTTCCCTTATATCAAGAGGAGCACGGCGCTAAGAGCGGCATTGGCTTCGCTCCGAGTCACGGCGATCAGTACGTCGCTATTGACTACTTACAAGACGGGCGCAAACGGAAAACCGCTTCCCAACCCCGGCGACAATCCACGGTTCCGAATCGATCGAGACGAGACTCTGAAAGCATTCGATAGCTTTTTCAGTCACTACAAGACCACTCCGAACGAGGGTTTCTTCAAATCTGCCTCCCAGATTTGTGAGCGGTTCTTTTACCCGACGGGGCCGGGAATAGCTCCAAAGTTCCGGGCGCCCACCTACGAACCGGATACGATCTATGACGCGCCGGGAAGTCCTTCAGGGGAAGCCGATATCATCAATTTCTGGCGGCAGCGCACCCTGACCGGGGACAACGTGCGCGAGAAGCCATACGCGGATTTGTATCCGCGCATTACGACCAAATCGAATACCTACACGGTTCACGTGCGCGTGCAGACGGTACGGCAGGTCGGCGGGCCTAGTTCGGATTTTTCGAAATGGCGGGAAGGTGTCGATGAGATACTCGGGGAATATCGAGGATCGGAGACGATTGAACGCTACATCGACCCTTCGGATCCTCGCCTCTTAACCAAACTCAGTGACGCGAACATCAACGCACCCGATGCCTCGCTCGAGGACATTTACCGGTTCCGCGTCGTCAAAACAAAGCAGTTCAACCCCTAAGAGGGCCCCCATTTTATGAAAAAGTCGACCCCCGTACGGGCCATCGGAGCACTCTGCCTTCGCAAGGGATTTTGGTGGTTTGCTCTCACCTTCGTTTTGCTCGCGGGCGTGGCGATTTCCGCCAATGTCCTCTTTTGGGACCCGGATACCAACGCGACGGGAAACAATAGCGCGACTCAGGCGAATCTCGGCGGAGCGGGGACTTGGGATACCACCACGAATAACTGGTGGGACGGTGTCGCGACTGACACCACTTGGAGTAATGATAACTTCGACAGTGCCGTTTTCGGGGGAACGAGTGGTGGAAGTGTCACGCTTGGGGCGCCGATCGTGGTTGGACGCATTACATTCAATACCGGCGGTTACACGGTAAAGCCGTCCGGCACGAATACCCTGACGCTCCAGACGGCGGACGGAGATCCGGCACCGGTGATCGTGGCCAATGCGAACGCGACGATCGGGGTTTCAGGAGGGGCGGGATTGGTGGGCAATCAGGGAATGGTGAAGGCAGGAGGGGGAACCCTGACCGTTTTCGGGAATAACAGCGGGTTTGTCGGAACGACGACATTGAAGAGTGGAACGCTGACGCTTTCCGGTGATGTCGATGTCACGCCGAACGGCACCACGAGTCTCGGAACCGCTCAACCGATCACCCTGCAGAGCGGGACCCTGCGTTTCCTGAATAACAGCGGCGTTGCGCAATATAACAGTGACATCCTCTTGCAAGGAAACGCGACGATCAATGTGGACCATGCCACCACGGGCAGCAGCGGGGTGATCGAATTAGGAGCGCTCACCCTCGGGTCGAACACCCTGACGACGACCAATGGCAACGGGTACGGCCTGCGCTTCATGGGGACGACGACGCTGAACAGCGCCATTTCCACCATCAATGCGACGTTCAATCCCTCCGCGGGTATCTTCGACGCCGCCGGTGCGACAACTCTTGGGGGAATGGTCACCGGACCTGGGGCCTTGAACAAAATCGGTTCCGGAACCCTTTTCGTTTACAATGCGCTCGGGGGCCCCGACAACGATTACGCGGGCGGAACGAATGTCCTGCAGGGTACGCTGGCTCTTGGCGACACCTCTTCGCAGCTCGGTTCGGGCAGGGTGATTGTCAGTCCCGGCGCGGTGCTGCGTATCGAGGACAACTTGAATTTCTTCTCGATCGAGACCAGCGGAGCCGGACTCTTCCTGCAGAGCAGTTCGACGGCGTTCGGTGTGCTCGGCCTGGACGGTGATTTCACTCCCGGCACAGATGCGCTCCAGAATATGAAAATCAGCCCCTATGGGGCCGCCGTGCAGATCAACACTCCGACGACGACCTTCCTGGGAGATTTCAACTTCGCGAATTTTGGCACCGGAGCGGCTGGCACAGGAAAGGTATTTTTGGGTGCGATCGTAAATACAACGCTGAACGGCTTTGAGGGCCAGTTAACCCCAGGGCCCGACAATGAATACCGGCTGGGAGCGAATGCCTCGAGCGGAGTCACACTGACGCTCTCGATTCCCAATATCTTGAACGCCGGAGACAACGCTTCGCTGGTGGTCGGCACACCGATTCAAAACATTGTCAGCATCACAAATGGGACCGGCACGGTGCTGATTAGCGATTCGCAGAACTATGGCGGCCTGACGACGGTGAACAGTGGAAGTACGTTGACCGCGAGTGTGGCGGCGAGTCCCGATGCCTTGCCTCTTGGGACGGGCGCGACCAAGCCCGTGATCGATGTCTACGGGACGCTGAATCTGACGGGTGGCGATTTTGCACAACTGGCGCAGACGACACTGAATGTCTCGCAGGCGCGTGGTGCGAATGGCGCGTTGAATTTGAACGTGACCAGTAACGAATTTGCGGGAATCGGGACCGTGAACGAACGGTTGAAAGACACCGTCGTGCTGAACTTCAATGGCGGCACCTTTTCGTTCGCCGGTTACAACAGCGGTAATGTCACCGGCGCGCCACTAATCTCTTCGCAAACCATCGGAGAGTTCAATTTTTCGGCGACCAACGCCGTCAACGTGACGTCGGCTGCCACAGCGACCACCGATCAGGATGCCATTCTCACTCTCACCAATGTCAATCGGGTCAACAACGGCTCGATCACCTTCGCGCATACCGGGGCGACTCAGCCCGTTCTCGGAAAACCTTCGGCGGGAACGAGCAGTGACATCCGCATCTTCATTACGAATCTGAACGGGGCCGCACCGGTGGTGACGAATGGCATGCTGGCGCCCTATCTCCTCGATGTCTCGAATGTCCCATTGGCTGGCGGCGCGACGACCGCGAACAGCACGACAGTTACGGTGACGAGCACAGTTGGCCTGGCTCCAGGCATGATTGTGACCGGTGCCAATATTCCCACTGGCGCGTCGATCGTTTCGATTATTGATGGGACCTCGTTCCAGATCAGTCGGCCGGCTACTACGAATGCCACCGGGCAATCCTTCACGGCCAATGGGCAACAGTTTGTGACCTACGGACCGGACGGCGTGGCTCCTGCGGCCTTCGATGTTCAGGCCACGACCGCCGCCACGCTTCAGGCGGCTACGGCTTCGCAGATCGTCACGGTGGATGCGGGCTTCAATACGACCGCGAATGCGAGTGTTTATGCGTTGCGCATTGGGGACAACACGCTGGGTGGGACGAATACGATTACCATCGGTAGTGGGGCGTCGGCGGAGGATGGCGCCGGCTTGATTCTCAATCTGGCGACCGCTCGCACCGATACGCCCAATTTCACTTTCGGGACGGGCGGAAATCGCGAAGCCATGATCTATGTGACTGGCGGCCAAACGGCGACGCTCAGCGGTTTGATCTCGGCGACGGGATTGACCAAGACCGGCCCGAATACCCTCGTGCTGACAGGCAACAACGTGAACCTCAATGGGACGCTGACCGTCGACCAGGGCACTTTGCAGGGGACCGTAGGCGCGTTCAATTACCGACCGATCGTGTTGAACGCCGGGACCCTGAATTACGACAACGGCGGCAGTGTGCGCTATCTGAATGACCTCATCGTGAATGGTGACAGCACCGTTACCGCGGGCGACGTAGAGATGCCGATGGTGGGCGATGTGACGATCAATCCTCGAGCGGGCGGCAATCTCGATCCAATCGTCTTCAACATCGCGCAAGGGCTCTCCGTTTCCGGAGACTTGGTGTTGAATGGCGATGTCAATTGGAACCAAACGCGGGCCGACCGGAACAACGACGTCCGTGCGCGCGTCCTGGTTTCTGGGAAAGTGACGGGCGTGGGCGCCTTTAATAAGTGGAGCGGAAGCACGAGCCAGACGGGTGTTACGGCGTTCCTGAATGGTGCGAATGACTACCAGGGCGGCACGACAGTGAATGGTGGAACCCTGGAGTCGCTGACGGCGCTGGGGACGCCATTCAGCACGGGCGCGATCACGGTCAATCCTGGAAGTATCCTGCGGATCGCCAGCCCGGATAACATTCACGGGAATGTCCTGACTTTGAATAGCGACCTGGCCGGACTCGCGGTTCTGTCGCTCGCCTATAGCGGAAACGTGGGCGTCAACGGCGGTCTGACGGGGACGATGAATTTCAACAGCGGCAATTTGGGCGGACCGTTCAGCGCGGTCTTCGCCATCGATGCGATGGGTTACAGTGGCGACATCGACCTTTCGACATTGGGAGGCGGCACTGCGTTTCTTGGGACGGCGATTGGAGGCAACTTCAGCGGCAACCTGACGCCGGCCGCGGTGAACAGCCTGATTCCCAGTCTTGACGGCAATGCACCCGAGCAATTCGCCGGCGGTGTCTATCGGTTGGGTGGCGGTGGCAGTGGCTTCCTTAACTTTACCGGCGCGGCCAACCAGTTGACCGGCAACAATGCCGTACAGATCGGCGCGATTAGTAACGTCACCCAAGGGGCGAGTTTCGTCCTCCAGAATGGCGGTCAGAATAACAACGCTTCCAACGGCCAGGGGGCCGTCCAGATCGTGAACGTGAACGATTACACAGGCCCGACGATCCTGAATAGCGGCGCCATCACGGGCAGCCTCGCCAGTCCCGGTGATCTTTCCGTGGGCAATAACAACGCGTTGGGGACGAGCAAAATCATTTTCAATGGCGGCGCCTTGCAAGCGCCGACGAACACCGGTCTGCCCTTCCTGACGCCGGTCATTACTTTGTCCAACGATGTCGGCTTTACGGGAGACGCGACCTTCGACGGTTCGACCAACCTGGTTCTCACGGGCACGTTCCCACTGGCGGATAACCAGGTGGGGGTGACCCGAACATTCACGGTGAACAATACCACCGGGATGACGATCATAGGGGGC
Source organism: Chthoniobacter flavus Ellin428 (assembly GCF_000173075.1). GTDB lineage: Bacteria > Verrucomicrobiota > Verrucomicrobiia > Chthoniobacterales > Chthoniobacteraceae > Chthoniobacter > Chthoniobacter flavus. Next base: position 26,995 of record NZ_ABVL01000032.1, read on the forward strand.
GACATTATCGATGGGGCGGGGACGGCCTCGCTCAACGGCATCACCAAGACCGGAAGTGGTCCAATCGAGTTCCGCGGCCACAATACCTACAGCGGCTTTACGAACGTGAATGGCGGGACCATTGTGGTGGAATCTGATTCCGATATCTCGGTCAATTCGCAGATCACCTTCAATGGCGGTGCTCTCGGCGTGTGGAACCAATCGATGAGCACGGACCGCGATTACATCCTGGTCGGAAACGGCACTTTCGATGTGGGCGACGCCAGGACGTTGACCCAGGTGGGGCCGAACGGTTCGGATCTCGGCAGCATCATCAGCGGGCCCGGGATGTTCATCAAAAACGGCTTCGGAACGCTGATCCTGAACGGAACCAATGCGAACAGCGGGGGTAACGCGGTCCAGATCAATAATGGTATCCTGCAGATCAGCGCGAACGTGAACTTAGGCGACCCGGCGGTGAATGGACAGATCGTGGCCGGAGGCGGAACCCTGCGGGTGGATGGGACCTTTACTTCCGCGCGCAACATCCTCCCTAACACGAACATCACCACTTCGCTCGGCTTGAACATTACCGATGAGAATACTTTCACATCGACCGGCCTTCTGAACAACAACGGCACCGGGATCTTTACCATTCTCAAAACCGGGGCTGGCACCTTCATCAATAACTCGAATAACTCGCTCAAGCGTTTGGTGGTCACGAATGGTGTCTTTCAGTCGAGTTCGAATACCCCGGTCGCGGCGGCGGCGAGTGAAATTGACCTGAGCGGGGGCACGCTGCGTCTCCAAAATCTGACAGCGAATCAAGCAGTCGTGACACCGCTGACCAATTTTCTGGGCGGTGGCCATATCGAACTGCAGAGTGCGGACGGCTTTAGCAGCCAGTTTGCGCCGACTTCCCTTGATCGTATCGCCACCGGCACCCTGGTCATTTCCGCGGGAACGAGCACGCTCGGCGGTGCGGGAAACACCAACGCGGTTCGCATTTTGCCGGACAATATGAACTTTGCCGCCGACCGAACGGCGGTCACCACGACATCGAATATTGTCACCGTTTCGAACACGGCGGATCTCGAAGTGGGGATGACGGTCACCGGTCAAGGCATCCCGGCGAACGCGACGATCACGGCGATCAATTCGCCGACCTCCATTACGATCAGCGCCAATGCGACGGCGGCCAATACCTATCTTACCTTTGGCGGTGCGGCGCCGCGCGCCAATGCGGTGAACAACGGAATCTTCCCGGCGAGCGTCGTCACGGCGGATGCTGCGGGACTGGCCAGTTTTACGACGAACGATCCCACGAACGGCATCGTCGCGTTCACCGGGTACACGGCGATTGGAGCGACTCCGGCGACCTTCAATACACCGACCGTTGTCGGCGATGTAGGAATCGGCGGAACGGTCCTCACGGGAGTGAATAGCCTCTATGCCCTTCGGACCAGCGGGGATATTACGGGCGGCACATTGAAGATCGGTTCGATCAGCAATTCCCGGGAAGGCGGGATGATCGTTAACGGCAACGTGCGCATCAGTAGCAATTTGATCATTGACCCGACGAGTGCCGATGCGCGACAGGTGTCCAGCGCGTCTGGGGAAGGCGTCTTCTATGTGGCCCCGAATGTGACGCTGACCCTGGCCGGCGATTTGCTGGCCAATAGCTTCACGAAATTCGGCGGCGGCAAAGTCGTCTTTAGCGGCGGTAACAATAGCATTCTGGGCGCTCTTACGGTTCAGGAAGGAACGCTGGAAGTGGCACCTGGAGCTCAATTCGCCCGGTTGGCGACCGACCTCGTCTTGAATGGACAGGGCACGCTGGATTTGAATGGTAACGACGCGCGGTTTAGCTCGCTGTATAATACCGCCGGCGTGGGCGGCGGGATTATCACGAACACGGGAAGCAGTGACGCCTCGCTGACGATCTTCGCTCCTACGGCGACCGTGGCGGTGCCGCCTTCTCGCGCAGGGGTGATTGGACAGAACACCAACAAGGTCATCACTGGCCTGGCGTCGACTGCGGACCTGCAGGTCGGGATGTCGGTCTCAGGAACGAATATCGCGGGAGGAGCTTATATTCAGTCGATCGATTCGCCCACGCAGATCACCATCGCCGCCCCTGGGAACAATGCGAACGTTTCGCCGTCGACGCAGACGGTTACCTTCGGTTCCTCCATCTTTGCCGGACGGATCATGGATGGACCGACGAACAAGTTGACCTTCGTGAAGAACGGCGCCGGCACGGTGATTCTCGGCGGTTTCAGCACCGCGGCGCCGCGGGCGGGAGACAATACCTTTAGCGGTGGGACGATTCTCAATCAAGGCACCCTGCAAATCCAAAATCCTCTCGCCCTGGGTGGAGCGGATGGAAGCACGCCCGGTGTCGTGACCCTCTTCGGAGGTACATTGGACCTGCGCGATGACGGCGGTGGCATCAATGGGACGATCATCCTTGGCAACCAACAAACGGATGGCGTGGATGTTGTCGTTGCTGGTCCGGCGACGATCAATGTAGATCGTTTCTCGAGTCCGAACACGGGCAACGTTTGGCAGATCAATGACCTGACGCTGAGCGAGAATACGCTGTCGATTTCCGGCGCCAATAACTACGGTCTCCGAGTTGCCGGAACGACGACGATCGCCGGCGACTATGCCGCCATCAACAGCCTGAGCGACCAGGCGAACGGAAATATCCAATTCGACGGGCAGATCGTCGGAGCGGGCGCGCTCAATAAATACGGCACGGCGATCCAGCGCGTGGCGACGATCAACGGGTCGAACAACACTTACAGTGGTGGAACGAATATCGTCAGCGGGTCCTTGCAGATTACGGCGACGTCGGGGACCCCGCTGGGCACGGGGCGGGTGAACGTATTTCCGGGTGCGATGCTGCGCATTGCCGGCCTCGATCCGACGTGGCAGCCGGGTTCTTTCAGCAGCGTGCCCGGACAGGCGCAATTGCACGTGCTGGGTTACTACAACAGCCTCGGGGTGGTGGCGCTGGATAATTCCTTCGATCCCTCGTCGCTACTCACCGCGGCAAATTTCAGCAATGCGTACGGTTCGCTGGGCGTTGCCCTTTCCAACCCTTTCTTCACCCAGACCCTCGACATGTCCACCATCGGAGATGGGCGTGCCTTCTTGACCTCGGGCATCAATACGGAAGTCGCTTACGTGGCTTCCAATTTGATTCCTGGCGTGGGCAATGGCGTGGCTCCGCGGACGTACCGCCTCGCGGGCGGGGTGAGCAACCTCGCCTTCATCGGGGTCGACAATGTCCTGAACGACCTGGCCGGTGTGGGCACGTCGGTGCAGGTAGGTTCGCTCAACAGCGTCTTCGGCAGCGGAGGCGCGATCGGTATGACCGGCAACTCGGTCATCCTCCGCAACTCCAACAGCTATACGGGTGGCACCTGGATTGGCAAAGGATCGGGACTCAGTCTCGGGGTGGGCGGTTCTCCTGCCGGAAGCACTCCCTTGGGCTCTGCGGATGGCACGGTGACGGGTGCCCCGACGGATGTGATCATCTACGGAACCCTGCAACTCGAAAACCGGCTCGAAGCCTCCTACTTCAATGCCGCCACCGGCAAGAATGCGAATAACTACATCCTGATGCCGGGCGGTAACATCAATATCACCGACTTCGCCGGGCAAGAGGCGGGAGGAAATGGCCGGTGGGCGGATACCGACGCCAATGGTGGTGGGTTGAATCTGAACGGTGGCAGCTTCCGTTATAATGGCGCGGCCAACCTCGACTCGTCGGAAAGGGTCGGCACTTTCACCGTTTCCAAGGACAGTCGCATTTTGCTCGACCGGTCCAATAACTCGGGAACGGTGACACTCATCGTGAACGATCTGCCACGCGTGGACCATGGGGTGTTGCAGATCCAGGCGCTGCAGGGAGGCGGAACTACTGCCAATATCCTTGGCATTCCGGCGCAAACGACCCTGCAATTGCAGGAAGGGGCGGGATATGATCATCTGATTATCAACACTCCGGGTAGCGCCGCTACTGTTTTGGGGGGCACGACGTCGATGGGGGCGGGAGCCGTCAATTCCGGCATGGCGCCGGGTTGGATCATCGACGCCAGCGCGAACAGCTTTGTTACTTACAACCCGACGGCGGCGAATACCGGTTTCCAGACCCTGGTTACCAGCGGAAGCCCAGGAGCCAGCAGCGTGGCGTCGAACGGCACCTTTACTCCGGGGGCGAATCAGGTGGGTTACAGCAAGGTGATCACCGGAAGCGGCACGATCAGCGGATCCATCACTTTGACCGCGAATGACATTGTCGACGTCAACGCGGGCGGTGGGGTGACATTAAACAGTCCCAGCACGAGCGTGTATGCGCTGCGCACCAATCGGGATATCAATCCAACCGCTGCGAACAATACCCTGACCATCGCCAGCGGGGCCCTGCTTTCGGTTGGCAATACCCTGAACTTGAATGCCGCGCCGGCCGCCACCAATGCGGCTCCGCTCGACATGACGGTGAATTTCGGCGTGGGCGGAAACGCCGAGGCGTTGATCTACACCAGTTCGTCGATGACCATCAACGCCCAGATCAACGCCGCGGGACTGACTCACTCGGCGGCGAGCAACAGCCAGTCCGTCCTTACTCTTACCGGCGACAACCACTTCACCGGCCCGATTGTCAACAACCAGGGAATCCTGCAGGGGACCAATACTCTCAGCGGCATCGGTCTGCCGGTGAGCGGCGTCTTTGACGATCAGGATATCTATCTCTCCGGCGCGAACAATCGCGACGCTTCACGTCTCATCATCCGGGCCGGCGTCGGCGATGCTACCTCGTCCGTCCTGGCGAGCAACGTCGAGGCGACCAGCCAGATCGGCGGGACGATTTTCGTGAACGGCGACTCACGGCTCGATACCAATGGCGGCGTCTTCCAGCGCATCAACAACCTCACTTTTGCCGACTTGGGACCGATGACTCCGGTAGGCCTGGCCTTGGGGAATATCTATGTCGCGGGCACGACAACCCTGGGTGCGCACGACAATTATATCGAGGGATTCTTCAATACTTATTCGAGCTCCGTCTTTGGCGGCCTTGTCCAGGGCGGAACGCTGACCAAATTCGGGAACGGCACCATGCTGATGGCCGGAACCGCGAATACCTACGCCAGCACGGTGATCAACCAGGGCGGGACGAACACCGCCTCGAGCATTTTCGGTTCACTGACACGGACGGGTCAGCCGTTTGGCACGGGGTCGATCACGATCAATCCCGGCGCCATGTTGCGGATCGCGGACGCGAGCAACATTACCCCCAATGTCGTAACCCTGAAGAGCGATGGCATCGCTTTGGGCGGCTTGGCTATTGCTTACAATTCCAGCGCGAATATTGCAGATCTCTTCGGCACCGGGCCAGGGAAGGTGAGCATGTCCTCCACCGGAGATTACCTCGGGGTCATCGCGCTCGACGTCACTAATTACATCAATCCCATCGACATGGGTGCCCTCGAGGCCGCGGCCGGGGGCAAACTGTGGCTGGGGACTTCCATCAGTGCGACCTATATGAGTCCCACGCTGGCTCCGGCATCGGATAACGTCTACCGCCTCGGCGGCGGGGGCAATCAGGGCAATCTGACGATCGGCGGCAATGGAGCGTATGAGAACGTGCTCACCGGGACTGCCAGTGTCGTCATCGGCGCGGAAACGGCGGGATCCGACAACAACGGCCCGGCTTACATCAATGGTAACTTTGGCTCCATCGTCCTGAGCACCCGCAACGATTTCTCCGGTGGAGTGACGCTCAACAATCAAGCCGGACTGACGCTGAATAACAGCTACGCGCTCGGCACCGGGATTCTCTATCACAACGGCGGCAATCTCACCTTGAACAATACGGTGACGATCGCCAACGAAATGGACATGATCGGGGATACCTTCAGCACGAGCAGTGGGGGGAATGCAGCGTTGACCGGCGAAATGAAACTGGCTCCGCAGGGAGTGGGTGGAATTGTGACCCTCAACATGAATGGGGGCGGTCACCTCGGCTTCGAGGGAGTGATTTCGGGTTCTCCGGGGGATGGAACGTCGGGGTCTAACATCGTGAAGACTGGGAGTCAGACGATCATCTTCAACGGGATGAATACCTATCGCGGCACGACCAGCGTGACTACGGGCTTCCTGGGCATTGGGACCGATGTTTACGCGAATGCGCCCGGCGCCCTCGGCATCAATGATGTACCGCTCATTCTCAGCAGCACCGGCGGCTTCCTGCTCGGCGGCCAGATTACCATGGACCGCAGCCTGATGACTTCGGGCACGGATGAAATCCGGGGTCAGACACTCGCCTTGTCGGTGATTTCGGGCGGCATCGCCGTGACGAGCGGCACGATCATTATCGACGAGACTTCGACCAACAACGGGACCTTCCGCGGCGGAGTGATCGATATCCAGGGCCCGATCAGCGGGGCGGGCACTGTTCAGATTGGCAATGCGAATGTGCAGGGTTCTGTGCGGCTCAGCGCCCAGGCCAATGGTTACGGGACGAACACCTTCACCGGCGGACTCGTTCTGTCTGCGGGCCGTTTGCAGATCAATTCCGATACTTATTATACGGGGCCGGCGGATAGCCCGACGATCCTCAGTGGCCCCTTGGGAACGGGAACGCTTACGTTTGGATCTGGAAACGGCAATGCCGGTGGAGAAATCGTCGCCTACGGAGCGGATCGCACGGTCGTCAACGCGATGGCGGCAATGAGTACGGCGGCAGATACGACCGTGACCTTTGGCGGGCATTACGACCTGACCTTCACGCGCGATCTCAACATCAATTCCGACTCGAGCCTGCGCAATCGGACCTTCAACGTGCTGGCCAGCCAGGGGGAAACGAGTTTCCTGGGGGATCTCACCTCCAGCGGCGCCGCGGGGGGGCGGATCACGAAGAATGGAGCCGGCACCCTCGTGCTCGAGGGAAACAACACCTTCTTTGGGACGACGGGGACGAGTCTCATCACGCTCTCCGCGGGTGTCATTCGCTTCAGTGCGGACATGAATCTCGGCCGGGTCTCTACGACGCAGAGTAACTTCACCATCAGCGGCGCCGGTGCGCTGGCCCTGGAGGGAACGACGCCGGTGACATGGGATGCCGCGAGCAGCAATCGCAACCTGAACCTTACGAGCTCGTCGGGGGCAATCGAAGTCGACGATGCCAATGGGCTCTTTACGATGAACACCCGGGTGACCGGCGCGTTCGGACTGCTCAAGCAGGGCGCGGGCACTCTGGCCCTGAATGCGAACAACAACCAGATCACCAACCTGGTGATCGGAGGTGCGCCCGTGGCGGCCGCCGCCAACCTGGCTGCGGGACTGTCGGGTGGCACGGTCAGCACCACGGCCACGAGTGGGACACCATTCGGAACGGCCAGCATCACTCTGTATGATGGCACGCTGAGTTTGGTTGGCGGCGCCACCGCTCAAGCGCTTTCCATTCCCACGCTGAATTTCGGTGGAGACTCCGACATCCAGTTCAATCACGGAACCACGACCTCCCAGTTGACTGGCACGACGATCGCCCGCCTGAACCAAGGGACATTGACGCTGCTGCCGACCACGATCGCCGCTCTCGGCGATACGGAACGGTTGATCGCGGGTAACTTCGCCGCCTTCCCCGTAGCGAATGGCATGTTGGCGACTCCGTCGGTATTCGTTCGACTGCCCGGAGTGGGGCAGGACGCCAACTTCGCCACCTACGGCGCCAACGGCTTCCAGTTGCACACGGCAAGCACGCAAGGTGCGTTCACCACTTCCGACGCGACCCTCATGGTCGATATCGCCGGGGGAAGTCAGGTTGCGCCCAATAGCGCCTTTAACGTGCTGGCCCTGCGCACCGATTCCAATATCACCGCTGCCGGACCCAACTCGCAGATCAATATCACCAATGGCGGGTTGATTCTGAACGGTAACGCGGCGCCAGTCATTGATCCCGATCTCTATTTCGGCGATGGCACTTCCACGGGCGAGGCGATCGTCTATGTCCGCGACGGACAGACCGGTGCCGCCACTTTGGCGGGAGATTTCACCGCCGCGAATTTCACGAAGTCCGGAGGGGGGACATTGCTCATTTCCGGGACGAACAATGTCATGACCTCATCTCCGACGACGCTGCCGACCTTGCAGATCAACGATGGCATTGTTCGATTCGCCGGTCAGAGCAGTCTTCCGAACCAGGGGGCCGTCGGCATTTCGCCGATGGATACCGGCACATTCGATCTTGCCGGCCAAAGCCTGACCGTCGGTGCACTGGGAGGAAATGCGGTCGCCAGTGCTGCGACCGGGATCGTCATGAATAGCGGCGCGGCGGCGTCGCTGGAGGTATTCACGCGGAATGGGGTGACGAGCAACTTCAACGGCTTGATCGAGGGCGACATCAACCTGATTGCCAGCGGACGCGGCACGCTCATCCTGGGCTACAACAATACCTATACCGGGGGCACGCGGATCGACGCCGGCCCCATCGCCAGCGCGAATGGTCTCTACACCGGGACGGGAGCTTTGCAGATCAATTCGTTCAATTCATTGGGCGCCGGTCCGGTGATTCTCGATGGCGGCACGCTGGACATTCGCAACCCGGTCGCCCCGAACGAAGTGGAGGATAACATCGACGTCATCAGCCTCGGGTCGGGCGACGGCTACGACTTTGTCATCTCGGCTTTGAATAACTTCGGTTCGGCGAATACCACGAGCACGATCAACTTCAATGGCACGGCGGGTTTCCAGGCAATTCATAGTCTGACGATCGATGCCCCGGTGTTGTCCACCGGGGGCGGCACAGACAATGGCCTGCTGGTTCGCGGCACGACGACCCTCGCGGGAGATACCATCTTGAATGTCGGACGCGCACTCGCGCTCGGGGGGAAGATCGAGGGGAGCGGAGCGACGGTGACCAAGATTGGTGGCAGCACCCTTTATATTACCAATGCGGATCGCGATGCCGGGGCCAACGACGTTGGCGGGTGGGCGATTTTGCAGGGGACGATGGAAGTGCGCCTGTCGCAAGGCGGGTCAAACCCGTTGGGCGATGGCAACGAGATTACTCTCAACGGCGCCTCATTGAACCTGCGCCACGACGGCGATAACCTCAGCGATCCGCAGGTGCTCGATACGTTCCGGACAAATGACCTGCTCGTGGGTTCATTCATTCCCGTCACGACCGTGGGCTACACGAGCAGTGCCAATAGCACGCTCGATACGCGCACGATTTCGGCGGGAAACAACAAGACGCTGCAACTCGGCCAGTTGCGCTTCGGCGGTCCCTTGGGCACCGCGTTCTTGAGCTTTAACTCGGGGAATACTTATTCCGTCGAATTTACCGATGGCCTGTCGATGATCCACGATGGTGCGCTCTCCTTCAATCAGCAGAACGTCACCTTCGACGGCAACATCACGGGGAACGGAACGCTCTTCAAACAGGGCGGCGCGGAACTGGACATCAACACCAACGCGACCGGGAACAACCCGATCGGCGGAACGGTGCTGGCCAATGGGAGCACTTATTTTGCCTCCTGGCAGGGAAGCACCCGCACCCTCAACCCGAATGCGAAACTTCCGGGCGGGAGCATCACCATCCAGCCCAACGCGAGCCTGCGCTTCACCGCGATTACCAATCTCAATGGCGGGCAAATCGTGGACGTGCGGAGCAATCTGAGTTCGTTGGGGATGATCGGCATCGGCGACGATACCGAGATCAGCAATTACAATTTGCGGGCGCGCGGTGCGGCGGGAGTGTTCGACCCCAGCGCGCTGACGGGCAGCATGGGCGGAGGAATCCTGGCGCTCAACGACACTTACACTCATGCGATCGACCTCGGCCGACTCGGGGACGGCACCTGGTTCCTCGGTTCCTCCAGTGACGGCTCGGGAGCCAGTGTTTCGTCGAGCGTTAATGGTCACTACAACGGCGGAGCATTGGGCGCGGGGGCGGGGTTTGTCGGTATCGGCAATGATCTTCCCACCTATCGCCTCGGAGGCGGCGGCGGGACGCTTTACATCGGACTCGAGCAACCTGGCTCGGCGGCCAACCAACTTTCCGGCGCGGCCAACCTCGTGGTGGGATCGCCCCTCACCAACGGTGGCTTTGGGAGTTTTGGCGTCACCGCGACCAGCACGACGGGTTCGGCGGGCGTGATCCTGAATCAGGATCAAAGCTATACCGGGTTGACGCTCGTTAATCATGGCAGCCAACTGGAGTTCCGTGGCGCCATGGCTACCTCGGGTTACGATGTGTTCGGCATTCTCGTGGCCGGGGGCACCAACGGCAGTTTCGCTGGCGGACCGACGCCGATCCTTCGTCCTGGCGGGGAGATCAATCTCGACAATCAGTTCGATCTCCTGCCAGTGGGAAACGTGGAGGGCCGGTGGGGCGATACCACCGCGGTCAATCTCAACAGCGACATCTTCCGGGTTATTGGCAACTCTGCGGCAGACCTACGGGAGGTCGTCGGCCAGGTGAGCGCTAGCGGAGGCTCTTACTTGATTCCGCAGCGGGCCTTCGGCGGACGGATCATGGAACTCAACATTGCGGGGTTGACGCGAGTCGGGACGGCGACATTGTCGATCGAATCCGCCAACAGCGGTGCGCTGGGGAGTGACGAGCGGGTGACGGTGGCCGGCGCGGATCTGGCATCGCAACTGGCCAACATTCCCGGTGGTATTGTGAATGGAATGGTTGGTCCGTGGATGTTCAACGGACACGATGTGCAGTTCCTCACGTACAGCGATTTCGGATTCGTGAATGCCGGCTTCACCCGGGTGGCCAATGGCACGCTTTCCACCAGCAGTTCGACGCTCACCGATCGCAGTTTTATCAGCGGCACTTCCACCATGGCGCCGGGGGCCCTGCTCAATACTTATGCGTTGCGCTCGGATGCCAATATCACGCTGACTTCGTCCGGAGATACGACCGCGAAGATCATTATCGGCAGCGGTGGTTTGATGAGCAATAACGCCATCAACATCACTCCCGGATTGGTCTTTGGCAGCATCGCCACACCGGCGCAGGCCATCATCGTCAATAACAACAACCTGGTCATCGGCAGCACCTCCAACCCGAGCACCTCGGGCCAGATTACCGCGACGGATATCGTGAAAGCGGGCGACGGCAATATGTTCATGGACGCCGAGCAAGGCTCTTTCAGCGGTCCCATTGCCTTGAATCGCGGTGGACTTTTCATCCGTTCGGGTTCAACGACGGCGATTCCATCGTCGAACGCCGGAGGAAAGGGGAGTGTGATCACCATTAATGGCTACGGTCTGACCGTGGGCTTCCGCAGCGATGCGACCAACGGAGGAACCTTCTTCAATAACAGTGTGGTGATCGGACAAGACAATCTACTCGGCATCATCAATTTCGACCGTGCCGTAGGCACCAGCGTGAGCGACAAGGTTGTGGGCATCACCGGTGGCATTACCTTTGCCGGTGCACCGGGCGAGCAGGGGCAGACGCTGACCCTGTCGGTTGGCAACAGCATGCAGTTTGAAGCACAAGGCGGGATCGACTTTGGTCCGGTCGGCAATTCCATCCTCAATGTGCCGGATGTCTTCGTGAACAACACGCGTCGCACGGTCTTCACCGTCGATGGGCAACTCACCGGCGATGGAACATTTGTCAAAGCAGGGAACGGACAAATGGCGGTCAATAACCTGAATTCGCTCAACGACTATACCGGTGGGACGGATCTGTTGGTGGGCAATCTCATCGTCCGCGCGGCGGCGAACCCCGTGGCTAACGACGCAATAACCGACATAACCGCCGGCGGTCTGGGAACCGGGCCGATCAATCTGCTCGGGGGCGTGCTCTTCATTCAAGCCGATGCGGACAACACGACGACCACCCGGGAGCGAATCAACTTCTCCAACGATCTTCATGTTCTCGGCAACACGCAGATCGATGTTAATCGCAACGGAATCGTCAGCCCGGCGGGGACGGCGAATGACATCCGCTTCGCGTCCCTCTCGATCGGTTCACAAACCCTGGCGGTGACGGGTGGTAATAGTTATGCGTTGGAAATCGGTGGAACCACCACCCTCCTCGGTAATCCCACTTTCAACGTGAGTTCCGCCGATCTGGTCTTCCGCAGCGAGGTCGATGATGGCGGCGGCGACAATTTCATCGTCAAGAATGGCGGGGCGACGATGTGGTTCAATTCCGCGAACAACTTCAGCGGCGGCATTTTTGTGAACTCCGGCGCGCTACGCTTCGGTGACATTGTTGCGGGCAATAACACCGCCAATGCCGGCACGGGCCTGATTACCATCAACCCGGGCGCGAACATCCAATTGCAGGCCGCGACTAATCTGCTGCCTGGCCAGCAGGTGGCGGTGCACAGCATTCCCAATGCACTGGGAACTTTCCTGACGTTTGCCGTGCTCGATCCGACGCGGGTGATCACCAGCGATTCGACCGGGTTGCTGCGCATCCCCACCAACTACAATATCCCGCTCGATCTCTCGGCGATCGGCGACGGCACTTTCCAACTCGGCACGACCGGCAACAACTCCTATACCGCGCCGACTCTCGGCGTCGGAGCAGGGAATATCTATCGCCTGAGTGGCGGCGGGCAGACGCTGAACATCAATTCGTTCGACAACGTGCTCACCGGCACTGCCCGGCTCGTCGTTGGCTCGTTGAATTCCTCCGGCACGCTCGCGTTGGGCCATGTGAATGATTACACCGGTGGCAGCACGGTAGTGCGGAGCAGCACCCTGCAGTGGACTCCGTCGACCACCGACGTGTCGCCGCTGGGCACTGGCCAGGTGGATGTGTTTGGCCAGACCATCGCCTACGGGACAGGCGGTAACTACAAGCTGAATACCTTCGTGTTTCATCCCGGGGCGACGATTCGGATCGATAACAATGCCGGTGGAAACGTCAATGTGGATCGCTGGGATGACAGTACGGCCGTTCCGCTGAATGGCGCGACGCTGTCCTTCAATGGCCGGAGCGGGGCGATCAGCACGGAGACTTATGGCGACCTGACGTTTGCCGCGGGATCGCGAATCGCGCTGAGCAGCCAGGGCACGGGCCAGGTTGAGCTGAGCATGCCGGGCTTTGCGCGGGAGGAAAATGGAACGATGGTCTTCACGACCGGTGCGGCCAATCGTCTCGGCATTGCCGCCGGCAACAATAGTGAGCGCGTGTTGATCACCGGCAGCGCGCCGGCGATCGCCGATGGCATGCTCCCGGGTTACTACGTCAATGGGACGGACAATACCTTCGTTACTTACGATGCGGTGACCGGATTCCAGGACGCCGCCTTCACCCAGAATTACGGAACGACTTTCGGGACGGGACTCACCGCCGGCACGGACCTTGTCAATGTGACCGCGACCAGCACGCTGAGTGATGATCCGGTCATCCACGCCCTGCGTCTGGCCAATGCGAGCCTGAACAATGGCACCGGTCAGTTCAATACGATCACCTTTGCGGAATCGGGCAGCAGCATGGGCGGTGTGATCGTCTCGGGTGGCAATGTGACGATCAACCCGAACCTGACCTTCGGGGTCGCGGGGAATCAAGAAGCGCTCTTCTATATTGAAGGTGGCCGCACGGCGACGGTCATGTCCGACATTACGGCGGGATCGATCACCAAATTCGGAACCGGTGTGTTGCAGATCAACAAGGATCAAAACGACGCGGCCCGTGGGCCGGGTCAAGGGTACTCCGGAGGATGGGTGGTAAATGAAGGGCAGTTGACCGTGACGTCCTTCGGCGGCCTCGGCAATGCGGTGGCGTCCAACACGGTCACGCTGGTTCGTAGTGCCTCGAGCGTCCCGGTCCTGCGCTTGCAGATCAATAACGCCTCCAACTCGCAGACCAATACCGGCAATGTCCTGAACCAGATGTTCACCTCCGGGAAGATCATCGCCGTCGATGATGCGACGATCAGCTACGATTCGGGGGCGGATGACCGCTCGAATTCCATCGCCGACCTGGAAGTGCGGAATACCGGCGGGGATTTGCTCGATGCGCGACTCCATTTCGACATCGTGCATCTGCGGGTTGTCCTGCAGGCGGGGCATCTGACGCTGGACGGAAACGGCATCATCGATGTCAATGCATCGTCGGTCGGTGGAGTGACGAGCGGATCCAGCGTGGGGCTTTCGGTGGCCGATATCTCCGGAGCAGGGCGCCTGACGAAATGGGGCAATGGCGTGCTCTACGTCCGCGGCGACAGCAATGGCTACACGGCTCCGGTGAATATCGAGCAGGGCGCGATCAGCGTGAGCAGCAACGGCGCCCTGGGCACCGGCGCGATCACGGTGAATCGGTTTGGCATCCTGGACGTGGCCATGGCGAATTATACGCCAACCAATTCCAGCATTACTTACCTGCCGGGTTCGATTGAGCGGTGGTCGGTCGATGGAGCGCGGACGGGTAACATCAATCTCGGCGGGGGCACGCTGCAAATCGGCATGGACCAGTCGAACGCGGTGGCTGGGACGACGGTCGTGACCTTGAACGGTGGTTCCATCGAAGGATATCTCCGCACAGATGACAATATCTGGCGTTCGAATAACAGCCAGGGCGCCGTCTATCGCACCGTGAATACAGGCACGAGCTTCATTCTCGCGGGAGACTCTTATCTTGGCCAGAACATCACCGAGGGAGCCAATGGGCTCGACAACGGAGTGCAACCCAACGCCTTCACGCCCTATACGAATGCGGCCGCGGGCGTGCTCCTGGAGATCAAGGGCAATATCAGCGGCATCGGCGGCTTGACGAAACAGGGCTACGATACGGTGACGCTCTCCGGTCACAACACTTACAGTGGCGGCACGACAGTGATGCAAGGAATGCTGCGCATCGGCGCCAACGACAGCCTTTTGACCACAGGCGCGCTGGCGACGAACTACGATGGCGTCTTTGATTTGAATGGCTTCAACCAAACGGTCGGCGAGCTCGGCGCGCCGGCCAAGACGGTCGATAACTCCAGCGGCTTTATCACCAATACCGCGACGACCCTCAATACGCTCACTGTCGGGAATGGCTACAATGCCGATATGACCTATGGCGGCGTCATTCAATACAACGTGGCGTTGACCAAGAACGGGCTCGGCGAGCTCATGTTGACGGGAGCCAATACCTTCTACGGGGCGACGATCGTCAACGCCGGCGGCCTGCGATTGACCCACGCCACGGGCAACGTCCTCGACAGCCTGCTCAATACGGCGAGCCTCACCCTGGCGAATGGCACCTCGTTGCAATTGCGCACCGGCACCGGCGCGGGGCGCATGACTTTGATTGGCAGCAGCGGCACCGTGCTGACTCTCGGGGGCAACAATCTGTTGAGTGTCGAGGTGGGTGGCGGCGGCGGCACGGGCATTGCGCTGAATGCCGGCGCCAAGGCTCAGGTCACGGGGACGGTGACGGTGAATGTCTATGGGACCAGCACCGGCGCGGGCGATCACTCGATCGTTATTAGCGCACCTGGCGGCGGCCTGCTAACGACGAACGGAAGCAGCGGAAATTTCGTGCTCGGCAAGGTCTTCAACAACACCGACTTCATTGTCACTGGGTTGACCCAGACGGACACCCTCGTGCAACTGAACACCCAGGCGGAGGCGGCACTGACCGCGGCCTACTGGGTGGGCGGCTTCTCGAATGAATGGGCCGCGTCCGGAGCGGGTGTGAGCAACTGGGCGAGTGACCTCACCGGTACGGTGAGCGGACTCGTTCCCGGCCCGACGACCGATGTCTTCCTCTCGGCGCAGAACCGCGTGGGGCAGGATAACATGGTGCTCGGTGCGAACATGACCATCCAGAGTCTGACGATCAACAGCACGAGCGGTGATCCCGTGGTGTTGAAGGGAGACGATGGCAAGACGTTGACCATCACGTCGGCCTCTCCGATTACGGCCGATGCCGGGGCCGGATCCGCTTCTCTCCAGGGCAGCATCGCCCTGACCGCGCCGGTCGCGACGATTACGGTGAATTCCACCAACCCGCTGGAAATCGATGGCGCGATCAGCGGGGGAGCGATCACCAAGACGGGCACGGGCACCTTGGTCCTTGCGGGAGCCAACACCTTCACCGGGCCGACCGTGATCGCGCAGGGCACCTTGAAGATCGGCGCAAACAATGCGTTGCCGGCGCTGGGAGATCTCGATTTCGGTACTTCCGACAGCACCGCATCCAGCACCACGGCCGGTGCGCTGGATCTGAGCGGGCATAGCACGACGGTCCTCAATCTCGGCGTCTTCACCAACAGCACCACGGCGGTGAATGAGATCACGATCGGAGCGGGGCAGGTGTTGCAGGTGGACGGCGCCCTGACGGTGGGACCGAATGTGGCCACGGCGAACACCACGACCAAGCTGACCATCAGCGGTCCGGGTACTTTGCAGGTGGGCACACCGAGCGCGCCGACGCTGAAGAACTTTTCGGTCGGCGGCAGCGTCGCGAATAACTTCGGCAACGCCGCCACGCTCGATATGTCCGGCCTGGCCAATTTCTTCGCCAATCTTGGCTCGGGCACTTTTGCGGTCGGGGATCAGACCGATTCCGGCGGTGGCGGCACCGGCAGCTCGACGCTGACCCTCGCGGTGAATAACACCATCATGGCCTCGGTATTCAGCACGGACGGCGCCCATTTCGTGACCTCGAACAATAACCAGAGAGTCAACCTCGGCAGCGGAACGAACATCATCGACGCCAATACCTTCAATCTCGGCATTGTGAACAACCGCGGCAATGGCAGTATCGGCTATGCGGCCGGTAATACCACCGGCACGCTGAAGGTTCGCGCTTTGGATGGGGTCGGACGCGCGATCATGAATGTCGCCTACGGCAATTCGCAGACGGGAGCGAGCCCAACCGAGACCGTGGATCTGACTGGTCACGATGCAGATCTATTACTGAACACGCTCAATATCGGTGGGCGGACGCAGGTCTCCGGCGCTTCGTCCACGGGTATCTTCCGCTTCGACCAGGGCGTGCTCGATGTCCTCGGCGTCGTGCTCGGTGATCGTCGTGTCACCTCGGGCACCGGCGGAGCGACCGGCACGCTGGAACTGCTCGGAGGCAATGTAGACATCGGCGCGGGTGGCATTAGCATGGGGAGTAACACCGCGACAGCGGCGGGAAACACCGCCAGCGGCACGGTGAATATCGGTGGCGATGCGGATGTCACGGTCGGCGAAACGAGCGGGGTGAGTATCACCATGGGCCACTCGACGCTGGCTGGGTCGGTAGCGAATGCGACGCTCAACGTTACTGGTACTAGTCGACTGTCGGTGGCGGGTGACATTGTGGAAGCGACCGGCGCCGGCAACGCGGCGATCGTCTCCACGGTCACGCTGAATGGCGGCACGCTCGAGATGAATGGGCACAATCTCGGAACCGCGACCGAAGCGATCAATAATCTCAACTTCCAGTCCGGCACGCTGCGCAACGTGGGCGCGATCAACGGCACCGATGGGCTGACGAAGACGACCACGGGCACTTTGATCATGGAAGGCACCAATTCCTACACGGGGGTGACCAACGTGAACGCGGGCACGTTGCTGGTACGAGGCAGCCTCAATGGTAGCACGGTGGCGGTGAACAACACGGGTATCCTGGGCGGCGCTCAAGGACTGGGCACGGCGACCACGGGTTCAGTGACGGTGAACGCCGGCGGCACGCTTGCTCCGGGCGAGGCACCGGGAACAACCGGAATCCTGACGACCCTCGGGGACCTGACCTTTGGAGACGGCGCGATCTTCCAACTCGAGATCAATGGGACGACCGCCGGCAGCGGTTACGACCAGCAGATTGTCACGGGTAATACACTCATCAGCAGCACCGATACGGTTTTGACTCTGGGCGGAACCTACGATCTGGGAGCGACCGGCGATATCTTCACCGTCATCCTCAACTCCGGAGGGATGACGACGACCGGATTTGCCAACGCGCCCAACGGCTCGATCATCACGGCGAGCAACGGGCAGGCCTATCAGATCAGTTACTTCGACGATGCAAGCACCGCGGCTTTCGAATTGTCGGGTGGCAATGACGTTTCGCTCCGGGCGATGACGATTCCGGAACCGAACGATTTCTCGATGCTGATCGCCAGCCTCGGCTTCGCGTTCGGCTTGCAACGCTTCCGCGGTGGCTGCCATTCCAAGAGAACTTCCTCGCAGCTGTAATGACGACGGCGGGAAAACAGCTGAGCACGCCGGTTCGAAGGTTCTCGCTGGGAAAACCGCGCCGGTCATTCATTACTTGTGATGCCACCCGCCGAAATCTCCCGGCAAGACGGTGACTTGAGCGATTCTGAGCCGAGCCAATGCGACGCGACTTGAAGGTACTCAACTCGCCGACATTTCCCGGACGAAGCGGAAGAGCACGATCTCGGATTTGGTGCCCACGCGGACCGGCGGGCCCCAGGTGCCAACACCGTTGCTGGTGAAGACGAGAAGCTTGCCCAATCGGCTCAAGCCGTAAGCAAAGGGACCATAAATCCGCGATACGAAGTAGATCCAGGGCCAGAACTGGCCGCCGTGGGTGTGGCCCGAAAGCTGGAGCGAGATGCCTTCTTCTTCCGCCACGGCGAGGTTTGCCGGCTGGTGGGCGAGGAGGATGCTCGGCCGCTGCGCATCGAGCTCGACCTGACGCAGGATGCTGCGGAGTTGCTCCGGATCGCCGGCTTCCGCATCATGCACCCCGACGATTTGCAGGCCGTCGAGCGAGACCTTTTCGTTGTTCAGCACCCGGATGCCGGTGCGTTTGACGGCATCGAGATAGATGCTGCGCTCCGCGAATTCATCGTGATTTCCGGTGACGTAGAAAATGCCCCGGGGCGGCGAAAAGCGGTGCCAGGGCGCGACGAGGCGATCCAGGCCGATGGGTGTGCCATCGAAGAGATCGCCGCTGATCAGGACGGCATCCGGTTGCAGAATGCGAAGACGGGAGATGATGCGACGCAGAAAGCCCGGCCCCGAAAGATGGCCGAGGTGCACATCGGTGAGCAGCGCCATGGTCCGGCCAGCCCACGCTTCGGGCAGATTCGGTAGCGGAACAACTACGCGAGTGACGCGCGGCGACGAGGCATTGATCAGCCCGTAGAGGGTGGTGAGCAGCGCGCTGCCAAAGAGGAGCACGGCGATACCGAACCGCGGCCAAGTCCAGCCGGCGAGGGTTGCCGCGCCATCGACGATCCAGCAGGCGATCGCGGCGAAGAAGGCATAGTTCAGAGCCGCCAGCCAGGTGGCCGAGACGGTGTAGAGGGTGCGCAGCAGGGGATTCGAATAACGAAAGCCGAGAAGGGTGGTGGCGATGAAGGCGATGGCCAGGGCCGCGGGGAGGATCTGCCAATGGCTCCACCCAGGAATGCCGAAGAAGTGGCTCAGCGTGGAGCAGACCAGGGCGTTGGCCGACAGCAGGACCGTCGACATGATGGTGACCATCAGGGCCACCCGGCCCAGCAGCCTTTCAGGAATAGCGGAGGAGGATTCCGACTCGGCCGGGGAGAAGACGGGCGGTTCGTTAAATTCGGAAGCGGACGTAGTCATGAGTGGGTGTTTTGCCTCGCCCGCCTTCGCGGGCGGCTCCGGGCATGTAGACGCTGGAAACAATGTTGTCAATGGAAACATGCTGCGCTTTCTTATCCGGCGGTGTAAGCTCCGCCGCCCCAATGAAAACGTCTCCCCGCCCATACCATCATGGTAGTCTGCGCGAAGCCTTGCTCCGCGCGGGGGAGCGTGCCCTCGAAAGTGGTGGCGTTTCGAATCTTTCGTTGCGCGAACTCAGCCGGGAACTGGGGGTCAGCCATACCTCGCCACGCCGTCACTTTGCCGGCAAACAGGCTCTGCTCGATGCCCTCGCGCTGCATGGTTACGAGCGGCTCGGTGCGACGCTGGGGCGAGCGGCCAAAGAGGAAGGTGCTTTCGATGTGCGGCTGACCAGGTTGGGCCGCGCCTATGTGAGCTTCGCCCTGAAGCACCCGGCGCTGCTCGTCCTCATGTCCGAGGCCAAGCATCGTCCAGATGCGCCGCGCGAGTTGTTGGAGGCCAGTGAGAAGGCGCTCGCCCATACACTGGCGGTCTTTGCCGAGGGACAGGTCAAGGGAGAGGTCGTCGCCGGGGATCCACTGCGCTTTGCGCTGGTCGTCTTTGCGGCCTTACAGGGATTGGTGGCGCTTTCGACCAATGGCAAGTTCAAGGGCGAATCGCTGGATGATTTGATCGGGGAGATCATCGAGCGCCTTACCTTGGGCTTGCGTCCGCGGGTCGCTGGGCGTGGACGGGTGAGGCGGTAAGGAAAGCGACGGCCTGTCAGGATATGTCGCCTGCCCCCTGGCGCCTACTACGCCGATGTGCTCGCGAAAGCTAAGGTCGAGTCTGCCGCCAGGTTAAAGGAATGAACGGGCATGCAGGCCAATGTCCAATCAGCCCTCTGGGCCTTGAAATGCAGCCCCGTTTGGGCGTTGCTTTCGGCGCCCGTGCAGGAGCAGGCTGCGCATCGTCCATCGTCCCCCCGATTCCGATTATTCAAATTCCAAATGAACACCAACCTCCCCACCACCCGGCGCGCATTTCTTGGCACCGCGGCTGCCGCCGCCGCTTGTCTCGCTCTCCCTCGGCGCACCCTCGCCGCCGCCGCCAAACCCAACTCCATCTTCAACGGCGTCCGCATCGGCTGCATCACTTACAGCTATCGCAGCATGGCGACCACCGCCGAGCAAACGCTCCAGGCATTGCTCGACGACGGTATCAGCGAGGTCGAGTTGATGGGCGGGCCGATCCAACTCTACGCCGGTATTCCCGGTGCCAAGGGTAAGAATGCCCCCGCGGTGGTCGAGTTATCCACGGTTCCACCGCCGCCGACCGATGCGCAGCGGGATGCGCAACTCGCCAAATGCCGGGAGTTGCGTAAAATGTACAACGACGCGGGGGTCAACATTCACATCCACAAAATGGGTTTCGGTCCATCGGATGAGGACATCGAGTTCAGCTTCCTGGTAGCCAAGGCGCTGGGCTGCTTCGCCGTGACCACCGAGCGCAACGATGTGCTCGCCCGGCGGGTCGCGCCATTCGCCGAGAAGCACCAGATCTGGGTCGGCTTTCACAATCACACGACCAACTTTCCCACGATCGACAAGCCGGATCCCATTCTCGAGGTCGGCAAGTATATCGGCTTCAATCTCGACATCGGCCACTATGTCGCCGGCACCAAGGGGCTATCGCCCATTCCGGTGATCGAGAAGTACCACGACCGCATCGTCAGCCTGCATCTCAAGGACCGGACCGCCGATGGCGGCAACGTGCCCTGGGGCCAGGGCCAGACCCCGATCAAGGAAGTCCTCCAGTTGATGCGCAAAGAGAAGTGGACCTTCCCGGCGGAAATCGAGCTGGAGTACAAAATTCCCGAAGGCTCCAACGCCGTCGCCGAAGTGGCCAAATGCGTCCGGTACTGCAAAGAGGCGCTGGCCTAAGAGACTGTGAAATAAAGCGGCAGCGAGATTATTTGGCCCGCGAATCACACAGATGACGCCAATGAAAAATACGCCCATTTGTGTCATTCGCGTAATTCGCGGGCACTTTTTCACAGTCTCTAAGGAGGTTTGCCTCAAAAGAAGACGGGATCACTGACGGTGAAATGGAGGAATCGTCCTCACCCTGTCCGAGTCGAACGAGCAGTCGTCCGCGTTTCTCGAATTCGCCGTCGGCCTCGAGGCGGCGCCCCCCAAACCATTCTCGATGATGAAACACTTTGTCCTCACCTCGCTGAGTTTTTTCGCCCTTTGCGTTTCAATTCGTGCGCAGGATTCTTCCTCCAAAACGATCCGGGCTGGAATGATCGGCCTCGACACGTCGCATGTGCCGGCGTTCGTCGGCATCTTGAATAATCCGAAGGCCGAGGGGGACGTCGCCGGCATCAAGGTCGTCGCCGGCTATCCCGGCGGCACGGATCTGCCGGCGAGCAAGGACCGGGTGGCGAAGTTCACCGAGGCCATTCGCGCGAAGGGCGTCGAGATCGTGGACTCGATTCCCCAGCTGCTCGAAAAAGTCGACGTCGTGATGCTCGAGAGCGTGGATGGGCGGATTCACCTCCAGGAGGCGACGCAGGTCATCAAGGCCGGCAAACCGCTCTGGATCGACAAGCCGGTCGCCGGTTCGCTCGCCGACGCGATTGTGATTTTCGAACTGGCGAAGCAGCACCACGTGCCGGTGTTTTCCAGCTCGTCGCTGCGCTTTGGCGCGGAGATCCAGGGCCTGCGCCACAGCGCGGAGCTCGGTGCCGTCACCGGCGCGGCGACGTGGGGACCTTGCTCGGCTTCCCCCGGTATGCCCGACCTCTTTTTCTACGGCATTCATGGCGTCGAGCCGCTCTACACGCTCATGGGCACCGGTTGCCAGACGGTCACCCGCGCGGTGAGCCCGCAGGTGGATTACGTCACCGGCGTGTGGAAGGATGGGCGCGTCGGCGCCTATCGCGGCATTCGCAAGGGCAAGGCGTCCATGGGCGCGATGGTCTTCGGCGCCAACGCGATCCTGCCGGTGGCGAAAGCCGGCGATTACAACGATCTCTGCCGTGAGATTGCGAAGTTCTTCAAGAGCGGCACGGCGCCGGTCAGTGCCGAGGAAACGATCGAAATTTTTGCGTTCATGGAAGCCGCCGACGAGAGTAAGCGGCAAAACGGCGCGCCCGTGGCGCTCGCCGACGTGCTCGCGAAAGCGAAGGCCGAGGCTGCCGCTAAGCTGAAGGAGTGAACCGGGTTCCATCCACTAGACTTATGAAGAACGCCCCCCTGTTCGCCCTGATGTTGGTGGCCGGCGCCGCCTCGGCTGCCCCGCCATCGAGCGCCTACAATCGCCCGCAGGTGCAAATTATTCCTCCGGAACTGGTGCCGCCGTCGCCCGCGCTTTCGCCGGAAGATGAACTCAAATCGTTTCACCTGGCGCCAGGCATTCGCGTGGAACTCGTCGCCAGCGAGCCGATGGTCGAGCGCCCCGTGGCCCTGCAATTCGATCCGGATGGCCGCCTGTGGGTCGTGGAGATGCGCGCCTTCATGCCCAATCTCGCAGGCACCGGCGAAGACAACCCCATTGGCCGCGTCTCCGTGCTCACGGACACCAAGGGCGACGGGCACTTCGACAAGAGCACGGTCTTTCTCGACGGCCTCGTCATGCCGCGCGCGATCACTCTCGTGCGCGATGGCGCGCTCATCGGCGCGCCGCCGTATCTCTGGTTTTGCCGGGACACCAAGGGCAACGGGCACGCCGACGAGAAGGTCGAGCTCGCCCGGGATTTCGGCTTTGCCCCCGATCCTAAAAACATCGCCATGGGCGAGCCGGAGAATCAGCCGAACAATCCGCTCTGGGGCTTCGATAATTGGATCCATATCGGGCACTACGCAGGAAAGTTTCGCTGGCATGACGGGCAGTGGGAGCGCGGTGTGGCCAACGCCCTGGGCGAGTGGGGCCTGAGCCAGGACGACTGGGGCCACCTCTTCTACAACTCGAACAGCGCGCAGCTCGGCGCCCAGATGATTCCCGCGCGCTATCTCAACCGCAACCTCCACTACCCGCGCCCGGGCGGCCGCAGTGTGAACGTGGCCCACGATGAATTCGTGTGGCCGGCTCACGTCACCCCCGGCATCAATCGCGGATACGTGCCCGAGATGTTGCGCGACAACAAGTTGATGGAGTTCACCGCCGCCTGCGCGCCGTGGATTTATCGCGCCAATCTTTTCCCGGCGGCCTTCCTCGGCAATGCGTTTGTCTGCGAACCAGCGGGCAATCTCATCAAGCGAGACATTGTCACCGCCGAGAAGGGCAGGCTCACGGCCCGCGAGGCCTACGACCGGAGCGAGTTCCTCGCTTCCACCGACGAGCGCTTTCGTCCGGTGAACATCACCACCGGCCCCGACGGCGCGCTCTATGTGTGCGACATGTATCACGGGATCATCGAGCACCGCATTTCGGTGTCGAAATATCTCGAAGACCAGGTGCGGGCGCGCGGCCTCGATAAGCCGTCCGCCCCCCAAGGCCGCATCTGGCGCATCGTCCCGGAAAACGCACCGCCGCAGCCAAGGCCGCAGATGTCGAAAGAAATGCCCGCGCAATGGGTCGCGCATCTTTCGCATCCCAACCAGTGGTGGCGCGAGACCGCGCAGCGCTTGCTCGTCGAGCGCGGCGATGTCTCCGTCGTGCCGGCGCTGGAAAAACTGGCCGCGGAAGGAACGGAGCCGATGGGCCGGCTGCACGCGCTGTGGACGCTCGATGGCTTGCGACGGACGACGTGGCCGGTCGCGGGACACGCGCTCGAGGATGCCGATCCGCGGGTGCGGGTCGCCGCGTTGCAGGTCAGCGAGAACCTGCTCGACGGGAGCGATCGCTCCGCAGTGCTGACGAAGTGGGTCGCGCTCACGCGCACCGAGTCGTCGCCCGAAGTGCAGTTGCAGCTCGTCCTCTCGCTGGGGGAAGCGCGGGATCATGCCGCCGACCTCGCCATGGCGGCGCTCGCTCGGCGCGCTGCCGATAGTGCCTTCCTGCGCGATGCCCTGCTGACCGGCGTGGGCGGCCGCGAATTGGAATTGGCCGAAGCACTCCTCGCCGGAGAGCCGGACAAGGCCGACGACGCGGTGCTCGCGGGCCTCGCCGGTTGCGTGCTCGCCGAGCGCAATCCCGAACGTATCGAGCGACTGCTCAACGCCATCGCCGGGCAGCCGGCGCAGAATCTCTCCCGCCAGGTCGCGTTGCTGAACGGCCTGGCCAGTACGCCCGTGGTCACGGCGCGCCGCCCGATGAAACTCGGCGCCGAGCCGGCCGCGTTCGCCAGGCTCCAGCAATCGTCGAATAAAACGCTGCAAACTGCACTCGGGAAGGCTGCACCGGTGTTCACCTGGCCGGGCAAACCGGGCGCCGTCGAAGTGCCGGTCGAGCCGCTCACGGCGGAGCAGCAACAGCGTTTCGAGCAGGGCAAACTACTCTTCACCGGGACTTGCGCCGCGTGCCACCAGCCGCATGGACTTGGACTCGAAGGCCTCGCGCCGCCGCTCGTCGATTCCGAGTGGGTCAATGGTCCCGTCGAACGTCTCGCGCGCATCGCGATCAATGGGGTGCGCGGCCCGATCCAGGTCGCCAACCGAAAGTACCGGTTGGACATGCCCCCTTGGGGAGCGCTCGACGATTCATCCCTGGCCGCCATCTTCACCTATCTCCGCCGCGAATGGGGCCACACGGCCCCGCCGGTCGAGGCAGAAACCGTCAAGCGCATCCGCGCCGCGATCGCCGACCGTCACGATGCCTGGACGCAACCGGAGCTGCTCGCGATCCCGGCAAAGTGAGCAGAGACGGGGCGGTTTCTTTAGCCTGGGGAGAATTGTTGGCTGACCCTCTATTGCTCGGCAAAATACGTCATTTCCGCCCTTTAGGCTGCACACTAGCCGAAATACATCGTGGTCATTCTTTCGCTCTTTTCTTCCATTTCCAAAAGGTGCTGCCGAGGGAACGTGAAGGGGACCGGCGCATTGCGGGTTTGATTTATCGCAAGCGCCGCCACAAGCTGACGCTTAATATGGTCAGGAGAATTTGCCTCTCGTGTGCTGCTAGTGCGGTGGTGCGACTGCCCAAGATCGAGTTCTGCCATCGCCCCTCCACTGCAACGTCGGCAGCGACCAGCGGAAGTGGATCGGTGGATATGGAACTGGCTAAGGAGCTGGTAGGCGAATGGAAGGTTCGGTGGCCCAAGAATGGATGGGAGGCTACTCGCACCATCAATAAAGATGGCACCTTCACTTCGTCGGATGCGGGGCCGGGAACTTGGTCGGTAGTCGACCAGACGATTGTGCTTAAATTTCGAAACTACGAAGAGCGGTTTGAATTGCCGCTCAAGCCCCAGGGGACAAAGGTCGTCGGCTGGAAGAAAAGAGAGCTGGTTGGCACAAAGCTGGACTCTCTCCCGCCGGCCCCCAAGGCCGATATTCCTCCGGTTCCGAAAGTGGCCCAGCCTGCAACGCCGAAACCGGCTCCGCCTCCGGCGACTCCCAAGCCGTTCGTTGCTGAAGCTACTGCCACAGGTATTCACCGCATCGACTTCAAGGCCAGGATCGATTCCGTCGCATGGATCGTCATTCAAGACGGAAAGATGTTCCTCGATTCCAGAGGCAGCGCTCCGGCAGAACGAATCACGGTCAATGGTCGCAAATGGACCGCGGCCTTCAACAATGGGATTTCCGAGGATTTCAAATTCGGCTCGCCCCTCATGCCTTTCAATGGAAAGACCGTTTCTGCCAAGCTCACCAAATCGCGGGGATCCGCGAACATCCTCGAGCAGCCTGCGGAGGCGAATGGTCTGAAGCTTGTAATTAAACTTGAAGATCGTGCGTCAGGAGCCGGTGATTTCGATCTGGTGATTACCTGGTAGTGCTGATGAAGGCCTGCTGGTGCGGCGCTCTCGAACAGGGGGGCGGAGATTCAGTTGCAGAAACCATCAAGCGCATCCGCGCCGTGATCGGCGATCGCGATCCGTTGCAACACGCGAGGACCGCGAGGACCGCGCTTTCGGTCGGGGTTTGTTGAATGCCTCCTCCTGTTTCTCTATGGTTTTCAGAATCCACTTCTTCCCAAGTCAGCCTCCTTCTGACTTCATCCCTTTCTACCTCCCCAATGGATCCCAAGACTCGCGAATTTCTCTTCAAACTGCTCAACACTCCCAGTCCGACCGGTTGGGAAACGGCCGGACAGCGCGTCTGGGCGGATTACGCTCGCGGGTTTGCCGATCGCGTGGAGAACGACGCTTACGGGACCGCCTGGGCGACGGTCGTGGGCCGCGGGAAGAAGGCGAAGCGCGTGATGCTCGAGGCCCATGCCGATGAGATCGGCTTCATCGTGAAGCAGATCACCAAGGAGGGATTCCTCCGGCTGGATCGCGTGGGGGGCAGCGATCACGCCACGGCGCGCGGACGGCGGATTCGTTTTCTCGGGACGAATGGGCCCGTGGCGGGCATTATCGGCAATACCGCCATTCACCTGCGCAAAGATGGGTTGAACGAAGAGAAGGCGCCGAAGATTCATGAACTGTACGTCGATGTCGGCGCTTCCAGTGCGGAGGAAGTGGCGAAACTCGGTCTCCGAGTGGGCATTCCCGCGGTGTATGCCGACGGCGCGGAGGAATTTGGCGATGGACGGATTGTGGGCCGCGCCCTCGACAATCGCCTCGGCGGATTCATCATCGCGCAGGTTCTCGCCCGGTTGGTGAAGAAAGGCCGCCAGAAGCCCAACTCTACGGTGATCGCGGTCAATGCGGTGCAGGAAGAGATCGGGGGCCATGGCGCGAGGATGGCGGCTTACCGGCTGAATCCCGATGTGTGCATCGTGCTCGATGTCACGCATGCCACGGACACTCCCGGCATCGAGCCTGCGGTCCACGGCGACGTCAAACTAGGCGCGGGGCCTACGGTGACCCATGGCACGAGTAATCATCCGAAAGTGATTGAGCGGTTGCTGCAGGTCGCCAGCGGCGAGAAGATCCCGATCCAGCACGAAAGCAGCAGCCGGTACAGCGGCACCGATACCGATGTGATTTTCACCGTCCGCGAAGGCATCCCGAGCGCGCTGGTTTCGCTGCCGCTGCGCTACATGCACAGCGTCGTGGAAATGGCCGACCTCGCCGATGTGGAGAAAACCATCTCACTGCTAACCGCTTTTGTGGAGTCGGTGAATGAGCGTGATGACTTCTCGGTGCGGCTGTAGGTAAAATCGCCTTCGCGCATCGGAGTCCGCGTGCTATCTGAAGTTAGCGCTTGGTATCTGGCTGTATGCCCATCGCAAACCTTCACTTTGTTACCATGTTAGATCGCTACATCCCATGAAGTTCCACTGCCAATGTGACCACGTGATCTCCGATTCGACAACCGATATACCGTACAAAGCATATTCGTGGCCTGATCAGTCACGCGACGCCGTGTTCGCCGCCATCGAACGCCTCATGGAGCGTCCTGTGCCAGCTGACATTTTGCAGCAAGATGCTCTGGTTTGGCCAATCGTCATTCCGAAGGGGCAACGAACGATGTATCAGTGCCCGGAATGCGGCCGCCTCCATATAAAGTCGGATGATGGGCACTACTGGTGCTTTAAGCCGGAGTTTGACGGTACCCCGAAGACTCTCTTTCAAGCTTCCCGATCCACAGAGAAGGCGCCCTGAGGTCGGCTTTGAGGTGCAACGGTCGACTTGCCGGAAAAGATGCTTCCGCCGCAGTGACAGCAGATGCCCGTTGCCACGGCGATCTGGGCGGGGACGAGAGTGAGCGGTTTGCTGCACGAGAGGCAGGCGAGCCCGCTTTTCCGCCGCCGGCGCTTCATCCGCAATAATGTCAGGATAGCCGTGCCATACATCAAGATGACCGAACCAACCATCATCCCGGTTTGCTTGACTCCATTCCGAGGCTGGACGAAATGCGTTCAACATGTTCACACGAGACGCGGTGAATCTCTATGTCGCTTTAGCGATGGCTTTCTTCGGCAGTGCCTGTTTTGCCGCAGAGGCATCTCTGACGTTCCAACGAAGCGGCCAGGCGATCCCTCTCGATGCGGAAGAGTCTCAAAGAGTTATTCAAAAGATTGAAGCTATCGTGCGAAGCGCGAATTTCAATTCTCTGAATCACCCCGAAGGGTTCGATGCGTCGGTTCTGCGTCCTGTCGCGGAAATCAGGAAAGACTCATTCCTGAACGTCCACTATAGCGCTCCGACTACTTTCTCGACTATCGGAGGCGAATTGATAGCGGATGACATATGGATCGATATTCGCCCCCAGAATCCTCATGCGGGGCTATTCCCAGGTCCGATATGTTTGGTCAATGCTACAGGGATTACTTGCCTCGGAAAGGAGAGCGGCATGTTGGTGATTGGTCTCGGGCTCGACCCCGCTATCTATTCGCATCTGCCGCACCAAATGCAGGTGGACCTGAAATCCGCGAAAGTGATTGAGAAGTCTGCAGGCGCGGCTCCGTTGATAGGCTTCGAGGAGCGCGGGTTTGTCGGAGTGGTTATTGGAACTACGAAGCAAGTGCCAGGCGGGGACTTTCGCAGCATTCTCAGCGTCATTCTAAAAAGCCCCGCCGCAGATGCCGGTATCAAATCCGGCGGCTATATTATATCCGTAGACGGGAAATCCACCGCGGGAATGAAGACCCCGTTCGAACTGATTCATGCCTTGCAGGGCGCCCCAGGAACCCAAATTCGCCTTGAACTTAAGCGCGTCGACAGTGAAGGGGTGGACACGCTGACAATCACCCGCGCCAAACGAATTTTTTCGGTCGATCTTCCTAAATAATTCCGCGTGCATTCGAACGTGCGGACATGGCGCCGGTTCTCGATTCTTAACCCGTTTTCGTAACCTCGTGGCGAAATTGCGGTGTTTTCGGGAGGACTCGGGAAGAGAACCAAATCACCCGCGACTGGCGGCGCACGGGACAAAAGGAGATGGAGGTCAGTCAATTTGTTGACTGACCTCTGTCTCCCGAAATGGGGGGGCGTTTTTCATTTCTGTGGCCTGTCGCCGGAACCGAGAACACGCCCAGTCACCGGCCTTCACGCGAAGCTTAAGTACAATTCTATGTCTCTCACCTACCAGCCATTCGCCGACGCTCCAGTTGTCCAGGAACTGAGAAAAGACCTCGATATGAACATCTCTGATAATGAACGGATCGTCTCCGGCCTCGTCGGTGCGATCTTGGTTGGTGTGGCCCTTGTCGGCGGCAGGATTGGTAAATTGCTCTTGGTTGCCGCAGGAGTCGCCCTCGTTCAGCGAGGCATGCGGGGGCAATGCGAGTGGTATCGGCAGCTTGGGGTGGACCGTCGGCACGTCAAGGGATGAGCGCGGGCTGGCAATCACTCCGGGCCGCCTGGAAGCGCCGGACAAAGAGGGTACACGAGAGTCGCCGATCCAATTATCTTGAATACTCACCCGGTTAGCGTGTTTGCGGTCGTGGTGTTCCCACTTGCCGCCATTGATTCATTTTCCTCGAAGAAAGGAAGCTGTTCATGTGCGGAGGAAACTTACGAGGAATTCCAATGACGCTCGTGGCGTGAAGCAAGACCGACCGGGAACAACTGGGCGATTCAGAAGGGAAACTCTTTGACCGCCATGCAAGATAAAGCTTCACCTGACCAAGTTTGCCACGAAATATCGGGGGAACTGAGCGACATGGCGCGGTGGCTTTCGGGTGGGCAATTAAGCTCTGAGCAATTTCGTCTGGCGATTAGCCGATTGGAAAATCGCAAGCTCAAGCGGTTTGGCCTACAGCTCACCAGTTCCGTTTCTACGGACCGCAAGGTTCATTTCACCCTCCGGTTTGCGGAATCCGGCGACTTCTGCGCCAGCCTGGATGTCGATCCTGTCAGCGGTACAATGGAGATACAACGGTCATGCGCCTGACACCGCCAAGTTCATCCGGTGCGTGTGTGCAATTGGAACCGCGATTTAGCAAGCGGCCGCGGTGGCCCATTCTTCGCCGCTGATGGCAAGGATGTTCGCGCGTAGCGGGCTACCCGGCCCTGGCCTGCTTTAGCGGGGCTCGCCGACTGCCTGAAACGAAGAGATGGGCTCAGGAGAGACCTTGTATCGCCGGTGGGTTTGGCGAAGCAGTGGCTGCTGCCATTCGCTCAATCACTCTCCGGCGCAGTTCGTTTTCGGCGCGATGCCAGTGTTCCATGGCCCGCCCTTCGGGGTGCCCTTCCTCCTCCCAAAAGAGTTTTGCCAAGGCGCCGACTTCGTCGGGTGAGGGATGTAGATCTTGCTGCGACATATGAGTATGATGGTTTCTGTTAGTGGAAGGGTTGTCGGAATTCAGGGGAAGCCGGCCAGTAATTCCAAGAGGCCGAGGGGCTCTTCACGAGCTTTTCGACGTGGCGTCACCAAGTCATGAAGGGGGGCAGGTGGGAAGGTGTCATGCGAGGCCGATTTTGAGGAGCGATCGGTGCTCAAAAGTTTTTGAAGACCGCGACGAGGCGCTGAGTGGCAATTCGACTTCATACTCAAGATTCGGACTTCATAAGCGAAGCTGCGTTCCGCCAGCACTGAATCAGGGGCCACCCCTATATCAATTCCTCCTTCCATCTCAAACCGACTTGGTGCACTGCCGTCCTCTGGCGGTAGCCTTGAAAGGCTCTCTACTTCAATTAGCGACTGGCTCTCAACGCTGACTGGTCGAGGTTTTTGCCGAAGCGGTTAGCGACTGAGGTCTCGGGTGGCACAATAGGTGTCCCAAGCGACATCAGGAGCTCGACCGGATGACCAGAGATAGTGAAGCCAGGGAGTTCGTTCTCGTCCCGTAGGCGCTCTGCATGCTGAGGTTCGGGAGTATCTCCGAGGCCGGAATCGCCTTGTTTCCGACCGGCATTCGTTTCAGCCGCGCGCTCCGACGAAGTTCATGATGATCACGATTAGCGCGATGATAAGAAGGATGTGAATGAGGCCCCCTGCGACGCGAAAAGCGAGACCACCGCCCCAGAGAAGAAGAAGAAGGATTCCGATTACGAGAAGCATACTCACTATTCGCGAATCGCTTCACCTTCGAGCGCATGTGGTGCGATTCCAGCGAAAAACGGCCGGCAAAAATGAGGAGTTCCCTTATTCCGCGCCACGCTCCGGGCCGATCGGACTTTGGTCTGATGCGCTTTGCGGGGACGCGTCAGAATCTTTCGTGGCAGTGAATGGCCCGGCAACTCGCGGTTCGGCTCCGGCGAGTTGATTTTGGTCGTTGAAGCGGACCGTCGCGATTTTCCACTCACGCCATTGGGCCATTGTTCGGACGCTGAGTCCCACGCGGGTCGCTTGTTCCTTCAGCGTCAGGACGGGGGGGTATTCGGGCATCATGGACGCGCCGAAGCGCCTTCCTACGCACCACTTCCCAGACCAGGACCCAGAGGACCAGGAAACCGACCATGTAGACGGCGAATTCGGTTTCCTTCCATATCGTGGCCCAATCCGGTGTTGTGTGGTGGGTGAGTTCCCGGAATATTGGTGCAGTTACCGGAGATTCCGATATGATCCTGCGCGTTTACGTCCCGAATTGGAGAAGATGAAGACTTGGAAGGCTCCGAAAGCGGAGCTCATTTCAGTGACTCGCCACTTTCGGTTGTAAGAGAGACTCGCCTGCCACCTGACAGGCGGTGGCGAATTCACCGGCAAAACCAAAGAACGACCCAGAAACATGAATCTGAAATTCCTCCGCTACCGTCTACCGCTGCTCATTGCCTCCCTTGCGCTCTCCAATCTGGCTGGCTGCGCGAGCCTCGGATCTTCTGGCACAAAGAAGCTTCTGGACGAGGCCGGTTTTCGCACGCACGCGCCGTCCACCCCCAAGCAACATGAACTCTACGCGGCCATCCCCGCTTACCAAGTTGAGCGAGTCACTTACAATGGAAAGACTTTCTATGCCTATAAGGACGAGCGGGACGGCATCGCCTATGTGGGTGATCAGGCCAACTATGCTGAATATCAGAAGCTTGCCGTGCAGCACCAGGTCGCCCAGCAGGAATACGAAGCTGTCGCGATGAATCCTAACCTGGCCATGGGTTGGTATGGAGCCTATGGACCTTATGTCGGTGGATTCCACCATTACGGCCGCTACCGCTGAAGAATGGCGGCAGCTTACAGAATAAACCAATCCTCCCCGACGCGATCATCTGCGTGCGGATGGTGCGCTTGAGGGCGGAAGCCGACTCCTGCATGACCGAGCAATGAAACGCACTGTTACTGACCTAGCACCGCAGCGGCGTGTCCTGATTCTTGTCGATGAATCCAACGTGACCAGTGCCGCGAAAGTCACCAACCGCAAATTGGATTGGCTCAAGCTGCGCGACCATTTGGTCAACGGACGCGAACTCCTGGAGATGGTCGTCTATGTTGGTTTGCCGCCGGCGATGCCCGAGTGGCAGGCCGAGCGGGACAAAAAGAACAAGTTCGTGTTCTGGCTTCGCTCCAACGGTTTTTTGGTCGTGTCCAAAGATGGTTCGCCAGCCGATGAATCGCATTACAAGGCCAACGTCGATGTTCTCATGGCCATTGATGGCGTGGAGCTTTCAACGGAGATGCAGCCCGACGTAGTGATTCTGGTCACCGGAGATGCCGATTTCGCCGAGCTTGCGCTTCGGCTACGGCGCCGTGGAATTCGTGTTGAAGCAGCGTCGGTCGCTCACACGTTGGGCGCGGGACTCAAAACGTCGGCCAATGGAATCATCGACTTGGGTCCGTTGCTGGCGAGTTTTGACTCCCTCGCCTGAGAGCCGGTGAAAAAGTCAGGCGGAGCGGGATTTAGCGAGCCTGCGCAGTATGAGGCGGCTGCGCTGCTATGTAGACCCCTATCGCCCCCCGGCAATGACAAGGAGCTACTCAGCGCAGCACTGAAGTAGCAGTCACTCGTTTCTCGCGGCTCAAGATGCGTTGACTTCGCCCACCGAGGGTCGACTGTGAACCTCCCATTCGCGGAGGACAAAGATTATGATCGAAGCTGATAATCTACGCTACACGAAGTTGCCGCTGAACAACGGGTCCGGTGCGATGCCCGCGCTCGGTTTCGGAACGCTCATTCCCGATCCCGTCGCCACCAAAAATGCGACCAAGGCCGCGCTGGAGTCGGGATTCCGTGCGCTCGACACGGCGGAACGTTATCAGACGGAGAAAGAGGTCGGCGAAGCGATGGAGGAGGTGTTCAAGACCGGCAAGATTCGGCGGGAGGAGGTGTTTGTCGCCACGAAGCTCTGGAACACCAATCATCGTCCCGAGCTCGTCAAACCGGCCTTCGAAGCCAGCCTCAAGAAACTGCAGCTCGACTATCTCGATCTCTATCTCATTCACACTCCTTATGCCTTTCAACCCGGAGACGAGCCGGACCCGAGGGACGCGAATGGCAATGTGATCTACGACCGGGAGGTGAAGCTGTTGGATACCTGGAGGGCACTGGAGGAGTTGGTGAACGAGGGGAAGTGCAAAGCGATTGGATTATCCGACGTCGGGCTGGAAAGCGTGCAGGAGATATTTGCCGCCGCGACCATCAAGCCGGCGGTGGTGCATCTCGAATCCCATCCCTACCTCCCGGAATGGGAGCTCCTGGATTACTGCCGAAAGAATGGAATCGTTCTGCAGGCTTTCGCCCCCTTGGGACACAATAGCGAGCCCAACGTGCTGGCGGACCCGGTCGTCACTGCGATTGCCCAGCGGGTGGGCAAAACTCCCGCCCAAGTCGTGCTGGCGTGGGCGATCCAACGCGGAACGGCGCTCCTGACCACCACCAAGACCCCGAGTCGGCTTGCGGAAAACTTTGACGTCTCCACGCTTCCGGAGGACGCCATGCGGGAGATCAACGGAATCCAGACGCGGACCAGATTCAACTCCGTCGTGCAGACGGGTGTTCCTGGGTTCATTCCTCGAGGAAAGTAGGTCTTGGAGAAATATGAGGTGCCGATCGACTAGGTTGCGCGAAAAGCGGAAAGATACGTTAGGTGCATTGGCCAGTCAGTCCCGATGCAGACGCGGATTTTAATTTCGCTTGTTTTACGGCCGGCTGTTCGTTCCGTGGGAGGATCTCAGCTAGCTGGACGGGAAAAGGTTACCATTTTAAAAACGAGACTATTTCGTCGTCAAACGGAATGGTCAGATCTTTCTTCGACTTAGCTTTTCACTTTGGAGGGAGCTAACGGTTCAGGAGCGAATTCGAGCGCGCGTCTCGTCTGAGACTGGGGACGGCAGTGTTGGAAACGAGGCCAACTCCTGAGAGCGATGCGAGGGGGCGCAGCGGGAAAAAAATATACTTCCGTTGCGGCGATCACAGCGGTATGCAGGGCGAACATTCCGCGTTGGTTTTGATTGAATGTTGCTTGGGCAGACGGCCCCGAAACCGGAATGACATTTCGCATCCACGCATGAAACAACACCTTCCTTTTGCCCTCCTGTCCCTAGCCGTACTCTTCACGAGCGTGCCTCAGATCGCTCATGCGGCCACGATTACTTGGGGCGCTCCGACAAATATTAGCGGCGACACCGATGTCAGCACCGGAGGGACACTCGTCACTGCGGTGCAGTTTGATGTTTCAGGTACCGTGGCCAATGGTGTTCCTTTTACCGGTGTTCCAGCTTCTGGTAGTGCGTCGACACTTTCTTTTGCAGGAGGCAGCATTGCTACGTCGCCCTCGACTTCTTTCGTCGAGTCCGCGACGGGGTCCAGCCTGGCGCCGTTCATTCAGCTCTCAGCCAATTACCGGGACGTGATCTGGACCTGGGCGTTGGGAGAATTTGGAATTTATCCGACGACTCTGACCCTCACGGGGTTGGCGACTGGCGCCACATATCAGTTTGAGTTTTGGGAGAACAACTCGGGCGCTAATAGCAATCAGGCCATCACAGCGACCGCGGGTAACAGCGTCACCCTGAATACCAATACGACAAGCGCGATCGGAGGTTTGGGACAGTACGACATCGGCACTTTTGTGGCCGATGGATCGACTGAGGCGATTCAATTTAACGCGCCCGGCGGTTTAAACGCCTTCCAACTCCGACAGACCTCCACGGTCCCGGAGCCGGGAACGGCAGCGCTTCTCACTTGTGCCTTGGGCGCCTTATTCTGCCGGCGCCGCCGCGCCTAGAGGAAAAGGACGAAACACATCTCTCGACGATGTCGCTCGCTGAAGGATCGAGTATCGTCGATACACGTTTCCTCGCTCTTCCCGAAGAGGGTCAGCTCTCCGAAAGAGGTTGAAGAGTGCGGATTTTCCAAGTGCGATGCGAATGCCGTTGGAAGACGCCGAGCTGATATGAGTTACCACGTTGTCACGCGGTGGGGAGACTCGGAGAACGGGCCGACGGATCAGCGCATGCGGGAGATATTGGGCGAGTTGGACATGGAAGATGTGGAGCATCCGGATTGCTGGCTCACTCACGAAACGGGCTGGACGCTTTCGATTTCTGCGAAATCGCTGGTTACGTACGAGAATCCCGAAAGTGATGGCGAACCACGTCACCTCACCCAGGTGCCGCGGTCGAAGGCTTTCCAATTGTGGAAAACGCTTGCTGCCGGGGACCTTGCCAAACTGGAGGAAGAACCGTGGCAGCCGGGATCCCACCCACCACTATCGGAAGAGGAACTACGGGCTCGCAGGGACGAAGCCGAGCGAATCAGGAGAGAGCTGGATCGTCAGTTTTACGATTCTCTCGGAGACGAACGCCCGGATCTCCCGTGCCGACACGAAGGATGTCCACGCGGATCCATCCAGTTCAGCGTTTTCTGCCGCCCTCATCATTTTGAAAGTCTCTATCGGAGGCCATGCCCTTTCCAGCATTGAACTGGCGACCCGGAACAGGGAGACCTCAAGGAGTATTCTCCGTGAATCGTAGAGACATCTTTCTATTCGTGGGCGGTTTGGCTTTGGGCAGCGCAGCCACTTATCTCGCCCTTCAATTCATGCCTCGCGGAGAGCACGCCCTAATCGCGGGGCGCCCCCCGGTACCGGTTTTGGAATTGAAACCCGCGGCACCCGCTCCCGCTGGTGATCAAACCACCTTCGAAACCGGGGACCTCCGTGCAATGCTCCAGCGGCTGGCGAAAGCGGCGGGCGTCAGGCTGGTGATGAGTGATCGGGTGCAGGGCTCGTTGACCATGACAGTCGATCCGGAAACTTCGCCGCGAACGGCCATCGATATCATCGTGACGGCGAAAGGGCTGATCCTGGATCAAGGAGGAGACACCCTCTATGTGAAGACCTCGGAGGAGCGTGCACCGGAACCGACGGAACGCGGACGATACACTTTCCGCCATGCGCACGCGGCCGATGTGAAAAAGCTTCTCCTCCGGCAGCTCCGCTCAGGCGTCGAGCCTTCGGTGGACGAGCGGACCAATACAATTTTCTATGTCGAGTCCCGTTCGAATGTGGAGGCGATCAAGGAGTTTCTCGATTTTGTGGATCAACCGGTGCCGGCTCGGGAAAAGAGTGACTGAGCTGTCCCCGCAGCGGGACGTTCTGGGGCACCCTTGCGGACCGGGCAGGTGGCGGGAACGCATCGAGGGAAATCCGTATTTCGACGGACGAACACCCTTGTTAGCTAGGCATAAAAAATTACGTGATACCACGTGATTCCTTGACCTGTGGGCCCACATCGTGCTGTCTCATTGCTGTGATGTTGCGACTCTTGCGAAAACTACTGATGAAGGCCGTGATGATGGTGGTCATGGTCCTGGTCCTAGGGACGGTGTTGCGCTATGGCCAACGCTACATTTTGCAAAAAAATGGGCTGCAGCCGGTGAGTGAGCAAATGAAGGACGTCAAATTCTCCTCCGAAGAGGCGGACTTGATGACCACGGTTTTCAAAAGTGCGATC
Source organism: Chthoniobacter flavus Ellin428 (assembly GCF_000173075.1). Classification (GTDB taxonomy): domain Bacteria; phylum Verrucomicrobiota; class Verrucomicrobiia; order Chthoniobacterales; family Chthoniobacteraceae; genus Chthoniobacter; species Chthoniobacter flavus. Next base: position 64,317 of record NZ_ABVL01000032.1, read on the forward strand.
AAGCTCTTCACGGGACAGGCCAGCCGCAAGCAACTGGCGGGTGAGTTGAGCGATAAGCTGTATGCCGGGCGCAATGGCGAGGATATGAAGGAGCTGGGCATCGAAATGGTGAGCCCGGCGGATGCGTCTTCTTCCGGCGGGAAAGATCCGCTTCTCGGCAAGGACGCGGCGACTGGTGCGGCCACTCCGGGCGCGGCCAGCACGACTGCTGGGGCCAATGCGGCCAATGCGCAACCCGGCGCAGCCGCGGCAAATCCTGCGCAGGCGGCACGAGTGGCCAAGCTTGCCGCCAAAAACGGCATGCCCGCGGGCATCCCCGCTGGAATGCCGTCGCTCGAGATGCCTTCGGCGCCGAGCTTGAACAATGCCCAGACGACGGTGCTGACCAGGCTTTGGAACCAGGTAAAAGCCAACTCGCTGGAGTTCATGTTGGTGCCCGTGGTGCTGCTCGGGATGTTCCTCGTCCATCGCGTCCGGAATCGTGGAGGGATGGAGGGCGACTTTTTGCCCTCGCTGGAATCCCTCCAGAACCCGGCGGAATCCGAGCCGTACGACATGCAGTACGCCGTGCATACGCTTTCGACGGAAGATTTCGAAATGCTGGTGGCGCTCATTTATCAGCGCCAGGGTTATCGCGTGTCGATGTCCTCGGGCCTGAGCGGTGGACGCGGCGGCGATTTTACTCTCGCCCGGAAAGCGGAGCGGATTCTCGTGCAATGCAAAAAGCAGAGCCAGGATCACCGAATCCCCGTGGAGCGCGTGCGCGAATTGCACGAGGCGATGCTCGTCGCCAATCTGACGCGCGGTCTGTATGTCGCCTCGTGTGGCTTTAGCTGGGACGCGCGCAATTTTGCGAAGAGCAAAGGCATTACGGTGATCAATGCGCGCACGCTCGATGCCTTGATCACCGCGGCGCGTGAGAACCCGGAGGAAGATTTGCTCGCGGTATCGGAATGGGCTCCGAAGTTGATGGGCAAGGTGCAACTCACGCCGCCGACCTGCCCGGCGTGCGAAGCGGCCATGGATTTGGTCAATGCGAGCAATGGCTCCGTGTGGGTCTGCAGCCAGCGGCCCGATTGCCGCGGCCGACGCTGTGCGCGCAAATATCAAAAGGCGACGCCTCCTCCTGCGGCGAAAAACACCGATCAGCCGGCGGAAGAGCTCACGGCGTAATCGGTCGATCGCTCAGCGCGTCCATTAGCGGATCGAAGAGAAACTGCCGGTACGCTTCATGAAAGGCGTGGGGTTCGTGGGACGGCGTGGGCATGGCGTCGCCGAAGCGGACAGCGATGATCTTTAAGCTCGGGATGACCAACACGATCTGGTGCCCGGCGCCCGACCCGAAAAAGGCATCGCGGGGCATCTTGGGAAAGTCGTCCTCGTTATTGCTCCACCAGCCCATGCCGCACGGACCGGGCGTGCCCGCATCGGAAGTCGTCTGGCGAACGGCATTGGCGTCGAGGAGGCGTTGTCCATCCCAATCGCCACCGCGCAACATCAGCCGGCCGAGGCGCGCTGCGGCTCGCGCGGTGTATGCGCCGCCGCCCCACGACGACACCAGGGGCAGGCCGTCGACCTCCACCGTCTGGCCGTAGCCGACCGACCAGTCCTTCTCGGAAACACCGATCGGTTTCATGATCCGTTCGCGCAGTAGCGAGCGGATGTCCTTTTGCGGCGCGTTCCACAGGGCGGCAGTCACGCAATAGGTCATCAGGGCGATGCCCGGGTTGCTGTATTCCATTTTCTGGCCGGGATTGAAGATCAACGGGGCTCGGTCGCGGGCCAGGGTGAAGGGATCATTCGGCACCGCGAGGCGTTTCCAGAAGTCGCCTTTCCAACCGGTGAGTTGGTTGTGCGGTTGATCGCCATCTTCCGCGTCTTCGATCCCGGAAGTGTGTGAGCCAAGTTGCCGCAGGGTGATACGCGATTTGCGAGAATCATCGCGCCATTGCGGGATGAACTTGCTCGCGGGGTCATCCAACGCGATGCGGCCATCGCTCATCGCCACGGCAAATGACATGCCGCCGACCAAGGCCTTGGCCAGTGACGCTGAGCCATGCTTTTGTTCCGCGGAAAAATCGGGCGCATACCATTCGCAAACGATGGTGTCGTTGCGGATGACCAGGAAGGCTTTGGTATGCTGGGCGGCGAGGCCACTGCGCACCGCGTCGAGCTTGGTCGAGGAGAAACCCTGGCTCTCGGGCGGCGCGGATTTCCAGATCTCCGCGGACTTCTCGGCGGCTGGCAAGGTGTTCGCGAGAGCAAACAAGCACATGATGGTTGCCGCGGAAATGAAGGAGCGGGGGAGTTGGATCATAGGGGGGTGAGAGGAAACGCAGCGAATGTTTCGGACGAAGTGCTGCGATGAAACGGTTGGCGGATCATTTCTGGATAACATCAAGCGGTGTGAAACTGGAACGGGATTGTTGTTTGCGGGACGCAAGTCGCTGATATCAAAGAGCGCTCTGTGGGGGATGCGCGAAGCGCTCGAAAAAAACATGTCATCCTGAGCGAAGCGGGGAAGCATGGGCGGAGTCGAAGGACCTCCAATTTCCGAGGGTTTTCGTGCGGAGCCGTACGGTTGAGCAGACATCAC
>NZ_ABVL01000031.1 GCF_000173075.1 Chthoniobacter flavus Ellin428
GTCTGCTCGCGCGCCACGTCGACGTATTTGCGCAGCTCGATGTAGCCTTCGGTGCCGAGGATGAAGGCGCGGCCGTCTCCCCAAGTGCTGAGGCCCGCGGGATTGAGCCAGTCGATGCGGATGTAATTGGTCGAACCGTTGTCGGCAATGAGGTTGGCCTCCCCCCAATCTTCAAATTCCGGATACTGCTTATGATGATAATTGGCGACCTGCGCGTGCAAGACCTTCGCGCTTTTCGCGCCGCTCCAGTAGAGGAATTGCTCGAAGTGATGCGAACCGATGTCGGCGAGAATACCGCCGGTCTTTTCCTGCGACCAGAACCACGGCGGACGGCTGGCCGGCGAACTCCGATGTGGCCCGAGTCCGGTCACCTGCACGACGCGGCCGATGGCGCCCTGCTCGATCAATTGCCCGGCACGCACCGCGCACTCCACATGCAAGCGCTCGCTGAAGTAGACCATGTACTTCTTGCCGGTGGCCTTCACCTTTTCGCGAGCAGCGGCCAGTTGAGCCAAGGTGGTGAACGGGGTCTTGTCCGTGAAATAGTCCTTGCCGGCGTCCATCACTCGCAGACCCAGCGGTCCACGCTCGCTCGGCACGGCGGCGCCGGCGACGAGCAGGATCTCGGGCTTCTCTAAAACCGCTTCGAGGCTCGGCAGCGGCTCGACGCCGGGGAAGGTCGCGCAAAACTTCTCTACTTTCGCCGGATCGGGATCGTAGACGTATTTGAGCTCGCCACCCGCTTCGCTGAGTCCGCGGCACTGGCCATAGATGTGGCCATGATCGAGCGCCACGGCGGCAAAAGGGAATTCGCCTTTTTTGACGACCGGCGCGGCCTTGCCCTCGGGGGCGTAGTTCATGCCATCGGATTTCTGGTGTGCCATAGGGGCGGAAAAGTTGGCGCGGGGCGTGTGCGGTGTCGAGCGCGAACCAATTTTGGGTTTCTGGTTTCTAGTTTCTGGTTTGCCCCAAGGCACCTCGGATGTCTCGCTGCCCGGCTCTGGTTCCCCACGGGACCAGTTCCCATTCCGTACCCGATTTTCGTAGCGGAAAACCAGAAACGAGAAACTAGAAACCAGAAACCGATGTTTCCGTTTGCTGTGCCGCGCAGAACGGCTACCGTTTCGCCCCTTTTTCGATGCCAAGCGACTTACCAATTCCCGGACAACGATGGGTTAGCGACACTGAGCCTGAACTGGGGCTCGGGATCATTCTCAAAGCGGAATATGGCCGTGTGGAGGTGTTTTTCCCCGCCGCCATGGAGCAGCGCCAGTACGCGCTGAAGTCCGCGCCGTTACGCCGGGTACGCTTTCACGAGGGCGATCGCATCAAGACCAGCGAAGGCCAGCAGCTCCTGGTCACGACCATCGAGGAACGTAGCGGCATGCTGGTGTATCTCGCGGAAGGGCAGGAAGTGACCGAGGCGCAGCTTTCCGACACGATCAGTTTCAGCAAGCCGGAGGATCGTCTCCTCGCCGGGCAGGTGGATGAAAATGCAACGTTCGATCTGCGCGGTGAAGCACTGCAGCGCCGCTGCCGGCATCGGCAATCGGCGGTGCGCGGCTTTGTCGGCGGGCGTGTCGATTTGATCACGCACCAGATGTCGATCGCGGGAGAAGTCGCGTCGCGCCTGGTGCCGCGGGTGTTGTTGGCCGATGAAGTAGGCTTGGGCAAGACCATCGAGGCGGGGTTGATTCTCCATCGGTTGCACCTCACGGGCCGCGCGCAGCGAATCCTGGTGCTGGTGCCGGAATCGCTCGTCCACCAGTGGTTCGTGGAAATGCTCCGGCGCTTCAACCTGCTCTTCAGTCTTTTCGACGAAGAGCGCTGTGTGTCGATCGAGCAGAACGATCCCACGGCGAATCCGTTTCTCGATAGCCAGCTCATCATCTGCAGCACGGCGTTTCTCTCGGGGAACGCCCAGCGCGCGCAGCAGGTGCTGGCCGCGGGTTGGGATTTGCTGGTCGTTGACGAGGCGCATCACCTCGAATGGAGCCACGAGGCGGTGAGCCCGCAGTATGCGCTGGTGGAGTCGCTGGCGAAGCAGACGAAAGGCCTGCTGTTGCTCACGGCGACGCCTCAGCAGTTGGGGCCGGAGGGGCACTTCGCGCGGCTGCGCCTCCTCGACCCGGATCGCTACGACAATCTCGAGCGGTTCATGGAAGAGGCGGAGCACTATGAGCAGGTGGCCAAGGCGATCGATCGTTTGATCGATGGCAAGCCGCTGACCAAGAGCGACCGCACCGTATTCGGCCAGAAGTCATCGCGCATTCGTCAGCGCTGCGATGAACTGGCCGCGGGTGACGAGAAGGCGCGCGCCGCTTTGATCTCCGATCTACTCGATGAGTTCGGCACGGGCCGGGTGATGTTCCGCAATACGCGCGCCGCGCTCTCCGGCTTTCCCGAACGGCAGGCCAAGCTCGTGTCGCTGGATGCCGGCAAGACAGGCGCGGAACTGGAGGCCAAGATCAAGTGGCTGGTCGCGCTGCTGAAGGAGTTTGCCGAGGAGAAGGTGCTGCTCATTTGCCGCACTCGTGAACTCGTCGAAGAGATTTCCGAACGGTTGCAGCGCGAATTGAATGTGGCAGTGGCGCTCTTCCACGAGGAGTTGACGTTGTTGCAGCGCGATCGCAATGCGGCGTTCTTTTCCGAAGAGGAAGGAGCGCGGATTCTTATCTGTTCTGAGATTGGCAGCGAAGGGCGTAACTTCCAGTTCGCCCACCACCTCGTGCTGTTTGATCTGCCGGAAGATCCGGAGTTGCTGGAGCAGCGCATCGGGCGTCTCGACCGCATCGGCCAGACGGCGACGATTCAGATTCACGTGCCCTATCTGCGCGGGACGGCTTCGGAAGTTCTGGCGCGCTGGTATCACGAAGGACTGAACGCGTTTGAAAAGAACCCGCATGGCGCGAGCGAGATTGTGCGTGCCCTGGAAAAGGATCTGGCGGCGTTGCGGCAGAAATTCTCGGCGGCGAAGCTGGAGAAGCTCATCACGAAATCGCGCGATCTCAGCGGCAAGGTGGCGAAGAAGCTGGAGCACGGTCACGATCGGTTGCTCGAGTTGAACTCTTGCAAGGTCGGTGTCGCGGAAGAGTTGACGCGCCAGATTCGAGCGCTCGATACGGATGAGAAGTTCGAACACTTCGTCATCGGGCTGCTCGATCATTTCGGTGTGCAAGTCGAAGACCACGGCGTGCGCAGTTACATCCTGCGCCCGGGACATTTGATCACCGACGCCTTCCCGACGGTGCCGGAGGAGGGCATGACAGTGACCTTCGATCGCACCCGCGCACTCAGCCGTGAAGATCTGGGTTTCGTCAGCGGAGATCATCCGCTCGTTCGTGCCTCGCTCGATCTCCTGCTGGGCTCGGAGAGAGGCAATACCGCATTTGGGATGTGGAAAGGCGGCGGCTCGGAAGGGATGTTGCTGGAGATTTATACCGTGGTGGAGTGCATCGCTCCGGCGGCCTTGCACGCGGACCGTTTTCTGCCCGCGACGCCGATTCGCGTGGTGGTGGATCATGCGCTCGCCGATCACACCGACGACGAAGCAGTGGCCTCGGCCAAGCTCGAGAAGGGAGACATCTTCCGTCTGCTCGATCGCGGCGCGGTGAAGAAGAAGCTGTTGCCGGCGATGCTCGAAAAAGCCCAGGCGATGGCGGCGGAACGCGCGCAGCGTCTCATCGAAGCGGCCAATACCGCGATGACGCTGCAGTTGCGCAACGAGATCGAGCGGCTCGAGGATTTGCGCCAGATCAACGATCACGTGCGTCCCGAGGAGATCGAAGCGATTCGCCAGCAGCAGACCGATTTGCAAGCGGCGATCGCCGCGGCCCAGCCGCGTCTGGATGCGGTGCGCTTGATCTTCCGCGTGCCGGGTGTGGCTTGATCGCTCGACCTACGTTCCCAGCAGCCAGGTCGTGTATTCCTGGCCGTGAACGCGCGAAGCGGGATATCGCTGGTCGCCGGCCACAGCGGCTTCAGCGATGGCGCGCTTGTCGGCCTGCGGCACCAGAAAGAGCACGTGGTGCGAGGCGTTGATCAGCGGGAAGGTCATGCTGAGGCGCTGCGGAGGCGGCTTGGGACCAATGACCGGCAGCACTTCGCGAGTCGTTTCGTCGAGCGCCGGGGAGCCGGGGAAGAGCGACGCGGTGTGGCCATCTTCACCGAGGCCGAGCAGCAGCAGATCGTGCGCGTAACGCGGTTCGCCGAGGCGCCCGGCAAAGGCGCGCAGCATGTCTTCATACTCACGGGCGGCGGTTTCGGGATCGATCTCGCCGCGCATGCGGAAGACGTTGCCCTCGGGGATTCCCGAGGGATCGATCAGCGTTTCCTTCGCCACGCGATAGTTCGAGTCTTCGTGATCCGGCGGAACACAACGTTCGTCGCCGAAAGTCAACTGAACCTTTTTCCACGGCAGATCGCCCGCCTGGGCCAGGAGCGCCGCATGAATGGCGCGGGGTGAGCGTCCGCCAGTGAGGCCGAGGCGAAAGAGACCGCGTTCGGCGATGGCCTTGCGGGCGTGGTCGAGGATGGTCCGCGCGGCGTCAGCCGCGAAGTCTTTGGAATGAAGTATGCGCGAGATCACATCAATTTGCAGGGGAGCGAAAACTGGAGGGTGGCAGCGCCGGCCCGGAACACATCGAGCTCCAGCAGAGTCAGCGAACCCTTGCGCACGTGGATGGCGTTATTGGTCGGCAGACCGAGGAGATGCGCGGCCAGTTGCGAGAAATCCGGCTCGTGGCCCACGAGCATCACGCTGGTCTGTGAGCGGTAAGCGCGCAGTTCCTCCAGCGCGGCTTCTGGATGCATGCCACTGGCCAGCCACGGCACGATCATCAATTCCGCGCGCAGAGCCGCGGCCATGGGCTTGGCTGTCTCGTGCGCTCGACGCAACGGGCTGGTGAGGATCAGCGAGAGCTGCATGTCGTGCGCCTCACAAAACCGCGCGACCTTCTGCGCTTGATCGATGCCTTTTTCCCGAAAGTGCCCGCGCATCGTCGCTGGCGGCGACGGTGTCGGCATCGGCATGGGCGGAGCAGGTAGAGGAGCACGAATTGGGAAAAGTTGATAGTTGAGAATGGATAGTTGAGAGCCGCGCCGTTCTACGGGTTCGCGCGGGGCTTGGGAAGTGGACGGCTATCAACTATCAACCGTCCACTATCAACTTACCCGCCTTTACATCACCATGCCACCGTCCACGGTCAAGACCTGGCCGGTGATGTATTTCGCTTCGGCACTGGCCAGGAAAGCGACGGCGGCGGCGATGTCGGCAGGTTCGCCGAATTTGCCGAGCGAGATCTGGCCGACCACGCCGGTCTTGAGCGCTTCGGGGAGCCCTTCGGTCATGTCGGTGGTGATGAAGCCTGGAGCGACAGCATTGCTGGTGATGCCGCGGCTGGCCAGCTCGCGGGCGATCACCTTGGTGAGGCCGATCAGGCCCGCCTTGCTCGCGGCGTAATTGGCCTGGCCGGCGTTGCCCATGATGCCGGCGACGCTGGCGATATTAATGATGCGGCCACTGCGCTGCTTGATCATCGGACGCTCCACGGCCTGGATGAAATTGAAGGCGCCCTTGAGATTCGTGTCGACGACGATATCCCAATCTTCCTCGCTCATGCGCATGGAAAGGCCGTCACGGGTCAGGCCGGCGTTATTCACGAGAATGTCGACACGGGAGAAATCGGCGAGAATCTGTTCGGCGAGCTTTTTTACCGAGGCCTGATCGGCGACGTCGGCGGCATAAGCCTTGGCCAGGCCGGCGAACTGCGCGTTGATCTCCTCGGCGGTGCGGTTGGCATTCAGTTCCGTGCGACTCACCACGGCGACACGGGCTCCCTCGCTGGCCAGGCGCAGGGCGATGGCGTGGCCGATGCCGCGACCGGCGCCGGTGACGATAGCAACTTGATTTCCGAATCTCATAGGGGCGTGGAGTGTGGGAAGTCGGTGCGGAATGTGTCGAGCGATAATTCGGCTTAACCTTTAACGTGGCCTTGTTTCCGGGGGTGGGCAAAGTAGCAACGGGTATGAACATCCAACATCCAACATCCAACGCCCAACACCCAATGGCGCAAGCGAGGGCCGGGGGCGGGTTCTTCGATTGGATGTTGGGTGTTTCCTCTGGAACCAGGAACATCATTGCCGCCTTCTTTCTCGCTGTAGTCGTCGCTCACGCCGAAGAGTTCCCTGACATCACTACCGTATCACCGGACCTGACGGTGCCGGAAATGACGGCCGGTTCACCAGAGGCCGGCAAGCGGGTGCGGTATGTGACGCCGGGGTGGGAAGGCACGGAGGTTTACGGTGCGCTTTATCTGCCGGTGGATTGGAAACCGGCGGGGCGATATCCGGTGATCGTCGAGTGGGCGGGGAATGGCGATTTCCACGATGCCTTTGGGGATGTCAGCACCGGGGTAGTCGAGGGGAGTCGGTTGGGCTATGGCGTTAGGGAAGGTAAAGGATGCATCTGGATTTGCGTGCCGTATCTGAACAACGCTGGAACGGCGAATGTGATCAAGTGGTGGGGCGATCCGCCTACGTTCGATCCGGAGCCGACGCTGAAGTACTGCCGGGCGACGGTGCAGAACGTCTGTGAGAAATTTGGCGGCGATCCGCAGCGCGTGGTGCTGGCCGGGTTTTCGCGTGGGTCGATTGCCTGTAATTATCTCGGCCTGCATGATGACGCGACGGCGGTGTTGTGGCGCGGGTTTATTTGCTACAGCCATTACGATGGTGTGCGCACGAACTGGCCCTATCCGGCGGCGGATCAGGCATCAGCGCTGGTCGCGGCTGCAACGCCTCAAGGGGCGGCCGCAGTTCATCTGCGGTGAGAGAGGCAATGCCGCGGAGACGGAACGCTATTTGCGCGAGACGGGTTCGTGGGACAAGGGAACGTTCACCGTCGTCGGTACGGGCTTTCGCAATCACAACGATGCCTGGACTCTGCGGCCGAGCGAGGCGCGGACGAAGTTGCGGGCGTGGTTTCATCAGCTCGTAGATTCGAAGTGAGAGAAGAGTGGAAGCGGCATCCTGCAGCTTTTTGAGGCCTTATTCACTAATGACGGTCGATGTCACCGAGGCGCAGGGCAGGGATGCGCGAAGCGCTCGAAAAAAAAGCGAGTCATCCTGAGCGGAGCGGGGAAGCATGGGCGGAGCGAAGGACCTCTGACTTCTGTGGGTTTTCGTGCGGAGCTTTCTCCACCTACGCGCGACCACGCGTCCATTTCCCCCACGTCTTTGCCCAAGAGTGCCAGGATGAGCACAGCCGGGCAGGGCAAGCGAAGAAGCTCCGCGCGAAAGCCCACGCAGATCAGAGGTTTGCCCCACAGTCCCATAGGCGTCTCGCAGACTCGGCTTTCGACTCCGCCCATGCTTCCCCGCTCCGCTCAGGATGACCGTTTTTTTGGGGCGCTTCGCGCGTTCTCTGCCGTGCGCTTTTTGTAAGGAAGCGTTACTTCCATCGAGAACAATTTTGACTTCCCTCTCAACAAAAAGAGCGCGGAGGTGATCCGCGCTCTTTGGTTTGAGAACTGTATTGGTGGTGTCGCTTACACGTCGAGCTTCGTCCAGGCGGCGTTGGCCTTGGAGGACTTTACCACGGCTTCGATGAAGGCCATGCCGCGGACGCCGTCTTCGATCTTCGGGTAGTCGGTGGCGGGATCGCCCTTGGCCAGCTTCTTCTTGTCGATGCGGGCGCGGATGGCGTTGGCGAAGTTCTTGTAGATATTCGCGAAGGCCTCGAGATAGCCCTCGGGGTGCGCGGGCGGAGTGCGGGTGGCGGCGGCGGCGTTTTTGCCGAGGTAGCCGTTGGCCGTGCGATAGACCTGCATGGGCTGATCGATCCACTTCACGAGCATCGTGTTCGGCTCATTCTGGTGCCACTCGATGCCGCCCTTTTCGCCGTAGACGCGGATGTTGAGGTTGTTCTCTTCACCCACGGAAATCTGCGAGGAATGGAGCACGCCCTTCGCGCCGCCCTTGAAGCGGAGCAGCACGTTGCCGTCGTCATCGAGCTTGCGACCCTTCACAAAAGCGGTGATGTCGGCGGCGAGTTCGCTGATCTGCAGGCCGGTGATGTACTCCGCGAGATTTTCGGCGTGCGTGCCGATATCGCCGATGCAACCCGCGGCGCCGCTCTTCTTGGGATCGGTGCGCCAGGAGGCCTGCTTCTGGCCGGAAGCCTCGACCTTGGTCGCGAGCCAGCCTTGCGGATACTCGACCACGACCTTGCGGATCTTGCCGAGTTTGCCGGCGGCGATCATGTCGCGCGCTTCCTTCACCAGCGGATAGCCGGTGTAATTGTGAGTGAGGCCATAGAGCAGGCCGGTCTTCTTCACGAGGGCGGCGAGTTCCTTCGCTTCGGCGAGATCGAAGGTCGCCGGCTTGTCGCTGAGCACGTGGAAGCCCGCTTGCAACGCGGCCTTGGCGGCCGGGAAGTGGACGTGATTTGGGGTGACGATGGCAACGAAATCGATGCGCTTGTCCGCCGGCAGCGCGGCTTCCTTTTTGACCAACTCTTCAAAGCTGCCGTAGACGCGCGAGGGATCGAGAAAGAGATCCGCGCCGCTGGCCTTGGATTTCTCCGGATCGGCGGAGAACGCGCCGGCGACGAGTTCGACCTGGCCGTCGATATTGGCGGCGATGCGATGGACCGCACCGATGAAGGCGCCGCGACCACCACCGATCATTGCGTAACGAATTTTTCTGCTCATAGAGAGTTGTTGGGGTGAGAGTGAAGAGAGTGGGCGGAAGATGTAGGGGGAAGGTCGCTTGCCCGGCAAGGGCAATGTAGATCGCTGAGTCAGGGATCGTTTACTTCGATCGTTGGTCGTCGGTCGTTCGGGATGATTGCTTTCGACTGAACCGGCGAAAAGCGAACCACGCTGAAAATGGAGAGAGTAAGATAATGGAGATTTCGACCCAGGCAGGAGCATTCGGAAAGAAATGCTGCAGGATCGCGGCGGCCATCGCCATGATCGAGAATGCGATCCCAAAAACGGCCAGGAAAAAGCAGTTCACGAACGGGGAGAATGTGAATCGGGACGGGATGCCTGTTCCTCTTGAGCCCTGCTGAGCGCTTTCACCGCAGCCGCGGCGATGATGGCGGTCATGACGATGCCGAGGAAGGCGATGCAGACGGCGCAGGCGCGGGCCAGCGGGTGGTGTGGGACGAAGTCGCCGTAACCGACGGTGAAGCCGGTGATGAGGGCGAAATAGAGTCCGTCACCGAACGGCCAGCGCTCGAATCGCGAGGCGCAGAAACCGAAGCCGATCATGAGCAGAATGATGCCCGAGAGGACCGGCCAGACGATGCGGAGGCTTCGCCAGAATTCGATGGCGAAGCGCAGGCGGACGCGGTTGAACGCGCTCAATTTCATTCACCGAAGGCGCGCAGGAAGGCGCACTCGAGGGCGAGTTGTTCCTGCACGCCGGAGTTGCCGAGGTGACCACGGAGGGTCTCGAAGGCGTCGGATTTGCGGAGCAGCGTGGTGGTGGAATGGCGGGCACCGAGCGCGGCGGTGTCGGTGGCGAAGATGGGATGGTCGAGGCTGGCCACGGGCTGGCCGGTGGTGTGGGCGGCTTGCTGGCGCAGGGCGTCGGCCCACCATTGTTCCAGCGTCTCGAGCAGGGAATGACGCGCGGCGACGTAGCGGCTTTCGACGAGCGCCTTGTAATAGTCTTCGCGATCCTCCAGCCATTTTCCGGCTTCGGAGGTTTGTTTATAATGTTGCTCCTCGGCCTTCAGCGAGGCATCGGCGTCGTCCTGGATCGTTTCACGCGCTTCGCTGAGCAGGGTCTGGAATTCGCGGACGAGCCGGAAGGCTTCCACCAGGCCGGGCGACTCCTGTCGCGAATGCGCTTGTAGCGCGGTGAGCAGCTTGGTCTGCAGCGGGGTGGCTCGGTGCGCCTCGGTGGAACGCAGCGGGATCTCGAGGCAACGCGAGAGGATGGTCTCGAGCAATTGATCGGGCAGGCTGCTCAAGAGCAGGAGCGAACTTTGGCCGGGCGGTTCCTCGAGCGTCTTGAGGAAGGCGTTGGCCGCATTGGGTTGGAGGCGGTCAGCATCGACGATGACGCCGATCTTGTGGCCGCCACTCAAGCTGCGCATGTGCAGGCTGCGCTCCAGTTCGCGCATTTGCTCGATGAGGATGCGGCGCGATTTACTTTCCGGCTCGATGACGTGGATGTCGGGGTGCTGCAGGTTCTCGACGGGTCGGCCGATGAGCAGCGTGCAGACCCGGTTGGCGAGGGCGCGCTTGCCGCTGCCGATGGGACCGGTGATGAGATAGGCGTGCGCGAGCCGGTTTTGCGCCTGGGCGCTTTGGAGCAGGGAGAAGGCTTCGTCGGCGGTGAAGGGCATGGGTCAGGAATGACGAATGACAGCCGCAGAGCGGACGGCTGCGGAAAATGGCAGATGGCAGATGGCAGATGGGGCGCTCATTTTGTGACGGGTAATGGACTGAGGCGGGGGGCTAGTTCCTGCCAGATGCGGTTGCTGAGGTCCTCTACCGTGCCGGCGGCATCGAGGAGGCGGACGCGGGTGGTGTTTTCGCGGGCCAGAGCCAGGTAGCCGGCGCGGACGGCTTCGAAGAAGGCGGCGGGTTGGCTTTCCATGCGGTCGGGAGCGCCCGCGGGGGCGGGGCGATGGCGCATGCGCTCGCGAGCGATGGCCAGGTCGAGGTCGAAGACGAAGGTGATGTCGGGCAAGGTGTCGCCGACGGCGAAGCGATTGATGGCGGCAACTTCGGCGGGATCGAGTTTGCGGGCCACGCCCTGATAGACCGTGGTGGAATCGAGAAAACGGTCGGCGAGGACGATGGCGCCGGCTTCGAGCGCGGGGGCGATGACTTCGCGGACGAGTTGCGCGCGGCTGGCGGCGAAGAGCAGCAGTTCCGTTTCCGAGGCCATGGCGTGGCCGGCCTTGGAGAATTGCAGCAGATGGCGCAATTGTTCGCCGATCTCGGTACCGCCAGGTTCGCGGGTGAGGATGACCTGATGGCCAAGCGCCTTCAGCCGATCCGCGAGAAGTCGGATCTGGGTCGATTTTCCGCAGCCTTCGCTGCCTTCAAATGAGACGAATATGCCGCGCGGCATGGGTAGAGCCCGCAGTGTGCAAAATCCATCCGCCCGCTGTCCAGCGGGAGTCCGCGCTTATTGCGCCTGATGGATGATGATGGTCGGCCCTTCCTGTTGCTGTTGTGGCGGCTTCGCCGTGGTGGGCGGCGGAGTCTGCTGTGGGGCCGGTTCCGAAGGGGCGGAATAGCTATGGGTCGGGGCAGACATCGCCATCCGTGTCTGACCGCGGCGCAGGTTTTGAGCGACGGTATTGTTGTCGCCGTAGAGCGCCCAAGGACCGTTCGGCACTTCCAAGGCATCGACGAATTTCCAGTCGGTCACGTCGGTGCTGCTGAGCTGCAGGTAATCGCGCACCGCCGGCGAGACGTCGAGGCCAGCGCCACCGTTGAGGTTCGGACGCGGCTTTTCGTTGCCGAAGACATATTGCCAGTGGTCCGTGCGGAACGGGCCGCAATCGCTCCATTGGGCGTAGCAGGTCTTGCCCGCGCTGTTACGAATGGCGATCCAGTGGTCGTGGCAGACGGACTGGCCTTCCTGCCGGAACTCGTCGCGGAACCACGGGATGACGACCTTGGACTCGGGCTTGGTCGTGCCGTGGGTCACGTCGTTGTAGGGCAGGGCGATGTAGAAGGGGTTTTGCCGGGGAACAAAATTGGCCGGGATGTAATTGCGCCGTGATGCCGGGTTCGGGTTATCGAAGCCGCCGTAGCTCTGTTCCCAGTTGAGGTCCCACGAGCTGCTGAAATTGTGGACCGGGTTGTTGCCACCAGCCGGTTCGCCGACCCAGAAGACCGTGGTCACGATCTGGGTTTTCCAAGGATATTTGCCCGACACGCTGAGCGTGCGCGACATGGTCGGAATGACCACCTGCGGCTCCATGTGCAGGATGGCGCTCTCGCGCAGCTTCATCGCGTATTTGGTAAAATCCGCAGTGGTCTGGTAAGGCGACTGCGCGCTTGCCTCGCCCACGAAGCAAATCAAGCCGATGGCCAGAACAGCACGCGATAAGAAAAATCCCAGGGAATGAAGCTTCATTGGTTCTGGTCTGGATAGGGGCAGGTCTATACGAAAGAACCCGGGGGCCGTAAAGCGGAAAGTCTCCCGGAATGTCGCATTTTGGTCAGAGTTGAGCCTCTTGAAGGGATGAAATTGTCAGGTTCGTGTTCCTACGACAGTATTTTAGCATCGAATATGCCAACAGTCGTGGGACGACTGTGTAGTCAGGATCGTCTCAGGACGGTCGCGTGGCGGCATGCCGGGTCGGTTTCCGGGTAATCCAGAGTATAATGCAGGCCGCGGCTCTCTTTGCGGAGCAGGGCGCTGTCCACGATGAGGCCGGCCACGGTGGCCAGATTGCGGAGCTCGAGGAGGTCGGTGGTGATCTTGAAGTTCCAATAAAACTCCTGGATCTCCCGCTCCAGATTGCGAAGGCGGGTAGCCGCGCGCTGAAGGCGTTTGGTGGTGCGGACAATGCCGACGTAATCCCACATGAGGCGGCGGATTTCGTCCCAATTGTGGTAAATCACGACCAGTTCATCCACGTCCACGGCGACGCCGCTCTTCCAGGGAGGCAGTTCCTTCCCCCAAGGGCCGGCCTCCGGGCGCGGACGGGCGACGATGGCCTCGCAACAGCGGTGGGCGAGGACGCAGGCTTCCAGCAGGGAATTGCTGGCCAGCCGGTTGGCGCCGTGCAGGCCGGTGCAGGCGACTTCGCCGATGGCGTAAAGGCCTTCGAGGCTGGAGGCGCCATTTTCGTCCGTGAGGACGCCGCCACATTGGTAATGGGCGGCCGGCACCACCGGGATGCGCTCCTTGGTGATGTCCAAGCCGTAGCGCAGGCAGACCTCGTGGATATTCGGAAAGCGGTCGCGGATAAAATCGGCCGGCTGATGGGTGATGTCGAGGTAGACGCACTGAGCGCCGGTACGCTTCATCTCGGCATCGATGGCCCGGGCAACGATATCGCGCGGAGCCAGGTCCTTTTTGGCGTGATACCGACTCATGAATTCGCGGCCTTTGGCATCCACCAAGCGGGCGCCTTCGCCGCGCACGGCCTCGGAGATAAGGAAGCTGCGGGCCTCGGGGTGGAAGAGGCAGGTCGGGTGGAATTGGATGAATTCCATGTTCGCCACCTTTGCCCCTGCGCGCCAGGACATGGCCACGCCATCGCCAGTGGCGATGCCGGGATTGGTCGTATAAAGATACACCTTGCCGCAGCCGCCGGTGGCCAGCACCACGCGATCGCTGCGCAGGGCCACAACGTCGCCGGTGGCCTCATTGAGCACATACACGCCGAGGCAGCGGTCGCTGCTCACGAAGCCGAGCTTGCCCAAGGTGATGAGATCCACCGCCATGTGGTTTTCCAGCACGGTGATCTGCGGGTGCCGGGCGATGGCCGCCAGGAGGGCGCGCTCGATCTCGCGTCCGGTGACGTCGCGGGCGTGGAGGATGCGGCGCTTCGAATGGCCGCCCTCGCGGCCGAGGTCGAGCTCGTGGGAGCCGTCGGGCAACTCGCGTTCGTCGAAATGGACGCCGAAATCGATGAGCTCCCGGATGCGCGCGGGTCCATCGATGACGATCGTGCGGACGACTTGCTCGTCGCACAGCCCGGCGCCGGCCTCCAGGGTGTCCTTGACGTGCAGCTCGAAGGAATCCTCGGTGCTGGTCACGCTGGCGATGCCGCCTTGCGCCCAGGCGGTGTTCGATTCCGCGCGGGCGCGCTTGGTGACGATAGCGACGCGTCCATGCTGGGCGGCCTGCAGGGCGAAGCTCAATCCGGCGATGCCGGAGCCGATGACGATGAAATCAAACTCGTTCATCGCAGGCGGAGGTTGTCGATGAGGCGCGTCTTGCCGAAAAAAACGGCGAGGGCCATGACGGTATTGCGGTCGGCACGTTCGATGGAGTGGAGGGAATCTGCATCGGCGATCTCCACATAGTCGATACGGGCGAGGGATGCGCTACCGATTTTTTGGACGATGAGCCGGCGCAGGCGGGCAGGGCTGGTCTCGCCGTCCTGCCATGCCTTCTTCGCCGCGAGGAGGGCGGCGCGCAGGATGGGCGCCTGGGTGCGTTCCTCAGGTGAGAGATATTGGTTGCGCGAGCTGAGTGCCAGGCCGTCGGATTCGCGGACGGTTTCCACGCCGACGATGCGCACCGGCAGGTGCAGGTCGCGCACCATGCGGCGGATGACCGCGCACTGCTGGAAATCCTTGAGGCCAAAGACGGCGATCTGCGGCTGGACGATCTGGAAAAGCTTGTTCACGACCGTGCAAACCCCGCGAAAATGGCCAGGACGCGACGCCCCGCAGAGGAACTTCGAGACCTCGGTCTCCTCGACGTAAGTGGAAAAGCCCTCCGGGTAGATCTCCGTGGCGCTGGGATGAAAGATCACGTCCACGCCGTGCTCGGCGCAGAGCTTCTTGTCTGTCGCAAAGGGGCGAGGGTAACGGGAAAAGTCCTCTTTGGGCCCGAATTGGGTGGGGTTGACGAAGATGCTGACCACGACCATGCCCTTCGGACCGGCGAGCTTGCGGGCGCGATCGATGAGGGTGGTGTGGCCCCGGTGGAGCGCCCCCATGGTGGGGACGAAGACAATAGGAGCTCGGGCGGCACCGAGCAGGCGCCGCGTAGCGGAAATGGAACCGATGACTTTCAATGCAGGGAATTAGGCGGAGGTCTCCGATACGGAATCGAGAGCGATTGGGCAAGGCTTTGGCGTAACCGAAAGCGGAATGAAACCGCCGAGATGACCCAGAACCACCACGCGATGATCGAACCGCAGCCGATGGTGTGGTAATGGATCGCCGCGGATTTGATGGATAGCACGGCTCACAGAGCTGAAGACAAATTGAATGCTTCAGTGAGTGGCCCTGACGTCACCTTTGTTCAAAATTCCTCGTGAAATCCCGAAGCTGGAAGGCCATTCAACGCGGTGGAAACGAATCGGCTGCGCTGGCGTTATCTTGGAATGACGACCAGTGTCTTCACGTAGCCCTCAATTTTCGCAACTTTGTCTCGTCGAAATGTCTCAGTATTGTAACCGTTCCTCCCAAATATGAGGTTTTTGTGGCTTATTTTGAGCAGTTTACAGTCGACACTACGGAGAGGAGGACAAGGTAATTATGTATATTCGACCAGGGACAGAACCTACGTGGAACGCCGAATGCTATAATTACCGGAAGGGTTATAATTATTATCATACCTTATGAATCCATTCAGAAACCACCTCCGACGAGGTTTTACGCTGGTAGAAATCATGGTTGTCGTTTCCATCATCGCACTCCTGGCCGCGATCGCGACATCCAACTTCATTCGGGCACGCAAGCGCGCCCAAGCCGCGAAGATCCTCGACGATCTGCGCACCCTGGACGGTGCGCTCGATCAATACGCCATCGAGAACAACAAGAATTCGGGAGACCTTGCCATGTTCTCCGACCTGCAACCCTACATGAAGCGGATGAACAAGCTGGCTCTGATGGGCGCAGACATTTTCGGCCAGCCGTACGGTCCATATACCGTCGATACCCCGCCCAAGGTCTCCGACCGCGCTTTCCAGTCGCTATCGGACGTGGCGCCGGAGTCGTTCTGGTCGCCTTACTATTAAATAGTTAAGGCTGGTTGAAAGTTTTTCTGAGAATCTGGGTGCAAAGCACTCGGCGCAATTCGACGTGCGCCCAACAAGAGGCTTTTGTGGCAAACTCGCGACTTTAGCGAGCTTTTGGAATCAACCATCCTACGCCCGTCGCGATAACTATCGCGACGGGCGAAGGTAAGGGTTTCCCCGATAAAGATGGCTACTTTCGTTTTCCTTTCGCTTCGTCGGCCGCCACCATTTCATCCTGCACATCCTTTTCGATCAGCGTGATGATGTAATTGCTGAGCGAGCGACGATCTTTCTTCGCCTTGATCTTGGCGAGTTCGAGAAGGTCTTCGGGGCAGCGGAACGCAGTGTATTTGCTCATAGTTGGAAAAATCATAAGTCAGAATAGGTATAGTGCTGATGTTATGCGGACGCACAGGCTGCGCGAGTGGGGTCGCGTGGGAGAATCGTCCTTCCCGCAGCCTGCCATCACATAAAGTGTTTCGCATCGCGGAACGGCTGTGGACGTTCCGCGGACACACTTTTTTCAAATAACGTATGTATACGTAACTCTGACTCCCGTCTACACCTCTCGGTGGTGACGATAATTAGTGACGAAATTCTGACGAAATGTGGCGAACGTTCCGTTCTCGATTTCCTGTCGCATACGCCACATCAAATTCAGATAGAAGTGGAGATTGTGTAGCGAAATCAGCCTCAGTCCGAGTATCTCTTCGGCCTTGACCAAGTGACGCAAATAGCCGCGAGAAAAATTTCGGCAAGCTTCGCAAGTGCAGCCCTCTTCGATCGGCCCCTTGTCATAAATATACGGAGAATTCTTTAGATTCACGGTGCCTTGTGCGGTGAAGGCGGTGCCATTGCGCGCCAGACGGGTCGGCAACACGCAATCGAACATATCGACGCCGCGGGCCACCATCTCGACCATCTGCGGCGGAGTGCCGAGCCCCATGGCATAGCGGGGGCGGTCCGCCGGCAGATAAGGTTCGCTCGCTTCGATCGCGGCCATCATTTCGGGCTCGGGTTCGCCGACACTTACTCCGCCGACCGCATAGCCATCAAAGCCGATCGACACCAGGGCTTCCGCGCTCTCCCGGCGCAAATCGGGGTAGGACGATCCCTGAACAATGCCGAACTTCATTCCCGGCGTCGGCACTTCCTTGCATCTCGCCGCCCAACGCAGGGTGCGGGCGAGGCTATCGGCCGCGTAATCCCGTTCACAAGGGAACGGCGGGCATTCGTCAAAGAGCATGGCGATGTCCGAACCGAGCGCGGCCTGGATCTCCATGGCTTCGCGCGGGCCGAGGAAACAGGGCGCGCCGTCGAGGTGGTTTTGAAAGTGCACGCCCTCTTCGGTGATCTTCCGCAGCTTGGCCAGCGAGAAGACCTGGAAGCCGCCCGAGTCCGTGAGAATCGGCCCGTCCCAATTCATGAACTGGTGCAACCCGCCAAAGTGCTTCATCACGTCCATCCCCGGGCGCACGAAAAGGTGGTAGGTATTGCCGAGAATGATCTGCGCGTGGACCTCGCGCAGTTCCGCGGGCGATACCGCCTTCACCGAGCCCTGCGTGCCGACCGGCATGAAGATCGGCGTCTCGATTACGCCATGGTTGGTCACCAACCGGCCACGTCGGGCTTTGGTGGCGGTATCGGCTTTCAGCAAGGTGAACATGGAATCGGAGGTCGAAGTTCGGAGTTGGAAGATCGGAGATCGGCAAACGGGCCGGTAAAGGGGTTGCGACAATAAATGGCGTGCAACACTCGGCAAGGGACTAAATCATTCGCCGTTCTCTTTTCCCCGAATTCCGATCTTCCAACTTCGATCTCCGAATTCAGTCCTGCAGCTTCGCCGTCTTCTCCCGATGCGCTTCCTCCTGGTCGATGAGCGAGAGAAACACTTTCTCGAGAGCGCCGGTCTCATGGGCCTGTGAGCGCAGCTCCTGCACGGTGCCGAGCGCGATCAATTTGCCGTGGTGGATGATGCCGATGCGGTCGGCGACTTCCTCGGCCACGCTGAGTTGGTGCGTCGAGAGAAAGAGCGTCATGCCGGCCTTGGCCCGCGCGCGGAGTTCCTGCTTCACGATGCGCGCGTGCATCGGGTCAAGGCCGATCATCGGTTCATCGATGATGAAGACCTTCGGATCGTGGAGCAGCGCCGAGGCGATGACGAGCCGTTGCCGGGTGCCATGGGAAAGATTTTCCGTGAGTTCGTGCCGGTACTCGTCGAGGTGGAAGCGCTCGAAGAGTTCATCGCTGCGTTGCAGGATGAGCTTGCGCTCCATCCGGAAGATGTCGCCCACGAATTGCATGAACTCGACGCTGGTCAGCTTTTCGTAGACGAAGGGAAAATCCGGGACGTAGGCGAGCAGTTCCTTGGCTTTGTTTGGCTCGCGCAACATATCGAAGCCGCCGATGAAGACCTCACCCTCGGTCGGCCGGAGCAGCCCAGTGAGCATCTTGATCGTCGTCGTCTTGCCCGCGGCGTTGGGCCCGAGAAAAGCGAAGAACTCACCCTCGGGCACTTCCAGGTCGAGCCCATCCACGGCGGTCAGCGAGCCATAGTTTTTTTTGAGCCTGCGGGCGGAGATCAAGGGACGAGGAGAGTTGAAATGCGAAAGAACGGCGAGCGCCGATAAAAGATGCGTTGGCGGTCCCGTGGAAAGGGAAAAATCGAAGATCTGTCTCCGGAGCGTGAACGCCGCATTGCCGGAAATGAAAAGTCACAGCGGCATCCTCCCGCTGATTCTCCAATGCCAGGCAGTCCCGCCCTCGCGGACCGCTGCCACCCCTATTCTGCCATCGTCTGCCGAAAAATCAGACGGTCAGCCGCACCATTTCCTTTCCCTTGTCGTCGAAGACGACGAACGGCGCGCCCTCGCATTCCGGCGTCTCTTTCGCGAAAGCGAATGCCTCGGTGATCGAGTCGAATTCCACCGCTTCTTCGTTACCTTCCTGCATCAATTTGAACCCCAACCAACGCGGCTCGGCGAACAACAAAAATGGTTTCATCTTGCTACGCCATTCGGAGAAACCCGCTCGGGTGGTCGCCTGTCGCCGAAGTCGCTGATGGACCTCGTTGGGTATGCTCACGTAGCCTCCTACGTGGTGGTGAAAGCATTCCGTTATCTGACTGCCGTTGAGTCGGATACGTATCTGAAGACGGTTTGAAAAAATTTGCGGTTATTTGCCGCCCAAGGTGAACCGAGCGTCGGTGAGGGGCGAGCATGCCGGCGTGGAAGCATGCGAGGGACTCGCGCCCGCTCCGAGCACAGCGTGACTCCCTAGGATCCAGAGGGAGAACGGTGAGGCAGGGATTCGAACCCTGGGTACCTTTTAAAGGGTACAACGCTTTAGCAAAGCGCCGCTTTCGACCACTCAGCCACCTCACCAACTGTGGGGCGCTTATTTCGGGTGGTTCGCGGGTATTGGCAAGAAAAAATCCGATTTTGCGGCGGCTTTTTCGCGGATCGGAGGGGAAGGGGGCGAAAGAGGACGAGGAGAGTAAGGGAATGGGAGGATGCGGAATGGCTGATGGCAGATGCTGTGGCTTCGAGTTTGAAGGAAAGAAGAACCACGGATTACGCAGATTTCACGGATTACAGAAATCTGCGCGGCCTCGTCCCATCCGTGAAATCCGCGCGCCCCGTGGTTTTAAAATTCTCGCGAATTTGGGAAGGGCCGAACGACCGAGGGCATCGGGGCGACCTTTTTTGGGGCGGCATTGCGAGGCCGGATGACAGATTTGTCGCGGTGGGTTGCGCTGGGCGGTATTCCGTGATGCTGTGCGGGTGTAGATGTATTCCTTATTCGTTCGTGTCCGACTTTTTCTGGCGTTATTGGTGACGGTGGTTCTTTTGAGTGGATGCGGTGCGGCGCGCTTCTGGTTTGGTGGGAAACGGCCGCCGCGGGCCACGGCCAAGGTGCCGCAATTCGTGGGCACGGTGACGCTGGTGAGCGACGATCCGTCGTTTGTGTTGATCGACAATGGCTCGTTGCCGCCGCCCACCGCCGGGACGGTGCTGACGATCGATAATCTAGGCGGGACGCCGGTGGAGATGAAGGTGACCCGCATCCAGAAGCCGCCCTTTGTGGTGGCGGATATCGTGAAAGGGGCACCGAAGAAAGGGGATCGGGTTTTTCGGTAGTGCCTGAAGGAGATCGGCGGGACAGGGCGAGGGCGTTCTGTCGGGGCGCTGCGAGCGAAAGTGGCGGGCGAAAGTGGCGGGCGAAAGTGGCGGGCGACCATTGCGCGAGATCGCGGTTGAGTTGGGTGTTTTGCACCGAAACTCGGGAGCGCCTCTGGCGTTTAGAGATGGTTTCTCACGGGATTTCTCCGGGAATCCCTCAATGGCACCCATGCATCAACCCACACCCAACCACGAAAAATCAGCCCTGCGCCGCGGGCGGGGAGGGGTGCGGGATGGCGCCTTCGGCGCTGGACCAATAGGCGGTATTCACCAGGCGGGCGCTCGTTTGGCGCAGGCGGCGGGCCATCTCCGTCATCATGGAGGAGACGATTTTGTAGCCGACGACGGTGTTGGACTCCATAAATTGGTGGAAGGCCTCGTAATCGATATACGCGAGCTTGGTCGGCTTCATGGCGTAGATGCTGGCCGTGGCCACGCCCGGGTCGAAGAGATTGATCTCGCCGAAGAACCCGCCCGGACCGAGCCGGCCGAGGAGCATCTCGCGTTTATTGGCCATGCGGCGGATGTGCACGACGCCTTCCGTGACGATGGAGAAGTTCTTTACCGGCGTGCCTTCTTCGATGATCCGTTCCTTGGTGTTGACTTCGCGGATCAGCATGAGCGCGCAGAGCGCTCGCAATTCCTCCTCGGTGAGTTTTCGCAAAATGGAAACATTGCGGAGCAATTCGACGTCCATATGTGTAACGCTAACAGCCGTGCCTACTCTGGGGCAAGGGCGGAACGGAGAACGATTTGTACTTCCCGTGAATCGAGATTGACGACTCATTCGAGAGCTTTAATGTAAACGCCATTAAATTTATGCCGACCTTACGCGCCGCGGATTCCAAACGCACCGACGCCGAGCGGCTGGCGGACATCTTTACGGTCCTCCAGCGCTGTTTCATTTTGAACCTTTCGAAGGAACTCAATCGGGGCAATGTCTCCTTTCCACAGTACTGCCTGCTCGGTTTCCTGCGGGAGCAGAATGAGCTGACGATGTCGGAGATCGCGCAGAAGATGGGACATTCCACGGCGGCAGCCACGGGGCTCATCGATCGGCTGGAGAATCTGGGGCACGTGAAGCGGATGCACGCGAAGGATGACCGGCGGAAGGTGCTCGTGCAGATCACTACATCCGGCTCCAATCTGGTCGCCGAAGTGCGCGAAGACATGATTTCAAACTTGTTGAAGATGATGGATGTTCTCGATCCCGCGGAGCAGAAGACGTGGTTGCAGATCTACGAGAAAATCTTCAGCTACTGCCGCTCCAAATGAGACTACGCCCACTGGCCGCGAGCATCGCGGCTGCCCTGTTAGTATTGTCACCCGCCATTGCGGTCCAACCTCATCCCGTCCAACACACTTGGAATGGGGATCTCACCCTCGACCAGGCGATCCGGCTCGCCCTGAAGCAGAACCCGAACGTCCTCAAAGCGCTCTGGCAGATCGAGCAAACGCGCGGGCAGATCATCGAAGTGCGCTCGGAGGCGCTACCCCACGTGGCATTGACGTCGTCCTATTTTCAGCAATCGAAGAGCCTGCTCGCGGGCCGGGGCGGAAACCTTTCCAACAGCACTGCGGGGACGAATAACACCGGCAGCAACAGCTTCAATACGAGCGATCTTTCCAAGCAGCTCGCGAATATTCCCGGCGTGTCGCAGAGCGCGGCGGGGCAGGTGGCCAGCGCCGTGCAGAATAGCGTGTCGCAAGCCCAAGGCTCCCAACCTTCGACGAGCAGTTTCGGCGGCGGCGATATCTCGTGGAATGTGGACGTGCAGGTGACGCAGACGCTTTACGCCGGCGGCGCGATTCGCTCGGCGATCAATATCGCGAAGTTTACGGACGACAGCAGTTACTTCAATCTGCGCGATGTCATCGACCAGACGATCGATACCGTGCGCCAGCAGTTCTACACGGTGCTCTTGAACCGCGAGCTCATCAAGGTCCAGGAGGAATCGGTGAAGTTGCTCGAGGATCAGCTCAAGGAATCCAGCAGAACCGTTTCGAAGCCGGCACAGTGCCGCGTTTCAACGTGCTGCAAGGCGAGGTCGCACTGGCGAACCAGCAGCCGCAATTGATCACCGCGAAGAATAATTACGTGATCTCGGAATACCAACTGGCCAAGACCCTCGGCATCGACCCGGGTCCGTCGGGCCAGACGACCTACCACGCGGTGGGGAGTCTCGACGTGCACGAGCGCCCGCTCGGTCTGCGCAACGCGATCCAGATGGGCATCGAGCACCGGCCGTTCCTCAAGGTGCAACGCCTGACGATCCTTATCCAAAAGGAGCAGGTGAAAGTGGCGCTCTCCGGCTACAAGCCCACGCTGTCGGCCAACGGCGGCTACGAAGTGCGCAATAACCCGACGACGAGTCATCTCGATGAAACGGTCGATGGCTGGTTCTTCGGCATCAGCGGCCAGTGGAATATTTTCGACGGTCTCCAGACCTATGGAAAGGTGAAGGAGGCGCGGGCTTCCCTCGAGTCGGCGAAGGTGAACTACGACGATTCGGTGCACCAGGTGGAGCTGGAAGTGCAACAGGCCTACGCGAATTTGCAGACGGCGCGGGAGACCATTCGCAGCCAGGAAAAAGTGGTGGAGCAAGCGCTCGAAGCAGTGCGTCTCGCCACGGAGCGTCTTGCCGCGGGGGCGGGCACCCAGCTCGATGTGTTGAATGCGCAGGTGCAGTTGACCACCGCGCGGAGCACGGAGCTGCAGGCGCGGGCGAATTACAACACGGCGATGGCCGAGTTCGATCGCGTGACCGCGACGGCGACCGCGTACGCCGAGACCTTCAGCGATCCGCTGATCGCCCACACGAAGAAGCCGAAGGATCCCTGGTTCGTGGACACGCGCGATCCGTACACCCTCAAGTCGGGTGGCTCTTCGGATAAAGCGACTCCGGCTCCGACGCCGAAGAAAAAGAAGAAGTCGCTACAACCGTGAGCGAAGCCCCGCCGGCGGTCGCGGCGTCGATGCCGATCGAGAGATTTCCGGCGCTCGTCGCGGCGCCGGGAGTGGTCCACGGCTTTCTTGGCCGTGTGTCCGGGCTCGACGTCAAGGTCGACCGCGCCCTGGCGCTGGAGCGGCTCGATGGTTTTCATCGAGCCGCCCGCGAAGAGCTGGGGCTCGGTGGACGCGCGTTTGTCTTTGGCGAGCAGGTGCATGGCCGGGAGGTCGCGGTCGTGGATGAACACACCTCGGCACCGGTACCGGGAGTCGATGGCGTCATCACCGCGAGCCGGGCAGTGTGCCTCGGGGTTTACGTCGCGGATTGCTGCGCGGTCTATCTCGTCGATCCAGTGCGGCGGGTGATCGGGCTGCTCCATTCGGGCCGCAAGGGAAGCGAACTGGGCATCACCGCCGTGGCCATTGAGCGCATGCGGACGGAGTTCCAGTGCGACCCGGCGGATATCATCGTGCAGCTCAGCCCGTGCATTCGGCCGCCGAATTACGAGGTCGATTTTGCGGCATTCGTCGTGGCGCAATGTCGCGCGGCGGGCGTAACTCAGGTGCACGATTGCGGGACGTGCACGGGCGCCGACACAGATGCGTACTATTCCTATCGCATGGAGAAGGGGAAGACGGGGCGGATGCTTGCCCTGCTTGCTCTGCGGTCCTAACGATTTGATGGTTGGCGCATCAAAGGATTCGATTCCCGGGCAGTGGAAGCTTAAGCTGGACTAAATATGAAACGCGCCTTCGACCCGCAAGAGCTCGAGCTCATGGATCGTCCGCAGCCGGTCACTCCCGAACTCGAGGAGTGCCTGCGGAATCTCGTTTCATTGAACCGCTTCTTCGGGAGCCACCGGTTGATTCGGAAGTTTCTCGCCCAGTGGCTGGTATCGGATCGCACCTACCGTGTGCTCGATCTTTGCACCGGTGCGGGCGACATTCCGCGGCTCATCGTGGATTGGGCGCGGCAGGCGGGAGTGACGTTGCGGGTCGATGCGGTGGACGCCAGTGACTCGACGCTCGAAATCGCGCGCCGCGGCGCGGAAGCGTATCCCGAGATTCAGTTTGTCAAAGGCGATGCGCTGAAGTGGGAGAGCCGGGAGACGTATGACCTCGTGACCTGCTCGCTCGCGCTGCACCACTTCAGTGACAAAGACGCCGTTATGCTGCTGCGGCGCTGCCGCGCGCTTTCGAATCGCTTCGTCCTCGTGTCAGATCTCGAGCGCACGAGTTGGGGAGCCGCTGGCATACGGTTGCTCACCGCGCTGGTCTACCGTCAACCGATGACCCGCGCGGATGCCAATACCTCGATCCACCGAGCCTTCTCCTTCCCGGAAATGCGCGCGTTGGCCGAAGCCGCGGGTTGGGAAAGTTTCGGCCACATGCGGTTCCTGTTTTGCCGGCAGGCGATCTGGCTGGACGAGCGGACGGTGGGTGAGATACCCGCGGTATCGGCCGTACCGGAAGTGCTGCCGTGCCCGACGTAGAGGAAGAAAAGGATGAAGACGGAAGGATGAGGGATGAAGAGTGGTGTTTTGCTGGTAACGAAAGCCTCGTCCTCAACCCGCGTAGCGCACCCCACTTCATCCTTCCGCCTTCCGCCTTCATCCTTTCCCATCCTACACCCGAAACAATGCCCCAAGCTTTTTCCCCAGGATGCGGCTCGTGACGAAGATGGTGAGCGCGAGAAAGACCATGGCCCACACGCCCAACGCGGAAGCAACGAAGCGACCTTCGCCCATCATCTGGAAGAGTTCGTAGATGGCCTTGGTGATCGGGAAATGAATCTGCTTCTGGGCCAGCACGAGCGAGTCCGAGACCTCGAGCATGGCGAAGGCGAAGGCCAGCAGGCCGCCGGCGAGGACATTGGCGGCGATGAGGGGGAAGGTGACGCGACGGAGAGCGCGCAGCGGCGGACAACCCAGATTTTGCGCGGCCTCTTCGAGGGTGACGCTGGTTTGCTGCAAGCCCGCCGCCGCGGAACGCACGACATACGGCAACCGCCGCACGGCGTAGGCGATGACGAGGAGAAGGGTCGGATCCTTCGAGGGATTGAGGAAAGCGAAGGTGCGTCCGTCCTGCGTCATCGAGATATAGCCGAAGGCCAGCACGAGCCCGGGCGCGGCGAGTGGCAGCATGGCGAGGGCGTCCAGCAAGTTGCGTCCCGGCAGGGTGGTGCGCACAACGACATAGGCCACGAGCACGCCGAGGACGAGGTCGAAGATCGTCGCGAGGCTGGAGTATTTGAGGCTGTTGAGGATCGAGGGGACGGCCAGTGGATGCGCGAGCGCGGTGCGATAGTGATCGGCGGTCCACCCCGTGGGCAGCACGGTATGATGCCAGTCTCCGGCGACGGAGGCGAGGATCACGCCGATGTGCGGGAGCAGCGCGGCCAGGGTGATCGCGGCAAAGCCCAGCGTGCAAGCCCAGCGCGCGGCGATTCCCGGCGTGCGGGCATTCGAGACGGTCGTGGCCTTTGAGACCATGGCGTTATCGGCCCGTCCGAAGAGCAGCTTGCTCACGGCATAGAGCAACGCGGTGCTGACCAGCATCACGGCGACCAGCGCAAAGGGGAACGGATTGCCGGCGATCTCCTTGATCCCGTAGAAAATCTGCACCGAGGTGATGCGGGAGAGATCGAAGATGAGGGGAACGCCGAGTTCGGTGAACGCAAAGATGAAGATGATCGTGCCGCCGGCGAAGAGACCCGGCATGATGAGCGGCAGGGTGATGCGCCGGAACTTGCGGAAGCCCGTGCAGCCCAGGTTTTCCGCGGCTTCCTCCATGGCTGGGTCGAGGTTCGCGAGCGCCGCGGTGAGGTTCAGGAAGAGGATCGGGTAAAGGTGCAGGGCATTGAGTGCGATCACGCCCCACATGCGGCCGCGACCGAGCCAGTCGATGGTGTCGTTCGGACCCAATACGCCGAGATGCATGAGCACGGCATTGAGCGCCCCGTACTGGCCGAGGATGTGCAGCACACCAATCGCGCCGACGAAGGGCGGCAGGATCATCGGCACCAAGATGGCCGCAGTGAGCAGCTTCTTTGCGGGAACTCATAGCGGTCCGCGACGAAAGCGAGCGGCAGCGCAATGGCAAAGGCCAGCGCTGTGCTGCCGATCGCCAGGAGGAGCGAGTTGCCGAGACCTTCGAGGTAGATGCGGTTGCGGAAAACTTCCGTGACGAACACGAAGGTAAATTTGCCATCCGCATCGAAGAACGCTCCGCCGAGCGTGGTGCCGATCGGCCAGAGGAAAAAGCAGGCGAAGAACGCGGCGGTCAGGACATAGACGAACCAGGCGAAGGTCTTCGACATGGGCGCAGGCTATAGAGGCCGAGTAACGAGAGCCAAGTAATCAGTAATCAGTGGCAAACACCAGATGGCGCTCTCCTCCGCACTGAATACTGAATACTGATTACTGATCACTTCGCCTCTCCGGCCGGAACAGGCGTAGCAGGTACTGGCGTAGCCGCCGAAGGTACGGGCGTCGCCGCCACCACTGCCCCCTCCCGCCCCTTCCACTTCGCCCGGCTGCGGGCGATGATGTCGTCGAACTTCTTCACTTGGGCCGGGTAGAGGATTGCTCGTGTGCGGTCCTCTGCTTCGTGCAAAGTTGCATCCACCTGCGGCCGGATTGTTTCGTGACTCTGCCGCAGCTTGATCCGGGCGTCGTCGACGATGCCTTGTAGTTTGCGTTTCTGTTCCTCGTCGAGCTTCAGCTCACGGTCGAGGCGCTTCACTACCACGTCCATGACTGCCTCCGGTCCGCCCATGAGCGTCTCGCGGAGCTTTTGCATCGCGCCCGCACCGGTCACCGCGGCGCCGATGAAGACGCCGAAGAAGAAGATCAAGAGGACCCCAAGAATCCGTTTCAGCGTCCTCATCGATGATCACCCGTCATGTAGGCTACCAGGAGTTGCTCATCATTCGCCGGGGCGGTTTCCGCGACGAGGGGTGAGACTACTTCCGTGTGTTGCGCAGTGTGACTCCACCAGCCCACGGCGAGTGCCAGTGCCGCGAAGAACGGGCACAGCCGCCACGCCCAGGCAAAGATCGAGCCGGAGTTCTCGGCCCGCAATCGGGCAGCAAGGCGGGTCTCGAAAGCGAACTCGGCGCGAGAGGTATCCGGCGCTGTGGTCCGCGCGGCGGCAAACAGCGCATCCAGTTTCTGGTCGAAGTTATCGTTCATGGGTCGTCTCCAGTATTTTTTTCAGATTCTGCCGGGCCCGAAAAGCCCGCACCTTCACATTGCTTTCGCTCCAGCCGGTGAGTTCCGCGATTTCCTTCATCGGGCGTTCCTCCAGTTCGGCGAGCGTGATGATGAGTTGCTCGTCCGGCGCCAGCCTGGCGAGCGCCCAGTGCACCAGCTCTCGCGCCCGGCCGGCGGCGATGGCCGCATCGATCCCCGCATCGCGCATGTCCCACTCCGAGCCATCGAGCGAGACCTGCTCGCGCACGCGCCGTTCCTTGCGGAGGAAATCGTAGCAGGCTGACACGATGATCCGCGACAGCCAGTGCTCGAACGGGGCATCGCCCCGAAATTTCCCGAGATGTCGGAAGGCCCGCACAAAGACCTCCTGCGCGATGTCGTCGAGTTGGTGATCGTCGCGCGCGAACCGGGCGGCCGCGGCGAAGACGCGGCGCTTGTGTCGCGAAACCAGTTCCGCGAAGGCAGCCTCATCCCCGGCCAGCGAGGCCGCGACGAGAGCTTCATCGGTAGGCGGGGCGAGATCTGCCATCGGCGGCGTCTTAGCGTCCGCCAACGATAAAGGCAATGCAGTCCAGGTAAGGGCAAGCGAACTCATCGGTCGGAAAAGGGGCCGCTCTGGAGCAAAAAAGGTCGAAAGCGGTAATCATCATCTCAATAGACGGGTGGACCTGACAAATGGTTACAAGAGCCGTGGGGCATCGCTCTCTTGCCATTGAAGGGGCGGGGCGCTATCTTTGCCGCGTGAGTTTCGACGCTTTGCTCAAAGAGGTAGAAGCGCTGGATGCAACCGCACGGCGCAAGCTGATCGCGTACATGATCACTCTCGAAGACCGACGGCAGACGGAATATGCCGAGAAATTGGCACAAAAGATCGACGATCAGACGCCCGGTAAATGGCTGACGGTGGAGCAGTGCGAGCGGGAATTGGGGCTTGAAGATTAACGACTTGTGGCGCCGCGAGGACTTCTCGTTGACATCGAGGTATTGGAGTTTCTGCGAACATTGCGCGTGAGCGTCCAGCGTGAATTATTGCAACGCTTTCGCCAGATTGCGGAAATGCCCGATCGTTACGCTGATTACACCGAGCGGGATGCAATCGGTCGAGACGTGAACGTTCACATCATAGGAAAATTTGCCGTCAAGTATTGGGATGATTTTGCCGATCGGCAGGTTAAAATACTTGATCTTCATGCGGCCGATCGCCGCGGGCCATTGTAAGCCTCGAGAGTACGGAGGCTAGATGCGATTAGTCCGCCGCTGAGCCAGCGAATAGATGTCAACTCGGCTCCTGCTGAAACAGGTTGATACCGAATATTCTTGTCGAGTGTTAGGGAGATTGCTATGCGGCACGGCGTTATGAGAGGAACGAAACTGTTTTATGTGTTCGGATTGGGGTTGCTTTTGGGCCAGCCGTCGTCGCGTGCACTGGTGATCAATCCAACGTATGACTCTTCGGTGACGAGCCTGGCCAACGCGGCGCAATGGGAGAGCGGCTTTCAGGGGGCAATCCAGGAATTCGAAAACAACTTCAACGATCCAATCACGATCAACATTACATTCAAGGCGAATCCAGGAACCTCCATCTTCGGGCACAGCAACTACACGGTGCACAATACTTACACGTTTTCCCAGATCGTGAGTGCTCTTCAGAGCCACGCCACCACCGCGGCCGATAACGTTGCGCTGGCGAGTCTGACGGCAGATCCGACCGGCGGAGGGAACTATGTTTTGAATGATGCCCAAGCCAAGGCGCTGGGGTTTCGTTCGGCGACCAATCCGTCTTCGGATGGGACGGTAACTATTGGAGCAGGTTACAATTTCACGTTTGATCCGAACAACCGGGCCGTTTCCGGGGAATATGACTTCATCGGTATTGTGGAGCACGAGATCAGCGAGGTGATGGGTCGTGCCTCGGGTTTGGGGGCGAGCTTTGGGACGGGACAATTTTCTTCCGTGTATGAGATTTTTGATCTCTTTCGTTACACGGCGCCGCACGTGCAAACAGTGAACCCCAACGACACCGGAGTTTATTTTTCGATCAATGGCGGGGTGACGAATCTGCACGGTTTCAACAGCGTGCCGGGGGAGGATCTGCAGGATTGGGCGGGAACCACCCCTTACACCGCGGACGCTTTTAATGCTTTCAGCTTTTCCGGTTACAAAAATGGGCTCTCCTCCGAAGACCTGATGGCGATGGATGTGATGGGATATTCGTACGTCCCCGAGCCGGGGGCGGGGTCGCTGGCCGTGGCGGGAGCGACTCTGTGCGCAGGTTCCCGGAGGCGAAGGAAGCTCACCCGCTCTTGAATCTGGCGAACCCTCGATTAGCTATTCCGCGGCGACGTGGGCGCCTTTCTCCGCGACGGAGCGCTTCATGAAAAAGGTGAGTCCGATCAGCAGGATGGATACCGCGGCGAAGAGGACGAAGGTATCGAAGTAGGCGAACGAAGAGGACTGCTGTTCACGCAGATTTTGCAACGATTGGATGGCCATGTCGCGCGCGGCGGCGGCGTCGCCGTTCTGCTGGAGGAAGTACGCCCGCGCCTGGTCGAGGTAGGAAGTGACCGCGGGATTGAAACTGTCGAGATGTTCACCAAGGCGCAGGCTGTGAAATTGGTCGCGTCGCTCGTGGATGGTTTGCGCGATGGATGTACCGACGCTGCCGCCTTCGTTGCGGAGCAGGGCAAGAAGGCCGACCGCGGCGCCGCGCAGTTGCGGCGGGATATGCATAAAGGCGGCGACGTTGAGCGGCGCGAAGAGCATGGACAGGCCGACGATGAACACGGTGCGCGACCAGACGACATCCCACGGGCTGATATCGAGGGTGAAACGCGACATCCAGAAATTGCCGATGGCCAGGATGAAAAGGCCGGCCGCCATGAGCCAGCGCGCATCCATGCCGCGCCCGAGCAGAAGGCCGACAATGAAGAGCATGATGACCGCGCCGATGCCGGAGGGCGAAAGAACGAGGCCGGAGGTGGTGGCGTCGTAACCGAAAAGCGACTGGAGCAGCGCGGGAAGCGAAGTGGTATTGGCGTAGAGTGAAGCGAAGGCGCAGAAGATGATGACGCAACACCAACGGAAATTTTGGTCGGCGAGGGTGCGAAAGTGGATGAGCGGATTGGCGATGCGCTTTTCGCGCCAGATCAAGCCCACCAGGCCGACGACGAAGAGAACGGCCAGCGTTTGCACGCGAAGGAATGGATCGCCAAACCAATCCCACTCCTGCCCTTTGCTGAGCACGACTTCCCAAGTGACCATGGTGAGGCTGAGCAGGCAGAGGCCGATCGTGTCGAAGGGAGCCGCCTTTTTTCGTGACTCGATTTGCGCGGCCTTCAAGTACGGCGGGTCAAAGACGAGCCGGCTGCACATCCACAGGGCGAAGCCGCCGACCGGGAGGTTAAGGAAAAAGATCCAGCGCCAGCCGTAATTGTCGGTGATGTAGCCGCCGAGGGTGGGGCCTACGACGGGCGCCAGCAGGGCGGCGATACCGAAGAGGGTTTGTGCAGCGCCCTGCTTTTCCGGTGGAAAGGCATCGAGCAACACGCCCTGGCTGGAGGGTTGAAGACCGCCTCCAGCGAGACCCTGCAAGACACGGGACGCGATGAGCATGCCGAGGCTGCTGGCCATGCCGCAGAGCACCGAGGCGAGGGTGAAGATGGCGATGGAGAGCAGGAAGTAGTTGCGCCGGCCGAGGCGCACGGCCAGCCATCCGGAAATGGGAAGGATGATCGCATTCGCCGCGAGGTAGCTCGTGATGACCCACTCGCTATCCGTGGCCGGGGCGGACAAGCCACCGGCCATGTAGCGCAAGGCCACATTGGCGATCGTCGTATCGAGCACCTCCATGAAGGTGGGGATGACGACGGCGAGCGCGATGATCCAGGGATTGATCGTGCGCCGCGCCACGGGGATGGCGGCAGCGGCGCTCGCGGAAAGAACGGCGGTGCTCACGGCTTGACCGGGGCGACAGCAGGCTTGGCTTCAGGCGTGGGGGTGGCAGGGGCGATGACCGCGGCGCCCGCAGCGGGCGCGTAAGGCTGGAGGAATTTGCCGGCATCGGGACCGGTCGGCGCTTCCTTGATGCGCACGACGGGTTCGACCGAGACGCCGACAAAGAGCGGTTCGACGTCGGGATTGTAGTCGATGAGGTCGATGCGCACGGGCAGGCGTTGGACGACTTTTACGAAATTCCCCGTGGCATTTTCCGCGGGCAGGAGCGAGAGCGTCGACCCGGTGCCCATGGTGAAGCCGGAGATGCGGCCCTTGAAGACGTGCCGCTTGCCATACATATCTGCGTGGATGTCCACGGGCAGGCCGATGCGCAGTTGCGAAAGTTGCGTTTCCTTGAAGTTCGCATCGATCCAAACTTCGGTGAGCGAACGGATCGCCATGAGGCTTTGGCCAACCTGTACATTATTGCCCGGGTTGACGTTGCGGCGCGTTACGATGCCGTCGATTTCGGCGACGATATCGCAGTAGCGGAGGTTCAGCTCGGCATCCTCGAGATCGTGCTGGGCTTGCAGGAGTTTCGCCGCGGCCTGTTTTTGCGTCGGGGCATCCTTGATGATTTTCGAGTAAATCACATCGATGTCGCCGCTGGGATCGCGCCGGTAAAATTCGTCGACCATCTCTTTCGGCGTGAGCTTGTAGGAAGAGGGAAAAATGCTGATCTGCGCGGCGCTTTGCAGCAGATCCGCCTGCGCCTGGCGGACGGAGGAGAAGGTCTGCGGGAGATCCTCGGGGACGTCGGTGAGGGGCTGGCCATCCGCGGGTTTGGCGGGCAGCCCAAGGTTGACTCGCGACTGGATGACATTCTCGGTGGCCTGATTCACCTCGGCCTGTGCGGAGTCGTAGGTCGTCTTGCGCTGATCGAATTCCTCTTTGCTGGCGACTCTGGTCGTGAGCAGCTTTTGATAACGGTCGAATTCCTGCTTGGCGAGCTCGAGCGAGGACTTGGACTTGGCGAGAGCGGCGGCATTGGCGCGCAGGACGGCGATTTTGTTGTCCACGTCCTCGATGGTGTGCTGGAGCTTGTAACGAGCGCTGCGCGCCTGGGCGACCTGGCCACGGACGGTGGCCTGCGCAGCGATGAGATCCGCCTGGGCGGTATCCAGCGCGGCTTGTTTGATCGCGACCTGCACTTGATACGGTTCCTTGTCGAGGACGACGATGACATCGCCCTTGTGCACGCGATTGTTGTCGTCGACGAGGACCTTCGCGACTTGCCCGGCGACACGCGGCGCGACGAAGGTGACATGGCTGTTCACGTAGGCGTCGTCGGTGGATGTCGTATTGAGCGCTTCGTAGACGAAACGCCCCCCGAAGAAGAGGACGACGAGGACGATGACGAGGACGATGATGGAGCGAAGGGGACTCTTCGGCTGGGCGGGCGGCGTGCTGGCCGCAGGGGCAGATTCTGTCGCAGGTTTCGTCGTTTCGCTCGGGCCCGATTTGGGTGTGGCAGCGGTATCCATAGAAAATGGGTGTCTGGAGCGAAATGAAGCACGCGCCTCATACCCAGGCACGGTTTTTCGCGCAACGACTCCGCGTCGGATGTATCATTTTACACGTCGAGCCGGTAGCCGAGTCCGTGCACGGTGAGGAGGTGCTGCGGCTCGCCGGGTGTCGCCTCGATTTTCTGCCGCAGCTTGACCACGAGCTGGTCGAGCGTCCGCGTGGTGCCGTAGTAGTCGATACCCCATACCTCGGTGAGAATGGTCTCGCGCGAGACGGCATTGCCGCGTTCGCGATGGAGAACCGCGAGCACCTTGAGTTCGCGTGGCGTGAGTTCGAAAGCTTCCTTGCCGCGCGTGCCGCGAAGAGCGCGGCAATCCACGTGCACTTTGCCGAAGGATATTTCCTCGGGCACATCGGCCGCCACCGCGCCCGGCGTCGCGCGGCGCAGGAGAGCCTGCACGCGGGCGAGCAACTCGCGCAGCGAGAAGGGTTTGGTGACATAATCATCGGCGCCGAGTTCGAGGCCCACGACCTTGTCGACCTCCTGTCCCTTGGCGGAGAGCATGAGGATGGGCGTGCAATTTTTCTCGGCGCGCAATTCACGGCAGAGATCGAAACCGCTCTTGCCCGGCAACATGATGTCGAGCACCACGAGATCCGGCCGGCGCTGGCGAATGATCGGCAACGCTTGCGCGCCATCGCGGCAATCGGAGACTTCATAGCCTTCGCCACGTAACGCATCGCACAGGCCGAGGCGGATGTGGGCGTCGTCTTCCACAACGAGAACGTGTCTTTTCACAGAAGTTGAGAGTTGAGGGTTGAGAGTTGAGAGCTACCGCTGGCTTGCGGAGACTTGTCCGCAAGCGGGAGGTTCCAATGGATTGACGCGGGGTTGGGTAAAAACTCGGGCATACGAGAAAGCGGCTATCAACTCTCAACTCTCAACTCTCAACTATCCACTTTCCCCTTCCCCGCCACCGGCACGCGGAGCGTGAAGTTACTGCCGCCCTCGAGGCGTGGTTGGTAGAGGATCTCGCCGCCGTGTTCGCGAGCGAGTTGTTGCGCCAGGGTGAGGCCGAGGCCGCTGCCCTGGATGCCGCTGCTGAGCGAGTCGTGTGCGCGGTAAAAGGACTCGAAAATCTTGCGCTCGTCTCCCGGAGGTACGCCGATACCGCGGTCGAGCACACTCACGCAAGCATGGCCCCCATCGAGGTAACTGTGCAGTTCCACTTCCTTGCGCTCGCCGGCGTATTTTTCGGCGTTGGAGAGCAGGTTGACGAGAATCTGGGCCAGCGCATCCTCGTCGCCGATGACCGGATACGGTCCCGGCGCGGCCTGCCAGCGCGTGGTGAAGCCGCTCTCTTGCAGATGCAGGGCGTGGCCTTCCCAAGTGCGTTCGACGACGGAGCGCAGGTCGAGCGGCTTCTTGTCGAACTGTTTTTGCTTTCGCTCCAGTCGCGCGAAATCGAGCACGTTATTGATCAGCCGGGTGAGCCGTTCGGCTTCCACCATGATGATGCGCAAATACTGCGGATACTTTTCCGTGCTGCCGCCGTTGCCGTTCTGCATCAGTTCCGCGAACATGCGAATGGAGGTCAGCGGCGTCTTGAGTTCGTGCGAGACATTCGAGACGAAATCGGTCTTCTGCTGGGCGAGGGCGAGCTGCCGGCGCGCGTCGGCCACGACGAGCCATCCGCCACACGCGATCACGGCCAGCGCGGCGGCGATGAGAAAGATCACGGTGCGGCGGACAAGCTGCGCAGACTCCCGGAGTTGCTCCGGACGCTGGAGGTAAAGCGCCGCTTCCCAGTGCGGGAGGGCTTCGCCGATCTCGGAAGCGACAAAGGGATGTTTCCAATCGCGGCCTTTCACGCCGAGCGGCTGGGTTACTACGGGGCGCGCCTTGTCATCGAGCAGCGCGAGAACGAATTCCGCCGGCCGCCCATTGGAGCTGGAGTCAGCGCCGCTCGCCTCGGTGGAGGAGAGCGCATTGGGCCACAAGTCGTGTAAATCATCCGCCTCGATGAGACAGCCGAAGACCAGCCCGGGCGCTTGCGCCGGGCGGAGCCAAAAAATGATGTCCAATTGGTCCTGGACGAAACGAGTGACGACGCCTTCGTTCATGCCTTCGGTGAGGGCGCGGAAGTCAGTGGTCGTGGTGGTGAATTGCGAGACGGCTGCCTTCTTGTTGTTGTCATCCATCATCCATTGCGGAGCCACGTTGCGCATCGGAGCTTCCTTCGGAGGCTCGTTCGGCTCCTGCCTGGTGGCGTCCGTCGCCGCACTCTTGTCTTCCGCGGCCCGCTCTGGCGATTGCGGAGGAACTCCAGCATTCGTCGCGAACTTTTGGTCTTTGTTATCCTGGCTTTTGGCGGCGGGCGGTAAAGGCGGAGATTGCGCAGCTTGTCCCCGCGCGGAGTTGGGGAGTTGCTTGGAATAGGTCGCAGCCTTGCTCTGCGGTTGCATCGGAGCCGCGCTTTGGAATGGCACCGCGGCTTGCGTCTCCTGCGGTGTGATCACCGCGTTGTTCGCCGTCATGCCCTGCGACAAGTCGGAGCTATTCTTGGATCGGCGGAATTGCTCCGGCTTGGTGAGTTCGTCGCCGGCTACCCAATAGACTGTGGCCGGGGTGGTGCCAGCGAGAAAGGAGCTATTGCCGAGCAGGAATTTTTCCCAAACGGGGTTGCTCTTGGCTCGCTGGGGCGGGGTAGCACAGAGATTACCCGCGGCGCCGAGCGAAAAGCCGATTGCCTTGCGCGGCCATGCCTTTGCGAGCTCCGTGGAGAAGTTATCCGCCAGTTTTTGTGGATCGTTTTTGGCGAGTAACTGCCGCACGACATCATCGAACGCGCGTCGCTGGTCATCGATGAGCGATCGCACGGTAACCGCCGTGTTCTCGGTTTCCTTTTGGTAAAGTGCCGCCGTGCGATTCTCGAGGATGATCTGCTGTTCATCGGCGCTACGCAGCGCCAGCCAGCCGAGCACGATGCTCGGCAGGAGCACGGCGAGAAGGAAGATCCAGATGCTCTTTTTCATCCGGCCTTCCGCCGGCGAGACACGCGGGAGCTGGAGGAGCGGCGCGGCGTTTTCATGACACGGGGTGGAGAGAGGGTGACCGAATCCCGAAGAGAGGAAAACAGTAAAGAACGCCGATGGAATAGGCTCGGAGCCTGGGGCGCTCTGCCTGTCTTCCGGTTCTTCCGGGATTCACGGTGCGGTCGTGCATGAGAGCACGTTAGCCGCGGATTGTCCGGCCCGTGTCAGAGGCCTGTGCGGAGTTTGTCAAAAAGATGTCACGGCCATCAGGCGACGGCGCGCACGGCCGCCCGGCGAAGAAGGCCTACTTCTTCGATTTATGCTCGAGGGGATTATCGCTGCTCGATCCGAGCGGATCGGCGTCCCGCGGCTTGCCCTTGGAAGTCTTCCACATCCAGTCGTTGGGCCCCGGCGTAGGGGACGCATTCTTTTTCGTCGCGAGCGGGGTCGCTTTGGCGGCAGAAGCCGATTCCGATTTGGAGTCCGTATCCTCGGCTTCCGGCTTGTTGCAACCAACGAAAGCAATGACGACGAGGAGACAGAGCGGGAGTTTTTTCATGGAGGAGACTGGGAGATGGCAGGGCGATGCCACGCAAAGTAGCAGGCCGAAAGCGGTCTGCATTCGCTAATTTGCAATATGCTACCTTTTTCGTCACGAATGTTGGCGGTGACGAAGGAAACTATTTCCAAGGCGAGTTGGTCGCGCAATTCCCAAGCCGATCCGACGGGTAATTGGAGGAACTGCAGTGCTTCCATGGGCAACCACAGGTCGATGTTACGAAAGGTTTCCTGCCGGTGCAGATTGACCAGCACCAGGAATCGCTGGCCGGTCGTGGCGTCATAACGCAGGAACGCATAGAGCCAGTGACCGCTCGCGGATTCTTCCGGCAGGCGTCCATAGCGTGCATTTTGAATGTTAGCTGGGTTGAGACCGAAGAATCCGCCGTCGCGGAAGGCGGGTTCATTGATGAGCCTCAGCAATCGGGCGTAGAAGGCGCGCAATTCCGTCTGCTCGGCGGAAAGCCGGCCGCCGTCATAGCGGTGATGGTTGACCCACTTCACCAATTCCGGCATCGACCAATAATCGAAGATGCTGGTGCGCGCATCGTCGGCGCCGAAACCTTCCGCGCCCTGGGCTGGCTCACCCACTTCCTGTCCGCTGTAAAGGAGCACCGGTCCCCGGGAAAGGCCGAAGAGGATGGCGGACACGGGCCGTCCGACTTGCATACCGATGCCACCCCATTCGCTGGCCCCGGCGAGTCGCACTTCATCGTGATTTTCTGCGTAGCGCAGCGAACTGGTGAAGAGCGTGGCATCGCCGCTGAGGCCGTCGAGATCGTTGGCCCATTTCGGGCCGTCATAGATGCCCTTGAGAATCTTATAAGTGGGATCGTCGTAGACCGCATCGAATCCCGCCGCGAGCAGGTCGTGCAATACGTTACCGCGGCCGACTTTCATCGGGTCGTTGTTGTAGGCCTCGCCGGCGAAGAAAACCTCGGGTTGACGGGCCCGCGCTCGCGCGACCAGCCACTGCCAGAATTCCGGCGGCACCATATGCGCCATGTCACAGCGGAATCCATCCACGCCCATTTCCTGCCAGTAGGCGAGGACCGCATCCATTTTCATCCAGGTATCTGGAACCGGCTTTTCCGGATGTTCCGCGGTGGGATATTCCTGCGCGCCGGAGGTGAAATCGTAGCCGTAGTTGAGCTTCGCGGTTTCGTACCAATCCGAAATACTCGGCGCCCAGGTGGCGGCGTTGTTCCCGGTCACACGGCCATAATCGCGCTCGCTGTCGAAGCGGCCATCGCATCCGCCGAGCACGCGGCAGGTGGCGCTGATCGGCCGGCCATCGGCGAAGGTGGGCAGCCGCAACGGCGGACCGCCGCCCGGCGAGTCCGGCCGGAGATAATAGAAGTTATTCCGCGGGTCGAAAAACTTCCCGCGATCATCGAGGGTGCCGAAATTGAGATTGGACCGGACGCGCGAATAGTAACTGCGCGCCACGTGATTGGCGATGAAGTCGAGGATGACGTGCAACCCGTTGGCGTGGATGCGCCGGAGGAGCGCCTGGAATTCGGCGAGACGCTGAGTGGGGTCGATGGCGTAGTCGGGGCAGACATCGAACAAATCGGTGACGGCAAACGGACTGCCCGCGAGGCCCTTGAGGAGATCGGGATCATCCGCCGGAAGTCCGGCCGCGGAATAATCAGTGCCCGTGGCGTGACGCAGCACGCCGGTGAGCCACAGGTGGGTGAAACCCATCGCGCGGAGCGAGGACAAGGCCGTGTCATTGATGTCCGCAAACTTGCCTACGCCGTTTTCCCCGAGGGTGCCGTTGCAGCGGCGCGTCTCGTTTACATTTCCGAAAAGCCGGGGGAGGAGCTGGTAGATGCGGATACGGTCCATCGAGGGAACGGCGAGGAACATCCAATATCCAACGCCCAACATCCAACCTCCAATTGCAGAAGCTTCCCGTGGTCGGGGCTGCATTGGATGTTGAATGTTGGATGTTGGGTGTTGGATGTTAGCTCCCAATGAGCGAATTTCTCTGCATTGGTCATCGCGGTGCATGCGGGCATGAGCCGGAGAATACTTTGCGCTCGATTCGGCGCGCGCTGGAACTTGGCGCGGATGGCGTGGAGATCGATGTGCGGCTGGTGCACGGCGAATTGCTCGTGATACACGACGCCAAACTGGGGCGGACGACGAATGGCCAGGGTTACCTGGTGCGCAAATCGCTGGCCGCCTTGCGCGCGCTCGATGCCGGGAGAGGCGAGCGCATCCCGACCTTGCGCGAGGTATTTGAGACGGTGGACCGGCGGGGTTTCATCAATATCGAGTTGAAGGGACGGCGGACGGCCCAGCCGACGTGTGCGTTGATCCAGGAGTTCATCCAAACGCACGGCTGGCACTACGAGCATTTCCTGGTTTCCTCGTTCAATCGCGCGGAGTTGCGCGCGGTTACGGATCCGCAAATCCCGATCGGGCTGTTGCTCACGCGCCCGACGCGGTTGTACAGCTTGAGCGCGCGGCGCGTGCGAGCGAGTGCGGTGCATCCAGCGGTGCGATGGGTGACCGCGCGTTTTGTGGCGGATGCGCATCGGCGCGGACTGCGCGTGTTTCCATACACGGCGAATCTGCCGACGGAGATTGCGCGCCTGCGGGAGTTGGGCGTGGATGGCGTGTTTACGGATTTTCCGGAGCGAGTGACTGGCGGAGAAGAGCGTGGAATGTAGCGAGTGCGTCTCGCCCTACAGGCTTTCCCTGCGAGGAAATACAACTCTTTTTTGCCTCGTCAGCACGGATTTTGCCTCTACCATCCACCCATGCGACCCCTGCTCTCCCGGACAATTCCGCTTGCGCTGTGTTTGATCATCGCGGGCTGCTCTTCGCCCCGTCCATTGCCGAAGTACGAACGCCCGCTCGCCCGCACGCAAATCCAGCACGTGCGCACGACGGCGTATACCGATACCGAGAGTGATCATATCCAGTATTCGAATCACAACGCCCTCGGCGGGACGTTGCAGTATGGCCAGATTCATAGCGCGGCGGCGGATTGGTCGCGCTGGCCGGCGGGCACGATTTTCCGGATTCGCGAGACCGGTGAGTTGTATCAGGTGGATGACTATGGCTGGGCGCTTTCGGGCACGAACACCATCGATCTCTACAAACCGTCGCGCGCGCTCATGAATTCGTGGGGCGTGCGCACGGTGACGATCGAAAATTTGCAGTGGGGCGATCCGCGACAAAGCCTCTCCATTCTCCGCCCGCGTTCCCATTACCGGCATGTGAAGCGCATGATCGCGGAACTCGAGGATCGCATGGATGAACTCTCGCATCCGGTGCCCGCGATGGGCCCGCCGTCTCCGTCGGTGATGGTGGCCGCCGCGTCCTCTTCGCCGACGCTCGCGCCTCAGCTCGCCCCCATTCCCGCCACGCATGCAGTGCCCACGGCGCCCGCCGCCATTCCGGTGGCGCGTCCGATCGCTGTGGCTTCCGCCCCGCCGCCGCAGAACGCGCCACGTGCGGTCCCGGTCTCGAGTCGCCGGACAAACCCGCTGGCGAACGATCCGTTCTTTTCGGGCAGCAACTCGCGGTAAATCTGGTCGCGCGGAACGGCGAGGCGTGCTTAAGCCTCGGCACCGTCTCGCGATGCACCGCTGCCGATCCGATTTTCCAAGGTGAAATCGGCGACGCTAATTCACGATCTTGAAGGCGCTGCGCGGGACCACGATGGGTTCTGGCAGACCGCGCGCGGTGAGCGTGACGTGCTCTTCATCGCTCGCCGGGGCGAGAGTGACATCCGTGCGGTCGCCGGGACGGAAAACCACGGCCAGGGTGCTGCCGGGTTCAAGTTCCGCCATGCCGTGATCCGCGTCCTCGAAATCGCTGAGCCATTCGACGGTGACATTCATAAGCAGGGGATAACTGACTGACGCAACATCGACCGTGTGTATTCACGAATCAAGTGGGAGCTCGCTGAAAGCTTGCCAACATTCAATCAGGAGGAGCGTTTCGCCAACGCTTGCGCCATTGAATGTTCGATGTTGGATGTTGGATGTTGGGTGTTGGGTGTTGGGTGTTGGGTGTTGGATGTTCTGCCTTTAAATCCTATCGGTTTCCCTCGAGCACCGCGGATTCTTTCCCTGCCTCGGTGCCATTCGCAAACTCGTTCCCCTTGATCCAGTTGTCTTTGCCGCCCTCGACTTTCAGCGAGAGCGTGGCCTGCTTTTCCGCGCCTTCGCGGTCGTCGCGGACCACGCAATCGCTCACCCGGCAACGGGCGCAATCTTTCATCCACAGGCCAATGCCGTCGCTGTCGAGCACGCTGAGGTCGGTGAGGGTCATGCGGTCGCAATTTTCCAGGCTCACGGCGGCCGGCTTTTTCCACACGCTTTTGACAATAAAGCCGCTCAGCTTGCAGTCGGCGCAATTGCGGAAGGTGAGACCGTTGAGATCTTTCGACCAATTGCCATTCACGACATAACGCGGGTTGCGGTCGAAATCATTCGGACCGACGACGATCGCCTGGCTGTCCTCGATGAGCAGGTCGTGCTCGAAGCCTTCCCAGAACGTATTGCCTGTGATGGTCACGCCGCGCGCGTGCTGGAGGTGGATGTTGACCTTCACGTCGCTCATCGCGTTGCCGATGATGGCGATGTGGCCCTCCTGCGTTTCCGTGGAGTTTTTCAGCGAGGTAATGCCCTTGCCGATGACCCAGATATTCGCGCTGCCGGCTGATTTGTTGTTGTGCTGCAGGGTGCAACCGGTGATGGCGACCTCGTCGGTGCTGCCGTCGGTGGAGTCGATGATGACATTGGCGCTGGCCGGTGCGTCGGGCGTCATGTTGCTCTCGATGTCGCAGGTGCCGATCTGCACGTTCCGCACTTCGCCGCCGCGCGTGACCACGCCGCCGCCCGCGCAATAGCTGATGTGGCAGCCGACGATGTTCGACTGGTGGAGGTTCACGTGATCGTAGAGCACGCCGCAGCCGCTGTTGTGATAGAGATGGCAGGCGGAGACGATGATGTTGCGGTTGCGCCTGGTGAGATGAATGGCGTGATGCAGATCGTGAATGACCGTTTCGGTGACGGTGAGTTGCATCGTGCCAGTGGCTTCAATGCCGTCGGCTTCCTTGTTGCCTTCGCTGCCGGTGATCTCCAGACCGCGGACGAGGGGCATCCGCTGCTTTTCCCAGACGTTGGGCTTGAAGCTGCCGGGATCGGC
The DNA here is from genome assembly GCF_000173075.1 of Chthoniobacter flavus Ellin428. Classification (GTDB taxonomy): domain Bacteria; phylum Verrucomicrobiota; class Verrucomicrobiia; order Chthoniobacterales; family Chthoniobacteraceae; genus Chthoniobacter; species Chthoniobacter flavus. Next base: position 41,254 of record NZ_ABVL01000031.1, read on the forward strand.
GGAGCCTTCATGGGTGCCGACGAAATGGAACGCGGGACCGCTGCCCGCCATGACGATCTTCGCCGTGCCATCGGCGACCAGCGAGGTGAAGCCGGTCTTGTCGAGGTCGACGGTGATCGTGTTGCTGAGATGGTAGACGCCCTTGGGAAAAGCGATGGCGCCGAGGCCACTGTCGACGGCTTTCTGAATGGCCGCGGTGTCGTCCGCCTGGCCGTCACCGATCGCACCGAAGTCGCGGACAGTCTTGGAGGCAGTGTCAGCGGAGAAGGCGTGGAGTTGAGTGAATACAACGAAAGCGATGGTGCCGAAAAGCGAGGGAAGGGACTTCATTGGGATAGGATGTGGAGGGGCTGCGCCGGAGACGGCAAGGGCCGCGCGGCGGATGCGGAGTGTGCATTTTCAAAGCGCGCGCACAATGGCGAAAGCGTGTGCGTGATTTAACCTAGAGCCGCTGGTCGTGCGACTTGCAGGCGATCGTCTGCATGAGCCAGTGTCACGTGAATTTAACGTCCCGGTCTCGCTGGTTCTGACTGGACTGTCGTGCGGAGGATACATAGAACGCCCGGCGAACCATCCGTGGATTCACTCCCATGGAAAATCTCGCGCGATTGCCCATGGCGCGTGGGAGCACCTGCTTCTCTCCTGCATGAAAAATACGCGCCATTACTTTGCCTTTTTGCTGCCTGTCCTGTTCTGGATCGTTTCATCGGTGATGGCGATCGCGGCGAACACGGTCGTGGATTTCGAAAACGTGCCGGTTGCCAGCGGCACCACCTTTACGAACGGAGGACAGACCTGGTCGTTGACTGGAAAAATGGAGACCGTCTTGTCGACGGATTTCGGCTCACCGGCCGTTGGGACAAGCACTCCGGAGTCCAAAGGCTATATCGACACCGGCCTCGGTAGTTCACCTTTAGGCAGCGTCGGTGGGATCAAGGCACCGACCGGGTTTCACTTTCCGCGCGGTGAGTTTTGATATCTGGCCATCGGCGAATGGGGGCGGCGCTGTCTTTGAAGGGGGCAACGGCAATGCCGGAACCGTAGGCTTGAGCTATCTGGTGATCGGAAAGAAAAATAACACCCAGGTGTGCAGCGCGACGGTGACCGATTCGCTGCGCACTCCGCCGGACAATTACGCGAACAACAGCGGGGGCTTTTGGCATCATCTCGATCTCTCCGCCACGGTCTTCGCCTCCACGGATATCGATACGGTAGAATTCAGTCTTGTTGCCCAGACCGTGCCGCCGGCGACTTCGTCCGGCGACGTGATGAATTACATCGCGGTGGACAATTTCACCTATTCGAACTTTGTGGCCGCCCCGGCCACGATCACGCCCAATGCCGGTGTTGCCGGGCAATCCACGATAGTCAACCAGGCGTTCGCCACGGGGATTTCCGTTACGGTGACGGACGCCGCCAGCAATCCGGTGCCGAATACGAATGTCACTTTTACCACGCCGGCGACCGGTGCGTCGGCGAAGTTCAGTAACTTGACCAATACCATCACGGTCCAGACGAATGCCTCCGGCGTGGCCACAGCGGGAGTCCTCACGGCCAATTCCTCGGCGGGCGGACCTTATAACCTCGCTGTCACTGCCGGTGCAGCCTCCGTCAACATTGCCCTGACCAACACGGCGGCTCCGGCGACGCATTTTACGGTAAGTGCACCATCCACCGTGACGGCGGGTGTGGGGTTTAACACCACGATTACCGCGCTGGATCAGTTCAACAATACTGCCACGGGTTATCGGGGCACGGTGCACTTCACCACCACGGATGCCGGCGCTGGCACGACTTTGCCCGCGGACTACACTTTCGTTGCCGGGGACAATGGCGTTCACACTTTCGGGAGTGGCGTGACGCTGGTTACGGCGGGCACGCAAACCCTCACCGCGACCGATACGGCGAGCAGCAGCATCACCGGCACGAGCAATAGCATTGGAGTTTTCTCCAGCGCGGCCACCCATTTGGTGGTCACGACGCAGCCCTCCATTTCGGCCACAGCCGGCACCCCCTTTGCCACGCAACCGGTGGTCAAGGAGGAGGACGCTTTTGGCAACGTCATCACCAGCGACAGCACGCATACCGTGACCGCGGCGCGTGGCAGCGTCGGCACCGGTCCTTTGCAGGGAGCCGCTTTGACGGTGACGCTGACCAACGGCGTGGCCACCTTCAGTGGACTTTCCTACAACGTCGCCGAGACCATCAATCTGAGCTTCACCTCGAACGCCGGCGTTTCGGGTGCAACCTCCAACAATATCACGGTTAATGCGGCAGCCGCTTCGCATTTGGTCGTGGCCGCGCCGTCGTCGACGACCGCGGGTAATCCATTCAATGTGACGGTGACGGCGAAGGACCCGTTCAACAACACCGTCACCGGTTATTCCGGTACGGTGCATTTTACCTCTTCCGACGGCCAGGCGACGCTGCCAGCAAACACCACCTTGAGCAGTGGCGCTGGAACCTTCAGCAGCACGCTGAAGACGGCGGGGACACAAACCATCACCGGTACCGACACGGTGAGCGGCGCTATTACTGGCACGACCAGCGGCATCGTGGTGATCCCGGCGGCCGCTACGCACTTGAGCGTGAGTACGCCTGCCAGCGCGACGGCCGGTTCATCCTTTGGCGCCACAGTCACGGCCCTGGATGTATTCAACAACGTCGCTGTGGGCTACGCCGGTTCCGTGCACTTCACCACCACGGACAGTGGCCCAGGCACCACGTTACCCGCTAACTATACTTTCGTTCCGGGAGACAATGGCATCCACACGTTCACCAATGCCGTGACCCTGGTCACGGCGGGGACGCAGACGGTCACCGCCACCGATACTGGGAACAGCGGCGTCACGGGCACGAGCGGCAACATCACTGTTTCATCCAGTACAGCCACCCATTTGGTGGTCACTACACAGCCTTCAACGACGGCCATCGCCGGCGGCGCCTTTGCCACGCAGCCGGTGGTCAAGCTGGAGGATGCCTTTGGAAATGTCGTCACCTCCGATAGCACTGATACCGTGACGGCGGCCCGCGGTAATGTCGGCACCGGCGCCTTGCAGGGGACGAACCTGACCCTGACGTTGAGCAACGGCGTGGCCACGTTCAGCGGTCTTTCCTACAACATCGCCGAGACCATGAATCTGGGCTTCACCACGAACTCCGGCGGCGTTTCTGGCGCGACCTCCAATAACATCGTGGTGAGCGCGGCTGCCGCTACGCACGTTGCCATCGTCGTCCCTACATCGGCGACGGCGGGTACTGCATTCAATTTCCTGGTGCAGGTGCTGGATCAGTTCAACAACGTAGCGACCGGCTACACAGGCACGATGCACTTTACTTCCACCGACGGGCAGGCGGTGCTGCCGGCCAATAGCACGTTGGCCAACGGCCAGGGGGTCTTCAGCAGTACGCTGAAGACGGCGGGGGCGCAAACCATCACCGGCACCGACACGACGACCAGTTCCATCACTGGTACCAGCGGCAACATTACCGTCGGCGGCGCGGCGGCCACGCATTTTACGGTGACTTTGCCGGCCACCTCGCTGGCGGCGACACCGTTCAGCGTGACGATCACCGCTCTGGATCCATTCAACAATCTCGCGACTGGCTATCGGGGCACGGTGCACTTCACCACCTCGGATACCGGCGCGGGCACGACTTTGCCGGCAAACTACAGCTTCGTGGCCGGAGATAATGGCCTTCACACGTTTACCAACGGAGTGACGTTGGTCACGGCCGGAACCCAGACCGTCACCGCCACCGACACGGTTTCGTCAGGGGTTACCGGCAGTGGTTCGCTGACCGTGGGAGACAATGTCACGGTGACCGCGCCGATTGCCACCGCGACGCCGGGCGGCGCGACGGGTTCCTTTACCTTCACCCGTGGCAGCGGTGTGGGCGCTGCGACGGTGAATTTCCAACTCGACGCGGCCTCCACGGCGACTGCGTCCCAGTTTGTCCTGAGCGGCGGCGGCGTCACTTTCAACAGCGGTAGCGGGACGGGCACGGTGACCATTCCCAACGGATCCACGTCGGTGACTGTCACCCTCACGGCCAATGCCAACTCCACTGGCGAGGCCCTGGCCGGTGGAGCGGTGAAGCTCGATGTGGCCAGTGGCACCGGTTACAATATCGGGACTCCAGGCAACGCCACCGTCACCATCGCCCCGAGTGGTTTTGTGGTCTTCAATACCAATGACAGCGGCGACGGTTCGCTGCGCCAGGCGGTGCTCAACGCCAATAGTTTGGGTGGCAACCCAACGATCACGTTTGATCCCAGCGTGGTGGGCACGATCACGCTGACCAGCGGTGAGTTGGCCGTCACCCAAGGCATGACGATACAGGGACCGGCGACAATCAGTGGCAATGCGCAGAGTCGCATCTTCAATGCGAGTGGCTCCGGGACGATTACGCTGTCGCGCCTGACTTTGACGAATGGCAGCTGGACGAGCTTTGGTGGAGCGATCCATTCCCAAGCCAATCTTTCGCTGACCGATTGCACGATCATCAACAACACGACCACAGGAACAGGCGGCGCCCTGGGGATCTCTTTCGCGACCTTGACCATGAACCGCTGCACTGTGTCGGGCAACCTCTGCAATAATTGCTCGGGGCTCTACCTGCAGGATTCCATTGGTTTCATTGCCAACTCCACGTTCAGCGGCAACTCCGGCACAGCTGGCGACGCCATCCGTCTCAACAGCTCGAGCAGAAGCACGTCCCTGACGATGCAGAATTGTACGATCAGCGGCAATTCGATGTCCTCCAATAGCGCCTTCGGTCGGCCCTGACGGTGCAGTTGCCGAGCGCGTCGTTGACCACTTCCGCTACGCTGATCAACTGTACGGTTAGCGGAAATACCAACTCCAACGCGTCGGGGCAGGGGGCCATCTATGTGCAGCCGGGTGTCGCGCAGACCACCTTGCTGCTCGAGAGCACCATTGTTTCCGGCAACACTACGGGGGGCAATCCCTCCGACATCACCGGCAACGCCGCGCTTTCCACGAGCAGCGGCAACTTGGTTGGCTCCGGCGGTGGCCTGACCAATGGCGTCAACGGTAACATTGTCGGTGTTAACAACCCGCTGCTCGGGCCGCTGGCCAACAATGGCGGGCCAACCCTGACCATGGCTCCGTTGGATGGCAGCCCGGTGGTCGACAATGGTCGAGCCTCCGCCGCGGCCCCGGAAGTCACGGTCGGTGGCAGTAGCGGAGCCTATTCATTGAGCTACAACGGGAGTTCCACCTCGCCGCTCTCTTTCAATGCCAGCCTGGCGGCAATCAATGCCGCGCTCAATGGTCTGCCCAGCATCGGCGGCGCGGGTGGTTCGGTGACCCTCGTCGGTTCATCGTCCGACTATTTCGTCATCTTTGGAGGTACCCTGGCGGGTAACACGCTCCCTCTTACTGCCACTGGCTTCGGCGGGGCCACTGTGCAGGTCGCGACCAACGACCAGCGCGGGGCTGGCTTTCCGCGCGTCATCGGTGCTGCGGTAGATATCGGTGCGGTGGAAGCGTTGCTCTACACGCCGACGGTGACCAATGCCACGACCAACGAGGACACTCAGACGACCAGCGGTTTGGTCATCACCACCAACGCGGTCGATGCCGGCACGACCACAAATTACCAGATCTCGAATATCAGCGGCGGCACGCTCTACCAAAATGACGGTGCCACGGTCATCAATAGCGGCGACTTCATTACCGTGGCGCAAGGTGCGGCGGGGCTGAAGTTCTCGCCTGGCGCGAATCTCAATAGTTTCGCTTCCAGCTTTGGTTTCAGCGCGCAAGCCGCGGTGGGAACGACGGCAGTGGATCTGCGCGGCAGCGTGGTCTCCGCTTCGATCATCGTGAATCCAGTGGCCGACACTCCGAGCGTGACCAACGCCTCGACCCTGCCGAATACGCAGACGACCAGCGGCCTGGTCATTTCGCGCAACGCCGCCGACGGTGCTGAGACCGCGTTTTTCAAGATCTCGAACATCCAAAACGGAGCGGTCTTCCTCAACGACGGCGTCACCCCGGTGAGCAGCGGCAGCTTCATCACCGTTGCCCAAGGTAACGCGGGTTTAAAGTTCACTCCGACGTCGGGCTTCATCGGTGGCGCCACCTTCGATGTGCAGGGCTCCAACGACAATGCGGGCACGGGATTGAGTCCCATCGCCACGGCCACGATCACGGTGGCGACGGTGAATCCGACGCCGTTGCAGGTGGGCACCTCGGCCACGCTCAATCGCCAGACCGGGTTGTTCGATTTGTCCGTGAACGTGAGCAACACGACCCAGGCGCCGATCAATGGTTTCCGTCTGCATGTGGACTACAGCTCCTACGTTGGGGCTTATCCGTCGCTCAGACTGCAGAACGCCACCAGCCTCGCGAACTATCCGGACGTCTATGTGGACTATCCTTATCCCGTCGCTGTGCAAGGGACGGTGGTGATGCACCTGGAGTTCTATACGAGCAATCGACTCTTCCCGAATCCGTTCACGCCGGTGCTGACCGTGACGACGCTGAGTACTTCGCAGACACCACTGCCCAATCCGCAAGGGATCCAGGTGGGGCGGATCGTCCGCCTGCCCGATAGCACGATCTTGCTGGAATTCCCGACCACGCCGGGTCTGTGGTACCGCATTCGGTTCTCCAATGACGCGACCAATTGGTTCGATTCGCAGGTGCCGATCCAGGCGAGCGGGACGCAGACGCAATGGATCGATAACGGCGCGCCCCTCACCAGTTCGCCGCCTTCCACGGTGCCGTCGCGGTTCTATTACGTGCGGCAGATCCCGACACCCTAAAAGCCGCTCTCACTCTTCACCGACCATCGCCATCGCCTCATGAAATCCTTGCCGCGCCTTTTCCTGCTTTCATCCCTGGCCACCGCTTCGGTTTACGCCGCGGAACCTCTGGCCAGTGAATCCTCGTGGCGCATCAGCGTCCGGCCCGCAATGGCGCGAACTGGGCGGCCTCGATTGGCATACCGGTAGCGTCGCCGCATCGCGCCCGCTGCCTTGGCTGGCTGGTCGAGGCGCCGGCAATTCCACCACGGGTGCGATTCCGCTCGGGCATGGCGATCACAATTACGATGACGGTTTCGTGCGGGAGGATTCCAGCGGCGGCTTCTTCGGTGACACGTGGAACTGGGGTTACAACAACGCCTCGCAAGTGCAAGGCACGAACCTGGTGTTTCATTCCGCGAACGGCGGCGGCAGCCAGACCACGACCAGTTTCGGCACGAGTTCCTCGATGAGTCATCCCGGTTGGTCGGAAGAATTGTCCGGCGCGGGTTGGTTCACCGAGATCGAATCGCCGGCGGTGCTCAAGCAGGGACCGTTGAGCCTTTCTTTCGTGATCGGTTATTCCTTCGCGCAGGCGGATACCGGGCACTCGTCTTCCGCGGTATTCGGCGCCACGCAGCAGACGCGCAGCAACACCCAGGCGACTTCGATCCAGGATACCTACGACGCCAGCGGCATCATCATTCCGCTCGCGCCTTATGCCGGTTCATTTCTCGGCCCGGGTCCACTGATCTCCGATACGCCGTCCGCACGCGGCTTCGGCCCGACCACCTCCACGTCCAGCATGAACGCGGCGTTCTTTCGCAGCAATGTCAGCGAGTCGCTGCGCATGAATCTGCATACGATTTCTCTCGGGCCGAATTTTGCGTTGCACTGCGGTTCGCGGGTGCGGTTGGGCCTCGGCCTCGGCTTCGCCTTGAACGTGGCGGATTGGGAAGCGCACTACGACGAGACGCTCTACGGAAATTCCCGCGCCCTCAGCCACTATCATCGGGACGCCTCGCAGACCAACGTCCTGCCGGGCTTTTACCTCGAGCCTTCCGTCGAGGTCGACCTCACGCGCCATATCGGCGTATATGTTTCCGGCCGTTACGACTGGGCCCACTCCTTGCACTCCGATGTCGGTCCCTCGACGTTCAACTTCAGCCCCGGCGGTTGGAGCGTGCTCAGCGGCCTGCGAGTGATGTTTTAAAACCTCGGGCTGACCACCCGCCTCCGCCCTGCCGCCGATTTGGCGGCAAGGAAGAGGATCGAGATCAGGCAGAGAATGAGCACGAGCATGCGCAAGTGCGCTGCCGTGGATAACGAGATGCCCATGCCGGTAAACAGAGCCACATAGGCGACAATGCACATGGGGCATTTGGGCATCACCATCAGGATCGCGCCCGGGGCGGCCCACTTCACCGCGAGATAAAATCGCTGCAGTGGAGTCAACGAGCGCGGTCCCGGGTGCTGCGCCGCGACGTGGTGGCAGCAGCGATGGGCGTTCATGACCGGGTTTCCGTTGAGGCGCAGCCGCAGGAGGTGGTGGTCTCCGCCTGAGCCGTCTCGGGCCAGTAGGGCTTGTCCGCATCGGCGAATTGATCGGTGCCGTAGCGGTCGTGATAGCGGACCCACGCCATCGAGAAAGGCAGCTCATCTTCGTCGCGGCCCTTGGGCGCGAGATCGAGGAGCATGTAGGTGCTGAGGAGCGACTCGAGGCCGCGTCCGAACGTGGAGTAGGTGTGGAAGATTTCTCCCGACGGGTTCTTGTAAAACAAGCTCAGGCCGGGCGCTTCATCGCTGGGAAATTCCTGCAGCGTGTAGTTGTAGTCCACCTTGCCCTGCGCCATCTGCTGCTGGGTGAAGGAGACGTGGAAGTCCGTATTGAAATCGGTGTCGTGGGACGACACCCAGGGGAAGCGCCAGCCCATGCGCTTCTTGAAGGCCTCGATCTTGGCCAGGGGCGCCCGCGAGACCATGGTGACGGTGACGTCGCGCGCTGCGAGGTGGGGCAGAGCGGCATTGATGTGATCGGAGACGTAGGAACAGCTCGGGCAACCTTCCTGCCAGTCGGGGCCAAACATGAAGTGATAGATGGCCAGTTGGCTGCGGCCGCCGAAAAGATCGGCGATCCGGACTTTGCCGCCAGGCGCGTCGAAGACATAGTTCTTATCGATGCGCTCCCATGGCAGGTCACGCCGTTCGGCGGCGAGCTGGTCATGCAGGCGTGTGAGTTCCTTTTCCTTGCGGAGAAGTTCCCGTCGTTTGGCGAGCCATTGCTCGTGCGAAACGATCGGATGAGAAGTCAGAGCTTCTGTGCGAGACGAGGTGTTAGTCGATGGATTCATAATTGAATGGCTTTCAACATCACGACGAACGAACCGGCTCCCGGAGGACACCGGAAGTGAAGTTTTGGGGCTCTTCGCTGTTTGGAGTGGGGTGGCATACGAACTGCCTATGCGCGCGTTGAAATCATAGCAGTAAGCGCGAAGCGCCCCAAAAAAAGGTCATCCTGAGCGGAGCGGGGAAGCATGGGGCGGAGTCGAAAGCCGAGTCTGCGAGACGCCTATGGGACTGTGGGGCAAACCTCTGATCTCCGTGGGTTTTCGCGCGGAGCCGTGTGACGGTGTGACGGAGTTGAGATACACGCGTTACTGTTATTCGCTATACCATCTTTGCCCTACGGAAGAAGAAGTACCTCCAATATCCTTCTTCTCATCCACTCCACTGGAGAAGACGGTTTCTCTTCGAGAGCTAACCGACGCTCCGCGCAAAAACCCGCGGAAGTCGGAGGTCCTTCAACTACGCCGGTGCTTCCCCGCTCCGCTCAGGATGACAGGGTTTTTCCAGGCGCTTCGCGCTCACTGCCATAATTTCACCGCGGGAGAACGCCAAGCCTTCGGCACCCACTCCAAACAGCGAAGAGCCTTCAAGGAAGTGCATAACGGCCTCGAGGGAGATAGGAGGCGAGGCGAACCTCCGCCGAGGGCGCGGGGACATGGCCTGGTTGACGCTCGCTCCCGAGCGGCGCCAGAGCGCCGTCGCTACAATTCATCGCTTCATGACATCCACAAAGGCCGTGGAAAAACGGTCTGAGGAATGCTATAAGCAGCGGCTGAATTTCATGAAGACATCCTCCTTTAGCGCGCCTTGGTGTACGAGCGTGAAAAGCATCACCACCCTCATCTCGATTGTGCTGGGGTATGCGTTGTTCGATTTCTTCGCCCATCATTTCGATTTTTCGAGCAGAGCGCTGCTCATGGGTGCGGGCATTCCGCTCGGTTTGCTCGGTCTCGCCCTGGGCTGCATGGTCACCGGCTATTCGCTGGATTCCGATGGCATCGTCATCCGTCGCCTGCTCTGGAGCCGCCGCATCCGCCGTGCGGAAATCCTCTCCCTGACTTCCCCCGCGGCCGTGACGCGCAAAGGCACACTCGGCCTGTTCGGCATCTGGGGCTTTTGCGGTACTTCGGGCCTGGCTTACTCCGGTGCGCTCGGCCTGCATTTCGTCGCCGCGAGCGCCTACGCGAACCGCATTGTCATCACGCGTCATCGCGGCTGGCCGGTGGTGATTTCGCCCGAGAACCGGGAAGGATTCGCCCAAGCTTTTGTTGACGCGGCAGTCTAGGCATTACTCGCCTTTCAAAAAAGGCAGTGGAGAAGCCCGCGAATCACTCAGATGACACGAATTCGGAATGATTTCATTCGCGTAATTTGAGTGATTCGCAGGCACTCCTTCTGTTTGCAGGAACTACTGAAAAATGTGGGTAATGCTTGGGCGGTAGTGGCGTAAATTTACTTCCGCCGGTGTTGTTTGATCCGGCGGGCGAGGTCGCGTTGGGCGTCGTCGAGCCAGGGGCGGAGGCCCTCGGCGCTGACTACCAGGGCGCCGAAGGTGGTGGCGGTTTGTTGCTCGAGATGGTCGTCGGTGGCGACGGTGATCTCGTGCTGGCTGGCGTATTTGGCGACGAGTCGCTCGACGATGCTGTCGGCGGTCTGACCCGTCGCGGAGTAGAAAATCTGGATGCCGCCGGGAGCGGTGTCTTCGTTGGCCTTCGCGCCGCGACCATCGAAAACCACGACGACCCGGACCCCGCTGGCATCCTGGTAGTCGGTGAGGAGCTTGACGAGTTCGTTGCGCGCGATCTCGGTGCGACGACCGTGCAGTTTGCGCAGCTCGGGCCAGGCGAAGATCACGCTGTGACCATCGACGATGAGATAGCGCATGGCGTGACTATTCCGAGTGGAGCGGGGGAAGGGCGAGGAATTTTAAACGCAGAGCCGCAGCGCGGCAAAGCCGCAACCAAAAGGGGAGCCACGAACATGCGAAAAGACAGGGAAGGGAAAGTGACCCGCGAATCACCCGAATGACGCGAATGATCTGCCCTCATTCGTGTTATTTGCGTGATTCGCGGGCCAAAAATTCTACGCGTCGTGCGGACATTTTCATGGTTAGCACTGCAGAGGGGGGAGGGGGGAGGGATGGCCACAAAAAGGCGCAGAAGACACAAAAGGGGAACTCGGGAGCGACCGTGTTGAGTCACATCGAATGAGGATGTTGGCAGCCGAGGAATCAAAGTGGGAGAGGCATCCTGCCGCTGATTTCCGCACGACCAGTGGCAGGATGCCGCAGCCACTCTACTCTGCTATTGATCGCGTTTTCCAGGGGCGCGGCAGAAATCCATTTACGGCACGCAGGAAAAACACAAAGGGCGCAAGACGACACACCTCGGCCGGATGGCCTTTTGTGTCTCTTGCGCCTTTTTGTGGCGAAAAAAATGCGTCCGACGCTCGCCGAGCGCGGCGAGGGTGCCTTACTCCGCGGCGGGAGCTTCGGCGGCAGCCTTCTTCGGGGCGACCTTCTTCTTGGCCGGCTTGGAGATGGCGGCGGCTTTGGCCTTGGCCTTCAGGCGTTCGAGGTAGGCGAGGCGGCGGCGGCGTTTCTGGATCTTGTTGGATTGCTGTCCCATAAGGAAGTGTCTGGTGGTTTCTGAAAAGTGGAGGGCAGTGGCTAAGGGAAGCGTCCCGTAAGGTCAAGGGGAAGTTTGGGGCCTGCGGCCAAACATCGAGGAGGCCTCCGGCCAAACATCCAACATCCAACGCCCAACATCGAACATCCAATGCCCGCCGCGGGACCGGTTTTCATTCGAGCCTTGGCGATGAAATCAGGGGCTTCTTGATTGGATGTTGGACGTTGGGTGTTGGGTGTTGGATGTTGGACGCGGCTCAGCGCGTCTCCTTGCGCCCCGAAAAAGTCACCGGCATATTCGTTGACGCCCCCGCCATCAGCCTCCATATTCCGCGCCCTTTGCACGCCGACCACATCACGGACATTGAAATGGATCATATTCGCAACATCGCTATTATCGCCCACGTTGACCACGGGAAGACTACCCTCGTCGACCAACTTCTGAAGCAAGCCGGAACCTTCCGCGCCAACGAGGCCAAGGCCAGCGAGATCCGCATCATGGACTCGATGGACCTGGAGCGGGAAAAGGGCATCACCATCCGCGCCAAGAACGCCGCCTTCCGCTGGCACGACTATCACGTGAACATCGTCGACACCCCCGGCCACGCCGACTTCGGCGGTGAGGTGGAGCGCATCATGAAGATGATCGACGGCGTGCTGCTGGTCGTCGACGCCCACGATGGCCCGCAGGCGCAGACCAAGTTCGTCCTCAAGAAGGCGCTGGAGAATGGCGCCAAGCCGATCGTCGTCATCAATAAGATCGATCGCGAAAACGCCCGCCCGCACAAGGTGCTCGATTTCGTCTTCGACCTTTTCATGGAGCTGAATGCGACGGACGAGCAGCTCGATTTCCCGGTCATCTACGCCAGCGCGCGCGATGGCTACGCCATGCGCGAGATTCACGACAAGAGCGAGACGATGGAGCCGCTCTTTGAAGCGATCATCAAGCACATCCCGCCGCCCGCGAAGAGCGACGTGAGCTATTTCCAGATGCTCATTTCGAACCTCGACTATAGCGACTACCTGGGTCGTATCGCTTACGGGCGTATCATCTCGGGCCGCGTCAAGGTGGGCGACAGCGTGGTGCGAATCAATAAGGACGGACGCCGCGAGCGCGCCGCCGTCACCGCGCTTTTCGGTCACGTGGGCTTGCAGAAGGTGGAACTGAAGAATGCCAGCGAGGGCGATATCGTCGGCCTCTGCGGCTTCGAAAGCGCCTACATCGGCGAGACCATCACCGACACCGAAGAGCGCGTGCCGCTCCCATTCGTCGACATCGATCCGCCGACGATCAGCATGAAGATTTGCATCAACGACGGCCCGTTGGCCGGTCGCGAAGGCAAGCTGCTGACCGCGCGCCAGGTGCGCGAACGGCTCATTCGCGAGACGCTCACCAACGTCTCCATCGAGGTGAACGACACGGACACCGCCGGCCACTTCGACATCAAGGCCCGCGGCGAAATGCAGATCGCCATCCTGGTCGAACAGATGCGTCGCGAAGGTTTCGAGGTGCTGGTTTCGCGTCCGGAGGTCATCTATCGCCGGGAAGACGACGGCACGCTGCTCGAGCCGTACGAGAGCCTGTATGTCGACGTGCCGAACGAGAACCTGGGCGACATCCTGCAATCCCTCGCCTGGCGCAAGGCCGACATCATCAACATGGAGCACCAGACGACCACCGTCACGGTGCAGGCCACCATCCCGACGCGCGGCTTGATCGGCTTCGAGACCGACCTCGTCAATGCGACGAAGGGCCACGGCATCATGTCGCACCTCTTCAAGGAATACGGGCCGCACAAGGGTGAAATCCCCACGCGCAACAACGGCGTGCTGGTCGCCATGGAAGGTGGCATTTCCACCGCCTACTCCCTCGATACCATCCAGGAACGTGGCCGTCTTTTCATCGCGCCGCAGGAGGAGATTTACGAGGGCATGATCATCGGCGAGAACGCTCGCCCGGACGACATGCCGGTGAATCCGTGCCGCGCCAAGAAGCTGACCAACATGCGCAGCCAGGGCGACGGCAAGGGCATCTCGCTCGCGCCGCCGCTGAAGATGACCCTCGAGCGCAGCCTCGAGTACATCGCGCCCGACGAATACGTCGAGGTCACGCCGAAGAGCCTCCGCCTGCGCAAGAAGGTCCTCGAGGCCAACGCCCGCAAGCGGGCCAGCCAGAAGGTGATGTAATTGCCGGGCATTGGGTGGTAGAACCGCCCCATGCCGCGCTTCGTCGTCCTCGCCATTCTCTTTGCGCTCACCCTGCCAGCAGGGTGGGCGCAACGTCCCGTCGTTCCTCGCGCCCTTCCGCCGAATCCCTACGCTCCCGTCGAGGATGTGGCTGGCTTGCCGCGGGTGCTCTTGATCGGCGACTCGATCTCGGAAGGCTATACCGCACCGGTCCAAAAGCTTCTGCGGGGCAAGGCCAACGTCCACCGCATCCCCGAGAATGGCGGTCCGACGAAGAACGGCCTCGCGAAGATCGAGGGCTGGCTCGGCACGGGAAAATGGGACGTCATCCACTTCAACTGGGGTCTGCACGACCTCATGTTCGATCCGTCGACCCATCCGGACCCGGCGCAATACGAGAAGGACCAACTCGCGCTCTACGAGAAGAACCTGCGCGCGCTGACCGCCCGGCTCAAGCAAACCGGAGCAAAGCTCATCTGGGCCTCATCGACGCCCCTGCCGGAGATCATGAGCTCGCCGCGGACCCCTTCCCATCGCGCGAGCATGGTGAAAGTCTACAACGACGTCGCCGCGAAGATCATGGCCGAAAACGGCATTCCGATCGACGATCTGAACGCCTACGTCACCCCGGTGGAGGACAAGATGCAGAAACCCCACGATGTCCATTTCAGCGTGGAAGGTTCGGAATTTCTCGCTCTCAAGGTGGCCGAGGAGATTGCCAAGGCATTGCCGCCGGTGAGAAGCGGTGACACTGTGAAATAAATCCGTTTCCTTTCGCGTGTCATTCTGAGCGGAGCGCCCCGGTGGTTAGGTGGCGGGGTGCGGAGTCGAAGAATCCGGCCGCTTTACCAGCGATTGTCTCAGAATGACATGGAAAGGGGAGTTCGTCGTGGCGGAGTTGATCGTCCCGGCACGGAAGTCTTGAACTCACCGCTTCCTTTTCGGTAGGACGCGGCTTGTTCATTTATGCCCAAAGGTTTTCACACCCAAGGTCTGGTCATCCTGCTGAAATCCCCGCAGAGCCTGGACGCTCTTCGCCGTTGCGTCCCCCAATTTGAAGTCGTGAAAGAAGGACCGGCGGCCGGGGAAGTATGGATGGCCGGACCATCCTTGATCGTGGCATACCGGCCGGAGGTGAATGGCTACGTTTCCGTCGACGTCGTCGACCGGCGTTGGCCCGATCACATGGGCGACCCGAAGAAAGAAGCCATGCTCTTTGCCTGTTGGAGCATGGGGCATTTCGGTCCTTTTGCTTATCCCGGCGGATTGCAGCGCGCCGTGCAGCAGAGTTGGACGTGGAAAGAGGCTGGCGCCACCGTACAAAAACACACCGCATTTATCCGGCTGCGCACAAGTTACATTTTTGGAGCAGGGCGAGACGCCAAGGTGATCCCGCCGGACTATGATTCCGAGCACGAGCTCCAGTTCCTGACGAGCCTCGCTGGCGCCCTGCTCGAATGCCCCGCGGCGCTGTGCTACTTCAATCCCAATGGGGAGGTGGTATTGCCGAAGTCCATCTTCGACGACTCCGCCGCGCACCACACCAGCAATGAGCTCCCTCCGCTCAACTTGTGGTGCAACGTCCGCCTGTTTCAGTTGGGCGGCGGTTGGTTGATGATGGATTCCGTGGGTGGCAATCAACTCGATTCCATCGATATCGAAGTCGGCTTCCCGCAATCTCTATGTACTCCGCGGGAGATCGACCGATTCATCCGCGACACTTCGCTCTACATCCTGCGCAAAGGCGACGTCATCAAGGATGGTGACACCGTGAGTGGGCCGGGCAATGTGGACCGGCGGGGAAAACATTTTGAAAAAGGCATGAGCGATCCACCGCGGAGAACGTTGCGTTTCCTCCCGTGTGATCAAAAAGGAATTCCGGAAATCCTACTGCGCGAGAAAGAGGAGAAGTAACGCGCCGCCGTCACCGCTTTTGCGCGCCGTAAAGGTAGTGATCGTGGTTGACGGAAAGATCCGCCGGCAAGTCATCAGCCGTTCCTTCGATCTCTTTTAAGGCCCTGCCCCAGTCCGTTTTTGGCTGAGAGGTGATCGCTTCCAGCTCATGCACCTTGTCCACCAACAGACGTAATTCCTCCGGGGCAAGTTTTGGCAATTCGGCAATGATTTCCCTTTCGCTCCAGCAACGCCGCAAGAGCGCCATTCCGATAGCGGCGCATTTTCAAAAAGGGCGCCAGTCGCTACGCAGCGCGATCTCGATAGCCCTTGCGCAATTTTTCCGCGGTCAGTTTTTCCACTTCGCGAGTGGCGCGCTCAGGTGTGTCGAACGTCCTGGTCTGCGTCTGGCCTTGGGTGCCGATGCGACCGTAGCAGATAGTGAGAGAACAGCCGTCCTGGCTGATCTCCCAAAACTTCGACGAACGCCCTTCGACAAATTCGAGGCGGCGGGCGGGCGACCTTCCCGCGGCGGGCGGTGGCGCGTCGGGTGAGGGTGGAGGCGCCAGTGGAGCAGCCCGCGGAGCGACGGGTGCCACCGCTGGCTCCGGCGGCTGGTCGTCGTCGATTGGGATCTCCGGTTCGGCTTCACCGCGGAGCAGTCGCTCGATGCGGTCGAGCACCCCTTGCGGTTCGTGATACCAATCGCGGGTCAACACCAGCGCGATTTCCCAACCGAAGGCGCGCAAAATGCCCGGTTGCGTTACGCAGCGCTCAGCGACGTTGGGGTTCATATAATGGCCAGCCGTGTCGACGACGATGCCGACACGATACTGACGGGCATCGCGGCCGCGCACGGCAAGGTCGCAGCGAAAACGCGATTGCCCCACATGTTCATCCACGGCGAAACCACGTTCGCGGAGCGCAGCGGCGAGCCGCGTGATCACCGCGTCGGGATGGGCAGCGCTGGTGAGTTGTTTGCGAGTGAGGGGATTGAGGCTTTCCAGAACGCCTCGGGCCAGGTCCAATTCTCCGCGCGACGCGCACTCCGCGTAGTGCAGGAAATTCTTCAACGCGGCCGCCCCGTCATTGTAGTCATTGGTGATCGCGGAGTGGCGGATGCTGCTCACTACGGCCATGTGATGCCGGGCGCGGCTGAAGATGACGTTGAGCCGCTTTTCGCCACCGCGCTGATTAATCGGGCCGAAATTCATCAGCATCCTCCCTGTGGCGTCCGGCCCGTAGCAGATGCTCAGCAGGATGATGTCGCGCTCGTCGCCCTGGACGTTCTCGAGATTCTTCACGAAGAGGCCGCAGAACTGATCGTCTTCCTCGCGCACGTATTCCTCTTCCAGACGGCCGGCAAAGGCGGAATCTTCTTCCGCGAGTGTTTCGAGCGCCGTTTCGATCTCATCCTGTTGCGCCTCGCTAAAGGCGACGATGCCGATGCTCAGCTTCGTCTCGCGCTGGAGGAGTTCCCGGACAACGTGCGCGATGTAGGTGGCTTCACCGGCATTGCGCCGCGACTCGTAGGGACTGCGCTGCATGAAGTGGAAACTGAGTGGCCGCGCGAGTAGCGCGTCGGCTTGCGTCGCTGCATCGGTCGCGCTGTTCACGAGGATCTCCGCCTGGTCGTGCGCTGGGAGACTACGGTCGGGAATGGTGTAGAGATTGCCAGCGTAAAAGGCCGCGTTGCTGAAACTGATGAGCGATTCCGAGCGGCTGCGGTAGTGCCAGGCCAGAAGAGTAGCGGGCAGGTTTTTCGCGCTTTGCGTGAGGAAACTATCGGCATCCAGCGACACCGCCATCCGCTCGCCGCCTTCCTCGACTTCCAACGTCTCCTCGTCGGTGTCTCGTGCAGCGGAAAAGAAATTGGTGGGCGGCAGCTGCATCTCGTCACCGACGACAATGACCTGCGGCGCGCGATAAAGTGCCGGCACGGCTTCTTCCACCGGGATCTGGCTCGCTTCATCGAAGATGACGACATCGAACAAATCCGGCGTCAGCGGCAAAGTATCCGAGACACTCAGCGGACTCATCAGCCAGATGGGTTTCAGGTCGCGGACGACCGTGCCTGTCTCCGCCGCGGCCAGGTCGCGGATGGATTTGTAGCGCATCGTCTTTCCAAACTCGTGCTCCAGGTCGCGGCGCCCGGCGCTGTAGCTCTTCTTGAAAGCCTTGCCTGCGGCATCGAGTTGCGTGGCGGAGAGCGTAGTGAGTTGAACGTGTTCGCGGAAACGCCGGCGCACGTCCGCCCGGACGGCATCGGCATTGGCGCTGAGCCACTCGCGCTCCTTTTGGCCGATGCGTTCGGCCCGATGGGCGACGACTCGCCCATCGAAGCGCGGCAGCCAGCGTTCCGTGCGATAGACTTCCTCCAGACTGGCGCGGGCGATGGCCGCCTCCAGTTGATCCGGGCTCAGCGGAAACGTACGCAGGGCATGAGCAAACGCCGGTGGCGTCTCGGCGAGTTCTCCCAGCAGGGAAAGCAACTCCGGCAGTGCGTCCGCCTCTTCGCGCAAGTCGCGGACGGCTTCGCCTAGGCGCGACAAATCGTAGCGGCGAAAATCGGCCAGCAGCGCCTCGAGCACGGAAATCAATTCCGTGCAGTGTGGGGCGAGCGCGTTCAGGCGCTCGATCATCGCTGCGCCTCCCTCGGATTCTATGACCAGGGCGCGCAGTGAGGCCAGCGCCGGCGAGCTTGGATCGGCCGACTGCCACGGTGCGATCGCCTCTCGCAGCGCGGTCGGCTCGGCGAGGAATTCCGCGATCGCGGCTTGGTGAGCCTCATCGCGCGCGGCGAGGGCGGCGTATTCCGCTTCCAGGGCGGCGAGCACTTGGGAAACTGCGGGGCGAACAGCATGCTTGGAAAAGTCGTAGCGCGCCTCGATCGCTTTCTTCAGCTGCCACCAGACCGGTTTGAGGAAACGCAGGAAGGAATTCTCGTTGGCCCGCGCTTGCGCCAGCGCAATCGGCACATCGCCGGCGGCGAGCTTCTGCCGCCAGTGCTGGGTTTTCGCCTGCGCCTTTCCGATCGCCTTGTCGTGCTCAGCCAGATTGGCGACGCATTTTTCGAGCGACTTGGAAAGCTGGCTCTTCGGATCGAGGAGCGTAAGTTGATCACGGCTGGCCAGCTCGGCAACCTGCGTGGCGAAGGTGACGAGCACGGCGATTTTCTCCACGGTATCCCAATGTTCGTCGGACAGTCCGCTGCGACCGAGCGCGGATTCGACTTCATCGAGCAGGGTCTCGGCGCGGCCCGCCAGCGCGTTCAGGGTTTCCAACGGGCGTTCCGCGCGGATCGCGCCGTCTCCCAGCCAGCGGAAGGGATGCGACGCGAGCGAGGAGGTGCCGGCGATTTCTTCGAGCGTCGCGGACAGACGGCGCGCGAGTTCCGCGTGAGCCCGCCAGGTGGCGAAATCCGGCAGATGTTCCGCTTCGATGGAGGAAAGCGCCGGTTCGTGCTCCCGCAATTCCACCAGCCGGTGCAGGAGCGCGCGCACCGGTTGGGCGATGTGATCCGGCGCGCTGCGCATCACGGCATCGAAGCGGCGCAGCGATTCGAGATCATGCTCCATCTGCCGCAGCAGGGCGGCGCGTTTTTCCTGCGCCGTTTCCAGGCCATCCGCCTCGGCCAGCCACTTCTCGTAGGTTTGCTTGAGATTGAGGACGAAGGCCTTCTTGTCCGTCTGCGAATCGTGGATGAGACAGCAGAGTTCATCGAGGCCCTGCTGCCGCAGACGATGGAAAACGACGTCGATGGCGGCGCGCTTTTCGCAGACGAAGAGAACACGCTTCCCCCGGGCCACGTAGTCGGCGATGAGATTGGTAATCGTCTGCGACTTGCCCGTGCCGGGTGGTCCTTGGACGATATAGCTGCGCCCCGTGCGGGCCAGTGCCACCGCGGCGGCTTGGGTGGCGTCGCCTGGCACCACCGGCCACTCTTCGCTCCGGGGCAGGGTGGGGACTTGCTCGGTGTCCAGCGGGCGCGGGTCGAGGGAGAAGACGCGATCGAAGGATTCGCTGATCGCTCCATCCTCGAGCAGTGTCCCGTAATCGCGCACCAGCGACATCTTGCGATAGTTGAAATTGCCGACGGTGAGCGAGCAGAGGTCGAAGTCCCACGCGTAGGGATTCCCGGGGCGTTCCTCGCGCAGGGCGAAGGTCTGCCGCTCGGTCTCCGTGACCGCGTCCGCCGGCGTGGCCGGTGTCACCATGTGCGGGAGGCGAGGCTCGGGCAGGCCGCCGGCTGCGGCGCGCTGGGGCAAGGGTGCGGGGAGAACTTTGGTCCGGAAGAGCTGCAATCCCAACGGCCGGAAATTCTCGCGATCGTAGCTGTAGCTGAAGCTCGCCTTGGTGCGTTTGCCGGGGGCGCGCATCCGTTGCTTGCGCTGATACTGCGCGAGCCGCTGGCGGGCGCGCTGGTGAATGAGCTGGATCTCCGGCTTATCCACGAGCCGCAACGTGACGCCAGGTTCACTCGCGCGGATCTGGGTTTCCAAGTCGCGATGGAATTGCTCCAGCGGGGTCTCCCGCAAGTCGACGGATTCCGGCAGCCGCAGTCCGTAGACGTGGTGAAGATGATGCCGCAGCGCGGGATTCACCTCCGCTTCGGCAGAGGTGGGATCGAGCAGGTATTGGTCGCGCACCCCTTTTTTCTTCGTAAGCTCGACGGGCAGCAAAAGCAGCGGCGAGACGATTCGCTCCTCCGGCAATTCCTTGAGATTGTGCCAGTGGAGAAAAGCGACCACCAGGCGAAGCTGGGCGAAGCCAAACTCCGCCCGGTCGCGGCGGGATTCGGAGATGAGCTTGTCGAGAGCGCCGGGCAGGTAGGGCTGGTCCTCGAAGCGCAGCCAGCGACCGAGATTCATGGGCTTGCCATCGATCACTTCGGCGGCGAGGGCAGGGTGCCAGACGAAGAGTTGCTCGAGCTTGATGCTCGCCAGATTCATCACCATGGGCACGCTGGCCACGGTGAAATTCAGCGAAGCCTGCGAGGGCTTGAAGTAGAGCAGTCGATTCCGACGGGAGATTTCGAAAAGGCGATCGCGCAAGTGTGCCTGCACGAGCTTGCGCCGGCCCGTGACGCCCGCATCGGCGAAGCCCGGCAATTGCGCCACATCCACGTCGGTGGTCTGCTCGCGGTAATTCTCCAGTTGGCGAATGAGCGTGGGCAGGTCGGGAGCCCGGCGGTGTCGATTCAGCTCCGTCATTTCCACGATCACGCCAGCCAGCACCGGGTGCAGGCGCCGGTGGATCGCGAAGAGATTGCTGCGATGGGAAGCGAATGTGGTGAGGTCGTCGACCTCGGTGAAATCGAGCCCGAGAGCCAGGCTGGCGACGATTTGCCCCAGCGCGAAAATGTCGGTGGCCGCATCGTGATGGCCGGCGAGTTCTTCCCAAGTGCGATAGCCGGTCACAAAAGCTGGATGCTTGAGCTCGCGCTCCCCGTCGGTCACCTCGAGGTTGGTGTAATCGGTCCCCGCTTCATCATCGGAGGTCACCCGCGCATGGCCGATGACGTGCAAGGCGCTGGCCATGGGACGCTGCAGCTCTTCGAGAGGGGCGAAATTCGTCGTCGGCGCCAGTGGCGCGCCATCGCACCGCAGGATGCCAGGTTCGTCGATGACCAGGGTGGACAGGGTGTGCAGGGGCGCGACGAGCGATTGCTCGTGCCACGCCACGACCTGGCGAAAGAGCGGCAGCACCGCGGCGAGAACGTCGTCGGTTTGAAAGCCGCCCTCGTCGCTCCGGCTCAGGAATTGGAGAAATGGAATGTCGCTCATGACCGTACCTCCGCCTGCCGCAGCAGGGAGTCCGCTTCTTTTTTGATCTTGTTGAATACCCGCTTGCCGATGCCCAGCTCCTTGAGGGCGAGCTTCTCAAATTGCTCCGCAATCCCGAGCCGCTCGCTCCATTGCAGCGCCGCGGCCAGTGGAACGTCTTCGAGATCGCGATCGAGGGCGGCGAAGTCGAGCAGCAAGTAGCACAGATACTCGCGCGTGGCCGAGTCGGCGAAGCGCAATTCGTCGGGCAGCGATTCATCCGGCTTCGAGCCGGGCGTGAAGTCCGGAAAGAAAGCCTGCGCGTGGGCCAGCACCGGGGTGCTCTGAAACCACGCGGGGCGGAGCAATTCGGCGAGAAAACGGCGCGTGAGCTGGGCCATGCGATGCTGGCCGGCGAGATCGAGTTCATCCAGCGCCAGCGGGCCCTCGATAGTGGCGGTAAGCCATGCTTCCAGGCTGGGATCGCTTTCCGACCACAGCCGCAGGGCGCGCGCACGGATGAAGGTTTCCGGATGGTCGAGGCTCTTGGTCGTGGCGTTTTCACGCGAGAAGATTTCATCCGCCTGGCGCAAGTAACTGCTGGCGCTGACCTCCGGTAGACCGGTCTCGGTTTTGACCAGCGCGGCGACGGTTGCTTCCAGATCGCCGCTGCCCACCAGCGCGCCGCGATCCGCAAAGACTTCGGTATAGAGACGATAACGGCGCGCCGTTTGCGCATGGCTGAAGGCAGCGCGCGGATCGTTCGCGGCGGCGAGCAGGAGACGATCGGCCACCAGGTAGTCTCCGTCGTCCATGTCCCAAAGTCGGTGATGCGCCAGTTCGTGGGCGAGCACCGCGTCCAGTTCCGCACCTTTCAGGGTCGCCAGAATCGGACCGGAGAAAACGATGTGCGCTTCCCCCGGTAGATGGCAGATCATGGCATTCATGCCAAGGCCGCCGGCCGCTTGATAGAGAGTGATCGGAGCCGTGACGCCCAGACGTTGCGCCACCGCGGCGCTACGCTCTGCCAGCTCGGGATGGCCGTCGGCATCGAGGCGGTAGTTCGCCTTCAGCATCTCGGTGCGCAGGTTGTCGGCGAATTCGTTGCGCACCTCGGAAGAGGTAGCCCACCGCCAAAGCTCAGGTTCCGCCGACTTCAGGTGAGCGACGACAGCGCGTTGATAAGGGAGGGGAGTAAGAGCAGCGGAGTCGGACACGGAGAAGCCTGAATAGCAGGTGACAGGCTGCTTTCAATCCTTCCCCGACGCGATCTGAAAGAGCGTCGTTCGTGTGTTTCAAAACAATTTGGATGCGCTCGTCGCCTACTTCGAAAACACGATCTTCCCTTCGTGGGCGTGGGCGGTGATGACGTCGCCTTCGCGGAATTTGCCGGCGAGGATTTCGAGGCTGAGCGGGTCGAGCAGGCTGCGCTGGACGGCGCGCTTCAGCGGGCGGGCGCCATACACCGGGTCGTACCCTTCGCGGGCCAGATGCAGCTTGGCTTCGTTGGTCAGCTTGAGGGTGATCTTCTGCGCGGCGAGGCGTTTGATCAGGCGGTTGACCTGGATCTCGACGATGCGCTTGAGGTCTTCGTCGTTCAGGCGGTCGAAGATGATGACTTCATCCACCCGGTTGAGGAACTCGGGGCGGAAGTGGCTGCGCAGGGCGTCCATCACCCGGGCCTCGCGTTGCTCGGCGTTGTCGGCATCGAGGATGGCCTGTGAGCCGAGGTTGCTCGTCATGATGATGACGGCGTTCTTGAAGTCCACGGTGCGGCCCTGGCCATCGGTGATGCGTCCGTCGTCGAGCACTTGCAGGAGCACGTTGAAGACGTCCTGGTGCGCTTTTTCGATCTCGTCGAAAAGCACCACGCTGTAGGGCTTGCGGCGCACGGCTTCGCTGAGCTGGCCGCCTTCCTCGAATCCGACATAGCCCGGAGGCGCGCCGATCAGCCGGGCGACGCTGTGCTTCTCCATGTATTCGCTCATGTCGATGCGCACCATGGCGCTTTCGTCGTCGAAGAGGAATTCGGCGAGCGCGCGGGCGAGCTCGGTTTTGCCAACCCCGGTGGGACCGAGGAAGATGAACGAACCGACGGGCCGATTCTCATCCTGCAGCCCGGCGCGGGCGCGACGCACGGCGTTCGACACGGCGGTGATGGCCTGCTTCTGGCCGATGACCCGCGCACCGAGGCGGTCTTCCATTTTGACCAGCTTCTCGCGCTCGCTCTCGCGCAAATTGGTCACCGGGATGCCCGTCCACGCGCTGACCACTTCGGCGATATCGTCGTCGGTCACTTCTTCCTTCAGCATTTGCCGGCCATCTTTCTGCATCTCGACGAGCTTGGCATTGTGGGCGTCGAGTTCGTGTTGCGCGGCGGGGATGTGGCCGTACTGAATCTCGCTCGCCTCGGTGAGATCGCCACGCCGCTGCGCGCGCTCGAGGTCGATCTTCAATTGCTCGAGCTGCTCCTGCAGCTTGCGCTGTTCGTCGATGACTTTCTTTTCGCTCTGCCACTGGGCCTTGAGCGTGGCGGATTTCTCCCGCTCCTCGGCGAGATCTTTTTCCAGCTTGGCGAGACGCTCCTTGCTGGCCGCGTCCTTTTCCTTCTTCAACGCCTGCCGCTCCATCTCGCCCTGCATGATGGTGCGCTCGATGACGTCGATCTCCGTGGGCATGGAATCGAGCTCGATCTTGAGTCGCGACGCGGCCTCGTCCACGAGGTCCACCGCTTTGTCCGGCAGGAAACGGTCGCTGATGTAGCGATGCGAAAGCGTCGCCGCGGCGACGAGCGCGCTGTCTTGAATGCGCACGCCGTGGTGCACTTCGTAGCGTTCCTTGAGACCGCGCAGGATGGCCACGGTGTCCTCCACGCTGGGCTCATCGACCATCACCGGCTGGAAGCGGCGCTCCAGCGCGGCGTCCTTCTCGATGTATTTGCGATACTCGTCGAGCGTGGTCGCGCCGATGGTCCGCAGCTCCCCGCGGGCGAGTTGCGGCTTGAGCATGTTGCTCGCGTCCACCGCGCCTTCGCTGGCCCCGGCGCCGACGATGGTGTGGAGCTCGTCGATGAACAGGATGATCTCGCCATTCGAGTCGGTGACTTCCTTGAGGAACGCCTTGAGCCGGTCCTCGAATTCGCCGCGGAACTTCGCGCCGGCGATCATCGAGCCGATATCCATGGCGATGAGTTTCTTGTTCTTCAGCGACTCCGGCACGTCGCCGCTGACGATGCGGCGGGCGAGTCCTTCCACGATCGCCGTCTTGCCCACCCCGGGCTCGCCGATGAGCACGGGATTGTTCTTCGTGCGGCGGGAGAGCACCTGCATGGTGCGGCGGATCTCCGAGTCGCGGCCGATCACCGGGTCGATCTTGCCCTTGCGCGCCATGGCGGTGAGATCGCGACCGTATTTCTCCAAGGTCTGGTATTTGCCTTCCGGGTTCTGGTCGGTGACCCGCTGCGCACCGCGGACCTGCTGCAGCGCCTGCATGAGCTTCTGGCGGGTGATGCCGGAGTCGTGGAGCAGCCGCGCGGCGGAGACCTTGGCGTCGGAGAGGGCGAGGAGATAGTGCTCCGCGCTGAGGTATTCGTCTTTCAGCTTGGCCATCTCGCCTTCGGCGGCGTTGAGGACATGGGTCAGGTCGCGGCCGAGGCCGAGCTGGCCGCCGTGGACCTTGGCCCGGCGCTCGAGCTCGGCGCGGAGTTTTTCTTCGACGATGCGCGGCGCCACGCCGATCTTGTCGAAGAGCGGACGGGTGATGCCGTCGGTCTGCTCGAGCAGGGCGGCGAGGAAATGTTCGTTGTCGATCTCGGCGTGGCCGAGCTTGGAAGCCAGGTCCTGCGCGGCCTGCAGGCCTTCCTGCATTTTTTGGGTAAAGCGATCGATTCTCATAGGGGTGCGATTAAAGCTGGCACCCTCTTTAGCAAATTGCTGTCCGAGGGTTGTCCAGAGTAAATCGCGGATTGCCCGCGTCACGGTGGCACGAAAGTCGGGGCATGAGACGAGGGGGGGGTAGACAAGTTGTCCCGGGGATGCGGTGGGCAGTAATCAGTAATCAGTGATCAGTGATCAGTATTCAGTATTCAGTCGGAGAGTGAGCGCGAGACCGGGGCGCACTGATTACTGATTACTGATCACTGATTACTGAAAAAAACAGTACGATTCCCACTTGATTCCCCGCGCGCCGCTGTCTACTTTCCGCCCCTCGCATTGCCAGGGTAGCTCAGAGGTAGAGCAGGGGACTCATAAGCCCTTGGTCGGGAGTTCAATTCTCCCCCCTGGCACTCTTCCGTTTACTCCGGTGGAGGAACCTGCTTGGGATGGAGTCGCTGCTGACATGACGGATTATTCATGTCGATCCTTGAAGGCGAAGTGTGGAGGCGGACAGAGCGAGTTCTTTTCGGATTCGTTTTTCGCTGATAAATCACCGGTCATGATCGTGGTTCGTTACATCTTCGGTACGCTTTGGTGTCTCTTTGTCTGGATATTCACGGCCGTCCTGGTGGAGTTCGCCATCGCCCTCATTTTTCCACCGTCCGGGAGCCGTGCATTCGTGGGCATTGGCCCCGATTGGCAGAGTATTCCGGGGACGATTCTTGGTCTTTTCGCAGCGATTCAATCCTGGCGGACGCATGTCCGCCCGCCGGCGAAAACTCCACCGCTGATCCCACCCAGTGAAACCGCAGATTCATAACCCGCACTTTCCGTCCTCGTTCCCAAAGTTAGCGAAGCGCTTTGGGAACGTGCTCCCCGGATCGGAAACTCCGTTTCCCGTTCGATGCCATGAAGATGTGGGCAGCCACCGATGGAAACAGAGTTTCCCGCCGAAGACGGCATTCCCAAAGCGCTTCGCTAACTTTGGGAACGAGAGGTAAAAAGAAAGGTGCAAATTTGCACCTTCCCCTGTCCTGGAAGCTCCCGCTTCCTGGAAACGGCCCCCAACGAAACTGGAGCTTCGCCGAAAAGGGCGTGCCCAAGCTGGAGCTGGGGCACGAGGGGCGAAGAGTAAGAGGCAAATTTGCCTCTTACTTTGCGGACGGGAGAGGGTTGAAATATCCGGCCTGATGTCGTTTGATCCGGTGTGGCCGAATTTTCCCGTCTCCAAGTTTCGACCTGGCCGGTTCAGCTTGTCGGGTGGGTTGGGGGTCTTTTCTTCGCGCCCTTTTTCGTTGCGTCGTTGTACTCGGGAGAGGTCTTTCCGGGTGTGGGTTTCGCCGTCATGGTTCTGCTCTCACTGCTCCTCATCCTGCGGACCGGGCCAGTGACGGCGACCTCCGAGACGCTCGGCGTTTCGACTTTGTTGGGCCGGTTCGAAACTTAACTGAATGCCATTCCCGCCTCACTCCATTTCTCCCATCAATGAACACCTCCATCTTCCCAATCCTTTCCGTAGTTGGGTTGTTACTGTTGGTGCAACCTATCTGCGGCGTCGAACCGGATCATTTCGATACCGTGACGGACGTTCGAAACATTTGGGGAGATCCCAGATGCGAAGCGCTACTTAGAAAAACCTACATTGACGCGTGCCAGGCCATCGACGGTTCCAAATTTTCGGAGATTCTTCCGCGAGCAGCCGCCTTGTTGATTCCGGTGTGGGCGCCTCTTCGGGGGACCGATTGCCAACTAACGCTCAAAAAGGGCATCGTGCTCGTGAAAGGCGGTCCGAGCCATACGCTGCTCGTGGATGTCGTGAAGAATGAAGACGGAACCGCCCGCTGCCTCGAGGTCAGTTTACAAACAGAGTTCGAGGAGGGAAGCACGCCTGCCCCGGAAAGCATCCTATACCCTGAAGGCAGCCTGGTGGCTGAGATTTTAAAGACCCCGCATTTCAAAAAGAAGCTGGATAAGGATTCCCGCGTCGAGTCGCTCGAGGTTTCCTTTGGGCAGATTTTCAATTCCGGCAGCCTCGAAAGGGGAATGGGTTATACGGCGAATATCGTCCTGCAAAAAAAGGACGGCGCGGGAAGGGTGGTGGAGAAAAAAGGCCTCCTCTATCAAGCCTTGAGCGGAATGGATCCGGTCGAAAACAACGTAGAAGGAAGCATCAAATTGTCGCCCGGAGAGAAGGTATTCCGGTCGACGGTTCTCGAGCAGATGTCGGCGATCACGCCTCCGGGATTTTCTCCCGCAATTTGGGCTCTCGAATGAACCTCCGCACCCGGTGATCCTCCCGTTCCCAAGCTCCAGCCCCTGACTTGCCCGCGGTGAATCGCAAGACCTTCATCGCGGCAATCTCATCACTCAGAGAAGTCCGTTCAATCGTCTTTTCATTCCCGCTCGGTGTGGTCGAGGCTCGTCAAGGCCACTCCTGTATGGAAGGGTTTTTTCCGTGAAAAAGCGCAAGGAAAGGAGCGGGGTACATTTCTTCGAACGCCAGTCGGGACTCCACGTCTTGATGAATGAATTTTCCGTCCCGCAGGAGGAACTCGATATCGGCCCGCGCTCGGTCAGCATCGCCATTACGGAGGTCTGCAATTTGCACTGCCCTTTTTGCTACGCCCGTTTGGGGCGATCCCATTTGCCGCTGTCCTTTGTTTGTGAGTTGGCCAGCGGCCTGGATCGCTTGGGAGTTTTGGAACTCACGCTCGGTGGAGGCGAGCCGACTCTCCACCCCGATCTGGCCGGGATCTGCCGTCACATCTGGCACCACACCCGTCTCGGTCTCAGCATCACCACCCATGGCCATAATCTCAGCGAATCCCTGCTCGAGGCCATCGCTCCTTGCTTGTCCACGATTCGATTTTCCATGGATGGACCGGAGCCGCGTTATTCGCAGGTTCGCGGACGGCCGCTTTCCGCGCTGATCGCCCCGCTGCGAGCGGCCAAAAAACGGGCCCGGGTGGGCATCAATTGCGTCGTTTCTCCCGCTGCGGTGGCGGAGGCGGAAGAGGTGCTGAAAATCGCGATGCGTGAGGAGGTGAATGATATCCTGCTGATTCCGGAGCATCGCTCGGGAATCCCGACACTTTCGGAAAAGGACTGGAAGGAGTTGGATCAATTGATCGCGGCATATCAGGAGCGAGTGCAAATCTGCCTCAGCCGAACGGCGGATGGCTTTCTGACCGCGCCGACTCTCGATACGGCCGTTCCGGATGAATTTCATTTTTGTCACGTGACGGCGGACATGTCTTTGCAGGCGCATTCGTACGGCGACGGCAGTTTTGCATTGCGGATTTATCGACACTTGCCGACCAACTGGCGGCGCTGAAAGGATCTCTCTCATGAAAATCTGGTACGCGACTTCTGCGGAGCACTCGGCCGCTCTCACGATCGTGGGCACATTCCATCGGGAAGAGGACGCCCAGGCCGCCGAGGCTCTTTTGAAAGGAATGATCCAAACCGCCACGCAGGCGGAGGTCGAAGTGGAGCCACTGAGGCATCAGGAAATGGAGGCACATTCGGCGGCTGTGCTGGCCGCAGGATTTCCCGAAAGATTCGCCGCATTATTTGCCGGGAAAACACTGCCCACCGCACCGTATCCCTCCTCGGAATCCGTGCTGGAGCAAAAGTGGCGTGACGGCGTGGCGTTGCACAAAGTGAAAGGGGTCAGCCAGCGGGATTTCTACGATCTGGTGGGCGCCGAAACCACGGTGGAACCCGCCGCCGGCAAGCGTGTCGAAATTCGGACGGACGAATGGAATTTCCAAGGTCTTGTCTCCGTGTTGCTCGAAAGAGGAGCTACGGTCGAAATCCAGCGCTGGTAGAGTGGCGAGGGATATCCGTCGGGGAGATGAGGGCGTGGCCGCCTTGACTTAAGCACCCACACAAAATGGCATCCGACCATTCTAAAACACCACGAGCGGAGGGGACTCAATCGATGGCCGGGTAGCAGTTCACCAGGATTCCGCACAGAAAGAGCGAAATCCAGCCCGCCATGGCCAAAGCGCGAGACGTCCGCCAGACGGCCAGGGTGCTGATGGCGAGGGCCACAAACGCGACGCAATTGAAGCGGTGGAAGACCGCTGAGACGGCCTCCTGCTGCCAGCCGTGCTGCCAGGTAAACGAAAGAAGAACCGCACTTCGGCAAATCGTTCCCCCGACGACGGCCAGTTCGCTGGCGTGAAATGCCAGGCGAGCCCATTCGGAGCAAGTGATGGGTAGGATGCGCATCGACGGAGGGTGAGGAGGTGTCGGTGCATACCATTTTCGGCTTCCCCCGTTCACACATTTTCCACGGCACTTGTCAGCCGCGGAAAAGCGGGCACCTTGAAGCCATGAGCACTGTTGCTGAAA
Source organism: Chthoniobacter flavus Ellin428 (assembly GCF_000173075.1). Classification (GTDB taxonomy): domain Bacteria; phylum Verrucomicrobiota; class Verrucomicrobiia; order Chthoniobacterales; family Chthoniobacteraceae; genus Chthoniobacter; species Chthoniobacter flavus. Next base: position 71,077 of record NZ_ABVL01000031.1, read on the forward strand.
TCGAGGCGGCCATCGAGAAACTCCCGTCGACGGAGTTGGGCGAGTTGCTGGCGTGGTTGGAAGAATATAAGGCCATGACCGGTGCTTCGGACGCTCTCTTTGCCATGTACGACGAGGAGGAGCAGAAGCGTGCCGAAGGCTAAGCTTCTTCTCTGCGCCTCTGCAGTGCCGACTTTAAAAGTTTCCGCGGCGTGTGGAGATTTTCCGTCCAAAATTGGGGAACGCGCAGGAGCGCATCCCTCCGTTTCTCTGCGCCTCTGCGGCCTCTGGTGCGCCAGCACCGCCAACCCAAACCCATGAACTGAAAAGTGTTCGTCAAGCCAACTGAACATCGAGCTTGTAGAGAAGCGGACGATTCTGGGAGCAATCCTGGGGTTGAAGCTCCGTGGATCGAACCTGTGAGCCGCAGCGCAAGCAAACCTAGAAGAGCCTCGTTACGCTTAGTGAGGTCGGCCAATCTCTCGGAGGAGCCGAAGCCTAGCATTCACCGTGAAGGGATGTTCACGAGCAACGGTGAAGACCTCCGGGGTCGCAGGGGGCAGCGCGCAGGGAAGGTGGGGTTGGGCAGACTGGGAGACCCTGGTCTTGGGTTTCGTCGCGCGAGAGCGGGACGGAACGCGGCCCGAGCCGAAGCCATAAGGATCGAGCTGGAGATTGGGGAGTCGGAGAAGCCCATAGTAGCGATGAAGCGGAGTAACGTCCGTGGAGCGAAGGGGCTTTGGCAGAACGAAGCGGACTCAAAGAGTCCT
>NZ_ABVL01000030.1 GCF_000173075.1 Chthoniobacter flavus Ellin428
CGAGGTTCCCAGCATCACCCCGCAGGCTTGGGCCAAGGCCCAGCGCCAAGCGCCCGACCTCAAGGCCGCATCATAAGTTGCATAGCGTGAAGCTATGCAATCTACGCGAGCCCGCCGATCGATTGCGTCGTCAACCAAATCCGCATGGAGCCACGGATACCGCTTACGATCCTTCGGTAAGGTCGTGGGATGGCGCGAAGCATTCGAATCCAGTATCCCGGAGCGTTTTACCACGTGATGGCCCGGGGAAATCGTCGGGAGGCGATTTATCGGGATGATGACGACCGGCGCTTTTTCCTCAAAACCCTGGGCGAAGCCTGTGGGCAGACGGGTTGGCGGGTGCATGCTTGGGTGCTGATGAGCAACCACTACCATCTTGTGCTGGAAACGCCGGAGCCCAATTTGGTGGCCGGGATGCAATGGCTGCAAAATACCTATACGCGGCGCTTTAATACCCGGCACCACCTGTGGGGCCGTCTGTTTGGAGATCGATACAAAGCGGTGATAGTCGAGGGGGCTGGATATTATTACGAGACGCTGCTCGACTATGTGCAGCTCAATCCGGTTCGGGCGGGGCTGATCAAGGTCCTGGCTGGACAGAGCGTCCTGGATTATTCTTGGAGCAGCGTGGCCGGTGGTCACGCTCTGGCCCCCAGGCAGCGGCCTGGCTGGCTGGCCAGCAAAGAGGCGTTGGCCGCCTTTGGCTTTGCCGATAGCGTGGCCGGCCGCCGTCGCTGGGTGGAGCGTCTCGACAAACGTGCGGAAAGCGAAGAGCGCGAGCGATGCGGAGTGCCCACGGCGGAAGCGGACCGGGATGCGCGGTGCAGCGACTTGCGCCGGGGCTGGTATTGGGGCAGCGAAGCGTTTGCGGAGCGGATATTGCAATGGGGAGACAAACTCTTGCGCCAGCCGCGCCATCGCAGCGCGAAGGCCAGTTTGGAGAAACGAGCGCACGGCGAACAGGAAGCGCGACGCTTGCTCTCCACCGGGTTGGCTGCGGCCGGACTGGGCGCGGCAGAACTGGCCCGCTTGCCCGGCAGCGATGCTCGCAAAGTAGCCATCGCGAGCGTCATCTGGGAACGCACTACGGTGAGCCTGTCCTGGCTGGCCACCGAATTGAATCTGCGCAGCCCCGCCAATGCCAGCCAGCAAATCCGCCGTCACCGCAGAGAACCACCTCCTTTGCCCAAACCATTGCGGCGCTGGGTCGACCTGTCAAAAAATGTCGCCTGACCCCTATTTCCTCTATTTCCCTATTTCCCCTACTTGGAAGACGCCACGGATCCGACCGGGCCGAAGGATGGTGATCCCAAAAACCATGTCGTCCGCGGCGGCGCCTACACCGCGAACGCCGCCGTCGGCGGGAACTGCCGTTCCGCCGTCCGTCGCCCGACCGAAGCGCTCATGATGAACGGCTTCCGCATGCTCGTGGCCATAGACAAGCCCTGACCAACTCGACGGACAGCCCTCCACGCGTGTGCGGCGCAAGTTCGTTTGCCTGCCAGCCTCAAAGGCTGCCAGCGCATCCGGGATTGCCGCCACGTCCCCTACGTCGCTAATCCTAAAAATATATACTCAGCTACTTACGACAATTCAGTTTTTGGGGTGGGCGCTAAGTGGGCAGTTTCGGAAGATGATCCCTGGAGGTTCTGTAAGTGTGATGTGACGAGACCTCACGCGATGGCGCATGCTGCTGGCCGGCCAGCGCCTGCGCGAATCTTCCGAAACCATTGCCCAAATCGCCGAGACTGTCGGCTATGAGTCCGAGCCTACCTTTTCCCGCGCATTCGCCCGCGAGATGGGTGTCGCGCCTGGAGCCTGGCGCACGAGGAACGACATTCGGCCGCCCCCGCAAGCTTCAGGTAATCGTTGATTTTCCCTGCGTCTTTTTCTCCTCTCATTCGTCATTTCTGATGAGCGGCTTGCTTTGCCTGGCCGTTCGTCGCCATGAACGAACTACAAAATACGCGCCAATCGGGATCGGAAACGGCCGCCGGGACTCGCCTCGACTGTGACTCCGTGCCGGTGAAACGTGAGTCCCATGACGCAATGAAAATCTCGGCTGAACAAATCTGGAATGAATTTTCCGGGCGACTCGGCCAGTTCATTCGCGGCAGAGTGAATGACCCAACGGTTGCGGAGGACATTTTGCACGAGGTATTCGCGAAGTACCAGGTGCGTTGTGACGAGTTTCGCGATCCGGCGAAGGTGCAGGGCTGGCTCTTTCTCGTGGCGCGCAACGCCGTAATCGATCACTACCGCTCGCGCAAGCCGACATCAGAAGTAACCGAGTCGCTGGCCGCGGAGCCGCCGCAGACCCTCGAAATCGCCGAACTGCATGCCGCCTTCCAGCAGCTCATCGATAGTTTGCCGGAGCCATACCGCGAGGTCATCGTGCTCGCAGAACTGGACGGTCTGACTCAAGCACAGCTCGCCAAGCGGTTGGGAATTTCCCTTTCCGCGGCCAAGTCACGGGTGCAGCGAGGGCGCGAGAAATTGAAGGAACTACTGCTCGACTTTTGTCAGCGAGAATTCCGCTGCTTTGGGAGGCATTCCCCCTGTCCGAACGGGCTCATTCCACCGCCGGAAGAGGCAAAAAAGATTCTCCAGCAAATGCGAGCGGAACGAAAAACCCGGTCGCGGGAGTGATCGCCGCGGATTGCCCTTTTTTTACCGAGCCAGACGAGCGTCTTCGGTGCGCTCGTGGCGGCCATACCAAATTCACCGAACAAAAAGCTACCGCTCATGTGCACGTCCAAGTCCTGTTCACGCGCTGAATTCGCCAAATCGAAATCCATTCACCGCATTCTCCTGGCATTGTTGCTGATTCTTCTCGGAGTGGGTGTTTCGCTCCATCTGCGCGCCAGTCACTTTGCCCACTGGTGGGTGCCGGCCGCAGTATTGCTGGTGCTTGGGCATGGGGTGATCCTGGGGGCGGTGGCATGGATGGTGTCGCGCCTGCGCCCACTGCATCCCGAGTCCGCCGCACAAACTCGAAAACATCCGCACGCACACCCGCATCCGTCCGAACACAGCAAGGTGCTGCACCGGCCCCGGCTCTACGATTGGCTGATGCGGGCGCACACCTTCGGCAATGAACGCCGTTTTAGAACCAGTATCCTCCAGATAGCGGAATTGCAGCCGGGTGAAACCGTGCTGGATGTGGGGTGCGGCACAGGCTCGTTGTTGATCGAAGCCGCCAGACAGATGGGTTCCGGCAGCCTGCTGCATGGCGTGGAGCCTTCGTCGGAGATGCTCGCGCATGCCCGGCACAAGGCAAAGGAGTTGATTTCCGAAACTCAATTTGTGCAGGGATCTGCCGACCAGATTCCGTTTCCTGGCAGGTCGTTCGACGTCGTTTTCTGCACCATGGTGCTCCACCATTTGCCCGCCTCCGTGCAAACCGGTGCCATCAAGGAAATGTGCCGCGTTGTCCGCCCTAACGGACGCATCGTCATCATCGATATGCAACCGCCCCGAACGGTTGCTGCCAAACTTTCGATCGTTACTCTCTTTCACAAATTCGGCACGGACGCGACCGCACCGGATTGGCAAAATATCGAACGGGTGCTGCAGCAACGAAACTTCCAGTCCGCGATTTTGCTCCCGATATGGAACGGAGCTGTGGGCGCCATGGTCGCACGGATGCAGACTTCCGAATCCAGGCCCTGATTGGGGCAATAAGCTGCGGGAACCCCGGCAAGGATTCCCGCTACGGGAAAAGGAAGTGGAAGCGCAACGGCTCGCCTCAGTGCACGCCGCCACCTTGCAGTTGCTTTTTTGCCATTTATTGGCGTGCGCTCCGTCTGGAAAGGCAGTATCTCTCGTGAACATCCCTGTGGACGTCTATCCGACAAGAGAAGAAGGTTCTCAGTTGCAAACAACCGCTGTTGGCGGCTTTTGCGTTCAAGGGGATCTGTCCATTGTTGCCGACTTCGAGGCTCAAGCCCTTCCGACGAGATGAAACAGATCAGGCCCATGGATGCGGTGGCGGCCCTCTATTCGGACGGCGATCACGCCCTTTCCGAAGCGATCATCGCCAGCCTCAGCCGCGCGATTTTCGTTGGCGGACATTTCAAACCGGCAGGCCCGGCCAAGAGGGCCCTGGCAAAGTTCAGCTACCGGGTTCTGAAATGGACCACGACGCGCCGGAAGGGCGATGCCGAAAAATACTGCGGGGGCGCCCACCACAACCCGATCCTGGAACGCACGGGGCATCCGTATGCCCGGGCTCTGCTGGACTCATCGCGCGAAGAACACGAGTCGCTCGTCGAGGGCGGCGATCCGATGAACGGCCCGTACATGCTGATTTCACCCGAGATCCGGAAGGCCAGCGATGCCTGGGATCGGATCTTTATGGATTCGGTGCAGAGCAGGGATGTGCAACTTCGATTCGCCTGGGAGACGCAGGCGACCTATGAGGTGGTCAAAAGCCGTCTGCAAAAGGGCGGGGTCGTTCGGGTGAAAGCGTTGGCCGCGGGCACCGGCTTGAGCACGATCATTGTCTATGACCGGCTGATCCGGGATGGGTGTGATCCAGCACGAATGATTTTCGAAATCACCGACCGGGACGAGGCCAGCATCGCCAAGGCCAGGCGGATCCTGACCAAGCTGGAGTCGACCCGTGGCCGCGCTCCCAGCGCGGAATCCGAGGGTGGAATCTCCGCGAGAAGCGAGGACATCTTTGCGGAATCGGCGGAAGAATTGGCCGTTCAGCCGAAGTACGACGTGGTGACGGCGGTGGGCATTCTGGAATATCTGCAAGGCTTCACCTGCGACACGACGGAGCGCTGTTACCGTCTCAAGCAACCCGAGGAGTCGGCGTCGGCGCCGATTTTTGCCACGAAGCTGGACGCCATGACCACGGATTCCGCGTCCCTCATCGTCAATACCTTCCGACCCGACCCCAGCACGCGCATTCTGGAGCTGTTTGGCCGGAGGTTCGATTACCGAACTCGGGAGAATCTGTCCGCGCTGCTGGCCGCCGCGCATTTTCGGGAGTCGCGCCTGGTGGGATCCGGGAACATCTACGACATTGAGGTTTACGAAAAGGCAGCGTCGTAAGCGACGCGCCATTTTGAAGCTCTCCGGGCGAAATTCGAGTGCGTCGGATTGGCTTTCGGCGGCACTTCCACGATGCCTTACAAAAGTATGACCCGCATCTCGGAAAGGCAGCGGAGAAGCCCGCGAATCAGGCAGATAACGCGAATGGGGAAGGGTTCCATTCGTGTCATCCGCGTGATTCGCAGGCTCTTCTTCTCTTGGCACAGAGTTTCAAAAAGATGTGGGTAATGCTGAGGGGGTGGCGGCGTTGGTGGGTTTAGAATTTGCCAGCCCGGGCCATTGGGGATTAGCCTCGGGACGCATTGAGGTTTTCCCTCAACCACCATGGTAACAGCGCCAAACCCGCCAGAAGCGAAGCCGGCTCCGTCAGCGGCGGATGCCAGTTCCACAACTCCGGGGATTTACCGGGTAGTCTCATTCCCGGGTGCGGGCCTGGACACCGTGCTGCAGATGGGCGTGATCCATGCGCTCCTGGTCACGCGGCGCAAGGCGCCGGACATGGTCGCCGGCATTTCCGTAGGCGCGATCACCGCCGCGGCCCTGGCCGAGGTTTTTCACGCCAGCGCGGGAGTGGGAGCGTCGGTCGAGGACGACGAGGAAGTGCGGGTGGCGCGTTTCAACGAGTTGCTCGAAGGGTTTCGCAACGCGCCTTCCACGGTCCTCAAGAGCTTCTTTCCAGACCCGCTGGAAACGAACGCCGCTCACGCGCTCAAGCCGGTGGAGTTGCCGCGCCATTTCAAGGAGGAGCGCGACAGCCGCCAGGAATCCGTGGCCGGGCGGACGGGCTTGATCCGCCTGTTCAATCGTCTCATCCGGCTGCGAGTCAGTGTGAAAGTATTCGCGCAATTGAGCCGCGTGCTGATGGGGTGGCGCGCCGTCAGCGAAGCGCCCTGGAGCCGGCGTTGGTTCATCCGCAGTCGTCTGGTGGTCCGGCTGTGGTGGATTGTTGCCCGAAACATTCTTTCCCTCAGCATGCCCACCAGCCTGCTGGTCAAGGTGGGGCTGAGCGCGATCCTGGGAGTCAATGGGCGCGCGCAGTCCAAGGGAGTGGAAGCCGGGGACATCATGTTCGATCGCTGGTTTTTGCTTCGCCAGTTTTGGGATTATGCCAGCCGGCTCTTCCTGGGAGTGGTCCCTCTGCTGTTGCTCCTGGCGATCGTGCCCGCGCTGCTCTTCCTGGCGCTCTCGGCGTGGTCCGCCATTCCACTGATCCCGCATGTGTCGATCGACGGAGGGGTGCTGTTTTTGCTCGTGCTCATCTGTGTGGTTGCGCTCGTAGCGTGGCTTTCCCTCTTGAGCCGGAAAACCGCTTTTGGCGACCTGCTGAAGCACTACCAGATCTTTGCCGAGCTGGGAGACTCCTACGCGTTAAAGGAGGCACTGGTGCAAAACTTCGACCCATCGTACTACGGCGAGTTTCGGTTTGATGCCAATGTCCGCCGGGCCTTGAAACAGGAGAAGCCCCTGCCGGGCGGATGCGCGAACAAAAAGCCGCTCAAGGCCTACGCCCACGACGTCCCACGCCAGCGCGGCATACGAGTGGTGCCGCTGGCGGCCAATTTGCGCACCGGCAAGCTGGAGGCCATTCCCGCGGGAACATCCATTGTCGATGCCCTGATGTGCGCCTGTGCCGCCGTGCCATTTTTCCGTGCACAAACCGTCAAGAACGGTGCGGAATCGACGACTTTCATTGATGGGACCAGCGTTTCGAATGATCCGATTGTCCCGCTATTCGAGGAGGCCTGCAAAATTCCGAGCAATCCTGCGGAACCTCGGCGGGATCGTCTGCGCATCATTTCGGTGCCGCTTTTGCCTTTAAGACAAGACAAGGATTCCGAGCGGAGGGAGCCCTATGCCGGCCTGGTGGAAGTTATGCTCCGGGCCAAGCGGCTGCTGCGCTTTCAGGACATGCTGGCGGACAAGGGCCTGATTGATCGCATCAACCGGGTGCTCAATGGGAGGCCCGCGACGATTTGCGATGAAAACTGCGAACCCGAGACCTTTCTTCCGACCAAGGTCCGCCTGGTGGCCCCCGACAATTTGCCGGATCTCGGCCTGCGCCTGATGCATGCGGGATCGGCCGGCGAACGACGCAAGCTCATCGACTCCGCCGTGGCCGATGGTTGCCGGGCGATGATGGAGCGTCTGGTGACCGATGCCTTGCCAGACACGCGGACGCTGGAGGAGCGGCGGTTTTTTCTGGAGCCCGATGAAGAGATGCCCGACGAGTGGCCGCATCGTGACGAAAGCAACACGTCCGCCCTTCGGGAGGCGGTCGAGAGCCTGCGAAAGTCCGCGAACACCGTCACCGGGTCCGATGGGAGGGAATACGTCTCCTGCCGGAAATTGATCGCCGCGTGGGGTGGAATGAAACCACTCCCGGGGAGGCGATCCCGTGGATGCGGCCCATCCCCATCCAGGGCCGGGGATTTCCGAGGTTTGCCGCTGCTGCATCACCCGTCACCAGCGAGCTGGTGAAAAAGGAGGCCAGGAGGAGGAGTTTCGACAACATGTGCGACTGCCGCGGAGCACACCGACCCCATTCCGTTCGGACCCGAAACCCGTGGAGGTCAAGAAAGGCCCCGCGGTCGTCTTCCTCTTCAGCGGTGGTGTTTTCCGTGGAGTCTTTCAAGTGGGATTCAGCAATGCCATGAGCGAACTGGGCATCCAGCCGGACGTGGTGGCGGGCGCTTCTGTCGGGACCATTATCGGGGCGTTGACCGGCCGGGTTTTTGAAAGACCGGCCGGGCAGGAGCTCGTGGACCGACAGCGCCAGACCCGGCGCCTTGCCGCGACTTTCCTCACCATCGACCGATTCGTGCTCACCGATCGATTTGCGGATTTCATCCGTCGATTTTCGATTCGCGCGGCGGCGGCCAATTTCTCACCGCGGGATCTGGATCTGGTTTTCCGGCGCTACGAGAAAGACAGCACGTTCACCTTTGGCCGTCGTGCCCGCCGGGTTTTTTCCGGGGTGGAGCGGTTGTTTCATCTCAGCCCTTTTGAGATGCTGCAGCTCGCGCAGATTATCCGGGCGGGCCACTGGCAGGCGGCGGCCAAACAGATCAAGAGGCTCATCCAGGAAATGGTCGATCGCTATGGGGTCGGGCTGGAATTGCTTGGCCCCGAACCGCTGCAACAGCTCATCGACGGCTTTGTTTTCGACCGGAAAACCGACCCGGGCGCCCGTCTCGATCACTTTGGTTTTCCCCTCATCGGCACCACGACGAATTTCACCGACGGCCGGCTCGAGATCCTCCGGCACACCAGCCCTTGGGACCCGCGGTTCACGCAAAGCTTGCTCGCCGGAAGCGCCTTCCCAATGGTCTTCCGTCCACGCTGGTCCTGGGAGGTCTATCGACGCCCCGACCATGTCGCACAGTACGCGGATGGCGGGATCATGGACAATCTCCCCCTTGGCGCCGTGGTCGAGTATCTTTGGGGCAAGGACTCCGCTTCACGCTATGAACGCCGCCCCGAGGTTCCCCATCTCATTCTGACCGCGACGCTCGAACCGGAGAAGGCGGACTGGAGCGGGAAAGAGGATCTCGAAAAGCTCTGCTGGACCGAGATTAGCGCCCGGGCAAAGCAACTGCGTTACAATGGCAAGATCGACAAATTCCAGCGCGGTCAGCGCGATATTCGGCGCATCATTAAACAGCGCGCCGCCGAGGGTGACCCTGATGTTTCTTCGCCCGATCTTCCGCTGAACCTGGACGTGCTCGCGGTGAAACCTCAGTGGCTTTGTGGTACCTTCGCCTTCCATCCGATGCTCGGGTTCAGTCGCAAGAGGCAGACGGAAAGCATCGCTCACGGATGCGCCTCCACGATCTGCGCGGTGGCCGATCATTTCGATCCCGAGAACACCGCTCACGCCATCAATGTCGATTTGCTGAGAAACTGGGCGAGAGGCCGGGGAATCGCCCTGGACCAACTCCCGGAACGGTCCAGCACAGCAGACCACGGAGCGCTCCGCTATGGTCCCGCCGAACTCTCCGCGGCCGAGCAGGAGGAGGGCGCCTGCTGGTTCCGCCGCGCGAATCCCGAGACCGGCCAGCGCCCCGTCTGCCCGTTCCATCCCCGGAGTTCCGCCTGCGGTGAAGGCGAAGAACTCGGCGACGAATTGCACAAGATCTACCTCGCCTGCGGGCGCAGAAAAACACACCAGGCACGCGGCGGCTGAGCCATTCTCAATCGTTAATCGTTAATCGTTAATCGTTAATCGTTAATCGTTAATCGTTAATCGTTAATCGTTAATCCCTCCAGCGTCAGGATTAAGGATCAAGGATTGAAAATTAAGGATTAAGGATTTGAGGATCGGGGTAATTCGCTGCCTTTTCCCCGCGCCTCCATTTCATCGACGGACACTTACTTTTTTGCCACAGTCTCCATCCATTGCGTCCATGAAAACGAGTTTCCGTCTTTGCCTTGCCGCAGTTTGTCTAGCCCTCGCGACGACCAGTTGTGAGAACTATTCCTCCGTCAGCGAGAGACGGCCAGGCTATCATTCGACCACTACCGCCGGTCATTTGATTACCAAGGCGCTCCGGCATTCGGTGAAACCATACGAGCCGCAGATGGGGCGCTACATCGACGCGGCGTCGGCGGCTGCGGCCGTCCTGGAGACAAATCCCGCGGATGCGCAGGCTCTCAAGGATTACAACTATGCGGTGGGCCGGCTGTTCGAGGTGCTTCACGAGTCGGGTTTGGAACCGTGGAAAGCTCCGGTGAAATGCCCAGGGGCCAGCGGAGAGTGGAGTTTCTCCGTCGTTACGGATGGAAAGCCGGAGCACGATCCGTCGCACTACCGCATTATTCCCGCCGACCGCTTCCAGTTCAAAGGCAAGCTGGTCAAGGATCGGACGATCAAAGAGGGGCTGGGCGCGCCGATGATCATCGCCAGCCAAGGCTTCGACCCGACGAAGTTCGACCCGTTCATCATGGGTAAGACGGTCTATTACGGAGTCACTGAAACGCTCCACTTCCAGGGCCGGAATTGCATCGCCTACTACCTCGATCCGCTGGCAACGGAAACTGTGAAGTTTGGCAATCACACCTATCCGGTCGCGGCGGATTTCACGGCACCGATCGGTCTGGCGCTCGCCGAGTTGAAGCCGCGGGGCAAGGAGATCCAGCACTTTTTGAAGCCCAAGGATTTCCTGGAATCGACCCGTCTGGCGAGATTGCAACCGTACGACCCGAAGAAGATTCCCATCCTCGTCATTCACGGTCTCGGAGATTCGCAAGCCACCTGGGCGCCCATGATCGAGGCGCTGCGCGGAGACCCGACCATTCGGCAGCATTACCAGATTTGGTTCTTTAGTTATCCGACCGGATACCCTTACCCTCTCATGGCGGCCATCCTCCGCGACAAGATGGATGCGATCGATGCCCGTTATCCCGATCACAAGCCGATTGTCGTCATCGGCCATAGCATGGGCGGAATGATCGCGCGGGAGTTGATGACGGATAGCGGCCTGGCCATTTGGAATTCCTTTTTTGATACCCCGCCGGACAAGACGCCTCTTTCGCCGGAGGCCCGCATGCTCCTGACCAAGACCCTCATTTTCCACCACCGCACGGATATCTCCCGGGTCATCTATGTCTCCGCTTCCCTCCGCGGCGCGTACCTCGCGACTGGATTCCTCGGCCGTCTGGGGGAGAGTATCATCGGCGCCCCTGCCGATTTAACCGGAGTCGGAAAAGAACTCGCCATGCTGTCAAAACCCCGGGCCACGGACGGCAAGAAGCTCAAACGCGCGCCGAACAGCATCGATGCACTGGATCCCAATAACCGCTTCGTGACCACGATCGACAAGATCCCTCTCGCCAAAGGCATCCCGTATCATTCGATCATCGGCGACCGGGGAAAGGGCGGCCATCTGGACAAGACCGAGCCGCAAAGCTCCGACGGCATCGTGCCGTACTGGAGCAGTCACCTCGACGGCGCGCAAAGCGAAGTGATTGTGCCCAGCGACCATTGGTCCAACCGCAGTCCCCAAGGGATCGCCGAGGTGCGGCGGATCTTGCTGGAACACCTGCAAAAGACGGGAACGGCGGTGGCACCGGCGAAACCAAACGCCAGCGTGGTCTCCCAATGACTTATGAAAGACAATTGGTGGTTGCGGAGTGGCGATGATGAGTTTTGGTCCATCGTTGATTTCGCCACGGCTTTTCCGGAGCAAACGTCCGGGCAATGAAATGATCCGGCAAATGGCTGGCGCGCGGGCGTGACGCCCGCGACATGACAGCCTCCTCTGCTCTCTGCCATTTGCCATCCGCCCCCCCGCTCTCCCCGCGTATCAAAACACCGCGGAGCGGACACAAGAGCGGCCAAGCGGCGGACTATCAACTCTCAACTTTCTGCCATCCGCCATCTGCCTCGTCGATTTCGCGGACCGTCGCGAACGGCCGCATGCGGCGATTTGTCCAATTTTCGTGGCTAAAAGAAGCCATAGGCCACACCCGTCGCGCGGCATTCGAGAAAACCGTCATCAGGGCTTTAAACCTTCGGGATTTTTTCCTCGACGACGACCATCCCACAAAATGCGGCTGTACATCTTCATTCTATGAGCCTCCAGTGTAGATTATGAATTCTGTTCATCATTGTCATTAGCACAATGATGAATTTCGATGCAGCGGAGCCGTTGCATTTGGCATGACGGAAGCTATACGGCCGCGTGATGAAATTTGCCGATCTCAAACGCGCCGGGCACTTCCCTACGCTGCTCGCTGCGTTCCAATGCCAAACCTCCCCGTCAAATCACCGGATGGCATGACCTCAACGCGCTCGAGGCGATTTCCAGCAATCGGGAATAACGGAGCGACACAGACTGTTTTGATGAGACTGCCCAACCGCAGTGCGGCCATCGCCGGCATGGTGCTGACGCTTGGGTCGGCCGCAGCGATTTTCCTCGGCTCCCACGGGCTTCGGGATTTTGATCCCGCTCTGACCGGCTACGCGATCGGCGCGCTCATGGCGGCGTTCGCAGTTGGGTATCGGTTCCTGATCTGGGCGCAGCGGCCGCCGGCGCGCATGTATTTCAAGCGTGGTCTCGAGTTGGTCTTCCGGCCCGCCGGTGCGGCGGCGCTGGCGGAGAAAGCGCCGCGCCAATCAATGCCGCTGCCCCATGGTGCAGGCACGCTCGGCTATGCGCTGGCCCGAAATTTCGTCGCGCAGGAGTTCATCCGGCGGCGCGGCGGGCTCCGTTGGATCATGCACCTGTGCCTCTCGGGTGGCTGCACGCTGGCCTTTGCCATCACGTTTCCGCTGGTGTTCGGCTGGATTCATTTTGAGTCGTTCGCGGACAACGCGGAGATGTATCGCGTGGCGGCATTCGGTGTGAACGTCGACAGCTTTAGCGTTCACAGCTTCAAGGCATTCGTGATGTTCAACCTGCTGAACATCTCCGCGTTGCTCGTGCTCGTCGGCCTTGTCCTGGCCGCTTTCCGGCGCCTGACCGATCCCGGCGAACGCGCCACGCAGAGCTTCGCTGAGGATATCGTGCCGCTGCTCCTCATATTGGCAGTCACCGCGACCGGACTCGCGCTCACGGTGAGCTACAAGTTCCTGGCCGGCCGGGATCACGCCATATGGGCGATCGTGCACATGGTGAGCGTCGTCTCGCTGCTGCTCTACATACCGTTCGGAAAACTCTTCCACATGTTCCAGCGCACGTGCTCGTTGTGCGTGAGCCGTTACAAAAGGGTGGGCGCCACCGGGCTCCGCGCGCACTGCCGTCGCTGCGGCGAGGATTACACGAGCGCGATGCACGTCGCCGATCTCAAGACCGTGCTTGATGAACTCGGCTTCGACTACCGTTTCTCCGGTCCGCAAGGCGAAGTCCACTATCAGGACATCTGTCCTGCCTGCCGTCGCGGCCTCCTGGCGCTCAACCAAGGCAGGACGATCGGTCGCTGACCCAATCCCTCCCTTCATGGCCAAACTCACTTTATCCGAGGAACAATATATCGAGCTTTACGGCCCGACGCCGAACCGCTCGCCAACCTACGATTTTCATGACGGCGAGCCGGACAAGCTCGTGAAAACCCATTGCTGCTTCTGTGGCGTGCAATGCGGCATTCAACTCAAGGTCAAATACAATAAGGTCATTGGGTTCGAACCGTGGGACGAATTTCCGGTCAACCAAGGCAAGCTCTGCCCGAAGGGCGTCCTGCGTTATATGCAGAATGACCACCCGGACCGGCTACTTTCGCCGCTCATCCGGACTGAGGACGGCTTTCGCGCAGCCGGCTGGTATGAATCGCTCAACAAGACGGCGGATTCGCTCAAAGCAATTCAGGACAAACACGGCAAGGACGCCGTCGCCTTCCTCGGCGGCGCCTCAATGACGAACGAAAAGGCCTATCTCAACGGCAAGTTCGCCCGCATTGCGCTCCAGACCGCAAATATCGATTACAACGGGCGTCTCTGCATGGTCAGCGCCGGCGCGGCGAATCGCATGGCCTTCGGCGTCGACCGCGCGGCGAATCCGTGGAGCGACATTTTGCTCGCCAAAACCATCATTCTCACCGGCACGAATCTCGCCGAGTGTTTCCCGATCCTCACCGACTATGTCTGGCGGGCCCGCGACAACGGCGCGAAAATCATCGTGATCGATCCCCGGATCACGCCGATCGGTCGCACGGCCGATCTTTTCCTGCCGGTGCGTCCGGGCCGCGACAGCGCGCTCGCCAATGGCATCCTGCACGTGATGATCGAGCGCGGTTGGACCGACGAGAAGTTCATCGCCGAGCATACGCACGACTTCGACAAAGTCCGCGAACTGGTAAAAAAATACACCCCCGAGGTGACCGAGAAACTTTCCGGCGTCCCGGCGAAAAACATCATCAAAGCGGCGGAGATGTGGGGTCCGGCGGAAACGTCGATGCTGCTGCACGCGCGCGGCATCGAGCACCACACCAAGGGGGTCGAGAACGTTCTCACCTACATCAACCTCGTGCTCGCCACCGGCCGCATCGGCAAACCTGGCTGCGGCTATGGCACCATCACCGGTCAGGGCAACGGCCAGGGCGGCCGCGAACACGGCCAGCGTTGCAATCAACTCCCCGGTGGACGCGACATCAACAAGCCGGAGCACCGGCAGTTCATCGCGGACTTCTGGAAAATCCCGGAACCCGAGCTGCCGAAGCAGGGTCTGACCGCGTGCGAAATCATCGACGCCATCGAGCGCGGTGAGATCAAGGGGCTGCTCTCGATCAGCATCAACCCGCTCGTCTCAATCCCCGACTCGAACCGCACGCGGGCTGCGCTGGAGAAACTCGAGTTCTTCGCGTGCATTGATTTCTTTCTCAGTGAGACGGCCCGTTACGCCGATGTGGTGCTGGCTGGCTCGCTGCAGGAGGAGGATGAAGGCACGGTCACGACCGGGGAGGGGCGTTGCGTGCGCCTGCGCAACTCCGTGCCCCCGCCCGTTGACGCCCGGGTGGACTGGTGGATCATTCGCGAACTCGCCAAGCGGCTGGGCAAAGAGAAGTGGTTCAATTATTCGAAGGCCGAGGAGATTTTCGACGAACTCGCGGCGGCGTCGAAGGGCGGGCCGATCGACTACAGCGGGATGACCTATGAGAAGATCGAAAACAACATGGGCATTTTCTGGCCGTGTCCAGCTCCCGAGCATCCCGGAACGCCGCGCCTGTTCGAGGGCGGAAAATTTCATCATCCCGACGGCAAGGCGAAGTTCCACGCTTACGAATATCGGCCTCCCGCCGAGGACGTGGACGTGGAGTACCCGATCTTTTTCACCACCGGTCGCGTAGTCTCGCAATACCTCAGCGGCACGCAGACGCGGCGCATTGGCGCACTGGTGGATCAGTATCCTGAACCGCTCTGCGAAATCCATCCCTTGCTCGCCACCAAACTCGGAATCGAAAATCGCGACATGGTGAAAGTGAGCACGCGCCGTGGCGAGATCACGCTGCCTGCGCTGGTAGTGCAGACCATCCGGCCCGACACGATTTTCATCCCCTATCATTGGGCGGGTAAGAAGGCTGCCAACCAAGTGACAAACCGCGTGCTCGACCCGATCTCGAAGATTCCCGAGTTCAAAGTCTGCGCCTGCCGTCTGGAGAAAGTCGCCGCCCCGCCGGCGAAGGCCAACGCGGCTTGGCCACCGGTCTCGTTGGAAAACAAATGAATACCGCGTTCCAAGGCAACGAATTCTTTCTCGATCCTTCGCGCTGCATCGGCTGCAAGGCTTGCGTGCAAGCGTGCGCGGAATGCGGCACGCATCGCGGGCAATCGATGATTCACCTGGAATACGTGCATCGTGCGACTGGCGTGCAGACCGCTCCAGTGGTCTGCATGCATTGCGAGGACCCGACTTGCGCGCGCGTCTGCCCGGCGGACGCGATCAAGCAGGATGACCACGGCATCGTCCACAGCGCCGCCAAACCGCGCTGCGTGGCGTGCTCGAACTGCGTCATCGCGTGCCCCTTCGGCGTGCCGAAGATGAAGGTCGAACTCGACCTGATGATGAAGTGTGACATGTGTTACGACCGCACGAGCGTCGGGAAGAAGCCGATGTGCGCAACCGTCTGCCCGAGCGGTGCACTCTACTACGGCCCGCGCGAAACGATCGGAAATCTCCGCCGCGAAACCCCCGTGAACGAATTCCAATTCGGCCGCCAGACGGTCCGCACGAAGGTCAACATCATGACCGCGCCGGACGTGAAGGCGCTTCCCTTCGAGGTGCTGGATTTCCTCCCGTGGGAAGGCAAGGACTTCGACCCCTTCGAACTCTCCCGCCCCGGCGCACCGGACGCCGCGAGCGCTGCCGTCTGGGACGATGCCGGCCTTGGCCCGCGCTGCTCCGGGAACTGCACCTGCCACTGATCACACACGATGTCCGACCAACCTCACTGGAAAGCCAACTTCCCCATCCGCCAGGCCGACGAGCATGAAGTCTCGCGCCGGCAGTTTTGCAAAGTCGCCTGCGGCTCGGCGCTCGCCGTCGGTGCAGGCTGGCTCGCCAGGGACAAACTCTTTCCCGTGCCCGCCGCTACGCAACCCAAACTCGTGGGGCGCATCGAGGAGGTGCCCGTCGGCGGCTACAAACTCTTCCGCTACCCGACTGAGCACCAGCCGTGCATCCTCGTGCGACTCAGCGAAAACCAGTTCGTCGCCTACAGCCAGAGTTGCACGCACCTCATGTGCCCCGTCAATTATCAGCACGAGAAGCGGCAGTTTTACTGCCCCTGCCACGAAGGATTCTTCAGCGCCGAAGATGGTCGCGTGCTCGCCGGACCGCCGCCGCGCCCGCTGCCGAGCTATCCCGTCGAAATCCGCGCCGGCGAAATCTGGGTTAATCCGGCAATCCGCGGCGCATAACTTTCCAGAACCTCGAAGCAACTCGAGTTAGCAACCGACCGAGATCTCCAAATGAACCAAAACAAAACCAAACTGGTAGTCGTGGGCAACGGCATGGCCGGCGCCCGCGTCGTCGAAGAGATATTGAAGCGCGCGTCCGACCGGTTCGAGATCGTGATGTTCGGTGCCGAGCCTTACGGCAATTACAACCGAATCCTGCTGAGCAACGTCCTCAACGGCAGCCAGGCCGCGTCGGAGATCTTCATGAATCCCCTCGCGTGGTATCGCGACAACGGCATCAAGCTTCACGCCGGTGTCCGAGCCACCCGCATCGACCGGCAGCGCAAGGTCGTCATCGGCGCGCCGCTCGAGAAAGACGCGTTGGCTTACGCGGCAGATGCAGCCGCAGTTCCTGACGCCGCGCTGATCGAGGAGCCTTACGATCACGTCATCATCGCCACCGGCTCGAGGCCTTTCGTTCCGCCGATGGAGGGGTTCGGCGGCCCCGGCACGTTCTTGTTCCGTACCCTTGACGATTGTGACCAGATTGCCAATTACGCGAAGACCTGCAAGGAGGCGGCGGTCATCGGTGGCGGGTTGCTCGGGTTGGAAGCGGCGCGCGGACTGCTCACCCACGGTGTGGAAGTCACCGTGCTCGAAGCCGCGCCGCAGTTGATGATCGCCCAACTCGACTTCGAATCGGGTAAGATGTTGCGCGACACCATGGAGGGAATGGGCATTCAGGTGATGTGCGAGAAAATCACGACCAAAATCGTCTACGACGATGGCCGCATCCGCCGCCTGGACTTCAAGGATGGTTCGACCCTCGAGACGGACATGGTCGTGGTGAGCGCCGGCATCCGGCCCATCACGGAGATCGCGGCCGCGTCGGGACTCACCGTGAACAAAGGCATCGTGTGCGACGACCAGATGCGCACCAGCGACCGCGATATTTTCGCCGTCGGCGAGTGTGTCGAACATCGCCACAAGCTCTATGGGCTGGTCGATCCGATCTGGGATCAGGCGAAGACCCTGGCCGATGTGATTACGGGCTTCAATCCGAAGGCCGAGTATCTGGGATCGAGGCTCGGCACCAAACTCAAAGTCATGGGCGTGGAACTGGCGTCGATGGGCGACACCAAGCCATCGCTTCCGGATGACGAAGTGATCGTTTACAGCGAGCCATCGCGCGGCGTTTATAAGAAGATGATCGTCCGGGAAAATCAGATCGCCGGCGCGATTCTGCTGGGCGAAACGGACACTGCGGGAGTGTTGATGCAAATGTTCATGACCGGTGCCGCGGTGCCTTCCCGCCGGGCGGATTTACTGTTCGGCACTTCCAGCGGCATGCCCGTCCTCAGCGTGTTTGACCTTCCCGACCATGCACAGATTTGTAACTGCAACGGCATCAGCAAGGGCGAGATCAAGGAGGCCATCGTAATTGGCAAGTGTCATTCCGTTTCCAAGGTGGGCGCCTGCACCAAAGCTGGGTTGGGCTGCGGCTCGTGCAAGGTGCTCGTCGCCCAACTCATCGAGGCCTACGCCGGCGAGGTCGACGACGATCCGACCGAAGATTATTACGTTCCCGGCGTGCCGCTGGAAAAAGCGCAACTCGTCGCGGAGATCAAAAGGCGCGGCCTCAAGTCGGTCAGCGCCGTTTTCCGCGAACTGGCCGGTGACAAGGAAGATCCCGGCAGCAAAGTCGGCCTCGCCTCGCTGCTGAAAACGCTTTGGCCCGGAGAGTACGACGACGAGCGCGACGCCCGCTTCGTCAACGATCGCGTTCACGCGAACATTCAGAAGGACGGCACGTTTTCAGTGGTTCCGCGCATCTACGGCGGCGTGACATCGCCTGCGGAATTGCGCCGCATTGCCGAGGTCGCGGAAAAATACAACGTGCCGATGGTGAAATTCACCGGCGGCCAGCGCCTAGACCTGCTCGGCGTGAAAAAGGACGACCTGCCGAAGATGTGGAAGGATCTCGGCATCCCCAGCGGGCACGCCTACACGAAGGCGTTCCGCACTTGCAAGAGCTGCGTCGGCACGGACTTCTGCCGTTACGGGGTGGGGGATTCCATCAAGCTTGCCCAGGAAATCGAGCACCGCTTCCAGGGAATCGAATCGCCGCACAAAATGAAACTGGCTACTGCGGGCTGCCCGCGGAATTGCTCCGAGGCTTATGTAAAGGATCTCGGCGCGGTCGCCATTGAGGGCGGCAAATGGGAAATTTATATCGGCGGTGCCGCTGGCGGCAGCGTCCGCAAAGGCGACCTGCTGTGCACCGTCGCAACCCACGCGGATGTGCTCAAATACATGGGCCGGTTCATGCAGTATTACCGCGAACACGGAAAGTACCTCGAACGGACCTACGGCTTCGTCGAGCGCATCGGCATCGAGCCCTTGAAGATGATTCTCGTCGAAGACAGCGAAGGCATTTGCGCGCGTCTGGATGCGGAAATCCAAAAAGCCGTGGATGCTTACAAGGATCCGTGGAAAGAAGCCGAGTTGCCCGCCTATCCCGGCCAATTCAACGGCCCTGAACTGGCTCACGCGCTGGAACTCGCAGAGAACAACGGCTGATTCCCATGAGCACCACCACCATCAATCTCGGCAGCATCGAAAACATTGCGCTCGGCCATGGTCGCTGCTACCTCGTCGGCGACGAAGAAATCGCCGTCTTCCGCCAGCGCAGCGGTCACCTCTTCGCCATCCAGAACCGCTGTCCGCACCGCAACGGCACCCTTTCGGAAGGCGTGATCGGCGCCGGCAAAGTCATCTGCCCGCTGCACTCGCACAAGTTCGACCTGGCCAGCGGAGCCGGCAGCGAGGCTGACGAGTGCGTGAAGGTTTACACCGTGCGCGAACTGGATGGAGATATCGTTCTGACCGTGTGAGCCTCCGGTTCATCGGCGCGCCGGCGGAGGCAACCGGACTCAAGCCAGGGCGCGTTGGAGCAATTCCTTCTCGCGTTCGGAGAATTGCAGCGCGAGGGCCTGTTCCCGTGCTGCGGGTGACATCTTCTTCCACGTCTTTTGCAGGATGCTGACCATTTTTTCGCCCTCGGTTTTGTCGATCAGTTCGGTGAGCTGATGTTGCAACGTCACCAGACAAAGCGCGTCTTCGAGCACCTGGCATTCGGGATCGTGCGCCAGATTCTTTTTTAGATTCAGCTCCTGGACGCGTTCCACCAAGTCTTCCGTATAGCCGACTTCGCGAAGTATCCCGGCGGATTTCGCCGCGTGGAACTGTTTCAATTCCGCGCGCCACTGTAGGTAGCCAGCGCGCGTCATCGGGTAGGATTTTCGCGGTATTACCCATCGGCAAATGTGTTGGCAGCGCGCAGCCAGCAGCAAAGCTTCGGAGGGCGATGAGCACAAACGCCGCACCCAATCAGTGATCCATTTCGAGTAGAGCAATTCGTATGGCAGCGAAGCGCCATCGAAGATCACTAGGTGTGGATCGCACGCGTTTTCGTGATCGAATCTGCGCAACGCTTCGTCAAATCGAGGGCCGTAGTTCATTGCATCGGCCTACGCAATTTAGAGAGGCAGGACGAGCGCTTTCGCGGTCAATGAACCGCACCCAGCCGGGCAGCAGCCTTGGTGAAGCTCAAAGCATCACCAACGGCGAGGAAATATCGAAAATGGCGAAGTTCCATGTAGAGGTCATTATGCCGCAAAGGCATGACCGCTCAACCAATTCGGTATTGGGGATGAACGAGAAGTGGGCGGACAATGCACCGTTCGAAAACTTCGAACCTCTTCCTGTCCCCAGTCCAACCAACTTATGTCCATCTACGACTCTTCAGCTCCGACCCGCCGCCACTTTCTACGCCAACTCGGCTTCGTTACAGCCGCGTTTACTCTCCACGGTGCCTTCGCTCAACAACTCGGACTTCCCGCCGTGGTGCCCAAGGGCCAGCGTGTCTTCTATGTCTCACATAGCCTGATGTGGTATGTGCCGCAGCCCCTTGCCGAAATGGCCGTAGCAGCGGGGATTCGGGGCCATGAAGTGACAGGCGTCCAAGCTATCGGTGCATCCAGAACGTTGCAGCACTGGGACAAGCCCGAACCGAATCAGGCCAAACAAGCCCTGCTAACGGGCAATGTGGACGTGTTCGTGATGTCGCCCATTCAATTTCCCGACGAGGGCGTCGAGAACTTCGTGAGGCTGGGATTGCAGCACAATCCCAACATGCGGTTTGTCGTTCAGCTTTCCTGGGGCGGAGGTGATACGGACAACCAAGATTTTCCCAGGGGGGCGTGGGAAAATGTGGACCGCAACAAAACTCCTGAGCAACTCCAGAGACTCTACGAGCGCAACATTCAAGCGGGGCAAGCACAGGCCGATGAGATCAACAGAAAGTATGGCAAAAACAGGCGGATAATGACTCTGGTGCCAACCGCTCAGGCCCTAGTGGTTTTGCGAACCAAGATATTCAGAAAAGAGATGCCTGGCTTAAATAGTCAAAGCGAACTCTTCGTAAACCCGGCCCACCCTTCACCGCCACTGGAGGCGCTCAATACATACTTGCACTTTGCTGTCCTCTACGGCCAGAGCCCCATTGGATTACCTGTCACGGACAAGCTGAAAAAAGCCAACCGACCAGCGTGGGATGAAAAGTTCGCCAGGAACTTGCAAGAGATCGCGTGGCAGACGGCAGCAAACTATTCCTACAGTGGTATTCATTCCCATTAGCGGAAGGGGCACTCAGGAAACAACACCTCGTCCCGATTCGAGACGGCGACTCAGATGCCTGCAGACGGCATAGAGCTGGCCAGCTTCATGATCGCATCACGATGCCGCTCTAGACATCCATACGGGTGCGGGCGGGTGGTGTGATTCAGATCCGAGATTCTGAAAGAGATTCGATATAGAACTGGCCATCGGTCGCCTGAAGAAGCGCACAACGAATGCGCCAACCCTCGAACATTTGCAGGGCCGCGTGGCGCTCCAAGCGGCGACCACGCCGCGCGCACAGACGAGGTTCTGGCGCTCGCTCACGCCGCTGCAACGGCCGAGCTGTTGAAAGGGAAGTAGATCCCGCCAAACTGCCGCTCATTACGCTCCTCCGAGTTCTTCAGCCAATTGGCGGACGACATCGGAAATGAAATCGTGAAAGCCCCAGCCGATGCCAGCGGTTCGCTCCTCAATGCGAGCCAGCCGATCTGCAAATTGCGGATACAGGGGCCGCGCCTCGCCGCGCAGGAGGACGGCCAACTCTTCCAGGGCTGATTCGATGCTGCTGTAAAACCGCTGGTCAATATTCCCAAACTGGGCGGTGAATTCCGCGCCATTCTCGACATACGTCATCAGCAATTCCGCCGTGCCGGCGGTGTTGCCGGTGGCCTTGCGGTAGTCGCGGATGGCCTTGCGAGCCTCGCCCAGCTTGAGTTCCCCCATGAGGCGCCGGCGGGGAAAGAATTGCTCCACGATCTTCTGCCGATATTTCTCCACGGCCAGGCCGCCGCTTTCTTCGGCCTGACATCGAGCGAGGAGGAAGTGACGATTCTCAGCAGCCGCTTCGTAAAGGTCTTTCACCAAAGCCAGCAACGCGGGCTTCTCCCACGTGGCGAGATGCTGGCGGATGGCGCTCCATTCGCCGGGTTTCTTGCCGGTGGTTTTCATGTTTGGCCTGAGGTGGGTTGAACGCGTAGCAATGAGGGCAAGGATTCAGGCGCGATGGCCAGAGTGATGCTGCGAGCCTGTCCCGCCACTCGGCGGATGAAGCCGCGCCGCTCCAGCGTGAGCACCATCGAATGCACGCTCGGCGGTGTGATCTGGAAAAACCGCTGCATATCCGCTTCCGCCGGGGTGCAGCCGTTCACTAGACTGTATTGGTGAATGTAGGCAAGGAACTGTCCTTGACGTTCGGTAAAAGTGAGGTTCATCGTTTCCGCGAGCCTAATCAGGTTCGTTGAGGGGATTATTGATGTGAGGAATCACCTTCGTCCAGAACAGCGGGACGAGGAATTGATCGAGTTCTTGCTCGTGCTTGGTGGTCCATTGATCGCCGCCGAAAAAGCGGGCGGCTTCGGTGAAGCGGGCGAATAGTTCGGGAGCCAGGGAAAGGACACGGTGAACTCGTCGATCTCCGTGCTGAGCCCTGGAGGGCACGAGCGCTGTCGGCGAGAGCTTGCATTTCAGACACCTCTCCTCGGGGTTGCGCATGCGCCGCTCCTGGTAACGACGTCGCCAGGGCGCTTGAATTCACGCATCTCGCATGAAATTCGGTGCGCGGTTTCGGCGGATGTATTGGCAAAAAAGTGTCGGTAATCAGGGCCAACTCCTGACTATGGATTCGCTCGTGAAGCGGGCATCAACGCAGGTGAAAGGCCCATAGGTACCCAAACACCGCGGAGCGGACACAACAGCGGCCAAGCGGTGGTCTATCAACTATCAACCATCGACTTTCTGCTCTCCGCCCCCCTCCTCCCCGATAGCGATTAATAGTGATTCACAGATCACTGGATAAGACCGTCAATCTTGATGATCCGAATCGAAGGAGATCGGTGCAAAACAGCCAGAAGGTTGCATTTTTAAAGCGCGTTGTCGATGAGTACCAAGGCATGCGCCAATGAGTAACGCTTGCCGCCGCGCTGCGCGGTCTGGCAGCGCATACGGGATTGCCGCCACGTCCCATACGGCTCTGCGGAGTGCGCCTCCGGCGAATTGGAGTGACGCTTCGCGTTAAGCAGTCGAACTGCGTTCTCATCCCGTCTGCTCGCCAGCCGCTGCGCGGTCTGGCAGCGCATACGGGATTCGAACCCGTGTACCAGCCTTGAGAGGGCTGTGTCCTAGGCCTCTAGACGAATGCGCCGTGGGTGAGGGGCCGGAAAGTAGACATACTTCCCCGACTGCACAACTGCTATTTCCGCGGTTGGCGGATTATTGCTTGCGGAAGGTGGCGGGATCGATCGTCGGGGCGATCCGCGTCTGGAAGAAGCGGCCGGTATACTGAGATCTGAGCGCAGCGACCTCTTCCTTGGCCAGTTTCGGGTTGAACTTCGCCATGCGGTCGACGAGGCCGTTGTAGTAATCGATGAAGAGTTTGCGCTGTTCGAAATCAGTAGGGGCGGCGAGGGCCTGCTTGTAGATGGCCTGGAGCTCCGGGTCACGCGCGGCCTTTGTCTTGGCCTGCTGGAGAGCGATCTTTTTCTTCAGCTTATCCTCCTCCGCGGCGGTCTTGTCGCCCAAGGACTTGGCCGCTTTCGTCGCGGCATCTCCCGTGGCGGTAGCGGCCGGGTTCGTGGGTTTTTCCAAGGACTGCTGCGGGGCTTCCGGAATGAGCGGCAGGGAGGTGGCGGGCGCGGGAGCAGGGGCGGGGTTCACCTGGGGAAGCTGCGGCGCGGCTGAGGGCGCCAGGCCGAACGCACTGTCCGGGTCGGCAGCGGTGAGGCGGCCGGCGGCGGAAAGCGCGAAAAGCGTGGCAAGCAGGGGTGTCGTCAGTTTCTTCATGGCGATGAAAGGGGCACGGTAGCGTGAATTTTTCATTTGAAAAGAGCGGCATTCTCCCGCAAGCGGAGGACATGCCGATTCTTGCCCGCGCGCCACGGCCTTTGGCGCTGGATCTCACGCCCGCCGAAGTGGCCGCTGCCTGCGGGCATCTGCCCGGGCGCGTCTTCTTCGATACGGCGCTGGAGGGGGGCGAGGCGGATCGTCTTTCGATCGTGACGGCCGAACCGCGCGAGGTCATTCGTGGCGATGGCGGCAATTGGGGGGCGTTGCAGGAAGCGGTGGGGCGCCGCGCGGGGGGGCCGCATTGCGACGATGGATTGCCGGCCGGCTTGGCCGCCGGTTTCGCGGAATACGACGGCACCTACTGTTTTGGCATTTACGAGGACGTGCTCATTTTCCGCCACGCGGAACAGCGCTGGTACGAGGTGGGCGATTTCGCTTCGCGTTTGCGTCCCGGTGACGACGTACCGCAAGGGAGTGGCCCGGTTTTCGTTCCGCAAATGGCCCGCGAGACCTATTGCCAACGCGTCGCGCGCGCGCAGGAGTATATCGCGGCCGGCGATATCTATCAGGTCAACCTCGCGCATCGCTTCGTCGCGGATTGGGAGGGAGACGCCTTCGCTTTGTACGAATCGCTCCGCCATTACTCGCCCGCGCCTTACGGGGCGTTCCTCGACCTCGATGGCCGGGCGATCCTTTCCACGTCACCGGAATCGTTCCTGAAAATTTCCGGTCGCGCCATCCGCACGCGTCCCATCAAGGGTACGCGCCCGCGCCGGGGGGAGGCGACCGCGGATGCGCTTTCGGCGTACGATCTGCGCTGTTCACCGAAGGAAACTGCCGAGTTGGTGATGATCACCGACCTGGAGCGGAACGACCTGGGGACGATCTGCGAATACGGCAGCGTGCAGGTGAAGGAACTGCTCAAGCTCGAGAGCTACGAGCACGTGTTTCATTTGGTTTCCACGGTCGAGGGGCGTCTGCGCGAGGAGATCGATCATGTCGCTGCTCTCCGCGCTTGTTTTCCGGGTGGCTCGATCACCGGCGCCCCCAAGAAGCGCGCCTGCGAAATCATCGCTGAACTCGAGCCGGAGCCGCGCGGCATTTACACCGGAGCGCTTGGCTGGTTTGGGTTCAACGGTGAGAGCCAGTTCAATATCGCCATCCGCTCGGTCATCGTGGAGAGCGGCAGCGCGCATTTCCATGTCGGTGCCGGCATCGTCGCGGATTCCGTGCCGGAGAAGGAATGGCAGGAAACGCTGGATAAGGCGGCGGGAATTTTACTCGCGGCGGAGCGCTTTGGCGAAGCTTAGACTTCGCAAACATCCAACATCGAACATCCAACGCCCAACATCCAATGGATGGGACCGAACGTCATCGTTGATTGAATGTCGGGTGTTCTGTCTTCCCCTTCGCAAACCACCGGCGGCTATCAACCCTCAACTATCCACTATCAACTGCCCCCTTCACACCCGCAGGAAAATCTTCCGCTGGTATAGGAACCGTGCGAAGAAGATGGCGATGCTGAGACTGATCAAGTCGATTACCAGATCACCGCAGCCGGAGGCGATGTGCGTGTCAAAGAAGTCCTGCACATCGCCGCCGGCAAAGCGCTCGGCCATGGTGTCGAAATTCAGCACCTGCGCGGCCACGTAGACGGTGAGCGCGTTGCAGCCAATCCAGATGAAAGGCTGGCACCATTTGCGCCACTGCTTCACGTCGACGATGTAATAAAAGAGCGCGAGCATCAGCGCGCTCCAGCCGGTGGCCACGAGGATAAAAGACGAGGTCCAGATGCGCTTGATCAATGGGAGGTCGATGGCCCAGACGCGGCCAAGAACGATGAACGCCACGCCCGCTCCCACCAGCCAGGCAATCTTTCGCCGCGGCAGGACTTTTTGGTTTTTCAGCAGCAGCCCGGCCACGGCGCCGAAAAGCGAGAGGGCGATCGAAGGGATCGTGCTGAGCAGGCCTTCGTTGATGAAATAGAACTGCGCCTTCCGGCCGGGCATGTAGAGAAAGTCGACGTAGTTGGCCAGGTTGCGATATTCCTCGTAAAGGCCATGGACGCGTTCCGGGACGGCGGCGGCAATGGCCGCGGGTGAATCCGAGCCGATCCGCTCGGCGATTTCCTCCACCACCGGCTTGCGCAATTGCAGATCTGGGAAAGGGACAAAAGCCAGCAGCGCCCAATAGCCGATGAGCAATGCCGCCGCAGCCGCGAGCAGCCCGCGCGTGCTGCGGATGAAAGTGTAGATGAGCGCCGCCGCCAGGTAGCACAGCGCAATGCGCGGCAGCACCCCGCCGAGTTGCACATTCGGCCAGGGCTTCATGAACCCGCCATAATAGAGTACGCCCAGAGCGAAGAGCAGCACGCTGCGGCGCGCCACGCGCGTGAGGACCTGGGCCTTCCCTCCGGTCGCGAGCGCCTTGTCGAGCGAGAAGACGATCGAGATGCCGATGATGAACAGGAACAGCGGAAAGATGACGTCGTAACAGTGGAGCCCTTTCCAGTGGACGTGTTTGAACTGCCAGGCGAGCCCCGCGGTAAACGGGGTGCGGCACATCTTATCGAGCGACTGGATGACCGCGCCGGCGCCCACGATCCAAAACATGTCGAACCCGCGCAAGGCGTCCAGGGAGACGAGCCGCCCGGCGGGTTGGCCGGTCTCCGGTGAGACCGGGACGTTCGGAGAGGGAATCTGGGCTACTTCCTCGAGACTGGCGCCGCTGGCGGCATCGAGGTTCGCCTTGGCAAAGATTCGGGCGTGGTCAGACACGGGGAGGGGGGACGGATGGGACTTGGGCGGGCGAGCGCTCAATGTGCCGCCGCTTACTTTCGCTGGCAACCAGCGAAATCGGCGCCCGCTTTCGCGATGCTAGTTGGGCTGCAACGCGGCGATTTTGCCCATCCCGCAAAACTACATACATCCACCTACGCCCACGTTGACGAAAGCGCGGAGACCAAGCCAGAATGAAACCGTCGATGCACGCCAAGCGCCCCCCAGCCGTTTCCCGTTCCAAACCGCGTCCCCTTGCTCAATTGAAGAAGGCTCCGACAGGGATCGCGGGGTTCGACGAAGTGACCTTGGGTGGCGTGCCGGAGGGACGGCCGACTCTGGTGTGCGGCTCCGCCGGTTGCGGTAAGTCCCTTTTCGGCGTCGAGTTCCTCATCCGGGGCGCGGTCCAGTACGGAGAGCCGGGCGTGCTCATGACTTTTGAGGAAACGGAGGACGACATCCGGAAGAACGTGGCGTCGCTGGGGTTCGACGTGGAGAAACTGATCGCGCAGAAGAAGCTTTATATCGACTTCGTCCGCGTCGATCGCGCCGAGATTGACGAAAACGGCGAGTACGATCTCGAGGGAATTTTCGTCCGCCTTGCGCATGCCATCCATACCGTCGGAGCGAAGCGCGTGATGCTCGATACCATCGAGACGCTGTTCTCCGGCTTTTCCAACCAGGCGATCCTGCGTTCCGAGCTGCGGCGGCTCTTTGGCTGGCTGAAGGACCGGAACCTCACGACGGTTATCACCGGGGAACGTGGGGATGGCAGCCTCACCCGCCAGGGATTGGAAGAATATGTGTCGGACTGTGTGATCCTGCTGGACCACCGCGTCACCGGCCAGATCTCCACGCGTCGCATGCGTGTCGTGAAGTATCGCGGCTCTACCCACGGGACGAACGAGTATCCGTTCCTCATCGATGAACAGGGCATCTCCGTCCTGCCGATCACCGCCTCGGGCATGGACTATCCTGTCTCGAATGCGCGGATTTCCAGCGGGATTGCCGAACTGGACGACATGCTGGATGGAAAGGGTTATTTCCGCGGCAGCACCGTCATGGTCACCGGCACCGCCGGGACCGGCAAGAGCAGTGTGGCGGCGCACCTCGCGGAGGCGGCCTGCCAGCGCGGCGAACGCTGCATGTATTTTTCTTTCGAGGAATCACCCGCGCAGATCGTGCGCAACATGCGATCCGTGGGCATCCATCTTCAGCCGCATGTCGATCGCCACCTGCTCCAATTTCATTCCGCGCGACCGACCATGCACGGGCTCGAGATGCACTTGGTGAAGATGCACAAGATGATCGAAGCCTTTCAGCCCAAGGTGGTGATCGTCGATCCGATTTCGAACCTCCAGTCAGCGGGATCCCTCGATGACTCCACCAGCATGCTCGTGCGGTTGATCGACTTCCTGCGGAAGAAGCAGATCACCGCCTTTTTCGTCTCGCTGGCTTCGGCCGGCAGCGCTTCGACGGAAATGACCGACGAGGGGATGAGTTCGCTGGTCGATACCTGGCTGCTGGTGCGTGACATCGAACTCGGGGGCGAGCGAAATCGCGCGCTTTACGTCCTGAAATCCCGCGGTATGGCGCATTCGAACCAGGTGCGCGAATTTCTCATTACCTCCAGGGGCATTCGACTCCGGCCCCGCGTATCTTGGGCCCTCCGGGGTGCTCACGGGTTCGGCGCGGCTCAGCCAGGAGGCACGCGACGAGGCGGAGATTCGGATGGTCAAGGAAGAGTCGGAGCGCAAGCAAATGGCGCTCGAACACCGCCGCAAGGCGATTGAGGCGCAGGTCGAGGCGCTGCGTGCCCAATTCAAGTCCGAAGAAGAAGAATTTGAAAGAGCTGCCCTGAGCGCGAAGTTGCACAGCGACCTCCTCGCTGTGGAGCGTGCGGCCATGGCGAAAAGCCGTCGATCGACCAAAAGCAACGGAAAGAAGGCCTAAATGAAAGCTACCAAAGCCAAGCCGCCCACCTCCAAAGCCAAAGCCGCGGCCAGGAAGAAATCCGCGTCCACCGCCGCGACCGGGAAAAAGCCCGCCGGCCCGGCGAAGACGACCCGGAGCAAGCCCTCCAAATCGGGGCTGAAGCGACCAGCGGGTGGTCAGGCCGGCAAGACCGGCAAAACGGCCGAGGAACGGTGGAACCTCCGGCTCTACGTTGCCGGCCAGACGCCGCGTTCGCTGACCGCCTTTGCCAATCTCAAGCGCCTGTGTGAGGAACGCCTGCCGGGACGTTATCTCATCGAAGTGGTCGACCTCGTCAGCCATCCCCAACTGGCGCAGAGCGACCAAATCATCGCCCTCCCCACACTCGTGCGTAAATTGCCGGAGCCGATCAAGCGCGTGGTCGGCGATTTGTCGAATATCGAACGTGTGCTGGTCGGCATCGACCTGGCTGCCGTGGAAGGTTGAATTGGAGGATGCACGCCATGGGTGCCAAAAAAACGGTTAAAAAGCCTGCGAAAAAGTCCGGGCCAAAGCGTGCGCCGATCGATTCTTCCGCGGAGTTTGAAAAGCTTTTGCGACAGGCCGCGAATGGCCAGCGGTTCGTGCTGCGGCTGTATGTCACCGGCAGCACCGTGCGCTCGAGCCATGCGGTGGCGAATGTGCGCTCGCTTTGCGAGGAATATCTCCCCGGGCGCTACGACCTGGAAGTGGTGGACATTTACCAGCAGCCGAGTGAGGCAGCGAAGGATCAAGTGATTGCCGCCCCCACGCTGATCAAAGAATTGCCCACGCCGGTCAAGCGCCTCATCGGCGATCTTTCGGACCGCGACAAGGTCATCGTCGGACTGAACCTGGCCGGTGGTGGCGATCGGCCGAAATCCACCGAAACTCATTGGGCGAAGCTGTGAAAACGCGCCTCAAAAAGAAGCCGCCGGTGAAAGCGACACGCGGAGCTAAAAAAGCCTCCGCGCACCGGCCGTCGAGCGCGGCGAAGCGGAAGCAGCCATCGAAAAAGCCGAGCCGGAAGACGCCTTCTCGTTCGGCGAAGAAAACACCGGTGGCGAAAAAGAAACAGGCCACGGAGGGGCCGGCGGGAGCGGGCGGACACTGGGTGAGCCAGGAGGAATTGGATCGGGTGCGAGACCGCCTGCGAGAAGCGCAGGAAACGCTCGATGCCATCCGCACCGGCGAAGTGGATGCCGTGGTGGTCAGCGGTCCGAATGGCAGCCAGGTCTACAGCTTGAGCAGCGTCGAGCAGCCCTACCGCGTTTACGTCGAGCACATGCAGGAAGGAGCGGTCACCATTTCCGCCGATGGTGTGATCCTGTATGCCAACCAGCGTTTTGCCGGGATGCTGAAAATGCCGTTGGAGCGGGTCATCGGTTCACACGCCGCCGACCACCTGCCCGAGTCGGCCCGTGACGGTGATCTCGAGCGTGATCCGGGACGGTCACGATGTCGTGAAGCACGAGTGCCAGTTGCAGTGCGGGGAGGGCAGTGTGTTGCCGGTCCACCTGGCTGCGAGTGTGTTGCCGCAGGAGGATCAGATCGTCATTTGCCTCGTGGTGACGGACCTTTCGCTGCAGCGCGGGCAGGAGGAACTGCGGATGGCGAAGGAAGTGGCCGAGCGGGCCAACGTGGCCAAGGACAGTTTTCTCGCGGCGTTGAGCCACGAGTTGCGTACGCCGCTCACTCCGGCACTCATGTCTTTGCTCGCCTTGGAGCGTGAGGAAGGCCTGCCCGAATTTGTCCGCGCCGAACTCGCGATGATCCGGCGTAACATCGAGCTGGAAACGCGCTTGATCGATGACTTGCTCGATCTGACGCGCATCGCCAACGGCAAACTCGAGCTGCATACTGCGGCGGTCGACCTGCACGCGATCCTCGCTCGCGCGGTGGAGATTTGTCGCCCGGCGATCGATGCCAAGCAGCAGCGGCTCGTCTTGCACTTGCACGCCCAGCAGACTGGCTCCGTCGGCGATGCAGTGCGGCTGCAGCAGGTGCTTTGGAATCTCTTGCGCAACGCGGTGAAGTTTACGCCGACCGGCGGGACGATCAACGTGACGAGCGAAAACCTGGATGGCGGGATGTTGCAATTTGAAGTGCGCGATACGGGCATCGGCTTCGAGCCCGAAGCGGAGTCGAAACTGTTTCAGGCTTTCGAGCAGAGCGGCCGCGGCATTACGCGGCAGTTCGGCGGGCTGGGGCTTGGGCTCACGATTAGTCGCTCCATCGTCGAGGCGCACGGAGGAACGATTTATGGCCGCAGCGACGGTCCGGGAAGCGGCGCGGTTTTCACGGTGACGCTTCCCCTCCGGAATGGCGCCGTGTCGAAACCGGTTCGACCGGCGGCTGCGGACGGAGTGTTGGAGTCTCGCCGCGGGCTGGAAATCTTGATCGTGGAAGATCACATGGATACCCGGACCACTTTGCAGCGCCTGCTCGAACGGCGTGGTTACAAGGTGACGGCAGCCACTTCGGCGGAAGAAGCGCTCGCCGCCGCTGGCGCGGCGCAGTTCGATCTCGTGATCAGCGACCTCGGGTTGCCG
Organism: Chthoniobacter flavus Ellin428; assembly: GCF_000173075.1. Classification (GTDB taxonomy): domain Bacteria; phylum Verrucomicrobiota; class Verrucomicrobiia; order Chthoniobacterales; family Chthoniobacteraceae; genus Chthoniobacter; species Chthoniobacter flavus. Next base: position 31,137 of record NZ_ABVL01000030.1, read on the forward strand.
GATATGACGGGCAATGAATTGATGGCGCTATTGCGGGACCGGCACGGGCTGCTGGGAATTGCGGTCAGCGGTTACGGCATGGAGGAAGACGTCAATCGCAGCCGCGACGCTGGGTTCGTCCATCACCTTACCAAGCCGATTCAGCTCGATCGCCTGACCGAGTTGATTGCGACGACCTTGGAAAAGGTCGCGGTTGCCCGCTGAGGGCGGTGGTAGGGATTTAAACGCTGAGCCGCAACAAAGATCCACCCATTTAAAGAAGCGTTGGAGGGCACCGCGCCGGCGGTGCGGAAAGAACGTGTTCAGACGGAAAACGCCTTACTTCTTAAGTTTGTCGTCCTTCCCGTCCTTCGGACCAAAAGTGATTTGCAGGCCCAGATAACCTTGAAATTGTGATTGGCCCTGCACCGAGTGCCCGGCTGAAAAGAGAATATGATAGGTGTCAGAGAGGTCCAGGGTGCCGCCGGCATTGAGCACGGTCGAGGTGCCCAGGCCTTCCCCGCTAGGGGTGTGAAACTGGATTTCCATACCGGCGGTGAAGTTCTTGGTGATCTTGCGTTGCACTTCCCAGCCCAGAAACAAGTAGTCGCGGTTGCCGGGACCAGGATTGAACCAGTAACCACCGCCGCCGTAGGTCGCCCAATCACCGAAGTTTTTCTGCAACCAAACCGGGAGATAGACCTGCGCCTTGCCATTGCCCAAATCTTCGTTTCGGTTTCCGGTGGGCAACTCGATGGCCGGGTAAATCGCAATTTCCGGGCGGTGATCAGTTTCGTGCAGGAAGCGGTATTTGACGCCGAGCTCCGTATCGCCGTAGCCGAAATGGGCGGGTTCGCCCGGCGCGTTGTTGTAGGTGTTCGACACGAGCAGGTGCAGTTGCACGTCGGGGACCACACCATAATTGATCTCCATGTGCGGGCTCGTCCCGGACCAGCCGCCCACGTCGCGGAATTGCTGTGTCGCCAGGATGATTTCCCAGTGACGGTAGTCCACCGGCTCAGGATCATCGGTTAGAAACGGCGGGCCGGCCTGCGCAGTCCGGACGAGCGCGAAGAGCGCGAGGCCAATGAAAAAGCAGGAACGGAGTTTCGGTCGCGGCATGTCGTGCGGGTTAATAGCCAGAGCGAGGAAGCCCGTCGAGTCCACTTGCGGATTCGACCGGCAACCCAGAATCGATGGCATAGGTCAATGCGCGCGTATTGTGCGCGGGCCGTCGCGATTAATCGCGTCTGGCGCTACGCGGCTCTCCCGTTATTTCTTCGACTTGCCGTCTTTATCGTCCTTCTCCTCCTTCGGCCCAAAGGTGATTTGGAAGGCGAGATAGCCTTGGAATTCCGACGGACCCTGGACGGTGTGGCCGGCGGAAAAGAGGATGTGATAGGTATCCGAAAGGTCCCAGATGCCACCGGCGTTGAGCGCGGTCGAGGTATGGCCATCGACGCTGTCCGGGGTGCGGAATTGGATTTCCATGCCCGCCGTGAAGGACTCGGTGATTTTGCGCTGCACTTCCCAGCCGGCATACCAGTAGTCGCGATTGCCCGGGCCGGGGTTGAACCAGTAGCCGCCGCCACCGTAGGTCGTCCAGTTACCGAATTTCTTCTGCAGCCAGATCGGCAGAAAGACCTGGGCTTTCTCCGTGCTCAAGCCTTCGGCGCGATTCATCGTGGGCACTTCGACGAGTGGGAAGAAGCCGACCTGCGGGATGCTATCGGTCTCGTGAAGGAAGCGATATTTCACGCCGAGCTCGATGTTGCCGATGCCGAAGTGGGCGGGTTCGCCGGGCGCTTTGTTGTAGGCCAGCGGGGTGATGACGTGGAGTTGGACGTCGGGGATGACGCCGTAGTTGATCTCGAGATGCGGCGCGGTGCCGGACCAGCCATCGGCATTGTGAAATTGCTGGGTGGCGAGCATCACTTCCCAGTGGCGGTATTCCACCGGTTCGGGATCGTCCGTGACGAAGGGCGGTCCGGCGTGAGCGGTGCCGGCGAGCGACGCGGTCAGAATCGCGAGGCCGGTGAGAAGGGGAAAGCGTTGGGTAGAAGGAAGCATAGGTGGGTGTGTTGGCGATCAGTCGACGAACAAATAGAAGCCGATAATGATCAGCGCCGCGGCGCCGATGGCGGAGACCAACGTGGTAATGAACCGGCTGGTGGTGATGGCAATCCCGCGGCCGCCCCGAGCCATGCCTAATAGTCCGCCTAACACGAGAAAGAGCACGACGATGAGGGCGCTATGGGTGGTCCAGTGATGGCCGAGGACTTTCTTCATGGCGCCCATCACGGCGTCGCTCTTTTCCTTCACGACGACGATGATGGCATTGATGACGCAGGCCGCGGCGAGTGCGAGGCCGAAGGAAACGGTGCGTTTGGAGAGAGTGGTGTTTTCCATGGCGGTTTTCCAGTTGGGGGAGAAAGAGTTAGTGATGCATGAGGGCGACCTTCACGCCCATGGAGATGATGGCGCCCTCGCCGTCCATGGCCAGGGCCAGCACGGCGATGGCCGCCGTGACCCAGAGCATGAGTTTGCGCGCATCCTTGCTCTTCGCGAGATTTTCGCTGGCGACGATTGGGAGATAAGTGGCCACGAGAAGGAGCAGAATCACGAGGTGCTCCTTGGTTTCCATGACCATGTTATGCGCGAATGGCCACGGACCCTTGAGGATGATCGCTTTGTCCACCTTGTAAGAGGTGACATACCAGTAGCCGCCAATGAGAAAGGCCAGCCACATGAAAACGGCGGCGCCCAGGCTGGTCCGGCGGATGCGGGCCAGATTGATCTCGTTGACATTGAGAACGTCCACAAACAGCCAGACAGCGGTGATAAGGCAGGCCACGCCGAAAAGGACGTGGGCCATGAGGATGATTTCAGTCATAGGGGGAGGGATGGTTGGCTAAGTTTTTTTTCGTCGGCCTTGGGCTCCGACTTCGTGGAAGAGTTCCTGCAAACGCGCGCGGACTTCCTTCAAGGCCACGCGGCCTTTGGGCGTAATCCGGTAGAGACGTCGGCGCGTTCCGTCGCTGGCGTCGCGACCTTTGATCCAGCCGTCTTTCTCCATCGTGCGCAGCATGGGGTAAAGCGTGCCGGCGCTGATCTTATAACCGTGATGCCGGAGTTCCTCGATCATCCAGTTGCCGCACAAATCGCCCTCCTCGGCATGATGGAGGACGTGCATCCGGATGAAACCGGCGAGCACGCGCTGGAGGGGTTTGTCGATGGAATCCATTATCGAATTTCGATTACGAAATCCGTGCATACCGAAAACGTTTTCGGCGCGGCAAGGAATATTTCGGTTTTCGGCAAAGGAAGGCTCTTGAACAATGGACGCCGGGCACAGATACGCGTAGCGTTCCAAAAAAGCCTGTCATCCTGAGCGAAGAGAGGGAGTGTAACGACCGAACGCAGCCGAAGGACCTCCAACATCCGCGGGCGAAGGTGGAGAGAAGAGCGGGCGGATGGCATTGCGCACATGGTGGAAGCTCCGCGCGAAACCCCACGGATATTTGAGGTCCTTCGACTCCGCCCATGCTTCCCCGCTTCGCTCAGGATGACAGGCTTTTTTGGAGCGCTTCGCGCCTTCCTGCACAGCGCTGCATGACGGCGGAGTTTTCCCGCGGTCGATTAACCGACAATGGTTTTCAGCAATCGTTTCCGCCTAAAGATTTTCTCTCGAGGCGGTCGGGTTGGCGTGCCGGTGTTTGCGCTTTTGGCGGTGGGCGAGCCAGAGACAGATGAGTCCGAACGCGACCATCACTGCACCCCACAGAAGATTGATGTTCACGCCTGGCGAAATGCCTTCCGAAGTGGGCGCGGGATGCAGGCCGGCGATTTCCAAAAGGATACCGAGGATGAGGAAAAGCCATCCGAGAGGACGACGGAGATCGAAGAAACTCATGACAGGTTACCAGAAGATGACGTTGAGGATCAACGCTAACACCAGGACCAGGACGCCCATGGTGGCTGGCCGCTGATACCAGACGACGTGTTCCTCACTGGCCCGTGGGGTCAGCGAGGAAACCAAGCCGGTGAGCTCCGTGTCGGATTTCTGCTGGCGGGTGACCAGCGAGATCAGGATCGTGACCAGAAAACAGACGGCCCAGGCAAAGATGGCCGTCCAGAAATTCTGCGCCATCTCGCTTGGGTAAGTGCGCCAGACATGCCCCAGCCAGCCGCCCTTGACCAGCGTCGTGGCGCCGTGCGGTTGAGTAAGTCCATGATGGACGGCGGCGGCCAAGATGCCACTGATCAGGCCCCAGAATGCGCCATGCCCTGTGGCCCGTCGCCAGAACATGCCGAGCAGGAACGTGGCGAAAAGCGGGGCATTGACGAAAGCAAAGACCAACTGGAGCAGGTCCATGATGTTATTGAAATGCGCTGCGAAATAGGCGGCGCCCACGCTGATCGTGATGCCCACCACCGTCGCCGCGCGCCCCATCCACAGCAGCGCAGCATCGCTGGCTTTCGGACGCAGATAGGCCTGGTAGATGTCATAGGTCCAGACGGTGTTGAACGCGGTGACGTTGCCGGCCATGCCGGACATGAAGGAAGCCATGAGCGCCGTCAGCCCCAGCCCCAGGATGCCCGAGGGGAAATAATGCCGGAGCATGAGCGGGATCACGAGGTCGTAGTTCAGCGAGCCGTCCGGCTTGGCCGGCAGGGAAAAGGTGCTCGCGCCATGGTGTTGGGTGAGCGCGATGGCGATCATCCCCGGCAGAATGACGAGAAAGGGAAACAGCATCTTGGGCACGGCGGCCACGAGCGGAGTGCGTCGCGCGGCCATCATGGATTCCGCGGCCATCGCGCGCTGCATCACGAGGAAGTCGGTACACCAATAGCCAAAGGAAAGAACGAACCCGAGACCCATGAGCATGGCGAGCCATTCCACCCCCATGGGATTCGATGTGGCGCTACCCATGAACTGCCACGAGTGTGAAAAGGCGCCAGGCGCGTAGCCCTGAGCGGTCGAGACTTCCGCGAGGCGCGCGGTCAATCCGCTCCAGCCGCCCACATCGCGCAGCCCCAGATAGACGAGCGGAGCGAAGCCGGCCACGATGAGAAAGAACTGCATGACTTCGTTGTAGATCGCCGAGGTCAGGCCTCCCCAACGAGATGTAGAGCAACACGATGCCGGCTGACAGCCAGACGCTGACGCTGAAATCCCAACCCAGGATGAGATTCAGCAGGAGCGCCATGGCATACATGGAAATTCCGGAGGAGAAAACCGTCATCACGGCGAAGGTCACGGCATTCAGCGCCCGCGTCTTTTCATCGAAACGCAGCTTGAGATACTCGGGCACCGACCGGGCTTTGGAGCCGTAATAAAACGGCATCATGAAGATAGCCACGAAGACCATCGCCGGGATGGCTCCCACCCAATAGAAATGGCTGGTCATGATGCCGTACTTGGCGCCCGACGCCGCCATCCCGATGACTTCCTGGGCGCCCAGATTGGCCGAGAGAAAAGCCAGGCCTGCGACCCACGCGGGGATGGAACGGCCGGAGAGAAAGAAATCGTTGCTCGAACGCATGTAACGCTTGAGCACGAAACCGATTCCGAGAACGAAGGCGAAGTAGACGACAAGGATGGCGATGTCGATCCAGTCGAGATGAATCGGTTGCATTGGGGGTTGGTGAGGGACGGTGATCCCGCGGCCGGAAGTTACAGTAGGGAGGAATCCGATTGCAACGATCGGGTCGGGTTTCCTTCCAACGCTGGTCAATGAAAGCTCGCCTTTTGAGGCCAGGCTGACATCCTTTCTCTTCGAGATGACTTATCGCATCTACGATGTTCGGCATGGAGGATGGAACGACGTCCTCACGCACGGTTTCGAGCTTTCCGCTGGCATCATTTTCTGAAGCACCCAAGTTTCCTACTCATCCCACCCTATGAAACCTCTTCCCATCCTCGCTGGCCTCATTCTCGCTGCCTGCACTTTGCAGGCGCAAAACGATGACGCGGCCTTTCTCGCCAAATTTGAAAGCACCTTTGAAATTCCGGATACGGTGAATACGAAGGATTTCGTGCCGGAGAATTTGCTGAATGGACGCCTGCACCGGGTGCGCCCGCTGGCCACGAACGATGGGTTGCGTAATATTTACTACCTGGACACGCCATCGGGGGTGCAGGAAATCACTGGCACGCCGGCGCTGACTGAGCGCATCCGGGAGATTTATGCCATCGACTACCTGCAGGGAGTGAGCAGCAGCGATGAATTTGGCAAGGCGCTGGCCAATGCGGGCAAGGCGAAGATCGAAAGCGCCGGGCAAATTTTGAGCGACCCCTTCGGCACGATCAAAAATGTGCCCAAGGGCGCATCGCGTTTTTTCGGGCGCATCGGTGAGGGCATGAAAGGTGGTGGGAGCAAGAGCGAGGATAAGGGATTGGCCGGCGTTCTCGGCATTACGAAGGCCAAGGTCCAACTGGCCGCCAAACTCGGCGTCAGCCCATACAGCACGAACGAGGAGTTGCAGCGTCAATTGACCAGAGCCGCCCAGGCGACCGCAGGCGGTGGCTTGGTGCTGAATGTGGCCACTTCCTTTGCCACGGGCGGTGCGGGAGCTGCGCTCACGGTCGTCGGGGCAAATGAGACGCTGAAGGATACGCTGACGAATTCCACGCCGGAAGATCTGCGGATCATCAATCGGAAGAAGCTCTTCGCGCTGGGCGTGGATCGCGAACTCGCCGACGAATTTCTCATGCACCCGTGGTTTTCGCCATGGCATGAAACGATCATCACCGATGCGTTGAGTCGGATCGGCGTGAATCCTTCGTCGTTTTTGACGACTGCGGTGCGCGCCCTGACCGCCGAAGACGCGTTTTATTTCCAGCGCGTGGCGCAGATCCTGGCCAAATACCACGCCACGACGGCGCCGCTCCGCAGTATTCAGACGCAAAATGGCCTCATCGCCGCAATCGATCGCGATGGTGTGCTCGTGGTGCCGGTGTCGCTCGACTATGCGATCTGGGCGGAACGCACCGCGCGTCGGACGGAAGAGTTTGCCGCGCTGGATCGGGCGCATGACCACATCACCGGCCTCGCTCTTTGGACCGATGGACGCCTTTCCGATCGTCTTTCCCAGGAGCTGAAACAGCGCAACATCGGCTTCCGCACGGAAGTGCTTTCGACCAAGTAAGGCGTCTAACGGGAAAGAAGGGTCGCGGCGCGGCGGGTGAACTTATCCCGCGAGAATTTCCGATAGGCTGCCCGCAGAATCTCGCTGACCGAGATGCGCTTGGGCCGCCGGATGCGGCCATTTTTAGCCGACGACATTTTCATGGTTGGCTGTCGTTCGGCATCCGGCTTCGGTTCGCGCGAGGTAAAAGGCGGTAACAGAGGGCCGCGAGCCACTCGAAGGGGACCGGTCCCACCATATGCGAGAGCATGCCGGCGACCGCTCCTCTCGCGGTACGCCACTTTGGATGATCGCGAAGCATCGGGGTCGCCGATTCGGCAGGTTAGAAGCGCACGATGGGCGCTGAGGAATTGAATGCCGGACTCCGGCTTCCGCATGTTGGATGCGTCTTGAGCACTTGCGCGACTGCTTCGACGATTTCTTTCGGGTGCGCCGGTTTGAGTAGCGCGATATTGACCTCGCGGGCCACGGCCGGCGGCAAAGGCGACAGTGCGAGCGAACCGGAAATCATGATCACCGGAATGCGGCTGCCCGCGGAGCGCAACGCGAGCACCAGGCTGGCGCCGTCGAGGACTGGCATCGAGCGATCGGTGATCATGAGATCGAAGTGTCCGAAGGACAATTGAGTCAACGCGTCTTCGCCGTTTTCGGCGGTCACGGTGTCATAGCCGTGCCGCTCGAGAACGAGGGAATGCAATCCGCACAGCAGGTGATCGTCATCCACGATCAAGATGCGCGCGGGCGGGTTGGGCGAGGCGGGAAGGGCCGGCGTCGGATGAGCCGTAACCGGGGATTGGGAAAGCCTTTGGTTCATGGAATGCGTTTTTCTTGTTCAACCCACCCATTCCACGCCTGTTGCGGCCGCGGCATCGCCCGCGGGTCCGATTACGCATAGGCGTTGCGCCTATGCTCTGTCGTGCGAACAACGACGCTACCCGGAGGAATTCTGCTCCCCCTTCACCGGCTGCGACTCCACCCAGCGCACGGCCTGGCGGATCATCTCGGCACTCGTGCCAAATTCCATCTTCTGCTTGATGTGATCCCGATGCACCGAAACCGTCTTCGGGCTGAGGTTGAGCTTGGCGCCGATTTCCTTGGCCGTCTTCCCTTCGCCGAAGAGCACGAAGACTTCGAATTCGCGGTCGCTGAGCTTTTCCAAGGGCGAGTGCGAGCCGCGCGGCCGCGCGCCGGCAAATGCTTCCAGGACGCGCACGGCCAGTCGTTCGCTCACGTGAATGTTGCCGCCGAGCACCCGCCGGATCGCGGTGAGCAGGAGAGCCGCGGAGCAGTCCTTGGTGACATAGCCTTTGGCGCCGGCGCGGAGCGAACGCTCGGCGTAGAGCATTTCGTCGTGCATCGAGCAGACGAGTACCCGGGCAGATGGCTCCAGCGCGAGGAGGTCCTTGACGAGATCGAGCCCGCTGCGGCCGGGAAGATTCAGATCCATCACCACGAGGTCAGGGTGTTCCTTCTCGAAGAGTTGCACCGCATCGCCGGCGTTCGTCGCCAGGCCGCAGATGTCCAGGTCGGGCTGGGACTTGAGCATGAGGGAATAGCCGTCGAGCACCACCGGATGGTCGTCGACGAAAAGCAGCCGATACTTTGCCGGAGACGGGCTCGGCTTTTTGCTTTTCGATTCGTTCATAAAGGAGATTGGGCGCGGCAGGAAACGCGCGTGCCGCCGGCGGGAGAAGAGCCGATTTCCAGCGTGCCACTGATGAGCTGGGTGCGGTGGCGCATCACCCGCAGGCCGATGCCTTTGCTCGCGGGGACCGGCTCCGGCAACCCCGTGCCATCGTCTTCCACTTCCACCGTGATCGTCTCTCCGTGTCGCTCGAGGCCGATGCGGATCTCGCTGGCGGTGGCGTGCTTCACGGCATTGTTCACTGCTTCCTGGGCAATGCGGTAAAATTGGAAGGCGATCGTGGAATTCGTCACCGGCACGGGTGCCGGGCAATCGAAAACGCAACGCACACCGACGGCCTGGGTAGTGGAATCGGCCAGGGCGTGCAGGGCGTGCATGAGCCCATCATCCTGCAGGGAAACGGGAGCAAGGCCATGGGAAAGGGTGCGCGTTTCGGCGATCGCTTCGCGCAATTGGCGGCCGAGGCCTTCGGCCAGTGAGGTGAGTTCCGCCGTGGTCGATTCGAGAACGAGCGCATTGGCGGTGAGCGAGGCGGCGGTTAGCTTCTGGCCAAGACTGTCGTGCAAGTCTTCCCCGATGCGCTGGCGTTCGCGTTCGGTGATCTCCATGACCTCGCGCTCCATGGCCTTGAGTTCCACGTTGGCGTTGGCGAGCGCGGAGGTGCGTTGCGCGACGCGCGCCTCGAGCTCCATCTGCAAGGCATGCAGCGCGCAGAGGAGATGGACGACGATGCCATAAATGGCGGCCAGAATGGCTGCATTCCAGTAAGGCATGAGGGGATGGCCATAGACGCGCCCCATGCCGAAATCGCTGAGGACCCAGGCCGCGACGCTGAACAGCGCGATGAAGTGGCCGACGGACCGTCCCGCCCGCCAGGCCGCAAAACAGATGGGCCCGAGATAAAACACTGCGAGAGAGTACTCGCCGGTGAGGTAATCGATCCAGCCGATGATGGCCACGGTGACCATGGCGATGGCCGCGGTGGCGACGGAGGAACTGGCTCTGGGTTGGGGCTTCATGCAACCAATCGTACCTTATACCTCACGGCAAGGTGCGGCCTGATTCAACCCGGGATGGCGGATGAAGTTTTCCGCGTTGTGTGAGGAAAAATGTCAGGAAGCCGCGCGCCGCCGGCGGGCCGAGCAGGAGAGGTCGCTGTCGGGATCGGGAATCCGCACCTTCGGCAGGATGTTGAACGCCCAGACCGCTGCCGCCACCAGCCACACGTAGCTCGCATGGCTCAGCCAATGAGGACGCGCCGGCGAGAAGTCCCCAAACGCGCGCATCGCCGTACCCAGGAGGAGCAAGAGCGTGGTGATCTGCAGCGACGGCAGGCGCGTGTCGAAAAGCGCTTCGTGGCCGGAATGTCCGAGGATCACCCGCGTGGCGACGGTGAAACTAATGAGGCTGAAACCGCCGAGAAAGACGATGTGCAGGCCGGCGAGGTGTTGCGTGGGCCAAAAGAGCGGGAAGAGCAAACCGGCGAGCACGGACAGCAGGGCCATTTGGATGGCGAGCGGTGCGGTGCGGATCGGGAACGATTGACGCTGAAACGGCACCATTGTGCCGAGATAGACGATGGCGGCGAGGCTGCGCAGCCACGCGGGAGCCGGTGCCATGGGATTGTGCGCTTCCAGCCAATAGCTGACGAGAAAGAGGATAGCGGTGAGCGCTGAGAAAACGGCGCGCCACCGCCAACCGGCCGAAGCGGTGCGCTCCTCGGCCATCGTGCGGATATCGCGCAGGCGAAGAAAACGCGGGAGAAGGAAGGTGCCGACACCGAGCAGGAGGAAGAGCACGAAGGCCTGGTTCAGCAGCATGCCGCCGAACAACAGCCACCTGCCGGGAATCCAACCCTGCAGTCCGCACAACCACAACACTGGTCCGACGAGTCCGCTGAGATAGCCAAAGGCCACGAGCACGAACCCGGGCGGCGGAAGTTCCGTTCGGGCATGGATGCGCCGCAGCAGGCACGCGCCGAAAAACAACATGAGGACGATGAAAGTGCAGTCGCCCAGTCGGGGTTGCTCACCGATGTGCAGACCGGCGGTGAGCACATAAAGCAAGAGCGAGAGACGCAATTCCCAGGGGCGCAAAGCTGGCGCGGAGAGCAGCCGCGGTAGCGCGGTGCCGAGAAAGCCAATGACGAACCCGGCGAGAAAGCCTTCGATCATCAACCGTGCATGCATCATGCCCGGATAGAACTTGTGCAGGCCCGAGAAAAAGAGCGGCCACAGCGAAACGCCGGACATGCCGAGCAGGGTGGCCAACGGGAAGAAAATGCGGAAGGGTTCCGCGAGACACATTTCGAAGAACTTCGGCTTCCCGCCGCTGGGCTGGCCGGATGTCATTTCGCCCGGACCTTTTGCTTCGGGCGTGGACTTTCAAAGATCGCGTTCAGCTCCCCCGGGTTGCGCGCGATGTCCTCGATGGTGGCGGTGTCCAGCACATCGAAGAACGCCTTCTGTGCCCGGTAAAGAAGCGGTTTGAGCCGGCAGACGCTGGTGATTGGACAGGTGTTCGCTTTGGCGTCGAAACATTCCGCGACGTCGCAGGTGTATTCAGTATAGCGCACGATCTCGCCGACGCGTGCCTCCCGGGTGTGGGGCGCCAGCGTCAAGCCACCACCGCCGCCGCGAGCGGCGAGCAGCCAGCCCGCCTTGGTCAGCGACTTCGCCACTTTGGTGAGATGGTTCAGCGAAATGCCATAGGCATCGGCGACCTCGCGGGTGCTCACCTTGCGAGTGCTGTGGCTGGTGAGGTAGATCAGCAAACGGAGGGCGTAATCGGAGTGGGTGGTAAGTTGCATTACGTGCGGGCGGCGAACGCGGAAAAGAAAGAAACGGTAGCGGAGACCGGATTTTTCTTGAATAGGTATAATAAATACCTATTTAACGGGTTGAGCAACTACAAACCCACATGTTAACCGATCAAACCATCGCCACCGTCAAAGCCACCGCTCCCATCCTCGAACAACATGGAGAGTTGCTCACCCGCCATTTCTACAAGCGGATGTTCGAGAAAAACCCGGAAGTCGGTCCGTTGTTCAACCGCACCAACCAGGAAAAAGGCTCGCAGCAGAAAGCCCTTGCCGCCGCGATCTGCGCCTATGCCGCGAACATCGACAATCTCGAGGTGCTCGGCGGCGCCGTCGAGCTCATCGCGCAAAAGCATGCCTCACTTCAGATCCAGCCGGAACATTACCCCATCGTCGGCGAGAATCTGCTGGCCTCGATTCGCGAAGTGCTCGGGGAAAGGCGCGACTGATGGCGTGATCCAGGCCTGGAGCGAGGCCTACGGCTTCCTCGCGAATATCCTCATTGGTCGCGAACGCGAGATTTATCATCAGCACCAGATCGCGCCGAATGGCTGGGCAGGGTTCAAGAAATTCCGCGTCGCGCGCAAGGAAATGGAAAGCGAAGTGATCACCTCCTTTTATCTCGAGCCGCAGGAAGGCGGCGCGGTGCCGGCATTCATGCCCGGCCAATACATCACCCTGCGCGTGCCGAGTCCCTGTGGCCACACGACCATGCGCAATTACAGCCTTTCCGATAAACCCGGCCAGCCGCATTTCCGCATCAGCGTGAAACGCGAGACCGGTCCGGAAGCCGGCACGCCCGACGGCTTTGTTTCCAATTTCCTGCACCAGGGTGTGAACGTCGGTGACTCGCTGGAAGTCGGACCGCCGTGCGGCGAATTCTTCCTCGATCTCACGGAGAAACATCAGCGTCCGCTCGTGCTGATCTCGGGCGGCGTGGGTATCACACCGACAATGAGCATGCTCCTCAGCGCGCTGGAAGTGACGCCGGATCGCGAAATCTATTTCATCCACGCGGCGCTGAATGGCCGAACGCACGCCTTCAAGAACACGCTGCGCGACCTCGCCGCTAGTCGCAAAAATCTGAAAGTGCACACCCGCTATAGCGAAGCCACCGATGGCGACCGCGCCACGAACGGCTTCGATAGCGAAGGTTTCGTGGATGGTCCGCTCATCGAGTCGCTCATCCCGAGCCGTGACGCGGATTATTATTTCTGCGGCCCGAAGCCGTTTATGGTAAATATCTACCATCAGCTCCTCGAATGGGGCATCCCCGCCACCCAGGTGCATCTCGAGTTTTTCGGCCCGCGCCAGGGATTGCAAAAGCCAGCCACATGTCCCGTGTAACTTCATCTCCTTCTCTCTGCCTTCGCCGCAGTGGGCCTCGCCGGCCCACTGCTGGCGGAGGATTTTCAAGGCTCGACGCACACGCTGGCGTATGAGGACCCGCCCATCTCGTACAGTGCGCAGAAGCCGAATGATCGTGTGGCAAAGCTCCAGGCGCAAATTGCCAGCGGCGAAGTGAAGCTGAAGTGGGACGATCAATTTGGCTGGCTGCCTGCGCTGCTCGATGCGTTGAAAGTTCCGAAATCCTCCCAGATGCTCGTCTTCTCGCAGACCTCGCTGCAACGTCACGCGATCATCCGCGCACCCGCGCGCGATTTACTACGACGAGGATGTCTACGTCGGTTACATCCCAAATGCACCGATGATGGAAGTCTCCGCGGTCGATCCGAAGCTCGGCGGGATCTTCTACTCGCTCGACCAGGAGCGGCAGGACAAGCCGACCTTCACCCGCAACCAGGACTGCATTCAGTGCCATGTCTCTGGCCGGTCGCTCGGCGTGCCGGGCCATTTCGTGCGCTCGCTGGAAACCGATGGGAGTGGTGACATGATCAGCGGCACGGACACGAGCGAGGTCGACCAATGCACGCCGATCGCCGATCGCTGGGGCGGATGGTACGTCACCGGCCAAAGCGGTGCGCAGACGCATCTCGGCAATCTCGTCGGCGTGACTGCGTTTGAGCGGCACAAGACCGAGCCGACCCTTCGGGATAATCTCACGGAACTCTCGCAATTCATCGACCCGCAGAAATATCTGCGTCCGCATAGTGACATCGTTGCGCTCATGGTGCTCGAGCACCAGACGCACATGCATAACTACATCACGCGGCTGAATTACGAGACGCGCATCATGATGTCGATGTATGGGCACATCCGCTATCTCAAGAGTCAGGAGGATGCCTTCCTGCGCTATCTGCTCTTCACTGAGGAAACACCGCTGACCGCGCCCTTGGTCGGTGATCCGCATACGTCAAAGACTTCCTGGCCGAGGCGAAACGCGATTCGAAAGGACGCTCCTTGCGCGACCTCGACATGAAGACGCGCATGTTCCGCTACCCGTGTTCGTATCTCATCTACTCCCCGGCCTTCGACGCTCTCCCCACGGTGATGCGCGATCACCTGTTGCAGCGACTCTACGATATCCTCACCGGCAGCGACACGAATCCGCAGTTCGCGAAAATCGCGGCCAGCGATCGGCAGGCAATTCTCGAAATCCTGCGGGAGACAAAGCCGAATCTACCCGACTATTGGCGGGCAAAAACGGCGGAGCGTGCGAGCGATCCTGCGATCACGGCCCCGGCCAAGGTGGCTAGCAGCGCGCCTTAGGGTAGTGTTCCCGCTATGCGCCGCCTGCTCCAAATGATCGCCACAGGAATGGCCTGCGTCGCCTTCCAATGGGGCGCGAGTGCCGGAGCGTGGGCATCGTCTCTGGATGCCGAACACGAGCCGAAGCGTCCGGTTGTGGAGGACGAGGCGCTATTGCAAAAGGGTCGGATCCACGCCCAGCAAAAGGCGCTCGTGCGCCTGGGCGATCAGACGGATTCCGCGGCGGACAAAGTTTTGCTCGAGCAGCTGGACCGTTACGAGGCGGGCGATCTCCCAGCCGAATTGTGGCTGGAACTGTGGGAGGCCGCGGCGAAACGTAGCAACCTCGAAATCAAAGCCCGGGTTGCGAAACACCAGGGTGAAGTCGATCAATCCGGGGATCCGCTCTACCGCTTTCGCGAGTGCTTGAAAGGGGGCGACGGCGAAGCCGGCCGGCAGATTTTTGCGAAAAAGCCGGAGGCCGGCTGCATCCGCTGCCACTCGGTAAATGGAGAGGGCGGCCAGATCGGGCCGGAACTCGTCTGGCTCCGGCATTCCGCCGAGCGCATGAATATCCTCGAGTCCATCATCCTCCCGAATGCGGTCATCGCTCCCGGCTACGCGAGCGCCCTCCTCAAGCTCAAGGGCGGCGAGGAAATCTCCGGCGTGATGCAGCAGGAAAACGCCCACGACGTCACCGTCACGTCCGTGGTGGATGGCAAGAAACGCAAGGTGCTCATCGAAGACATCGTCGAGCGCACCCCGCTCCCCAGCCCCATGCCACCGGCCTTCGGCTTGATCCTGAGCAAACGCGAAATCCGCGACCTGGTAGAGTTCATCGCGGCGGGAGAATAGAGCGTTTCTGGAAAGTAATTTCCCGAATCACCAAGGTGTCAGGAGCGATCAGAACGGTTTTTGCCACAGCTCTTTAAATGCTCCTTGTTGGCGAAAGATCCTTTGGCAGTTCGTCGCCTTCGATCACTAGATCTTCCATCTGATCCCACAAGGAAGCAGATGGGCGAGCGGTTTGCGCCAACCGCTCGCGCACGATCACCGATTTCGATGTCTTGCGAGCTTTCGCCGCGCTGGCGATTTCCACGAACAGGGGAGAAGGGATCTTGACCGTCAACGTCTTCATGGGAAGAAGGTAATACGCTTGGTGCAAAAGCGCGATACGCCGGGCGCGCCCCAGGCCTGCCCGGCGCAGTTCGACGAAAATCGGGGCGACAGGATTCGAACCTGCGACCTCTTGGTCCCAAACCAAGCGCTCTACCAAGCTAAGCTACGCCCCGTTTTTCGAGAAGGCATCACTATCCGGGGATTTCGGCGGGCGGCAAGCAAATCCGCCGAGGCCGGCAAAGGACAGGTCGTCATCGGGGCCATGCCAGCGGCGAATTCCCGTTGGCACCCTGGAGGGGATTCGCTAAAAGGGGCGCTACGTTCCTCGCGATGGGTTGTGTTGAACAGCAATTGTTGAGGAGCTTTCCCCATGCAAAACAAACTCACTTCGGAATGTGATTCTCTCCGGAAGGCTCTCGAGCTGGGGCAAAAGGAAGTCGCCAGCGCGCGGAAAATGCAGAAGGAGGCCGAAGGAAGAGTCGCCACGATCGAGGGCCAGATCCGCGCGCAGGAAGCGAAACTGGAATCCATGCGGCGCCGTCTGGAGAAGCCGGGCAGCGGGGAGCAATCCGAAGGAACCGAAAAAGAGGAGCGAATCAAATCCCTTCAGGCCCTCTGCGCGCAAAAGCAGGAGGAAAATCGGAGGCTGAGAACCCAACTCGCTGAACGCGCCGCGAAGCAAGCTGCCGCGGCACGTGTGCGATGGAGGGGATGAGGGGCAAAGATGACACCTCTCGGCGGACATTTAGGGGGGATCGGGCTCATGGATAGTGCCTCAGGGTGGCATGAGCACTGCTCGATTTTTTAGCCATCTTCCCCAAAACTATGAGCGAGCAATTTACTTCGGAACGTGACTCCCTGCTGGAGGCCATCCGACTCGCGGCGAAGGAAGTGGCGGAAGCGCAGGAGGCACGGCAGCAGGCCGAAGGGAAGGTCAGCGCGTTGCAGGTCCAGATGGACCGGCAATATACGGCATTCGTTTTCATGCGCAGCCGGTTGGAAAAGATGGGCGTTCCGGTTGATTCCTGGGACGAGGATCTGGACAAACAAATCAAGTTGCTGGAAAGCCAATACGAGCAAAGCCTGGCCGAGAATCGGCGGCTGAGAGAACTGCTCGAGGAAACGGTCACGGAAGATGTTTCCCAGCCTGCTCCCGAAGCCACGCCGATGCCGGCTGAGCAGGTTGAAGCTCCGGGGGAACCCGAAATGTTGATTGATATTGAGGCTTCGCCCAGACACACGAACCGGTTTCGTAGATGAGCGGACGCTGGGTTTGAAGAATGCGGTTGGCCGGCGCTGGTGGCGTTTCCAGAGCCGATGTCCCCCTCAAAGAACATGCCCACCCCCGCGGAGAGGGTGGGCACGAAAACCGAAGCTGTGGTTTGTCAGGAGATCGATGGCGCAAAACCACGCGCCACAGATGTCGACCTGCGTTGCAGATACGGACTGCGAAACGGGCTCAACAAACCCCCTTCGAAATCGAAGTCCGTGAGATCAGGGATAGAAAGGCGACCAGAAGTCGCTTGGAGCGACGTCGGACAGCTTGCCGAAGGTCGTGGAGTTGAGTTTCGGCAGATTATCGACCGAGAAGGTGCCCCCGCTGTATTGGCCGCCAAGGAGGTCGGTGCCACCGGAATTGTAGAGGACCGAACCGTTCTTCAGGTATTTCTGAATGTCGGTCCAGCCGACGGTATCGCCGGAGGACTTGTTGTTTTCGATGGCGTACTGGTCGATCGCGGAGTCAATGATGCGAAGGTCTTCGAGGATGCGGGTGGCCTGCGAACGCTTGCGGGCGCGCAGGAAGTTCGGCACCGCGATGGCCGCGAGGAGGGCGATGATCGCGACCACGATCATAATTTCCACGAGGGTGAAGCCGCCGCGGCGTTTATGGAGTTGGATATGCATTGCGATGGATTGGTTTAAACTACGTGGTGTTACGCGATATGAGTTGTGTAGCGTACTACACTACAGCATTCACCTTGCCATCTGGTCCTTTTATCGACGCGAATTTTGACAACGGGGCGATAGGTTCGGTTGCTCGGAAGCGGATCAACCGGCATCGCTGAGAAGCGGATGAGCGTGTTTTGCGGATCGCAAACCGTTCCGCGGATGGTATAAGCAAGCCACCGTGAGCTTGGGCCGACGGTGATCCCCCTGGCTCCGGACGCTGTTTTCCCTCAATCCCATGTTTCCCTCCATTGTCTTCCGCCACGTCCATCGATCCCTATGGGTCTTTCTCATCGCTGTCGTCTTCCCGGGCATTTTGCGGGCCGCCGATGCGAAGCGCCCGAATGTCCTCTTCATCATCGCCGATGATCTGAACAACAGTCTCGGCTGCTACGACCGGCCGGAGATGAAGACGCCGAACATCGACCGGCTGGCCGCACGTGGGGTGCGTTTCGATCACGCCTATTGCGCCTTTTCCTTGTGCGGACCGAGCCGCAATTCCTTCCTCACCGGTCTGTATCCGAACAGCACCGGGATCCTCGCGAACGCGCAGATTTTCCGGCAGACGATTCCCTCGCAAGTCAGCCTGCCACAAGCCTTCCGGCAGCAGGGCTATTTCGCCGCACGCATCGGCAAGCTGTTTCACTACAACGTGCCGGCTTCCATCGGGACCAATGGCCACGACGATCCGGCATCGTGGGAAGTGGAGACCAATCCTGCCGGCGTGGATCGTCTCGACGAGGAACCGCTCATCTACAGCCTCACGCCCGGCAGCTTTGGCGGAACGCTGAGCTGGCATGCGTCGGACAGTCCCGACGAAAAGCATACCGACGGCATAGAGGCGGCCGACGCCGAGTGGATCCTCGAGCGTTGCGCGAAACATCCGGAGCGACCGTTCTTTCTCGCGGTTGGCTTCTTCCGTCCGCACACGCCGTATGTCGCGCCGAGACGTATTTCAATTTGTATCCGAAGGAGCAGGTACCGGTTTTGCCGGCGCGCGTCGAAGACCAGAAGGACGTGCCGAAGGCGGCTCTGATGAGTTACAAGAAAGAGCAGGACAAGCTGACCGACGATCTTCGCCGCCAGGCGCGGCAGGCCTATTACGCGAGCGTGAGCTTCATGGATGCGCAGACGGGACGCGTGCTTGCTGCGCTCGACCGGCTCGGTCTGCGCGATAATACCATCGTCGTCTTCACCAGCGACCACGGCTATCATCTCGGCGAGCACGGCTTGTGGCAGAAGCAGAGTCTTTTTGAGGAAAGCACGCGTGTGCCGCTCATCGTCGCTGGACCGGGTGTCACGAAGCCCGGCGTAGCTGTTTCGCCCGTCGGGTTGATCGATCTTTATCCCACGCTTGCTGGCCTTTGCGGGGTGAAAACGCCGGTCAATTTACAAGGTCAGAACCTCGCGCCCACTCTTCAGGATGTGTCGGTCGAGGGCCGCGGCTGGGCGCTCACGCAAGTGGTGCGGGGTGGCGGTTTCAAGCGCTTCGGCGCCAGCCCTTCGGTCGGGGACAATGTCCACCGTTTCTTCGGCTACAGTCTTCGCACCGATCGCTGGCGTTACACCGAATGGGACGAAGGCAAGGAAGGCCGCGAGTTGTACGACCACAAAGCGGACACCAAAGAGATTACCAATCTCGCCGACGATCCCAGCGAGGCCGCAGTGGTCGCGGAGCTATCTGCGAAATTGCACGAAGCGGTGAAAGCGTCCTTCCCTGCGGATGGCAAAACACCCGAGCTGCGCCCGGAAATGTGGGCGCCGAATCTTACCAATCCGTAGTAAATGAATCAGGGTGAAACGAAAACGCGCCATGGCTGGGAAACCATGGCGCGGTTTGAGTCGAAATGACGACGCGAGTTATTTAGCCGCACCGGAAGCCAGCGGCTGGCCTTCCGTGACCTTCACGTTGCGGATCTGCACGGTATCCGCGGCGGCGAACCACCAGCGGACCTTCGGCGTGGCGAGATATTCGTGCTGGGCGGTGAGGTCCTGACCGTCGAGGCGGGCGGCCATCTTGTCGCCGGCGTATTCCACGCGCAGTGTGTGCCAGGCGTCGGGCTTCAAGTCCACGGCGGTTTCCTGCAACGTGTGACTCGGGGTCTTGCCTTTCACTTCGGTCGAGTCCTCGGCGATCCTGAAGCTCTTCGGCGCGATGATCACGCGGCCGACGTGCTTCTGCGCGTCGCAGCCGACGAGAAAGGATTTGCCGTCGTTGAACTTGAATTCGCATTCCCAGATGAGCGGCGTCGGGCCAGTCTTGAGATGCAGGACGGGAATGTGTTTTTCGTCGGGAATGTTGGTGACCTTGAGCACGCCGTCGGACGGATCCCATTTGCCTTTGGCCACGGACCATTCCGGACCGAGTGGTTGTTTCAAATCGGGAGCGCTGATCACTTTGCCGGGAGTGTTGAGCAGCGGCTTGGCGTCCTCGGCCGAGAGCGGCAGGACGAGAACGCTGAGCAGAGCGGCGAGGGAGAGGAGGGATTTCATGAGGATGTGAGGGGATAACTCGCGGAGAGGCGATTTATTGGGGAATGACGAATGACGAATGATCCCGCGGGGTGGGAATGAATGCGCGATTGCCATCGTGCGCGGTCAGAGTCGACAATCTGCCATCGTCCATCTGCCATTCCGCACTCCGCATTTCGTTCCCGCTCCGCGGGATCATTTCCCCCACCTCACAATGAAACTGCTGCTCTTCCTTCTTTTCTGCGCCCTCGCCCCATTTCCCATCCACGCTGCGGAAGGCGAATCGCATTTGCTCTACGTCGCGACACCGGGCATTCGCAACGACCTCTCCTGGGGCGGCCACGGCGTGCTCGTGTTCGACATGGATCACGAGTACCGCTTTGTCCGCCGCATCCCTTTCGGCGGTCTCGATGAAAAAGGCCTGCCGCGCAACGTGAAGGGCATCTGCGCCCATGCAGCCACGAAGCGGCTTTTCATCTCCACCACGCACACACTCTCCTGCCTCGATCTCGTCACGGACAAAGTGTTGTGGGAAAAGCCCTACGAGGGTGGCTGCGATCGCATGTCCATCACGCCCGATGGCAAGGACATCTATCTCCCGTCGTTCGAGAAAGATTTCTGGAACGTCGTCGACGCAGCCACCGGCGACATCGTCAAGCATCTCGATACGCCGAACGCCGGCGCGCACAACACCATCGTCGACGCCACGGGCCGGCACGCCTACCTCGCGGGCCTGCATTCGCCGCTTCTACGGGTCGTCGATACTGCGACGCGCGAAATTGTGAATGAAGTCGGGCCATTCGCCTCTGCCATTCGTCCCTACACGGTGAATGGCAAAGGCACACTCTGCTTCGTGAATATCAATGGATTGCTCGGCTTTGAAATCGGCGATCTCGTCACGGGCAAGAAACTGTATCGCGTGGAGGTGCAGGGCTTTTCCATGGGTCTGGTGAAACGGCACGGCTGTCCGAGCCACGGCATCGGCCTCACGCCGGATGAACGGGAGCTCTGGGTCTGCGATGGGCACAACCAGCGCATGCATTATTTCGACGCCACCGTCATGCCGCCGAAACAACTCGGCAGCATCGAGGTCCGCGACGATCCCGGTTGGATCACCTTCAGCATCGATGGAAAATACGCGTATCCCTCGAGTGGCGAAGTCGCCGACGTCGCCACCCATCGCGTCCTCACCACACTCGAGGATGAGCAAGGCCATCACGTGGCCAGCGAGAAATTGCTGGAGATCGATTTTGCGAATGGACAACCGGTGCGCAATGGCGACCAGTTCGGCCTGGGGCGCGTGCCGTAGGTGGCCCCCCGACCAAAGAATTTTTTAACGCAGAGGCCGCAGAGGCGCAGAGAAGAAGTGAAGAGGGGCTGGGCTAAAAAGCCGCGAAGGGACGCGCATAGGAAAACGCAGTCATCGTCCTCCTCTATTCTTGCCCGTTCGCGTCCATGCGTGATTCCTCTCCTCCTCAATCGGAAACCGTTTGGCTGCGGTTCTGCGTTTTAAATCCGCTCTATTTTTGCAGTCGCCGCCGCGCTGCCCGCCCGGCAACCTTCCCGTCCCTCCCATGAAACTCTCCGTTCTCCTTTCCGGACTGTTCGTCTTCGCGTTCGCCGCCCTGGCCGACGACATCGTCACGCTCCCCGGCACGCCACCACTCACCTGGACCGGCGATCTCTCAGCCAAGATGCACGAGGCCGCCCTGCGCGACATGGACAAGCGCATCGAAGACTCCGCGGCGCAGCGGGCGAAATACTGGCCGCTGCACGCCGTGAACGATTCACTGCGGGCCGATTTTCGGAAGCTATTGAACGTGCCTCCAATCAAGGAACCCGTGCAGATGGAGCGGTTCGGGGACGATGCGAGTCCGGCGGCGTTCAGCCAGGACGCCTCGCCCGGGCTGGTCGCGGAAACGCCGCGCTATCGCGTGTGGCAGGTGCGTTGGCAGGCGACCGAAGACATCCACGCGGAAGGGCTCCTGCTCGTGCCGCGCGAAAAACCGCGCGCCTACATCATCGCTCTGCCGGACGCGGATCAGACGCCCGAGCAGCTCTGCGGTCTCGCCGCGGGCGTACCGCCGGAATCGCAGTTCGCCCGGCGTCTCGCAGAAAATGGTTTCGGCGTCATCGTGCCGATGTTGATCGATCGCAGCGATGCGGGCTCCAATACCCCATGGATCGACGCGAAGACGAACGAGCCGCATCGCGAATGGATCTACCGCCAGGCGTTCATGATGGGCGAGCACATCATCGGCTACGAAGTAGCCAAGGTCCTCGCCGCGGCAAAATGGGCGAGTGCGCAGGGAGTACCGGTGGGAGCAGTGGGCTATGGCGAGGGCGGCCTCGTTGCCTTCTATAGCGCCGCATCGGTCGGGCAGGGCGGGGAACTCATCAAGGCCACGATGGTCAGCGGCTATTTCAAGTCGCGGCAGCAGACTTGGGAAGAGCCGATCTATCGCAACGTGTGGGGACTGCTGAAGGAATTTGGCGATGCCGAGATCGCCGCGCTCATCGCGCCGCGCGGCCTGGTAGTGGAATACAGCGCCGAGCCGGCCGTGGATGGTCCGCCGCCGGCGCAAGCGGGGATAAAAAACTGTGCCGCCCCGGGCAAGCTCACCACTCCATCCGCGAAAGAAGTGGAGGCCGAATACCTGCGAATCAAGGAGCTCGTTCCCCCTGAGACTCAGCCGCGCCGATTGGTCTCCGGCACCGAGGGACGGGCGGTGAAGACCATGGGTTCCGATTCCGCCCTGGGGGGATTGGTCAAAATGTTGGGCGCGCCGGTGGATTGGATGCAGCTCTCCAAAGAAATGCCCCACGATCAGCGCCAAGGTTTCGATCCGGCGGCGCGGCAACTGCGACAGGTGAAGGAACTCGAGGCCCACGTGCAGGGATTGGTCCGTCACTCCGGATGGGTGCGCGATCGCCTGTGGCTCTCGCAGCTATTGCCCGAATATCAAAACGAAGCCTGGACGCTGGCCTACGGGTTCGAGCCTTTCTCACCCGAGCGGCCGTTGCCGATTACCGCGAAGATGCGCGATGTGTTTTGGCGGGACGTTATCGGCAAGATCGATGAAACGCTACCGCCGCCGAATCCGCGCACACGCAAGATTTACGATGAGCCGAAGTGGACGGGATACGAGGTCGTGGTCGATGTCGGTGGCGAAGGTTTCGCCTGGGGCATCCTGTGCGTGCCGAAGGACTTGAAGCCCGGCGAACAACGGCCGGTCGTGGTCTGTCAGCACGGACGGCATGGCATCCCGCAGGATACCATCGCGGGCGACAAACCGGCGTATCGCAACTTCGCCGCGCGCCTAGCGGAACAAGGATTCATCACCTTTGCGCCGCACAATTTGTATCAGAAGGAAGCGTATTACCGGACGCTCTCGCGCAAGGGCAACACCATCGGGTTGTCGATGTTCTCGGTCATCATCCGGCATCATCAGCAATGGCTGAACTGGCTCGGGTCGCTGCCCTTTGTGGATGCAAAGCGTATCGGCTTTTACGGACTCAGCTATGGCGGCGAATCGGCGGTGCGCATCCCGACGGTGCTGGAGGGCTATTGCCTGTCGATCTGCTCGGGCGATTTCAACGACTGGCCGCGCAAGGTGGCTTCGACCGATGACAAACACAGCTTCATGTTTACCGACGAGTGGGAGATGCCCTACTTCAACATGGGCAATACCTTCAGCTACGCGGAGCTCACCTATCTCATGTTCCCCCGGCCGTTCATGGCTGAGCGTGGCCATCACGACCAGGTCGCGCCGGATCCGTGGGTCGCTTCGGAGTTTGCCAAGACGCGCTGGTTCTATGATCAATTCGGCCTCGGCGATCGCACCGCGATCGAGTTCTTCAACGGCGGCCACACGATCCATGGGCAGGGGACGTTTGAGTTCCTGCACAAGTATCTGAACTGGCCGGAGGAGAAGCGGTAAGGCGGATGGTCCTCGATCTTAATCCTAATCTTAATCTTACTCTTCAGAGATGGGATTGAGATTAAGATTAGGACTACGATTAAGATTAAGAATTCAATCCCATGAAATCCGCTCTCCCACTCCTTTTGACTGCCGTCCTTGCCATCAGCGTCCGCGCCGAGGATCTGCCCGCGACGCTCATGACCAAGCCTGGCAAGCTGCTGGTGAGTGAAGACTTCACCAAACCGCTCCCGCCGCCCGAAGGCAGCACGGCAGCGTTTGCCAGTGGATTCAAAGGCTGGCGCTGCAATGTGGTGCCGCGAGGCGGGCACTGGGAGGTGGTCGACGGCCTGTTCCGGGGAACGGAGAATCCGGAGATGCATCACCCGGCCACGGCGTCGATCGGGTTTGATTTCAAGGACGTGGTCATCAGTTGCGAAGTGCGCATGCACAACGTGCCGCTCGACGGACGCAAGAGCCGCTCCTTCGCCATCCGCACCACGGACAACAAGGATTACGTCTGCAGCATTCTCCTGAACGAAACCGGGATGCGCATTCAGAAGGACGACAACGACCACGCTGGGCCGGACGTCGCCGTGCCGCTCGGCGCGCTGAAGACGCCGATCCCGCTCGATGAATGGCAGAAGGTCACGTTTGAGATTCTCGGCGACGAAATGGTCGGCACGTTGAATGGGAAGAGCCTGACCGGCGAGCACCCGCTCATCGGGGAGCAGAAGCGCAGCGTGATGTTTGTCTCCGGTGTGGAGGGCGCGGTGCGGCACCTGCGCATTTGGGAGGCGACGGCAAATCCGGATTGGGCGAAGAACAAACTGACCCTTCCGCCAGCGCTGAATACAACAGCGCCGAAGTGAAGCGCGCCACGCGGCAAATGCCGCCAAAGGAGTTAAACGCAGAGGCCGCAGAGGCGCAGAGAAGAAGTGTAGAGGCGCAGGGGGCTGAAAAACCGCGAATGGACGCGAATCAACGCGACTAGAAAGTCGCGTTTGCCGCCTTATTCGCGTTCATTGGCGTCCATTCGCGGTTCTCTTTGGTTCCTTCTCTGCGTCTCTGCAGTGCTAACCCGAAAAGTGTCCGCAGCTTGCGGAAATTTTTTAACCGCGAATGGACACGAATAAACGCGAATAGAAAACTGCGTTTGCCGCCCTATTCGCGTTCATTCGCGGTTTTACTCCACCTGCCCCTCGACACTTCTTCTCTGCGCCTCTGCGGCCTCTGCGTTTAAAAATTCTTTGGTTGCGGCTTCGCCGCGCTGGGGCCTCTGCGTTTAAAAATTTCTTGGTTTGGGGTGCGCCGGGTTGAGAGAGGCGTGCCGTGTTCTCCGCGTGAGCCTGGACGGGTCCTCGGCTCTCTCGCCGCGCGGAAACTGAATTTCCATTCATCTTAAACACCCTGCAGAAAACAGACTTTCGCTCGCCATTCGGCAAACACCGCGTATTGTGCGCGCCGACATGCCGCTCGACCTGAAGAGCCTCATCACCGCTCGCCTGGGTGAAAACTACAAACTGCACGAGAAGCACCTGAACCCCACTCTGGTGCGGGTGCAGCAGATTATCGGCTTCAATCAAGTCTACGCCCGGGCGCAAGGCGCGTATCTCTACGACCTGGACGAGCGCGACTACCTGGATTTTCTCAGCGGCTACAGTGTGTTTAACATCGGCCGCAACCATCCGGTCGTCCAGAAGGCCATCACCGACGTGCTGGACATGGACCTGCCGAACATGGTGCAGATGGATTGCTCGCTGCTCAGCGGATTGCTCGCCGAGGCGGTGCTCAAGAAACTGCCGCCGCACCTCGACGCGGTTTTCTTCTGCAACTCGGGCGCGGAGTCGAACGAAGGCGCGATCAAATTTGCCCGGGCCGCCACGGGGCGCGCGGGGCTCATCTCGCTGCACAGCTCGTTCCATGGGCTTTCGAATGGCGCGTTGTCGGTCATGGGCGACGAACATTTCCGTGAAGGTTTTGGACCGTTGCTCGACAATTGCGTGCGGGTGAAGATGGGCGATCTCGCCGAACTCGAACAGCACCTCTCGCGCAAGGACGTCGCCGCGTTCATCGTCGAGCCGGTGCAAGGCAAGGGCGTCAACTATCCGACGGACGATTACTATCGCGAAGCGCAGAAGCTCTGCCGCAAGTACGGCACGTTGCTTATTTGCGATGAAGTGCAGACCGGTCTCGGCCGCACCGGCAAGTGGTGGGGCTTCGAGCACTGGGGGCTGGAGCCGGATATCATCACCGTCGCGAAATCACTGAGCGGTGGCTATGTGCCGGTCGCGGCAGTGGTTGCGCGGCGCTCGATTTACCAGAAGGTTTTCAGCCGCCTGGATCGTTGCGTGGTGCACTCCTCGACTTTCGGTCGCAACAACCTCGCCATGGCCTGTGGTCTGGCGACGTTGCAGGTACTCGACGATGAAGGCCTCGTGGAGCGCGCGCAGGAAATGGGCGCGAAGCTCGTCGCCCGCATCGAAGAGCTGAAGAAGAAGCATTCGCTCATCAAGCAGGTGCGCGGGAAGGGCTTGATGATCGCCATCGAATTTCACGAGCCAAGCGAACTGTCCGCGCGCATGGGCTGGAAGCTGTTGCACAAGGTCGAGCGCGAGCTCTTTGCGCAGATGCTCGTGACCTCGCTGTTCCAGCGGCATCGCATCCTCACCCAGCTTGCGGGACATGCGATGGACGTGATCAAGATTTTGCCGCCGCTCATCATCGGCGAACGCGAGATCGATCGATTCGTCACCGCCCTCGATTCCGTGCTGGCGGATTGCCGCAGCTTCCCCGGCCCGATCTGGGACCTCGGCGCGAATTTCATCAAGCACTCGCTCCAACGCTCAACGGTCGAGCTCGCTGCGGCGGAGCGATAGAGCGGAGGGACACGCTCCTGCGTGTTCTCTAATTGATCGCGTAAAGAGTGGGAACGCGCCGGAGCGCGTCCCCCGGTTTTAGCTCAGCGAGACCAGCACTACGCCGACGGAGATGAACACGATGCCCAGCCACGCGGCGCTGGAGACTTTTTCGTGAAGGAAGAGGGCCGCGCCGAGGACGAGAAGCACGGGGCTCAGGCCTTCCCAAGGCAATACTTTGCTCAGCGGCATCACTTGCAAAAAGCCGAGCCAGAGCAGGAACCAAAGCGTCATCGCCGCGATGAAAAGGCCGCCGAAGAAAATGACGCGCGGCCATGGCTTGGGCGTCTGCGTGTAAAGATTCATGGCGTGCTTGAGGAAAAGCTGGCTGACCACGAGAATCACCTGGCAGCCGATGAGCAGCCCGAGCAGCCTGCCGCTCACGCGCTTTCCTCCACCTTGCTGGCCGGCCGGGCGATGATCCAGATGCCGGTGAGCACGAGTGCGATGCCCGCCCAGCGCGTGGCCAGAATCTTTTCCCCGAGCACTAGCCAGGAACAAACCGGGATGGTGACATGCACGACGCTGCTCAGGGTGAAAGCGAGATAGAGCGGCAGCGCGCGCAGGACGAAAATCCAGGTGATGCTGCTGAGGACGAGCAGGACGGCGCCGCCCCAGAC
Source organism: Chthoniobacter flavus Ellin428 (assembly GCF_000173075.1). Taxonomy (GTDB): domain Bacteria; phylum Verrucomicrobiota; class Verrucomicrobiia; order Chthoniobacterales; family Chthoniobacteraceae; genus Chthoniobacter; species Chthoniobacter flavus. The sequence continues at coordinate 58,376 of NZ_ABVL01000030.1, forward strand.
GTGAGGCGAGGGGAGCGACGAGAGGCCCAGCCAATGGGCATTCGCTGGAGCGGTTTCCATCGCGCCTTGTTTCAGGAGCAGTTCGGCGATGGTGACGAGCGCGACGGTGAAGACGAGCTGAAGATAGGGGTTGAGCAGGCGGGACAAGGGAATGACGAATGTCGAATGACAAAGCCCGGTGCGGGGGGCGGCTTTACATCGCGGGTTCCATCTCGCTGGCGTTGGCGAAGGAGGCGAGGACTGGTTCCGCTCGCGTCGGGCTCATGTAGCGCATGAACGGCTGGGCGAGCACGTTCATCCACGGCCAGGGCAGGGCGAAGTAGAGGTCGAGCGGGGCGAGATCGAAACCGAGGTGAAACTTCGGGTCGTAGCTGAGCGGCGTGGAGCAATACGATTTCAACCCCTGGCTGAGCGCCCAGGTGAGCACGTCGCGGAAGGTGACGAAGTAGAGGTGCAGGTCGAGGGCGATGCGATAGTCGAGGCCCAGATATTCGTCGTAGATCGCGCCGTCGTGAACGAGACAAAGACTGAAGGCGACCAGTCGGCCTTCCTGCCGCCAGAGGAAATAGCGCACCCGTTCCGGCAGACGTGCGCTGAGTTGCCGGAGAAATTCCCGATTGAGGCGTTCGAACTGCAGCGAGGAGCGCGCGAAGACTTGCTCATAGAGGGCGAGAGCTTCGTCCATTTCTTCCCCGAGGGTGTTCGTCACCGTCATCGTGATCGGGGGCGCATCGGCCAGCACCTTGTATTTGCGGCGCACGCTCTTCCGGGTCACGCGGCTGAGACGGCGCTCGAGGTATTCATCGAAGGTCGCGAAGTCGAAATTCATGCGCGTGGCCGGCATGCTGGCGATCTGCACATAGCGCGTGCCCGCGGGGCCGCTGCGCAGGCTTTTCAGCGCGGTCCGTTCGCCGGAGGGAAAATCCTTCCACACGACCAGCTTCGCGCCAAAGGCGCGCGCCGCTTTCAGCACCGTTGCTCGCAAGGCTTCGACGAGAGCCGCCGGGCCTTCCGTCCGGACGAGGCTGCCTTCGCCCGCGGCGCAGCCGAGCATGAGCATCTTGAGGCGCAGGAAGCTTGGAAACGCCCGTCGCACGAATCCGACCGGGGCTTGAATCCAGGCGGGCGCCGTCACGACCAAGTCTTGCTCGACGAAGAAGAAAGGCTGGGTAGCGAGCACGCGCCCGCTGGAATCTTCCAGCACGAAGGCGCGGCAATCGAACCCGAGCGTATCAGCGACGATCTCGTAATAGCGGTGATCCTTGGTGTGGTTGCGCAGACCCTGCTGCCAGGCATCCATTTCTCGTACTTCCGCCAGCGGCGCGACACGGACACGACCGTTAGCCGTCGGAAATTCGGGACTTGGATTCATGCGTTGATTGGCGGTGAAAATGCCTTCGTTTCCGGCAATTGCACGCGCCAAATAAGGGCGAATCGAGGGCAAATTGCGCTGTGGCGTTGACAAGTGGGCCTGATTGCGGCGACTCGTGAGCCCTTCGTGAAACAACGCCTTTGCATTTTGTTCCTCGTTCTGTGCGCCGTGGCCTCCGCCCGGGCCGCCACCGACTTCAACCTCCATCGGGACACCTTCGCCTTCTCGAACGACACGCTCTGGCAGTACGGCGTGGACGAGCAAGGCGTCCTGCACATCAGCCATCGCGACAAGCCGGTGGAGTTCGCCCATCGGTGTTTCGTCCTTTCCCGCGCGGTGATTCAGTTTCATCAATTTGCCCGCTTTGAGCCGAAACAGTCGCGCGTCTCGCGCGAGGAGTATGGCCGGCGCATCAAGGCGGTCTGCCGCATCCCGGTCTGGAGCAAGGGGCCGAAGGAAAAGATCGTCATTCCCGGCTACGTGGACCTGCACGACTTTTCGGTGGCTTACGAGGGGTTGCTGAAGGACGACCTCGGCAACTGGCTGCCGAGCTACTTTCGACTGGGCAATTGGCGGATGTGCATGGGGCACTTGCGCGCAGGGCAGGCGGCGGCGGCGCGCTGGCTGGCGGAGTCGATCGATCGTGGGCAATTGCGCGCCATTTACCTGGCGCGTTTTCCGCACATGAATCACGTCGTCGTTGTCTACGCCGTGCGGCGGGAAGCGCAGGGGAACATGACTTTCACCGTCTACGACCCGAACTATCCGAATGAGTCGGCCTGGGTCTTCTATCGCGCCAGCGAGCGGAGCTTCGAGTACGAGCCGCGGTGGTATTTCCCCGGCGGCCGCGTGAATGTCATGCGTGTGTTTATCTCGCCGCTGCACTGATCGCGCGGCTATCGTCTGGAGATTATGTTCACCGGCTTGGTCGAAGAAACAGGCGAACTCCTCGCGCTCGCGCGCTCCGCGGAGGGAGCGCGGCTCACCGTGCGCGCGCCGCTGGTCACGGGAGATGTGCATCTCGGCGATAGCGTCGCCGTGAATGGTTGCTGCCTCACCGTCACCGCGCACGAAGGGCAGACTCTGGCGTTTGATTTGCTGGAGGAGACTTTGGCGCGGACGAATCTCGGTGCTCTCACCCCCGGTGCGCCGGTGAATCTCGAGCGGGCCCTCGCGGCTCACGCGCGTCTCGGGGGGCATTTCGTGCAAGGGCACGTGGACACCACGAGTCGTGTGCTGGCTTTCGAGCAGGTGAAGGCGGACTACCGGCTGGAGATCGCGTTGCCGGCGGAATTCGCCCGCTATGTGGCTTTCAAGGGTTCGATCGCGATCGACGGCATCAGCCTCACGGTGGCGGAAGTGCGCGACCCGAGCTTTGTCGTCTGGATCATTCCGCATACGCTTTCGGTCACGAACCTGCGCGCGAAGAAAGCGGGGGAATTGGTGAATTTGGAATTCGATCTGCTGGCCAAATACGTCGAGCGGATTGTGGCCACGCGCTAATCGGACAAGTTTGCTCGTGGGTTTTGGGCGAGGGAGGGAAGTGCGGCGCTTTGAGGTCTTTAAAGGAAGGCGCGACGGCCTCCTCCGGGATTTTCCGGGGGTAAAAATACGCACTACTCCGTAATGGGCCGGGATTGCTGGTTGCTAATGAAAAGGGCATGAAACCGCCCATCCGTTACCGTTCCACTCGAGCCTTTACTCTGGTCGAGATCATGTTGGTCGTCGCTTTGATTGCGATGATTGCCGCGATTGCCTTGCCCAATTTTTTCCGGGCGCGCAAGCGTGCCCAGGCGACGCGCATCCTTGACGATCTGCGCCTGATCGATGGCGCGCTCGATCTTTATGCGATCGAGCACTCCAAATCCGCGGGGGATTCTGCGGGATGGAGCGATATCCGGCCTTATCTCAAGGACAACAGCATCCTCGCGAATTCCAATGGCCGGGACATCCTCGGGAACCTTTTCAGCGACGGATCTTTCTCGGTGGACAGCATGCCCAAGCTCGCTTCGGCCAGCTTTGCGTCGCTCTCGGACGTGGCTCCGAACGACTTCTGGTCGCCGTTTGCTCCTTGAGCCTTTTCGACGGGATTGGTGGCTGATACGTCGATCGAAAGCGACGGCCACGACTCGTGGGCAAAAGGAAAGGACGCCGCGGGTGCGGCGTCCTTTCGGAATGGTGGTTGCTTTCCTGAGCGTCAGGAAAGGGTTTTAGAACGAGACGCGGACGCCACCGGAGACGTTTTGCGCCTCGTAGTTTTCGCGGCCGAGTTCGCCATCATAATAGACGTAGGTCGAAATGCGGTCGTTCCAGAGAATGGCAAAGCCGGCGCCGAGGAGCAGGCTGTCGCGGCCGAGACGCGGTCCGGTGACAGTGAAGAGGTCGCCATTGCCACCAGCGAAGCTGGAGTCAATCGCGTAACGGTCATCACCGAATTCATGCTGCCAGGCCGCGCGCAGTTCCGGACGGATGATCACGCCACCGATTTTCCAGTCGTAGGCAACGCGCCCGCCGAAGGCCGTGCGCAGGGAATCCTGATGCTGCGAGCGGAAGGACAGCGGAGCGAGTGAGCCATGTTCGGTGAAGTCGCTGATGCCGAGGTAGGTGTATTGGAAGCTGGCAGTCGGGCCGAAGGTCCAGTTGCCGGACTTGATGTCGTAACCGGTGCCGAAGAGCACGTTGAGTTCGCCGCCATCGGTAGTGCCGCGAGCGGTGCCCTGCAGGGCGCTCCGACGGGTATCGTAGCTGTTGTAGCCGCCGGTGACCGCGGTATCGACGTAGAAGCCGCCGCCGGTGAAATAAGTGGCATACAGACCGAGCTTGCCGCCGTTGACCCAGACGCGGCTGCCGCGATTGAGGTCTGTGCCGGTGCCGGCGTAGCCAGCGCTCAAGCCAACCGCAAAGTTGGGCGTGACCTTGTAGTCCGCGCCGACGGTGAAGCCGCCAGTGGTGACGTCGTAGCCGCGCGCATTGTTGTCGCCGCTCACGTTGACCCATTCACCCACGCCGGTGATGAAGGCGCCCCAGCGATTCTCTTCGGGGACGACATTCTTCACTTCCTTGCTCTCCTTGCCATCGTTGCCGTTCGGGCCAGCGAGGCCGCCGCTATAGAGCGGGCCGCTGCCAGCAGTGGCGAAGCCAGCGGCGCTGAAGCCGTGGGAACCATTGCGGATGTCTTCCGTGCGGCGCTGCAGGTTGGCCGTCTGCACATTGGCCAGGGCGACGCCGATGGTGTAGATGGAGCTCAGCTCTTCCGGCGCGATTCGGTCGAAGTCGCTCGGGAGATTGGAGAGAGGTTCGTTGACCAGGAAGCCAATGAGCTTCGGCTGCGTATTGCGGAAAGCGACTTTGTCGAGGCCTTGGGCCACGGAGATCTGGTTTGGCGTGAGACCGGCACCCTTGGCATAACTTCCGAAAGGATCCGTCAGCCCCTCGAGCTGTACCGCGTTGGAAGTATAGGTTACACTGACCAGCTGGATAGTGTCGCCGTGGGTGGTATCGTTGAACGTGCCGCTGACGCCGCGGGCGGCCGTGAGGATATCCACTCGTTGGCCGGGCTTAAGCAGGGAGCCACCTCCCACGTTCTCGATGCGCAGAGTACCATCGATGTTGGCGCGCTGTCCGACGACGACGAGATCGTGGGATTTGCTGCCATTGATCTCGATGATCAACGTGCCATTCTTGGTTTGAGTATAGTTGCCGCCCACGGTCAGCGTGCCGATGCCATTATCGCCCGGCGCGACGATGCCGTTGTTGTAGAGCGCGCCGCCGACCCGGCCGACACCGGTCAGCGTGCCGCCAGAATTGACAATGGTCTGCTGGCTTGCAAGGGAGCCGTCCAACTGTAGCACGCCGGCGTTGATCGTCGTGTTGCCGGGCAACGTATTGTTGGCGGTCAGGGTCAGTGTGCCACTACCGTTTTTGACGATCGTGCCGCCGCCCGCCGCGGTGTCGGCGATGACGCCGGTGACCGTGATATTGTGCGAGCCGTCGAACGTCAGGGCCAGCGGGCTATCAATCGAGATGTTGCTCGTGATGAGAAGATCCCCGCTCGCCGCCGTCACGGTGGTCGACGAGAAAGTGGGGCCGCCGAAGAAGGGCGTGTTCGAAAATTCGATACCGCCTACGCCCACATTGTCGGAAAAGCTGATGACCTGCAGGTTTTTGGAATTGTTGATGATAAACCCGCCACCCTGAATGAGGATCGCATTGCCGCTGAGGACGAATTTTGAGGCATTCTGGTCGAAGGTCAGCGAATTGAGCACCGTCGCAGCCGGGCCATCATTCACTGAGTTCGTGTTTCTGGAGCCGGTAAAAATGAGGTCGGAGACCGACGTGTCTGACGTGGGTGTCAGCGTGTTCGGATTCCAGTTGGTGGGGCTGGAAAAAGCGTTCGTTTCCCAGAAATTGTTGACCTGCCCTGTCCAAGTCAGCGTCGTGGCGCGCGTGGCGGAGGGGTACAAGGCCACCAAGGCAAGAAGGGCGACAGCGGAGGTGCGGAGGATAGGGGGGCGTTTGGCAGCTTTCATCACGTGGAGAAAAAGGGTTACGGTATGGATTATTGAGATTTTGCGGTGCAAAACCATCGGCCGCGCTTCATATCTGTTCGGGCGAGTACGAGTAAAATTTTTTCACTTGTACTGAATCGGAACGCGATATAAAGTCGCGTAAGCTGGCGCGAGTATGTGGATAAGAGTGGCATGATCAAGCTTTTTACAGGGGGAGGCCGTAAATTTTAAGCGATGGTTCTCCAAGCGGTTGAGGGGCTGACGACGGGCGCTTTTCGAGTTGGACGTGGCGCTTTGGTTGGCTTGTCGGACAGAGGTTTTGCGCGACAAGGCGGTTGTTTTGTGCGTGGATTTGGGCTGCCCGCCTACCATCCGCATACCATGGGGAATTCAGACCTACTTCGACCGTCGACTCCCGATTCCTCATCTGCCGCCCGGCTGGAGGTTCCCCCGTCGGTGCGTTTGGGTTCTCTGCTCGCGTGGCTGGGTGTCAGCCTCTGTTTTCTGCTGTTGCAGAAGGATGCGGGGCTTCATTCCTTTTTTTGTCCGCCGCGGGGAGGGTGCGAAACCGTTCTCGGTAGTCAGTTTGCCACCATCCGGGGTATCCCCCTGGCTTGGTTTGGCCTGGCGTTTTACGGGTTTCTCCTTGTTCTGTGGCTGGCGGTGAGTGCCATCGCTTCGCTCCGCTTGCGACTTTGGCTGATGGATGTATTGGTTTGGGTCATGCTGGCCGGCCTGACGTTTTCTCTGGGCCTCATGTATTTGCAGTTTTTCAAGCTGCACGCCTTTTGTCCTTTGTGCACGACGTCTGCGGTGATCGTGGCGGCTTCGGTGGTGACGGCTTGGCGGGCCAGATCCGTGGTGGGGTCCGGTTCGGCCGGCGTGTCCTCCTCCTCCGCTTGGACACTGGCGCTCTTTGCCATGTTCCCCACATTGATATTCGCTACGGGAAAAGGAATGGAATCGCAGGGGCCGACTGGCCTGCAACTGGTCGATCTGGCGACGGCCCATCGTCTGGGTCCGGCGAACGCTCCGGTGCAAATCGTCGTCTATTCGGATTTTCAATGCGGCTTCTGTCGTCAACTGGCCCCTGTCCTCCAGCATCTCGAGGATAATTTTCCCCAGAAGGTCGCGATGCTGTACCGCCATTTTCCGCTGGCGGGCCATCCGCGTGCGTGGCCAGCAGCCATGGCCTCCGAGTGCGCGGCAGAGCAGGGGGCCTTTTGGAAGTATCATGATAAACTGTTCAACGAGGGAGGCGACCTAAGTGATACCAAGCTGCTCGAACTCGCTTCCTCTCTCGGCCTGGATCCGCAACGCTTCCAAGCTTGCCTGCAGTCGGACCGACCGCGCGAAATCGTGGCGGCCGGTCTCCGTGAAGCGACCGACCTGGCACTGCCCGGCGCGCCTGGGGTCTTCATCAATGGCCGGCGGGTCGAAGGTCCGCTGACCTACGAAGCGCTTGCCAAGCGGGTCGACAATGCTTTGAAGGCGTTGCCGGCGGGCGCTTCTCAAAAATAGGCAAGCTCGGGGCAGAGCCGGACACGTCTCAATTTGTGGCGGGAGCAGGGGAGGCGCCCTCCGTCTTCTCACGCCGTTTGTCCTGCACTTGATTCAGGCCGAATCGCGCGGGCTCCCACGCTCCGAATTCAAAGGCGAGGTGGAATTGCGTTTCCGCTTCCGCGAGTTTGTCCTGGAGGAAGAAATGCTGGCCGTAGGCGAGATGGCTGAAGCCTCCTTTTGGATCGAGCTCCACAGCACGGGCGAAGATCGGTTCGGATTCGGCGAATTGTTTCACGGTGTCCAGGCCTTGCGCGAGCGCGAGAAGAGCGTACACGTCGCCAGGAGCCGCCGCCACTTGCTGGCGGTAACTCTCCACGGCCTCCGTGTAAAATGCCTCCTTCTTCGTCGGATCGGAGGCGAGATCACCTTGGGTGGCGAGCGCTGTTGCCATGGCATAGTGCAGGAATGGGTCATGGGGATTCCAGGTCAGTCCGCGCTGGGCGATGGATTCCAAGGCGATGTTGAGATCGACTGATTCCGGCCGCTGCGCTTGCGCAATGAGCGCTCGTGCACGCTCGGCGAAATACTCTGCGGGCGCGGTGGGCAGGATCCGCACCAACGTCAATATGCCGAGGACCGGCAATCCCAGGCGCAGGAGCGGGGAAAGTCCCGGCTCTTCCTCTGAAACATGCGTCTCTGGACCTTCGCCGGGAGTGGAGAGCAAACCGAAAACCACCGCTGCGGTCAACAGGTTGGCGGGGATGTGGAGGTTGAAATCCAGCAGGCAATGGGTGAGGCAGGCGGCCGCTGCACTGAGAGCTCCGATGGTGAGCGCCAGCGAATTGCTGCCGATGCCTTGGAAGATGCTTCCCTCTTCGACGCGGCGCGTCAATGAGCTCCACCCGCGCCGGAGATGCGTCTCGACGAAGATGACGGCGCATATCAGACCGATGATGCCGTATTCGCCGAGCAGCTCGAAATAATCGTTGTGGGCGTGGATCGGGTCGGTGTGAATCGCGGGATTCCGGAATTGACGGCCGTAATAAAGATAGGTGCCGCTGCCGGTGCCGACCACGGGTTGCAAGCGGAACTGTTTCCATGCGGCCTGCCAGAGCCGCATGCGGCTGGCATCCACCGTGAGAGTTTGTTCGGCTCGCGTTTGCAGGAAAGAGCTTTTCCACATGACCTGTTTCACGCCCCAGGCGACTCCGCTAATGATCAGCAAGCTGGCGAAAAGGACGCCGAGAAGACGCCCCGAAGCCAACTTGCCGACCAGCACCAGGCTGAGCAGGGCGAAGACCAGCAGACCGACCGTCGTGCTAATGTAGCCGCCCCGGCTGCCGGTGATGAGGATTCCCAGCAGCGTGGCGCCGCTGATGTAGCCGGCAAGCACTTTGACCCAGGATGCGCAGCGGCTCCAGAAGGCGACGCCGAGGCCCAACATGAGCGCGATTTCCAAAAAGCCGGAAAGGTGATTTGGGTAACCGTAAAACCCGCTCGCCCGGTTGCGGTAGACCGGGTGAGGTAGGAATGAAAAGGGCACGAATTCCCCTTTGGTAAACTGAACCGCTCCGATTGCGCAGTTGATCACCGCCAGGACGAGGATGGCACCCACAAGCAGCAGGCGCCAACGTGCCGAGGTGAGATTGAGCGCCACGAGAAGATACAGCAGCACTCCGGCAAGAGCGTTGTAGAGATCCGTGCGCGCCAGGTATTGCTCCGGCGAAAAGAGGGCGCGAATGGAAATGTAGGCACAGAAGAGCAACGCCGCGACGAGGCATTCCGTGGCTCCGCGGGGAATCAGGGTGCGCCGCCGGGGCCACCAACTGAGCAGCGCAGCCAAGGCGAGAAGGCCGTATCCGGGCAGGCAGAAAGCGATGTGGTTGCCACCCATCAGCATCTGCGTGACTGACAGAGACAGAATGACAAGAATCAACAGCAAAATGCTCATGCAGCAAACAAACCAAGCTTTGGAGAATAAAAAAGCCCTGCGCGGTTCAAGGCACAGGGCTTTAAAAAAATGAGGTCTGGAACTTGGGTAATTGACTCAGGTGTGGGACTGGTGCCGCAGGCGCCGCAGGTTCCTGTCTTTTGGGTCAAATAGGTAGTTTGGGTCGAGGGTGCCGCCGACACCGTTTTACCTTGATAGCACATATCCACAGTGGTCGTGTGGTCGGCCAAAGTATTAGGCGGGCACCAAGGGCCGTTCCCGGTGGTGACGGCCTGCACCTTGGCGGACCAGAGGCCGAAGCAAAGGGCGCCCGTCGCAACGGCAGCCGTGAAGAAGAAAAAGCGGGAGATCGAACGTTTCATTGGTGAGAGGTCGTGTCCGGGAGGTAAGGATTATTATCGCAAGGTCGGAAGGAATTATCCCCGGCTAAATGAACGTGTCAAGGGCAGCAAGGTAACTTTTCCAAACAGTTCCGCCGCGAGAATCGTGCCAAGAGACGCAAACGGCTGGATAAATCTTTGAAGAGACAGATTCGGAGTGTGATCGCCGACCTCACTTTTTCGTGTGGTCGGCGTACCAGCGAGTTGTTTCCTCCAAGGCGGTGGCGAGGGAGGTGCTGGGCTCGAAGCCGAGCGCTTCGCGGATGGCGGTGATATCCGCGGCGGAGTGAATGATATCGCCTTCCCGGGGCGGGCCGTAGCGCAGGGGTAATGGTTGGATGCCGCCGAGGGAGGTGGTGGCGCTGGCCAGCATAGCGTGCAGTTGATCGAGCGTGGTGCTGCCGCCGAGAGCGACATTGAAGACGCGTGCCGCTTTGCTGGGCAGATCGCTCGTGGCGGCCAGGAGATTCGCCTGCACGACATCCGCCACGGGACAGAAGTCGCGGGTGATCCCGCCGTGGCCATTGATCACGCAATCCTCGCCGTGCAGCAGCCGGCGGATCCATTGCGGGATGACCGCCGCGTAACCGCCCGCGGGATTCTGGCGCGGGCCGAAGATATTGAAATAGCGCAGCCCCACCGATTCGACGCCAAACTGGTCGGCGAAGATCTGGCCGTAGATCTCGCCCATGCGTTTCGAAGCGCCGTAGGGGGAAAGCGGCTGGCCAATTTCCGCCTCGATCTTCGGCAACCGGGCATCATTGCCATAGACGGCGCTGCTGCTGGCATAGACCACCCGGCGGACGCCCAACTCGCGTGCGGCGATGAGGATATTCAGCGTGCCGGTGACATTCGTTTCGTGACAGGCCAGCGGATTTTCCAAGGACAGCGGCACGGAGACAAAACCCGCCTGATGCAGAACATAATCCACTCCCGCGCAAGCCGAGCGGCACGCCTCGCCATTCGCGACCGACTCTTCCCGAAAGGCAAAGCGCGACCACCGCTCTTCTCCGACACGCGCGCGCACTTCATCGAGATTGTTCCGCGAGCCGGTGGAGAAATCGTCCATTCCCTCGACGTCCTGATCCAGGTTGAGCAGGGCTTCCAGCAGGTGCGAGCCGATGAACCCCGCCACGCCGGTGATGAGCCAGCAGTGAGGTTGGGCGGCGAGGTGATTACGCAAGTTTTCGTAGCGAGACATGAACGGTGGCGACAAATCCCGAAGCGGCGTGAACTTGGCGAGCAGAATCGATGTTACATTTCCATTTCTTGTCTGGCGGAGAAAAATCGGCAACCTCGCGCGCCATGCACGCACCGCCCAATCCGACCGCTTCCTCCGAGCGCGGCCCCGTGCTGTTCATCAATCTCTGGCCGACGAGCGGGATGAAGCATTACTCGGAATCACTGATGCACGCGCTCACGCCGGCGTCACAGGTGATTTATGTGCGCAATTACGGGAGCTGTGTGGAGGGGGAAGCGCTGCAGGTGCGACTCAACCCGGTGCGGCCGTGGGGCTTGGGGGATTTGTGGCGGATTGTCCGCACGATTCTGGACCGGCGGCCGCGCGCCATCCATCTGAACAGCGAACTGCCGGTCCTGCTGCCGCTGTTTCCGCTCTTCGCGTTTTTCAATTCGGTGATCACGCTGCACGACGCGGTGCCGCACGAGGGCGAGACGCTGGCGAAGCGTGGGTTCATGCGCTTGCACCTGTGGATGGTAGCGGTGTTTTTCCGCAAGGTCATCGTGCATTCGGAAGCGATCCGCGCGCAATTGCCGGAATATCTGCAATCCCGCGCCCATGTGTTGCCGCATGTGAATTATCAGCTCTGGGCGCGCGCGAAACAGCCGCCGCCGGAGTCGGGCCCGTTGGTGGTGCTCTTCTTCGGACGATTGCTGGCCTACAAGGGGTTGGAGTATTTGCTCGAGGCGTTTCGGCGGCTCGATCCGGCGAAGTTTACGCTGCTCGTCGCGGGCGAAGGTGAGTTATCGCCCGAGGTGGCGCAGATGCCGAATGTGCGGGTGATTCATCGATTCATCGGGGATGAAGATTTGCCGGGAGTGTTCAACCAGGCGCACGTGGTCGCGCTGCCTTACGTCGCGGCCTCGCAGAGCGGCGTGGCCTATATGGCGTTTGCCTTTGAGCGGCCAGTGGTGTCCACGGCTGTCGGCGGACTCGCTGATGTCGTGCGCGATGGATTCAACGGATTTCTCGTCCCGCCGCGTTCGCCGGAACCGCTCGCCGCGGCGCTGGAAAAGATGGCGGATGTCACGGTGCGCGCGCGGTTGATTGAAAACGTGCGGCAACAGAACCTCAGCGGCGATGTGGAGATTCGGGAGAAGTTGCTGGCCGTCTACCGCGCGTGAGCGGGGCCGAACTGGTTACTTCCGCCCCAGACGATACTCATCCAACATTTGCACCTTCCTGACCTGCGGATCGCAGGCGGGGTGCCACGGATAGTATCCCGCGGAATCCGGCCAAAAGAGCTGCAGCACGGGAAATTTATGCGTGGCGATGGGTGGGAGGTTCCAAAGGAGCGATCGATAAAACCAACAGGCGTAGGTCAGATTGTTTTCGTAGCGTTCCTGCGGCACGAACTTCGTGACGAGCTTCGTTTCACCGCGGCCGAAGTCGTAAGTCAGCGGGTGATCCTCGAAGAAATGTTCGCCCGCTTCCACTTGCGCGAAGAGCAGATTCAAAAGCTGGAAGCTCGCCTCGCTGGAGACGCCCATGATGAGGAATTCGGGATGGATGAGGTTGAGATAGCATCCGACCGAATAAGCCAGGTCGCACGGTGTTCCCGGACGTTTGGCATCGGGAGTGACGGTGAGGATCGATCGGCCCTCGTGGAGGATATCGTGAAAAACACTTCGGTCCATTTTGTCCCTCGGCTCTGGCCATTCGAAGCCGTGAATCTGCGGCGAGGTGAGTGAGGATTGGTATTTGGCGGCCATGTTACCGATCTGGAATCGCGGCCGCCTTGCGCAGCACGTTCTCATACTGGTCTGCGATCGCCGTGATATCAAATTCGCGCGCCTTTTCCCAACTCGCTTGTTTCATCTTTTGTAAAGTCTCATCGCTTTCGAGCAGGCCGCCGAGCTTTTGTGCGTAGGTATCATCGAGCGGCAGACGATAGCCATTCACCTCGTGTTCGACGACATCACGCACGCCGGGGATGTCGCTGGCCACGATGGCGAGGCCGGCCCGTAGCGCTTCAATGGCGGCGACGGGCATGCCTTCGCTCGTGGAGGGCATGCAGAGAATGTCCGCGTCTTCGAGGATGTCGGAGACTTGCGACGTAGATTGCCAGCCGGGGAGCGCGATGCGCTCGCGGAGTCGATGTTTCTCGACGAGTGCTTCGACGACCGCGCGCTCGGGGCCGTCGCCGACGATCGTGGCGCGCCAATCGTCCTTGGGAAGGCGCGCGAGAGCCCCGATGAGGAACGGAAGATTTTTCTGCGGGTTGAAACGGCCGACGAAGACGAGATGCCGGGTGGGCCGCACCGCGCTCGGTTGCTCGGGCCGGTGATTCAGGTCGATGCCATTGAGAATGCGCGTGACCGGGCGATGATATGCTTTTTCCGCCAGTTCTTGCACGAAGGTGCTCACGGCCGTCGCCTCGGCCGCGTGCTGCCAGATCTGCCGCGCTGCTGGGCCGATCAATTTGAACATCCGGTCCGTTTGCTCGGGCACACCGCCGGGCACATCGCCGAGGTGTGCGGTAAGCACATAGGGGACGCCGGTCAATCGATGCGCGGCGAGCGCCAGCACACCCGTGGGCACGGCGAAGTGCGCGTGAATGACATCCGGTTTCCAATCGCGAATGTGGAAGAGCGTAGGGAGAAAGCTGGTGAGGCAATACAATCCCATCTCGGGCACGCTACAGGTGTCCGCTTTGCGGCGGCCGCTCGGCGTGCGAAAGACTTTCACGTCGTGGTCTTCATCGCGGTCCGGACGCCAGCCCAGCGCGGCCGTTTGCACGCGCACGTCGTGGCCACGGGCTTCCATTTGGCGCGCGATGCTTTGCGCGACGCGCCCGCCGCCCCCGCCGAGGGGAGGGTATTCGTAACAGAGGACGAGGATGCGCATTTAGGGAAGGCAAGAAACATCCAACATCCAACATCCAACGCCCAACATCCAATGGCGCAAGCGACGGCACTCGCGCCTCTTCCATTGGGTGTTGGATGTTGGGTGTTGGGTGTTGGGTGTTCTTCTCATTTCTTCATCCACTGCGAGAGGAGCCAGTAACTCCAGAGGAAAAGACGCTCGTCGCTTTTGCCGTGCAGGTGTGCGGCGAGTTTGTTTTCCGCGAAGGCGACGTCGAGGTGCGGGAAGGTGCGGGCGTGGTCGAACTCGAATTTGCCCTCGCGCAACCAGCGGCCGATGGGCATGCCGAAGCCTTTCTTTTTGCGCTGAATGATTTCCTGCGGAAGCAGCGGCGCGAGGGCTTTCTTCAAGATCCACTTCGTCTGGCCATCGCGGAGCTTGAGCTGCCAGGGGATGCGGCGGGCGAGGTCGGCGAATTCGATGTCGAGGAAGGGCGAGCGCGCCTCGAGCGAGTTCATCATGCTCGCGCGGTCGACCTTGGCGAGGATGCCATCCTGCAAATAGAGGTTCGTCCAGAATTGCAGCGCACGGTCGATGAGGTTGGGCTGCTTGCAGCGGTCCCAAGCTTCGATGGCTTCGCTATAAATTTCCTCGAGATAGGCGCGATAACCACGATCGCCGACGGCGGCCAGCGCGTGGCCATGGGGCGAGCGCCGATTGGGGTCGGGTGTGGCCGTGGGCGCTTCGCGGAAGAGCAGTGCGAGGTCGCGCGGTTCGAGTGCGCTCATCCACACGGAATTCCACAGTGGCGCCGGATAGCTCAGACCCATGAGCGTGCGCTTGATCTTGAAATCGAGGCTCATGTTCTGGTGCGACACGGGCAGGCGTGCAGCGACGAGGCGGATGGCTTCGTGCACCGGCCGCGGGACGAACTGGGAGTAGCGCTCCGCTTTCTTCAGCGCACGGAAAGGATCGTAACCGGCGAAGAGTTCATCGCCGCCATCGCCGCCGAGCGCGACGGTGACGTGCTGGCGGGTGAAGCGTGAGAGGAGATAGGTTGGGAGCAGTGAGCCATCGCCGAGCGGTTCATCGAGTTTGGCAACGATCTCGGGCAACAGGCTGACGGATTTGTCGAGGTCGAGGATTTCCTCGTGATGGCGAGTGCCCAAGCGCTCGGCAACGAAGCGGGCGTGAGCGCTTTCATCGAAGCTCGGTTCGTTGAAGCCGATGGCGAAAGTGTTGAGTTGTCCCGCGGGAACATGCTTTGCCGCGAGCGCGGCGACGGCGGAGCTGTCGATGCCGCCGCTGAGGAAGACGCCGAGCGGCACGTCTGACATGAGACGGCGTTTGACCGCGCGCTCGAAGGTCTCGCGAATTTGTTCACACCACTGATCGATCTGTTGCTCGTTGTGGCGGCCATCGGTTGTGGCGACTTGCCATCCGCCATCTCCCGGAATGCCCACCATGGCAGTCGGTTCCAGCACGAACTCCCAATACTTCCACGTCTTCAATTCCCCGCTGCGCAACTCGTAGGAGAAGCAGTGCCCGCCGGGCAGCTTCCACACGCGCTCGTAGATGCTGCGCGGCGCGGGGATGTAGGCGTAGGCGAAGTATTTCTTCAGCGAGAGCGTGGAGAGATCACGCGGACAGTCGGGATGCTGGAGCAGCGCCGGAAGCTCGCTGGCCCAGCCGAAGCATTGGCCCTCGTGAAAATAGTAGAGCGGCTTTTTGCCAAAACGATCCCGCGAGCCGAAGAGACGCTTGCGAAAGCGATCGTAAATGACGAAGGCCCACATGCCATTGAGCCGCTCGACAAAGCTATCGCCCCACTTGCGATAAGCGTGGAGTAGCACTTCGGTGTCGCTGTGATCGGTCTGGAACTGGCAGCCCGCAGCCTGCAATTCCTTGCGCAGTTCCGCGTGATTGTAGATCTCGCCGTTGAAGGTGACGCCGATCTCGCCGTCGGCCGTCCACATCGGCTGTGAGCCTCCTCTAATGTCGATGATCGACAGGCGGCGAAAGCCGAGATGTACGCCGGTGGACTCCTCGGTCCAGTGCCCCTCCGCATCCGGTCCGCGATGGAGAATGGCGTCGGTCATCCGCTGCAACACGCCGCGGTCGCCGGGGCCGACGAAGCCGGCTATGCCGCACATAAGGAGAATGGCGAGTGGCGAATGGCGAATGACGAAGGGGTCATGACTGCGGGATGGCGAAGTTCGTCATTCGACATTCGGCATTCGGCATTTCCCATTCGTCATATTCCGCTTCGCTCGCACGGTGTACACGCTCTTCCCCTGGCTTTCGTAGAAGGTGCGCATGATCATTTCCGCGAGCAGGCCCATGAGGAAGCACATGATGCCAGTGAGTACGCTCATCACGCAGAGGAGCGGCAGCGGCGTTTCGATGAATGACTTGCCGCCCCAGAATTTGAAGTAAACGGCGGAGGCCGCGGCGAGGAAGCTGACGAAGAACGAGAGCAGGCCCACGGTGCCGAAGACGTACATCGGCTTCTCCGCATAGCTGTCGAGGAACTTCACCACCAGCAGGTCGGCGAGCACCTTGAGCACGCGCTCGAGGCCGTATTTGGATTTGCCGGTGGTGCGGGCGAAATGGTTGACCGTGACTTCGGTAATCTTCGCGCCGTGCCAGTACGCGTAGATGGGGAGGAAGCGATGCATCTCGCCGTAAAGCCGCACACTCTTGATGACCTCGGCGCGGTAGGCCTTGAGCGAGCAGCCGAAGTCGTGCAACCGTACGCCCGAGACGAACGAAATGAGCCGGTTCGCCATGATGCTCGGGATGTTGCGCTGGAGCGCGTTGTCCTGCCGGTCCTTGCGCCAGCCGGAGCAGACGTCGAAGCCTTCCTCGATCTTGGCCAGCATCTTCGGGATGTCGCTCGGATCGTTTTGCAGGTCGCCATCCATGGGGATGATGATTTCGCCCTGCGCATAGTCGAAGCCGGCCATCATCGCCGCGGTCTGGCCGTAATTGCGGCGGAAGTGGACGACCTTGATGGCGGGATTTTTCTCTGCGAGACCATCGAGGACTTCTTCGCTGCCGTCCTGGCTGCCGTCGTTGATGAAGATCAGTTCCCAAGACTGCCCGAGTTGCATGAGTACGTTGGTCACCCGCTCCGCGAGAATGGGGAGCGCTTCGGCTTCGTTATAAACTGGGACGGTGACCGAAATCATCGAGTAATGGAAAGCGGGGCATTAAATGGGGGTGGCTCGGGATGGGCAAGAGGCGAATGCGGGGCGCCGGCCCGGCTCGCACGTAGGGGACGTGCTGGCCAGTTGAGATGGCGGATGGTTAACGCCGCCCAAGAGTGACTTTGGGTGGACGATTGCACGCGAGGAAAAATTCGGCCGCTGTAGAGTAGTGGGCTGGGACCTGATCTTCGTACACATCTTGTCCGCCAACTGGGATGCCGCCACGGATTGCGCACCTGGGAGCGGCGATCTCCAGGTCGCCGACCGAACGCAACGCGCGTAGCGCCAAATTTTTTT
>NZ_ABVL01000029.1 GCF_000173075.1 Chthoniobacter flavus Ellin428
TGCTTGTGAGGTGCGGGACATTCTCGCTTCGCAAATTATGGCGCAACGAGCGATGGCGGGCGCGTGAATGCCGGCCAAGCCGTATGGCTCCGCACGAAAACCCACAGAGATCGGAGATCCTTCGACTCCGCCCATGCTTCCCCGCTTCGCTCAGGATGACAGCGCCTTTGTTGGGGCGCTGCGCGCTTCCGGAGCCATACGCGTAGTTTGAACAACATCTAACCCTTCGCCTTGCGTGCGCGTGGTTTCCGCTGGCTCGCGGTCGCTGCGTGGCTGCTATGCTCCTGCACCCAGCGGGCGGCGTGGGCGATGAGCTCGGAGTTGGATTCGATATTGAGCTTCTCCTTTAGCCGCTGGCGGTAGGTCTCGATGGTCTTGGCACTGCGCTCGAGTCGCTGGGCGATGGCTTTCACGCTCTTGCCCTGGCCCATCCATTCGAGCACTTCCAACTCCCGGTTGCTGAGGCGATCCATGGGCAGCTTCCGGGCCCGGGTACCCCGCGTTGACGCGGCGGCCTCGGCGAGGCGCGCGGAGAGGTGCGCGCTGATCGAAATCCGGCCGGAGAGCACCTTGCGAATGGCCGCCAGCACTTCATCCGGCGACTCATCCTTCATGACATAACCCTGCGCCCCGGAAAGCAGCGCGCGCTCGCCGTAGGTCTGTTCGTCGTGCATGGAAAAAACCAGCAGCCGCACTTCAGGATAACGAGCGTGGATTTCCTTGATGAGATCGAGGCCGTGTCCACTGGGCAGGGAGAGATCCACCACGGCCAGGTCGGGGTGATGCACTGTGACCTCACGGAGGGCGCGGCTGACGCTCTCGCACGCGGCGCAGACGGAAAGGTCCGGTTCCAGGGCGATGCGTTGCGCAAGACCGTCGCGGACGACGGGATGGTCATCCACGAGCAAAACCTTCCATGGCCGGCTTTCCGGCGCCGGCGCATCGTCGGTTTTGACAAAAGAATTCATAAGTCCCTATTCAGCTTCGCTTGTGCCGTCTGGCTTGCGTACCCGGCATCGCACCATGGTCCCTCCACCGGGGCGCCGCCTGATGTCCACCGCGCCGCCAATCGTCTCCGCACGGTATTTCATAAAGCGCATGCCGAGCCCCTCCCGGCGACGGCCCAGCTTGGGCAGGCCGCAGCCGTGATCGTGGATTTCCAGCACGAGTTGATCGCCGGTTTCGCGCAGATGGATTTCGATTTTCTGGGCGCCGCCATGGCGGAAGGCGTTGGCCACGGCTTCCTGCGCGATGCGGAAAAGATGGATGGACGTGGTGTGTTCGGCGATCAGGACCGGCTCGGGGCAGAGGAAACAGCAATCGATGTGATAAAGCTCGGAAGTGGTGCACGCGAAATGATCCAGGCCCGCCATCAAGCCATTCGGCGCAGGATCCACCGGCTGCAAGCCGCGGGCGATGTGGCGCGCCTGGATCTTGGCTTCATTCAGGAGCTCGACGATCTGTCCGGCCATTTCGGCCTGGGGGAGGCCTTGGGTCGTAAGGTGTTTGTGGAGCAAATGCGCGTGAAAGATGATGCCGGTAATTTGTTGCCCCAAACCATCGTGCAAGTCCTGCCCCATCCGCCGCCGCTCGCGCTCGCTGATCTCCAGGATCTGGCGCTCGAGCTGCTTTCGATCCGCGACTTCCCGCTCGAGAACGGCTTTGGCGGCGAGCAAATCGGCGGTGCGTTGCTTCACCCGTTGTTCGAGTGTTTTGCGGCTTTTCCGCAAGTCCTCCGCCGTCTGTTTTTGCCGGGTCAGGTCGATGCCGATGCCGACGATGCGCAGGGGAGTGCCACCGCTGGAGCGCGTGATGCGGCCGAAGATGCCGAGCCAGCGAACTTCGCGCGACGACGTGCGGAGGCGATACTCTCCCTCAAAATGATCGGTCTCTCCGGAGAGCACGGACTCGAGCGCGCACTCCGCCTCGAGCCGGTCCTCGACGATGAGCAAATCCAGAAAGGCGGTCTCGCTGGGTGAGACCCGTTCCGGCTCCACGCCGAGCACGGTGTAGAACTCCGGGGACCAGACGGTGCGACGGGTGGCAAAATCGATGGACCAATAACCCGCGTGGGCGCAGCGCAGGGCCATCCGGAAATGCTCCTCGCTGTCCCGCAGCGTCCGCCCCAGCTTCACTTGCTCGCTGATGTCGATCAGAGCGGCCTGGTAGAGCTTATGCTCGCCGCTAGTGCGGAAAGGGATTTGCGCGCCCACCAGGCGAATGGGAACCACGCGTCCGTCGGGGTGGCGCACGGCGGTATCGGTCACCACCTGGCTTTCGCCGCGATCGCAACGCCGCAGGTACTCGAGAAAGGCATCGAGATGGCCGCGGTCGAGGAACAGCGCAAAAGGGGCGCCGATGATGCTCTGCCGGCTGCGGCGAAGGAGACCCGAGGCAGCCAGGTTGAGATCCAGCACCTGCCCATGATGATTCAAGGTCAGGAAGCCAACGGGGGCGAAGTTGTAGAGATCGGCGAAGTGTTCCCATTGGACCTCCGCTTCGGTCCGGCTCGTGGCTGGCGGGGCCGAGTTTTTGCGCACCGCCCTCGGCTCGCGCGGCGGATGCCCCGACGCGTCGCTCTTTTTGGCCACGGAAGGTTTCCGGGCGGCGGCTTTTTTGCGCCGGGCTGGGGTTGAGTGGGAAGATTTCCGAGAAGCCATCCGGACTTGAATCTATCTCCTGGTCTGGTGGTTGGTCACATCCTCGATGGCGAGCAGGACGAGCGGTTCCTCTTTGGACTCGAGCCGCCGCGCGTTGAAGACGAGCTTGCGCCGTCCCAAGCGCCGGAAATTGACTTCGACCGGAAAATCGATGATGCGCCTGGTCTTGGGCAGCATGATTTCGAGGAGGTTGCGGATTTGTTGCACATCCCATTCGCCGGCGCCGATTTCACAGAAGTGCAGGCCTTCGGTCTTTTTCCGGTTGAGATCGAAGGTCTTGTAAAAGGCGCGGCTGGCCTTGCGCACTTTCAGGTCGGCGTCGAGCATCGCCAGGGGCTCGTAGACGGTGTCGAGAATCGCATCGGTATGTTGCGAGGCCAGTTCCAAACGGGAGATGTTCTGCTGCTCTTCATCGATATCGACCAGGGTGATGACCGCGCCGTCGATCTTGTTGTCCCTGGTGCGATAGGGGCGGATGCGCAGCGAGTACCAGTGCCCCTGCATGTCCTGCACCTTGCTCTCGCGGGTGGTCAGCGATTCGAGGACCTCGCGGATCATGTTGTCGATGTCGCTGATCGTGAGGTTCGCCTTGAGGTCGCTCAAACGCCGGCCGATGTCGGAGGGGATGAGGTTGAAGAGCTTCTCGGCCAGCGGCGTGGCCCGGCGGACGGCCAGGCTGTTATCCACCATGAGAATGGGGATATTGATCGAGCTCAGAAGATTGGTCAGATCGTTGTTCATCTGCGCCATCTCGATGTTCCGGTTGCTGAGCTCTTCGTTGAGCGTGGTCAGCTCCTCATTCGTCGATTGCAGTTCTTCCTTGGCCGTCTCCAGTTCTTCGTTTGTGCTCTGGAGTTCTTCGTTGGAGGATTCGATTTCCTCGTTGGCGGACTTCAGCTCTTCGTTGGTCGCTTCCTGTTCCTCGATGATTGCCTGGAGGGATTGCTTGTTGGCGCCGAGTTCCGAGCGCAGGCGGTGAATCTCGGTGTCGCGTCCGTCCGACGATACTTTGCCGCCTTTGGCCAGGGAATGCGTTTTTTCGGTATCGATCGCGCGCCCTTCTTCAAAAAGGACGAGCAGCCATTTCTCCCCGGAGGGGGCGAGAGTGAAAGGGACGACCGCGATGGTGACTTCGTACGGGTGGCCGTTGATCTTGAGCGGGATACCTTCTTTGCGGACGGTGTCGTCTTCCTTCAAGGCGCGGTGAATGGCCGTGCGCAGATCGACGACGAGGCCGGGACGCACCATCTGCAGGAGATTGAGCGTCGCTGCGCCGGGCGCATGTTCCAGGAAACGGCCGGTGCGTCCGCGAAATTCATGGACGCGCATGCGCGTGTCGATGATCACCCCGCTGGGAGCATATTGGGTGAGGATGATCCGGTCGGCCTGGGATTGAAGGTCGATCGGTCCTGGCATGGTGATCTCTGCGCGCGAGGTTTGGGAATTCGTGGTCGGCTCCGGGCGGGTCGCGAGGAAAGCCTTGGCGGTGAACTCGAGGTTCGCCGTCGAGGTGACGTTTTTCTTCACGTAGATTTTGTTGCGTTTGTCGATCAAGGTGAAGAGGTCGGTCGCCGGGCCGACGGTTTCCGAGGTGCCGAGAAGGAGAAAGCCCACGGGATTGAGCGCGTAATGAAACACCGGCATGCAGCGCTTCTGCAACTCGGGCCCGAGATAGATGAGCACGTTCCGGCAACTGACAATGTCCAGCCGGGAGAAGGGAGGATCTTCGCAGAGATTCTGCCGGGCGAAAGTGCACAGGTCGCGAATGCCGCGGCTGATCTGGTAACCGGTAGCCGTCTTGATGAAAAAGCGGCGGAGACGTTCGGGGGAAACATCCTTGGCAATCAAATCCGGGAAGTGACCCACGCGCGCTTTCGCGATGGCCGGCTCGCTCAAGTCGGTGCCGAAGACCTGCAGCTTGAGATTGTGTGAGGTCCGGGTGATTTCTTCGCTCAGGCAGATGGCCAGCGAATAGACCTCCTCGCCGGTGGCACAGCCGGGCACCCACACGCGGATTTCGCCGCCCTCGGCCTTGCCTTTGAGGAGGCGGGGGACGATTTTTTTCTTCAGGGCTGTGTAGACCTTTTTGTCGCGGAAGAAGCAGGTGACATTGATGAGGAGATCGCGGAAAAGGGCCTCCAGTTCATCGCGATTCGAACGCAGCAGGGAGACGTAATCCTCCACGCGCTCGATCCGCTGCAGCACCATCCGGCGGCTGATGCGCCGGCGTAACGTGGTGTGCTTGTAGAGCGAAAAGTCGACCGTGGAGTTCTGCTTGAGAAGGAAGAAAATTTTGCCCAGCGCATCGGCGGATTCCGGGAACGGCTCCGGCTCTTTCGCCCTGGCTTTGGTGCGCGGGCGAATGAGCCGGATGCCGGGCCGATCCGGGCGAGCTCGGAGGCAATGCGCTCCGCCGGGAGGATCGCATCGACGCATCCCGCATCGATGGCGCTGCCGGGCATGCCGAAATATTTGGCCGAGGTTTCCGCCTCGGCGAAAGTGATGCCGGCCTCGGCCTTGATGGCCCCGAGGCCTTGCGTGCCATCGGTGCCGGTGCCGGAAAGCACCACGCCGATGGCGCGATCGCCTTGCTGCTCGGCGAGCGACCGGAAGAAATGATCGATCGCCATGTGCACGCGCACGTTTTCGCCGCGGCGCATGAGCTGGAGGCGATTCCCGGCCAGGACCGTGTCGGAGTTTGGCGGGAGGATGTAAACGTGGTTGGGCTCGAGAGCCATGCCGTTGCGGATTTCCCGGACGGGCATGCCGGTGACGCGGGAGAAGAGTTCCGTGAGCTTGCTCTTGTGTCGGGGATCGAGATGCATGATGACCACGAAACCCATGCCGGTGTCGGTGGGGAGATGCTTGAGCAGGGTGAGGGCGGCCTCGAAACCGCCGGCGGAGGCGCCGATGCCGACGACGGGGAATGACACCCCGTGCCGATCCGGAGCGTCCGAGCCATCCGCCGGAGAGTCGAATCCGTCGCCGTTTTCCCCAGGAGCACCATGGTTTTTGGCTGGGCGGTTTTTCGGGCGGCCGGAGGAGGCGGATTTCGGCGGGGATTTTTTGGATGCCATGGGATGAGCAAGCCGCGGGCGATTGCAACTGGCAAACTACACCCCCCGGAGGGAGGCTGACAATGCCTCGTCTTCCCGGCCTATGCTCTATCTTCGGCGACCGAGCGCGCTCTTGCGGCGGATGACGGGTTTGGCGCGCCGATGGGCGCGGTCGATGGCCGTGCGCAATTCCTCGGGATCGAAAGGCTTCGAGACCAGCCGCACATTATCGGGCGCGGGCGATGTGGGCGGAAGGGCGCCATAGGGGACCAACGTCGGTACTTCGAGCTGTTGCGTGGTCATCCACTCGACGAGGTTGAAGGCCGTGCCGTCCGGAAGGTCGTAGTTGCAGATGATGGCGTCGAACGGGCCATCCGATACCACAGTGCGGCAAGCGCCGATGAGTGTGGCCGCGGCACACGTGCTGAAGCCCCACGAGCGGAGCATGGTGCAAAGGACCGTGCGAATCATATCGTCCTGGTCGACGATGAGGACGTGCTTGATGGCCGAAGGGGAGGAGAGCGTGGGATCAGCCCGGGTCGTCATGGGAGGAAGGGTGGGGGATTGTCCCTCGGGGAAACTCCGCGCTGGGAGACACGCGGGTGGAAAAGAAATCCATGTCGATCTCCCGGGCGATCGGCGCGAGCAGTTCCTCGTTGCGCGAAACGGTGTGGCCGGCCTCACCTTGCTCAATGATGACGGCGACGAGGGCGCCGCGTTTTTCGCGCAGCGGCGAGAGCCAGCGCTGGAGCCATTCCACGATTCGATGGAGCGCGGGAGAATCGCGATAAGCCGCGACCACGAGGACATCCGCCGCGGCGGCGCGGCGCGCAGCGGCGGCCATGCCATCGGGTTGATCGAACACCTGCAGTCCCCACGCGTAGTCCTGGACCGGCGAGGCCTGGTCGGCCATTTCCAGGATGCGGCACATGAGCCGCTGAGCGCAGTCGGCGGTGGTTTGATCTTCGAAAAGGGTGGCGACGAAGAGGGAGGGAGAAGGAGCCGCTGGATCGGGCTCAGGGTAGATGTTCGGGAAGGGCGCTTCGGCCATGCCCATTCAAACTACGCATCCATACGGTCGCCGCCTATTGGGTAGTCTCCTGATCCCTTTGTCAGCAAATTCCTGAGGGATTGCTCGGTAAAAAATCCGGGGCGACGCCGAGAATTGCGTCAAATAGTGGCGGCTGGGGATTTGAACCCCGCCCGGGTTATTGCCGGGATACCGCAGGTTTGCACTGCTGCCGCCGAAAAGGGCGTTGCTGGCTTCTGGTTTCTCGTTTCTGGTTTTATGAATGCGACGCTGTATCTGGATTACGATTCGGCAGGATGGGACCAGAAACCACCGCTCTGCGGCTTACTCGACGTTCATGACCGCGCCTCCCCGGCGTCGCAGGATGCGCGCTTTTGCCTCGGCCATTTCGGCCCGGCGGGTCTGTAGCGACTCGCGGTTGCCAGTGTAGGTTTTGTCTTCGCCCTTGGTCACGAGGCCTTCGCCGACGAGCGTGCGGAGCTTTTCATACACGCGCAGGCGCAACATCTCCTTGCCGCTGCCGGCGGCATTGCGCGCGCGGAGGCGGTTGAGGACTTCTTCGAAGAGTCCATTGAAATCGTAGGAAGGCTTTTTCAGGAGAGCTGCCACCATCTCCTCCGACACGAAATCGAGACCGGGTCGGAAGTGGTTTTTACGTTTGTTCATACTGCGGAAAGCCGGCCCCCGGAACGCACCCATACGGGCAGGTCACGGGAATTTGTTAATGCCGTTAATTAATAGACCGCGATGTAGGAAAATTATTCAATCTTGGTCCGAAAAAGTTTTCGCTGAAGGGTCGGGAAAAAGGCGCACGTATCCGTTTAGCGTGCGCCGCGCCCAGCCCGGAGGGCTCTCGGACCGTAGCCGGGGGTAAGCGAGCTTGGCGAGCGCAACTCCCCGGGAAAGCATCCAAAAAAGAATGCACCCCGGAAGGTGGTGCCGGAATTTTTCGCGGATGGGAGATTCCGCCATCCCTCCGGGATGGAACCTGTGGAGGACGGATTTCCGGGGGTGGCGCTCGCCAAGCTCGCTTACCCCCGGCTACGGTCCGAAAGCCCTCCGGGCTGAGACCAGCAGTCGCTAAACGGATAAGTGTGCCCGTGCATCCTCGGGGGGATGGTTCAGGTCGTGGCCTGATTCCCCCTGAAGGACGGCGACCGTGCCTTGATCCGGCGGCGATCCTTCGACAAAAATGAAACGCCAGGCGACGATCCGCATCGGTATCTCAGGGTGGACTTACCCGCCCTGGCGCGGAGTGTTTTTTCCGAAAGGCCTGGCCCACAAGCGTGAGCTGGAATACGCCGCGACGCAGGTGGCCTCGATCGAAATCAACGGCTCGTTTTACTCGCTGCAACGACCGGCAAGCTATCGCAACTGGTACGAAGTCACGCCGCGCGGCTTCGTGTTCGCGGTGAAAGGCAGCCGTTTCATCACGCACATGAAGCGCTTGAAAGACGTGGAGGAACCATTGGCCAATTTCTTCGCCTCGGGAGTGCTCTGTCTGCGCGAAAAACTCGGTCCGATCCTTTGGCAGTTGCCGCCGAACTTTTCCTATGATCGTGAGCGCCTGACCGCTTTCTTCGACCTGCTCCCGCGCGATACCCGGGCCGCCGCGAAACTGGCGCGAAAGCACGACGCACGGGTAAAAGGACGCGCGTGGACGCAGGTGGACCGCAATCGCCGCCTGCGCCATTGCCTCGAGGTGCGCCACGAATCCTTCACCACGAAAGAGTTCATCGAGTTGCTGCGCCGACACCGCATCGGACTCGTCGTTGCCGATACCGCCGGAAAATGGCCATTCCTCGAGGATATCACCGCGGATTTCATTTACGCCCGGCTGCATGGGCACGAGGAGCTCTATCGCAGCGGTTACAGCGCGGCTGCGCTTCAGGACTGGGCGGCGAAAATTCGCGCCTGGGCGAGCGGACGTACACCGGGTACATCGAAGCGGCTCGCGCCGCGTCTGCCCGTCGCCAAGAACGGTCGGGACGTCTACGTCTATTTCGACAACGACGCGAAAGTGCACGCGCCTTTTGATGCCATGGCCCTCGCGCATCAACTCCGTCTCGGCCCACCGCCACCGCCGGGGCCTCAAGGCGTTTGATCCTTTCAGGCTGTCACCGAATGCCGCAGATCCTCTGCGCTCTGCACCGCATCCCGCTGGCTCGCCGCCTCGGGGACAAAGCGCGCCGACTTCAAGTGAGGCGTGGTCTCCACATGAGCTCCGCAAATTTCGGCGAACTCTTCGATGGCGTGGTGCCGGGCCGTCCGGTTGTGAGAGACGCTCGCGAGCAGCCGATGAATTTCGTCGGTATTGAGGAAGCAGAAGCCTTTACTAGCGAGTGCGCTGCGCACCCGGCCGACCAGGTCAGGGGGAAATTTCATAACGTCTTGCCGTATTATCGCGATACCCCACTCAGGTGATTGCCCGAAAAGCGTTTAGGGGATAGCCTGACCCGCGTTCCCCTTGCGGTCTCTTTTGTTTGTGAACCGGTACCTGTGTTTGCACACCCAAGAAATCCGCCCGGGCCGAATCATCACGAGAACCCCCTTTGTGCCTACCTATGGACCGCAGCAATTCCAAGCATCGACATCGCCGCCCGAAAGCGGCGCGTGAAAAAGACCCGAAGCACGAGTCACGTCTGGACACCGTGGCGCAGAAGCCGACGGATATCGGCCTCGGTGCGCCGGTCACTGCGGAGTACCAAAACGCTCACGAAGATGGCGCGACACCGACGCCCGGAGCGCAGCCGCCGATTGAGCATCCGCCGAAATTGGGCAAGGCGGAGCACGTCGCCGCGGGGTTGAAGGCAATTTTGCAAGGTGCGCGATTTACCTTCGAGCAGATGGGGCCGATTCGCGGCATCGAGGCGTGGTTCGATGTGAACAAGAAGGATGGGTTCGACTGCCAGAGTTGCGCATGGCCCAGCCCGGATGGGAATCGGCATCTCTTCGAGTTCTGCGAGAATGGCGCGAAGGCTTTCGCCAGTGAAGCCACGCGCAAGCATGTGACGGCGGACTTTTTCCGGCATCACTCCATCGCGAAGATGGCGGAGCAAAGCGACTACTGGCTGGAGCAGCAGGGGCGGTTGGTGGAGCCGATGGTGAAACGCCAAGGCGGGACCCATTATGAGCCCATCTCGTGGGAGGAGGCCTTTCAACTCCTCGCGCAGGAGTTGAATGCACTGCCATCTCCCGACGCCGCGGTCTTTTACACCAGCGGACGCACGAGCAACGAAGCCGCCTTTCTTTATCAACTTTTCGTCCGGCAATTCGGTACAAACAATCTGCCCGATTGCTCGAACATGTGCCACGAGTCGAGCGGCTCCGCGCTGAGCGAGAGCATCGGCATCGGCAAGGGTTGCGTAACGCTGGAGGATCTCGAGCGGGCCGAGGCGATTTTCATCATCGGCCAGAATCCGGGGACGAATCACCCACGCATGCTGACCACGCTGGAGGTGGCGAAGAAAAATGGCGCGAAGATCGTGGCGATCAATCCGCTACCCGAGCCGGGTCTCATGCGGGTCTCGAATCCGAATCCCGAGGAATATGACCACATTCTCCTCTACCCGGTGAAGTTGCTGCTCAACAAAGGCGAGCCGATCAGCGACCTCTGGCTGCCGGTACGCATCAACGGCGACATGGCGGTGATGCGTGGTATCATGAAGGAAATGCTGGCCGAGGAAGATCAAAAACCGGGCAGCGTCTTCGATCTGGACTTCATCCGCGAGAGCACCATCGGCTTCGATGCCTTCCTCGAAAATCTGCGCGCCACATCGTGGGAAGACATTCTCGTGAGCTGCGGGCTCACGCGCGAACAGATTCGTGCGGCGGCGGAGATTGCCATGGAAGCGAAGAGCATCATCTGCTGCTGGGCAATGGGGCTCACGCAGCACAAGAACTCCGTGGCCACCATCCAGGAGGTCATGAATTTCCTCCTGCTCCGCGGCAATATCGGACGCCCCGGCGCCGGCCCGTGCCCCGTGCGCGGCCACTCGAATGTGCAGGGGGATCGCACCATGGGCATCTGGGAGCGGATGAATGATCACTTCATGGCCAAGCTCGGGGAGGAATTTCATTTCACTCCACCGGCCGCGCATGGCGCCGATACGGTGGAGGCGATCAAGCTCATGCGGCAGGGAAAGGCGCACGTCTTCTTCGGCATGGGCGGGAATTTTTTGTCCGCCACGCCCGACACCGAGTTCACGGCGAAAGCGTTGCGCAAGTGCCGGGTGACGGCGCACGTCTCCACGAAGCTGAATCGGTCGCATCTCATCACCGGCGATATCGCGCTCATTCTGCCCTGCCTTGGACGCTCGGAGATCGATCAGCAGGCGGAGGGCGATCAGTTCGTCACTGTCGAAGATTCGATGGGAATCATCAATGCCTCGCACGGACATCTCAAACCGGCGGGCAAGCAATTGCTCAGCGAACCGGCGATCATCGCGCATCTCGCGCGGGCCACGCTGGGCGGGAAGACGACGGTGGATTGGGAGCGCCTGGTGGAGAATTACGACCGCATTCGCGAGCACATCGAGCATGTCATTCCCGGCTTCGAGAATTTCAACGCGCGCATTCGCCGCAATGTTTTCTATTTGCCGAACGACGCGCGCGATCAGCGGAAATTCAACAACGGCTTGGGCAAGGCGAAGTTCATCGTTTCCCAGATCGACCGGCACGAACTCGAAGCGGGCACGTTCCTGATGATGACCATTCGTTCGCACGATCAATTCAACACGACGATCTACGGCCTGGATGATCGCTACCGCGGCGTCTATCACGGACGGCGGGTCGTCTTCATGAATCCGGAGGACGTTCGCGAGTTGGGATTGCAACAGGGGCAATTCGTCGACCTTACCAGCCACTATCACGGTGAGGAGCGCACGGCGCGGCATTTCATGGTGGCGCCGTTTGCGATCCCGCGCGGCTGCACAGCGACTTACTTTCCCGAGGCCAATGTGCTCGTGCCGATCAATAGCACCGCCGAGCGCAGCAACACGCCGACGAGCAAGAGTGTGCTCATCACCATTGCGCCCTCGCCGGATCCGGCGGAAGCCTTTGCTGAACTGAAAGCGGGGGCGAGCGAGAGCATGGCGCATGCGTAGGTGAGGCGCATTTAAGCGGTAACCAAAGCTAAGCATCACCCACATCTTTGCTCGGTGTTTGGACGTCGATACGGAATACGCCTTGGGAGCGGCGACTTTCCAGTCGCCGACCGAAACAAACGCGCGGAGCGCCTTCTTTGGGGCGTCGCTCCGCGACGCGGGGTCTTTTCTAGAAAGTCGCCCGTCCCAGTTTTTCGAGGACGGGATCTCAAAGCGGCGCAGCAGCGCGCGCACTCCAAAACGCAAGCGTTCGCCCTCGGCTGTTCTGGATTGTGGCCCTAACTAAATGACGGGGTCGGTCAGGGCCGGCTCCAAAGTTTGATTGGGCGTGATTTCGACGATACGCATCCAGGGCTGTTGGGGCTGGACCCGTTTCAAGATCGGCAGCGAAACATTGAAGACCGGCACTCCCGTACTGGTGTGCGCCTCCGGTTGCCCGTTGTGGGCGTGACCGTGAAAGACGAATTGCACATTGAAGCGATTGAGCGGGCCCTCCAACCGCGTGGAGCCGAGGAAGGGAAAGATTTCCGGATCTTCGCCGAGCACGGTCTCGCGAATCGGCGAGTAATGCAGCAGCACCACGCGGTGCGGTGATTCGATACGGCCGAGGGCGCGTTCCAGTCGCACCGCCTGGTCGATGGCTTCCTGGACGAAGGATTTGATCAGTGGTTCGCCCCAAGGGTTGAGCATACGCCGGCCGAAGCCACCGCCGAAGCCGCACACGCCGGCAAAGCCGACCCCGCCGATTTCACAACACTCGCCATCCAGCACCGTCACGCCCACGTGGCTCAGGACCTCGACGACTTCCGAGGCTTTCCCGGATTCGTAGTCGTGATTTCCCAGTACCGCGAGGACGGGAATGCTGACATAGTTACGGATATCATGGGCCAGCACTTGCGCTTCCTCCGGCAGGCCGTAGTCGGTCAAATCGCCGCAAAGCAAAAGGACATCCGCGACGCGTGAAGCTTCCTCGAAGAGGGGGTGAAAATGGCCTTTGCCGGCCCGGGTGCAATGCAGATCGGCGACGGCGGCGATTCTCAGCGGTTTGGAATCCGTATTCATTTCCTTGAAGAATCGTTTCCCAAGAGGGGATTTGGCCGTTTCGATCCACGTGGAAGAGGGGCGAAGGGCGTTTCCTCAGTAATGAGCAGTCAATTGCCAACAACCGCTTCCGGTGAAGATTTTTACGGACACATCGTCGATGCCTTGGGAGCGGCGTCGGTGGAATTCCTGCTTGGCGGAGCTTTTGCACTGCGCGTCCTGACCGGCATCGAAAGAGACACGAAGGACTTCGATTTGATGATCCGTCCACGCGACGTGGATGCGGCGCTGAAAGCCTGTCGTGCAGCGGGTTTTCACGCCGACTACGCTTTCTCGCACTGGCTGGCCAAAGTGCATTTCGGCGAGCATTTCATCGATTTCATCTATCGCGCCGGGAATGGCCTCTGCGAAGTGGACGACGTCTGGTTTGAGAAAGCCAGCGAGGCGCAGATTCTCGGGCGCACGCTGCGGCTGGCCCCGCCGGAGGAGATGATCTGGCAAAAGGCGTTTATCATGGAGCGCGAGCGTTTCGATGGCGCGGATGTGCTGCACCTGCTGCGGAGCATGGGTTCCAAATTGGACTGGGAGCGTTTGCTGAACCGCTTTGGCGAAGATTGGCGGGTGTTGCTCAGCCACCTTGTTCTGTTTGGTTATGTATATCCGCAGCACCACAAGGACATTCCCCAAGCGGTGATGAATTCGCTGATCGCACGGCTGAGCAGCGAAGAGGAGTCGAATGATACCGGTCTCTGCCGCGGCACGTTGCTTTCGCGAGCACAGTATCTTTCCGATGTGGAAAGGTGGGGCTATCGCGATGCACGCGAAGGAGAGCGGGCGAGAATCACCTCGCAGGAGATCATGGCCTGGACGACGGCCATCGACCAGATGCAACGGTCGAGGTAGGCGTAATTACTCCGCGCCGGACAGGCAGTGGCCCTGGGCGATGCATTCGCGTTTGGCGAAGAGCACTTCGGTGCCGTGCTCATGGTCGAGTTCGAGCACCCCGCGCCATTCCGCGAGAGGATCGTCGGTTTGCATCAACGTCTGCTCGGTCTGCTCCGTAACGGGCGACCCTTCATCGCCCTGAGATTGCGAGGACTTTGTCATCATCTTCATATAAGAAGTTCGCGGCCCGGGTCCTGATCGCGCTGGTCGATGTCGTCGGTAGGAGACGAGCGAACCGGGGAAAATAACCCATCTTTTGGTTTGGCAACACCCAATTGCGAATTCCGCTGCGAAGACGATAGTGTATTATGAATACAGAACCTCTTCAGGAGACTGGATTTCACTGTCCACTGTGTGGAGAGCTTTTGCCCAGCAACGCCACGGAATGCACCAAATGTGACTGGGTACCTGGATATCAAGAGGCCCAAAAGCCCCAGCCGCGGAACCCCCACGACCTTTTGGCGGCGGTCTTAAGTCTCGCGTTGCCGGGAGCGGGTCACTATTTCAAGGGCTATCGCCTGATGGGATGGCTCCTGCTCTTGGTCGGCGTGCCGGTCGTCGTTGTATTCGCCTTCGCGTTCACGATGTTCTTCGGCTGGTTCCTCGTGCCGACCTATTGGGGAGCGGTGGCGGCCGACGCCTATATCCGCAAGGATCTGCGCCCCGGTTTCCTGCCCGCTCAACCGGCTTAAGATGCCTGAATGAATTCGGTGACGGTCGGCTCGGGCCCGAATGGCCTCGCCGCGGCGATCACGCTGGCCCAGGCCGGCTGGGAGGCTCGCGTGCTCGAAGCGCAACCAACGCTGGGTGGAGGAGCGCGCTCGATGGAACTGACGCTGCCGGGCTTCGTGCACGATCATTGTTCGGCTATTCATCCCCTGGCAATTGGCTCGCCGTTCTTCCGCGATCTGCCGTTGCACGTTTATGGTCTGGAGTGGGTGCATTCGAAGTATCCGTTGGCCCATCCGCTGGATGATGGAACGGCGGCGGTGCTGCATCGGTCCATCGAGCAAACGGAGGCAGGATTGAAAGAGGATGGCATCGCTTACGGAAACCTCATGCGCCCGCTGGTGGCGCAGTGGGAAGCACTGGCGAATGAATTTCTACAGCCGCTCCTGCACGTGTCCTATCGTCCGTTCCTCATGGCCCGCTTCGGCTTGCTGGCCTTGCGCTCGGCGGCTGGGTTGGCGTCGCGTTGCTTTCGTCAGGAGCCGGCCAGAGCACTCTTCGCGGGCCTGGCCGCGCATTCCATGATTCCGCTGGAAGCACCCGCCTCGGCGGCGATCGCTCTCGTGTTGGGAATATTCGGCCACGCCGTGGGCTGGCCATTGCCGCGCGGTGGCGCGAGCCGTATTAGCGAAGCGCTCGCCGAGCACCTGCGGGCCTTGGGAGGAGCAATCGAAACGGGGAGGAAAGTGACTTCGCTGGATCACTTGCCGAAGACCGACGCCATCTTCCTCGACACCTCCGTGTGGCAGGCGGCGGAACTCGCAGGAAAAAGAATTTCTCCGGGGCTGCGCCATAAACTCGCTGCCTTTCCCCACGGGCCGAGCATTTTCAAAATCGACTACGCGTTGGATCGACGCATTCCGTGGAAGGCGCCGGAATGTGGCGACGCGGCCACGGTGCATCTCGGTGGCACCCTGGCCGAGATTGCGTTCGCGGAACGGGAGGTCGCTCGAGGTCGGGTGCCGGTCCGCCCATTCTTGTTGCTCGCGCAACCGACGATTTGCGACCCCACTCGAGCGCCTGCGGGCCAGCATACTGCCTGGGCCTACTGCCACATTCCTCGTTCGAATAATGCAGACATGACCCAGGCGATCGAAGCGCAGATCGAGCGCTTCGCCCCAGGCTTCGGCCGATGCATTCTCGCCCGTCACATCTCCCGCCCTCAGAGTTTGCAGGCGGCCAATGCCAGCCTGGACGGCGGCGATATTAGCGGCGGCGCTTGTGATCTCTGGCACCTCCTCGCGCGCCCTTCTTTGAGCGCGAATCCCTATCGATTAGGCCGCACGCATCTTTATCTTTGCTCATCGTCGACGCCCCCTGGAGGTGGCGTTCATGGTATGTGCGGATACCACGCGGCACGGCAGGCGCTGAGCGTTTTGGGAAGGGGATAGGGGGCATCCCTGATCAGGCCTTCGGGGTGCCTCACGGAGAGGTAGCATCCTGTTTTTTCGTGCCCGCATTCAGTGGCACGGAAACGAAAGAGCAAATGGCAGCCCAATATGCCGCAGCTCTTCCAACGCTACACGAACACGCTCGCTCCTGCGTCCATCGTCGCAGTGTTCATCGCACTGAGTGCGGCGGTGTGGGGAATGCATGCGATCATCTTCTCTCCGTACGCCACGGAGGTTGGCCAACCGGTTTCCCAAGTCGTTCCGTTTAGTCATCAGCATCACGTCTCCGGGCTCGGGATCGATTGCCGTTACTGTCATACTGGGGTGGAGACTTCGGCGTTTGCCGGTTTGCCAGCGACGGAGACGTGCATGACCTGCCACTCTCAAATCTGGCGCGATGCTCCCATGCTCGAGCCGGTGCGGCAAAGTTGGGCTACGGGACAGCCATTGCATTGGAATCGCGTGCATAACTTACCCGATTACGTCTACTTCGATCATAGCATCCATATCCAGAAAGGCGTGGGCTGCATTAGTTGTCACGGGCACGTCGATCGCATGCCGCTGATGGCGAAGTCGGAGACGCTTTACATGCGGTGGTGCCTGGATTGTCACAAAGCGCCAGAAGTCCATTTGCGCCCGGCGAACGAAGTCTTCGTGATGAAGGAAACCGTGCCTGACGAAAAAAGAGGTGCCGCGCTTCTCCGCGCGGAGGAAATCGACAAAACACATCTTCAAGATTGCTCCGTATGTCATCGATGAGCGATTCACTCTCCCCGGCGAACTCCGAAGGACCGCTGCGTGATGACGATGAGTTTGTCCCGGGAGCCTCGGAGTGGCCGGAGGATTTGAGCCGGCGTCGCTTTTTGCAAGTCATGGCGGCTTCGCTCGCTCTCGCGGGTGGCGCGTGCACGCGTCTGCCGCACGGGGAGATCCTGCCTTACATTCGGCAACCCGAACTGCTCATCCCCGGCAAGCCGCTCTATTTTGCCACGGCGATGGATTTCGGTGGAGTCGGGCATGGCTTGCTCGTCCGCAGCAATGAAGGACGGCCGACGAAGATCGAGGGAAATCCCGATCACCCCACCAGCTTGGGTCGCAGCAGTGTCCACGCGCAGGCGGCGTTGCTCACGCTTTACGATCCGGCTCGCTCGCACGCGGCGATGAAACTGGGTCATCCCGAGACATGGGAAGGTTTGCTGGGCGAGTTACTGCCGGAAATTGAAAAATGGAAGGAGAGCGCCGGTGCTGGGGTGCACTTACTCACCCAGCGGATCGCGTCGCCGACGCTGCTCGCGCAGGTTCACCAGTTCCTGACGAAGTTTCCGAAGGCGCAATGGCATTTCCACGATGCGGCGTTTCCGCGTTCGCCGATGCCGGCGAAGGTGCGTCTCGAGCAAGCGCAGGTGGTGTTGTCGCTCGATGCCGAACTCTTTGGTTATGGCGGGGCGAATGTGCCGAACGCGCTCGCTTTCGCGAAAGGGCGTCGCCGTGAAGAGAACGCCGCGCGTCTCTATGCCGTGGAAGTGACGCCAACGTTTACGGGAACGATGGCGGATCATCGCCGGGCGTTGAGTCCTTCGGCGTTGGTCAAGTTTGCCCAGGACCTGGTGGTCACCCTGCACGACGGCTCGAAGTCATCGGATAACTGGAGCGCCGCGCTCCTCCGCGATCTGCAGAAGCACAAAGGGCAGTGTGTCGTCGTGGCCGGCGAATTTCAGCCGCCGAGTGTGCATGAAGCGGCGCGCCAGATAAATGAAGCGCTCGGGAATATCGGCAAGACGATCGACTATCTCCCCGGGGATGACAGCCTGCCGCGATCCGGCCTTCAGGAATTGGTCACGGCCATGCAGCGCGGAGAGGTGGGCGCACTCCTCATTTTCGGAGGGAATCCGGCCTATGACTCACCGGTCGATCTGTCGTTCGGCGAAGCTCTCGCCAAGGTGCCGTTCAGCATGCATCTTGGGTTGTATCCGAACGAGACCGCCCAAGTGTGCCGTTGGCATCTGCCGGAGTCGCATTTTCTCGAGACGTGGAGTGATGTTCGGGCGTCCGATGGCTCGGAATCGATCGCCCAACCGCTGATCGAACCGCTCTATCCGAGCAAGTCCGCTCACGAGTTTGTCGCCGTCCTTTTGGAACAGGTGCCGACGACCGGATACGACATCATTCGTGGTGCCTGGGAGGCGCGCCACAAGATGGATAACTTCGAGAACTTCTGGCGCAAGTCGGTGCACGATGGCGTCGCCGCCTTGCCGAAGACCCCTGGCCCCAATACGCCCGAGGCTGCGACCGCGTCGGCAGAAAAGGCCGCAGCGGAATCGAAGTCGCTGGAACTCGTCATTCGCCCCGACGCCCACGTGCTGGATGGTCGCTTTGCGGAGAACGCCTGGCTGCAAGAACTTCCGAAGCCGTTAACGCAATTAACGTGGGAAAATGCCGCGCTCATTGCTCCGCAAACGGCCAGGGCCAATCATCTGGAGCACGGCGATGTGGTCGAGTTGCGCTACCGCGATCACGCCATTCGCACGCCGGTCTGGGTGCTGCCGGGACAGGCGGAGGGATGCATAACGGTGCATCTGGGCTATGGCCGGAACTATGCGGGGCCGGTGGGCTCGGGCTTGGGTAGCAACGCCTTCACTTTGCAAACCAGCGATGCGCCTTGGGGCGGTCCGGGAGTAGAGGTGCACAAGATCGGCGGAGGACATCGGTTTTCGACGACCCAATCCGAACGCTCCATGGAAGACCGCGATCCCGTGCGCTTGGTGACCGCCGGCAAGCCGGCGGTGGAAATTGCCAGGGAGGATCTACCCGAAACGACGGAGACATTGTATCCCAAGTGGAAATATGCCGGACCTGCGTGGGGTATGGTGATCGATCTCTCTGCGTGCATCGGTTGCTCGGCGTGTACCATCGCCTGCCAGGCGGAGAATAATATCCCCGTCGTTGGACGCGAACAAGTGCTGCGCCGTCGCGAGATGCATTGGATCCGGGTGGATCGCTACTTCGACGGCGATAACAACGCGCCGCGCCTCTTGCATCAGCCCGTCCCGTGCATGCACTGCGAGAATGCGCCTTGCGAACTGGTCTGTCCAGTAGGTGCTACGGTGCATGACCACGAGGGGCTCAATGTCATGGTTTATAACCGGTGCGTCGGCACTCGGTATTGCTCGAACAATTGTCCCTATAAAGTCCGTCGTTTCAATTTCCTGAAGTTCAACGACGACCACTCGGAGACGCTCAAGCTGATGCGTAATCCGAACGTCTCCGTGCGGATGCGTGGCGTCATGGAGAAATGCACTTATTGCCTGCAGCGCATCAGCGCGGCCCGCATCGATGCGGAGAAGGAGAAGCGTAAGATTCGCGATGGGGAAGTCATTCCC
Source organism: Chthoniobacter flavus Ellin428 (assembly GCF_000173075.1). GTDB lineage: Bacteria > Verrucomicrobiota > Verrucomicrobiia > Chthoniobacterales > Chthoniobacteraceae > Chthoniobacter > Chthoniobacter flavus. The sequence continues at coordinate 19,338 of NZ_ABVL01000029.1, forward strand.
GCCTGCGCCCAGGCCTGTCCGGCGGATGCGATTGTTTTTGGCGATATCCTCGATCCGGCAAGCCGCGTGGCTGCGATGAAGGAATCGCCCCGCAATTACTCACTGCTCGGCGAACTGAATACCAAGCCGCGCACGACTTACCTGGCTCGCATGCAAAACCCCAACCCGGAGATCGGCTGATATGCCCACCACCGTTCAGACTTGCGAGACCTTGAGCGAACGCCTCAGCGCCGTCGTGCTCAAGCGCCCGACCAAGCTCGGATGGTTTACCTGTCTCGCGATTTCCTTCACAGGGGTGCTGATGCTCAATGTGGCGATCTCATGGTTGCTCCTCCGCGGTGTTGGCGTCTGGGGCATCAATGAACCGGTCGCCTGGGGCTTTGCGATCGTCAATTTCGTCTGGTGGATCGGTATCGGCCACGCAGGCACTTTCATCTCCGCAATCTTGCTGCTCCTGCATCAGCACTGGCGCACATCGATCAATCGCTTTACCGAAGCGATGACCCTCTTCGCCGTGGCCTGTGCCGCGCTCTTTCCGCTGCTCCACCTCGGACGCCCGTGGGTCTTCTATTTCCTGTTGCCGTATCCGGATACCATGCGGCTGTGGCCGCAATGGCGGAGCCCGCTGGTGTGGGATGTCTTTGCGGTCAGCACTTACTTCACGGTTTCACTCGTCTATTGGTACATCGGCCTCGTGCCTGATCTTGCCACGATGCGCGATCGCGCCACGCGGAGGTGGATCAAAGTGCTTTACGGGATCGGCGCCCTGGGTTGGCGTGGCTCGGCAAAACATTGGGCGCGCTACGAAATGGCTTATCTGCTCCTCGCGGGTCTCGCGACACCGCTGGTGCTCTCGGTGCATAGCGTGGTCAGCCTCGACTTTGCCGTCGCCGTCCTGCCGGGATGGCACTCCACGATCTTCCCGCCCTACTTCGTGGCCGGCGCGATCTTCTCGGGCTTTGCCATGGTGCTCACGCTGCTCATTCCTTTCCGCAAGATCTATAAGTTGGAAGATGTGATCAGCGAGCGGCATCTCGATCTCGCTTCCAAGGTGATGTTGGCCACCGGATTGATGGTGGCTTTGGGTTACGCCAGCGAGCATTGGATGGCCTGGTATTCCGACGAACCGAATGAGGAATTCCTGGCCTTGAACCGCATGCTGGGTCCGTACTGGCCGGTGTGGTGGACGACGATGACCTGCAATATCCTCGTGCCCCAGTTGCTCTGGTGGCGCCGCATCCGCACGAGTCCGCTGCCGCTCTTTATCATCTCGCTGCTGGTCAATGTCGGCATGTGGGCCGAGCGCTACATGATCGTCGTCGTCAGTCTGCACCGCGACTTCCTGCCGTCGTCCTGGGGAAAATTCCACGGCACGGTTTGGGATTGGGCGACTTTCGGTGGCACGATCGGTCTGTTCTTTACGTTGATGTTCCTGTTCGTGCGCTTGCTGCCGATGATTCCTATCGCCGAACTGCGCAAACAAACCGTTGAGGAGGGGAAAGAGGTATGAAAGAGAACGGTATTTACGGGCTCATCGCGGAGTTCGAGGAACCGGATCAGGTGTTGGCGGCGGCACGGCAGGCCAGGGCGGCAGGTTACCGCCGCGTCGAGGCCTACACACCCTACCTCGTCGAAGACCTCGCCGAAGAACTCGGGATGCACAATACGGGTGTGCCGCTCATTTGCTTGCTCTGTGGAATCACCGGCGGCCTGGGCGGTTACGGAATGGAATATTTCGCCGCCGCCATTCATTATCCGATCAATGTGGGCGGACGACCGCTGCATAGCTGGCCGGCCTTTATCCCGATTACCTTCGAGCTCACGGTGCTCTTCGCCGCACTTGGGACGGTCATTGGAATGTTAATCCTCAATGGTCTGCCGCGTCCGCATCATCCGGTCTTCGAGACGCCCTTTTTCGAGCAACGCAATCAATCCCATTTCTATCTCTGCATCGAGGCGAAGGATCCGCTTTTCGATCGCACCATTACCCAGGAATTCCTGCTCAAACAAAAACCCGCGCATGTCTGGGAGGTGCTGGCATGAATGTCGGCACGGCCACCCTTTGCCTGGCGGCGCTGGCCGTTTGCTGCGTGGCTTGCCGTCGCGACATGGGACACCAAGCCTATCATCGCCCCCTCGATAAGAGCAGTTTCTTCCCGGATGGCATGTCGGCGCGGCGGTTGCCGGCCCACACCGTCGCCCGCGGCCAATTGCAAGAGGATGAACTCTTCTACACCGGGCATATCGATGGCAAGGCGGTGGATCTTTTCCCCATGCCGGTGACGCGCGAGATGATCGAGCGCGGCCAGCAGCGCTTCGATATCTATTGCGCCGTTTGTCACGGACGCACAGGGCAGGGGAATGGGATGGTCGTGCGTCGCGGTTTTCCGGCGCCGCCGTCCTATGATCTCGACCGCCTGCGCGCGGCGCCTGCCGGCCATTTCGTGGAAGTGATTACCAATGGCTATGGATTGATGTATTCCTACGCCTCCCGCGTAGAGCCGGCGGATCGTTGGGCGATTGCGGCCTATATCCGCGTTTTGCAAATCAGCCGGACCGCTGCCCTCAAGGACGCTCCGCCCGACGAGCGTGCGAAACTGCAACAGGAGGTCGCACCATGAACGAGCAGGTCCTGAACCGCTTCGAAAAGTGGCAGCGCACCGCGTGGATCGTGGGCGTCGTCGGATGCATCCTCTGGCTCATCGGCATCGTTGTCGCGCGCCACACCGCGTTTCAGAGTTACTGGTTTGCCTGGATCTTTTGGAACGGCATCGGCTTCGGCGCGCTCTCAATCCTGATGTTGCATATCCTGAGCGGCGGCGCCTGGGGGAATGTCGTCCGGCCAACGATTCGCGCAGCGATCTTCACCATCCCCATGATGGCGGTGCTGATGATCCCCATCTTTTTCTCGATGGGTGACGTTTTTCCCTGGGCCACCGTGCATGGACTCGATCAAGCGATGCCGCACAAACGGGTCTTCCTGACCACCCCGTGGTTTATCGTTCGCGCAGTCATTTACTTTGCGATTCTCATCACCCTGGTCCGGATCTTTCGCGTGCACGCGGAAGTAGGGGACGACCGCATCTCGCGCCTGGCGAGCGGCGCCGGTATTTGCATCTACGGCATCTGCATGTTGTTTGCCTGCACGGATTGGATCATGTCTCTTCGTGCCGCGGTGGTACACCACGATGCTGGTCGTTATTATGATGGCCTGGCAGTTCCTCGCCGCCCTGGCGTTTTCCGTGATCATCGTGACCGCTCTGGCGCGCGCGGGACTTCCCGTCACCACCAAGCAACTTCACGACTTGGGTAACCTTCTCCTCGCGTTCGTCATTTTCTGGATCTACGTCTCTTTCGGTCAGTTCCTCATCATTTGGTCGGGTAACTTGCCGCGAGAGATTTCATGGTATCTGCCCCGGAGTGCCGGCGGTTGGCAATACATCGCGGTGGCGCTCGCCACTTTGCAATTTCTCATTCCCTTCTTCCTGCTCCTTTCCCGCGCGCGGAAACAACACGCGAGACGGTTGCTGCCCGTCGCGGTGATGATCTTCTCCACAAACGTCATCGAGGTCTTCTGGCTCATCGTGCCCAGCCTGCGCCCAACGGGTTTCCATGTGGCCTGGCTGGATGTGGTGGCCTTCGTCGGATTGGGTGGACTTTGGGTCGGCGCGTTTCTCGGTTTCTCCAAGCGACAACTGGCCGCGGCTTTGCCCGCTGGAAAGGAGGAGACGCATGGCTGACGATTCCTCACGTTACGAGCGGAAAGACTTTAGCCCAAAGGCGGTCGGTTTGTCCGGCTTGGGATTGATCGTCGTCTGCGTGATCTCCGCGGTTCTGATTCGCCATTTTGAAAAGGATCTAAACCAATTCTTTGCCTACCAGGGCCGGGCGACCTGGACATCGTCGCCGACTATGCAGCCTCCGGAGCCGCGACTGCAAACGAACTCAGCCCGGGAATTTGCCGAGATGCGCGCCCAGGAGGAAGCAGAGTTGCATAGCTATGGCTGGGTGGATCGTCAGTACGGAGTGATCCACATTCCGATCGATGCGGCGATCAAGATCGCGTTGGAACGCGGTCTGCCGGTGCGCAAGAGCACGCCCACCGCCGCCGCCACGCCTGTTCCTGCGCCTGCTACCCCAACCCCCGCGCCCAAATCCGCGCAATGAAACTCCTGTCCGCCATGTTGTCTCTGGCCTTGCTCCTCGCGGGGACGCTTGCGCATGGCCAGACCTTGTCGACGGAGCAGATTGGCCGCGTCGATTTCGAGCAACGTCTCGGCGCCAGTGTGCCGCTCAATGCGATCTTCCACGACGAAACGGGCGCACCTGTGATGCTGAGCCATTATTTCGGCGAGCGCCCGGTGGTCCTGGTGATGGCTTATTACGAGTGCCCGAATCTCTGCACTGTGGTGCTCAATGGCATGCTCAATAGCTTGCGGGATTTGCGGCAGGACGTCGGCCGCGATTTCGATGTGGTCGTCGTCAGCATCAACCCAAAGGAAACGTTCAAGTTGGCCGCAGAGAAGAAACAGACCTATAGCATGCGTTATGGGCGGCCGGGTTCGGCCAAGGGATGGCACTTCCTCACTGGTGATGCGGCTTCCATCCAGCAACTTGCCGATGCGGTGGGCTTCCACTACGTCTACGAACCGCAGAGCAAGCAGTACGCGCATGCGAGTGGGATCGTGATCGTGACGCCGGATGGCAAAGTCTCCCGCTATTTTCTCGGGATCGAGTATCCGCCGAAGGATGTGCGGGCGGCCATCCTTCAAGCCTCGCAGAGCAAGATCGGCTCGCTGGCCAATCGCCTCCTCCTCCTTTGCTTCCATTATGATCCGCAGTCCGGTCGCTATACGCTGATCATCAAGCGAGTGATACAAATCGCCGGTATCGGCACGGCCTTGCTGGTGGGTTCGATGATGGTGTGGATGTTCCGCTACGAGCGCAGAAGGGAGGGGATGTCATGACGGCCCTTCTCGCGGTGTGGTTTCTGCCCGAACGCGCCTCGGATATTGCGCGGGAGGTGGACGCGCTATTCTACGGGTTGTTGGTTCTCTGCGGGATCATTGCGATCGGAGTCTGCGCGGCGGTAATCGTATTTTGTCTGCGCTACCGGCAAGGTTCGAATGCGACGCGGCAAGCGGAGCAGAAAACCATTCCGCTGGAGATTACCTGGTCGGCCATTCCCTTGGTCATCTTCATCGCGCTCTTCATCTGGGCCGGCGCGGTGTATTTTCACATGTCGAAGCCGCCGGATAACGCCACCGAGATTCACGTGGTCGGCAAACAATGGATGTGGAAAATCCAGCACCCCACCGGACGGCGCGAGATCAACGAAATCCATCTGCTGATCAATCAGCCGGTGAAATTGCTGATGACATCGCAGGATGTGATTCACGATGTCTTCGTGCCGGCGTTTCGCACGAAGCAGGATGTGCTGCCCGGGCGTTATACCATCGAATGGTTCACGCCGATCAAGACCGGCGACTATCACCTTTTCTGCGCGGAATATTGCGGTGACGGCCACTCGCGAATGGGCGGTTGGGTACACGTGATGGCTCCGGACGCCTACGCCAAATGGCTCGCGGATACGAGCACGACCGAGTCGGTGGTCGCGGCCGGGGCGCGACTTTTCCAGGCACGCGGCTGTGCGGGCTGCCACGGGCCGAATGCCACAGTCCATGCGCCGCCGTTGAATGGCATCTTCGGACACCCAGTGGCCCTCTCTACAGGCAAGACCGTCATCGCCGATGAGCAATATATTCACGACTCCATTCTCCAGCCGAAAAAGGACATCGTCGCCGGCTATCCCGATAATCTCATGCCGACTTACCAAGGTCAATTGGGAGAGGAGGAAGTCATGGAGTTGATCGGTTATATCAAGGCGCTCGGTTCCACATCCGGAGGTGTTCCATGAATGCGATTGCTACTCCCCAAGCCCCCCCTCAACCGCCCAGCCACGAGCCCAGTTACCTTGCGGTTGAGAACACGGTGCGTTCCTGGTTGCTGACCACGGATCACAAGCGCATCGGCATTCTTTATATGATCAGTATCACGCTGTTCTTCCTCGTCGGCGGAGCAGCGGCGACCTTGATGCGGTTGAATCTCCTCACCCCCCAGGGTGCACTCGTTACCTCGACGACTTATAACAAGCTCTTTACCATTCATGGGGTCATCATGGTCTGGTTTTTTCTCATCCCGTCGGTCCCGACGGTGATTGGAAATTTCGTGCTGCCGATGATGCTCGGTGCGCGTGACGTGGCTTTCCCCCGGCTGAATCTCGCCAGTTGGTACCTCTTCATAGGCGGCGGCGCATTCGCTCTGTGGGCGATCATTGCCGGCGGTGTGGATACCGGATGGACCTTTTACACGCCCTATAGCTCTACCTACGCGAACGGGCACGTCATTGCCATGGCGACGGGAATTTTCATTGCCGGCTTCGGCTCAATTGCTACGGGGCTCAACTTCATCGTCACCGTGCATAAAATGCGAGCCCCTGGACTCACGTGGCATCGGTTGCCGCTTTTTGTGTGGTCGATGTATTCGACGAGCGTGATTTTGGTCCTGGCTACGCCGGTACTGGCCATCACCCTCGTTCTCATGGCGCTCGAACGCGCTTTCGGCATCGGGATTTTCGATCCCGCAATCGGCGGAGATCCGCTGTTGTTCCAGCACTTGTTTTGGTTCTACAGCCACCCGGCCGTTTACATCATGATCCTGCCGGGGATGGGCGTGGTCAGCGAAATCATCGCCTGCTTTTCGCGCAAGGCGGTCTTCGGATATTACTTCGTCGCCTACTCGAGCGTGGCGATTGCGGTGCTCGGTTTTGTGGTCTGGGGACATCACATGTTTGTCAGCAGCCAATCCATCTACGCCGGGATGGTCTTCTCGATTCTGAGTTTCCTCGTTTCCATCCCGTCCGCGATCAAGGTCTTCAATTGGACCGCGACGCTCTATCGCGGTTCGATCTGGTTCCAGACACCGTTCCTTTACGTGCTGGGTTTCATCGGTCTCTTCACCATCGGCGGGCTGACCGGTCTGTTCCTCGCCGCGCTGGCCGTCGACGTACATCTCACCGATACTTACTTCGTCATCGCTCATTTCCATTACATCATGGTCGGTGGCATGGTAATGGCCTATCTCGGTGGCCTGCACTATTGGTGGCCGAAGATCAGTGGGCGAATGTATCCCGAGTTGCTCGCCAAGCTTTCCGCGCTTTTCATCTTCGCGGGATTTAACCTGACCTTCTTCCCGCAATTCATCCTCGGCTATCTCGGGATGCCACGGCGCTATCATGCCTATGCGCCGGAATTCCAGGTGCTCAACGTCCTTTCCACGGCCGGTGCCTCGATCCTCGCGATTGGTTACTTCCTGCCGCTCGCCTATTTCCTGTGGTCGTTGCGCTATGGAAAGGTCGCCGGCCCCAACCCATGGCAGGCGACGGGTCTCGAGTGGACGACCGAATCCCCTCCGCCGGAACATAACTTCACTGTCGTGCCCATCGTGACGGAACCGCCGTATGCGTACGATCCCGTGGCCGCGGAGGAAGCCCTGGCGGCAAAACGGGAACAACGGGAGCCTGCGTATGTCCGCTGAATCTCCGGTTGCCCATCAATTTGAAGACGCCGCGCAGCAGCGCGAAGCGGCCACGCTGGGGATGTGGGTATTTCTCGCCACCGAGGTGCTGTTCTTCGGCGCGATGTTTCTCGGCTACACGGTATATCGATTGAAATATCCGGAGGTCTTCCGGATGGCGAGCGAACACACCATCATCGTCATTGGCACGATCAACACCGGCATCCTGCTCTTGAGCAGTTTCACCATGGTGCTGGCGGTGCGCGCCGCGGAGTTCAAGCGCCGCATGGCGTTGATTGCCTTTCTGAGCGTGACCGCGCTGTTTGGCATCGCCTTTCTGGTGCTCAAGGGCTTCGAATATGCGCACGAGATCAACGAGGGGTTATTTCCCGGATCGCATTTCCAATTCACCGAGGCGGATCCCTACACCGCGCGGATGTTTTTCTATCTCTACTTCCTCATGACCGGCGTGCACGCGTTGCACGTCACCATCGGAGTTATCATGCTCGTGATCTTCGCTCTGCGCGCGATGCTGACGTTGAAACTCGAACGCCTCTCCACGGCCGTCGATCTGCTCGGCCTGTACTGGCATTTCGTGGACATCGTCTGGGTCTTTCTTTTCCCGCTCATTTACCTCGTCGACCGACACTCATGAACTCGATCAAGCCTTATGTCATGGTCACCGGCGCGCTCTTTGTCCTGCTCGTGATCACCGTCGGTGCGGCCTATGTCAATCTCGGTGCCTTCAACACTCCGGTGGCCATGCTCATTTCCTTGAGCAAGGCCTCATTGATCGTTCTGTTTTTCATGCACGTCCGCCATTCGAATCCGTTGATTCATATCTTCGTTCTCGTCGGTTTCTTTTGGCTGGGGATCATGCTGACGCTGAGCTTGAGCGATTTTTTGACCCGGCATCCCTAAGAGACTGTGAAAAAAGTGCCCGCGAATTACGCGAATGACACAAATGGGCGTATTTTTCGTTGGCGCCATCTGTGTGATTCGCGGGCCAAATAATCTCGCTGCCGCTTTATTTCACAGTCTCTAAGAATGGCTGCGCAATGTTCCAGCGTTAGTGTTACTTATGCTAATCGAAGAAAGGGGTAGGGGTTTGCATTGCGCATTGACACGTATCGGAGGAAGGGGAGACTTAAAGCATGCACGGACTCAAAATCGCCGTCGTCGATGATGATGACCTCATTCGTGAAGTGATCTGCGAGACCGTACGGCAGTCGCTTGCGGGTGCGATCGTAGCCGATTATGTTTCCGCTCGTCAGGTGTTCCACGAAGTTGAAACCGGCACCGTGGATTTGCTGATTACAAACTGCCACATGCCCGACATGGATGGACCGACCTTGGTGCGCTCCTTGCGGAAGCAAAAGCACGCGTTGCCCATCATCATGATCTCGGGCAGCGACGACGCCCGGCGATTGGGCGAGGAAGCGGGCATCGATCGGTTCGTGGCCAAACACCTCATTCATCCCGATCTCGAAGACTCGCTGCATGCGCTTCTCGAGAAGCCGCGGGCGGTGGCTCATTAAAGAACTTCTTGGCGCAGCCTAATTTTTGGCAGGCTTCGATGAAGGATTATCTGGCCCGCGCGGCTCGGACTCGCCAAAGATGAGGGCGCGATGGCTCCGCTACTTCGTCAACAATACACTGTCTACGCTAACCGACCGCCCCGGCGTTCGTGGTCGGCGCTTTTCGTCCTGGCCGTGATGTGGTTGCTGATGGCCGGCGCCACGGTGTGGGCTTTCGGCGCGCTGTGGTTCGATTTCCCGCTGAAGGCCTGGGCCCATGGAGCGGCGATACTCTACGCCCTCGGTGTGGTGGTGTTGTTGATCGGCGCTAAAGGGCCGTGGCGGAAGATCGCCGTACTCATCGTTGGATTCGTCGCCGTTCTCCTCTGCTGGCGGAGTTTGAAGCCGACGAACGAGCGACCGTGGCAGCCCGATGTGGCGGAGACGGCTTGGGCCGAAGTGAATGGTGACCACGTGACGTTGCACAACGTCCGCAACTGTGAGTATCGCACGGAGACGGACTACACCCCGCGCTGGGAGACGCGTGAAGTCGATCTCTCGCATCTGCGTGGAATCGACATCGCCATGGACTACTGGGGTTCCGCGTGGATGGCGCATCCCATCGTGAGCTTCCAGTTCGATAACGTGCCGCCGGTTTGCTTTTCCATCGAGACGCGCAAGGAGATCGGCGAAGACTATTCCGCGATCGGTGGGCTCTACCGGCAATTTGAACTCGTCTATGTCTGCGCGGATGAACGCGACGTGCTGCGCGTGCGGACGAACTTCCGCCACGGCGAAGACGTCTATCTTTACCGCACCACCACCACGCCGGAAACGGCGCGCCAGGCTTTCATGGACTACCTCACCGCCATGAATGATCTGCGTCTGCATCCGCGTTGGTACAATGCGGCGACGACGAATTGCACCACGAGCATCCGCAATCAGCGCGCCACCTCGGAACGCGCGCCGTGGGATTGGCGCATGCTCTTCAATGGCTATGGCGATGAGATGATGTACGAGCGCGGATTGCTCGCCGGCGGCCTGCCTTTCGCCGAGTTAAAGCAAAACGCGCGCATCAATGACGCCGCGATCGCTGCCGACAATTCACCGGACTTCTCGAAACGCATCCGCGAAGGCCGCCCAGGCTTCCCGCCAGTGGCGCCACCGCCAACCCCGGCTCCGGAACAAGCGACGGCCCCTGATCAGGCGGCAGCGCCCGAGCAGCCGCCGGCGAAGTAGGGGCGAGTTGATGGTTGAGAGTGGATAGTTGATAGCCGTCCCTGGTGGCGCTGTGCTTTCTCTAGTTTTCCACCGTCGAGAAAAACTCTTCCTGTCGGCCAAAATCTTTCGAAAACTGGACGCGGCTATCAACTATCCACTCTCAACTATCAACCTTCAGCCGCCCCCCATGTCCCGCCGCACCATCCTCGCCACTCTCGTCACCTCCCTCCTGGCCGTCCTGGCGATCGCGCAGGAACCGAAGCCCGATGACCAATACAAACTTGGCCCCGATTCCCAGCCGCAGGCTGGCGTGCCCGAGGGGAAGGTGACCGAATACGAATGGAACGATTCCAAGGTCTACCCCGGCACCGTCCGCAAATACTGGGTCTACGTGCCCGCGCAATACAACCCGGCGAAACCCGCCGGCCTCATGGTGTTTCAGGATGGCGGCGGTTACGTGAAGCGGGATGGCACCTGGCGCGTGCCCGTGGTCTTCGACAATCTCATCGCGAAAAAAGAGATGCCGGTGACCGTGGGCGTCTTCATCAATCCGGGGGATGTGCCGCTCAAGCCCGGTGAACCGCCGCGCAAACGACCCGATGGACGGCCCGCGGGGCCGAAGAATCGCTCGGTGGAGTACGATTCGCTGGGCGGTACCTATTCGCGTTTCCTGCTCGAGGAAATCCTCCCCGAGGTGGCGAAGACGGTGAAGGTCACCAGTGACCCGGCGGGACGCGCCATCGCCGGCTCCAGTTCTGGTGGCATCTGCGCCTTTACCGTGGCGTGGGAGCATCCGGAACAATTTGGCAAGGTCGTTACCTGGGTTGGCAGTTTCACGAACATCCGCGGCGGCAATGCGTATCCCGACATGGTGCGCCAGGCGCCAAAAAAGGCCATCCGCATGTTCCAGCAGGACGGAAAGAACGACATCGTGAATCAGTTCGGCTCGTGGCCCGAGGCGAACAAGGCCATGGCCGCGGCTCTGGATGAAAAGGGCTACGATCACAAATTCGTGGTGGGCGAGGGGACGCACAACCCGAAACACGGCGCCTCGATTTTCCCGGACACCATGCGTTGGCTCTGGCGCGACTACCCGCGCTGACGGTATGGCTGACTTAAACGCAGAGGGCGCTGAGAACGCAGAGGGCCGCAGAGAGGAAAAGAAGAGCAGGCGATCGGACAATGGGAGTGACGGACACTCATTGTCCCATAGTCCGATTGTCTCATTGTCTTTTCCTGTCCCCTCTCTGCGGCCCTCTGCGTTCTCAGCGGCTCGCCCATTACCGGCTGCCACTATTCCCCACCTCCGCCTCGGTCCTCTGCGCTTAAATGGGCCTTCTCATGGAAGTGTGTCGGAGAATCCTCTGGTATCGGTCCTGCCGCCCCCGGGAAAGAAAACGCAGGAAAGTAAGAAGAAATTGCGTGCGAGCCGGTTTTAGCTCTCAGTAGCGCCCCCTTTATGTCCTGGTTGAGTAAATTTTTTCAATTCCGCGAGAAATCCGATGGCGATGTCGTCAAGCCGTTCCTCGATCACATGGAGGATCTGCGCTGGACGATCATCAAGATGGTCGTCGTCCAGGTCATCATGATGGTCCTGTCCTTCTACTTCCGGAAGGACCTCATGCATTTCCTGCGGTTGCCCCTCTACAAAGTCGACCCGCACCTGCCCGAACAGCTCATCATTACCACCATCGCAGGTTCGTTTTTGATTTCCCTCGAACTGGCCTTTTTTGCGGGCATTGCGATGGCCTTTCCTTTTCACGTCTACTTCATTGCGTCATTCGTCCTGCCCGCGCTGACTCGCAAGGAGCGCAAATACCTGCTGCCGGGAATCTTTGCGGCATTCCTCCTCTTCCTCGCCGGGGTCACGATCGCCTATCTCTATATTTTGCCGTCGACCGTTCGGTTCTTTTACCACGATGCCGCGGAGATGCAGTTCAAGACGCTGTGGACGTGGGACGCGTATTTTTCGTTCGCTTCCTGGCTGTGCTTTGGCTTCGGGTTACTGTGCGAATTGCCGGTCATCGTCATTCTGCTGGGCCTGCTGGGCATCGTGGACTTCCGTTTCCTCTCAAAGACGCGCCCGTTCGGTTACACGATCATCCTGATCCTCGCCGCAGTCATCGCGCCCACTCCGGACCCGGTCACCTTTGTGGCTCTCAGCGTGCCGATCGTGGCGCTTTACGAGGCCTGTATCTGGGTCGTGTGGTTCATCGGCCGCCGCCGCCAGAGCCGTCGGGACGAGGAAGATGCGCAGCGTGACCAGGATCATTCGGACTAACCGTCGCTGAGCAGCATCCAGCGGAATTGCGTCCGCGCCCGAAAGGGGGCAGGATACCGTCATGCCTCCCGTGGATTCGATGACCATTGAAGGGTTGCGTACGCAGTTGGAACGGCCGCTGATCATTGGCATTCTCGTTGTCTATATGCTCCACCTCTTCGCGGTGGCGAAGTGCGACTGAGGCAACGCATTGCCGAAGCGGAAACCAGAAACTTTGCCTGTTTTCTAATAACCCCCGCCTCCCACCCGTGTAGCCCATAGAACCCTATGCCTGCCCCGGATGCGCTGGAATTGATCGCCCTTCTCGACCGCTTTGAGCGCCCACTGGTGCGCTATGCGCAAAGCATCACCGGCGACCTCGAGTCGGCGCGGGATGTGGTGCAGGAGACGTTCATCAAGCTGGCGCGTGGCGGCATGAGTGAAAGCGGCGATGTGGTGGATAATGCGCGGCACCTCGAGGCCTGGCTCTTTACTGTCACCCGCAATCGCGCGGTCGACCATCAACGCAAATTCAGCCGCATCATTCCCATGCCGCTCCCTGAAGATCGTCCCTGCGCGGAGCCCGGGCCCGCTGCCGTGCTCGAACGGCAGGAATCCGCGACCGCGCTCTTTCGCCTGCTCGACGCGCTGAGCCCGAACCAGCGCGAAGTCATCCGCCTGAAATTCCAGAACGACCTTTCCTATCGCGAGATCGCCGAGATCACCCGCCTGAGCGTGACGAACGTCGGCTTTCTCCTCCACTCCGGCCTGAAAAAACTCCGCGAACTGCTGCGCGAGCAGTCGCCGGAGGACTTCGACCTTTCCCGCTCTGTCCTATGAACGCTGACGATCCCAAGTTTACCGCCCACGTGCTGGGCGAATTCGATGACCTCACGCCCGCCGAGCGGGCCGAGATCGAGGCGCTGATCGCCAATGATCCTGCCGCGGCTGCCGCCGCAGAGGAGACCCGTGCACTCGTTGCCCGACTGCGGGCCGAACTGCCGGGCGAAGCAGCCGGGACGCTCCAGGAGGAGCAGCGTGCGGCGGTGCTCGAGGCGGCATCGGCGGAGAAAGTGGTCCGCTTTCCGCGCCTGGCCGCAGTGCTGGCGGCGATCGCGGCTTGCGTGATCGTGGGCATTTCCTATGGGCTTCTTTTTCGAGCATATGAGTCGGGGTCCGATGTCAAACCGGTGGCTGCGGTCCCGGCGTCGTCTTCCCATTTCGTTCTCCTGGCCACGCCCGCCCCCACCGATCCCATCCCGTCTCCGACTGCCGATCTCGCCTCAAAGGTGACGCTGAATCCAGCGCCGCCGGTTTCGACGCCGCTCGCTTTCGATGGGAAGTTGCAGGAGGAGCTGAAGGATGCGCCGCAGATCGCCGCCCTGCAGCCAGCTCCGGCGGCGCCGGCGCTGCAACCGATGGTCAGGGCAGAGCCGGCGGTGCCAGCGCAATCCCCGGCGTCTTCCACATCTTCGACCACGGTTACGACCACGAGCCCTCCACCACCGGAGTTCCAATTTGCGCCAGCGACAGCGGCCAGGAAATCAATCAAGCTTCCGGTCGGTGTGCCTCTCGACAGTGCGGAGCCGCAGGGAGGCGCCGCGCTATCCAAAGCTGTAACCCCCAAGGATAAACTCGCCGAGGCGGATGCCTCGAAAGCGATGCCGGTCGCTGCCTGGGCGCGCGTGAGACGGGGCTTTGCGGCCACCTCGGGGGGCATAGGAGACAACAGCTACGGTTTGGATGACCGGGGCGGAATCGCGGATAAAGCTTCCAACGCCAACTCTTTCGATACGCTCACGGAAAATGCCTTCCTCAACGTCCCCGAAAATCCGCTCTCCACTTTCAGCATCGATGTGGACACCGCGAGCTACGCCATCGTGCGGCGTTATCTCAACGACAACCACCTGCCGCCCACCGGCGCCGTGCGGATCGAGGAACTGCTGAACTACTTCCCCTACGATTATCCCCAGCCGCAGGGCGCTGCGCCTTTCTCCGCGACCATGGAAGTGGCCACCTGCCCTTGGGCGCCGGAACATCGCCTGGTGCGCGTGGGCTTGAAGGGCCGCGAGATTCCGAAGGATGAGCGTCCGCCAAGCAATCTCGTCTTCCTCATCGATGTCTCCGGTTCGATGAATATGCCGAACAAGCTGCCGCTCCTGCAGAAGTGCTTCAGCCTGCTCGTTGAGCAACTCGGACCGAAGGATCGCGTCTCCATCGTGACCTATGCGAGCGGAACGAAGTTGGTCCTCGAGCCCACGCAGGACAAGGAAGCGATGCAGACGGCGATCGATGGCTTGCACGCCGGTGGCGGCACCCACGGGTCGAGCGGCATCGATCTCGCCTACCGCATGGCCCAGCAGAGTTTCATTCCGGGCGGCACCAATCGCGTGATCCTGGCCACGGATGGCGACTGGAATATCGGCATCACCAACCAAAGCGAATTACTGAGCATGATCACCCGCAAGGCGAAGAGCGGCGTCTTCCTCACCGTGCTCGGCTTCGGCCTGGATAACCTGAAGGACTCGATGCTGGTGAAGCTCGCCGATCACGGCAATGGGCATTACGCCTACATCGATACCGAGCAGGAGGCGCGGAAAGTTTTCGTCGATCAACTGAGCAGCACGTTGGTGACCATTGCGAAGGACGTGAAGATCCAGGTGGAGTTCAATCCCGTGCAGGTCAGTTCCTATCGGCTCGTCGGCTATGAGAAGCGATTGCTGGCGAAGGAGGATTTCAACAACGACAAAAAGGATGCCGGCGAAATCGGTGCCGGGCACACGGTGACGGCGCTTTACGAGGTCGTGCCGGTGGGAAAGGAACGGCCGGAGATCGCGAAGGTGGACGAGCTGAAGTACCAGCGCATCCCGCGCGCGGTCCCGGTGGAGAAGCCCACGCCGCAGCGTGAAACGGAGATTCAGGAACGCGAGAAGCTGCCCTCGGCCGCGCCCGCGGCTGCACCGGTTCCTGCAGCCAAGGCGGAAACGCCTGCCGCGGATGGGAGAACGGGCGCCGAAAAACCGGCCACCGAGGAGATCGCGCTGAATCCTGCTCCGGGTGCAGCGCCGGCGGATGGACGCACGGTGACGATGCATGCTCCCCACAAGACGATCATAGTGGATGCGGATCGTGGTAACAATACCACGCAGGCCAGTGCGCTGGCCGAGCCGAGTCCGCTACCGGCGTCGGTGCGGAAAGAAATGCTCACGCTCAAGCTGCGTTACAAGGAGCCTGATGGCGAGAAGAGCAAGCTGTTGGAATTCCCACTCACCGATCCCGGGACGACTTGGGAAAAGAGTTCGCCCGACTTTCATTTCGCCGCCGCGGTGGCCAGCTATGGCATGCTGCTGCGCGATTCGAAATATCTGGGCGAGGCCACATGGCAATCCGTTGTCGAATGGGCGCGCGAAGGATTGGGCGCGGACAAGCACGGCTACCGTACGGAGTTTCTCAGCCTGCTGGACCGGGCCCGGGCGATGAAGCAATGAGCGGGGCGATGGTTGGGGATTAAAACGCAGAGGCCGCAGACGCGGAGGTCGCAGAGAGGAACTGGCAACGGCGCTGCTATTAATAGACGTACGGCACAGATGCGCGAAGCGCTCGAAAAAAAAGGGCGTCATCCTGAGCGGAGTGCCCCGGCGGGCGAAGGTGGTCGGGAGTAGCGGCGCGTTGGGTTTGGGAAAGAATCGCAAAGGTCTGGGAAAAAGTAGCGCTTTGAAGGATTGAATCCCGCGCGGTTGGGACGGGATTTAAGGGCGGTTAAAGGCGCTTTGGAAACGCGCTTTAAAGCCGCTTTAGCTGACTGTGGCTGTTCCACCATCTCCAAAGTCTCCGACTGCATGCGCATTACTGATCGGGACGCCAAGGAGCTGTTCCTGGCCGGGGAGAGTGGCGAAGGCTGCCAGAAATGTGCCTCCGTATCTCTCGGTTGAGGTCACGGAGACGGTGAATTTGAGGGTAGTCAGATCCTTGGTAAGCGTGAGCGTCCAATTGACGGGCTTCTTGTTCGGAGGATCAGTTGGATTGCTATAGCCACTATCGAAAGTGGTCTTCCAGACTCCAGGGGACTCGAAGTCTACAGAGTGGGATCCGTCAATATCGACCTCGGAGAAGTTCAGCCCGTCATTGCCACATGTGACTCCGGTAATATCGACGTTCAATGATGTTCCAGGATTGGGCGTGGGGAGGGTTCCACCGCTGCCGCTACCACCGCCACCGCCACCGCCTCCACTGCCGGGTGGCGGGGGGAATCTACCGCCGCCGCTGGCGAAGCCGCGTTGGCCGGGGTCGGGAGAGTTGCCTCCTAGCGGTTCGGTGGGGGTGATGGGGCACGCAGCAAGGGGGGCTGGGACGGTGGTCCAGTCGGTGGCGAGGAGATCGGCCGCGGTGTAGTCGGTCGCGACGACAGTGTGCGGCTGGCCGCCGGGGAAGGAGAACCAATGTCCACCGCGCCAGACCCAGAACCATTTATCCGCGGCCCAGGAGGCTCGACGGATGGGCAGGTTATTAGCGATGGAGATGACAGCCGCCTCGAGGATGGTCATGCGGAAGGAAAGCCTGGCGGCGGCGGAGGAAGTTGGATGGGCTGATCTGTCCACTGCCTATAGACAATGGGCGCGGTATTATAAGCGGGGACGGCAGCGCAGGGATTGGCAGTGAACGGCTGGTCTGTCCAATCACGGGCGAAGAGATCGGAACGGGTGTAATCGGTCGCCGCGACCAAGCGCTGGCCCCCGCTATCGATGACGAAATAGAGGCCGTTGAAGACCCAGACTTTATCCATCCAACCGGCGCGGCGAATCCTGGCTCCCGTTTGAGCCAGGGCATCGGCGGCGAACAAATCTAAAGACCAAGGCATCGCAGAAAGAGGATAGTGGAGAGTTGATAGTGGATAGCCCGATCAGTGATCGCCGAGATCCCGCTCGATCTGGATGGTGAAGGTCTTGCTGGTCCGGCGCAGGGTCGCTGGCGTGCTGGCGAAGTAAGGATTCGGATAGGTCAACTCGATCTCCACCAAGGCATTCAAGATCGTGCCCTTATCGTCCTCGTAATTGCTCAACGCGCCGGCAAGTGACGAGCCATTCAGCTTGATGTAGATCAGGATTGAATTGGCGTCTCCCGTGCCGATCTTTTGCGAATTCGTGCTGATCTCGATTTTGGCGTCGGGTTCTACTTCTTTGACCACCATCAAACAGGCGTCGTCATCGATCGCGCCCAAGTCGATGATGCTGGCGTTTTTTACCGTCCGCAGGCGCAGAATTCGATCGTCGTGTTCTTTGAAGAATAGGATCGGTGTGGCGCGATCCGCCGGGGTGAGATTGAGAGTGCTATTGGTCTGCACAATGAGGTTGTCTGTCGCTAAATCCCAGACGAGGTCGG
This sequence comes from Chthoniobacter flavus Ellin428, assembly GCF_000173075.1. GTDB lineage: Bacteria > Verrucomicrobiota > Verrucomicrobiia > Chthoniobacterales > Chthoniobacteraceae > Chthoniobacter > Chthoniobacter flavus. Next base: position 37,290 of record NZ_ABVL01000029.1, read on the forward strand.
CATTGGCATCAGGTGCAGCGGCCGCAGAGATGATGCCCAGGGAAAAGAGCACCTCGGCGCTGGTCGCTGGGTCGGCATTGGTGGCAGTGATGCGCACGTCGGATACGCCGGGCACCGTGCCCGCTCCAGTGAGGAAGCCTGGGCGATAGATGAGCGCAGCGGTATAATCGACGGTCACGTCGATCGCCGAGCCGCCGGGCGTCGTAGAGAGCTTGAAAGTATCGGCAGCGGCGTTGACGACGAAATATCGCGTGTTGATCGCGAGGCCGGTCCCCCCCGTTAGCGATCGGAAGACGACGCAGGTGCCATTGGCGAGGCCGTGGGCGGTCCAATTGACGGTGTCGCCGGTGGCCGAGACGGTGACGGAGCCCGAGGGCTGGAAGGTCATTCCGGTGGGGAATGCGCCAGATGTGATCGCCCAATCGTAGGGATTATTGGTGGCGGAGAATTGATGCTCCCAGGTGAGCCATTGCGGGTAGATCAGGACTCCAGATTCAGGATCGATTGCGGGAGCGGCCATTGGTGAGGAAAGTTGATAGTTGAGAGTTGAGGGTTGAGAGCCGCGTTAGCTGATGGAGATGCCGAGGATGCCGTTGTCGGGCTGGAGCAAGGACCAGCTCAGCCAGCCGCGGGCGTCGGTGACGCTGTTCTTGGTGTCGAAGTTTCGGAACATGGCGCGGAGGGCGAAGTTGGCGGTCTGCTGGACGTTGGCCGTGGCGCTGAGGACGCGTTGATAGATCATCCCGTTGGCGGTGAAGACGGTGCCGTTGGTGTTGGCGATGGTGCAGCCGAATCCGAAGGTTTGGATCGCCGGGCCGACGCGGACGATTTGCGAGACGAGCGGCGTGGCGGTCTGCCAGGTGATGTCGAGCAGGTTGGCGTCGGGTGTTCCGGGCGTGGTTTCCTGGGTGATCAGGCCCTGCTCGATGACAAACAGGTATTCGGCTTCCGAAGTTCCCTTGAGGATCTGCAAGGAGAGTTTTCCGAGGAAGGTGAGGGTCTTCCCGGCGGGGAACATCATGTCGTTAATGAGGATGTCGTCGGTGCCGCCGAAGATGGGAATTTCGAAGGGAATCGGGTAATAGCTGTCCTTGGAACCGCTCTTCCTTGCCGGGTAATTCATGCGACCGTCGCTGATCACGTAACCACCTGCTTCCGACATGCTGCTGCGGATGTGGCCACCGCCGGGGATGAGGGTGGCGGCCGCGGTGGTGTAGAGTGCGCCGGCGGCGGGATCGGGCAGCGGTGACGTGGGCAATGCGCCGAGGCTCGTGGTGGTATTCAACGCCGGGAGGAGGAAGGGCGGCTTCGTGGTCGGGAGCTTGGTCGGATCGGTGATCGGTGCGCCGGTCGCGTCCTTGGCGAAAAGAATTTGGCTGAATGGTTGGAGCTGGATGGTGGTGGCGTTGGAGGGCGCGATCCCGGAGGGCAGCGAGGCGTTGGCGGGGAGGAGCGTTTGCAGCTCGGTCACGGCGGTTTGCAGGGCGCTGAGGTCGGTGGGGAGGTTGGTGACCTGGTCCTCGGCGATGGTGAGGTCATCGGCCCAGACTGCGGTGTCGACGAAGCCGATCACCGAGATGCGCCATGTTCCGGCGGCTGGCGCGCCGGTGAGGGCGGTTACAGTGACGTGATTGTCGTCGGTGATGGCCGCGCTGTAATCCACGCCGTTCTTGAGCTGGACGCCGTTGGCTCCGTCGATCCGAACGAAGACTTCGACGTCGGAGGTAGCGAGATCGTGGGCGAGATCGAAGACCGTGGTTGCGCCGTCGCCTTGTTCGCTGAAGACGCGGGCGACTTTACCCACCAAGGTGTTGGCGGTGCCCGGGCCGACGTAGGTTTTCGGGCTGGGCAGGCGCAGCCAATCGATGGTGGCAAGGCTATCGAGGATGGGCAACGCGACCGGGCGCTGAACCGTGAGCTGGGTGTAGAGCGCGACGATTTCCTGCGGGTCACCGGTGCCGTCTTCGGTGCAATCGATGCGGATCTCCAGCGGGAGGGTTACGCTCGGCTGGGAGCGCAGCATGGAGGCGAGTTCGAGGCGATCGAAAGGAATCGTCAGGAACAAATCCTGCGCGGGGGCGTCGCCGCCTTCGACGGTCAGCTCGGCCACGTCGGTGCCCGCGTATTTGCCGCCGAGATCGACGTAGAAACGTTGGCTGAAGGGCAGCGTGACGACGATGCCGCTGCCGAGCGCCGCGACTAGCGCGGCCTGGATGGTGTCCGCACTGGCATCCTCGGCGAGCAGCTCGGTTCGAATGTTGTCTTTGACGATGCGATAGGTGCCGCGGAAGTCGGATGGGATAGAGAGCTGCTGCACCGTGTCCCAGACCTGGCCCGATCCGGCTCCGCCATGAATCTTGACGCTGAAGGAGGGCAGGGAGGGCAAGCCGATCGAGGGAGGGCCGCCGACAAAGGCCACGGGGGCCTGGGTGAGACGCACTTCGTGTAGCCAGAGATTATCAATCTGCGTGCCGGCGCGGATGTCCGCGAAGCTGACCGGCCAGAGCGAGTTGTCGACGATCTGGATCGGCACCTGCACAGCGCCGGCGCCGAAGCGGATCAACCACGATCCTTCCACTTTCTTCACGGCGGCCGTGCCGTAAGCACCCGTCACGGCCGTCTTGGCGTTGATCGCGGACTGCATCTGCGTGGCAGTGCAATCGTGCGAGAGATCGGCGGTGGTGAAGTTGGTATCGGGATTGCCGTTGTTAAAGCAGAGCGCGAACTTCCCTCCCCCGGGCCGGGCGTCGACGTTGCCAAAGGAAGCCTTGGAGCCCGTGATGCTCAGATTCGGCTCGATGGGGTTGCCGTTGATCGTCTTGGTGAAGCGAATCTGCAACGTGAGGCTCTCGCCGAAGGTCAGCACCGGAGGCACCCAGTCCGAGTTGCGCGTAGTCAGATTGATCGTGATTAATTGTCTCATGCGGTTGCGAAGATCGGAGATGGGAGATCGGAGATCGGGATCACTGCAGCAGGGCGGTGTTGAATCCCACGCCGCGATAAGGGAAATTCGGGTCGAGTTGGACGGCGGCGACTTGGGCGGCGGCGGTGGTGGCTTTGGCGGCGGCGTTTTGCAGTTTGTCGGGGCCGAGTTTGGCGGCGACGGCTTGGGCGTTGGCCAGCGGGGCGAAGTTGCCGTCGATCCCGCCGCCGGTGATGGTCCAGAAGGAGCCGGCCATGCTGTGGCCCTGCAGGATGTTCAGCGCCTGCTGCGCGGCGTCATTGATCGAGGAGGCGAGGAAGCCGATGGCGATCTGCGCGACGCCGCCGGCGAGCGGTGGAATGAAGGGTGTGCCGGGGTCGTTGCTAATGGGCTGGAAGAAGGGCTGCGCCCATTGCAGATTCCAAAAAAGATTGTGCCGGACGTAAGGCGTCCAGGAGCCATCGGGCTCGGTGCCGATGGGCGTATTCGGCGGGCTTAAAAGGTAGACGGTGGAGATGAGCAGTTCGTCGAAATTCGGCTCGGTGTAATCGCCGGAAAGCGGATCGATGGCGGCGGTTTGATCGATGGGCTGGAAGGTGCCGGCGAGGACGCGCAGGACGTCGCTCGGCGCGGGCGAAGCGATGGAAAGGGTTTGCTGCACGCTGCCCTGGCCGGTGATGAATCCGCTGGGATTCAGGTCGACACTGCTGGTCAGTCCGGAGCGCGGCTGGTGCAGCCAGATATCGCAGGCCCGGAGCAGGCGCAGATTGTCGGGCGGCGGTGCGGTGTCCACGCTCTTCCCGGCCGGCAGACGCGCAGCCCCGAGCTGCACGAAGAAATCCGGCACGCCGGCGTTGCCGTCGCCGTCCCAGCCGATGCCGTAGAAGTTGAGGGCGATCGCGGGGGTGAGGTAGAGCGGCAGATCTACTGAGAGTTGAGAGTTGAGAGTTGATTGTTGAGAGTTAAAGACGGAAGCGCTGAAGAAGGGTTCGCCGGTCAACGGGTTGATCTCCCACGGATTGCCAACTGCTTGTTGCTCGGCGACGGTTGCGCGATAGATCGGGCAGGCTTCGTTGACGAAGCCGGGTTGCACGGTGGCCACCCATTGTTGTGCCGATCCGGACCATGAGGGCGTGGTGAACCAGGGGTGCTTGAATTGGTTCGACGGGCGCGCGGCAATTGCCTCGCCGAGCTCGGAAAGAGCGAGGGCGCTGTTCGCGGCCGGGCGCGTGAGCGAAGGAGCATGACTATGCGCGCGCCAGCTCATTCGGCAGAAAGTGGATAGTTGATAGTTGAGAGTTGATAGCCGCGCGTTCTTCGGTTCATAGGAACATGTGGCGCGGGCCGCCGGTGGTGTTGCCGGCCGCCGGGAGGACGCGCAGGTAACGCAGGTTGAAATGGACCAATGGCAGCGCCTGGATGGGCTGGCCCTGGCTCCAGAGGATCATGGCGATGGCGCAACGGCCGAGATTGGGCGCGTGCGAGACGGGCGTCGCAGTGTGGACGATCTGCGCGAGCGAATCGGCGAACAATTCGCCCGTGGCTGGGTCGGGGCTCACTTCCAGCGCGGCCCAGGAGACGCCGTCCGCATTGGCGATGCTCGGATCCAGCGCGAGCGGTGTGGGCACGGTGCCGTCCTTGCCGCTCATCGGCAGGGTCTGGCCGTTGCTGGTGATCACCGGCTCGAGCGGAGTGGCCCCGGCAAAGGATTGCACGAAGCCGAGGGTGAAGGTCATCGATTGCCCGGCGAGAAAGGGACGATAGGCATGATTCCATGCCGCGCCGCCGGCGTTGGCGTCGACGGCGCGGCCGAGCGCGTTGACCGTCACCCGGGTGCCTTCGGCGGGGCGCGTCATCACGCTCCGGGCGCGCGGCTGTTCCGCTTGGTGGTGGAAGATGGCGGCGGTTCTCACGAGAGGGATAGCGTGGGAGTTTTGGCGACCTTGCTCTGCGAGGTCGGGTCGTCGGTGTAGATCTGCGGGGGCCATCCGCCGATGCCGCTCAGCCAATACACTTCGGTGATTTCATAGACCGGTCCGACGTGCCGCCAGACGGTGGGGGCCTTGAGCCAGTTGCGATCAGCGAACGTCGGGGGACGTCCGGGAAGAGATGTGGCGATCTTGCCTTCGCCTTGCGCGGCGGAGCCGTTGTCGAAGGCGAGATAACGGAAGGAATACGTCCCTTCCATCCGGAGAAAATCGGTGTGACCGAAAAGCGGATTAGTTGCCCCCGCACTCGTGCCCTTGATCGCACCGCTGCTGCTGCCGTTGCTGCTGACGAACTCGGGAAAGAAAACCTGGCCGTCCAACACCTGCCCATTCCACGCCTTCTTCAAGGCTTGCCAGTTGGGATGCTTGATCAGCGACACCTGGGCGAAGCCGGGCTCGAAGGAATAATCGGGGCTATTCGTGCGCCCCTTGAAAGTCACGTCCTTGCCGTTGCCGGGAAATTCCCTCGAAGGTCCAGAATGTGCGCAGGCCGCCGCCGTTGGGGACGGTTTGGTCGCCGATGAAAGCGACGCCCCCGGGGACGTCCGGGATGCTGGGTTTTTGGGCGTCGTATTCCTCGATCGAGAGACCGGACTGCGAGGGCTGCCAGAGCTGGGAAAGGACGAGCGTGCGCAGACCGACCCGGTCGGTCACATCCCGGTTGATTTTGATGATGGGATTTCCGTAAATCATCGCGGGTCAACGCTTGGTGTGGTCGACGTGGGTGATCGCCGCCATGGCCTCGGCGTGCTGCTTCTGCATCGTCCCGTGGATCTTGTTCCAGACGGCCTCGGCGTTGCCGCCGCTGCGGAAGGAACCGGCCTCGCGGGCCACGGCGGCGGTGTCGGCGGCGCCGTCGCGGGCGGTGACCAGGCGGGCGAGTTGGCCGGCGCGTTCGCGCTGGACGTTTTGCAGCTTGGCTACCACGCCTTCGTGAATTTCCTGTTCGTTTGCGCCCGACTTATCGAGTCGCTGATATTCCTGAGCGGCGGTCAGTTCGTCCTGAATGCCTCGTGCTTCCACCATGTTCCCTGCGGCTTCGGCCTTGGCGATCTCGATCTCGCGCTTGCCGATTTTTTCGAACCATGCGCGCTTTTCGAGCTGCGCCTTGCGTTGCTTGTGCACTTCCTCTCGCTGATCGTTATCAACCTTCTGAATCTCCAGGGCGGAATCTGGCCGGTATAAGGCGTTTCCTTTCTCGAAGAAATCTCCGAATAGTGCACCGCCGATGCCTGAGTGCGCACGATCGACAAGCTGCGCACGTTTGGCCTGCAGCCGCTTCTGGTTATCGGCCGCATCCAGCTCTTCGGAAAAAGCCTGCTCGCTGTTTCCAAACCGTCCAGATCTAGCAAAGTGAAGATCGGAGTCCAAACGCGCCTGGCCGATACGGTGCTGCTCTTCTCGGTCTTTGGCTTCCTCGCTTTTGCGCAGGCCGAGGAAACCCACGGCGGCGGCGCCGACGATGAGCGGGGCGATGAGCATGGGCGCGGCCTTGAGCATGTGCATGAGGTTGCCGAGCTGTTGGGTGCGCATGACCCAGCCGTTCTGGCCGGTAACCATGTCCAGGGTGTCGCCGACCATCCGGCCGCCGCTCATCTTGTGATGGCCAGCCTTGGCTTTGGCGAGGGCGTGCTGCTTCTCGTTCTCCTTGGTGATGAGCTTCTCGGCGTCGAGCGCTTTCGCGGCTTGGGCGGCGGGCGAGGCGGGTGTGCCGGGCGCGGCTTTGGCGCCCTTCTGCAGGGCTTCCTCGTCCTTCTTCGCTTTCTGCGCAGCGGCTCCGTCGTATTCGGTGCCGATCTTGATCTTGATTTCCTCGGCCATGGATCAGTTGAGAGTTGAGGGTTGAGAGTTGAGAGTCTCGGAAGCCACATCGCGCAACGCGTAGGGCGTTCCGCCGGCGACGCGGTAGCCGTCGTTGTGGCGGAAGGCGGAGATGAGGGCGAAGGCGCGGCCGACGTCCATGCGCAGGGCTGCTTCGGGATCGATGCGGCACTGCGTGACGAGGCAGGCGTAGATCGGCAGCCAGGTTCCGAAGCCGTCGCTGTCGCCGGTCTGGCTTTCGCCAGGGCGGGACATCTTCAGCGAGAGCTCGAAGGCGTCGGCGATGGCGTCGCGCATCGCATCGAGGCAGGCGGCGGCTTCCTTCGGCGTGACCGTCGTGGGACGCAGATCCATGGCGAAGGCGCGGGCGGCATGCTCGATCTGCGCGGCATCCTCGAAAGCTTCTCCGCGCAGGATTGGCGATTGAATGGCCTCAAGATCGATCCATACCTGCATGGTAAAGCGCAGGTCGGTCTCCAACGGGGAGGCGAAAGCGCGGGCGATGCAGCGCGGCTCGTGCGGCGCGTTGGCGGCCGTGCTGATCTCGCTGCCGAAGGCTTTCAGGTCCTCGATGTCCTGCGGTGTGAGGTCGTCTGACAAGTTGAGAGTGGTTGGTGGATCCGGCTTCGCTTTCAGCTACGCCGCGACAAGGCTTATCCGAGCGGCGGGATCCAGACGGCGGCGACGGAATACATCTCGCCGCGTTGATCGGCGAATTTCTGGCTAACGCCTTTGATCTTGTAGTTGCTGGCGTGCGTCGGGGCGCCGGTGACGGCGAGGGCGTTGCCGATGACCGGCTTGGTGAAACCGGTCTTGATGAGCAGATCGAGGCTGATCTCCCGCTTGTCGCCGTGGGTGGCGGCGCCGAGGATGTCGCCGGTCGGGTCGACGTCGTCTTCGGTGATCTCCAGCGACTGGGTGATCTCGAGCATGTGGACGACGGCATTGGTGTAGCTGAGCCCGTAGGTGCCGTAACGCATCACGCCGCCCGGGTAGACGATGCCGAGGGCGGTCTGGTCGGGGGTGAAGGCGCTGAGCGCGGCGTTGGCCAGGGTGGGCGTGGCCTGGATCATCGCCGGGTAATGCGTGGCTTGGATACTGATCGTCTTGGACTGGCCGAGCTGCCAGCGCTCGACGGCGCGCTGGACGAGGATACAAGAGTTGTCGCTATCGTTGATCCCGGCGACGACGAGCGCCGCGCCGGCGGTGTGGAGATTGAGAAAATCCGTCGAGCCGCTGGTCACCCGGGCGTCGAAGGAAATGGCGGCTTTTTTCGAGTGGAGAATGAGGGCGACGTTGTCGCCGCCTTCATCGGTCTCGAGCTGCTCCTGCGCTTGCAGGTCGTAGGTGTAGCCGGTGCAGATGCCGGTGGAGAGGTGCGGGGCGCTGGTCGTGCCCCAGGTGATCGGTTGACCGTATCTATTCATCGAGAGTTGAGAGTTGAGGGTTGAGAGTTGATAGCCACGTGGAGTTTGCGATGCAGGTTAGCTCGGGAGGGCGCCGTAGGTGGCGGTGAAGAGCACATCGAGGATGCGGACCACCTGCTTCGATTCCTCGATGATGCCTTCGATGAAATCGAGGGGCCTGGGAGCAAGTTGCAGCGGGTGGGCGAGGATCGCCGCGAGGGCGCTGCCGTCGCCGGGGACGCCGCTCCAGTGGAGGGCGCTTATGATATCGTCCTTCAGGTCGAAGGCGGTGGCTCCAATAGGGTTGGCGCGCGGTTGTTCAATGATCCGCACGCGGACTTCGGCGGCATCGAAGAAGAGGACATCGCCGCCTTGCATGCTGCTGGCGTCCTGCTCCATCACGGGCATAACGAAGACACACAGACCTTCCTGCTTATCGGCCCCGGCGAGGATGTCGTTTTGCTGGTCACCCGTAATCCGGTCGAGGATCTCCACGTTGACCCGCAGGCCGCTGCGCTTGAGGAAGATTGCGAGTGGCGTTGTGGAAAGGTCGGTGATGCTGGTCTGCTGGATCTGGCCTTGCACCGAAATCTGGCTCTCGAATTGGCTGGAGAAATCGGCGGCGTCCGTGGCGCGGAGCACCTTGGTGACGTTCACGCCCAAGGTGCAATTGGCGGCGAGGATCGCGCCGGCGCCGTGGTGGCCGGTGATCGAGACGATGCGATCGGCCGGCTGTTGGAGCTGGGCGATGATCGCTTTTTGGAGATCGGAGGAAGCGCTCACGGATTAGTTGAGAGTTGAGAGTTGATGGTTGATAGCCACGTGGGGTTTGAGGGATGCGTTAATAGAGGGACTCGATGGTTCCGCCGGCGTCGTAGGTGATCGATGTCCCGCTGAAGTTCGTCTTGACGGTGATCGCGGTATTGGGGTTGCAGCGGATATTCAGTGGGGCGAAAGCGTTGAAGCCCGTCGCGGTGATTCCGGCGCCATAAGTGATCGTCTGCGCAGTGCCATTTTCGTCGGTGAAAGTGACCTGCTCGGTCAGGGTCGCGGAGGAGATCGCGGTGACGCTGGCGTAAGCGCCGGCGCGGAAGCTGTGCACCGTGAAATCGTTCGGTGTGGTGTAAGTCGCGATGGAGCTGGCCGCAGCGCTTTGGGCGGTGACATCACCACTGGATACGATCTTGGGACCGAGCTCGTTGATGACCTGCCATGCCCAAGTAGAGGCACCGGTCTTCAAGCACTGCCACAATTTCGTCCGGTAAGGGGCGCTTTGGAAACCCGCTTGCGAAACCAATTGGTTTTCGCTCGAGGCGGAAGCGGCCGGCCAGAACGGTGCGGAACCGGCGGCGTCGTCGTAGGACGCGGTGTGCCAAGGCATCGCGTTGTAGTGAAAGACGTTGTTCCAATTCACATCTACCGGCGTCTTGCTGTTCGTCGCCTGCACATCGCCGCGCCCAGCGGCGAAGATCGCCGGCGGATACATCGCGCTGGTGACGCCATCCATGTGGAATGATGCACCAGGCTGGACGAAAGCGATGTAAGTCGCACCCGCATCCGCACAATAAGTGCGCAGCAAATGTCCCCCGCCATTCACTGGGATATAAACGTAAGTTCCGGCCGTTCCCTCGAGATGCAGATCTTCACCGGTCACCAATGCGCCATTTTCCCCGGAACCGTAGAGATCGTATCCCATGCCACCGAGAACGCCGCCCGACCAATGGGCAGCACCGACATCATCCACCCACAATCCAACAGAGAACGCTTTCGCAGTGAGGCCGGAATTGGTCGCCGAAGAATTTTCATCCAGGGTGAGCTGAGTGCCGCTAACCACGGTCAGCACCGTCGCCTTGTCGTCAAGTCCGGTGGCCTGCACGAGCATCCCTGGCGCGACATTGGTGGTGCTGGCACACGTCAAGGTGGGCGATCCGCTGGTCAGAGATACCGATGTGAGCGACACGCTGGTAATGCCCGATGAGGTGTCGCAATCGGTGATCCGCATCGTATCGAGATTACCGACCGTTTTCACCGCGGCCCCGCAGTCGCGGAACTTGTTCTGAAAGAGGCTTACCTCATCGAATTTGTAGAGGTTATAAATGCCTTGGGCGAATCCATCGATGTAGAGGTGGTTGAAGTTGGCGTTGGGGGTATAGTTCGGCGGGCTCTGCTCCGTCGCTCCGGTGCTGAGCAGGATGCCGGCTCCGGAGCTGCCTTTCCCGTCCGGATCGGAAATGGCCTGCAGCCGGAAATCGCGCAACAGGCAGTGACCTTCCATGACCTGCATACCGGTGACTCCGGCGGCCACGATGATCTCGGTCACGCCCACACCCGCGCCGCTGATAGTGATCCCAGCTTTGACCGAAAGATCGGTCAGCGGTGACTTCACTTTGAGCGTCTTGTTGGTGACATAAGCTCCTGCCGGAATGAAGATGCTGCCGTTGACCCAGATGCTTTGCTGGAGCCCCGCGAAATCCACGGTGTCCTGGGAGATGTCGGTGACGAAGCTGGAAGTCAGCGCGACCGAACTGCCCGAGCCCGTTGGGCTGGCGGAAAGCACAAAGTGCGTCGAATCCGTGACGCTGGCCACCGTGGCGCCGGAGGGAATGCCGCTGCCGCTGACCATCATGCCTGAGCTGAGGAAGGTGGCATCGGCACAGACAATCGTGGTTGACGCGCCGCTGTAAGTGCACCCGGAGATCGAGACGGGAAATGCGGCCTGCGCGGCGGCGAGCGATCCAAAGACCGTGTTGAGCAGATGCGAAGTGCCGTCGCCCTTGGCGCCATAATCCTGGGGCGTGTGAAATTGGGTGACGCCGTTGACCTGCAGAGAGGTAAAGTTTTTAACGCCAGAGACGGATTGGTTGCCGCTAATCGTGACGGGCGCGAGCGTGGTCGTCGGGGGATCGGCCGGGGCGGGGACGGGGGCGAACATCCAACATACAACACCCAACATCCAACATCCAATGAGGGAGCTGCGAATCAACGATTTCAGTGACTTCATAAACAGGTTTTTTAGGGCGGAAATTAGAGTTGGAAGGCGCGGAATCGGGGATGCCAGGCGGTGCCGTCAAAGCGGAAACGGCCATACCAGTAGGCGACGGCGGCCGGTGCGGGATTGGTGACCGTGGCGAGGAGCGTGCCAGCGCCATCGTGGATCTCGATGGTGGGGTTCGCACTGGCGGGAAGCTGGATATTCACCTCGGCGATTGCGCCGGTGACCATGCTCGCGGTGGGCAGCGTATAAGCCGCAGTGTAGGCACCGCTACCGGCGCCCGCGATGATGTTGCGATCGATCGTCGAAAACTCCGTGGCGGCGAAGAGGGCTGCGGTGGTCGCGGCGCTGGGGGTGAGGTCGCTTTGATTCGCGGCCGGCGCGAGGCCGAGGATGGCGGCGGCGATGGCGCTGTCGACCTGGGCCTTGGTGTAATAGGTCGGGGTGCTGAGCGAGGTTTCCGATTGGGCGACGATCGGCGGCTGGACGGTGACCTGCATGTTCGGCGCGGCCATGTCGACGCCGTCGAGGGTCAGATCCAGCTCGAGGTTGAGCTGTGTCGCGCCCTTGCCGGTCATGAAGGTCGCGAGGCGGGAATCGGTGCCGTCGAGGATCGCGGCCCAGGTGGTGTCGTTTTCCTGGGTGAACGTGTCGACGTAAGCGAGGATGGCCGGCGGCGTGGCGTCGGTTCCCAGCGCCACTTGAATGCTGTTCACCGTGCCGGGCGCTTGGTCAAAGATGACCTGCACCGGGATCTGCTTGCCTTGCTTGACGATGGTCGTCGTCGATAGCTTCGCGGTGCCGGTGGCGACGGAATAGTTAATCGTAATAGTCATTCAGCAGGGAAAGTTGATGGTTGAGAGTGGATAGTTGAGAGCCGCGCGTTCTTGTTCGCCTCTGCGTCTCTGCGTTTGTCCCCACGGCACCGCGGACTTCTCTCAAAGCATCGAATCTGCGGTTTCATAAAATCTGGGTCAGTTACCGAGGGAATGGATGTAATCAGCGGCGCCGGTCTTGGCGGCCTTCTCCCAGTCGCGATCGCTGGGCAGGAGGGAGCGGTCCTGCTTTTGCGTGACGCTGCGCACGAGGAGATACATGAGGATGGGTTTGCTCCCCGCGCCGGGATCGCGCATCGCCAGGAAAGCGGTGCCGGTGCTCTTGCTTTTGAAAACGAAGAGGTTGGGAAATTGCCGGGCGCGGCGGTTGTAAGCCAGGGCGCAGACGGGAATGGTCAGGGCCTTGGCCGACTTCGGGGTGATGGTCACATCGTGAAAGGCGCGCCCCAGACCGAGCGCGTTGATGGTGAGCGTCGCGCCTTCGGCTTCGGCATCGATCGGCGCTTTCTCCACCGCCTCGGCCGCCTGCTTGTAGAAATCCGAGGAGGGCGCGCCGAACTTGTTCTGCCGCGATTGGGCGAGATTGACGAGGTGCCGCTCGGTGAGGTCGCGGACGCTGATCGCCATGGACTCGTGCAGTTCCATGCGGCCGGCGCCGGAGAGCTTCGCCGCAAAGAGCGCGAGCTTGGGCGAGCGGACGGTGACGTCGATCTTCACCGGGCCTCCTTTTTTAAAACGCAGAGACGCGGAGACGCAGAGGTCGCAGAGGAGGAGTAGAAACGGCGCAGGTGTTTCTCCATTTGCGTTTTCCTCAACCTCAGGTCGAAAAGCTCGCTGCCGATTTTATCGGCCATGAGTTCGCATCTCCACGCGCGATTCGGTTGAGTCGGCCGCCATTTCTTTTCCTGCGCGTTCCAATAGCGGATCCGGTTCTCGAAGCGTTTGATCTTTCGATCCACGTCGATCAGCCAGTCGATGGAATTGCGCAAAAATTGAATCTCAGAAAATGCCTTTCCTCTCTGCGTCTCTGCGCCTCTGCGTTTAAATGTTTTCACGCGGCGTCCTCCAGTTCGGCGAGCAGGCGCTTGCGGAAGTCCGGGCCCAGACTATCGAGGACCTTTTTCGCTTCGCGTTTGGTCGGGGAAAGTTGGGCGGCCATCGGGCCGGTGGATGCGCCGGGGGCGAGGAGACCGAGGCTTTCGGCCTGGGCGCGGCGGACGCCGAGCCAGCCCATGCCGCTGTTGAAAGCGAAGGGCGGAAAGGGATGGCCCAAAGTATCGGTGTAACCGCCCACGCCATCGGCCAGGGCCTGCCAGATCGGCGAGTCTTTGAGGGCGATCATCACCGACTTCGCCGCCCCTTCGAAGCCGACGCTTTCGCCGGCTTGCTGCCAGCGTTCCGGCCAGGCGTTCTCCGGATCGGGGAGGAGCGCGCCGTCTTCCCCGCGGCGTTCGCCCCGCGGGACGATGCGCCGGCCGGTGCGGGTCAGCTCCCACGCGGGAAAGGAATAACGCGCGGCCTCGGTGTTGCCATCGACCACGCGCCCGTAATTGCGGGCCACGGAGATGTTGGTCTTGAGCATGAGATCGATTCGCTGCTCGCTGGAAATGTCGCGCAGGCTCCCCCGCTCCGCCGGCGGGATCGCGGCCATGTCCTGCGGGAAACCGGTCTCGGGATTGTAGCCGAGTTGTTTGAGCTTCTTCATCAGGGCCAGCCGGCCGGTGGCGAGGTTGATTTCGCCGGAGAGCATCTTGTCGACGATCGAGGCCACCTCGTTGAGGTAATCCGCATTGGTCGTGCGAGCGCTGAAGACGCTGCGCAGATGCAACTGCGAGCTAAGCCCGCGCAGGTCGCTCGAGGAGAGGTCCGTGGGAAACGCTGCACGGCCGCGCCAATGCTGCAGGGACGCCGTCACTTGGGGATCGTGATGGAAGCTGATGCTCACGGCAGGAGTTGAGAGTTGATAGTTGAGGGTTGAGAGTCCGGACCCTCCGTGAGGCCGCGGTGCAGCTCCTTGCCTTCCTCGTAGTAGCGGCGGCGGCAGATCTGCCACCGTGCGTAAGCTTTCGAAAACGCGACATAGTCGCGTCTTTCATGAGCGCTCTGCAAATCGTCGAAAATAGCATCGAGCTGCTTCGACCAGAAGTTCGTCTGCTCGATGATGGCCGTGCCCTTCTTGCCCAAGACGATCAATCGCCAGGTAAGACGCAGGACTATGATGAAGCGTTTCAACCGTTCCCCCTTTCTCCCATTCCCTCGCTCTCCGGATCTTCCGTGAGGCCGGCCATGACTTCCTTGCCGAGCTGATGGGCGAGGAGATCGGCGAGGGTGGGATCGGCGTTGACCTGCTGGAGCAGATGAGGCAGCAAGGCGCGCAGGCCCTTGAGGGCGGCGACGTCGCCGGCCAGGAGCGCGGCGACGATCGCCTGGCGCACCGGGGCGAGGTCGCTTTCGAAAGCGGCCGCGGCGCGGCGCGAGAAATCGGCGAGAGACTCCGTCTCGGAGATGGGAGATGGGAGATCGGAGATCGGGGCATCGCCCGTCGCGCAGATGAGCGCGATGCTTCGGCGGGCGGTGGTGAGCTGCATCTGGCCTCTCAAGGCCAGACGGCCGACGCGCTGCACGTGGCGATGCTGCTCCAGAGTCATGACGTGGGATCCTGCGGTGCGTCGGGGTTGGCGTAGCCGCCGGTAGGCGGAAACTGCACGCCCGGAACCGGGGTCGGGTGGGTGCGCATGATCAGTTTGTTCTCGCTGTTCCACATGCCGGGATTGACCGGGCTGCCGGTGGTGTCGGGACTGTCTGGCGGTTCCAACACTTCCTTGCGCTCGTAGAGCTGCTCTAGGCGCTTGGCGTGGCGGTCGGATTCCTTGGCCTGCGCATCGCTGAGCGGCACGCCGATCCGCTCCATGAGAGCGAAGAGGATCATCTGCACGGCGAGACGCTTCAGCGAACGCGGGATCTTCGTCGGGTCGGTATCGAGCTGGTTGCCGGTTCGCACGGCGGAGCGCACTTCCGCGGTGATGTTGGCGATGGCATCCGCGACTGGATCGACACCGCCCACGGCGAGGGTCTGTGCCTTGTCGATGATCGTGCCATGGCCGCTGGCCTTGAGATCATCGGGAATGATGGCGATCCAGTTCATGGCGGCTTAGCGCGGCAGGAGGGCGATGAGCGCTTCGAGGAAGGCGATGCGTTCCTCGAGCGCGTGCCGGAGATGTTCGTTGAAGCGCCAGCCGAGATTATCCGGGCCCGTCTGCAATTCGCGCTGGCTGGCGGCGAGTTCCCGGCCTAGCCCAGTCGCGGCCTTTCTCGGAATCGAGTGGCGACGCGGCCGACGCCGCCACGGTTTTGTTTTTGGTGGGCATGGCCGGGTTAGCGGTAGACCACGGTGACGTCGGCCGTGCTGGAAGTGACGATGGTCAAGCCGGTGCTGAAGTGGCAGCCATAGACCAGCACGCCCTGCGCGGTGGTGGCGGCGGTGGCGATCTTCGTGCCACTGCCGGCGGTATTGTCGTAGACGGTGACCGTCGAGGTGCTGGCGCCGGTGTTGATGATGATCCGCTCGAGGACGCCGGAGCCGCTTTTGCAAACGGTGGTCGTGGCGGTGGAGACGTTCGAGTAAAGATTACTCGCCGGCGCCGCGGCCAGCTTGTGGGCGATGATGAGATCGCTGTCGTTCTGTTGCGGCAACGTGGTGTAGCTGAGATCGCCGGCACGCGCAGAAGGCGCGAGGGCGAGGACGGAGAGCAGCGCGATCGAGGCGACGGCGCCGAGGAAGGAGCGGAAGGATTTCATGTGAATCAAGGTTTTGTGTTTGGTTTTTGATGTGACCACTGGGTCTTGCGCCGCCTCAACCCGGTGCCGCTTGCGCAGCACCGGGTGATTGGGACGCTTCCCCTTGGGCGGGGCTGCCGATCGGTTACTGCGAGGTGAGGACGAGACCGGCGCGGCGGTCGCCGACATTGGCGCCGAGCATCACTTCGATGCTGCTTTCCGCATAACGCCCGACCACATCCACGCGCTCCACATGGAGCACGCTGATGCCGGTATCGGGATCGGTGACCGTGGTGATCGAGCCGGGCACCATGGCGCTGACCGCCTGGGTGAAGTCCACCGGCAAGCGGGACTTCAACGCGATGGCCGCCTTGTGATAAGCGAAGCCCACGCGATTGCTCGAGGCCGGGAAGAACGGCGCCTTTTGCGGGAGGAAGTTATTCAACTCCGGCAACTGGCCCTTGCGAATGATGTCCGGATTTTGCATCGCCGCGAAGAACGTGTTGAACGTCGGGTCTTGCGCCAGCCGCTGATAGTAGCTGGCATTGAGCATCGCGTAACGTTCGTCGTAGGGCACGCGGTTGGTATCGAAGGCGACTCCGATATCGCCGAGGCTGGCGAAATTGAAGTCGGTGAGCGCCTTCACATAGGTCGTGTAGAGCGTCGGGACCTTGCCGCCGCCGAGCGTGGCGGTGACAGTGGCGGTCGCGGTGGCGGCCTGGGTCATGACCGCATTGCCCGAGCTGGGCACGCTGGCAATGTGCGTGCCGGTGGGAATACCGGTGCCGCTGATTTCCTGGCCGGGATAGACACCGGCCGTGCTGCCCAGGGTGATGGCGGTGGAACCGCTGGTCGTGCCGCAGCTCGCGTCGGTGATCTGGGCGTAGGCGTTGAAGTTCGCCGACGTCATGAGTGCCGTGGCCATGTCCACGAAATAACCGCCCAGCGCATTGATCGCCCCGGCCGATTGCTCGGCGAAGAGATCGCGCACCGTGGAGGCGAGCGTCTGCACGCCGAAAACCATCGGGATGCCGACATGCTTGGTGAGCTGGATCGGCACATCGACGGTCTGCGCCGGCGTGACGACGACGAAGCCTTTCGGGCGACCGTTGGTGTCGAGGGTGGCATCGTATTCCGTGACCGCGGGGGTAATCGGAATGCGGGTCGTCTCGACTTGCTGCCACAGACCGACCGCATCGCTGAAGTCGGAGAAGAGCGTCTTCAACATCGGGTAGCGGTAAACGAGCAACGGCAGGTTGCGCTGGAGGACCAGCGTGCCGGCGAGCGTGCCCACCGCGGCGTTGGTGACGTCGGCCGCCTTGATCGCCTCATCGAGCGGAACGCCCATCCAGGAATCTTCCTGACCGCGCATTTCCGCTGCGAAGATGGCGGCGGCGGCTTTGGCGAGCTTGGCTTTTTCCGGGCTGCGCACGTCGTGGATCGAGGCGTTCTGGCAGACCAGGCGGGCAAACGCCGTGACCATTTCCCGGCCGGAGATGGCGGAGACACGCACTTCGGGGCGCGTGACCGGAGCGGTCACGCGGGCGCTGATCGCCTGCCCCTGCATGGCGTCGATCACGGCGAGGAAGGCCGGGTCTTCGGTGGCCTTGGTGACCAGCGTTTCCTGCGTCTTGGTGTCCTTGGCGGCGATGGCCGCACGTTCAACGGCGCGCTTCACCGCCGCTTCCGCGTCGGCTTTGCTGCGGGCCTTGATGGTTTCATCCTGCTTCGCGCTCTTGGCCTTGAGCGATTCGATCTCGAGCTTCTGCTCGCTGACTTTCATCTCGTGCTCTTTGGCCTTGATCTCGGCGGTGACGAGATCGGCATTTTCCTTTTTCTGCTTGGTGTCCGCTTCCTTCGCCTTGAGGGCGTCGAGTTCGCGGTTCTGCTCCTGAATTTTAGCCTGGAGCGCGGCCAGTTCTTGTTCGTTCATTGCAATAGCTGCTGCGTGGTTTTGGTTTGGTTGGTCTGGATGCGCTCCAGCGGCGTTCTTTGCCCACAGGGGCAAAATGGTTCGAAAGGCGGGGTCGTTGACCAAGCCGCCCATGTTGGGATGTGCCCATTCCCGGGCGACGATGCGGGCTGGGTTGGCCCGCTTGTCGTCCACGTGGAAGACGGGCGAGAATTGGCGCCAGGCTTTGCCTTCCACCTTGGCCTTTCCATCGGCTGTCCATTCGCCGCGGCAATAGATTCCGGGCTCGGGGGACTCTTTCCAAAAGAAGGCTTCCGGCCAGAAGGACGCTTCGCCGCCTTCATGATTGAAATCGAAGTAAGGACGCTTGCCTTTGGCGGCGAGGGCGCTGCGCTGCTTCTCCAGGGACTGCGCACCCGAGGCGTCCACTAAGACATTGATCTTCGGCTGGTTTTCCGGCGCGCCTTCCATGGGCGTGATGCCCTGCAGACCGCCGGGCATATACATCATCTCGCCGCTGGCCGTGGCGGGCAGCGTGACGGATGTGCGACACAGGATGGAGGTATCGAGAGGGGTCATGGTTTTTCGAGGAAAGCGGAAAGCTCGCGGGCGAAAATCGTGTCGTCCTCGATGGCGAGGATGCGGGCCATGGCGGCGCTTTTCTCCGGATCCTCTTCGGCTTTTCCGGGCTCGGGATTTTCGCCTTTGGCTGTGGGGTCCGGTTCCGGATCGGGCTGGCCACCGATCGCGTCGTCCTCATCCTGCGGCTCGGGTTGCCCGTATTTCTTGCGCAGGAACGCCTGGCTGAGCGGCATGAGCTGGCTGAGGATCTGATCACGCTGCGCTTCCGGCAATCCGCCCTCGTCGTCTTCCAGCAGTCGCACGGAGGGAGCTTCGTCCGCGTCGCCATAGTTCAAGGTGAGGATGGAAGGAATGAGCTGCGTATTGAGGACGCGGCAGGCATAGCGGCCGGCGGCTTCGATGCGCTGGCTCTTCACGTCGCCTTCGACTTCGCCGAAGGCTTTGCCGCCGCCCTTGCTGGCGTCCTGGCTGCCGCTCATCGTCTGGCCGAGAATGAGCATGCGGGCGTAGCGATCGGCGCGATCGAGCAACTCGCCCTGCGGGCTGTGGTCGCTGCCTTGCTTTCCGGTCTCGACGAAGTTGAGCATCGCCCCAGTGGGGAAGGCGCCGTAGCCGCTGCTCCCCATGCTTTGGAGCATGGAGCAAATGCGATCCACGGTTTCCTGCGAGGCGGTCGGGTCGTAATTGACCCAGCGGAACGGGATGCCAAAGAGCTGGGCGAGATTGAGCAGCCAATCGCTGGAGAAATTGGCCGCGCACCACCACCAGGCGAGCGGGCGAAGGATCGCGCCGCCAAGCGCCGTGCCGCTGCGTGCCTTGTGGATACCGATCAAAAACTTGTGCGGCGGGAAGGCGCCGATGAGCGAGGAGTCGGCAGGAGGCGGGCCGCCGGTGAAATCGATCTGGCCGATTTGTTGCCGGCCATCAGTGCGCAAGCCGAGACGTCCGTAGGTATCGAAGCCGAACCAAACGGGGTGCACGGCGAAAGTGCTCTTCGGCGCGAGGATCCGGCCCTGCGAGGCCGAGGAAACGGCCTGCCAGTTGACTTCCAGACAGGTGACTCCGCGGAACCAGCCGTCGATGAGATCCTGGATCGTGCCCTCCATGTCGTTCTCATCGGCGGCGGCGTCGGGCTGCATCCGGCGCAGCGCGGAGCTGACCAGCTTGCATCGCTCGATGGCGCTCGGGGTCGGATCTTCATCCTCCTCGGTGAAGGGTTCGAAGATGAGCTTGAGTCGAGAGACTCCAAGGGTGAGCTCCTGGGCACACGCCGAGAGCTCCGGCCAGGTGTCGAGCATGAGATCGAAGAGCTGCCATTGCTGGACGTGATTTCCGGTGAGCGCGCTGCGCAGCACCATCTCGATGTATTGCGGCGTGATTGCCGCCACCATGGGCATCATCCACCGGGTGGCCGCTTGCGGGCGCAGGATCGGGGCGAGTGCCGTGGGGATTTTGGCATTCGGCAACGCAGGGGTTGCGGCCGGCGCTTTGGCAGCGACGCTGCCGGTCACATGATAGCCGCCATTGCAGGCGCGGGCGACCCGGCCATCGGGAGCTTGAGCACGGACGAGCTTCATAAGCCGGGTGCGACCTCCTCAGGGGATGGGTTACATTCGCGCGGAACCGGGCTATAAACGCCCCGCAGGGTAGCGGGACGGGTATCGACACCCCTGAAACAAACGTCGGGCATTTTAGAGCGATTCATTAGCCCAGCCTCCGGGGTTGAAATTGGGGGCGATGGAAACCGCCGTGGTTGTTGCCCAGGCGGATCTGGCCAAGGGTCTCGGCGGTGAGGGCGCCTTGCGCGCTTTGCAGCGCGTGTTGCGCGAGCTTGCCGCTGTCGAAGGTGTCGGCGTGCATCCCATTGGAAGTCGGCTCGGCGACGTAAAGGCCCCGGACCTTTTTCGGGATGCGATGGTCTTCGCGGAAATAACGCTCGGGCGGAAAGGTGTGCCGGTTGTCGTTCAGCGCCGCGACGTAGAGATCGCCCAGCCAGGTCTTCTTGGTGACGGGGGTGTCGTAGCCGGGCAACTCCACCGTCTCGCTGGAGACGATCAATTCCACGGGCACACCGGCTTGTTGCGAAATCGCGGTGGCGGCCATCCTGGCAAAGAGCCGGTCGCCGGTGGCATCCACGGCCACGCGACGCGCCCGGCCGCCGCTCTTGCGCGCTTCGATCGCGCGGAGGATTTTGACGACGCGTTCGATCTGCTCCGCCGGGTTGGACGATTTCCAAACGAAGACGCCACGGGTAACGAGCTCCTGCCCCACTTCTTCCATGACGGTGAAGCTGGAGGGGTTGCTGGTTTCCTTCTCGGTGCTGGCCAGATCCCAGCCGCAACCGATGCGGCCCTCGCCGAGGAGCGCGGTGAGCCGGGCACACGCGGCGTCGAAGGTCAGATCGTCCTGAACGATTTCGAGGAACGACTTCCCCACCCCTTTGCGTTGGGCGTTGTCCAATTCCTGCAGCCCGCAAACGCTGGTGCCCCCGAGGATGAACTTGCAGTCGTAGTTGCGATCCCACGCGTCCTTGTCGTAAGCCATGCGGCGGCTTTCCTCGGGCGTGATCGGCGCGCCGGTGTCGTCGTCGTAGAGGGGGATGCCATCGGCGGCGGCGTCGTGCACGGTGATGCGACGGACGAAGACGCCGAGCTCGCTCTTGTAGGTATTGCCCTCGGGGCGCACCGGGAGTTCCGCGCCAATCGGCGGCGCGAGCAAGGCGAAGCTGGGATGGTTATCATCCGGCGGCGGCGTGGTGGTGTAGATGCACCGGTATTCCGGCTGGTCCTGAATGATGGGCATCACCGCCTCGAGGACCTCGGCGAAACGCCGGGCCCGGCCGACTTCATCGAGAATCAAATCGCCACCAAGACCGACCGCATCGGGGGTGAGGGCGACAATCAAAGTGCGGGAGTAAATCGAATTGGAATGCCAGAGACGGAATTCCAGACGGGTGGCTTCGTAGAGCTCGGCGAAATCATCGGCGCTGAGGGTGGCCGGCAGTTCCTTTCCGTTGCGATCGGCCAGGGTGAGCTTGGAATCCTGGGCGAGGACGCGAAAGGCAAGCTGCAGTTGGCGCGATTCCTCACGGATCATGTCGCGGCCCAGATCCACTTTGACCGAGCCGAAGACCACGGTGTGCCCGGGGGTCTTCATCATCTTGTAGAGCGAGATGCGCCCGGCGATGGTGGTCTTGCCGTAACGACGACGGGCGAGCAGTCCGGAGACGCGGTGCTCGCGCACGTCGCGCTCGAATGCCTTTTGCCCGGCGCGGGTTTTGAAAGCGCCGCTCACGCGTTCCAATCCTCCCCGAACATGGCCAGGCCGAGTTGCTCGATCTTCTCGGAGTTCGACATCCCGCTGGCGACGATCTTCTTGGCCTGCTCCTGGTCGCACCATTCCAGGAAGAGTTTGCAGGTGTCGCGCTGGAATTTCTGCCGGGCAAGAGCGAAGTCCTGCGCGGTGAGATCGACTTTGCGCTTGTCCAGATCGAGACGTTCCAAGGCGATGATCTGTTTCTGCGAGAGTTCCTGGAAGCTGGCTTCGAAGCGACGCTGGGCGAGGGCTTCGCGCACTCGTTCCTCCCAGTCGCCGGGGAGTTTCCCTTTCTCTTCCTCGGCTTGCAGTTTGGCTCGCTCGATCTTCCAGGCGAACGCGTGGTCCTTGTAGAAGGTCGCCAGCGCGCCCGTGGAGGGTGAGAAGCCAAAGGATTCCGCACAACGCGCGGCACAGTCCTCGTAGGAGATGCCTTCGAGGATGAGCCATTCGAAGACCTGGCTGCGGTTTTCCTCCGTCTTGAGGGCGGCCCAGAGGGAGTCGGATCGGGGTTTGCGGCTCATGGTTCACCGGAGTAACGCGGCCTCCCCCGCTTCGGTGATGACCCACTTGCGGGCGGCGTCATCGAATTCGTCGGCCATCATGCGAAGGCGCGGGACGCCGCCGGTGGAGAGGGCGGCAATGGAGGTTTGAAATTCTTCCTCGGTGGCGGGCGGACGGACGACGCCATTGACTTCGGTGAAGAGTTGTTCTTCGGGCAGGGCGTAGGGCCGGGCTTTGGCCAGGCGATCGAGGATGGCCCGGGCGAGAATGGTGGGACGGGTCATGTTAGCGGGACCTCCCTACGCGCATGATTTCGGCGATCTTTCCGGGCATTTCGGCGATCATGGTGCGGACCTGGTTGACCTCGTGCCGCAGTCCATCGGCGGTGGTCTCGACTTTCTCGTGCAGGTTGCCGATGGAGACGCTGCGCTTTTGGTCGAGGGATTGGAACTGGCTGTGCAGGGCGTGCTCGATGCGCATCTCGGCGGCTTGGAGTTCTTCCTTGGTGGCGACGCCGTGCAAGCGGAGGTCGAGGGCTTCGCTGGTGACCATCTTGCGCTTGATCTCGGCGATCTCTTCGTCGCCGGTCGGCTTGCGGCCGAAGGCTTCCCTGGCCTGGTTCCACGTCCACAAGACGGCGCCGGCGATGGTGACGAGCAACAGGCCGCAGCCCAGCCAGATCATGAAGTCCTTGGGCGACGGATCGGGGAGGTCGTTGGCGAGGAGGGGGGCGAAAGTTGAGAGTTGAGAGTTGAGAGTTGAGAGCCACGCGGGGTTTGTGTGGATCCCGTTCGACAGGCTCAGGGTATGGTATCCCGCCGTGGTGCCGTGGCTGATTTCCTGCGAAGGAATGGCGACGAACGGCAGCCACGACGGGAGGTTTCCACCCAGGAATCCGCCGTCGCCTGCGGCTATGGCGCGACTAAAAGGTCCGGAGAGGGAGAGCAAGACGAATAGGAGGAGGGAAATCATTCCTGGGAGTCGGCGGAGAACGGCGGAGGGGTGACGATGGTGTGATCGTGCTTTTGGGAACGGGGACGCGCGGCGCGGGCGGCGGCCTGGACTTCCTCGATGTCGGCCACGCGGAATTCGCCGCAGGTGACGCTCTTTTTCATTTTGACTTGGCTGCCGTCGCCAATGAGGACGGCGGCGCCTTTGGGCATGTCCTCGACAAAAGTGAGCGCGCGATCGAGCCGGGCCGGTCCGGTGAAGGTGATGGTGCTGTCGGCGAAGTAGATCATATAACCTTTCCCAGGGCGTAGGGCGCGGCGCCGAGGATGCGATAGGAGAAGCCGGGTTCCTCAAACTCGTTGGCGAGGCGATCACGGGGAATATCGCGTCGGAAATGTGCGGCGGCGGCTTCGGTGAGATCGAGGGCGTGCGTCGGGTAGTGCAGGACGTCCGGCCCATTATCAATGAGACGCACGGTGATGGAGTTGCCTTCCCCGGTCGCTTCGCGCCAGACGCGGACGAGCGTCTCCCACGGAATGTGTGGACCTTTAAAGGCGAGCGGCGAAAGCACCGTGGCGGCCTCGATGCTGCGAATGGGCAACGCACAACCGAATAGATCCGGGTTCCGGCCATCGTTCATGACGCCGCTTTCGGTCTCGCCGTTGTCGCCCGAGTCGTGCGCTCCGCCAAAGCAGGTGGCGATGATATTGCGCACCACCAGATCTTCGCCATCGATCTCGACCAACCACGGACAATGAGGGGACTTGAGGGAGGTCATTCGTCGATGTCGGTGGGGATGAAGAGGGCGAAGAGACAGCCGACGAAGAGGGCGAAGAGGATGAAGGCGATCATTCGTCGGTAAGTCCAAAAGTGTGGCCGCCGTAAAATCCGGAACCGCCGAGGGTGTAGCTGCGTCCCTGATAGATGAAGGTCTGCCACCAATCCCACTGCCACCCATTGGTGGAGAATCCGTCGCGGGCGTCGTCCGTGTCGGGGCCTTTTGCCATTCCTTCGATGGAGAGGACCAGGTCGATGATCACCTCGGCCGGGAAGTGAAAGGATTTCGATTCCCACCGTTTGCCGGTCTTGAGCACGCGCTTGATGAGTGGAAGAACAATCCCCTTTTCCGCCGTGGACATTTTTCCGTTTCTCATTTGGTGAGGGGTTGGAGCGGGGCGACCATGTGCATGGCTGGTGCCCAGGCGAGCTTGCTGGGGTCGACTTCGTAGTCGTGGGCGTTGAGCAGGACGAAGCCGGAGGTGCGCACGGCGCAGAAGGCGAACATGCTGCAGAATTTCGGGACGTTCAGGGCGGGGCTGTCGCTGGCGTCACCGGCGATGGCGCGGATCGGCGCCTCGAAGCGGAAGAGATCCTCGACCGAGTAAGGGGTCATCGCCGCGACGGAAGCCTGGCAATAGGCGATGACTTGATCCGCCTGGGCGTCGGTAAGTCCTTCGATCTCGAAGAAGTCGATGCCGTTGAGCTCGGAGTCAGCGAGCTGCCGCTGCCGGACGTGCGGGTAATACGCCTCAATGATGGTGTTGGTCGCGGGATCAACGACCACAGCGGCGTGGACGTAGCTGCCGGCCGTCCTGGCCTTGATGAGGAAGCTCAAAGGATCGTTGGCGTGCGACCGGAAGAGCGCGATGAGGATTTTGCTCATGGGATCACGGAAAATTTTAAACGCAGAGGACGCAGAGACGCAGAGAGGGAAGCATCCACGGCTTAGTGCTTGGATTGCAGGACCACGGGCGCGGCCGGGGCGAGGATCTGGGGAATGATCTGCGCGCCGGCCGCGGTGGCCTTGGCCCAGGGCAGGCCGCCGGAGAGGATGCCGGAGACGACCGTGGTGCCGACGCTGTCCGCGCCCATCTTGAACGCCTGGCCACCGGCCAGCGTGGGCTGGCTGTGACTGACCCCGGTCATCACGAGATGCGTGTTCTTCGTGGTCAGCTCGATGGACTGGGCATCGGCGTGGGTGTGGAAAACGCGCTGCCCATTCTCGCGGACTTCCGTGCTCGCGCAGCCGGTGAGCAGGAGGAGGATGGCCACAAAAAGGCTCAAAGCGCACAAAAGGGGAAGGCATGCGCTGCCGCTTTGGGAAAGTTGAGATCCGAGGCTTGGCGAGAAGTCCGCGGTGCCGTGGGTACAAACCGGAGCAGCGGGAGCGGGAGCGGCGGCCGGTTGCGGAACGGCGACTGGCACAGCCGTCGCGGGGGCGGGCAAGTCCGAGCCCTTGAGGGTGTCGATGAGGTTGAGGAGCGATTCCTCGCGGGAGTTCTTGCGATTGCCACGCAGCCAGGCGAAGCCGAGGGCGATGAGCCCGGCGACGGCATCCGCCGCGGTGCTGGGGATCTGGCCGAGGCTGGAAAGAAGGACCAGCGCGGCGACGACCAGGGCGACCAAATAGAATTCCGTGGTCTGCCAGCCGGGACGGTTCTGGGTGATCTCGGCGGTGACCTTGGCGATCAGCGCGAGCTTGCTATTTTGGGTGGAGTCCGCTTGCATGCCCGCGAGAGAAACACGGGGGAGCGGGGATGGCTAAGAGCCGGTGGAACGGGTGGAATCCGTGGCGGCAAATTGCATTTTGGCCACGCGAAAGCGGGCTTTTACGCGAATCGGGACAGCATGAAAGTCGATCACTCCATTATGCTCATCGCGCGGAGATGCCGGCGGTGGGGGAGATACCACCGCTCGCCGAAAGAGCGCGCCGCTCTTCGGGAAAAGTTGAGAGTTGAGGGTTGATAGTTGAGAGCAGCGGCCCTCGTTGCCGCTCTCTTTCACGGCTCCGCCGTGGGGCTATTTCGCTGGGGCGATCTGCTTCGCGGTCAATGCCACGCGATAGGGAGGAGCTGAGATATGCTCCATGGGCGGAAGATTGAGCGACTTCCGGACTCCGGCGATGTCGATGTATTGCACGGACAATTCGATCCGCACGCCCTCGGTTTCCCAGACATCGGTGACGACACTTTTCAGGTGCGTGGATTCGTCGACTGTGGCGGCATCGACTGAGGTGATCGGACAGAAGCTCCCCTTCTCGCTCTTGCGGGTGAATTTGCAGTCACCGAAATCCTGGAAGTCTTCCCACACTTTTTTCAGCCCGTCGTAGGTGTCGACGCGGGCGCCCATCGATTCCATCGCGACCTCATTCATGAACGGCTCGCCATGAAAATTGATATAGACCGGAAGTGCTCGGTCGTAGTCTTCCATCCTGCTGAGCTTCATCGCGCCATTCGTGACGAAGTGGGCACGGGCTTCCGCGGCGGTCATCTGATGCGGATCCTTTGTGCGGTGCATCTGGCGGAAGGTTTGATCGGCTTCCTTCGCGGGCATGCCGAAGCGCAGCGGGCCGAAGGCTTGATGTCCGGTCAACGAGCTGGCGGCGATCGAAGCGGCCGTGAGGAGAGTGATGAAGAGCGCGGAAGTTTTCATATTATTTCGGGGCGGCGTATTTGCGGGCGATGTCGAGGGCTTCGCGCTGGCGATCTGAGACCGGAGCGCGCGGGGAATAAATCGGGGTGGAGCGAGGGACCGGGGTCGCCATCGGCTTGATCGCGTCGAACCGCGACTGGATGTCTTGAGCGTCGCTGTCGCTCGGCGGATCCTGGGTGACCTCGGGGGATTTCTTGCGGTCCATCCCCAGCTTTGTCTCGATCAGAGTCACCGCAGTCCACCCGATCACTACGACCGCGACGCAGAGGAAGACGATCACCGAAGCGCTCACGTCGAAGAGCATGAAGGCCCAGCCGATCGGGCCGAAGAGGAATCCCAAGATGAATCCTTTGCCAGTCTTGCCGTGCTGCTGTCCAATGAGGCCGCCAACAACGCCGAAAATGATCCAGCCAATGAAAATCGTGAATGGGTTCATGGTTGCTCCGTTTGCTTTGTGCGGAGGACTTTGATCTCTGGCTCGTCATACCACTTCGTGATGGCGTGCCAGAGAGGTTGGGGTTGGGCGTCGATGTAGACGTAAATCCCTTCACATTTTACCAAGGAGTTGTAAGCGCAGATCAGCTCCCACTTGGTGAAGGTGCCGAGGGTCTTTGCCCTCGCTGCCGATCTGGAATTTTTCGTCGGTCATGAATAATTCCGGATGACTTGTTTCACCGGGTAGATCCAGGCGATGGACTCGGCTGAAATTTCAAATGGACGATAGGTGTCGTTGATTGAGCTGAGCACGACGAAACGATTTCCATCCCGGGTGGAGTAACGCTTGCACCAAACGTCTCCATCGAGCGTGCGGACCAGAACGACTTGGCCTGGGCGGGGCTCGATGTCGGATCGCACGACGGCGATGTCGCCTGGGTTGATCTCGGGATACATCGAGTCTCCTTCAATTTTGACCGAGAAGACACGGCCTGGGACATTGGTCTCGATCGCCTCCCCGTCATAGTCTTCATCGAATGCCGAGGCATTGTGCAAGCTGCCCGCCGCCGCCCAGGAAATGAGAGGAACCTTGCGCATTCCCGGCGTGCTCGGCTTCATGCCCATCGTCCCGCGGAATCCGGTGGGATCTAGAGTGATGGGAGTTTCCGAGCCGGCCATCAGCTCTTCTTTGGTGATTTCATGATCGAGCACTTCCTCGATCTTTTCGGCCATGCTTTCGCTGATTCGCCCCGTGCCGTGGACGACGTTCTCCACGATGGGCGCCTTGTAACCGATCAATTTTGCCAATTGGCCAGCGGAAAGCTCTCGGCGGCGCAACGCTTCGCGCAATTTGGATCGTGGCGAATAATCGGGAGGAGTTTCCACCAAACGGGGAGCCGGAGTCTCCTTGTCGACATATGCACTTTTGTTGACAATTTTCGCCTTCACCTCTTCCTCCGTGAGCGCTTCGTAACGTTCCAGCTTGGTGCGCAGGAAATCACCTGGTTCCCGTCCGTTCTCTAGTTCGCTTACGTAGCTTCGCCCAATATCCAAAATTTGGCTGGCCTCTTTTTGGTTCAGGTGGTGCCGCACCCGCCAATTTAAGAGGCGTGTCGAAAAACTTTCACTTTTGTTCACTTTTTCCATTGCGTGTGCACAATTGTCGACTTATAAGGAGTGCACGTTTGTGAACATGACTACCCGCCGCACAGGATCGAAGCAAACAAAATCTTTCGAGATACAAGTCCGCACCGCCCTTTGGCATCGGGGGATGACGGTCGGTCAACTGGCATCCGCGATCGGGCGTCCGCGCACGTCGGTGAGCAAGGCGATCAACCAAAACCGGTTCTCCAAATTGAGGGAACAGATCCGGGAGGAACTGGCAATCGCATGAGCTTCTCTCCGGAACAACAAGCCCTGCTCAACCTCGTGGCAAAAGCTGCGCGGCCGCAACTCGCTTCCCTGGCGCCGATCGAGCGCGCGCAATTGCAGGAAGGGCTCGCTCTCATTTTACCCGAAGTGGAAGCGGAGCAATGCCGGATTGCCGCCCAAGCCATCCGCCATGCGGAGGATGCGCAGTTGATTCTCGATGAACTTTTGGAGGCGCTGCCATGAAAGCGAAGGACATTGATCCGCGGCAGGATGATTTGGCGCTGAAGTGTGTGGCGTCGCATGCGCTCTTTCCGGGGCGGACGGTGTTGCGCGTGCATGAGGTGGCGGAGGCGCTGGAGATTTCGATTCAGCATGTGATCGATCTGATCAACGAGTATCGCGATACGGGCGGGCAGAGCGGGCTGCTGGCGATCTGCGTGGCCAATGGCCGCTCGTTCTCGTGCATGGAGATCGCGGAGACGGTTTCGCGCGGGGCCTGGCGGGTGCCGGTGACCAGCTTTGACGATTACGTGCGGCGGGCGGCGGGGGTTGAGGGGACCGCGCACACCGATCCTTCCACCACCAAAAACAAATAACCACCCATTCTATGACCAACCACCCAGTTGATAGTTCTCAGTTGATAGTTGATAGCCGCGGCCAGACTGCCGCGCCGGTTCCATTGCTCTGGTGCGTTCGCCAGCGGCCACTCGGTTTTTGCGTCGAGCGTCGCCGGTTGACCGACGGCTCGCTGCAGCGCCTCGGCGCTTTTCGCACGAAGAAGAAGGCCGATGCGGTGATGGCCTTTGCCAATCGGGCCGAGGAAGCCGGGGCGCGGCGCAATGCGGCTGAACTGATGAAGGAGGCGGCGTGATGCAACACGACGAGGATTCTCTCAAGCTGATGCACGACATTGCCAATCTGCGGGCGATGCTCGGGCGCGGGGGTTCGGCGGCGCTGGGGACGGGGCGGGATCATCAAGCGGTGATGCGCCGGCGGCGCGAGCTGGAGCTGCGCATCGAGACGCTGACCACGCGCTTTCTCAATCTCGGGCTGAAGGCGGCGGGGCTGCCCCAGGCCATCGATCGCGACACGCTGCCGCTGCCGGTGCTGGAGCAGCGGCACCCGCGCCAGTTCGCCACCCCGGAGATTTACAAATGAGCGTGATTGGGAACCGGCACGATCATGGGCCACATGCGGATTACCGCGCGGCGGTGGCTGAGCACGGCCACAGCGGCAGCTTCAACGACGTCAATGCGGCCTGCACGAAGTGGCTGCAGTCGCGCGGCGTGATGCCTTCGCAGATATATTACGGGACTCCCCTCTCGCGGCGCGGGGGCAATGCACGGAGGGACGGACACCAGGACTGATTTTTTTACCCATGAGCAAACAAACCTCCCAAGAAATTTCGGTGGAAGTGATGACGGCCAGCAAGGATTCGCTGGAGTCGATCTCCGCGCAGATTCGCGACATTCAGCATTCCTTCTCCGAGCTCACGACGGGCTACCTCAACAAGGCGGTCTATAAGGTCGTCGCGATCGGGCTTTACCTCCTCAAGGGCGAGATGAATTTCCTCCTCACAGCCCAAGTGTGCAAAGTGCACACTAAGTCGCGTAAGCGTAATGATAAGGGGCAACTCCAAGCGCAGGAAGGATTTACGTCGTGGTTGGAAAAAGCGCATCCGGACATCACCCAAAATACCTCGCAGCGCTTTCGCAATGCTGCCAGGCGTGTGGGGTTGACCAGCGATTCCACGCTGGCGGATGTGGAGCAACTGCGCGAAACGCAGGCACTGCATGGCAAGACGCTGACCGAGCTCTATAAGGCGCTTCCGGCGCCCGGCGGGGACGACGGCGATCAAGGCGATGGCGGCAGCTCTATTCCGAGCCTGGTGCACCAGACGCAGCTTGATCTTTTCTCGACGCTCGACCAGGTGCTGGTCTTGCGGGAGCAGATGGAGCCGCAGGAGTATGAGGCGACGCATTTGCGGTTGCATGCCACGCTGGAACGTCTGACCGGGGCGAAGTGGGTGATGACCGATGAGCCGCCAAGCATCGACGCCAGTGAGCATGGGGATGTGAAAGAGATGGTCCCGCATGGCGGGAGCAAATCGGAAAATGGCAGATTCCAGGGGTCAGAGGTTGCCAAGCGCTGGGCCAAAAAAGGAAAGGGACGGAAGTGAGCGATCGGCTGACGCAATCCAAGGACTGGAACCGGGCGCGGGCGCTGAAGCTGCACGAGCATTTTTCGGCGGTTTGGCTGGCGGTTTCGTTTGGGGCGAAGAAGGGGGCGGAGTTGGAGCGGGTGCAGCGGTTGCTGGATGGGATGCTGATCCAGCATCCGGGTGGGGAGACGTTGCTGGAGCTGAGCTGGACGACGATCAATCGCGAATGGAAATACTGGAAGCAGGGTGGACGCGATGGACAGGAGAATCCGGCGCACGAGCGCCGGCCGGAGGCGTTGCTGCTGGCTTACAAGGCGGGCTGTGGCGGGCATGCCAAGATGCCGCGTGGGCTGGTGCGGGAGTTGCATCGGCGGATGACGCTGCCGAA
The DNA here is from genome assembly GCF_000173075.1 of Chthoniobacter flavus Ellin428. Lineage (GTDB taxonomy): Bacteria > Verrucomicrobiota > Verrucomicrobiia > Chthoniobacterales > Chthoniobacteraceae > Chthoniobacter > Chthoniobacter flavus. The sequence goes on from NZ_ABVL01000029.1 coordinate 68,084, forward strand.
GGGTGGCCGGGACAAGCATGGGCGCTCGCCGATCAGCGAGGCGTGGCAATCGATTGCCGAGGATTTCAAGGCGCGGAAGCCGTTGCCGGGGATCGATTACGATCTGGTGCCGATGGGGGCGGAGATTCCCTGGCACTATTCAACGGCTTGCCGGAACAAGCCGGCCAGGGCGTTGCGGGCGGGGGGCAATCGCGGGGCGGCGGCGGCGAAAGGGGTCTCGGCTTATGTGTCGCTGAACTATGCCCGGTTGCGGCGCGGGGAGCTTTATACGCTGGATGACGTGCGCCTGGATATTGTCTGCATCGATGAGGCGACGGGCAATGCCATCGAGGTGGTGCTCTATGTTTTCATGGAAGTGGGCTCGCGGATGATCGTGGGCTATGTGATGAAGCCGGCGGCGGCGATTCGCGGGGAGGACGTGGACGAGCTGCTCGCGCACATGCTGCAGGTGCCGGGCTTCGGGATCGGCCTGGGATATGTGACGCACATTCTCTTTGAGCGCGGGGCGACGGCCTGCAGCGAGGCGGCGCAGGCGTTGCTGGAAGGGATCACCGGCGGACGGGTGAAGGTGCATCGCACGGGGATCATCGGCGGGGTGCGATGGATTGGATCGGCGCGGGATCAGGCGGTGGGTAATGCGGCGGGCAAGGCGGTGATCGAGAGCTTTAACCGCTGGCTGCATTATGCGCTGCTGCACCTGCCGGGGCAGCGCGGGAACAAGTTTGAGAACCAGCCGCAGTCGATGGGGGAGATGGGGAAGAATTCTTTCTTCGCCAAGGGCGGCCAGCGGCAATTTGGCGGGACGCTGGTCGACCAGGCGGAGCAACTCGCGCAGTTCGAGATCGCCAGCGGGCGGCGGGTGAAGTTGAAGCTGCCGATGTTGCGGCTCTTCGAACTGAACGAGGCGGTGCGGGGGGCGATCAAGCGGCATAACACGGAGCCGGGGCATGAGTATCGCGGGCATGGGGAGCATCTGCAGGAGGAGGTGGCTCCGAATGTGTGGCAGGATAGCGCGCAGGCAGCGCCGGCGCGGCGCTCCTACACGCTGCATACGGCGGAGGCCGCGGGGGCGTTGAGCGATCGGGATCGGGCGATTTACTGGAGCGCCTGGCAACGGGTGGCCAAAGCGCGGCCGGATCTGGATCGGCATGCGGTGACGGCGCGGGTGCTCGGTCGGGCAGTGCCGCACAAACAGCTTTCGCGTCCGCAGTGGGCGCAACTCCTCTCCGCTTTCGCGGCCATCGTCCGCGACGCGAAGTCCCCGCAGAAACAACAAGTCGACACGCCCTTTTGACCATGATCGCACGCAGCATCCATCCCATTCCTGAAATGCCGGCCGATGACGAAGGCTCGCTCGGTGACCACTCTCTGCCGGAGGTGGCCTCGAGGACGCGTCGCGTGACCAATGACCCGGCGCGGGAGTATGCGCAGCGGCAGGGCGAAGTGGAGCGCTTGCCGGATGCGGTGGCGGCGCTGATCCTCTGCAAGAAGGGCTGGGCGAAGGTGGAGCGGCACCAGATCAAGATCACGCTCGACGGTGAGGAACTGGTCTTTGCTTCGCGGGATTCGATGGTGATCGCGGAGAAGAACGGCACCGGTGAGCGGGTGCTCTGGGCGGTGAACCGGCGGGCGCCGGAGCTGCTGCACGTGCTGACCAAGGACGGGGCGTATGTGGAGAGCATTCCGAGGAAGGGCGAGGCGCAATGGTTCAGCCACGACGCGGAAAGCCGGGCGGCTTATGCCGATGCCCAGGCGCAGATCCAGCGCGATGCGCGGCGGTTGCGCGATTTGCACACGGAGGATTCGGCGGAGGCGGTGCGCGCAGCGCAGGCCAATGCGGCGACGACGGAGCGGCTGGTCAATACGTTTCCCGCCCCGGAGGCAGAACGCTCTCCTTCCCGTGAGGGGCGCTTTCCGGAAGGTGAACGCATGGCGGCGGCGATGGCTGGCGCGGAGCGGCGGTATACGGATGGCGTCGAGAACGAGCGCCAGGCACAGCGGCGCGAGGATCAGACGCTGAAGCTCGGCGAGGCGATGCGCGACGCGGTGTTTTCGCAGGATTAACCCCCACCCCAGACAACCACCCACCACCCACCACTACCCATGAAGAAAAGCAATTTTAAACGCAGAGACACAGAGGCGCAGAGAGGCGGAAAAGCATGAGCGCGACGACTAACATCATCACTAACCAGAGCGGGCAGATCGCGCTGACGGAGGAGCAGCTTCGCGCGGTGCTGGCGGGACGGCCGGAGGATCAGATCGAGACGCTGAACCGGTTTCGCAATCATTGTGTGCTGCGCCGGTTTTCCTACGAGAAGGCGGGGTCGCTGATTCGGAAAAAGAATGGGAAGCCTTACAGCCGGGATACGATCTATTTTTCGCTCAATGGGCACACGCAGGCGGAGGTGCGGCTGGATTCGATCTGCGAGGCGGTGGAGCGGTATCTGTCGGTGGCGGAGTCGCCGGCGCCGGTGGGTGGGTTCATTCGCACTCGGATGGCCCGGGAGATCGGGACGTATCTGGAGCAGGTGCGGGAGGAGCGGATGATCGGGGTGGTGGTGGGGCAGAATGCCTGTGGGAAGACGACGGCGCTGGAGCAGACGGAGCGGGAGAATGATTGGCTGAGTGTGATCCGGGTGCCGGAGGGCGGGCATATGACTTCGCTGCTGCAGGCGATGGCTTGTCGCCAGGGGCTGGGTGAGCGGCGGGAGCGGCAGGCGAATTTTGCCAATCTGATGATGGAGTTTTTCGGGCCGGAGGATTTGATCGCGTTTGACGAATACGATGAGGTTTTCCGGGCGCGCTCGATCGAGCTGGGGAACAAGACGCAGAGTTATATCCGGCGGATCTATGACAAGCGGGGGTGCGGGATCGTGATCGTGGTGGATCCGAGTGGGTATCGGCGGCTGCAGACGGTGGGGGCGGATAGTCCGCTGCGGAAGGTGGCGAGCCGGTTGCTCTGGCCGCTGATTTTGCCGCCTTATTATCCGGAAGATTTGCGGCTTTACGCGACGGCCAACGGGCTGGAGCCGGCGCCGGACCGGGAGATCGATGTGCAGGTGGGGAATGCGCGGGTGAAGCTGAATCCGCACGCGATCGAGGGGGAGATCTGCGGGTCGCACATTTATGGGTTGCGGGTGTGGCTGGGGTTTCTGCGGCGCGGGGCAAAGAAGGCGAAGGCGGCCGGCCGGGAGATCGGCTGGGCGGATGTGATGCGGGAATACGCGCTGGCCAGGTTCATGGAGGACCAGGCGAAGCAACTGGCGATCACGGTGATGACGGGGGGGAAATCCAAATGAGCGTCTTTCACTTAACTGAGTTCGCTTGGTTCCCGAAGTGCGCTGCGTATCTGGCGGGCGCGGAGATGGCGAAGGAGCATTTTGCACGTGGCCATTACAACCCACAGGCGAATCCGCACGTGAAGGTTTCGACGGACGGCCGCGACTGGGACCAGGGATATGAGGACGCTTGGGAAGCGGCGTTCTTCGCGAAGCGGACGGCGAAAGCGCACTGATCGATGACCCCACTTTTTTCCAAACAAGCCACCCACTAAAAAACAAATGAAAGAAACCACCCCTGACGATTACAAGAATCTCATCGATCTGCTCGCGGTATTCAGCGAGGGACGGCAGCGCCTGGCGGCGCTGGAAAATGAGGCGCAGAGCGAGTTCACGGAGATCGTGGATACGCACCGCAGCGAATACACGGAGCTGCAAAAGAAGATCGGCGAAGCGGAGACGGCGATCGAGGTGATCGCGCGCCGGCACCCGGAATGGTTCACCAAGGCCCGCCATGTGAAGACGCTTTACGGGACGGTGAAGGTGAAGCGGACGAGCAAGCTGGATGTGGCCAACGAGGAGGCGAGCATCCTGCGGCTCGAGCACGCGGGCCAGGGCGATAAGTTCGTCCGCACGGCCAAGGCGCTGAACCTGGAAGCGCTGGAAAGTCTCTCGGACGCGGAGCTGAAGAGCTATGGGATCGTGCGGATCAACGATGAGAGCGTGACCGTGGCCGAAGCGAAGATCGACTTCGGCAAGGCGGTGAAAGCGGCGGAGAAGAAGGAGGCCGCATGAGCGAAGAAAAGAAATCCTTCGCGGAGTGGGCGCTTGTCGAGCTGATGGGACACCAGCGGATTGTCGGTTACGTCACCGAGCAGACGATCGCCGGGGCGGCAATGCTGCGCGTCGATGTGCCCGATAAGAATGGCGAAACGCAATTCACCCGCTTCTACGGTGGCGGCGCGATCTACGCCATTAATCCCATCGGCCGCGATGTGGCGATCAGGCTCGCGGGCGGCATCGATGCCACTCCGATCAAGGCTTACCAGCTTCCGGGGCGGTTCATCGAAGATGATGAGGAAGACGAAACGCCCGAATACGAGGGCACAACCGAGGGGCAACTATGAGCGCGGAAGTGTCGGCCAAGATGAAGCTCTTCCTGGAGCTGGCGCGGGTGTTGCGCCAGGGGCGGGATAAGACTTTCACGGCGCCCACGAAGGCCGTGGCGCTGGAAGAGGTCGCCGACTATGCGACGATGCTGGACGCGAATTTCCAAGACGGGGATTCGGCGCTGGCGAAGCTGGAGAATACGGCGGGGCTGTTGCACTCGGCGCTGGCCCTGGCGGATTTGATTCTCGACGGGCTCGATGAAGCGGAAATCCGCATGCTGATCGCGGAGACCGGGAGTTGATTGAGGAAAGCGAGGTGGAGCTGTGGAAACCGGACGCCGGCCCGCTTTATTATCGCTCGCTGGCGGCGGTGGTTTCTGGCGCAAACCAACGCTGGGAGCGTCGCCGCTGGAAGGTGGCGTGCTGCGTGGCCGGCGTCCTGACTTTCATCGCCGGTTTCGCGGTCGGGGCGCTGGTTTTCGGAGGGCTGATGCGATGAGCGAGAATTCCAAAATCGAGTGGACGGATCACACTTTTAATCCGTGGAAAATTTGCACGCCGGTTTCGCTGGGCTGCAAGAACTGCTATGCAGCTGCACTTGCCAAACGCTTTGGCTGGGGGGAATACAAAAAGGGTGTGCCTCGGCAGTTGACGGGAGAATCGAACTGGCGGAAGGCGCTGAATTGGAATCGTATCGCGGATTCGTTTCGCGAGTGTCCTTCGTGCGGTCGACGTGACCACATGGCGGAAAGTTGTCCGTTGTGCGGCACTCTCACTGTGCCGGTGCGTCAGCGGGTCTTTTGTGCGTCGCTGGCGGATTGGCTCGATGACGAGGTTCCGATCGAATGGCTGGCGCGGCTGTTGAAGCTGATCTTTGAGACGCCGAATCTGGATTTGGTTGTTGCTCACGAAGCGGCCTCAGAATTGGGAGAAGCGCATGGGCGAATTGCTGGGGTGTTATCTCGCGATGAACCGGACCGAAGGAAATGCAGCACGTCTTTTGGAATCGTGGTTTGGTGCTCGCGTCGCTCCTGCCAACGTCTGGATTGGAACGACGGTGGAAGACCAGGCGCGAGCTGATGAGCGGATTCCGCAGTTGCTCCAGATCCCGGCGAAGGTGCGGTTTCTGAGTTGTGAGCCGCTGCTGGGGGCGGTCGATCTTTCGGAATGCTTTTCGCTTTGGGAATACTGCGGGGGGTGCGGCGAGCAATTCGATTTCGTCGAAGGCCGTCCGGACGAGTGCCCTTCTTGCAAGCGCAAATGGTGTATGTGCGTAGGTTACGGCGAAGGGGCGAGGCGGATGCACTTCGATGCGGACGGGAGAATTGAGGTGTGTGATGGCGCGCCTATCCACTGGGTAATCTGCGGCGGGGAGAGCGGGCCGAATGCGCGGCCGATGCACCCGGATTGGGCGCGTAGTCTGCGCGATCAATGCGCGGCTGCCGGTGTGCCGTTCCTTTTCAAGCAGTGGGGGGAGTGGCGGCCGACTTTCGCTCTTCACGACTTCATCGACGACGATGGCGAGGATTTCGCTAGAGGCGATTTTACCGGATACGAGCGCGTGGGTAAGAAGACGGCCGGCCGGTTGCTCGATGGGAAGGAACACAACGCGTTTCCCGTATGAGCGAGGAACTTTTTCCCGTGCCGGTGGGGGCGCAGGCGCCGGCGGTGCAGCTTTCGCCGGAGGAGATCGCTGGGGTGCAGGCGGAGCTGGCCAGGGCGATCGCGGCGGCGGATGGGGCGCGGGCTCGCATCCGCGAGTTGGTGGGGCCGCAGCCGGGGAAGATGGCGCAGGATATGTTGACGAAGATTAATCAAGGGACGGGGTTTTTGCGGGAGTGCCACGATTCGATCGAGGGGATGTTCAAGAAGTGGGCGAAGTGCCGGTTGCAGATGGCTTGCCCGCACGATCACGGGTTTAATCCGCGGGGGCATTACTATTTTTGCAAGCGATGCGATCTGCAGTTTTCGCGGGAAGCGAATGGGACGATGGTGCCCTGGGAGGTGCAGCTATGAGCTTTTCGCGGCGTCAACAGCCGGAGTTTCGGGTCTTGGTGCCGCTGGCCTGGGTGGCGCATTGCCGTCGCGAGGGGCTGGCGCGGACGCTGAAGGTGGATCGGGATTGGTATGAGCGGGAGCTGTGTGTGGCGACGGGGCAGGCTTCGACGAAGGAATGTAATGCGGGGCGGGATTATGATCTGGCGATGGCGCATTTCGAGGGGCTGGCGGGGGTGGGGATCAAGTGGCAGATGCGGGTGTATTCGGGGGATGTGACGCGGATGATGCACTGTCTGCGCTCGGAGCTGGGGGCGGCGGCGCTGCGGACGGCGGGGGTGGATGAGCGCTATGTGCTGGCGGCGCTGAAGCAGGGGTTCGGGACGCGGGAGGCGTGGCGGGTGAGCCGGGAGGATTTGATCGTGATCGTGGGGGAGGTGAAACGCTGTGTGCGCCGGGCGGTGAAGCATGGGGTGCGGATCGCGGATGAGAAGGCGGAGGCGCTGGGGCTTTGGCAGGAGGGTGGGGTGTGGGGGGAGCGGCCGAAGCAGGAGGCGGTGGAGGAGCCGGAGGTGCCGTTTTGAACTACAAGCACGTCCAGAATTTCAGCGGCGGGGTCTGTTCCTTTTGGTCCGCTAAACGGGTAATTGAGAGGCATGGCAGAGAGGGTGTCGCGCTCCTGTTTGCGGATGTTTTGATGGAGGATGAGGACCTCTATCGATTCAATGCGGAGGCTTCGAAATTTCTCGGGGTTCCGATCATTCGCATTTCCAAGGAAATGACGCCGTGGGAGCTGTTCGCAGAGAGGGGCATGATCGGAAATAGCCGCCATCCAATTTGCTCCATATTGCTTAAGCGAGAACCACTCGATTTGTGGCGCCGGGAACATTGTTTGGAATTCACCACTACCCTTTATATCGGCATCGATTGGACCGAGGAGCATAGACTGAGGGACATGCGCCAGCGGATGCCGACCTGGCGGATTGAAGCGCCCATGTGTGAGGAGCCACTGTGGGATAAATGCCGCATGCTGGACGAACTGAGGGCCATTGGAATAGAGCCCCCTCGCCTCTATTCATTCGGGTTTCCGCACAACAATTGCGGCGGCTTTTGTGTGAAGGCCGGCCAGGCGCAATTCGCCCAGCTCTTGAAGAGAATGCCGGAACGTTATCGCTGGCATGAGGAGCAAGAGGAGAAGCTGCGGGCGCAAGTCGGCGACTTCTCCGTTTTAACCGACAGACGAGGCGACGGGAAAAAGAAGCCGCTTACTCTTAAAACTTTCCGCGAGCGCATTGAGGCCGGGGAGAGCTTTGACCGCCACGATTGGGGCGGCTGTGGATGTGCACTGTCTTTTAGCGAGCCATGAAACAGCGCCAGAACCGCTCGGGGTTGCCAAAGCAGAAGATGCCGGAGGAGATGGTGAACGAGCTGCTGGCGGGGTTGAAGGCGAGCTTTTACACGGGGCTGCAGGATGGGGAGAAACGGTTTTGGTGGGAGCGGTCGCTGCTGTTGCGGGCGATCACGCACCCGGCGCGGGAGATGGAGCCGCGGGGGATGGCGCTGCCGTGGGAGGAGTATCAGGGGATGCTGCGGAAGATCATCGGGACGATCAAGGTGCATGGGGATGTGGGGGCGATCCGGAGCCCGGGGCGGTATCTGCTGCACGCGGTGCAGGAGCATTGGCGGCTGCACTGGGAGGAGTATTACGAACGGGTGAAGACGCTCCGGGCGGCGACGGAGAAGGAGATGGCGAAGCTCGGGGCGCGGGATTCGCGGGTGCAGGATCGCACGGTGGAGGACCTGGCGCGGCTGCATAAGGTGGTGAGTGCGGGCGGCGGCCGGAAGAAGGGGCAGGCCGGCCGGGGCGACCAGGCGAAGCAAGGAGAGCTTTTCTAAGCCGTATGAAGGCGGCTTTTAATCAGGTTAAAACCGGGATTCATATTTGCCTGATTTCATTCCCATACCTTTGCGATTCTTGTTTTTTGACCCTTTTTCTTCCCAAACCGGCCTTTCGTCGTCGCGGGATTCATATGTGCCTTATCCTGAGCCATGTGCGGCCTATTACCGTCTATTGACGGCTTTCCCAGACTCAATCCTAAGGTTCTCGGGGCACGTAGTCGAAGGATCTCTGATCTCCGTGGGCAACGGCGGTGGAAAAATGGGCGCGTGGTCACGCGCAGGATGGTGGAAGCTCCGCGCGAAAACCCTC
>NZ_ABVL01000028.1 GCF_000173075.1 Chthoniobacter flavus Ellin428
TCCATTGGAAGATGCCGGTGACCATGAGCAGCAATCCGCTCAGGATCGTGCTGTTGCTCTTCATCACCGGCGAGAGCAATGCGGCCCCATGCAACCCCCACTGCGCGAGCGCGGCGATCAAGCTGAACCCGCACCAGACGATGAGATAACCAAGAACGAAAAGCCCGGTCGGCACGAAGGGCCGCTCCTGCTCGCGGCGCTGACGATTGACCCGCGCAAACGTCAGGATCATCGGGGTGGCGGAAGGGATCATCATCGCCACCATCATCTCCGCCCACATGAGAAACAGCGGCACGATGGCGAATGGCGACCACGGCTGGGTATCGGGTCCCGACATCGCTATCCCGGCGCACTGGCAAATCCCGGTCTGCGCGACCGTGCCGAAAAGATTTTCAAGGAAGCCGGTGCCGAAGATATTAGCACGGTAGCGGAAGCGAGTGTTCCAAACACTTAGGGAAAACAGCTTATTCCCACAGATAAGATCATCAAACCCCTAACCCGCGATTCGAGGATATGAGCCGTCCGCGTATTGACATCCAAGTTCCTGACCAACCGTTCACCACGCACACGTTGGAAGAACGCTATCCCCATTTGAGTCACACCTTGATTCACAAGCGAGTAAAGGAGTGGCTCAGCGGAGGCAAAGTGAAATGCATTGGCAAGCAGCAACAGGAAATCGCCCAGCAAAAAGCTTGGTTCCTTTATGAGCCGGTCTGCGGTTCCCGCAGCCCGGAGTCGCGTGCGGACCAGCTCATCGCTGCTGGTCACAATTAGCGCCGGAAGCCGGCTCTTCCTGCACTATCGAGCGATGGGAGTGATGCCTGGCCGGTCCGGATGCGTCATCCGGTCCCCCGATGCGATCGCGGCCGGGCCGTGAGCTGATTCCGCCGGGCGCAAAAGGGAGTGGCCACTGGGAGCGTGCGCTGAAAAACGGGACCGCCGCCCCACCGCTGAAACAGAGTTTCGCCGAAGGAGTGCATGACCAAAGCCTCACTTTGGTAACGAGGAGAAAACGAGGAAGGAGAATCACTCGGCCTATGACATCCAATCGCAGCGACGCTGCCCTCCTCCGACTGTCGCCCGCGGCCGACCAGCCTCCACTGGCCCGTTTTTGTCTTGCGGTCAGAGAAATGCTGGTGTCGGCTGTCGGGCTGCGGCCAGTAGACCCGAGACGATATGCCGATCATTTTCCCTTCTCCCGGTCGGTTCAATAAGATGTTAGACTACTCGACCACGCACCCTTGACATGAGCATTCTCAAATGGTTCGAGCGGAAGTTATTCACGGGTGAGGTCGTGCAAGATTACGGCAACCTTCGTGACGAGCGCACTGGCGTTGCGCGGCTTCGCACGTCCATACTACTCTGCCGCCGGAAGGGGAAGCTGCAGTTGGTCGTTCGGAGCGTTGGCACTGCGCCACTCGGAGCCAGCGCACAGTATGCGATGATTGATGTGACGCCACAAACGCTCCAGAGGCTCGGAGAGATTGTTTCAGATGCAAAAACACAATTGGAGAAGGAGCATGTGGCCTAAGCAAGCGCTGCAACGAATTGTCGCCACGTATCCTCCTCGACCTACATTGCACGCCTCCGGCATTTTGGGGAGGCGCTATCGCATGGGCAGTCCTCCGGGCCGTCATGCCTGCTGCCCCCCGAAAAACCCACCGCGCAGCAGTCAGGGCTCGCCCACGGACCGGGCTCCGCTTATCCCGTACACCGCCGCCTCGGCCGTCCCTCCGCAGTCGCCGAGCTTAAGGTCGTTAGGCGACTATGACACCTGATCGCGAATCCCTCATTCGCTTGCTTGCTGTGCACTGCATCGCTGGGGTGCTGTTTAGCCCGATCGAGTAACTCGACCGAACGTTTTTTCCGGCGCACTGGCGATATAATTAGTTGACGTCGTTATTGGGGTTATCGGTTATCGGGACCAAAACTGTCAAGAGTTGACCCCGTCTTACCGTCTCGTTGCCGCTCCCCTCCGCAAAGAAATCAAGGCGAACAATCCCACGAAAAGCCCCGCTCCCAGACAAGCCAGCCCGGCAATGACTTTAATCGTTCGCATGGTTTTTTCCACTTTCACTTCCAAGCCGATTCGTCGGGTCCATACGGCTCGTATTCCTGGAGAAAGGCGGTAAATGCCTGCCTGACCTCGGCCAGCGTGCGATGCATCCCGTCGCGAGCGAGCGCATATTCATCCTCCAGGGTCACGAGTCGGAAATAGATCTCCTCCGGAAAACGCCCACCGCCGGCCATATGATAGAGACGAACCACTAACGGCTCCCAGTTGGCCGCGGACGAGGAAATGAAATGCGCCGCAGCCCCAAGGAGCATTCGCACCGGCAATCCCGAGGTCACCTGTCCGGGCACATCGTGGAGGAGATCCGCCACCCGGCTGGCGGGCTGGGCAGCAGCGAGGCAAAGTTCAATGAACGCGATATGCGGCGAGGTCTCGGCGCCCACGATCGAATCCGCCCAGCGCACCACCTCTGCAGGTTCGCGAAGACCCGCCAGCAGGCTGAGTCGATAGAACTCCCCCAGGTCTTTGCGGGTGGGTTCCATCATGCTCGCTTCACTTTCCACTTTGCCCCGGCCCTCCGGCCTCGCCCTGCGGACTGCCCGGCCACGGCGGGGTCGTTTGTCTCGTTCCACCCGGCTCACCCTCCACTTTCATCCCGACGCTCGCGTTCTGATTGGTCGCAACGGTCAAGAGGCCATTCATGGAACCGATATCGCAGGTGCCGCGATTGTTCTTGAAGAGGATGAATGACGTTTTGGTCCCCGGAATGGAAACCTCGTATTGCCCGTACGGCAGCAGCTTCGACTCACCTTTGCGCAACTCATATTGCTGGCCGCCATGACTCCCCTCCAGACTCACGATCCAGATCCGCGGGTAGTCATGATTGGAGATTGCGCCGTAGGGATGAGCCATCCCCCAGACCGCATCGCTGGCCGCCGCGACCAGGAAACACAGCAAAGCACCCAAGGCGATGTGCAGGAACGTGCGCATGAATCCTACTGGCCCCCTGCTTTTTTAAGCTGCCGGATCCGCTCGTCGATGGTCACAAAAAGTTTTCCGAGGCGCGCCGGGTATTCGACTTCCAACTCATTCCACCAATCTGCAGACCGGAGTAATAACGACATCGTGTCGCCGAGAGTGGGCAAAAAGATTTTCATTTCAAACTCTGGCGATAGCACGCGGTTGATCGATTGGAGAATCAACTCAGGATCCATTCCCTCGAGAATGTCCACGTAATACGTTCCCTCTCCTTTCTCGACCGCAAAACGACTCTCGTCGAATGCCCGAAATCGCCAATACCCATTGGGCAGGTGCCGCTGCACTGACCGGAGGATAGCTTCGCCATCGTCTCGACTATCGACAACCACGCAATATTCGTGACGCCCGAATGCTCTCAGCGCGCCACCACCATCCACTAACACCCGCTCAAATTCCTGAAGTTTCATCGAGAGCTGATTGTTTGGAAGCCCATCCTTTCCCAAAAGCGGACTGTGATTCGAACTTTTCCTTGGTCAGCAAACCAATGAAGGTCTGAGCGATATCGAATCATGTGCAGCTATTCCGGCTTCGTAGTCATCGGATGGGCGCTGGGTTGGACCGCCGCTCAAGGATGGCGCGGCAACGCGCGAGACCCAACGTCGGCAAGGCCAGCACCGCGAAGACCCCTGCTCCCAAGGCAAACTGCACTCCTTCCGAAATCCGCCGCTGCCGCTCCAACTCCACGAAAGTCTCCGGCGAGGGCCGCTCCTTCGCGGCGTACATGGCCCGAGTCAGATCCAAGCGTAGAATGCACGTCTCCGAGGCAGACCAAATCGCCACGAAGAACTCAGCGCCAAGAGAAATGACCACGATCGGCTTCACCCACCGAACGTCTCACTGAACGGACCGGAAAGGGAGAAAAAAAGGGCTACCACGGAGTCCGTTTTCGCCGGTTCACCCTTCATCCTTCTCGTGCCCAAGCTCCAGCTTGGACACGCCCGTTTCTCGGAAGCTCCCGCTTCCCTTCCCGTCCGCGGCCCCCGACTGAGGTGGATGACGATCTCCGAGCGCGATGGCAAATACCCACACGCCGGAGGCGTCCATCTTGTTGCGCTCGTGCCCAAACTCAGGAGTTTCCCTCTCGTTCCCAAAGCGCTTCGCTAACTTTGGGAACGAGGTCAATGGCCCCGTTCGACTAACCGGAAACGCGAGGTATTGGAGCAACGGCGACTGGAATTGCGACGAACATCCGCCTTTTAACCGCCGCCAAAGGGTGTTTCCCTATCCGGCAGGACAATAAAAACCGATTGAATACCATTTATGACATCATACTTAAGAGTAGTCTTCCTCGCGATGTTGGGGATGGCTTTAGCTCCTGAGCTATTTGCAGAACCAACGGGTATTTCCGTCACTCCGATGGACAGATTGCTGGAGAAGCCCGAGAGCTTTAATGGACAGCGAGTCAGAACAGTAGGATACGCATTATTTCCGGCGCGTAATCAGTCATATCTCTTCGTAAGCAATGAGACCGGCGACAGGATGATTCTTACCTCCGCTATTTGCATTGAATATCCAGCGGCGGCATGGGAGAAAATTAAAGATTACAGGCCGGGTTGGGTTGAAATCTCCGGTCTCTTCCATGCGACGCCTCCAGGCGTTGTCAGCACTGCGGGTACGTCTTGTACGATTTCTATTGACGATCAATTCGCCATCGCCCCAGTCCTCTCCTACCACGAAACGGAGCGGGAGAAGCTTGTCATCAACATCGCTCGTCTGAGTGCAATCCTCGATGCCGCCAAAACGCCAAAAGCGCATCCTTCTGAGGAAGAACTCGAATTGCAGCTAAAACGGAGCGTTTTGAGATTGCGGCGATATGACCTAACTGGGAAGGTTCCTATGGACGGGGAGTAACGGTTCTCCTCGTCCCCACGCTCCAGCTTGGGAATGTCCCTATCCTGGATGCTCCCGCATCCTTGGAACGGACCGACGAAGCTGAAGCTTCGCAGAAAGGTGCGTCCCCAAGCATGGAGCTTGGGAACGAGAGTACCAAGTGCTACCCATTACCTCCTCCGTCGTGATAAACGATATTTTTGGGATATCCCTCCGGCTCCAAGGGGGACAGCAATCCGCATCACTGTAAGGATGACCTACTTCGCTTTCGCCTCGCCCACACCCGTCACTTCGGCCTTGAGGATGAAGAACTGGATTTGGTTGCTCCCCTCCGGTCCGCGAAACTCGGCCAGCAGTACCCGTTTGCCGGTGGTGACGGTCAGGCTCGTCGTCGTCTTTGCCGTGTAGAATCGTGGTTGTTTGATTTCCCAATCATGACCATTCGCATCGCGCCCGCTGGCGACAGCCACCGTATCGAGCAGGCGCACGTATTGCGGCACGATGTTCAGGTCGATGGTCTTGCCATCCGGTCCTATGACGGGCTCAACCTCCAGCGTGGCCCCGGTATTGCGCGTCTCGAACCCCGTGGGCACCGGCGCACCGCCGGCCGAGAGTTGAGGAGGTTCCGGCGGGGCTGGCTTTTCTGGTCCGCCATGGGATGCGGATGCCGCAGGCGGGCGCGGACCATACTCGCTTGCGTAACGGACTTCCTGGATGTCCTCGGTCACCGCGCGCTGGCCCGATTTCGTCACGACCTCCGGCCAGCCGAGGAGCGTGGCTTTGTCCTCCGCGATCATCTTTTGAATTTGGCTGAATGCACCGTCGATGCTGCCGGCGTCCCGCAGGTTCGGGAGTAGCGGCAACCCTTTGCCCAAGGGCATCGAAACCATTTGGACTTCGACGCGCACGCCCGGCGCTTCCGGGACTTGCGCGAAGGTGGAAAGAGCGGCGAGGCTCAGGACGGTGAGGATTGGGAGGGGGGATTTCATGGTGGTCAAGTTGGAGGATGGCAGCAAAGCAACGCGCTGGAAGTCCTTTCCGCGCGCGCGTGGTTCGAGCGAGCTCTCCCCTCGTGCCCAAGCTCCAGCTTGGACACGCCCGTGTCCCGGAAGCTCCCGCTTCCCTTCCCGTCCGTGGCCCCCGACCGAGGTGGATCGCGATCTCCGAGCGCGATGGCAAATACCCACACGCCGGAGGCGTCCATCTTGTTGCGCTCTCTCTCCCCATGCCCAAACTCAGGAGTTTGGGCACGAGAGAACGAGGAATCAGTCGGCAGATGACACCCAATCGAAGCGACGCTGCCCTACTCCGACTGCCGTCCGCGGCCGACCAGCCTCCACTGGCCTGCTTTCGACTTGCGGTCGGAGAGATGTTGGTGTCGGCTGTCGGGCTGCGGCCAGTAGACCCGAGACGATATGCCGATCATTTTCCCCCCTCCCGGTCGGTCCGATAACATGTTAGGCGCTTTCCCATGTCACGCATTTTGATTCCAGCTTTATGCGGCCTAGTCGGCGGCCTCATTGCCGTCGCCGCCGGGCTTTTCTATTTCTATCGCACCTTGCCCGCGAGTGGCTACTTGCAGATTTCACGAGGCGACGGAGGCCCCGAGCTATCCAAGGATGTTGAGGTGCTTGAGCACGCCTCAAGACCGCAAGGTCTATACGTCCGCTTCAAGAACACAGGATCGAAACCCATCGAGATGGCTCACTTCCGAGTCCGCAGCTACAAGGACGGCAAGCTCTGGGCAGAGTTTGAGGAGACCATCTACTCCGAGACAAGTCCCGGAATGGAGCAGGAAGGCATTCTCAAGCTCCGCGACTACCGCGACGGCAGCAAGACCTTCGACCTTTCCGATTGCCGCATCGAGGTTACGGTTCTTTATGGTTATGTTGTATCCACCAAACGCGCCTAACCCTGCGCTGCCGTTTCGACAAGCTCCCGTTTCGACAAGCTCCCGTTTCGACAAGCTCAAGGTCCCGAGCCTGCCGAGGGAAAGGTCCCGAGCCCGCCGAAGGAAAGGTCCCGAGCCCGCCGAAGGAAAGGTCCCGAGCCTACCGAGGGAAAGGTCCTGAGTTTATCGAAGGACAGCAAACGGGCCGGGAACTCGCTTCTGCGTTCGACGCGCTCACCGGCCCGTCTCCCGCGACTGCGGGATTGGGGTCGTTAAGCCAGGAACCATAGCCCCAAGCCATGAAAACAAGTGACACTCCCCTTCATGAGCGCCATCCCACGAATGCGGACATTCTTAGGCGGGCGGCGGCGGTGGCTTCTTCATTTCGCAAGATCTTCTGGATGGCGGCCGCACTCTTGTGTGCCGGCACGCTGCTCTATGCCTGGAAAGACCACAGTTGGGGCGCGCTTTTCATGGCATTAGTGGGTGCCCCGTTGGCAAATTTGATCCTGATCATTTTGGGGGTCATCGGGGCGGTAATCCTCCGGTGGAAGCACCCATCCATCCCAGCCGTCGATTTGTTCCCGACCATCATCGTCGCTCCGTTGTTGTCGGCCATCATCAACCTGGTCGCCACATTTTTGATGCCTCTCCACGGATGCTGACTCATTTTGGGCACGAGGGAACCAGAAAGGAGAATCAGTCGGCCTATGACATCCAATCGAAGCGCCGCTGCCCTACTCCGACTGCCACTCGCGGCCGGCCAGCCTCCACTGGCCCGCTTTTGCCTTGCGGTCAGAGAGCTGTTGGTGTCGGCTGTCGGGCTGCACCGCGTTTGGCGCTGTGATTACATCAACCGCAAACCCCAAGGACTTGGCTTTGACAGCTAACTCCCAAATTAACGAAGCGCCTATCCAAGCGCTGCAACGAATTGTCGCCATGTTTCCGCCTCGACCTGCAATGAGTGCCTCCGGCGTTTTGGCGAGGCGCGTGCGCGCGGGCAGTGCTCCGGCTGTCACGCCTGCTGCTTCCCGAACAATCCACCCTGCAGTAGTCAGGGCTCGCCCATGGACCGACCTCCGCTTGTCCCGTACACCGCCGCCTCGGCCATCCTTTCGGAGCCGCTGAGTTTGGCGGCGTTAGGCAACTTCGCACGCGTATGACCCAAGACGGCATCGAAATCCACTTCGACGAGAAAAATGGCTACCTGGAGCTCGCCTGTGAGCCCGATGCGTTTGCCGCCTACCGCAACGTCGCTCGCGAACACCTCAAGGACTTCCCGGGCATTCCAATCCACAAAATCGTCGAAATCAACATCGTCGACACAGCTACCTTCGTTGGCCGCCGTGGGACCGCAAAGCGGCGTATTGGTAACTTGTTCTTCGGCTTCGTTGCCACCGTCATTCTCGCTCTTGCTCTCATCGGAGCGTATGCACTCATCAGGCGACTATGACACCTGATCGAGAATCCCTCATTCGCTTGCTTGTTGTGCTCTGCATCGCAGGACTCTATGTCGGCGGGTATCTTGCGTCAGTTTCACGAGTGCAGATCCGCTTCGGAAATTCCAGCGGTCCGCTGGTCGCCTTCTATGCTCATCCCTGGCAGGGGGTGCTGTTTAGCCCCATCGAGCAACTCGACCGAACGTTTTTTCCGGCGCACTGGCGACATGATCAATGGCAGCGGGCAAACACGGCAATCCCATGAGAACGTCGCCTGGCCATGCGTTGCAGGCAGGTGGTTAAGCCAATAGGTTAGTTATCAACGCATTGTTTTTGGGAGATTCTTCGGGGGGATGATGGGTGCGGAGCCCATGGTCCCGTCCGCCTCCGCGGCAGTCGCCTAACTTCCTCACGCCCTTTTCCTCGTCCCCAAGCTCCAGCTTGGGAATGTCCCTGTCTTGGATGCTATCGCATCCTGGAACGGCGGCCCGACGAAGCTGGAGCTTTGCAGAAAGGTGCGTTCCCAAGCATGGAGCTTGGGAACGAGAGTAAACGCGCCTTACCAGTAAATTGCCCCGTAATTCAACGTCCCGCAGTTCTGGCAGATTGTTCCGTCCATCCAGTCTGAGGGAGTTAGTTCGAAACACTCGACGCAGGTTTTGAAATATCGCGGGTCATCGAGCAGTCCATCGATCGCTACCTGGATTTCCTCCGGACCGCTATCTGCGGGCAAACTCGTGACCCCGACCCACACGCCGTGACAGATGTTCCCCCACCGACCCCAGGGAATCTCCATAACCGAGAATTGGATTCGGTCGGCATGGCGTTCCACCTTGATAAATTCCTTGGTGAGTTCCTGGCGAGTCATTGGTTTTCAGATTCTTCGCTCATAGCCGCGCAAGGAAAAGGGGGAACAAAACGAAACACTTCTACGGCTTGTTTCTCATTTCAATCCGCAAATCTTTTAATTGAGGGCGGATCCTCGTGCCCGTGCCCACATTCATCCCCAAGTCATTCATTCTTTGCCAAATATGGGGTGCGTCTCGCAGGATAGCTTCGAGTTCCTTCAGCGTCTTCTTCGGCAAGTCGTGATCCATTTCCAGCATGGCGATGAATCTTTCATCCGTCCAATTCGAGAAAAAGGGAGAGTTTCGTTCGGCGATTTTTTTCGCACGAGCTTCCATTCGTCTCAGGAGATCCCAATCATCGAATATCTTCTGAACCTCCGGAGGGGTCGTTGTCTCTTGGCTAGCCCGACGTTGTTTCTCCCGTTGCTCCATGTCCCAGTGCCAGCCTTCCACCGTGGGCCATACCCGGGTATTGGCGGGCAGACGAAACAGGTAAGTGCATTCAAGAGAGCCTGGCGGCCCGACCACCTGCGGCGCCGCCGGCAAGATGAGAGTCGTCGTCGGCGCCTGGATTTCATAGATCCGCGGTGGGTCTTTCCGAGTGATTACTTGCGCATGAGTTCCGGCAAGAAAATCGCATTCCACGCGAAGGAAATCGACACCCTCGCAAATTCGAATGGTTAGGACCAAATCTCCCGGGTCTTTGTCCACATCATTCATCCCTTCCTTGGCCGGAAGAAATTCTCCGCGTATCCCTCCGCGCATCGGTTTGTCCCAGCCGGGTTCCTTCAGCCAGGCGGGCTCGTCAAGCTCGTCTAATTTCTGGAGCTCGCTTTCATCCATCTCGTTGAAGTCGATATCCCCGATCTTCGCATATTTCGGATCGTATTTATTCATGGGGCTAATGGAACATTTTGAGGCACCAGTTCCGGCTGGAAACTCGTGGTCGCCTACCCTTGTTCGCTCCGTTTCCGTGCTTCCTCGAGGGCTTTTCTCCCCCGTTCCAAGCGTTCCGGGGTCATGACGGGGTACGGGAAGCGCGCGATTTTTTCCAGATCCTTTTGCCACTTATCAATGTAGGCGTGCACCTGCGTGCCGGCGGGCAAGTGAATCACCCACTGGCGGACGTCTCCCACGGGAATGATGACCTCTCCCTCGGGGGCGGAGATATTGTATCTGGGCGCCCCCTCTTCGGCTGCCTGGATCTGGGCTTCCGTGCCCGTTTTGAAGCGATATTTCACTTCGATCGTCTTGATCGCGCCGTAGACCCCTAAATCCAAAGGAAACGTCCCCGGTCCGACGGGCAGCGGACGAGGTTCTCGAAACCACGGCTCATGCGAGATGAGGTAAGGGTATTCCCATCCATCAGAGAGGTGGTGTCGCAATTTTGTATCAAACTCGGGGAGCTCGTGGTACGGTCGGTTTTCGGATTTTTCGTTCATGGCCACGCGCGGAAGACGGAGAGAAAATACACGCCGGGAAGTTAAGGCACAATCGTTTTAGGATTGATCGCAGCCAGCACTCGCAATCGATCACTTCCGTAACTCCCTTCTTCGCCCCACCAGGTTCTAGCTCAAGGCTTGATCCTTTGGTGGCCAGTGCCAGCCCTCGACGCGCGGCAGCACGGCCGTGCCGGCCGGCAGGCGAAAGATCCACCGGCAAGCGATCCTGTACGGCGATTCGATAATCCTTGCCGTCGTCGGCAGGATGAGAGTCGTTTCCGGTGCACGCAGTTCATAGACTCGCGGTGGGTTATCGCCCGTGATGAGTTGCGCTTGAGTACCCGCCTTAAAAGAGCACTCCAGGCGAATGGAATCGATCGTATCGTCGATGTAGTGAAGTGAAGAGTCGACCCCGAGTTCGCGACCCCGAGTTCGCCCGACGACCCCGAGTTCACCGGTGACCAATGCCGGGCAAGAGTCATCGCTCAGCGCAGACGATTGTAATAGTCCCCTTCATAGTTCCGCTTCACATTTTCTTCGCTATCGAATTCGAAATCCACACGAATTTCCTCCGGCTTTCCCCGGCCAGCTTTCCCCAGCTCTTGATACACAATATTCTTGATTCGCTCAGACAATCCAAATGCTTCTGCCGCTGGAATATCCTTCTGCGATTTATAAAAAACGTAAGCGCGAAAAGCATACTCAGAGCAATCCAGTATGAAGAACTCACGCAGCGGGCTGTCTCGAAAGTGGTCGAGGATTTCTGCACGAACCTCACTCAAGCCCCTGGACCGCCGTTTGATGGCTGCGGAAGCTCTGGCAAAGTCGTCTTCGGAAGGAATATTTTCGGGTTTCATCGGACGGCCTCCCATGTCCATTGGTTTTTCAACTGAAAGTGATATCCGAGATGGCGCAAAAAGTCGACTTCTCTTTCGAAAAATGATCCCCGGCGGGCGCTCTGGGGATCATGAGAAAATAGAATTTCTTTTCCCTGTCGGATCTGCTGTTTTAGAAAAGTTTCGTTGATCATCCAAATCTCGTTCTGCGATAGCCCCTTTGTAACCGCGCCCCAGTTCTCGATCTTGAGATAGCTCGCTCCATAATGAGCCGCCACCTTCGTATAAGTTGTGCCGGTTCGCGAAAAGTGGCCCAATACCAAGGTATCGGAACTCGGATTACGTGTGGCTTGCGCAGCCACATTTTCAAACCAGGCGGCGTTCCTAACAGTGGGGATATTTTTTCCGAGAGACGCCACCGGGGGATTGGGCCCGGAATTCGGAGCTGCCATCTTCGGTCCCTGTCCATTCCCGCCATTGCCGTCAGGAAGCACCGAGACATTCGCCGGAGAAGAAGAGGAATGCGTCTTGGCGTCCGCAGGAGTGGTGTCCGACGAAGTGATATCCGTCTCGGTCGAAGGATCTGCATTTACCCCTTCGGGCGGCGTTTTCGACGCGGCGGAAATGCGTGGTTCAACGCCCGTGGATGCTGCATTCGGAGCGGACTGCGCGGGCGCGCCGGGCGGTGTTCCGCGGGTCTCCCGCGGCGGAGCATCGCCGCCCACGGAACCTGCCAGCCGCGTTTCCGCCTGCGGGACAGTCTGCAGTTTCCCCTGGGCGTCGCGGATGGCCACGTTGGGGTTGGGGGTGTTCGGGAGCGGTCCCGCGGCTAGCGTGCCGGTCCGGCCGTCGCGCGTTTCGATGGGCAGGCCGCGGTGGGCGTCGGTGACTTCGCCCCACGGGCCGGGATTCGCGGGCGTGTTAGGATTCGCTGCTGTCCCACGTGGAACATTTGGCGCGGCGGGGCGGACGTCCGCGGCGTCGAAGAGATGATAGTTCCCGTTGGCGTCCTGGATCGCCGCTCTTTGGGAATTGGCATCGCCCAGGGTGCCGGTGATGCCACTGCGCGATGCGACGCGCGTTCCTTTGTCGGCCTCGGTCACGCCCCACGCACGCTCCGGCCCGGGCGGCGTGGGCGGCGCGGCCATCGCATCCGGGGCGGTCGAGGATTGACCCCGAGGCGCCGCGGGATTAGAAGGCGGGAATGATTGCGAGCTTGTGGAAACTGGCGGGACCGGACCTTCTGATAATGATTGCCCTACTGGTGGGCTTTGTGATGTTAGTCCGCTGGATGCTTTCGAGTCCGCCCCGTAAGGACCAGACTCCGCCCCCGATCCCTCGCGACCGGCCGGTAATTCCGCCCCCGCTCCCCCACGATCCGCCGGGGACGCCGCCGCCGGTCCCTCGTGATCGATGACACTTCTTCCGCCGCGTGCTTTCTGGAGGAAATCCGCGGCGACCGCCCGGAGCGCCTGGGCATAGGGACGGGCCTGCGCCTGTTGCTCCGGGGTGTATCTTCCGCCGGCTCCTTCGGCGATGCCGTCGATGATCGCGACTTGCGGGTGCTGCCCGGTGAGAATGCTTTGCGCGGTGGCTAACTGCTTCTGAAACTGGTAATCACTCGCGGCGCCGTGGGCGGCGAAGATCATCGAATGGACCAAATCATCCAACGTCGGGGCCCGGTTCTCGCCGGCCAATATCTTACCCCCAGCGCCCGCGGCCACATTGACGGCGCTGCCGGTCACCAAGGCTACCGCCGCCCGGGTCAAGGGGGACGCTTCCAGGGGGACGATGTTTTTCAGGATTTTACCAGTGAGTCCTCCGGCGCCGGCGAAAAGCAGCGTGCTCGGCAGCGTCTTCAGCGCTGCAACGAAGCCCGCTTTGGCGGCAGCGGAGTCCGACCCACCGGCGGCTTTGGTCTGGTCTTGCGCCTCCGCACTGGCCGACGCCGCGGTCTGTGTGCCCAAGGTCAGGAGACCGGGAATTCCGCCCATCACGATGCCGGGGGCACTGCCCACCAAGCCACCGACGACATTGGATACGACCCGGGTGCCGGTGGATGGCGTGTCCAGTTGCACCATTTTACCAGAATCGTCCATCACGGGCTCACCACGCAGGGCCGCTTCTTGTTGCTGAGTGCGGCGTTGGAGGGTGGCGATGGCGTTGGTCTGATTGGCGATCTTTTGGAGTCCCACACCGACGGGCAGCAAATTGGGGCCCACGGACACGGCGAAGGGCATGATTTGTTCGGCCCAGTCCGGCAACGCCTTGCTCCATTGCAGCACGCCCTCGATGCTTTTTTCAAAGGTGTGGGAGGTCGTGAGATCGGTTCTCCACAATAAGTTCGAGAGACCGGTAATCCGTTGCGGAGGCGGCGCGGCGGGCGACGGTGGGGCCGTGGGCGCGGGCGGCGATGTGGCGTTTTGCTGCGGAGCGGCCGATTGCGGTTGCGCGGCGTTTGCTGGGGTCTGCGAAGTGATTGGCTGCGATGGCGTTGTGAGCGGCTGCGAAGCTGCCGCTTGATCCGGCGAATCAATGGCCTGCGGCCCCACAGGGGCCGGGCGCGAAGCCGATCCCCGGTCCGGCGAAGCGCTGGTGGGCGGCGACGCGGTGGGCGGCTGCGAAGCCGAACCTCGGTCCGGCGAAGCGCTGGTGGGCGGCCGCGTGGTCGGCGGCTGCGAAGCCGACTGCAGAGCGCTATAAGAGCTGCGCAAGTCATCCAACGTACCGGCGTGATCGCTGATGATCGAAGCCGCGCGGTTGCCGAGATCCGCCAGGCCATTGCGCAGCGCCTGGGACTGCGGCGTGAGCCGCGCCGGACCAAATGGTGAAATCTGATTGGCGCTGGGATCGGCCAGCGCCGCATTGATCCGCGATTGAATCGCGGTGTGCAACGCCGCCGGATCGGCCAGCGCGTCGTCCGGCACGGTGAAGCCGAGATTCAATAGCTTCTGCCGCGTCGCGAGCATCGACTGCCCGGCCACCTGGCGGGCCGATTGGTAATCCCGCTGCGCCGCGGCCACCGGGTCCGCTGGCGACGATGGCAAGGCATCGGGCCCGGCGCCCGGCGACCCGTTCATGAGCGTGAGCGCCGCGCCCGAAGATGCGGACGGCGTAGTTACATATGGTAAAGTAACAAATGAAGACGCTGCATCCGCCGGCGTAGTTACACGCGGCAAAGTTTCAAACGACGGCGCCGTCAGCGGCGCATTCGGAATGTCCGAGGCATCCGGCGCGTCGGGAATGGAGTCATCAGACCAAGGTGTCGTGTAATGATCCAGCCCGCGCTGCGCGAGATCGGAAGCCTTGATCGTGGCATCATCGAGCGTCGGAGCGGTGCTCGTCGGCGGAGCCGCGTCCATGGCCTCGGGATCGGAATCGGAAAAGGGATCGCCCATTCCCCGCGGCCGTTGCTACCCCACCCGCGAGGGTCAAGTGCGAAAACATTATTTGGTGAGCGTAGATCCAGCGCGGAGGCGAACCTCCGGGAAGCGCACGGTTGCCAACCGCCCTATCCCTATTCCACCGGATCTTTAGGACTAAATTTGCCCATGGTATCTTCTTAGCTTCTCCTCTTCTCTATCTCCCGATTGATGGGGCGTTAAACTCCGCATGCGTAACCGGGGCATGCGTAACCGGGGCATGCGTAACCGGGGTCAATGCGTAACCGGGGTCAATGCGTAACCGGGGTAACCGGGGTCAACTCTTCACAGTTCACTGATAGCCACGTCGAAGCGTCTTTCAGCGAAACGCCGTGAAGGGAACAACGCGCTCTCCGCCATATGAAGGCATGGTGGACTAAGTGTTACCAAAGTAGTGTGTAGAGTAGGCGGGAGGAGACGGAGTGAGAGGCTTGAAAGCCCATGACCGCATCCTCCCGCCCCTCATCAAACCGGACAGGCGGTTTTCCCGCATCCGGCTTTCCGAGTTCCTTTGTCCTCGAGCGTCATGAGGCCATGCGGATCGGCATTTCGTAGAGTCCGTAGGTGTCGAAGAGAGTGCGGTTGGTCCAGTGCTTAAATTTGCCAGAGCGATTGCCGTGTTTGCGCCACAGCCATTGCCGAAGCCGATGGGCAACGAAGTCATTCAATTGTCGAAAGCTCCGGTGGTAGTGGGCGAGGGCAAAGTAATTGCCCCAGCCACGGGTCACTTGGTTGATCTCATGCACAGTTTGCCCGGTTACTCTCCAGGTGGTGGATCGTCGTGTTAGTTCACGCACACGGTTCCGGAGAGACTGCTTTGCGGCAGGGCTCGGTTCCGTGTGCACATACGGCGTCCCCTTTTTCGATTGTTGCCAGCGGAAGGTAAAGCCCAGGAACTCAAAGCCACTCTCGCAGCTCTGCACCACCCGGGTCTTGGTTTCGTTCAGGGTTAGCCCTCGACTTTGCAGCCAGCGGGCCAGCCGCTCCTTCATACCCCGACCTTCTCCGGGCCGACAGAGGATCACCAGATCATCCGCATAGCGTATCATCCGTGGTTTCTGTTGGCAGTGGTCATTCACACTATCATCCAAGGGATGAAGGTAAATGTTCGCCAGCAACGGCGAGATGACGCCGCCCTGCGGCGTACCGCAAGGGTTGGCCTTCATGCGCCGTCCCCCGCCTTCCTCTTCTTCAAGGATCGGGGCGCGCAACCATGCTTTGATGAGCTTGAGGATCATCCCGTCGCTCACGCGCCGGGCGACCTGCCGCATCAGCAATCGATGCGGGATCGTGTCGAAGTATTGCGCGAGGTCAGCATCGACCACTTCGGTCTTGCCCATGCGCAATGCTTCCCGGATCTCTTCCACCGCTTGGTGGGCGTTGCGTCCGGGCCGAAAGCCATACGAGCGCGGATGGAAGTCCGCCTCGAAGATTGGCATCAGCACCAGATACACCGCCATTTGCACCACTCGATCTTTCAGCGTTGGTATTCCCAACCCACGATACCCTCCACTGGCTTTGGGGATCTTCACCCGGCGCACCGGCGCAGGCCGATACGTCTTGCCGTGAAGTTCCTCGCGCAGCCCATTCAGCCACGCTGCTTCCACCTGCGCATCGGCGGCCAGTTTCTCGATGGTCACTCCATCGACTCCGGCCGCTCCTGCGTTCGCTTTCACTCGCCGCCATGCTGCTGCCAGCACATCGGCGCGTTGCACTTCTCCATACAGACTCCAAAACCGATATTCCGGTTTGGACTGCGCTTTCCGATACAGGGTGATTTGCAGTTGCCGGACTTTATCGGGTGCTGGTAGCCCTCGCGGGCCGTCACCACGTCCTTCCCTGCTCTTCTCTCCTGCGGAACAAGTGACGTCCCTTCGCTCCTCCGTGGGTTGCCCGAACCAAAGGTCCGGCACGATATCATCGCTACTACGAACGCCTCCGACTTCTGCCACGGCCCGCACCGCCTTCTCCGTCTCCGGAGTTGTGCCGTCGGTTGAGTCTTTACTCGCCATGACAGACCTCCCCGTTTACCCGAGCGTCACTTCCCGACATGTCGCCCACGCAGACCCCGCCGGTCCATTGCCAGAACCCTCGACGGTTGGTCCGGGTTCCAGTTCTGCGGCCTTCGCCCACAATTGAGGGGCTCGGCTGCCGGGAGTACTTTTTCGAGGCTCATTTATGTGGTTCATGTGTTCATTGCGACCTGCCGGTTCGACTCCATGCCTGCTCCCCACCCCGCCTCGCGGCGACGCAGTTGGCACGGTCTGCGGTGCTGAACCGTCTAATTGCACCGACGGGACTTTCACCCGCGCTGACGCCCGCTTCACGGGCGCACCAACTGTGAAGAGTCGACCCCGAGTTCGACTTCCGACCCCGAGTTCGACTTCTCAGGACCGAGACCGTTAACCAAGGCGACCCGCGTAATTGTGCAGGTCGGAACGACCCCTATCTTCCCGATTCCGTCTCGTCCCAATGCCAGGAATCCACATCGAACCAGATGAGAGCGTCGGGGAGCACGTGAATTCTCCAAATGCAGGCTCTTCTCGTCGGCGACTCCAGGACCCGAGGCCTGGTCGACAGGATGAGATCCGTCTCCGGCGCACGCAACTCGTAGACCTTCGGTGGGGCGTCTGCGGTGTATAACTGGGCCTGAACCCCGTCACCTAAATAACAACGCAAGCCAATGAAATCGACGTCTTCGGATATATAAACCTTGAGAACTACATCACCGGGATTTCCGTCTTTTTGCGTCCTTTCCGCTTCCACGCCGAGAGGCATCGGATCTTCCCAGCCAGGCTGATTTTCCCATGGGAGTTTTACCGGAACGCGGCGTTTCATCTTCGGTTCCACCGGTTTTTTGGAAGGCAAATTATCCATCGTGCGAGATAGCCGGGTAACCGGGGTCAATTCTTCACAGTTCACAGATAGCCACGTCGAAGCGTCTTTCAGCGAAACGCCGTGAAGGGAACAACGCGCTCTCCGCCATATAAGGCATGGTGGACTAAGTGTTACCAAAGTAGTGTCAACTGTGAAGAGTCGACCCCGAGTTCGACTACGACCCCGAGTTCGACTACTTCTCCCTCATCTCCTTCTCGTATTGGGCATTGATCGCGGCCAGCGCCGCCTCATATTTCGCCCGCGCCTTTTTTTCCTTTTCGATTTTGTCCGGGTCGTCGGGAAAGGGCCGTTCCTTGTAATATACGGCCGACGCATTCAGCCGAGCATCGGCCCGACGCAATTCTTCCGGGGTTGGCCTTTCTCGGTCAAATGGGCCTTCGAAACGGTCGTCGAGGATGCACTCATCGTCCTGGTCGGACTCGTTTGGCAGAGTGTTCATAGGTCAGTACGTGAGTAAATAGTATTCTCGGGAAATCTCGCTTGCAACTCTTTCATAATCTCATGCGCGAAGATCTGGCTGGACTGCGTTTTGCCGATCTTGTTTGCCGCTCTCTCCGCAAACTGCCGGTTGCGCACCGTGGACATGGCGTCTTTATAATCCTGCACCAGATCTTCGACGCGCGGCCACCCCTTGGCGGGTCGTTGCAGGCGAAAAAGAACCGCGCCACCCTTGGGCGTCGGGCAGACGATGCGGATTTCCTTCAGATTGTATTTCGATGCGAATGCCAGATCTCCCTCTGAGAAAGCATTCCCACAAGGATGATTGTGCGTAAAGATGGTGTTTTCTAACTTCTCTTTTAGCTTGGCCTTATCCTCGTCTTTGAAATCGATGATGTCCTTTTCTCCCGACGTCTTTTCCAGCACCACGCTGCCGTCCGGTCCATAAGCCGTCCCATGCTCGATTGGTTCATTGATCACCTTTGCTTCCTCGACGGTAGCTCGCTGAGGTTCCTCTAGAACTCCCTTTCCTGGCTCCGGTGGCGTTACTCGGTCCAGAGGGTGGGTATAGAAGGTTGTTCGCACGGAATCCCCTAGTTCCTCCTCCTCGGAATTCGTGGATGCCTCGGGCACCGCCAGCCGCGTTTCCGCCTGTGGGACGGTCTGCAGTTTCCCCTGAGCGTCGCGGATGGCGACGTTGGGGTCGGGCGTGTCGGGGAGCGGACCTGCTTCCAGCGTGCCGGTCCGGCCGTCTTGGGTTTCGACGGGCAGGCCGCGGTGGGCGTCGGTGACTTCGCCCCAGGGGCCGGGTTTCGCGGGTGCGGTGTTAGGATTGGCGGACGTGTTAGGAACGGTGGCGCCGCGCTGCGGTGAAGGGGCATCGCCGCCCGCGGCACCCGCGAGGCGCGTGTCGGCCAGTGGGACTTCCCGCAGCGCTCCCTTGGCATCGCGGATGGCCACGTTGGGGTTGGGGATGTTGGGGAGTGGGCCTGCGGCCAGGGTGCCGGTCCGGCCGTCTCGCGTTTCGACGGGCAGGCCGCGATGGGCGTCGGTCACTTCGCCCCACGGGCCGGGATTCGCCGGCGTGTTCGGCTGCGCTGCTGTCCCACGTGGAACATTCGGCGCGGCGGGGCGGACGTCGGCGGAGTCGAAGAGATGATAGTTCCCGTTGGCGTCCTGGATCGCCGCTCTTTGGGAATTGGCATCGCCCAAGGTGCCGGTGATGCCGCTGCGCGATTCGACGCGGGTTCCGCGGTCCGCCTCGGTCACGCCCCAGGGACGCTCCGATGTTACCGATGTTACCGATGTTACCGATGTTACCGGCATGGCCGGGGCCAGCGGCGAGGCTTTTGCGGGCACCGCGCCGGGCGCCGAGGGATCGTGGGAAGAAGGTGCAGGAGACACCGCGCCGCCCTTGGGAGACGTTGTTTCCGCCGCCGGACGAGTGTCCGAGCCCGCGGGTCGTGGTATGAGTTGGGCCGCTGGCGGTGCCCCTGCATTGGAAGGTGTGGAAGCCGGAAGATCGGCGAGCTGGCGCTGGGCCCGGGCGAGGTCGAGGCCGTGCATGGCCACGGCCAGGCTGTTGCCGTCGCGCTTGGCCTGCTCCTGCTGCGCCTGGGCATCGGCGATGCGCTGCCGCAAGGCGGTCGCGGCATCGGGCGTCGGCGCGGAACCACTGGCTGGCGCGGCGGACGGCGTCGCATCCGGATCGGGACTCGACGGCGTATCTTGACGCGACGAGGACGCGGGCGTATCCGAGAGCGATGAACCCGATGTCGAGGCTGACCCAGTGGTGGGCGCAACGTCGCGCGGCCCGGCGGGCGAAGGAAATCGAGGAGCGGAAGGCGCGGGTAAGTGGGGTAAGTGTAAGTGGGGTCAACTCTTCACAGTTGCCAGATAGCCGCGTCGCAGCGTCTTTCCGCGAAACGCCGTGAAGGAAACAACGCACTCTCCGCCATATGAAGGCATGGTGGACTAGGTGTTACCAAAATAGTGTCCACTGCGAAGCGTTGACACCGTTTTCCGGATATTGACCCCGCGTTCCGGATACGTTCACCGTGCCCCGCGCGGTCTTCGCGCTGTGAATATATGTCTGTTGAGTGACCCTTCTTCTCGCCCTAACTCGAGCGGGGCGAGAACTGGAGAACCAGAGGCAAGCAACATCTCAAGCTCCGCGAACCACCTCGTCCGGCAATTCGGATTTCGCGGCGGCCTAACTCTCCAGTCCCAAGGATATTCTCCCAGCCCGAGTCTTCAACGCCTGCATCCTTTGGCGAATGAGTGGGGCGTTTTCCAGGAGCGCCTGGATTTCCTCCGGGGTTCGCTTCGGTAGCGGGTGATGGAAATTCAAGTGATTTTCGAACTCCTCGTCGGTCAGCTTCGAAAATATCGTAGACTCACGGCGCCTGGCGATCTTGTCCGCCCGCTGCTCGAGTCTCCACAGCGCTGAAGCGTCATCGTGGATCTTCTGCACCAGCGGCGGAACGGGCGGCCGAGGCTTCTCACGACGACGTTCCTCCTCGTCCCAGTGCCAGGCGGCCACCTCGAACCGGATGTCGTTGCCGGCAAGAAGGCGAATTTTCCAAGCACAGAAAATTTGTGTCGATGACCGGTAGTGTCGCGGCCGGGTCGACAGAATGAGATCTGTCTCCGGGGCCTGCAGGTCATAGATCTTCGGCGGCTCGTCCTCGGTGTATACCTGCGCCTGAGTCCCTTCGCCCAAAGAGAAACACACGCCCACGAAATCGACGGCGTCGCAGATCCGGATCTTCAGGCCAATGACTTTATCTCCAGAATTTTCAAACCGAAGCGTCGGGTCCACCTCAATGCCATCAACTCGCATGGGCTCTCTCCAGCCGGGCTGGTCATCCCAGGGGAGTTTCCGAGGGATCGGGAGCTCCATTTCGGCTAATTGTTGGGAAAGCCAGTCGTCCATGGTAAGAGACAAGTTTGGGATTGATTGAGACTGTACCATTTATTGGCCGTCCCTCAAGGTTTTCAAGTTCTTTATCTCGGCTACCACTTTGTTTACCTTGTTCCGGAGTCGATTGCCAAACATGCCCTCGTTTAATTGCCGAAGCGCCTTCTCGTAGAAAGCCTTTTGCACATTGTATCGATTCTCGTCCAGCGGCTTGAGGTAACCAAGTTCAGAAGTGTCTTCACTTTCAGCATATTGGGCCAGTTGCCGGACGGCTTCGCCGACTAGGACGCGCCGCTTTTCGGGATCCTTGATGATTTCCGGCCAGGACATTTTCTGGTAATCTGGATGGTTTGGATCGTGAGCCATCTTGTAACTGCGAAAAAGGGTTTCCAAAGTCTGAATCGCTTCCTGTTGCTTTTCCGGGTTCGCTTGCAGTCGGTCGACAGCATCGATGATATCTGCGACTGTCAGATGCTGCTGTAACTTGCGATAGCTGTTCCACTTGACCCCACGGGCTCGCTCTGGCGACCGGAGAAATTCCTGGCTGTCGTCCAGGATATCGATGGCGTGGGTATATTCTTCAGCCGGAGTCGCACGCGCGACGATTTGTGCTACCTCCTCGTTGTCCCTGGATTTTGCCAGCACATGGTCGGACACGTCCTTTTTCGACAAATTGACCTTCACCGGAGAGGAATTCGGGTCATTCGGGTTCCAATTCGAGTTTACCATGGCATTCACTCCGGCATTCGCATCCCGGTTGGGAGTGACCCCCACCTGCTGAAACAACGGATCGTATTCGCTATGCGCGAGGTCGACTTCCTTTGCCACGTGATCAGCAAACCAAGCGTCTTCCGGCTGGTAGAACCGCACATTCTCGAAGTCCTCCAATTGCGGATTTCCTTCGCCTGATTTAAACCAGAATCGATTAGCGCCGTATCCAACTACTGTGCCTTTTCGCCCGTCTCTGGTTTCAATATCCCTGCCGATATCATTCGCCCCGACCTCGCCCCAGCCTTCATCCGGGTCTCTCGGGCCGAGGAGATATGCTCTCTCCTCAAATGTCCCGCTGCTGAGACGATCTCTCAGCGCTTGTCTGGCGGCGGCCGGAGTTTCGAAGGTTGCGGAGATATGGCCATCTGGCTCCACGACGGCCGCTCGATTGCCGGACATTTCCACATGCGGCATCGCCGGGTTGGCCGAGGAAGATGCCTTTCCCGTAGGCTCACTCAAGCGACTCCCACCCACCGACCCTGCCAGCCGCGTTTCCGCCTGCGGGACGGTTTGCAGTTTCCCCTGGACGTCGCGGATGGCGACGTTGGGGTTGGGGGTATTGGGGAGTGGGCCCGCCTCTAGCGTGCCGGTCCGGCCGTCTTGCGTTTCGATGGCCAGGCCGCGGTGGGCGTCGGTGACTTCGCCCCATGGGCCGGGTTTCGCGGGTGCGGTGTTAGGATTGGCGGACGTGTTAGGGACGGTGGCGCTGCTCTCCGGTGAAGGGGCATCGCCGCCCGCGGAACCCGCGAGGCGCGTGTCGGCCAGTGGGACTTCCCGCAAGGTCCCCTGGGCATCGCGGATGGCGACGTTGGGGTTGGGAGTATTGGGGAGTGGGCCCGCGGCCAGGGTGCCGGTCCGGCCGTCTCGCGTTTCGATGGGCAGACCGCGGTGGGCGTCGGTGACTTCGCCCCACGGGCCGGGCTGGGCCGCGGTGTTAGGCTTCGCCGCTGTCCCACGTGGAACATTCGGCGCGGCGGGGCGGACGTCGGCGGCGTCGAAGAGATGATCGTTCCCGTTGGCGTCGCGGATCGCCGCTTTTTGGGAATTGGCATCGCCCAAGGTGCCGGTGATGCCGTTGCGCGATTCGACACGGGTTCCGCGGTCGGCCTCGGTCACGCCCCAGGGGCGCTCCGATGTTACCGATGTTACCGGTATGGCCGGGGCCGGCGGCGAGGCTTTTGCGGTCGCCGCGCCGGGTGCCGCGGGATCGCGGGAAGAAGGTGCAGGAGACACCGCGCCGCCCGTGGGAGACGTTGTTTCCGCCGCTGGACGAGTGTCCGAGCCCGCGGGTTGTGGTATGAGTGGGGCCGCTGGCGGTGCCCCTGCATTGGAAAGTCTGGAAGCCGGAAGAGCGGCGAGCTGGCGCCGGGCCTGGGCGAGGTCGAGGCCGTGCATGGCCACGGCCAGGCTGTTGCCGTCGCGCTTGGCCTGCTCCTGCTGCGCCTGGGCGTCGGCGATGCGCTGCCGCAAGGCGGTCGCGGCATCGGGCGCCGGCGAGGTACCACCGGCCGGCGCGGCGGACGGCGTCGCGTCCGGATCGGGACTCGACGGCGTATCTTGACGCGATGAGGAGGCGGGCGTATCGGAGAGCGATGAACCCGATGTCGAGGCTGGCCCAGTGGTGGGCGCAACGTCGCGCGGCCCGGCGGGCGAAGGAGATCGAGGAGCGGAAGGCGCGGGCGGCGATGATAGCCCAGGCGTTTGGGGGAGAGGCGCGGTTTCGGGCATGGGCGCGCCGGCCGAAGATCCGCCGCGCGGCCCCGAAGTGGGTGTGATTTCGACACTGGTATTGCCGTAGGGTTTTCCTCCGGTGAGCGCCTGTCGCGCGGTGATCTGCGGGTCCGTCCCGAGCGTTTCCCCGCGATCGAGCGCGGCTTTCATTTGCGTCGCGACCGAGTTATAAATCTCCCGCTCGCCGGGGTTGAGGGGGCGGCGCAAGGCCTGCGCGGTGACGGCGTCGACGCCGGGAAAGCGCGCGGCAATTTCCGCGTCGCTCAAGGCGTCGCGACTGCCCAGCCCGTATTGGTCGCGGAGGTAACCGCGCGTCGTGACTTCGCTGGCCACTTCGTGGGGGATGTCATTCACCGTGATCCCGTGGCCGGCCATGATGCCGCCGATGAGCGCGGCCTGGACTGCGCCGGAGAGCGTCTGGCCTTCGTCGGAAAGTCCCAGCGCCCTGGCGCCTTCCTTGATCGTGGTGTCGATGGCCACGTTTGCCGCCGCCCCCTGGGCCACGCGGGCGCCCAGCCCGGCGGCCTTCGTCCCAAAGCTCGCCCCCGCGCGATTCGCCCAATCCTTCCCGAAATTTTCGAAGGACTGGACGACGCCGGGCGAACCTTTCTCGTAGGCGTTGGCCGCGCCACGCAGGCCGCGAGCGGCCAGGCTTTCGCCTTCACCGGCCAGCGCGCTGAGCCCTGTGGCGGCCACGCCGGTCACGGCCTTGGGCAGGCCCGCGCCGAAGCTGATGAGATTGCCGGCCGCATCGTAGTAAGGATGCGCCTCGGCGGCGTCGTTGAACGCCTTCACCGTGTCCGAATACTCGCCGAGTTTGTGCAAAATTTTGTTCGCGCCCCACGAGGCGATGCCGCCGGTGATGGCGCCGCCGATGGCCGCGCCGAGCGGCACGGTGACGACATCGGCCGGCCCGAAGAACGCGCCGATGGCCGCCCCGGCTTCCGCGCCGACGGGCGCGCCGGCGAGAAAGGCCGCGCCGGTGGTGGCGCCGTGGCCGAGGGCCATGAGGCGGCGCGCCACGGGGTTGGTCTCGACGAGCTGTTGCTGCTCCTGCATGGCCTTCTCGGCAGCCTGCGCCTTGGGGAGCAAGGCATTGAATTTATCCTGGTCGATCTGGCCCGCCTGGAAGGCCGCGCGCACGCCGTCGGTGAGACGTTTCGGATCGAAGCTGATCGAGCCATTGGTCTCCAGGCGATAAGGCGCATCCGTGGGCTGAAAGGGCGCGGGTGGCGGGGAGGGCGCGGCGGACGCAGCGGATGGCGTGGGCGCATTCGACGGCGTCACTGCGGTGTTAGTTACCGGGCCGTTGGTTTGGGAGTTATTAGTGGGAGGGTTCTTAGTCAGGGAGTCATTGGCGATCGCGTCCGCGATCCCCTGCCCGGCCCGGAGGTTATCCAGCCCGGCGGAAGAAGAGTGATCCAACCCGGGAATGGCCGGCGCGGGCGACGCCGCCGGCTGCGGCCACGCGGGCGTGGGTAGCGAAGCGCTTGACACGGCGTCCGGCTGGCTCTGCGCCGTAGCCGGCGGCGGCGGCCCTTGCGACGCCGATCCCTGGTCCGGCGTAGCGGTGGCAGGCGGTCCCGCGGCGGCCAGGCGCGAAGTCGACCCCTGGTCCGACGAAGCGGCGGTAGGCGGCCCCGCGGCGGCCAGGCGCGAAGTCGACAGCGCGCTGTAGGAGCGGCGCAAGTCATCCAAAGTATCGGCGTGATCGCTGACGATCGACGCCGCGCGGTTACTGAGGTCCGCGAGGTTATCCCGAAGAAGCTGGGATTGCGGGGTCAGCCGCGTGGGCCCAAACGGTGAAGACTGATTGGCACTGGAATCGGCCAGCGCCGCATTGATCCGCGCCTGGATCGCGCTGTGCAACGCCGCCGGATCGGCCAGCGCATCATCCGGCACGCTGAACCCGAGATAGCCCAGCTTCTGCCGCGTATCGAGCATCGACTGCCCGGCCACCTGCCGCGCCGCCTGGTAATCCTGCTGGGCCCTGGACACCGGATCCGCCGGCGCCGGCGAAGCATCAGGCCCGGAGCTCGACGGCGCGGTGAGCAGCGTGAGCGCCGCGCCCGGATCGGCCGAGGAAGGCGAAGTGATATTCGGCAGAGTCTCGTACGACGGTGCGGCATTCAGCGGCGCATTCGGAATTTTCCAGGCATCCCAAGGATCCGGCGCGGAAGCATCCGGCGCGTCGGGAATGGACTGATCAGCCCACGGCCTCGGCGTATAATAAGTGAGCCCGCGCTGTGCGAGGTCAGACGCCTTGATCGTGGCATCATCGAGCGTCGTGGCGCTGCTCGTCGACGTCGACGTCGGAGCTGCGTCCATGGCCTCGGGATCGGAATCAAAAAAGGAATCGCCCATCCCCCGCCGCCGTTGCTACCCTTCAGGTGAGGGTCAAGCGCGAAAGTAGGAGTTAGCGCATTTTAAATAACACTGCAGTCGCGGCGAATGAAACGCCGAGGGGAAAAGGATGAAGGATGAGGGATGAAGTGAATTGCGCTACGCGGTTTTTGGGAGATCGACACTCGCTATCGGGTAACGTGCTTTTTCATCCTTCCGCCTTCATCCTTCATCCTTCTCTTCCTCTGCTGGCTTCTCTATTTTTCGAGAACCGGCTCCTAAAGCGGCGCAGCTGCGCCGCACTCCAAAACGCAAGGGTCCATGGCCCGCCGTTTCGCATCGTAAAAATAGTTGCCTGGCGAGCGTAGACTCAGCGCGGAGGCGGACCTCCGGGGAGCACACTCGTTTGCTCGGCGCCTCACTTCAGATTCTTAATCTGGCTCTTCGCTGTTTGGAGTGGGTGCCAACGGCTTGGCGTTTGCTCCGCGGTGAAATTATGGCAGTGAGCGCGAAGCGCCCCAACCATCTTCGTCATCCTGAGCGGAGCGGGGAAGCATGGGCGGAGTCCAAGGACCTCCGACTTCCGCGGGTTTTTGTGCGGAGCGTCGGCAAGCTCTCGAAGAAAAAACGTCTTCTCCGGTGAAGCGCGTGAAGAGAAGGATATTGGGCGTCCCCCTTCTTCATTACGGCAAAGATCATGGTTTAGCGAATAACAGTAACGATGGTATCGCAATCCCGTCGCTCGGTTACACGGCTCCGCGCAAAAACCCACGGAGATCAGAGGTCCTTCGACTCCGCCCATGCTTCCCTGCTCCGCTCAGGATGACACGTTTTTTTCCGGGCGCTTCGCGCTCACTGCGATGATTTCCCCGCGAGCACAGGCAGTTCGTAAGCCACCCACTCCAAACAGCGAAGAGCCCTAATTACTGATTACTAAATACTGATCACTAATCCCCTTACCGACCGCGGCCCCGCTCCGGCTACTTCCCCCCGAGGCAAAACAAATGCGTCATCCCGCGCACGAAAATCTTTCCCTGCGCGAAGGCCGGCGTCGCCAACACCTTCTCTCCAAAGGACGACTGGGATACTTCTCCGTATTGCCGCAGGGTGCCAGCTACCGTCATCACCCCTTTCGCGGTGATGACATACAGCTTGCCGCCCGCGATACTCGGTGACGCGTTGCACTCGTCGCCCAGGTCGTGCTCCCACTGCTTCCTGCCGGTTTTCGCGTCGTAGCAGGTCATCATTCCACCGGCATCGACGAGAAACACCAACTCGCCATCGCTCACCGGGCTGGTCACCGCGGGGATGCCATCCTCCGCCACCCAGCCGAGATGTGACCCCGTCACATCGCCCTCCCCATCGGGCCGAATCGTTTGCAACTTGTTCGCCGGGCTGACGGCGAAAACGGTGCCATTGGCAAAGATCGGCGAGGGCGTCACCTCGCCGTCGAGCCCCTCCGCGCGCCACAGCTCCGCGCCATCCTTGGCCGCATACGAAATCACCAGCGGCACCGCGCAAGTCACGATCTGCGTCTTGCCCGCCGCATCGAAGACAATCGGCGTAGCCCACGAGGCTCCCACCGGACGCTCCCGCTCCCACACCACCTTTCCCGTCGCGCCGTCGAGCGCCAGAAGTTTGCTCGCCTTATCCTCCGGATCACCTTGGTCGAACTGCACGATCACCCGGCCCTGCCAGGTGAGCAACGAGGTCGCGAAGCCATATTGATTCTTGGGAAAACCGAGATACTTCGCCCACGCCACTTTGCCGTCGAAATCAAAGGCCGCGATGTCGCCATCCGCAAACATCGCATACACACGCTGCCCATCCGTCGCCACCGTCCCCGCCGCCATTCCGCATTCGTCCGGCACCTTCGGCCGTTCGTCCGGACTTCCCGCGGTCCTCGGCACGGTGCTTTCCCACAGCAACTTTCCCGTCGCCACGTCGAAGGCCATCACCTCGCACTTCTTCTCGTCCCCGCCGGAGAGAAACACCCGGTTCCCCCAGACAACCGGCGAACTGAACCCCGCCATTGGCACCGGCACCGACCACGCCACATTCTCCCCGCTCTGGACATTGAAACTCAGCGGGAACCCTTTTTGTTGGGTAAACCCATTCCCCTCCGGCCCACGAAACCGCGGCCAATTCGCTTGAAACTCCTTGGCGGGCAGCCCATCCGCCATGAGCAGGCCAGCGACCCCAACCGCCAGGACCATGGAGAGGAGAAGTTTGCCGGGATTGAGGATATTCATACGGTGGCGGGGAGGGATCAAAGAAAGTGCCAGTATTCTACGCGGGGGCGGGTTGACAACGGTAAGTCGACCTGAACCCCGCTTTTATGACCAGGCTATCCCCCCTTTCTTTGACGCTCACCTTTCTCCTGGCGGCCGCCACGGTCCAGGCTGCCGACTGGCCATCCTGGGGCGGCCGCGATCCGGGGCGGAACATGGTGTCGAACGAAAAGGGCCTGCCCGCGAACTTCAATCCCGGCGAAAAATCTCCGACCGGCAGCGGCATCCTGCCGGGCACCACGCAAAACGTCCGTTGGGTGGTCAAGCTCGGCACCTTCATCTGCGGCAACCCGACGGTGGCCAACGGCCGCGTTTTCGTGGGCAGCGACGACGCCAGTCTCCAGGGCGATCCGCGGCTCAAGCGCACCAAGGGCGGCATGGTGTGGTGCCTGGATGAGAAGACCGGCCAGACCCTCTGGCGTCTGCCCGTGCCCGCCCGGCCGAAAGAGCGGCTCCCCGAGAACGCGCACTACGGACAGCAAAATCTCGGCGTGTGCTCATCACCCTGCGTGGTCGGCGATCGCGCCTATGTCGTCACGAACTCCTGTGAAATTCTTTGCCTCAATGTCAAAAGCCAGGCCGAGGGCAATCAGGGTCCCTTCCAGGATGAAGCCCAATACATCGCCGGCGCGAAGAATCCGCCCGTACCGATCGAGAAGACCGACGGCGATATTATCTGGAAATACGATCTGGTGGATGACCTCGGCGTATGCCCGCACGACGTGGCCGCCTGCTCCATCCTCGCCGATGGCCGGTTCCTCTACGTCACCTCCGCCAATGGCGTCAATCACGAGCACACCTTCTGCCTGCGGCCCGACGCGCCGAGCTTCATCTGTCTCGACGCCCAGACCGGCAAGCTGCTCGCCACCGATACCGAGGGTCTCGGCCACCGCATGTGGCATTGCCTGTGGTCGCCGCCCACCATCGGCACGGTGAATGGCAAAAAGCTCGTCTTCTTCGGCGGCGGCGATGGCGTCTGCTACGCGTTCGAGGCGCTCACGGAAGTGCCCGGCCAGCCCGTCCATTTCAAGAAAGTGTGGTCCTTCGATTGCGACCTGCCGAACTACCGCGACCCGCTCGGCGACGGCCAGTCCCTTCAACTACTACATCGGCGACAA
The DNA here is from genome assembly GCF_000173075.1 of Chthoniobacter flavus Ellin428. Lineage (GTDB taxonomy): Bacteria > Verrucomicrobiota > Verrucomicrobiia > Chthoniobacterales > Chthoniobacteraceae > Chthoniobacter > Chthoniobacter flavus. Next base: position 29,271 of record NZ_ABVL01000028.1, read on the forward strand.
GCGCAAAAAATATTCGACCAACAAGGACGACGGCACCTTCCTCGGGCCGAGTGAGATCATCGCCTCGCCGGTCTTCCATGAAGGCCGCGTGTATTGCACCATCGGCCAGGATCCCATGCATGGCCGCGGGCGCGGCATGCTCGCTTGCATCGACGCCAGCAAGACGGGCGACATTACCCAGAGCGGTTGCGTGTGGCGCTACGACGGCATCGAGCGCACCATCGGCAGCGTCGCCATTCACAATGGCCTGCTCTTCGCAAGCGACCTCGCCGGACATATCCACTGCCTCGATGTCCAGACCGGCAAACCCTACTGGGTCTATGACGCCAAGGCGGATGATTGGAGCACGCCGCTCGTCGCCGACGGCAAGGTCTACGTCGGCACCAAGAAAAAACTCGTCGTCCTCGCCGAGAGCAAGGAGATGAAACTTCTCTCCGAGATCAACCTCGGCTCCAGCGCCTACGCCACGCCCGTCGCCGCCAACGGCACCCTCTTCGTCTGCTCGCAAAGCTACCTCTGGGCCGTGCAACAAGGCGCCCACGAGGCGCCGGGAACGACCAGTAGCAACGCGCTAGTGCCAGTCACAGGGTCAGTCACCGCATCCGCGAAGTAACGCGCTTTCGCAGTGGAAAATCGCGGAGCGATGCTCCGCCTGTAGCCGTGGACTTTAGTCCACGGAACCCTGTCCCCTGAAGGCCGTCGCGGAGCGACGTTTGCACCGTGAGGCTCACTGTAAAAGGCCAACGTCGCTACGCGACGATTCCGCCTGGAATGCGGTTCCGTGGACTAAAGTCCACGGCTACACGCAGGTATCGCTCCGCGATTTATTCACTGCAGAGAATATCTTTAACCCTCTACGAAGCTCTCAGACCACCGAGACAGCGAGGAAAAGCGACGGTCACGGGCCCCGCCATGGAAGCTGCTTCCGAATTTGAAGAGGAATGTCGATTCAACCGAGTTCGACTCCGTTGGCCGCCAGCCGCTGTTGCACCTCGGCGATGTGCTCGCGGTCGCGCGTCTCGATCGTGCACAGCACGTGGACCCGCGAAAGATCGGGACCGGCGAAGGTGCGATTGTGGACGATCTCGGTGACATTCGCGCCCGCGTCCGCCAGCACGCGGGAAAGATGCGCGAGACCGCCCGGTCGATCGCTGATCAAGGCGTCGAAACGATAGATGCGTCCATCCGCCGCCAGCCCGCGCTCGATGACGCGGCTGTGCGCGAGCGGGTCGATGTTGCCCCCGCTGAGCAGCAAGACCACGCGGCGTCCGCGCAGATCGGGCAGGCTCCCGCTGAGCAACGCCGCGAGACCCGCCGCCCCGGCTCCTTCGATCACGCACTTCTCCAGCTCCGTGAGACGCAACATGGCCAGCGCCAGCGCTTCCTCGCTCACCTGCACCATGCGCGAAACCAGCGGCCGCGCGATGGCCAGCGTGTGCTTGCCCGCTTCGGCCACGGCCAGGCCATCGGCTAGCGTAAAGCGAGTCTGCACCCGCACCGGTGCTTCCGCCGCGAGCCCGGCGGCAAAGCATGCGGCATTCGCCGGTTCGACGCCGATGATTTCCAAATCCGGCTTGAGCGCCTGCAGCACCGTCGCCACACCGGCGAGCAACCCACCTCCTCCCACCGGAACGAGGATCGCCTCGGCATCCGGCACCTGTTCGAGGATTTCAAAGGCCAGCGTCCCCTGCCCGGCGATCACCTGCGGATCGTCGAAAGGATGCACATAAGTCAGCCCAAACTCCTTCGCCAGTCGCCCCGCTTCGCCGCGCGCTTCGTCGAAGGTATCGCCGTGCAACACCACCTTCGCGCCGAATTGCCGGCAACGCGCCACCTTCACCAACGGCGCAAAGCGCGGCATCACCACCGTGACCGGCACGCTCAGCGAGCGCCCATGCCACGAGAGCCCCAGCGCATGATTTCCCGCCGACGCCGCAACCACCCCGAGACGCGCCTGTTCCGGCGACAGTTGCGCCAGGGCATTGCGCGCCCCGCGTTCCTTGAAACTGCCTGTTCGCTGCAAATGCTCCTGCTTGCAGAAAACGCGCGCTCCGGTGAGCTCGCTCAAGGCCGCCGATTCGACGCACGGCGTGCGCGCGACGGAGCCGTTCAAGCGCAACCGCGCGGCCACGATTTCGGAAAGCGAAACGGTGGCGTGCGCTTCGCTTTCCGCCGCTGTGGCAGCGGACGCGGTTTCAGATTCAGGTTCGGCGAGGGTTTTCATGGGAGCATTTAGGCAAACAAAAAACCCTGAGCGGTTAACTCAGGGTTTCAGAGATTTAAGACTGGCGATGGATCAGCGCGCGTCTATCCCTGCCCCGAGTGGGACTCAATAATGACCGCAATGATCATAATGGAGTTGGCAGAGATGGAACGCATGTGAGGCGCCTAGATCGCCGAGAAACGCGCCGGTGTCAACGTTTCGTCCGGCCTATGACAAAGTTTGCGAGCTTCGCTTTCGTATTACCGGCGGTTCGTTTTCACCAGCGAGGATGTAACCGCCCCACTCCGCTGGGACGCGGAGGACCGCTTCGATTTCAGGTTTTCTCCCGCGCCCCGGCGGAATAGGTCTTTCCTTTCTTCCCAAAGTTAGCGCTGCCCCGTCAGCGCGCTCCTCATTCCTTGCGCAAGGCTGAGCATCCTTTGTCCGTCCTCCCGCGAGCCGGATGCCTCCGCCCCAAAATCCGCGCAGCACGCTTTACTTCATCCTTCCGCCTTCGTCCTTCATCCTTCATATTCCGATTCCCCCTTCCCTTTCCCCCAAACATGAAGCGCCTCCTTTTCCTCCCTCTTCTGCTCTGCGTCCTGACCGCATTGCGCGCCGCCGATGTGCCGCTGAAATTCAATGATCCGACGCCGAAGCGCTACGAGTTAAAGGCGCGGGCCAGCGTCATCGATCCGCGGGTGCAGGCGCATCCGGAGATCAATTTCCTCCTCGAGAAAGATGGCAAGCCGCAGGACAACGAGGATGCTTCCGTGGATACGCGCGTGGCTCCGCAGGGCAAGCTGGTCATCTGGCTCATGGGCTACAGCGCGCCGCTTTTCGAGCGCGTAAACAGTTACGGGCTGCACATCCTGCGCGTCCACTATGCCAATGGGTGGGTTCGATAAATTTGGCAAGGAACCGCCGGCCCGCCGATGACAATTCCTCGGCAAGATCCGGCTCGAGGCGGCGACGGGCGAGGACTTTTCGCCGGAGGTAAATATCCCGAAGCCCGACGGCATGATGGAGCGCGCGTTTCAATTCGTGAAATATCTCGCGAAGCAAAACCCGCAGGGCCGCTGGGATTATTTCCTCGCGCCGGATGGCAAGGGACTGCGCTGGGATCGCGTGATCATCTCCGGCGCCTCGCATGGTTCGACCACCGCGGCGCGTTTCGCCATCTATCAAAAGGTGGATCGCGTGGTGATGTTCTGCGGCCCGCGCGATCAGTATGAGAACTGGCAGGGGCTGAATCCGGCCACGCCCGCGAATCGTTTCTTCGCCTTCAGCCATGTGCTCGATGGCGGCTGGACCGGCGGTCACTACTGCCGCTCGTGGGAATTGCTGAAGCTCAATCAGTTCGGCCCGATCGTGAATGTGGACAAGACGCCTGCGCCGTACGGTAACACGCGGCGTCTCATTACTGATGCGGATGTTGGCAAAGATGCGAAACGTGCGCACAGTTCGGTGGTTCCGGGCGGTGCAGCGGTGAAAGATGCGAGTGGAAAATTCATCCACGAGGACGTGTGGCGCTATCTCTTCACCCATCCCGTCGATCAAGTCGGGCAGCCCGTGCCGCCGGATCCCAACTGCCTCAAGGACTTGCGCCACGCCGCGAAGAAGAGCGGACAGTAAGCGGGTGACAACTCAACGGGCTCCGTTGGACACCCCAACGTTACGGTAACTCTAACGCAGGACTGGAGCCGGGCGCGTGTCGTGCTTTCTACTGCGCCGCTTCACGAGCACTTCTCTCCCCCGGGAGTCGCACGGAGTCGACATCCCCATCTCATTGCATGCTCACGTCAAAACGTTTCATTTGTACTCGCTCCATCGCCTGGTTTTTTCTCGCCGGCGGCATTGTCTGCGCCGGAAAAGTTTGCGCGGACCAGACCTACGATCAAAACAACCCCAGCCAGGTCTGGGACACCACCACCGCGAATTGGGACACCAACACGGCGGTCTGGACCAACCTCACCACGAACAACGCGATCTTCACCGGGACGTCGGAAACCGTCGACGTGAACGCCGCGATCAACGTGGGCAACATCACTTTCAATTCCGGGGGTTGGAATATCGGTGACATCAATGCTCCTGCGGGTAGTTTGAATTTCGGTGCGACCAGCACCATCGCCGTGACCAACGTCGCGGATACCGACACGATCAGCGCCCCCATCACGAGCGGCTCGCTCACCACTGCGGGGGCCGGCACGTTGGTGCTTTCCGGTGCGAATACTTTTACCGGCAATGTGGTCGTCAGTTCGGGCAACTTGAAGGTCACTGCCAATGGTGCTCTCGGTGACACCACCGGCATCACCACCGTGGCGAACGCTGCCGCGCTCATCCTCGGCAATGGCGTCACGATCACCGGCGAAACGGTCGGCCTGACCGGTAGCGGCGCCAACAGCACAGGCGCGCTGCAGGCCGACACCGGCGCGACGGCGACTTGGGCGGGCACCATCACTATTGATGCTCAAGGCGCGCGCGTTGGCGCGGGCAGCGGCGGCACACTGATCCTCAGTGGTGTCATTCAAAATGGCGCGTCCAATCCCAACGGTATCCTGGCCATTGGCGAGGCTCCCGGGGCGGCCACCCCGGGGACAGTGATCATTTCGGGCACGAGCAACACTTACTCCGGCGTCACCCAGATCGTGCGCGGTGTCCTGAAGATGGGCGCCACCAATGCCCTGCCCTCCACGACCGTCGTCGATGTCAGTTCGTCCACCACCGCCACGGAAGATGCGGTCTTCGATTTGAATGGCTTCAGCCAAAACATCGCGGGCATTCAGCGGACAAACACGGCCGGCGCCGGGATCATTACCAACACCGGTGCGACGGCCGCCACCCTGACGATCAACGGAAGCGGCACCACCACTTATTCCGGCGTGATTCGCGATGGCACTTCCACCATCTCGCTGGTCAAAAACGGCACGGGCACACAAACGCTTACCAGCGCCAATGCCTACACCGGTACGACGTTGATCCTCAACGGTGGCCTCGCTATCAACAACAATCTCGCCCTAGGCACGGGAACCAGCACCATTAACGTCGGTGGTGGCCAACTCATTCTCGGCAATGGTGTCAACGTCACTGGTCGGACCATCACACTCAACGGCAATGGCACCAACAACGACGGCGCTCTGCAAACTGCGGTCGGCGCCACGGCGACGTGGACGGGCAATATCATCGTCAACAGCGTCACCCGCATCGGTGCCGGCGACAATGGCACGCTGAACATCAACGGCGTGATCAGCGGCGCTGGCGGCAATGTCCTTCTCTTCAGTCGTGGCATGAATGCCGTCACCGTGCTGAACGCCGTGAATACCTACACCGGCGATACACAACTCTTTGCCAACTCGGGAGCTGGAGACACGCTGCGGATCGGCGTGGACAATGCAATCAGCGCTTCCAGCCGTCTCAGCATGATTCCCACCCAGGCCACGGCATCCATGACGTTGGATCTCAATGGCCACATGCTCACCTTGCGCGGCATGGACACCACCGTTCTGGGTGGCGCACAGGTGGCAGGTTCGAATTTCCTCACCGTGGCCAACAATGCCACGGGCACGACCTCGACCCTCACGGTCGGCGACGTGACATCCACCAATACGGACATCTTCGGCGGCGTCGTAGCCAATGGGACGAGCGGCGCGGGCGGCATGTCACTGGCCAAAATCAACGCCAATACCCAGATACTCATCGGCGCCAACACCTACACCGGCAGCACTACGGTTAATGCGGGTACGTTGCAGATCGGTGCCACCGGAGCCGGCGGTTTGACGGGATCGCTCGCTTCCACCAGCTTCATCCTGAACGGTGGCACCTTCGCGCTCAACAACGTCGGCACCACCAATAACAACACGAACCGCATTTCCGACACGGCGAGCTTCAGCCTCCGCGGCGGCACGTTTTCCTTCCTCGGCTCCGACCAGACTTCCACCAATTCGAGCGAAACGATCGGCACCTTCAGCTTCGACTCGAACATCTCGAAAATCCTCGTCACCGGAACCTCGCCGAATTCCGCGGTCGTCACCGCCACCCAACTCTCGCACGCAGTCAACACCGGCATCGGCTTCGTCGATGGCGTTGGCTTGGGATCGAGCAGCGCCAGTCTGGTGCGGATCATGGTCACGAACGCGCCGACTCTGGTCGGCGGGACGGACGATTCGGGCAACGGAATCAATGCCTTGGCGCAGAACACCAAGATCGTTCCCTACCTGCTCGGCGAAACCGGCACCGGCACGGGCAGCGTCGGCACCGCGACAGGCACGGCGAACACCTTCGTCACCTGGTCGACCACGGGAGGCCTGCGTTCGCTGAATCTCTCGGATGAGTTCACGCAAAACGCGTTCACCGCGGGAAACAATATTCACGTGACGGGTTCAATCTCCGGAATCAACACGGCATCGATCAACTCGCTGATCGTCGATCCTGGTTCCACGACGAATATCACCGACAGCCTTAACACCGGCCAGACCCTGACGATCGCCAGCGGCGCGATTTTCTTTTCCAGTGGCAATGGCATTACCATCGCCGGCGGCACGATCGCCTTCGGTAGCAGCGAGGGCATCGTGACCGACAATGCGGTGGGGGTGACGATCATTGGCTCGGCAATCACGGGCACATCGGGCCTTTCCATTTACGGCAGCGCCGCCAGCACCCTCGCCCTGGGTGGCGCCAGTACTTATTCGGGCAACACCTTGCTCAAGGTCGGTATCGTAGTGCCTCAAGTCAGCACCACAGGCTCCGCCGGATCACCTACCAACGGCCCCTTCGGCACGGGTACGGTGATCCTCGGTGGCAGTTCGATCCGCGCCACGACCTCGACGGCGATTACCATCGGCAACCCAATTTCGTTCGCCGCGGATACGACGGTCGTTTCCGGCGGCGCCGACAAAACGCTGACCTTCACCGGACCGGTCACCTTGACCGGCAGCCGCACGCTGACCCAAAACTCAACTGCGACGACCACCTTCTCGGGGGCCATCAGCGATGGTGGGAATGGCTTTGGACTCACCGTGGCAGGCACCGGCACCGCTCCTCTCGTCCTCGGTGGGGTGAATACCTACACCGGGCCGACTGTCGTGAAGGGTAATACGCTTGTCGTCAGCGGTTCCATCTCCGGCAGCAGCGCCGTGGTGGTCGGCAATTCCGCGAGCGCCAGCGCTTCCGCTATTCTCGGCGGCGGCGGCACCGTGGGGAATGTAACGGTCGGCGCGCTCGCTTCCGACATCGGCGCAGTGCTCAAGCCGCATGCGGGTTCAGCCAGCACGAGCGCAGGCACGACCTTCCACGCGGGCAGCGTGACCTTTACGGACAGCGCCACGCATCTCTCTCTCCAGATCGGCCGCACCTCTGCTTACGATGGCGCTGTCGAATCAGCCACCGCCGACGGCGACGTCTCCGATCACCTCGCCACCACCGGCTCGCTCACGCTCAATGGCGCCGATCTCCAACTCAGCCTGCTCACCGGGACTACCTACACACCGGTCAATGGCGATCTCTTCTTCCTCACGATCAACAGCGGCGGTGCCATCAATGGCACCTTCTCCTCGCTGAATGGCACCGCGACGAACCTCAGCCAGGGCTCCATCTTCACGCTCAATTCGCAGGCCTACGAGATCACCTATCAAGCGAACTTCGCGACCAACTCTTTCTCCGGTGGCAACGATATCGCGCTCGAAGCGGTCATCCCCGAACCCGGCTCGCTGGTCTCACTCATCGGCGGCCTCGGCTGTCTCATCGGCGTCCAGCGGCTTCGCCGTTCCCGAGGCAGCAAGGCGAAGAGCTAACGCGCACACCAGCAAGATAGGGCAAGTGCCCTCGGTGGCATCGAGAAATCGGGAACGGCAATCGAACGGTTGCCTTCCCGCCGGATCGTCGCATGCTCACTGCCATGTCCCTCGAGCGTTTCCATCAAGCCCAAGCCAGCCAATGGAGCGGCTATGCTACCGCGCTTGCGGAAACGCGGGCGGGCCGCAAGAGCAGCCATTGGATCTGGTACATCTTTCCGCAAATCGACGGTCTCGGGCGCTCTTCACCGCGCGCGAGTACGCGCTCGCGACTTGGACGAAGCCTGCGCCTATTTGCGCGACCCGTCGCTTCGTTCGCACTACGAGGAAATCACCAACGCCGTCGCGGAGCACATCGGGCGAGGCGCGCCGATTGAGCATCTCATGGGTGGCTCGACCGATGCCTTCAAGCTCGCCTCGAGTCTCACGCTCTTCCGCGCCGCCGCTACACGCCTCGCCGAAGACAAAGATGGCGCGGACTTCCAGCGCCTGGCCCAGACCTGCGACGCCATCCTCCAGCGCACGGCCACGCAAGGCTACCCGCCTTGCGAATTCACATTGGAACGCATTGCCGAATAATCGAGACGAGATTTGCAGAAAGCGCTCGAAGCGCTCCTCTGCAAAACGTCCACCGGCAGCGATACCTCCGTCACCACGGAATGATTTTCACCCTTTGCTCCAAGAAACGCGAGGAACCAGGAACACTAAGAACTAAGCACTAAGAACTCCCGCCCTCCCCAGTTCCCTCTTCATCGCGCTCCCACCCAGCCCATGAAACTCCTCCTTCGCTCTCTCGTCCTTTCCGCGCTCTGCGCCATCACCGTGCACGCGGAGTATGCGCCGATGCCGCCCGCCGCACCGCCTTATTACCGCGTGCGCTATGAAGCCTCGCAGGCGCCTGACGGCTTGATTTTTCCCGTCAGCTATACTGTGTGGATTCCGCCGGGCGTGAAGACGCTGCGCGGTATCATCGTGCATCAGCACGGCTGCGGCGAGGGCTCGTGCAAGTCCGGCATCACCGCGGCTTTCGACCTGCAGTGGCAGGCGCTCGCGCGGAAGCACGAGTGCGCGCTGCTCGGACCGGCCTATGAGCAGCCAGAGAAAGCGATCTGCAGCATGTGGTGCGATCCGCGCAATGGCTCAGAGCAGGCCTTCCTCCACGCGCTCAGCGACCTTGGCGCGCAATCGCATCATCCCGAACTCGCCACCGTGCCATGGGCGCTGTGGGGACATTCCGGCGGTGCAAATTGGGTGGGCAACATGCTCGTCATGCATCCGGATCGCATCGCCGCCGCATGGTTGCGCTCCGGCACGCCGCGCATTTCCCCGCGCGATGGTTCACCGGCGACACCCGCGGAAATTCCCGCCGCCGCCTGCGCAGTGCCGACCATCTGCAACCTCGGCACGCGCGAGGGCGTAACGGTGAAAGATCCACGGTTCGGCGGACTGTGGCCGAACGTGGAGAAGTTCTTCACCGACTTCCGCGGCAAAGGCGGCCTGGTCGGTGTCGCCGTCGATCCGAACACCAGCCACGACTGCGGCAATTCGCGTTACCTCGCCATTCCGTGGTTCGATGCCTGTCTCACCGCCCGTCTGCCGGATCGTGCCGGTGACGGCAAATTGAAACCGATGCCTACCGATGGCGCATGGCTTGCCCCATTGCTCGGCGACGCCGCGCAACCCGCCGCCAAATTCACCGGCGACGCCAAGGCCGCGGTATGGCTGCCCAATGAACGCGTGGCCAAGGCGTGGGCGGAATACGAGAAGGACGGCAACGTCAGCGACTCCACGCCACCACCGGCGCCCACCGAGGTGAAGCTCACCGGCAACGAACTGACCTGGTCCGCCCAAGCCGATCTCGAAAGCGGAATCGCCGGCTTCGTCATCGAACGCGACGGCAAGGAACTCGCGCGCCTTCCCGAAAAACCGCCCACCCGCCTTATCGGCCGCGCCATCTTCCAGACGAACGGCTACAGCGACTCTCCCGCCTTTCCGCTCGCCGAGATGCGTTTCACCGACAGCAGCTCCGCCTCGGGTGAAAAGCACACCTACAGCGTCATCGCCATCAACAGCGTCGGCCTCACCTCCGCGCCGGCGAAAACGTCGCCTTAAGTCCTCACTCGGCAAATCCGATTGGCGGCAGGAGTGACCGGCTTTCTCCGGGCTCGGGTTTCCGTCTAATTTCGTTTCGCTCCGCTGATTGTTTCGGCTACATCCAGCGGTCCCTGCGGACGGCGCCTTGTCGCCGTCGGCAGTGATCCCCAATCCCAGTCGTATTCATGAAGCTCTCCGCCTGTCTCTTCGTCACCGCCAGCATCGCCCTGGCTCCACTCTGCTCTTTCGCCGCCAATTGGTGGGAGGAAATGGATTATGGGCGGTTCCTTTCCGCAAGCTTCAACGATACCGACAACAAGACCACGCTGACGGGGGCCGAACGCATCGCCACGAACAAGGGCATCGGCGTAAAGCTCGGCCACGACGGCAATGCGGGATTCATCTTCGATACCGAACTGCTGCGTGCGACCGGCGCGTGGACCGGTGGCTGGCTGAAACTCAAGGGCGTCGTTTTCGACGGCGGCCACGGGCCGAATCCTTCCGCTCCGGCGAATGCACAGATCTATTTCGGCACCCATGTGAACACGCCGGGCTGGAGCAAGGGCGACAGTTTCCAGGATCCACGCCCGTTGCCCAAGGGCCCGCGCAAGGCCGACGTGAAGCCGGGCGATCCGTTCTTCGCCGATGTGCCGTTCGGTCCGCTGCCGCGCGAATGGGCCAAGTATCGCGGCCTCTATCTGAGCGGCGATCGCGTTGTCTTTGCCTACACCGTCGGCGAAGCTTCGCTGCTCGAATCCGACGACCTCGAAACCGCCGGCGATGAAGCGCTGATCACCCGCACTTTCAACGTTACCGCTCCGGGCACCGCTTCCAGCCTGCTCGTCGCCGACGCACCGGAAGGCGTGACGCCAAGTATCGAAGGCGACCATGCTGTCTTCTGCAACGACGCCAAGAACGCGGATGACCGCACCGTGGTTCGCGTGATCGGCGCGCCTGCGGATGCGAAGCTCGTGGTCGACGGCACGCGCGTCACGCTCAAGCTTCCGCCCTTCGCTGCCGGCCAGAAATTCAAGGTCGCCTTCGCCCACGGCACGGCCGCTGACCTGGCGAAGCTCACCGATGCCGTGAAAGCGGCCGCCCAGCCGGCGGACTTGCAACCGCTCACCCACGGGGGCGCGCCCCATTGGACGGAGACGGTGAAAACAAAAGGCACGCTCGGAACGTCGGAAGGCGGCTTTCCCTATGTTGTCGACAATGTCTCCGCACCGCTCGACAACCCTTACAAATCCAAGATCCGCATCGCCGGTCTCGATTTTTTCAAGGACGGGCGCATTGCCTTCAGTACGTGGAGCGGTGACGTCTGGATCGGCAAAGGCATCGACGACAAGCTCGAGAACATCGAGTGGAAGCGTTACGCGACTGGTATCTTCCACGCGCTGGGACTCCGAATCGTCGACGACCAGATCTACGTTCTCGGTCGCGATCAGATCACCCGCCTGCACGATCTCAACAACGATGGTGAGGCGGACTTCTACGAGAACTTCAACAACGACGTGCAGGTCACGCCGGGCTTCCACGAATTCACCTTCGGTCTCGAGACGGATTCGAAGGGTAACTTCTACTTCATCAAGGGCGGCCCGGTGAATCCCGGCGGCCGCGGTTGGGGCCCGCTCAGCGATCACAACGGCTGCATGTTCAAGGTCTCCGGCAACGGCCAGAAGTTCGAAGTCTTCGCCACGGGCGTGCGCGCCCCAAATGGCATCGGCGTCGGCCCGAACGACGAAATCACCACCGGCGACAACCAAGGCACGTGGGTTCCGGTCGACTACATCCAGTACGTGAAACAGGGCGACTTCATCGAAGTGCCCGACCTCTCGCATCGCGTGCCGGTGCCGACCGCTTACGCACCGCATCTCTGCTGGGTGCCGTACGACTGGGACAATTCGAATGGCGACCAGGTGTGGGTCACGAGCGACAAGTGGGGCCCGCTCAAGGGCAGCATGCTCTATCTCTCGTACGGCAAATCGTCGCTCTTCGGCGTGTTGCAGGAGAGCATCGGCGATGTCCGCCAGGGCGGCGTTTTCAAATTTCCGCTCAAGTTCGAAACCGGCATCTGCCGGGCCCGTTTCAATCCGGCCGATGGACAACTCTACGTCGCCGGTCTCAAAGGCTGGCAGACGAATGCCGCGAAAGACGGCGCGATCGAACGCGTGCGCTACACCGGCAAACCGGTCACCGTGGAGAACGAACTGCACATCACCGACAAAGGCATCACCATCCGCTTCACCAATGAAGTCGAGACCTCCAGTGCCAGCGATGCCGGCAACTACGCCATCGAACAATACAACTATCGCTGGACCTCCGCCTACGGCTCGGCCGAATACAAAGTCAGCGCCCCCGAGCAGAAGGGCCACGACAAGCTGGAGATCAAGTCGGTGACCGTCGCGCCGGATAAGAAATCCGTCTTCCTCGAAGTGCCCGGCCTGCAGCCGGTCATGCAGATGAAGATCAAGATGAACATCAAGGCCGCGGACGGCACAGCGATCCCCGAAGGCATCGGCAACACGATCAACGTCGTGCCGCCGGATGCCCAGCGCGGGTCGAACTTCACCTCCTCGCGCTAAAAACGACCGTTCTCTTCGCGTGTCATCCAGCGAAGTGCCCCGTGGCAAGGTGGCGGGGCACGCAGTCGAAGGACCCGGCCGCTTCCACCAGAAGTTTCCTATCGCCCAATTTGCTTCGCTGCACCAGGCGCTTCAGGTTAAGACGTTCAATGCAGCGCAGAAGGGCTGGCATATCGGAAACCGCTAGTGGAAGCGGCCGGATCCTTCGACTCCGCCCATACTTCCACGCTCCGCTCAGGATGACTGAATTGACGCGCCGCCCGCCACAACGCTAACTCCCAAGAACTGCGAGCAATCGCAGCCCTTGGGTCTTTCCCTCGTATCGCTTTTCGCTGATGAAGATTTCGCTCCCGCTCCCGCTATTCGCACTGCTCGTCCTCAGTCTGCCACTCACCCACGCTGGCGAAAGTACTGTCCAGGCACCGCCGCTGGCCGACGTGGCCGCGGAGGTAAAGCAAGGACTTACCGTCTCCTTCACTGCCGGAGGCAAGACCGACACCCACGGAGCGCGTCTCGTCGCGCTCTACGTCCCGGCGGGCGAAGCGCCCACTCCCTTCCTGGCCCCGGGCACGTTCACTGCGAAATGGGAAGGCGAGATCGTTTCGGAGTTGCGGTCGGAATACACCTTCACCGTCGAGACCACGGGAACAGTCACCGCCACACTCAATGGCCAGCCGTTGCTCGACAGCCGCCAGCACGCGGACCCGCATCCCACGCAATTGCAGAAAGGCGCCAACAAGCTCGTCGTTGAATTCCAGAGCCCCGCGCAAGGCGATGCCATGGTGCGCCTCCTGTGGTCGTCGAAGGAATTTCCTCGCGAGCCCGTCCCTCCGATTGCCTTCCAGCACGATGCGAACGCCAGGGATCTCCGTACGGGCGAACGCCTCCGCGAAGGCCGTCTCCTCTTCGCGCAGAACCATTGCGCTGCGTGCCATGACGGCACGGGGACGCTGCCACCGAAGGGGGAAGGCATGCCGGAACTCGCACAGGATGCGCCGCTCTTCGACGCCATCGGGGACAAGTATCGCGAAGCATGGCTGGCCGCGTGGATCAACGATCCGCACAGCATTCGTCCACATGCGTTGATGCCCAAAGTCTTCGCCGGTGAAGCTGGGAAGATCGATCAGCGCGCCGCCGACCTCGCGGCGTTCTTCGTTTCCACATCGACGACGAAGGAGGAGGAAAAGGCCATCGACGACGCGCTCGTCGCACAGGGCGGTGCGCTCTTTGCCAATCTCGGCTGCATCGCCTGCCACACCAAACCCGATGCCGACGGCAACGACGAGCACGACCGCGTTCCACTCTCGCATGTGAAAGCAAAATGGCACCGCAACGCGCTGGTCGCCTACTTGCAGGATCCCGCGAAGAGCTACGCCTGGAATCGAATGCCGCATTTCCGACTGACCGATACGGAAGCGAACCAACTCACGGAATATTTGCTCGGAACGGCCAATCGCGAATTCACCGGCGCCCCCAAAGGAGACGCCGCGCGCGGCGCGCAATTGCTCACCACCTCCGGATGCTTGAATTGCCACGCGGGCGTCCCGCCGACAATCACTCCCAACCTGACCGCCACGCTCCAGAGCGGTTGGGCCAAGGGCTGTCTCGGCACCGATGCTGCATCACATGGCAAGGCGCCCGACTTCAGCTTCACTCCCGCACAACGCGAGGCGCTGGTCGCGTTTGCCGCCGATGGTTTCGCTTCGCTGAAACAGGACACCTCCGCGGAATTCGCCGAACGCCAGATCAAAAACCTGCGCTGCACGGCGTGCCATCCGCGCGATGGCCAGCAAAGCGTGTGGTCGCAGCTCGAGGAAGAAGTCGTCGCGTTGCAAAGCGGCGCGCCGCTCGAGGAAGGCGAAGGCAAACCGATCTACACTACCGCCCTACCCGCGCTCACCTGGTTCGGGGAAAAGCTGCGCCCGGATTATCTCGCCACGTTCATCGCCGGCCATGAGGCGAACAAACCTCGCCCGTGGATCGTCGCCCGCATGCCGGGCTTCGCCACCTACGCGGAAAACTTCGCCAAAGGCCTGCCGCATCAGCAGGGCTTTGGGCCGGTGCCCGCGGAACCGCCGGGCGATCCCGCCAGGATCAAGATCGGGGAAACGCTTGTCGGCGAGAATGGCGGCTTCAATTGCATCCAGTGCCACATCCTCGGCAAGCGCGCCGCCACGGCCGTTTTCGAGGCGCCGGGTCCGAACCTCGCCTGGGGGCCGCAACGTTTGCGGAAAGAATACTTCCTGCGCTGGACCCTGGCGCCGACCCGCATCGATCCCGATACCAAGATGCCGAAGTTCGCCGACGACGAGGGCAGGACGCCCCTCACCGACTTTTTCCATGGCAATGCGGCGGAACAATTCGAGGCCATCTGGGAATTTCTTCATACCGTGCCTCGTTAGCCGCCCCCTCTTAATCTTACTCTTAATCGTAATCCTCTCCGGAAAGATTAAGATTACGATTAAGAGTAAGATTAAGAATAGCAGTCAGCGCGTGCGCGCTTTCGCATGAAATCCAAACCCGCACTTCCACCGGTCGACATGGAGACTTACGTCCCCGCGGCGATTACCGTCGTCCGTCGCTCTGTGGGCTGGCCGGGGATCATCGCCCACGAGCGGCGCGGCAAATCCGGGGCGGTCGATTATCCCGGTGGGATTCGGCAGCACGTCCTCTACTGTTTCCTCGATTCTCTCCGCAGCGATGTCTTCCTGAACGGCCAGAAAGAGACGGTGCATTACAAGGCAGGCGATTGCCGCTTCACGCCCGCGGGGCGTCCGGTCGCCTTTCGTTGGATCGGCGACGTGCGCGTGCTCATGCTTGGTTTCCAGCCTTGGTTTTTCGATCGGGTGGCCGCCGAGCTCAACACCCCGGCGGCGCTGCCGGCGGAAATCAATACCCGGAAACTCAGCGCCCGACACCCGGTCTCGGTCCTCATGCAACAGCTTCACCAGGAGCTCGACGCCACCGCCGGCGCCGCCCTCGCTGCCGAGGGCCTGGCCCGGGCAATTGCCGTGCAAATCCTGCGCGAGTTTGATCACATTCGCGGCGCCAAACCCGCCCCAGCCGCTCCCCCGCTCGCGGTGCTAAAGGTCGTCGAGCTGATGCGCACGCGCATCGGCGATTCCCTCGCTCTCGAAGAACTCGCCGAAGTCGCCGGCCTCAGCCCGTTCCACTTCGCCCGCCAGTTCAAGACCGCCACCGGCCATCCGCCGCACGACTACCTCATTCGCCTGCGCGTCGACCGGGCTCAGGAGCTCATTCGCCAGCACAGCCGGGAGTGGACCATGGCGGCGATCGCCAATGAATGTGGCTTCGCGGACCAGAGTCACATGGCCCGGCACTTCAAGCGGGTTCTCGGCGTCAGCCCCGGCGAATTTGCCGAAGCCAATCCCAGCTTGCGCTGATTTCCACCGCATCCGCGCTGGAAAGAGTCCGCAAGATCGTTCTCATACGACCGCAAGCGCGTCCAATCGCAATCGTCTCGCCTCCCTGACATTAGCGGACCTGATCGACCCATATGTGGATCGTCCGCCTAGCGCTTCGGCGCCCCTACACTTTCATCGTCGCTTCGCTGCTGCTGCTGCTGCTCACGCCCTTTGTGCTGCTGCGCACGCCGACCGATATTTTCCCGGCGATCAACATTCCGGTCATCTCGGTCATCTGGCAATACGCCGGTCTGAGCGCCCAGGAAATGGAGCAGCGCATCCTCTTCAATCACGAGCGCTCGCTTTCGGCCACGGTCACGGACATCGAGCACGTCGAATCGAACAGCTACAACGGCGTCGGCATCATCAAGGTCTTCCTGCAACCCGGCGCCAACGTCGATGGCGGCGTCGCCCAGATCACCGCGGTGGCGCAGACCATTCTCAAGCAGATGCCGCCCGGCCAAACGCCGCCGCTGGTCATCCGCTACAACGCGTCGACCGTGCCGATCCTGCAATACAGCTTGAGCAGCAAGAAGCTCAGCGAGCAAGAGGTCGCGGACCTCGCGCTGAACCAGGTCCGCGTGGGCATCGCCAATATTCCCGGCGCGCAAATCCCGTGGCCCTATGGCGGACGCCAGCGCACCGTGGTCGTCGATCTCAATCTCGACGCCCTCAAGTCCAAGAACCTCAAGGCCCAGGACATCGTGGACGCGGTCAATGCGCAGAACCTCATCCTGCCCAGCGGCACGTCCAAGATCGGCCAGACAGAATACGACATCTCGGTCAACAGCAGCCCGCGTGTTTTGGAGGAGCTCAACAACCTGCCGATCAAGCGCGTCAACGGTACGACCATTTATGTGAAGGACGTCGCCCAGGTCCGCGACGGCTTCAATCCGCAGACCAATATCGTGCGCATGAACGGCCAGCGCGGCGCGCTCATCACCATCATGAAGAGTGGTTTTGCGTCCACGCTCGACGTCGTGCGCAAGGTAAAGGCGCAGTTGCCCAAGGTGCTCACTACCGTCACCCCCGATCTCGATGTGCAGGAGTTCGCGGATCAGTCGCTCTTCGTGCGCGCCGCCATCAGCGGCGTGCTCAAGGAAGGCACCATCGCCGCCGCGCTCACGGCGATCATGATCTTGCTCTTCATCGGCTCCTGGCGCAGCACGGTCATCATCGCGCTCTCCATTCCGCTGAGCATTCTCGTCTCGCTTGCCGTGCTCAGCGCGCTCGGGGAGACGATCAACCTGATGACGCTCGGCGGACTTTCCCTGGCGGTCGGTATTCTCGTCGACGACGCCACCGTGGAGATCGAGAACGTCCATCGCCAGATGGCCATGGGCAAACCGCTCGTCACCGCCATTCTCGATGGCGCGGAGGAAATCGCCCTCCCGGCTTTCGTCAGTACGCTGTGTATCTGCATCGTCTTCGTGCCGATGTTCTTCCTCACCGGTGTCGCCCGCTTCCTCTTCGTGCCCCTGGCCGAGGCGGTGGTGTTCGCCATGCTGGCCAGCTACTTCCTCTCGCGCACGCTCATCCCCACACTGGTGATGTATTTCTATCGCAACTCGCCTTACACCGGCCACGGGGAAGGCGAGGACCATGCGGATGAAGCGCCGCCCCGGGGTTGGTCCGCGCCGTTCGTCATCATCCAGCGCGCTTTCGAGCGTGGTTTCTCTGCGTTCCGCGGGGGCTATCGCAATCTGCTCACCACCATCCTGCGCAAGCGCTGGACCTTCGCCACGATTTTCCTGCTCTTCTGTCTCGCCACCTTCCTCCTCGGAGGGCAGCTCGGACAGGACTTCTTCCCGAAGGTCGACGGCGGCCAGATCCGCCTGCACCTCCGCGGACGCAGCGGTACCCGCATCGAAGAAAGCGCGCAATTTGTCGGACGCGTGGAAAAGACCATCCAGGAAGTGATCCCAAAATCTGAGCTCGATGGCATCCTGGATAACATCGGCATTCCCTTCTCCGGCATTGCGCTGAGCTACAGCAATAGCGGTGTCATCGGCACGAGCGACGCGGACATCCTCATCTCGCTCACTCATGATCATCGCCCCACGGAGGGATACATTCACGAGCTGCGCTCCCGCCTCAATCACGAATATCCCAACACCATCTTCTACTTCCTGCCGGCGGACATTGTCAGCCAGACGCTCAACCTCGGTCTACCCGCGCCGTTCGACGTGCAGATCTATGGCCGTGACCTGGTCACGAATCGCGCCATCGCCGCCCAATTGGCCGACAAGATTCGCCGCGTGAATGGCGCGGTCGACGTCCGGGTGCAGCAACCGGCCGACTTGCCGCGGCTCACCGTGAATGTCGATCGCGACAAGGCCGGCGAGCTCGGCCTGCAGGAACGCGACGTGGCCAATTCCGTGCTGCTCTCCCTGAGCGGCAGCGGCCAGGTGCAGCCCGTCTACTGGCTCAATCCCAAGCTCGGCATTCAATACACGATCAATATCCGCGCCCCCGAGCATGTCATGGATTCGATTCCGGCGCTCGAGGACATCCCGGTGAGCAGCAGCCGCGGCGGCGACGGGGACGGCCAGATCCTCACGAACGTCGCGTCCATCCAGCGCAGCCAGACCACGCCGGTTTTCTCGCATTACAACGTGCTTCCGGTCATCGACGTCTTCGGCGGCGTTTCGGGACGCGACCTCGGCGGCGTCTTGCGCGACGTTCAGCCGATCCTCGACGAGGCCAAGAAGACCCTGCCTCGCGGCAGTTTCATCGAAGTGCGTGGCCAGGCGGAAACGATGCACAGCAGTTACGTGGGTCTCGGCCTCGGTCTCTGCGGCGCCATCGTGCTCATCTACCTCCTGCTGGTGGTGAATTTCCAAAGCTGGCTCGATCCTTTCATCATCATCAGCGCCCTGCCCGGCGCCCTTGCCGGCGTCATCTGGGGTCTGTGGGTCTCCCACACCGCGCTCAGCGTGCCCGCCCTCATGGGGGCGATCATGAGTCTCGGCGTCGCCACGGCGAACTCCGTGCTCGTGGTCACCTTCGCCCGCACCAATTTCCACGACGGCATGGACGCCACCGCCGCCGCCCTGCTCGCCGGCGCCACCCGCCTCCGCGCCGTGGTCATGACCGCGCTGGCCATGATCATCGGCATGCTCCCCATGAGCCTGGGACTCGGCGAAGGCGGCGAGCAAAATGCGCCCGTGGGCCGCGCCGTGATCGGCGGCCTCCTCCTCGCCACACTAGCCACCCTTTTCTTCGTGCCCGTGGTCTTCAGCCTCTGCCACCCGCGGCGCCATGTGAATACCGCGCCCACCATTCTCGACGAAACCTCCCGCGAAGAGGAACTCGCCACCGCTTGAACTATTTCGCAAGATGAACGCCCAATCTGAATACCTCACCAATCACCGGACCAACGACGAGGGTGCCAATGGGCTCGCCGTGGGCGAAGCGCCGCAACCGACCGCCCGCCCCCATCATCCTGCCGTGAAAGAAGAGCCCCCAACCCAACCGCCGCGCCTCGGCCGCATCGTTTTTTTCCTCTTCCTCGTGGTAGCCGCCGCACTGACGATTGGGCTGCTCCCGCGCCTGCGGGAGCGGAAGCAAGTCGCCGAGGATACGCGTGATCTGGCCACCCCGACCGTCGCCGTCATCTCTCCCGCGCCCGCGAAGATGACTGAGCCGTTGGTCCTTTCCGGTGAACTGCGTCCGGTGATCGAAGCCTCCATTTACGCGCGCGCCAATGGCTATGTGCGCCGCTGGCTGGTCGATCTCGGCGCACACGTCGAAGCGGGCCAGTTGCTCGCCGAACTCGATACCCCGGAAATCAATCAGCAACTTTCGCAAGGCCAGGCCGAGCTGACGCAGGCCGAAGCCGCAGCCCAACTGGCCGAGGTCACGGCCAAGCGCTGGAAGGAAATGTTGCAGGCCAAAACCGTGAGCCCGCAGGAGGCCGATGAAAAGGTCAGCGATCTCGCCTTGAAGCGTGCCACCGTGGAAGCGGCTCGGGCCAATGTGAAGCGCCTCAACGAGTTGGTGGGCTTCGCTCATGTGACCGCGCCCTTCAACGGCATCATCACCGCCCGCCACCTCGACGTTGGCCAATTGGTCACCGCCGGCGCCGGTCAGGAACTCTATCGCCTCGCCCAGATCGACAAGCTGCGCGTGTTCGTGCACGTCCCGCAAAACTACGCGCGGAGCACCGTGGTCGGACAACCCGCAGAGCTCACCCTGCCCGAAGCGCCTGATCACAAATACGACGCCAAGGTCGTGCGCACCGCCGGCGCACTCGATATCGCGACCGCACCCTCCTCGTCGAATGCGAAGTCGATAATCCGAATAACGAAATTCTCGCCGGCAGCTATGGTTTGGTGCGTTTGACCGACGCGCATCCCGAAGCCGCGCTCACCTTGCCCGCCAGCACGTTGATCTTCCGTTCGCAAGGCCCGCAGGTCGCCGTCGTGGAGAACAACCGGATCAGCCTGCGCAAGATCAAGATCGGCCGCGATTTCGGCTCCATCATCGAAGTGCTCTCCGGTGTGACTGCGGCCGATCAGGTAGTCACCGTCCCGTCCGACTCGTTTGCCGATGGCATCGAGGTGCGCGTCGCGGAGCCTGCCAAGACGACCGCGCAGAACGCGGAAGCGGCGAAATAGTAAGCTGTCGCGAAACACCCAACACCCAACGGGCTTTCCCGCAAAAAACCTGCCATCCTGAGCGCGTCACACGCTCAGGGTGGCAGGGCTTTTTGGGGACTTATCCCAGCAAATCCTTCAGCGCCCCTTCCACTTCCGGGAACTGAAATCCGAACCCGTGCTCGCAGGCCAGCGAGGGAAGCACCCGTTTGCTGTCGAGGATCTCTTCGGAAAAATCGCCCAGCGCCGCGCGCAGCAAAAACGCGGGGACGCGAAGGAAGGCCGGCCGATGCAACTGTTTCGCCAGCAGCCGTGTGAAGTCGGCGTTGCGCACCGGCCATGGAGCCGCCGCATTCAGCGGCCCGCGAATGTCCAGGTTTTCCACGGCGAAGAGCGCCAGGCGCGCAACGTCTTCGAGGTGAATCCAGGACATCCATTGCTTTCCATCCCCGAGCTTCGCCCCGAAGCCGAAGCGAAACGGCAGGGCCATAACGGGTAGCGCTCCACCCTTCCGTCCCAGGACGACGGCCGTGCGCAGACACACCACCCGCGTGTCGGAAGTGCGGTAGGCTTCGGTCTCCCACGCCTGCACCGTTTCCGCGAGGAAGCCTTTGCCCACCGTCTTGCGCTCCGTCAGATCCTCCTCCCCGCGATCGCCATAGAATCCGATCGCCGAAGCGCAAACCAGCACCTCCGGTTTGACCTCCGCCGCGGCGATCGCTTCCACCACGCGACGCGTGCCGACAATGCGACTGCGGGCAATGCGTTTCTTTTTCGCCGGAGTCCAGAGCCCCATCGGCGATTCGGCAGCCAGATGAATGATGGCCTCACAACCGGAATATCCGGCGTCGCATCGAGTGAAAACGACCGCATGGTGCAGCCCGGGATCGCGCGGTCCGGGTGGCGCGAGAAAGCAATAATTTCATGCCCCCCGCCCGCAGAGCGATATCGAGAAATCTTTTGCCCGAGAAACCCCGAGGCGCCAGTCAGTCCGATGTGCATAGGGGATGAACATCCAACATCCAACGCCCAACATCCAACATCCAATCACGCAGGCGTGAGGCGGTAGCGCTTCTTCGATTGGATGTTGGGTATTGGATGTTCTGCCTCTTCCCGCCCCTCTCACTGCGTCGAAACCAACACACGAAAGAACATCTTCGCCTGACCGGCCATCGCCGCAGGAACCGGCACGCTGACTGCCTGATAATTCGCATCGCTGGCGATCACGCTCTGCGTGTCCGTGCTATTGCTCCAGGTCACGAGATCGGTGCTGAACTGCGGCGTATACGCCACCCCGGAAGTCGCGTAATCCGCCCGGCGGGTGAAGACGCCCGACCAGTTGGTCCCATCGTAACCGAGCGTCGGCAATCCGTGTTGGGTCAGGGCACCGTTGCCTGTCCATTGGATGACCCGGTTGTCACTGGCGCTTTGGTTCATCCCAAAAGCATACTTCTCGAGATTCGGCACATTGTCGCCATACGGTGCGGCGAGCGGCCCTGCGTTGGCGGGCAAGGCATTCCATGCCGGATCGCCGTTCGCATTCGTGCTCAGCGAGCCATAGGTCTCGTATTGGTTTTTCTGAAACCCGTTCTCGAAAATCCAGAAGGTCGAGCGCACTGGAGTCGCGCTCTGCACCTGCGGCGCGGTGTTCTGGCCCCACTGCCAGGCACCGACAACCACCCGGATTGGCCAGCTCGTTTTCGCCGGGAGCGTGTCGGCGGCGAGCGTCTGGCCATTGGTTCCCGTGGCATGATACGGCCCGGACGCGACCCAATACTGGCAGGCCATGCCGGACGTGGCCGTCGCACCGAGGGCGATGTTTTGCAAATTACCCGCGACCTGGTTCGGCACCGCGGGGAAAGCGACGCTCTGCGCCGTGCCGTTGATGATAAACACCGGCGCGGCCGTGGTGAGATTGAACGGGCGATCGGCCCGGCGGTAATTGGCATCACCGGGATGATACGCGATGGCGAACGGTTCCCACGGCTGCCCGAGGCGGTACGGATTTCCACCGCGATCCAGCCACACCCGGAAGGTATCCGCGCCAGTCTGGCGAATGGCGCCGCTGCCATTGGCCTTGAACAGGATCGAACCGCTGGCCATGCCAACCGGGCCGGCGTTGAAGAGCTTCGCGATCGGCGATTGATTCAGCGATGCCGTGCGCATCTGGAAGTTCACGCCGTCCGGCAGATAGCTGACCGTATTGTAAAAGACATAGCCCGGGGATTGCGTCGCCAGGGGCGCGAGCGTCGACGGCGTCTGATAGCCGGTGATCATCTGGGCCTTTTTCGAGAAGCCTGCATTCATCGTATCGCACACCGCCTGGGCGGTCGCCTGGTCGATATACCAATAGGCGCGCAGCGGATCGTTGCCTGCGGCGACCCAGGTGGAATAGGCCACCGGCTGCGCGTTGCCGCTGCCGAGAGTCGTCACGTCCACGACATAGCCATTGGTGACATTGATCGCGTTGAGCGCCGGAAAGCCGGTTGCCGGCCAGGTGGCTGGAATGCGCAACGCCGCAACGTTGCGAATGAACGTGGCCATCGGTCCCGACTGCGACTGGTCGTACTCATAGTGGCCGGTGCCCGGCTGCACGAATTCGCCGAAAAGCTGGTTCGTGCCGCCGCCGCGGAGCTTGCGGGCTTGCGGGCCATCCATGACGTCCCAGGTGTTGCTCCAGTTGCTGATCTCCTGCCACTCGGAGGAGACGTGGAAGACCGGCATGTTCGATGGAATCGTGCCGGGATAAAAGCCCTTGTAAGGCAGGATGGCGAAGACGCGATTGACCAACGCCGCCGAGGTCGCGACTCCGCGAATCCAGACAAACGGGCTCGCTGCGCTGTGTCCGGTGAGGAGGATCGGCGCATACTGCAATTCCGCGAAACCGGACTCAGTGCCGAGATTGTTCAGCACAACCGCGAGCTCCGCGCCGGCCTGCTCGGCCTGGCTGGTGAAGGCCACACCAGTCGCCGGATTGATGTCGGGCGTGGTGTAACTATTCGGGTCGAGGCTGAGTGCCATGTTCAGGCTGCCGACGGTGTAGTTGCCCGTGCCGTTCGGCGTGAGCGGATAGGCGGCATCACCGCCGGCAATGAAGACGATGCCGAGATTCGCATCCGTGCACGCCTGGCGGATTGCCGGGTCATCGAACATGGGTTTCTCGAGCATGTTATGAAGACCGACCATCACCCCCTGCAGCTTCGTGCAGCCCGGGGGCACCCAGAGATAGGCGCGGCGATTCGGGTCCGCCGGGTTGTTGGAAAAGATCGGCACGACCGGGACAGAGTATTGATAGACCGAGTCGGTCACGGGCGTGAATGCCGGCGTGGCCGGGGTCGCATTGACTTCGCTGGAGTTGCCGCTCTCGCCCGCGACGTTCACGGCGGTGACGACGTAGTAATAAGCGGTGCCGTTCGTGACCGCGTTATCCGCATAACTCATCAGCGGTGCGTTCACCGTGGCGATGGTCATGTAGGAACCGCCGCTGCTCGGGCTGCGCTTCACGTGATAGCTGGTCGCGGTGGCCGAAGGCGTCCAGTTGAGCGCCACCTGCTGATTGCCCCCCGACGCGGTCGCCGTCGTGACTGAGGGCGCAACGGTGGGCGGCGAGACCGCGTCGCGGCTGGCAATCTGGATGCCGGCGATCTTCAAACGCTGGGTGCTGTCCCCGAGATTTTGCGCGACAAAGGTCGCGGTGAAACTCGTCCCGCTGACGCCGCTGAAGCGGACAAAATTGGCCCCGGTCGCGGTGCCGAGCGTGGTCGCGCTCGATTGCACGTAGCCACTGCCATCGACCGCCGGATTGCCGGCACCGCCCTTCACAAAATAAGTCGTGCCGCCGAGACTGATGCTGCCGCCGCGCGTGGCGCCGCCGTCATAGAGATAGAAGATGACATCGTAACTCGAATACGGAATCCCGCTCACCGTCACGCTGCCCGGGGTGCCATTATATTGATCGAAGACGGAAGCGAAGAGATCGCTTTCGTTCGTGCTTTCCGTACCGACGAGGAAGCCGGCGAGATCGTAGGCGGTCGAGGTCGTGCCACCGGTAAACGAGACGGCGGCGCCTGTTACGATGGCCCCGGTGTCGTCGGTCAGCGTGGAAGAAGAGACCGTCGCGCCCTGGAGCGCTGGGCTGAGCAGGTTGTTCCAGAATCCCACGCGCGCCGGTGCGACGCCCGCGAGATCGCTCGTGGCGATGCCGAAGGCGTTGAGGGCGCGGAGTTTCACCCCGATTACGCGCGAGGGCAGAATCGTCACGGTAATCTGGGTGCTGGCCGCGCTTTGGCCACCGGCATTCGACGCGGTGACGATGTAATAGTACGTGGTGCCCACCGCCGCAGAGCTGTCGATGTAACTGGTGCTCGTGAGGTTCGACGCGATGGTGGTGTACGGTCCGCCGCTCGTCGTCGCGCGCTGCACGGTGTAACCGGTCGCCGTGGCGGATGCGTTCCACGAAAGAGAGGCCTCCCGCGCATTGTTGGTGGCGGTGAATCCGGCCGGCGGGTTCGGCGGCGGGATGACCGGCAGCACCACGTTCAGCACGATGTTATTGCCGACGAGCATGAGCGTGGAGCTGGGATAACCGCCCAGACCGCTGCCGATAGTCAGGCCCGCGGTGATGTTCCCGCTGCCATCGGTTGTCAATCCACTGAAGGCCCCCGCTATGTCGGAGCTGAAAAGCACGTGCGCCCCGGCGCTGAGATTGCCGCCGCTGAGGTCGGTGAAATTGACGACGTTGTTGTTGAAAAAGACGTCGCTGGACTGGCCGTTGACGAGGGCGACGTTCGAAGCAGCATTGCTCACGTTCAACTTGAAACTCAGCGTGCCGCCGGACTCGAGGGAAGCGACGCTGCGCGCCGAGGTCGCGCCGTTGATCGTCAGGGTGCCCACGCCGCCGTTCGTCCCCGGATCGCCAGGCGACAGTGTGCCGGAAACGGAAACGCCGGTCGTGCCGCCATTCGTATCCGAAGGCTTGATCGTGCCGGTGCCGCCGAGGGTGGCGCCGGCATTGACGAAGAGGCGCCCGGCATTGGCGCCGGTGCCCTGGTCATAGGTGCCATCGATCAAGAGTGTGCCCTGGCTCACCGTGGTCGAGCCGATGTAATTGTTCGTCCCGGAGAAGGTCTGCGTACCCGAGCCGGTTTTCACGAGGTTGAGCAGGTTCGCGGTCGCGTCTTCGGCGTTTGAACTGTTGTTGTAGCCGGTGCCGATTTTGCCGAGGAAGGCGCCATTCGCGTTGTCCGCGCCGATGGTCAGTGTGGCGAAGCCGGAGGCATTCGTGCCGCTCGGCGCGCCGCCGGTCAGCAGACTGGCATTCGAGTAACTGGAGATGTACGCCGTACCCGTGCCGACGAGGGTGCTGTTCAGCGCGCCAATTGTTTGGTTCGCACCGCTGTTCAGCACGAGCTTCGCGTGGCGGAAGCCGTTCGTCCCCGTGCCGGGCGTCATCGAGAGCGCGGTCGCCGGCAGGGCGTTCGGCGACTGGGCGTAAATCATGCCGCCGTCGCCATTGCCCGGGCCCACGAGATTCAAGCCGCCGGAGAAGCCGCTCCAATTCAAGCCCGACTGGAGAACGAGCCCATTGGACCCACCGCTGTAACTCAGACCTTGCGCACCGGTGATGGTGAGATTGGTGAGATAATCGTAGCGACTGAAATAGGTCGTCATGTTCAGCGCGGGTGTGCCGCTGGTCGCGGTGAAATTCAGCGCGGCACCGGAGCTGCCCTGGAGGATCAGGCTGGAGCTGTTGTTCCAGGCGGCGTTGATCGTGCCGAGCGAGACGGGGATGTCCTCGGTGATCGTGCCCACCGTCGAGATGGTCATCGTGGCTCCCGCACCGGAAGCCATGGCGCCCCCGCTCCATTTCGTGGTGTCGGAGTAATTTCCCGTGCCGCCGGTCCACGTGCCATTGACCACGGTGGGCGCGGCGCTCACCTGATTGCTGGCCGCGCTGGTACCGGTGCCGCTGGTGGCGAGGACGACGTAGTAATAGGTCGTGCCCGGGGTGAAGCTGCGATCGACATAGGCGGTCGATTTCACACCCGTGGTGATGATCGTGTATGGTCCCCCGCTGGTCGTGGCGCGTTGCACAGTGTAACTGCCAACATTCGCGCCCGCCGTCCACGACAGCGCGGCACCTCCGCTGGTCGAGGTGACCGCGAGGTTGCTCGGGACGCCCGGCGCCGGCGCGCTGAGATTGAGCACGATGTTATTGCCCACGACTTGCAGCGTCGAACCCGGATAAGCGCTCAAGCCGCTGCCAATCGAGAGGCCCGCGGTGATGTGGCCACTGCCGTCCGTGGTCAGGCCGCTGAAAGCATTCACCACGTCCGCGGAGATGAGCACGTACTGCCCACCGGCGAGATTGCCGCCGGTGCTGTCCGTGAAATTGACGACGTTGCTGTTGAAGAAAAAGTCGCTCGCCTGACCGTTGACAAGGGCGATGCTGCCGCCCGTGCCGTAGGCGCCGAGCCGGATGGCCAGCGTGCCGCCGGTTTCGAACGAGGCCACGCTGCGGGCCGAGTTGCCGCCATCCAGGGTGAGCGTGCCGATCCCGCCATTGACCATGGGATCGCCCGGCGCGGTGATGCCCGCGAGCGAGAGGCCGGTCGTTGAGCCGGTGGTGTCGAAGGGCTTGATCGTCCCCGTGCCGCCGAGGGTGCTGCCGGCGAGAATGAGATAGCGCCCGGAGTTCGCGGTCGGCGCATGCGTGGCATTGACCAGCAACGTGCCGGCATCGGTCTGCGTGGTCGCGGCGTAGCTGTTGTTGCCATTGAGCCGCAGCGTGCCCGGGCCCGCCTTGCGCAGCGTGCTGGTGCCGCTGGTGAGACCGGCGGAATGGAACGTGTCGTAGACCGAGCCGGTGACGGTGACGCTGCCGCCGCCGCTGAGGTTCACATAGAGCTGGCGGCCGGTCTGGTCGCCCGAAAGAAAGAGGAAGATCTAGAAGGTGACCCGGCCGGTGGTCGGCGCGATGAAATCGAGATTGCTGATAACGGCGTAGATATTCCCGATCGTGAGGTTCGACGTGCCGGTGTAGGTGTTGTTGTGCGCGATGGCGTCCACCGCTTTTCCCGTAAGGATCTTCTCGGCGTTGGTCGTGCTGACCTTGACCTGTTGATTGGCCACGACGCCGCGCAAGCTCGCCGTGCCCGCCGCGGCCGAACCGGAACCGGAATTACCGAGCGCGAAATCGCTGCCCAGCACGAGGTTCGTACCGGCGACGTTGTTGCGCATCATCGCGTTCATCGTATTCGTGCCCGCGGTGATGCCCCCGGCGGTGGGCGCTTTGCCGTCACCGGAATTGGCGCCGCTGAGGATGAGAGTGCCCGCGGTGGCATTCGGGAACAGCCAGTCGTTACTGAAATTGATATTGCCGCTCAACGTCAGGCTGCCGGCTCCGCTGGCAAAGACGATGCTCCGGTCACCGCTGCCGCCGGAGAGGTTGACATTCAGGCTGATCGTCTGCGCACTCGTGCTGTTCTGTTGGACGAACACCTGGCCAGCGCCGCCACCGCTGCCGATGGTGAGCGCATTGCCACTCAGCGTGAACGAGCCCGCACCCGAGGCGAAAGTGAGGGCGGTGTTAGCGAAGGCCGTATCGGTTGCGGTCACGACATCGTTCACCGCCGAGAGGTTGGTCGTACCGCCGAAGACGAAATTGTTTCCCGTCGCGGTCGGCGCCGTGCCGGAACTCCAATTTCCCGGCGTCGACCAGTTGCCATTGGCGCCACCGCCATTCCAGGTGAAGGTGGCGCCGAAGGAATGGTGTGCGAGAAGGATACCAGCCAGCATCAGCACAGCGGATCGGAGGCGGCGCCCGAGCGATCGGAGGCGAGAGGTGAGACCGGTGGAGATGGAGGCGAGGAGCAGGTTCATCGGAGGGTGCGAACGAGCCTTCATTTTCCCCAACGGGCCGGGCGTTTTCCATAGAACGAATGTTCTAGGCCGCAGCCGCTGCTCCCCCGTTGGCTTTCGCTCCACACCGCGTATTCTGACGGCAATGCTCCCCCGAGCCATTCTCTTCCTGGTTGCGTTGCTCCTGCCAGCTCTCGCCCACAGCGAGCCGGCGTGGCTCGTGCGTGCCTGGCAAAGCGACGACGGCCTGCCCAACAACGACGTCACCTGTCTCGCCCAGGCGCCCGATGGCGCCATGCTCTTCGCCACCCGCGGCGGGCTCGCGCGGTTCGATGGCTGGCGCTTTCGCGACGTGCCCATGAACGTTTCCGGCCACGGCGGCAGCGGGGTGAATGCGGTGCTGCCGGCGCGCGATGGCACGCGCTGGTTGGTCGCGCGCGCGGTGGTCGTGCGGCAGCATCCCGGACAGCCGGATCAAGTCATGGAAATGCCGGTGCTCGATGTCGGCGGTTCGCGGGAGACCGCGTTTTTCGAGGACACCCACGGGGTGGTGTGGCTCTGCTATGAAGGCGGACGGTTTCATCGCATCGAAAAGGGGCACATCGAGCAAGTGCCGGTCGCGCCGGGCCTGGCGCCGACCTTCGCCTCGTGCGCCACCCTCGACGCGCGCGGCGACGTCTGGGCCTCCGGCCCCCGCGTGCTGGCCCGCTGGCGCGAAGGTCGATTTGAAAAAGTCGCCACGCTGCCGAATGATCGCTCGGCGCTCTGCTCCGCCACCACCGGCGGCCTGTGGATCGGCGCCGGAAAAAAGCTATTGCACTACACGGAGACGGGAGGCGTGGCGGAAGCGGGCGAACTGACCGCCACTCCCGCCGGCGCGCGCATCACGACGCTGCGCGAAGACCGCCACGGCCGGCTGTGGCTCGGGACCTTTGGCGGCGGACTTTGGCTGCGCACGCCGGACGGCTTTCAACCGGTCCCGCTGCCCAATGCCGACGTGTGGTGGCTGGAGGAAGATCGCGAAGGCAACATCTGGGCCGCGACAGCAGGCGGAGGCGCGTGCCGGATCCGCCCCCGCGTGCTCACGACTTTCGATGAACCGGGCGGCCCACACGACGAAGCAGCGCGCGCGCTGTGCACCGATGCTCGCGGCGACCTCTGGGTCGCGACGCAAAACGCCCGCCTGTTCGTGCGCCGCGACGGCGCGTGGCGGCTCCTCGCTCCCGGCAGCGACTGGCCGGGAGCCAAAGCGGTCCGCGTCACGGCCGGCCTCAACGGCAACGTCTGGATCGCCAACGGCGACGGCAATCTCGTCCGCTGGGACGGTAACGCCTTCGAGCCGCTCCCTCTTCCACCCGACAAAGCGAAACCGTCCATCTTCGCGCTGCTCGAAGCCAGCGACGGCGAGCTGTGGGTCGCGCGTGGCTTCAACGTCTGGCGCGGCCGGCCTGGGAATTGGCGCGACATTCCCATGCCGGCGGAGAGCGGCGCCGCGCAAGTTCTGGTGCAAGACACGCAAGGCCACATCTGGGCCGGCACGGTCGGAGGGTTTCTGCTGCGCGAAGAAAACGGCAGGTTCGTGCGCGTAGCGGAGGAGGAATTGGGACCGGCCTGCAACGGCATTCGCGCGCTGCTCGTCGCGCCCGACGGCGCCTTGCTCATTGGCACCCAGGGAACGGGCATCGCCCGGTGGTCGGGCGGCCACTGCCGTCTCATCACGCGCGATCAAGGCCTGCCGCACAATGTGATCTCGCAACTCGCGTTCGATACACAGGGCCGGCTTTGGGCGGGCAGCGATGCCGGGATCTTCATGGCGCCCCTGGATCAACTCGTCGCCGTGGCGGAAGGCCGCGCGCCCACTTTGCAAGTCACCGTTTTCGGCCGGAGCGAAGGGGTCAGCGGCCTCCAGGCCAATGCCAGTTTTCCCGGCACGCTGCGGGACGCCGAAGGCCGCCTGTGGTTTGCCACTAGAAATGGTATCGTCATTGCCGATCCGGGTGTCGTGGGCGGCAATCGTGTCCCCCCACCCGTCGCGATCGAAACGATGCGGGTGAATGGCGCGCTCATGCCGCCGACTGCGGAGATCGGGCCCGGCGTCCGGCAATTGGAATTCGAGTTGAGCGCCTTCAGCTTTACCGCTCCGGAAAATGTCCGGCTCTTTCATCGGCTCGACGGCCTCGACACCGATTGGGTGGCCACTCCACCGCAACGCACGGCGGACTACGCGCATCTGCCGCCGGGAGATTACACGCTGCGGGTCCGGGCGGAAAACAACGATGGCATTCCGAGCGAGCACGAAGCGCGGCTCGCCTTCGCCGTTCGGCCATTCCTCTGGCAAACGGCCTGGTTCCGCTACGGTCTCGCCGCCGCCGCGCTCGGCGCCGCGGCCTTTCTCGCGCACCTCGCTGCCGAACGGCGTTCGCAACGCCAGGCCGAAGCCCTGCGCCGCGAAGCGGCAATCGAACGCGAGCGGGCGCGGATCGCCCGTGACATGCACGACCAGCTGGGCACGAGCCTCACCCGCATCTCGCTGCTCAGCGATCTCGCCCAATCGGAAAATCACAGTCGCCACCTACCCCAACTCGTCGCCACGGCACACGAAGCCGTCACCGCGCTCGACGAAATCGTCTGGGCGGTCAATCCGCGGCACGACACACTGGCCAGTCTCCTCGAATACCTCGGCCAGCAGACGAGTGAAACACTGCAAGCGGCCGGGATTCGCTGCCGGCTCGAATTTCCCGATCACCCTGCGCCGCGCGCGCTCTCCGCCGATTTTCGCCACCACTTGTTTCTCATCGTCCGCGAAGCGGTGAACAACGCGGTGAAGCATGCCCGCGCCACGGAAGTCCGGCTCACGGTCGAACCGCACCCCGCCGGTCTCCACCTCATGATCGCTGACGACGGCCGCGGCTTTGACCAAAACGGCACGATCGGCAATGGTCTCGCCAACCTGCGCGAACGCACCACCGATCTCGGCGGTACCTGCCAGATCACGAGCACGCCGGGCTCCGGCACGACCCTTGCCCTGCGGCTCCCCTGGCCGCCCGAGCATCCCCAGCCCCCACTCTAATGCCCATCCGTATCTCCATCGTCGAAGACGACCGCATCACCCGCGAAAGCCTCGCCGCGCTGATCGCGCGCGCGGAGAATTTGGAATGCCTCGACACCTACGCCAATGCCGAGGAGGCCCTCCACCATGCGCCGGAACGGCTGCCCGATGTGCTGCTCGTGGACATCAATCTCCCCGGCCGCAGCGGTATTGAATGTGTCGCCGCTCTCAAGACCGCTCATCCGCGACTCAATGTGCTCATGCTCACGACCTACGACGATACGGAAAACATCTTCGCTTCGCTGCGCGCTGGCGCGAGCGGCTATCTCCTCAAGCGCACTCCCTCGGCGGAGATCATCACCGCCATCCGCGAAGTGCACGCTGGCGGATCACCGATGTCGATGCACATCGCGCGCAAAGTCGTCTCGCATTTTCACCTCGCGCGTCCGGCGAACCCGGAAATGCAGACCCTCACGCCGCGCGAGCATGAAATCCTCACGCTCCTCGCGCGCGGCCTGCACTACAAGGAAATCGCCGACCAATTGGGCATCAGCACGAGCACCGTCCGCGCGCATTTGCACACCATCTACGGCAAGCTGCACGTCCAGTCGCGCACCGAGGCGGTGGTGAAGTTCCTTGGAAAATGACGAATGACGAATGACGAACGAATTGGGCATTCGTCATTCGTCATTCCGCCCTCCTACGTTCCCGGCTGGAAATAGCGACTGTGAATCCAGTTGTAGGGGAAGTGCGCTCCCGGGCAATCGGTCGGCCAGCGGGGCGGGTTGATTTCCCGGTGCGGCTTCACGATCGCCTGCTGCCCGTTGATCTTGCCCACGCGCTGCCGGAGATAGCGGATGAGTTCGTCGCAGGCTTCGAGCTGATTCTTGCTCGGCGTATCGCGATGAAATCGCCGACCAGGCAGATACCGAGGGCGATGTTGTTGAGATAGTCGCTGTGCACGTGGCCGCCATTGATCTGCCGCTTCCAGCGGTTGCCGATCTCGATTTCGCCGTCGCCCGTGGAGGTGCCGTTGCCGATCACGAAATGATAGGCAAGGCCGTTCGGCATCTTGCGCACGTGGAGATGGTAGTAGTCGAACGCCTTGGCGTTGCCCTGCCGCGTGCCGCTGTTGTGGACCACGATGTATCGCCAGCGATGCGCCAGCACCGGAGCATGGTCGATCTCGTAGCGAATGCTCTTGGTGAGGAATTTCCAGTGCTCGAACCAGCCGGGCGCCGGCGCGGGTTGATAGCTGTGCTGTTCCTCAAAGCTCTGCTTCTCGATGACGACCGGCGCCGTGACGGGAGTGTGCGGGGCCGGGATCGGAGTCGGCGTCAGGTGCGGCTTAGGCGTAGCAGTGGGCTCCGGTTTGGACGTGGCCGTGGGCTCTGGCTTGGGGCGCGGTTTCGGCTTC
The DNA here is from genome assembly GCF_000173075.1 of Chthoniobacter flavus Ellin428. Lineage (GTDB taxonomy): Bacteria > Verrucomicrobiota > Verrucomicrobiia > Chthoniobacterales > Chthoniobacteraceae > Chthoniobacter > Chthoniobacter flavus. The sequence goes on from NZ_ABVL01000028.1 coordinate 62,291, forward strand.
GGCGTCGTCTCGGGCTCCGGTTTCGGCTTTGGTTTCGGCGTCGCTTCCGGCTCCGGCGGTTTGGGCGTGGCCGCGGGCTTCGGAGCGGGGGTGGCTTCCGGCGTCGGCGTCGCGGCGGGGCGCACCGGCTTGGGCTTCGGCCGCGGCGTGGCTTCCGGCGAGGGAGTGAACGGCAGCGTCTTCATTTCCTCGCGCGCCTTGAGAAACTGCTTTCGCTTTTCTTCGTCGGTTTGGTTCCGGTCCTGGGCGAAGGCGCACGTTTTCAGCACCAAAACGAGCAGCAAAAGAGGGAAAATGAAACGCACGCGACGGAGGCTAGACGAAGAAAGGATGAAGGAGGAAGGATGAAGGATGAAAATCCGAAGGTGCCGCAATACGCAATATTGCTCGCCGTCCCGCGTCCCTCTTTCATCCTTCATCTTCCGCCTTCATCCTTTTTTCCCATGACCTATTGCCTTAGCCTGCTCTGCCGCGAAGGGATTGTTTTCATCTCCGATTCGCGCACCAGCGCCGGCGTGGATAACATCACCGTGCAGCCGAAGATGCGCATCTACGCAGAGAGCGGCGACCGCGTCATTTGCTTGATGACGTCCGGGAATCTTTCGCTCACGCAATCGGTTTACGCGCTGATCGAGGAGGATTTTTTGCTCAGCAAGAGCGCGCCGGATCAGAGCACGCTCATGAATCAGCGGACCCTCTTCGAAACGGCGCGCTATGTCGGCCGGAAGATCCGCGACGTGGGAGAGATGGATCGCAAGGCGCTCGAGGCGGCGGGATTCAGCTTCAACATCAACGTGCTCCTGGGCGGGCAAATCGCCGGGCAGAAGCACGAGATTCATTTTGTCTATCCGCAGGGCAATACGCTGCAGGCCAGTACGGCTTCGCCCTTTCTCCAGATCGGCGAATTCAAATACGGCAAGCCAATCCTCGACCGCGGATTCGACTTTGAGACCTCGCTGCGCGACGCGGTGACCTTCGGCATGCTCTCGATGGAAGCCACGGTGAAGTCGAATGTCTCCGTCGGGCCGCCGATCGATGTCTTCGCCTACGAGGCCGATTCGCTGGCGATGAAATACCGTGCGCGCCTCGAGGAGAACGACGCTTATTTCCACGAAATCCAGACGAAATGGGGCCGGGGCCTCGTGCAGCTTGTCGAAGCCATGCCGCGCATGCATTTTCCCGGTGTATCTACTGAACCCGGAGAATCCGCCTCATGACCAATCCAGCCCGTGTCCGTATCAAAATCTGCGGTGTGACGAATGAAGAAGACGCACGTGCCGCGACCGATTTCGGGGCCGATGCACTTGGATTCAATCTCTGGCCGGGCTCAAAGCGCTATATCGATCTCGATCGCGCGTTCTCGTGGATTCGTGGCCTGCCGCCGCTGGTCACGCGGGTCGCAGTATTGGTGAATATGCCTCTCGATGATGCGCGGCGGATCGCCGATCACCCGGCCATCGATGTCGTGCAGTTTCACGGCGACGAAGATGAGAGCTACTGCGCGCAGTTTGCGGCCTGCGGGCGCCCCTTCATCAAGGCCCTGCGCGTCCGCGATGCGGCTTCGCTCGACAATCTGGAAACCTTCTCGACCCCGAGCATCCTCCTCGATGCCGACGCAGGAACGGCCTATGGAGGCACTGGCCGCCAACTGGATCCGCAGCTCGCTGCAGAGGCAGTGCGACGCTTCCCGGGAGTGAAAATCATCCTCGCCGGCGGCTTGAAGCCGGAAAACGTCGCCGAAGCCGTCCTGGCCGTGCGCCCCTATGCGGTGGACGTGGCCAGTGGTGTCGAGGCGACTCCGGGACGCAAGGATACAGAGAAAATGGCCCGCTTTTTCGCCGCTCTCCGGTGAGTCGGTAGTATTCGGTAAGGGGGCAAATCGCCCTTCTCTGAAGGATTCTCAAATCATCACATCTGAGAGCGGTTTTTTCTCGGAGGTGAGATATTTATCGCAAAATGCGAATACGTAGTGACGGTGGCGTGCCATGTGCTTTTACGGAATCCACAACCCATTCACCCGAAAGCAAATCATGGCCAAACTTTCCACCTCCCTCTGCGCAGCCGCTGTTCTCACCGTGAGTTCCGCCGCGGCGCAAGACACAGCCGCCGCCACACCCGCGCCGGCTCCTATTGTTCCCCCTACTCCTGGGGCCGTGGCTCAGGCTCCGGTGGCTCCGCCCACTCCAGGCGCGGTCGCTCCGGCTCCGATTGAGCCGCCGGTTCAGTCGGCGACCCCGCAGCAGATCGTTCCTCCGGTTCCGGGCGATCCGAATGCGGCCGCGGTTCCCGGTGCCGTCCCGGCGGTCAACGGCCTGCCGGCTGGCGCGGCTCGTCTCAACGACTTTCAGGGCGACCCCATCGACCTCGTGCTCCGCACCCTCGCCCGCCAGGCGAAGATGAACATCGTGGTCAGCGACAAGGTCGCGCAGAGCGCCGGCACGGTGAACATGCGCATTGAAGACAAGACGCCCGCCGAAGCCATCGAGATCATCGTCGAGTCGAAGGGTCTGGTCATGGACAAGGGCAAGGGCGATGTCTACTACATCAAGACCCCCGAGGAAAAAGCGAAGGAGCCGACGGAAAGCGGCAGCTACACCTTCAGCTACGCGCAGGCCGAAAAAGCGGTGCCGCTTCTCCAGACGCAGCTCCAGAGCGGCGTGGCCCCGCAGTTCGACCAACGCACGAACACCATCTTCTATCGCGAGAACCGCTCGAATGTCGACAAGGTCAAGGCGTTCCTGGTGAGCATCGATTCTCCCACGCAGCAGGTCATGATCGAAGCCCGCCTCGTGGAAGTGACCGCCAACCCGAAGCAGAGCTACGGCATCAACTGGGGTGGCACGGTCGGCAGCTCGAGCACTCCGCAAACCTTCAGCTATGGCGCGCCGACGGTCCCTGGTTCGCAATCGGTCAACCTGCAGACCAATCCCACCACCGGCCAGGTAACGCCTGTCATTGTTAACAGCCAGTTGCCACAGCTGGTCACCACCAACGGCAAACTCACTCCTGGTGACTTCTTGATGAATGGCGAAACCCGCGGCGGCTTTGGTGACTTGCTCGCCAGCCAGTTCGCCATCCTCACCGTCCCCTCCATGTCGGCTACGCTGCGGCTCTTGAACGAAGACTCGGATGCCGAATTCCTCGCTCACCCGCGTGTGGTCACCGCGAACAACCAGAAGGCTACGATCAAGATCGTCCGTAATCAGCCGATCCCGCAGTTGAACTTCAACGAGCAGACCGCGCAAGCCGTGTTCAGCGGCTTCCAGGACAAGGAGTTCGGTAACACGCTCATCGTCACGCCCTCCATCAACAAGGACGACTTCATCTCGATGTCCGTGCAACCGGAAATCAGCAACAAAGTCGCCGACGCCACCTTCACCTTCAGCGGCGCGACCGTGACCAGCCCGGTCATCGACAAGCGCACGCTCGACTCGAACGTGGTCATCAAGAGCGGCGACACGCTGGCCATCGGCGGCTTGCTGCAGGATGAAGTCACGAAGGGCCGCACGAAGGTCCCGGTAATCGGTGATATCCCGATCCTCGGCTACGCCTTCCAGGAACGTCTCAACGTCCGTACCAAGCGCAACCTGCTCATCTTCGTGACACCCACGATCATCAAGCAGGGCTACGGCACCGGTCTCGAAGATCAGGTAACCGGCCTGCACCACAGCGGTGAGGAATATGCCGACCCGAATGGCTGGCGGAACAACGCTCGCGGCGCCGTTCGCCTCGCGCCGACTGCGGAACGCCAACTCGCGGCCGACTATCCGAAGCCGGGCGTGCCTCCGGCCCCGGTGAAGACCGGCTGGTTCCATCACAAACCGAAGGCCACTCCGGCTCCCGAGCAGTAGTCAGTCTTTTGGCGGACCGGGCCGCCTGAAAAGGGGGAAACCTCCCCGGCAATTTATAAACCTCCAAAAACGCCGACCGGAAACGGTCGGCGTTAAGGTTTTTTAGAGCATTACTGGAATTCCACGCTTATATCGTCGAGCATTCCTGCCATGATCCGGCCGTTCGCCATTTTCATCACCAGTGCCGTCCTGCTCGGCGCGCTTCCGGTCCACGCCCAGTCCCCCGCTTCCGCCTCCCACCTCACGGCCACCACCACGGCTGACAAGACGAAGACGCCGCCGGTGGACAAACTGCTCCAGCCCCGCACCCCGGTGGCCGGCCAGCCCTTCGACGATCGCGAAATCGAGCTCTATTTCGAAGCCAAAAGCCAAAAGCTCTACAAAGAAAAGCGCGTCAGCCCGCTGCATTTCGAGCGTCACGTCTGTGGCTTGCAACTCACCAATCCGGGCGCGGAGAAACTCAGCGGTCCGGCGATCGCCGCCCGAGCCGAAGCCTCCACGCTCGTGCTGGGCGAATTCTCCCGCGAAACGAACAAGAAAAAGAGCGGCATCGCCTTCAACGTCGCCGGCGGCGGCTTTGTCATTGCGCCTGGCGTCTGCCTCACCAGTCTCCACGTCGCCAAGGACAAGGATGCCCGCGGTTTCTGCGCCCTCACCCGGGATGGCCATGTCCTCCCCGTTCGTGAAGTGCTCGCCTACGAACCGGTGAATGACCTCGCCATTCTCCAACTCGACCTGCCCGAAGGTGTAGAGCTGCCCGCCCTGCCGCTCGCCCGTGATCCCGCGCCCGCGGGTTCCCCGGTCTTCGTCATGAGCCATCCCGACGATCGCTTCTTCCTGCTTTCCACCGGCTATGTCGCCCGTCACACCCTCTGGCGCACGAAAGCCGGCGTCGAAGCGTTCATGTCCATCACCGCCGATTTCGCCAAGGGCTCAAGCGGTTGTCCGGTGCTCGATGAACACGGCACGGTCATTGGCATCGTCAACAATACGGAATCGATCTATTACGATGACGATGGCCACCGCAAGCAACTCGACCTGCAAATGGTGGTCAAGAACGCCACGCCTTCCTGGGCCGTGATGCCGATGATCGAGGGCACGCCGAAGACCGCCTCGGGCGCGCCGACCGCCGCTCACGCGCCATAAGCCGAACCGGACCGAGCCGGTCTCTGGTGCCACGTTCACCTGACTCCAAGCGGAGCGGAATTTCGCATTTGCGCGAGAGCGCTTCTCTCAAAGGTGGACGCCGAGCCCGTCTGGCTCTGCCCCCGATCATTCCTCTTCCTCCTATCTCTTCCATAATTGAAGATGGAAGCGATGGGAGAAATGAGGGTCATAGGAACTCCCGCGCGCTCCCAAAATCCCCCATCGCCCGCGAACGCCCGCCAGCACTGATTTCCCCATTGACACTCCCGGAGCGCCCCGCTGTTATGCGACCCGTTTCGCCCCCAAAAAGCGCGGGCTTTTTCCCCATTTCATGCCTTCCAAGAAAATCAACGTCGCCATCGTCGGCCTCGGCTTTGGCGCGGAGTTTATTCCTATCTATCAACGGCATCCGAACGCCCACATGTACGCCATCTGCCAGCGTACCCCGGAAAAGCTGAATGCGGTCGGGGACGCCTTTGGAATCGAGAAGCGCTACACCAAATTTGAAGAGCTGATCAAAGATCCCGCGGTCGATCTCGTTCACATCAACTCGCCCATCCCGGATCACGGCTGGCAATCCATCGCCGCGCTCAAGGCCGGCAAGCATGTGAGCTGCACGGTGCCGATGGCCACCAACCTCGCCGAGTGCAAGCAGATCGTCGATCTCGTGAAGAAGACCGGTCTCAAGTACATGATGGCCGAGACCGTCGTTTACGCCCGCGAGTATCTCTACATGAAGGAACTGCTGGACAGCGGCAAGCTCGGCAAACTGCAGTTCGTCCAGGCCTCGCATCAGCAGGATATGGATGGCTGGCCGAACTATTGGCCCGGCCTTCCGCCCATGTGGTATGCCACACACTGCGTCGGCCCCGTCTCCGGACTCATCGGCGCACCGGCGGAATATGTGAGCTGCTTCGGTTCCGGCACGATCCGCAAAGAACTCATTAAGAATTACGGCAGCCCCTTTGCCGTCGAGACCGCGCACGTCAAGTATGCCGGCAGCGACGTCAGCGCCCGCATTATCCGCAGCCTCTTCGATACTGCGCGCCAGTATCGGGAATCCATCGACGTCTACGGCAGCAAGGCCAGCGTCGAATGGCCGCTCATCGAACACGAGCCACTGGTGCTGCACACCGCCAAGCTGCCCGAGCCGAAGATCCCGAAGCTCGTCAAGACCCCCGATTTCGCCAAGCGTCTGCCCAAGCCTATCCAGGTCTTCACCACCGGAGGCGTCTATGGTGGCAAAGGCACCGGCAAGAAATCGCACCGCAGCTTCGTGCAAGGCGCCGGCCACGGCGGCAGCCACCCGCACCTCGTCCACAAAATCATCGACGCGCTCGTCCATGACCGCGACCCGTTCCCGAACGCGAAGCAATCCGCCAACTGGACCGGGGTCGGCCTCTGCGCCCACGACTCCGCTCTCGCCGGCGGCAAGATCGTGAAGCTGCCTACGTGGTCGCTGTAATTCTTTTCTTAATCGTTAATCCCTTAATCCTTAATCGTTAATCCTCTGAACGGAGTGATTAAGGATTAAGGGATCAAAGATTAAGGGAGTAAGAGCCTCCCCGAAACCATCCCAACCATCCCGAAAACCGAAACGACCTATCCTTCTATATGTCAGCAACCACTGAGGGGCATCGCCCCTAACGCAAAACGCCTGCTTTTTGCAGGCTTCATGGCCATTCTCGCCGCTGGCGTCGGCTTCGCCATTCGCGGCGGCATTCTCGCGAACTGGGCGGCTGACTTCGGCTTCACCGGCGCCCAGCTCGGCGCCATCGGCGGCGCTGGCTTCACCGGCTTCTGCTTCGGCATCATCATCGGCGGCATCATCGCGGACAAGATCGGTTACGGCAAACTCGTCGTCGCCGCATTCGTCTTCCACGTGCTCTCCGCGTTCGTGACCTTCGGCGCGAGCAAAGGCCAACCGCAGGAAACCGCTTACAATCTCCTCTACTGGGGCACCTTCATCTTCGCGCTGGCCAACGGCACGCTCGAAGCCGTGGCCAACCCGCTGGTCTCCACGCTCTTCCCGCAAAACCGCACGCACTATCTCAACATCCTGCACTCCAGCTGGCCGGCGGGCATGGTGCTCGGCGCGCTCTTCACCTCGGCGGTTGGCGAAGCTCACGGCAATAGCGGCCCGCTTCTCGGCTGGAAGATGCAGCTCGCGGCTTTCCTCCTCCCCACCATCCTCTACGGTGTGCTTTTCCTCGGCCAGAAGTTCCCGAAATCGGAAGCTTCGAGCAAGGGTCTCGGCATTGGCGAAATGCTCAAGGACGTCGGCATTCTCGGTGGCGCGGTTGCCAGCTACATGCTGGTGCGCTTCTTCCACGACGCCATGAATCTTCCCTCGCCGGTGGCTTGGGCGATCGGCGCGGTGGCTCTCGCCATCGTGGCTATCGTCACCCGCTTCTCGCTCGGCGCGGTCCTGCTCTGCGTCTTGTTCATCATCCACGCCATGGTCGGCGCGGTCGAACTCGGCACCGACGGTTGGATTCAGAATATCACCGGCAACATTCTCACCCCCACGCAGGGCAAGCTGCTCTTCGTTTACACGTCGCTCTTCATGTTCGGTCTGCGCTTCTGCGCCCACTTCATTGAAAAGAACCTCAAGCTCTCGCCCATCGGTCTTCTCTGTGTCTGCGCGGTTCTCGCCAGCATCGGCCTGAACCTGGTCAGCGGGATCCAGACCTTCATCGGCGCCATCCTGGCCCTCTCGGTCTACGCGCTCGGCAAGACCTTCTTCTGGCCCACCATGCTGGCCGTCATCGGTGATCGCTTCCCGCGCACCGGCGCTATCGCCATCTCGATCAGCGGTGGTATCGGCATGATGTCCGCCGGTCTCCTCGGTTCGGCTGGCCTCGGCTATGCCAAGGACCGCTTCGCCGCTGACGAACTCCAAAAGGCGAATCCGGCGGCCTACGCCGAGTTCAAGGCGGAGAAGCCCAGCACGTTCCTCTTCCTCGCGCCGGTCACCGGCCTCGACGGCACCAAGCTGGCCGACGTCCAGAAGATGAAGCCGGAAGAACGTTCGCCTGCACAGAAGGCCGTGGCCGACTCCAGCATCCTCGGCGACCGCCGGACCCTGAAGGCCGACTCCTTCATCCCGGCCACCATGTCGATCTGCTATCTCCTGCTGCTCATCTACTTCATGGCCATCGGCGGCTACAAGCCCGCCCAGATCGACATGGAAAAGATCACCGGCGGCATCGACGGCCCCATGGAGGCCTGACGCCCGGGGGGGCATTCCGTAATAATACGCACAAGCGGCACTAACACTGCTTTTATGAAAGGGACCGGTTCACGCCGGTCCCTTTTCATTTTGCATTATCGTCAGCCCGCTTATCTTGCATGATCGCCCCGGTGCCCGAAGATCCGTCCCACAGCCAGAATCCCAATTTCGTTGCGAAGTTTCTGGAGAACGTTCGCGGCACCGTCCCACTCAGTATCGAGCAGATCGAGGTAATGCTTCAGCTCATCACCGTCGCGCGCGGCGAGCAGATCGGCACCTTCCTCGACCTCGGCTGCGGCGATGGGGTCCTGGCCTCCGCCATTCTCCACGAGCACCCGGAAGCCCAAGGGGTTGCTCGTCGATTTCTCCGAGCCGATGCTCGACGCCGCCCGGCGCAACTTGGGCGGGGAGTGGCTATCGCGTGGAATTCCTCGAGGCCAATTTTGCGCAGCCCGGCTGGATCCGCCGCGTTGATCCGCACGCCCCACTCGACGCCATCGTTTCCGGCTTCGCCCTGCATCACCTGCCCGACGCCCGGCAAACAGGACCTCTATCGGGAGATTTTCGAACTGCTCACCCCCGAGGGGATCTTCCTCAATATCGAACACGTCGCCTCGGCCACCCGTTGGACCGAATCCCGACTCGATGACTACATGATCAGCGCGATCTTCGGCAAAGAGCTCTGCTCCCGGCAAAACCCGCGCCCCCGTGGCGCGCGACTACTACGCCCGGGCGGACAAAGACGCCGGCGTCCTCGCCCCGCTCGAGGTCCAGTGCGACTGGCTGCGCAACATCGGCTTTGAAAACGTGGAGTGCTTTTTGAAGATGCAGGAGTTGGCGGTCTTCGGCGGGCAACGGCCGGCAATAGGCGCCTGATAGCACCCAACGTCCAACACCCAAACGCTCAACATCCAACATCCAATTGCGCAAGCGCAGGGTGGCATTGGAATCTGACATTGGACGTCGTTGCTGGATGACAACTGCTCATTGGATCTCCGCTGCCCGGAAAGCTCCGGAGGACTCGCCGGAACTCGCAACACTCAATAACGCCGGCGCTGGGCTACGACACTTCTGAATTGGATGTTGGATGTTGGGTGTTGAGTGTTGGATGTTTTCTTCCTCTGGGTATCGGACGTTGGACGTTTTCTCCATTGGATGTTCGCCGTTGGACGTTCATCCTCCCTCCCCCGATGCTCCCCGTCTTCCTTCACCACCCATGAGCGATACGCCACCCGCCCCTCGCTGGCGAACCTGGCTGCAGCTCCTGCGCGCACCGAATCTTTTCACCGTTCCCGGGGATCCGCTGGCCGGCTTCCTTCTTACCACCGCTGGTCGCGTCGATCTCCGCCTCGTTTTTGCCATCGTCGCCAGCCTTCTCTTTTACAGCCACGGACTGCTGCTCAACGATCTGGCGGATCTCAAGGAAGATCGCCGCGATCGCCCGCAACGTCCGCTGCCGAGCGGCGCGGCGGACAGTCGTGTCGTCCTGCTCGTCGCCATCCTGCTCGCTGGACTCGCGTTGGTGATCTGCTCCTTCGTGAGCCTGCACAGCATCATCGTCGGCGCCCTCCTGCTCACCGCCATCGTCGTCTACAATCTCTGGGCCAAGAGAGTCCCGATCCTCGGCCCCATCGTCATGGGCATCTGCCGTGGCCTCAGCATCCTCCTCGGAGCCGCCGCGGGCATGTGGGAATACGTCCTCCCCACCGGCACCATCATCGGTATCTCGTCCATCCTTTACCACCTCGCCGTCGCCGGGGCGGTGGGCACCGCCCTCTACATCGCGGCCATCACCCACCTGGCCCGCATCGAAACGCTTTCCGATCCACCCGAGCTTCCCCGCACGCTTCCATACATCACGCTCGTTGTCGTCATCATCGGCTTTTTCTTCGCTGCAATCGATCGCACGCACCTGCTGAGTTACACCAATATCTGGCTCTATCTCATCGGCGCCTACACGCTCTACGCCGGATCCAAAATCCACCGCCGCCTCACGCGACAACCGGCTCCGCCAATTCCTCCCATCATCGGCCAGCTCATCCGCCTGCTCCTCCCGCTCCAGGCGATCTTCTGCGTCGCCTCGCGCAGCGCGGCCGGCGCCATCTCCGCCGCGGTACTGCTCATCCTCTGGCCCATCGCCAAGTCCGTCTCGCGCCGTTTCTACGCGAGTTAAATATTACGCCACTGGAGCCTGATCGACCGCCGCCGGTTCCCCCTTGGACACTGCGGCCTTGGCAATCCGCGCAATGTAATTGAGCGCGCAAATCCCGGCGATGGCACCCACCCCGAGCAAAATGTATTTACCGGTCTGGTGAGAGTGATCGGCACTCGACGCCGCGGCCAGATCGTGCGCGCTGGCGCCAATCCAGACGAAAAAGCAATTGGCCGGAATGATCGACAGGAAGGTTGCGATGAAATAGGGCCAGAACCGAATGGCCGTAAGACCGTAAGCGTAGTTGCAAAGCCCAAACGGCATGGGGCACAGGCGCAGCAAAGCGACGATCTTGCCACCCTCGCGGCCGATCGCCGCATCAATGAGCCGGAACTTTTCGTGATGCGAGAGATACCGGCTGACCGCTCCGCGGGCGACGTAGCGCGAAATGAGGAAATTGATCGCTGCCCCCATATTCGTCCCGATGGTAATCGCGATCACTCCCTTCCAGAAACCGAAGATCGCCCCGGCGGCGACGCCAAAGACGGCCAGCGGGACGAAGGCCATCTGGAGGACAACCAGGCCGATCGCATAGCCAAGCACGCCGACCCAGCCAAGCTGTTGCAGCGTGGCGTGCCACTGGTCAAGACGAAGAAGCAAATCGTGAAGGAGTGCGGACATGAGGAGCGCGTTATTTGCCAGAAGTCTCGCACTTTGCAACTGCGGCGCGTTTGAAAGAGAAATTCAGCCGCCAGCCGAACGGAGTATTACGCAGGTCCTTCTGAAACTTTTACAGAGAGAAGAAGTGCCTGCGAATCACTCGAATGACACAAATGAAATCCTTCCCCATTCGCGTCATCTGAGTGATTCGCAGGCGTCTTCGCTGCCCTTTTTTCCCGCCCGCGCTTTGACGTAAAATCCTTCACCTGAGACGCATCATCCGCCTATGCTCGGCTCCATGCTGAAGTCCCCCGTCCGCTGGTTGACGCTGCTGGTCGTGGTTACCGGTGTTTGTGCAGTCCCAGTGATAGCAGCCACCAAAACCAGGCCGGTCGCAACGGCCGACAAATCTGGGCCAAAGCCGGAGGTGATCGGGTTCTGGCGATTTGAACATGACGTAAAGCCAGAGGGACACGGCGCGGCCTTCGGACCGGCCCGGCGGATGGATAGCGGCGTGTTTTTCTTTAACGACGAGGTGCCGGGCCCATTCATTTACGATCCGCTGCAAAAGCTCTCCTACCCCAATAGCGCCAGCCTGAGCTTTCAATCCGACGACAAGCAGAACGACGCGCTGGAGATCGCCGTGAATATGGCGAAAGCCGGACTGGCCGGACAAAGCGTGACGCTGGAGCTTTTCTGCAAACCGAATGCGGAATGGAGCGGGCCGCTGGCCATGAAATCGCGACTGAACGATGCGGCGGCCGAATGGGGCCTGGAGGCGTTGTATTTCGAACAGCAGAACCAGACCTATCTGCATGGCTTTTTCACCCCGCCCGGCGCCGCGACGATCCACTTCCGTGGCGGACATTTCGGAACCAGCGCGCAGGTCCGCAATGGGACTTCGGAATGGCGGCACATCGCCTTTGTCTACGACGCGAGCGTGAAGACGGCCTCGTGTTACATCGATTACTATCAGGTGAAGACGATCCCGATTCCCGGCGAAATGAAATGGGACTCGGGTCCATTCTATATTGGCGGGGGACGCGAACACTCGAGCTTCGGCGGCAAGATCGATGAGGTGCGGCTGACCAAGGGGGCGCTGCGGCCCTCGCAATTCCTGCGGGCGCGGCGCGATCCGCTGGCCGGGGTGAGCTTCGATGGCGCGGAGACATTGCTGCCGCGTGATTGCGGCTACGTCGATTTGAAGGAGTCGTTTGGCGCGCTCGGTGATGGCAAGTCCGACGACACCGCGGCCTTTCGCGAAGCGTTTCGCGTGCTGTCCAACCAACCGGCGCTCGATCACAACACGCTCTACATTCCACCCGGCACCTATCTCGTGACCGATCAACTGGTCAGCGGCCGATCGCTGAGCGTCATCGGTGCCGGCCCGGACAAAACGGTGATCAAGCTTCGTGACAAGTGCAGCGGATTCCTGCGCCCGGAAGATGCCCATGCGGCCTGGAAAATCGACAGCAGCCCGGCACCCACAGTGCCGGACGGCATGTGGAACGAGTGCGCAGCGGGCATCAGCATCTGCCATCTCACCATCGACACCGGCAAGGGAAACAGCGGCGCGAAGGCTCTGGAAGTGACGTCCAACCTGCTGCGACAACTCGATGACTTGCAGATTCGCAGCGCGGACGGGGCAGGACTCGTCGGGCTCGAGCTGGCGCCCAAAACGGGAGGCGCGGCCCTGATCAAGAACCTCCACGTCAAAGGCTACGACTACGGCGTGCTCGCCAGCGGAGCGGATGCGACGACGACCATGGAACAGATCGCCGTGGAAGGGCAGCGACTCGGCGGCATCAAGAACATGGGCAGCATCCTGGCGATCCGCCAATTAACGAGCACGAACAAGGCGACGGCGTTGATGAGCCTGAGCGCGGACTCGATGGTGACGTTGCTGGATTCCTCGCTGAAGGGCGGCAGCAAAGATGTCGCGGCGATCCAATGCGAAGGAGCGCTCTGCGCCCTGCGGGTGGAAACCGCCGGATACAATATGGCGATCCGCAAACGGGAACTCGTGGATGGCAAAACGATGGAGTGGAAGGACACGACCGTCGCCGGGCCAAAGATCGACGAATACTGCGGCGACAGCATCGTCACCACTCACGGTGCGGCGGCCAGGCCGCTCACCTTGCCCATCGAAAATGTCCCCGAGGTCGTCTGGGGCGATATTCATAAGGACTGGGTGAACATCTTCCGGTTTGCCGACAAGAAGGATGGCGACGATTGGGCGCCGGCAATCCAGGCGGCGATCGATTCCGGGGCGAAAACGATTTACTTCCCGGCAGGCGATTATGGCGTGCAAACGGCGGTCCATATCCGGGGGAAGATCGAGCGCCTCTTCGGCTTGCACAGCCGCATCACCCGCAGCAGCCGACTCCCGGCGGAAGATGCGGCCCTCATTTTCGACGAACCCGGCGCGAAGCGCGTGGTGTCGATCGAATGCCTGGAATTCGACGGGCTGCGCAATCTTTCCCCCGCCACGCTCGTGCTGAAGAACACCTGTCCGGGCCATTACGACAACACCGAAGGTTGTGGAAAGCTCTTCATGGAGAATGTGGTGGGAGCGGATTTCCAATTCAGCCAGCCACAATCGGTCTGGGCCTGCCAATGGAACAACGAGAAGCACGGCATCTTCAGCCATGGCGCGACGATTTGGTGTCTCGGGTTGAGCGCGGGCGGCGAAAGCGGCGTACTCTCGACGGAGGGTTCCGCGAGCACGGAGATCTTCGGCGCGTTGGTTCGTCCCGCCAGCAACATGGACCAGAGCCGGCCTTTTTTCCGGAATACGAATTCCCGGCTCTCGCTGATCTATGCGACCACGCAGGGTGAGCCGCCCCACACGCTGCAGATCGTCGATACCCAAGGGAACGATGCGGAGAAAATCGAAAGCGAGAAGCTGAAGTGGCTCAGTGGCCGTGGTCGGATGGATCTCTTCCGCAGCGACGCCAAGGAAGAGAGACCATCGGACAATGGGACAACCAGACAGTGACTTCTCTCTGCGGCCCTCTGCGTTCTCGGCGTCCTCTGCGTTTAATTCAGCAGCGGCCACCGTTTTGTTTAAATTGCTCCAGGCATCCGCGCACCACCCGAGATTCGTTCCTTTCGGGATGGATACGTCCAAAAAGTACCATTGGCTTTCCCTGTTTGTCCTGATTGGGGCGACCTTCGGAGCGAGCGCGTTTGGTGCCCTGGCGGCCAGCAGTTCGCTGGGGAGCTGGTACCACCTGCTGGCGAAGCCATCGTGGAACCCGCCGGAAGAGGTGTTCGCGCCCGTGTGGTCAGTGCTCTATTTGATCATGGCCATTGCAGCGTGGCTGGTCTGGCGGCGTGGATCGGAGAATGAGGTCATTCCCGCGATGACCACCTACTTCGCCCAACTGGTCCTAAACGTCCTCTGGCCCCTGCTCTTCTTCGGCCTGCGCGCGCCAGGTTGGGCGGCTCTCGACATCCTGCTCCTTTGGCTGGCAATCATTGTGGCCATCGCCCAATTCCGCCGCGTGTCCGTGCCCGCGGCCTGGCTGCTCGCGCCGTATCTGGCCTGGGTCACTTTCGCCTCGGTGCTCAACATCACCATCTGGCGAATCAACGCCTGAGTCACCTTAACGCCCGGCACGCGCCAGTTCGGCGACCCGGATATATTGGGCGCGGAAATGATCGGCCAACTCCTTGGCCAGTTGCACTTCGTGAATGCGGTCGGGGCCACCCAGCGACTCCCGAATCCGGCCCGTCGCCGCCGCATAGTCGACGACACTCACGTCTTCAAAAGCCCGCGTCGCCTCCGGCGGAAACTGCGCGACCTGCAACGCCTCCCACGCATGCTGAAGCTCCTCATGCGAATCGATGCACATTACGCGAAAAATGAAGGCGATCTGACGGAAGAGCGCCGCCGTCCATTGGTCGTGATAGACGAACTCGCGCGCCTGTGCGTAAGGATCCACATCGGGATCGGACCGGAATTCGCGATACTTTGGCGCATACATGGCCGGCAGGATGGGTAACCGGCGCAGCGCATAGTGCTTTGGTCCGCCCGGCGTGCCGACTTTCCAGTTCCACAACTTCTGCCCCTCAGGCGACATCAGGAAGGCGATGAACTCTTTCGCCACCTCGCGATTCGGCGCGCCGCGAAACAGCCCGATCGGGTCGACGCCGAACGAGGTGCCACCCTCCGCATTCACATACTGCAGCCGTGAACTGCCATCCGGCTGGCGCACCGCCTCGTTTTGGAAACGTCCGTAAAAGTCGATCGTCATGCCCGCCGCCGCCTCCCCGGCCGCCACATCGAGCGCGATCTTGGTCGAGGAGTCGGTGAAGTAGCGGGCATTGGCGCCGATCTTCATCAGCAGCCGCATCCCCGCCACCCAGCCCTCGCGCACCGCGGCCTGCTCTTCCTCCGGGGTCACTTTGCGACCGCCGAGGCGTTCCTGAATTTGCTGCTGGATCACCATCTCGAAGGTCTTGTTGACCGAACCGCTCTGTGTCGGGTTGGCCAGGGCGATCGCGTGGAAATACTGCGGCGACGTCAGGTCGGCCCACCGCTTCGGTGGCTGCGCGATTCCCAGTCGCTGGAGCGTTTCCGGGTTGTAGCAGATCCCGAAGGAGGAGATCACCGTGCCAATCCAACGCCCCTGCGGATCCCAATACGGCTCGCCGCTGACGACCTTTGGAATCTGCCCCGGCCCATCGCCAAACATCTCCGGGTGTTCCTTGAGAAAGCCGCAATCCACGAGAAAGCCTTTCCCCGCTGCTTGCTGAGAATCGTAAGCGCCACCGCCAAAGAACAGGTCCAGCTTGGAGCCGATTTGGGAATCGAGAAAGGCCCGGCGGGCCTGCTGCTCGGGCGTATCCTTCGCCGGGTCCGGCCCCAAGGTCACCTTGCGATTGCTGAAGCTGCTCTCCACCAACTTGCTCCAGGGGCGGTGCAGGGCGCCCAGCCAGTAGTTCTGAAATGAGGCGATGAACTCGGCATCGATGTAGCGCCCGATCTCGCTGGTCCCGCCCGGAATCCGCCAATCGACGTGCACCCGCTGGCCATGTTTGGCCCGGTACCAATCCTCAAAAGCGCGCCCATATTCGGACCGGATTGACTCATTGTTGGGCGTGATAATCACCACCGTCCGCTCACCTGCGAGCAGGATTCCTTCGCCCTTGGGGCGCAGCAAAATGGGTCCGACCAGCACGCAAATCAGCGCCAGGAGGAGGGGCAATTGGCGGGCCATAAAAGGGTCAGCGGGGCAGCACCACGACGTCGTCCGGCGACACGCTGGCGAAGACCTCGCGGTCGCTACCATGGCCTACGAAACGGGGGTTTAGTTCGTAAATCTTGAGCGCCCCGCCAGCCGCGGTAAAACGGTACTGGGCGGTCTCGCCGAGGTACATGCAGTCCTCGATTCGGCCGGCCACGGTGTTACTTTTTGGCGCGGTGGTGGAGAGCTGCCAACTCTCCGGGCGAATAGATATTACGCACTCATCGCCGACTTTCAGCGTGCTTCCTTTCGCTGGAACTACCGCGGAAAAAAGGCCGAACAAAGTTTCTACTTCCAGACCGTAATTATTCGCCTTGACCCTTCCATCAATAAAATTCGTTTCCCCCATAAAATCAGCCACAAATCGCGATACTGGAGCGCGATACACTTCGACAGGTTTCCCTATTTGTCGAATATGACCGCCTTCCAGGATCGCCATGCGATCCGCGATCGATAGCGCTTCCTTTTGATCGTGTGTCACGTAAATAGCCGTCAGTCCGAACTCCTTGCAGATGCGCCTTATTTCCGTTCGCATCTCCAGCCGGAGTTTTGCATCGAGATTCGATAGCGGCTCATCGAGCAACAGACACTGCGGCCGAATGACCAGCGCACGAGCGAGCGCCACGCGCTGTTGTTGACCACCCGAAAGCTGGTGAATTTTGCGCCCGCCCAACCCTTCCAGTTTCACCAAGGCCAGCGCTTCCGCCACCCGCTTCTCGATCTCCGGCCGGGCCAACTTTCGCTCCTCCAAACCGAAGGCCACGTTCTGCGCGACGGTCAGGTGCGGCCACAGCGCGTAGCTTTGGAACATCATGCCGGTGTTGCGCCGGTGCGGCGGTTGATGGGTGACGTCTTCGGTCCCGAAGAAGATCCTCCCCTCCTCCGGCACGATGAACCCGGCGATGCTCCGCAGCAGGGTCGTCTTGCCACAACCGCTCGGTCCGAGCAGGAAGAATATCTCACCCGGTTCGATTTTGAGGTCGAGTTGGTGCAACGCCACGGTGTCACCGAAGCGCTTCGTCACTTGGTCGATGGTCAGCGAAATCATGCGGTCGAACGGCGCCAGTAGGCGGCGACGCGCGGGATTTGTCGAACGGAAATCCGTTCCGCCATCTCTGAACGAATCAGTAACGCGTATTCGCTTTTCATCCGCTCCGTTTCCATCCATCCATTAATTCATGCGCTCGCTCCTCCCCCAGTTTGCGGCGTCCGGTATCTGGCTGGCCGCACTTGGTTCGCTTAGTGGCGCCGGGACGCCACCACCTCCATCGGCATCGACCGCCAAACCCACCGCCACCCCTGCCCCCGCGCAATTCATTGGCCGGCTCACCCTTGTCCGGTACGACTTGCCGATCGCCTTTTCCGACGGCTACGCGCCGACTCACCAAACCGTCCGGCACAAAGACGGCGACGAGGAAATCGCCTGGCCCGACTTCACGCTGAATGGCCGTCCTATCTTCCGCGGCAAAAGCGAGGAGCAAATCCCGCTGAAACTGCGTCAGGGTGGCGAAGCGAACTCCCCCTTCCAATTGCCGACCGACGACGTCGTGCAACCGGGCAACCACTGGCTGCGCGCCATCGATTGGCGCCGCGGCTTGCGCCATATCTATACGGCCGACGACACCGCGCGCACCGCCAACTCCGGCGCGACCATGACCGGTCGCTACGAACTGTGGCTCTTCCCGATCTTCATCCAGGGCGAAGGCGGGCCGGCGGTGAAGAACGTGGAACTCAAGGTCGGCAACACAATCATCTATAAGCAGGCGGGCCCGTGGCGTTCGCTCACCCTGCTCCTGCCGCAAAATGAACCTGGCAAGCCGTACACCCTCTCCGTGGATGGCCGCGCGCCGGTGACTTTCCAGGCCGGCCTGCAGCCGGTCAAGCCCGGCAACCCGCGCGAAGTGCTCGTCCCGATCAACCTCGCGGTCCCCGGCGACGGACCGAAGATCTCGGTGCGCAACCTCACCACACCGGAGGAATTTCCGAACGCCAAGGAGTGGGCCGCTGACGTCGCCGTTCTCAAGAAACCCCTGCCGCCCACCGTGCCCTATGATCGCGGCTCGGGCATCCACCGCTACCTCAGCGCCGAGGTGCCCGTTTCGCCACTCACTCTCTACGCTGCGGCGCTCCCGCACGGCATGAGCAGCGGCTTCTTCAAGAAAGGCACCGACCCCGAGGCGTACGCCAAAATGCTCGCGGCCCAAAACTACGACACCGTCTTCGAGCCGGTCACCTCGCTGCCCGCGCCCATCGACGCCGAGAGTTTTGAAAAGCGTGGCGCGGCCCTGGCGCGCAACAATGTCCGCTTTGGCCTGCAGTACGACAACAATTGGACACGCCCCGATTTCCAGCATCCGAACCTCGCCATCTTCGCCCACACCCTGCCCGACTGGCATGCCCCGCTCTACCGCAGCCTCTCGCTCGCCGCGCAACGCTTCGCGCGCCTGCCCAATTTCGCCGGCTTCTGCGTCGGCTCGAACAACGCCGGTTACGCCGCTGACCTCTACTCCGCGCTGCCCCATCCCGCCACGCCGTGGGGCGAAGCGATGGTCACCTTTCTCAACACGCCGCAGCCGCGGGTGCCGCGCGCGCCGAGCCTCGGGGCGCCGGAGCAGCGTTTCGAGCAACCGGTGAAAACGGAAGCCGAGTTCACCAAATACGTCGACCGCTACGAGACCTCCTACCAACAGTACGGCTACTTCGCGGAAGCGGTGCGGTCCGTGAACCCGCGTTTCGTCTTCACCACGGGATCCTTCGGCAGTGCGCCGAGCGCCGGAGCCCGCGGCGGCTGGCCTTGGGCGAGCCTGCCCGGACGCACGATGAATGAAGGGATGGCCGTCCAACAGGCCTTCGATGCCAATGAAACGCACGCTGCGAAGCCACTGCATTGCGTCGCCCTCGCCGATCGCCTCCGCAGTTATTTTCCGAAGAAAATCACCTGGGGCCTGCTCGATAATCACTACTTCCTCTACGGCCGCGAAGCCTGGCAACGCGCCTGCGCGCTCCTGCTCACCCGCGGCGTGCAGGGTGTCGGCACGAATTTCCTCGCGCATCAGGAAGGCGATGGCGCCCATCCCGTGACCGTCGCAGCCCAGACGGAGATGAATGCCTGGATGCACAAGTTCGGCGGCGTGTATGCGCGCACCGAACCGATGGCCACCATCGGCATTTTCTACGGCCACCTGCAGGCCGTACAGCGGCGCGTGCTCACCGCAGAGAACCCCAGCGAGGAAGAACTCCTGCAAGCCTCTCACGAAGGCAAGGTCGCCGAGGACGCTGTTCCTCTGCCACGCGGCGGGCTGGCCGGCGCGCGTCATTACCTACCAGGAATTACTCCGCGGTCCTCTGCCCTCCTCGATGAAAGCCATCCTGCTCGTCGGCCTCGACCAGCCGGACTCGAGCTGGAACTGGGGCTCCGGACTGACGCCAGTTTTGCAAAAGTTCATCGACCACGGCGGGCGCATCCTCGCCGATGAGGAATCGACCTGCCCGGTGGCCTTCACCAAAACCAGCATGAAGGTCGCGGCGTACGTCACCGAATCGAACTTCGACCCCACACCGATGCTTTTCACCCGCAACGCGGAAAATATCTCGAAGCTCTGCTCGGCGATGGATGGCGTATCCGCGCCCCTGGCCGCTTCGGAAAGCCAGACCGTCTGGGCCATCCCCACCCGTTGCATGGATACGCAATACGTCACCGTAGTGAATCAAGGCTACGCCGAAGGTGACGAAGCGAAGGAGCGTTTGCTGCCGCCCGATCCCAAAGCGAGCAAGCCCGAGGTCTGGAAGTTCAAGGGCAACGCGAGCCTGTATGTGAAACCGCAGATCGGCGCGCTGAAATGGAGCACCGACCGGCCGATTTACGACGTGCAACTCGGCAAGAAGCTCACTCCGGAGGAAGCCGCGAAGGTGGATCTCACCAAGGACGGTTTCCGCTGGTACGCGCTGCCGCCGGGCGAGATCACCAAACCGGAGATCGTTCTCGATAAAGGCGTGAGCGGCTTTTACGAGGCCCGCGTCATCCTGTCCGGCGAGAAACACATGGGCGGTGTGCCGGTCCAGTTGACCGTCACCGGTCCGAATGATTCCGCCACCGTCTATACCGTAACGGATACCACCGCGCGGCTGCCGCTGCGCGAGACGGACGACGGCGAATACACCGTCACCGCTACTGAGTTGCTCACCGGCCTTACGGAAACGGCCAAGGTCACCAATCACGCTCCCACCACCGTCACCCCTCGCGCGCAGGTGCAGGTCCGCGAACAAGCCGTGGTCAGCAAATTTGCCTCGCGCAAGAAAGTGCCGCTGACCATCGCGCTCACGCCCGAACAGGAAGCGGACAAAGCCCTCGCCGCGCAGGTGCAGGCGTTGAAGAACTTCTACCAAAAGAAAGGGCGCGTGGTGTCGATCGGCTCGGTGAAACCGGGCGGCGTGGTGGAAAGCCTCCAGCCGTTGCGTTCGCCGAATCGGTATCCGCAATGGAAGACAACCACCACGGACTTGATCCTCTTTGGCACGCCATCGAACAACATTCTCCTGTTCGACCAGGCGCGCGGCGAAATCCTGCCCCGCAATTTCGCCTCCCCCGGCCCGAGCGAAGCCGCACTGCTCTACACCCGCTCGCCCTTTGTGGGTGAATGCGACGCCCTGGACATCATCGCCACCGACAACGCCGGCATCACCGCGGCGGTGCAGAAGCTGGTGAGTGCGCCGTAAAGGAAAAACGCAGAGACGCAGAGACGCAGAGGTCCCAGAGAAGCTGGCAACGGCGCCGCTGTCGATAAGCACGGTACACAGGTGCGCGAAGCGCAAAAACAAGGCCGTCATTCTTGGTTGTTGGAAAAGTGCTTTGGTTGGTCTGTTTTCGGGAGCGCTGCTTCTTTTGAAGCGTGCGCTTAACTGAGGAGCGGAGTCGCGGCTGATCCCCGCGACCCCGCCAGCTTCGGTGAGATCGTTTCATTCAGGCGTCGCGGTAATTAGCCGCAGAGCGTCGCTCAGCACGATCGATCGGAGCTTCTCAGGTTTGCCAACTCGAACAGTTGCCAGAGCCGGAGGCCAGGCATCCCTGCCCCGCCGAGCTCGTAAACCCAAGAAAGAGTCTAACCTATGTCATCACCCTCATGCTACCTCGGAGTCGACGTCTCCAAGGACACCCTCGTTGTGGCCGGCCAGAACCGCCGCTGGCAGTTTGCCAACACCAAGGAGGGACAGCGCAAGTTCATCGTCCAAATCAAGAAGCTGTCGGCCGCTGGCCACGTGGTCTGCGAATCGACCGGCCCCTATCATCTGCCCATGTGCCTGGCGCTCCAGGAGGCAGGCATTGCCTTCACCATCGCCAATGCCGCCCGCATCTACTACTTCGGGCTGTCGGAAGGGATCATTGCGAAAAACGATCCCATCGACGCGGCGCTCATCGAACGCTTTGCCCAGAGCAAACGTCCGCCGGCCGATCCGCCGCTCTGCCGCGAGCAACTGGCCTTGAGCGAGAGCGTCACCCACCGCCAGCAACTCGTGGAGATGATCAAGGTCCTGCGCACCCA